>NZ_JAKEUQ010000049.1 GCF_022397955.1 Vibrio sp. Isolate32 | reverse complement strand
GTGCAGTTGATCAACCGTTCCTACTACCAATCGAAGACGTATTCTCGATCCAAGGTCGTGGTACTGTTGTAACTGGTCGTATCGAGCGTGGTATCCTACGTGTAGGTGACGAAGTAGAAATCGTTGGTATCAAAGAGACTACTCTTACTACTTGTACTGGTGTTGAAATGTTCCGTAAGCTGCTTGACGAAGGTCGTGCAGGTGAGAACGTTGGTGCACTACTACGTGGTACTAAGCGTGACGAAGTTGAACGTGGCCAAGTACTATCTGCTAAAGGTTCTATCAACCCACACACTAAGTTCGAGTCTGAAGTATACGTACTTTCTAAAGATGAAGGCGGCCGTCACACTCCTTTCTTTAAAGGTTACCGTCCACAGTTCTACTTCCGTACAACTGACGTAACAGGCGACATTACTCTACCAGAAGGCGTAGAAATGGTAATGCCAGGTGACAACGTTCAAATGACTGTTGAGCTAATCGCTCCAATCGCAATGGACGAAGGTCTACGTTTCGCAATCCGCGAAGGTGGCCGTACAGTTGGTGCTGGTGTTGTAGCTAAAATCTTTGCATAAGATTTGACGAACCACTAGTAAAAAGGGCATCATTTGATGCCCTTTTTCTGCGCTAAAAAAAGAGTTGAGCGAATTGGCATCAATTTCAGCTCTTAGTAAAGAATTAAACAGTCTTTTTGACTAAAATGACTGTTAGATGTGTTGTTCTGCAACGCAAAGGAATGTGCCCTGCAACAGCGGGGTTATTGTCGTCTATATTTAAGACTTATCACAGGTTGGTTTTATGAAAGCAAACGCTGAAACTCCTGATAGCTCAAGTGCAGCAGATACAATGAAGTGGGTAGTCGCTTTTGTACTGTTAGCCGCTGCTGTTGTGGGTAATTACCTGTATGGTGAATTGTCTGTTGTAATTCGCGCTGCAGGTGTAGTTGTGCTGATTGCTGCCGCACTAGGCGTTGCAGCAACAACAACTAAAGGTAAAGCTGCGATCGATTTTGCAAAAGAATCTCGCATGGAGATTCGTAAAGTGGTTTGGCCTACTCGCCAAGAAACTATGCAAACTACATTGATCGTTTTAGCTGTATGTATTGTTATGTCTCTAGTGCTTTGGGGAATTGACGGCATTATGGTCCGTTTAGTTTCTCTAGCGACTGGGGTGTAGAGGGTTCTGATTCATGAGTGAAGCTCCAAAAAAACGTTGGTATGTAGTTCAAGCCTTTTCTGGTTTTGAAGGTCGTGTTGCACAATCGCTACGTGAGCATATTAAAATGCACAACATGGAAGAACTATTTGGCGATGTGCTAGTACCTACTGAAGAAGTAGTGGAAATGCGTGCTGGGCAACGTCGTAAAAGTGAACGTAAATTCTTCCCTGGCTACGTATTAGTTCAAATGATCATGAATGATGAATCATGGCACTTAGTACGCAGCATTCCGCGTGTTATGGGCTTCATTGGTGGTACCTCTGATCGTCCAGCACCAATCACTGATAAAGAAGCTGATGCTATCTTGAACCGTCTAGAGAAAGCGAGCGAAGCTCCACGTCCTAAGACGATGTTCGAAGCAGGTGAAGTGGTTCGTGTTAACGATGGTCCATTTGCTGACTTCAACGGTACTGTTGAAGAAGTAGATTACGAGAAGAGTCGCATTAAGGTATCTGTATCGATCTTTGGTCGTGCAACACCAGTTGAGCTTGAATTTGGTCAGGTTGAAAAACTGGACTAAAACTCTGACCTTTGAGCAAGCTGTGGATAAATACTTCATAAGTTGTTCAAAATAAAAGAGTATAAAAAACCACCTTTTTAGGGTTGTTAAAGGCGCGAATTATGATTATAATTTCGCGCCTTTTTGCTTCTGCGGAAGTAAAAAAGAGTTAATTGAATTTATGGGGAGCTCGCCTTACGGCTAGCGCATGTACCCAAAATATTAGGAAATATCATGGCTAAGAAAGTTGAAGCTTATATCAAACTGCAAGTTGCAGCTGGTATGGCAAACCCAAGTCCACCGGTTGGTCCTGCTCTAGGTCAACACGGCGTGAACATCATGGAATTCTGTAAAGCGTTCAACGCAAAAACAGAATCTGTTGAGAAAGGTCTACCTACTCCAGTAGTTATTACTGTCTACAACGACCGTTCTTTCACGTTCGTAACTAAGACTCCACCTGCTGCTGTTCTTCTTAAGAAAGCTGCTGGCGTTAAGTCTGGTTCAGGTCGTCCAAACACTGAGAAAGTTGGTACTGTAACTGACGCTCAAGTTCAGGAAATCGCAGAAACTAAAGCTGCTGATATGACTGGTGCTGACATCGAAGCAATGAAGCGTTCTATTGCTGGTACTGCTCGTTCAATGGGCCTAGTGGTAGAGGGATAAGATCATGGCTAAACTTACTAAGCGTATGCGCGTAATCCGCGACAAAGTTGACGCGACTAAAGAATACGAAATCAACGAAGCTGTTGCTCTTCTTAAAGAACTAGCGACTGCTAAATTCGTTGAGTCTGTAGATGTTGCTGTTAACCTAGGCATCGATGCTCGTAAATCTGACCAAAACGTTCGTGGCGCAACTGTGCTACCTCACGGTACTGGCCGTGACATCCGCGTTGCTGTGTTCACTCAAGGTGCAAACGCAGAAGCAGCTAAAGCAGCTGGCGCAGATATCGTTGGTATGGAAGATCTTGCTGAGCAAGTGAAAAAAGGCGAAATGAACTTCGACGTTGTTGTTGCTTCTCCAGATGCAATGCGCGTTGTTGGTCAACTAGGTACAATCCTAGGTCCACGCGGCCTTATGCCAAACCCTAAAGTTGGTACTGTAACTCCTAACGTTGCTGAAGCGGTTAAGAACGCTAAAGCTGGTCAGGTTCGTTACCGTAACGACAAGAACGGCATCATCCACACTACTATCGGTAAAGCATCTTTCGAAGCTAACCAGCTTCAAGAGAACCTAGAAGCTCTTCTAGTTGCTCTTAAGAAAGCTAAGCCTTCTTCAGCTAAGGGTACTTACCTGAAGAAAGTAAGCATCTCTACTACGATGGGTGCTGGTGTTGCTGTTGATCAAGCTAGTCTTGACACTCAAGCAAACTAATTTGCTTAGGCGCAGATTTAGTGTATACTTCTGCGCCTAATATTTGTGGTTGGGTGGTTTTAAAGCAATTTGAAATCATCTATCCCAAGACCGTAGGCGCTGTCGATTTTCATTAGATTATTGATAGCTTAATAAAACCTACGTAGGCGATGTTGTGGTTTGAAGTGAATTTATTCATTTTTAAATAACATCGTAAACGCTCATTACATTTTGTATTGAGTGCTGTAATCACAACCAGAGGTTAATCCAAATGGCTTTAAATCTTCAAGACAAAAAAGCAATTGTTGCTGAAGTCAACGAAGCTGCCAGTGGTGCACTTTCTGCAGTTGTAGCTGATTCTCGTGGCGTTGAAGTTGGCGCAATGACTTCTCTACGTAAACAAGCTCGCGAAGCGGGTGTTTACATGAAAGTTGTTCGTAACACACTAGCACGCCGTGCGGTTCAGGGTACAGACTACGAGTGTCTAGTAGACACTTTCACTGGTCCAACTCTGATCGCATTCTCTAATGAGCACCCAGGTGCTGCAGCGCGTCTTTTCAAAGACTTCGCTAAAGAGAATAAAGATTTCGAGATCAAAGCTGCTGCATTTGAAGGCGCAGTTACTGATGCTGAAGTACTAGCGACACTACCAACTTACGACGAAGCTATCGCACGCCTAATGATGTGCATGAAAGAAGCTTCTGCTGGCAAGCTGGTTCGTACTATCGCTGCTGTTCGCGACCAAAAAGAAGAAGCTGCGGCATAAGCCTTGCTTTTCACTGGTTGCTATTTAAACTTATTGTTGACTTAAAAGAGAATTGTTATGTCTATTACTAACGAGCAAATCCTAGACGCAGTTGCAGAAATGTCTGTAATGCAAGTTGTTGAGCTTATCGAAGCTATGGAAGAGAAATTCGGCGTTACTGCAGCTGCTGCTGTTGTAGCTGGCGGCGCAGCTGGCGGCGACGCTGCTGCTGAGCAAACTGAATTCGATGTTATCCTAACTGCTGCTGGCGCTAACAAAGTACAAGTTATCAAAGCTGTACGTGGCGCAACTGGCCTAGGTCTTAAAGAAGCTAAAGGTCTTGTAGACTCAGCTCCTGCAGCGCTTAAAGAAGGCGTTGACAAAGCTGAAGCAGAAGCTCTTAAAGCACAGCTAGAAGAAGCTGGCGCTTCTGTTGAAATCAAGTAATTATTACTTAATTTCTTAGCCGCAAGGCTAATGGCTGGTGGTTTATTAACCACCGGCCTTTTTGCGCTGTAGGGCTATGACGAATTTTCCGCTGTTTAACCGTCATAATCCGAGCAAAAAAACAGTCATTTTTTCGAAATGATTGTTCACTACAGTAAACAGCTGTTTGTCACCGCCCCCTCTTGAAGAGTGTTTTGGGTGGTTTGGGTCACTTATCAGCGAGCTGAGGAACCCCATGGTTTACTCTTATACCGAGAAAAAGCGCATCCGTAAGGATTTTGGTACTCGTCCACAAGTTTTGGACATTCCATACCTGTTATCGATCCAGCTTGATTCTTTCGACAAATTCATCGAACAGGATCCAGAAGGTCAATACGGTCTTGAAGCTGCTTTCCGTTCTGTATTCCCAATTCAGAGCTACAACGGCAATTCTGAGCTGCAATACGTTAGCTACCGTCTTGGTGAGCCAGTTTTTGACGTTAAAGAATGTCAAATCCGCGGTGTTACTTACTCAAAGCCACTACGCGTAAAACTACGTCTAGTTATCTTTGATCGAGATGCACCAGCAGGTACTGTAAAAGACATTAAAGAACAAGAAGTCTACATGGGCGAAATTCCGCTTATGACAGACAATGGTACTTTCGTAATTAATGGTACCGAGAGGGTTATCGTATCCCAGCTGCACCGAAGCCCAGGCGTGTTCTTCGACAGTGATAAGGGTAAGACCCACTCATCAGGTAAAGTTCTTTATAACGCACGTGTAATTCCTTACCGTGGCTCATGGTTAGACTTTGAGTTCGATCCTAAGGATAACTTATTCGTACGTATCGACCGTCGTCGTAAGCTACCAGCATCGATTATTCTTCGTGCACTTGGTAAATCGACTGAAGAGATCTTAGATCTGTTCTTCGACAAAGTGAACTTCGAAGTGAAAGACCAAACTCTTCTTATGGAGTTGGTTCCTGATCGTCTACGTGGTGAAACTGCGTCATTCGACATCGAAGCAAACGGCAAAACTTACGTTGAGACTGGTCGTCGTGTTACTGCTCGTCATATCCGTCAACTTGAAAAAGATGGCGTTGAGCACATCGAAGTACCAGTAGAGTACATCGTTGGTAAAGTTGCATCTAAAGATTACATCAATGAAGCAACTGGCGAGATCATCGTTGGCGCGAACCAAGAGATTAGCCTAGAAGCACTTGCTAACCTGTCTCAAGCAGGTCACAAGGCTCTACAAACTCTGTTCACGAATGACCTAGATCACGGTCCATTCATGTCAGACACTCTACGTGCAGATAGCACAGTAGATCGCATCTCTGCGTTGGTAGAAATCTACCGCATGATGCGCCCTGGCGAGCCACCAACGAAAGAAGCTGCAGAGTCTCTATTCGAAAGCCTATTCTTCTCTGAAGAACGTTACGACCTATCAACTGTAGGCCGTATGAAGTTCAACAGCTCTATCGAGCGTGAAGAAGAAGAAGAGCGCGGTACTCTGGATGAATCAGACATCATCGAAGTGATGAAGAAACTGATTGGTATCCGTAACGGTATTGGTGAAGTGGACGATATCGACCACCTTGGCAACCGTCGTATCCGTTCTGTAGGTGAAATGGCAGAAAACCAATTCCGTGTTGGTCTAGTTCGTGTAGAACGTGCCGTTAAAGAGCGCCTAAGCCTTGGTGACCTTGATGCAATCATGCCTCAAGATCTTATCAACGCTAAGCCGATCTCTGCTGCAGTTAAAGAATTCTTTGGCTCTTCACAGCTTTCACAGTTCATGGACCAAAACAACCCATTGTCAGAAGTTACGCACAAACGTCGTATCTCTGCTTTAGGTCCTGGTGGTCTTACTCGTGAGCGCGCAGGCTTCGAAGTACGTGACGTTCACGTAACTCACTACGGTCGTCTATGTCCGATCGAAACGCCTGAAGGTCCAAACATCGGTCTAATTAACTCGCTATCTGCGTTTGCACGTTGTAACGATTACGGTTTCCTAGAAACTCCGTACCGTCGTGTAGTAGATGGTGTTGTAACAGAAGAAGTTGATTACCTGTCTGCAATCCAGGAAGGTCAATTCGTCATCGCACAAGCAAACACCATTCTTACTGAAGAAGGTACGTTTGCAGATGAGCTAATCACAGCTCGTCAAAAAGGTGAATCTGGTCTTCACCCACGCGATCACGTTGACTACATGGACGTTGCGACAAACCAAGTAGTATCTATCGCTGCTTCGCTTATCCCGTTCCTAGAACACGATGATGCGAACCGTGCATTGATGGGTGCCAACATGCAACGTCAAGCCGTACCAACACTTAAGGCTGATAAGCCTCTAGTAGGTACGGGTATCGAACGTAACATCGCTGTTGACTCTGGTGTTACAGCGGTTGCTAAACGTGGTGGTCAAGTTCAGTCTGTAGACGCTTCTCGTATCGTAGTTAAGGTTAATGAAGATGAATTGGTACCTGGCGAAGCTGGTATCGATATCTACAACCTAACTAAGTACACGCGTTCGAACCAAAACACATGTATTAACCAACGTCCAACTGTACTTCCTGGTGAACCAGTTGCACGCGGCGATGTTCTTGCTGATGGTCCTTCAACAGACCTTGGTGAACTTGCCCTTGGCCAAAACATGCGTATCGCATTCATGCCTTGGAACGGTTACAACTTCGAAGACTCGATCTTAGTATCTGAGCGCGTAGTTCAAGAAGACCGTTTCACGACAATCCACATCCAAGAACTATCTTGTGTGGCTCGTGATACTAAGCTGGGTTCTGAAGAGATCACAGCTGATATTCCAAACGTAGGTGAGTCTGCTCTGTCTAAACTAGACGAGTCAGGTATCGTTTACATTGGTGCTGAAGTTAAGGGTGGCGACATCCTAGTTGGTAAAGTAACCCCTAAAGGTGAAACTCAACTGACTCCTGAAGAGAAGCTACTACGTGCTATCTTCGGTGAGAAAGCATCTGATGTTAAAGATACTTCTCTACGTGTACCAAACTCTGTTTCGGGTACTATCATCGATGTACAAGTCTTCACTCGCGATGGCGTAGAGAAAGACAAACGTGCACTTGAAATCGAACAGATGCAGCTTAAAGAAGCTAAGAAAGACTTAACTGAAGAGTTCCAAATTCTTGAGGGTGGCCTTCTTAACCGTGTTAAAGCTGTACTTCTGTCTGGCGGTTACTCTGAAGCTAAGCTTGATACTATCGGTCGTAAGCAATGGCTAGAGCAAGTTCTAGAAGACGATGCGCTACAAACACAGCTTGAGCAACTTGCTGAGCAGTGGGATGAGCTAAAAGCAGACTTCGATAAGAAGTTTGAAACTAAGCGTCGTAAAATCACTCAAGGTGATGATCTAGCGCCTGGCGTTCTTAAGATTGTTAAAGTTTACCTAGCGGTTAAACGTCGTATCCAGCCTGGTGATAAGATGGCCGGTCGTCACGGTAACAAAGGTGTAATCTCTAAGATTAACCCTGTTGAAGACATGCCATACGATGAGAAAGGTCAGCCTGTAGACATCGTACTTAACCCGCTGGGTGTACCATCGCGTATGAACATCGGTCAGATCCTAGAAGTTCACTTAGGTTTGGCTGCGAAAGGTATCGGTGACAAGATCAACCAAATGGTTAAGGAACAACAAGAACTGCATAAGTTCCGTGAGTTCCTACAGAAGGTTTACGATCTTGGTGATACTCGTCAGAAAGTTGATATAGCTGAACTGTCTGATGATCAAGTTCGTACACTGATCAAGAACCTACGTGGCGGTCTACCGATTGCCACTCCTGTGTTCGACGGTGCGTCTGAGTCTCTAATCAAAGAACTACTTAAACTGGGTGATCTGCCAGAATCTGGTCAGCTTAAACTGTTTGATGGTCGTACTGGTGATTCGTTTGAGCGTCCTGTAACTGTTGGTTACATGTACATGCTGAAACTGAACCACTTGGTTGATGACAAGATGCATGCTCGTTCAACTGGTTCTTACAGCCTAGTAACTCAGCAACCACTTGGTGGTAAAGCTCAGTTCGGTGGTCAGCGTTTCGGTGAGATGGAAGTATGGGCACTAGAAGCATACGGTGCTGCATATACTCTACAAGAAATGCTAACAGTTAAGTCGGATGACGTTAACGGCCGTACTAAGATGTACAAGAACATCGTAGATGGTAACCATAGCATGGAACCTGGCATGCCAGAGTCGTTCAACGTACTGTTGAAAGAGATTCGCTCGCTAGGTATCAACATCGAGCTAGAAGACGAAGAGTAATCCCTCTTTTTTATAAAGAAGATTGGATTACTTGGTAAAGGGGGCTCACTTTAGTCGGTGAGCTCCTTTAACTCCTTACAGGAGCTGAACGTGAAAGACTTATTAAACTTTCTAAAAGCACAGCATAAGACCGAAGAATTTGATGCAATCAAAATCGGTCTATCTTCACCAGACACGATCCGTTCGTGGTCTTTTGGTGAAGTTAAAAAGCCAGAAACAATTAACTATCGTACGTTCAAACCTGAACGTGATGGTCTGTTCTGTGCACGTATTTTTGGTCCAGTTAAAGACTACGAATGTCTTTGTGGCAAATACAAGCGCCTGAAGCACCGTGGTGTTATCTGTGAGAAGTGTGGCGTTGAAGTTACACAAACTAAAGTTCGTCGTGACCGTATGGGCCACATCGAGCTTGCTTCACCAGTTGCTCACATCTGGTTCCTAAAATCACTACCGTCTCGTATCGGTCTACTAATGGATATCCCTCTTCGTGATATCGAACGTGTTCTTTACTTCGAAATGTACGTAGTAACTGAACCGGGTATGACTGATCTAGAAAAATCTCAGATGCTTACTGAAGAAGAGTATCTGGATCGTCTAGAAGAGTGGGGTGACGAATTCACTGCTAAGATGGGTGCTGAAGCGATCAAAGATCTGCTTTCAACAATGGACCTTCATCAAGAAGTGGAAGAAATGCGCGAAGAGTTGGAAACAACTAACTCTGAAACTAAGCGTAAGAAAGTTACTAAGCGTTTGAAGCTAGTTGAAGCGTTCATTTCGTCAGGCAACAAGCCTGAGTGGATGATCCTAACTGTACTTCCAGTGCTACCGCCAGATCTACGTCCTCTAGTACCACTAGATGGCGGTCGTTTTGCGACATCTGATCTGAACGACCTTTACCGTCGTGTGATCAACCGTAACAACCGTTTGAAGCGTCTTCTAGAGCTAGCGGCTCCAGACATCATCGTACGTAACGAAAAGCGTATGCTGCAAGAGTCTGTTGATGCCCTTCTAGATAACGGTCGTCGCGGTCGTGCGATCACGGGTTCTAACAAGCGTCCTCTGAAATCTCTTGCTGATATGATCAAGGGTAAACAAGGTCGTTTCCGTCAGAACCTTCTAGGTAAACGTGTAGACTACTCTGGCCGTTCTGTAATCACAGTTGGTCCATACCTTCGTTTACATCAGTGTGGTCTTCCTAAGAAGATGGCACTTGAGCTATTTAAGCCGTTCATCTACAGCAAGCTAGAAACTCGTGGCATGGCTACGACAATCAAAGCTGCTAAGAAAATGGTAGAGCGTGAAGAAGCGATCGTTTGGGATATCCTAGACGAAGTAATCCGCGAACACCCAGTACTGCTTAACCGTGCACCTACACTTCACCGTCTAGGTATCCAAGCGTTTGAACCAGTACTAATCGAAGGTAAGGCGATTCAGCTTCACCCACTAGTGTGTGCGGCATACAACGCCGACTTCGACGGTGACCAAATGGCGGTACACGTGCCTCTAACTCTAGAAGCACAGCTTGAAGCACGTACTCTGATGATGTCGACAAACAACATTCTGTCGCCAGCGTCAGGTGATCCGATCATCGTACCTTCTCAGGACGTTGTATTGGGTCTTTACTACATGACTCGTGAAAAGATCAACGTGAAAGGCGAAGGTATGTACCTTGCTGGCCCTGAAGAGGCTGAGAAGGCATACCGTACTAAGACTGCAGAGCTACACGCTCGCGTTAAAGTTCGTATCACTGAGACCGTAGTAGACGAAGATGGTAACAGCACTACTGAAACGAAGCTGGTTGATACAACAGTTGGCCGTGCAATGCTATGGCAAATCGTTCCAGCTGGCCTACCGTACAGCATCGTTAACCAAAAGCTAGGTAAGAAGCAAATTTCTACCCTGCTTAACGAAGCGTACCGTAAGCTTGGTCTTAAGGACACAGTAGTATTTGCTGACCAAATCATGTACGCAGGTTTTGCATACGCTGCACTTTCAGGTGTTTCTGTAGGTATCGACGATATGGTTGTACCTCAAGCGAAATACGATGAAATTGAATCTGCTGAAGAAGAAGTTCGCGAAATCCAAGAGCAATTCCAATCTGGTCTTGTTACTGCGGGTGAGCGTTACAACAAAGTTATCGATATCTGGGCATCTACGAATGACCGCGTCGCGAAAGCGATGATGGATAACCTATCTTCTGAAACAGTTATCAACCGTGACGGCGAAGAAGAACAGCAAGAATCGTTCAATAGCATCTACATGATGGCCGACTCTGGCGCACGTGGTTCTGCAGCTCAGATTCGTCAGCTAGCAGGTATGCGTGGTCTGATGGCGCGTCCAGATGGTTCAATCATCGAAACGCCGATCACAGCGAACTTTAAAGAAGGTCTAAACGTCCTTCAGTACTTTATCTCAACGCATGGTGCTCGTAAGGGTCTTGCGGATACAGCACTGAAAACAGCGAACTCGGGTTACCTAACTCGTCGTCTAGTAGACGTTGCTCAAGACGTTGTAGTTCACGAACATGACTGTGGCACGCACGAAGGTATCGACATGATGCCTCACATCGAAGGTGGTGACGTTAAAGTTGCACTTTCTGAGCTTGCTCTAGGTCGTGTAGTAGCTGAAGACGTTCTTAAGCCTGGTACTGAAGATGTACTGATCCCACGTAATACTCTGATTGATGAGAAGTGGTGTCAGATCATGGAAGACAACTCTGTAGATAGCATGAAAGTGCGTTCTGTTGTTACCTGTGATGCAGACTTCGGTTGTTGTGCACAGTGTTACGGTCGTGACCTAGCACGTGGTCACCTAGTGAACCAAGGTGAAGCAGTTGGTGTTATCGCTGCACAATCTATCGGTGAACCGGGTACACAGCTAACGATGCGTACGTTCCACATCGGTGGTGCGGCATCTACTGCAGCAGCAGAGAACAGCATCCAAGCTAAGACAACTGGTACTGTGAAACTTCACAACGCTAAGTTCGTAATCAACAAAGATAAGAAGCTGGTTATCACCTCTCGTGCATCTGAGATGACGATTGTTGATGAGTTCGGTCGTACTAAAGAGAAACACAAACTTCCTTACGGTTCTGTACTGAGCAAAGCGGACAACGACGCAGTAGAAGCTGGCGAAGTTGTTGCTAACTGGGAAGCGCACACTATGCCAATCATCACTGAAGTGGCAGGTCGCATCCAGTTCGTTGATATGATCGATGGCGTAACTGTTTCTCGTCAAACGGATGATCTAACTGGTCTTTCTTCTTCTGAAGTTACAGACGCAGCTGCTCGTCCAGCAGCAGGTAAAGATATGCGTCCAGCTATTAAACTTGTTGACGAGCAAGGTAACGATGTAATGATCCCTGGTACTGAAATGCCAGCTCACTACTTCCTACCTGGTAAAGCGATTGTAAACATCGAAGATGGCGCTGAAGTTGGTATTGGTGACACATTATCTCGTATCCCTCAGAAATCTGGCGGTAACAAAGATATCACCGGTGGTCTACCACGCGTAGCAGACCTATTCGAAGCTCGTAAGCCTAAAGAGCCTGCTATCCTTGCTGAGCACACAGGTACTGTGTCGTTCGGTAAAGAAACGAAAGGCAAGCGTCGTCTAGTAATCACTCGTGAAGGTGGTGACACTTACGAAGAGATGATTCCTAAGCATCGTCAATTGAACGTGTTCGAAGGTGAGAAGATTGAACGTGGTGATGTAATCGCCGACGGTCCTGAAACTCCACACGATATCCTGCGTCTACGTGGCATCCACGCAGTAACTCAGTATATCGCGAACGAAGTTCAAGAAGTTTACCGCTTACAAGGCGTTAAGATTAACGATAAGCACATTGAGACTATCGTTCGTCAAATGCTACGTAAGTGTACAATCACACATTCTGGTGACTCTCAGTTCCTACCTGGCGAACAAGTTGAGTACCACAACGTGAAGATTGCTAACCGTAAGCTAGAGGCTGAAGGTAAAGAACTAGTACGTTTCGAACGTGATCTACTAGGTATTACTAAAGCATCTCTTGCAACTGAGTCATTCATCTCAGCTGCATCGTTCCAAGAAACGACTCGCGTACTAACAGAAGCTGCGGTTTCTGGTAAGCGTGATGACCTTCGCGGTCTGAAAGAGAACGTAATTGTTGGTCGTTTGATCCCAGCTGGTACTGGTTTCGCATACCACCAAGAGCGTCAAGCTAAGCGTGAAGAAGAGCAGGAAGGTCCATCAGCTGAACAAGCTACTGACAACCTTGCAGCACTTCTAAATGCAGGTTTCTCTTCAGAAGAGTAATCTCTAAGAGATAAGAAAAAGGCACCTTCGGGTGCCTTTTTTGTCTTTGGATAATGAGAGTTTGTATTTTGGGGAGAGTGATTATGATCACTGTTAGAAAGTTTCATTCCATAGAGTGACAAAGGAGCGAGTAGGGAATCACTATTCGCTTTTGACCACTTTGCCGCCCCCGGCTGATGGTCGCTCTAAAAACACAAAAGGGACCGGCGTCAAACGCCAACCCTCAAGGTGTAATGTTTTTCTTATTTTTTGCTTATGCGCCTGGTGGAATCGCTAAACTGTCTGCAATAAGCTGGATAAGATTATCTTCTACTTCAAAACGTACTTCGAGTAGTTCACCTACTTTCGACATATCTCTTTCGAAGTTAGGCAACTCATCGTCTGCATTTATTTTAACGTACTTATCATTGAACTCTAGAAGCGGCTCGGTTGTGAGTACTATCTTCTCGTAAGTTGTATCAATCTCGTCATTGGTTTTAAAGCCTGTTGTTTGCCATTTTTTCATGACCATATCGTAGATTTTAAAATGGCCTTCTGAGATATAATCGACAACATGATCGCAGAATGAGCTTATTTCTTTCGGAGAAGGGAGTTCAACAACGTTTGATTGCCCGTTGCTAGCTGCCTGCAAGGCACCTAGCTTGCAATATTCGACGATGAGAGCTTGTCGAGTTTCAAGCCAATGATCGATGACCTCGCTTGAGCCACCCCATTGTTCTTGTATTTGTTTAAATTTATTTAGCATGACCATGTCCTCATGATCTGATCACAACCTTGTGATCATTGAAATTGCCTAAGCAGAGTCTGTTTTATCGATATCTACTAAAAGTGATAGCTTGAAATATTCTCTGCCACAACTCTAGTATGAAATTAGATTGCCAGTAAAATGAACGAACTGCAAGCAATGAGGCATAGGGATGTTAAAAAAAAGTGATGACAAAATGACAGAGCAAGCTTATTGGTGCGTTGTTTCCGGTAGTGATATTTGGGTTAATAATGACCAGTTTCCTTTCGGCTCTGCCGACGAGCTAGGGCTTAGTGTTGAGCATGTAATCTGTATTGGTCAACATCGAGGTCGTAAAGTTTATTGGTTGAACTACTGTGATGTTGAGGCCGAGCTGACGATGGTCAATCTAAGAGAGTTATTACACTGGCCTGAATCGAGTTTTCTTACTGCAAGTAAAGCCATTCAATATGGCCATATGACCCAGAGTATGCGTTTCTGCCCACAGTGCGGTGGTCGCAACCACCTAAATCATAATCAAGTGGCGATGCAGTGTGGAGACTGTCGTACTCTGCATTACCCGCGCATTTTCCCATGCATCATTGTCGCTGTACGAAACGACAACAAGATATTACTCGCGCAGCACCCAAGGCATAAAGCAGGCATGTATACCGTTATAGCGGGCTTCCTAGAGGTCGGAGAGACCTTAGAAGAGTGTGTTGCTCGTGAAGTGAAAGAGGAAACGGGGATTGATGTGGGTAATATTCACTATTTTGGCAGCCAACCTTGGGCATTCCCGTCGAGCATGATGATGGGATTTCTTGCTGACTATGCTGGTGGTACGCTTAAGCCAGATTATAGCGAGTTATCCGACGCGCAATGGTTTGATGTGACGACTTTGCCAGATGTGGCACCAGTGGGCACTATTGCGAGACAACTGATAGAGAAAACGGTTGATGATGTGATCAAAACGGGCGCAGCAGAACAAGCGTTGGAGCGCTAAATCGCCTGTAATAGTATTTGGCCTATGGGGGGGCAAAAGCTAAAAAAAACCCTCCACAAGTGGAGGGGGTAAGTAAGATGTCGTTATGAGATGCTGAGTAGTGACTACTCAGGTGTTATAATTGTAATTTTCGCTAGCGAACAAATTTTTAACATGCTCCCTTAATTGGGTGCAAATTAAGCATTGATTTAAAAGTTAATAACTTGATCTAGGTTGCAAAGCACACAGCTTTTACCCCTCAATCGGTGTTAGAATACTTGCCATCAAAACTAGACAAGATTGAATTGGAATTTAACGGAATGACCGAATTAAAGAACGATCGCTATTTACGCGCACTTTTAAAGCAGCCTGTTGATTACACACCGGTATGGATGATGCGCCAAGCTGGCCGCTATCTTCCAGAGTACAAAGCAACGCGTGCAGAAGCAGGCGACTTCATGTCTTTGTGCAAAAACGCGGAACTTGCATCAGAAGTAACCCTTCAACCTTTACGTCGTTTCCCGCTTGATGCGGCAATCTTGTTCTCTGACATCCTAACGATCCCTGATGCTATGGGCCTAGGTTTGTACTTTGAGACTGGTGAAGGTCCTAAGTTTGAGCGTCCTATCAGGTGTAAAGCTGACGTAGAAAAAATTGGCCTGCCAGATCCAGAAGGTGAGCTGCAATACGTAATGAATGCAGTACGCCAAATCCGTAAAGATTTGAACGGTGACGTTCCATTGATCGGCTTCTCTGGTAGCCCATGGACTCTAGCAACTTACATGGTTGAAGGTGGCAGTTCCAAAGCATTCACTAAGATCAAGAAGATGATGTACGCAGAACCACAAACGCTGCACCTACTTTTAGATAAGCTAGCAGACAGCGTTATTGAATATCTAAACGCGCAAATCAAAGCGGGTGCTCAATCGGTAATGGTATTTGATACATGGGGTGGTGTACTGACTCCTCGTGATTACAACCTATTCTCACTGCAATACATGCACAAGATCGTTGATGGTCTAATCCGTGAAAACGATGGTCGTCGCGTACCAGTAACACTATTCACTAAGAACGGTGGTATGTGGCTAGAGCAGATCGCTGCAACGGGCTGTGATGCAGTTGGCCTAGACTGGACTATCAACATCCAAGACGCAGTTAAGCGTGTGGGTGATAAGGTTGCTCTGCAAGGTAACATGGATCCTTCAATGCTTTATGCTTCTCCAGAGCGTATCCGTGAAGAAGTATCGACTATCCTTGAAGGCTTTGGTGATGCTGGTACTGGCCACGTATTTAACCTGGGCCACGGTATCCACTTAGATGTGCCGCCAGAAAACGCTGGTGTGTTCGTTGACGCTGTTCACGAGCTGTCTAAGCCTTACCATAAGTAATTCTGAGTAAGATAATTGAAAGCGCTGCTGGGTAACCGGCAGCGCTTTTTTATGGTTCATCGCGGATTAGCGGGAACTAAAAACAAAAAAAAAACGGTAGTAAGTGATAGGGTTTAGTCGCCAAACAAAAATCATACACAAACTACCGTTTCCATGCCGAATCATACTTTCCTATCTTCATTCTGGGAAGGCTTTAAAATAGTAAAGTCTCACCAGACAGCATCACTTATTACCCTGACTCTTAAACCTAACTCTGAGGCGAAATGCCCTTGTGGTCTTGAGGCCGAGGCTATCCATGAGTACATGAGTA
>NZ_JAKEUQ010000048.1 GCF_022397955.1 Vibrio sp. Isolate32 | reverse complement strand
TACTCATGGATAGCCTCGGCCTCAAGACCACAAGGGCATTTTGCCTCAGAGTTAGGTTTAAGAGTCAGGGTAATAAGTGATGCTGTCTGGTGAGACTTTACTATTTTAAAGCCTTCCCAGAATGAAGATAGGAAAGTATGATTCGGCATGGAAACGGTAGTTTGTGTATGATTTTTGTTTGGCGACTAAACCATATCACTTACTACCGTTTTTTTTTGTTTTTAGTTCCCGCTAATCCGCGATGAACCCAATAAAAGCCGCTCTTGAATCATGCACCAAAGAAGGCGATACCATTGCCATTAGCTCACCATGTTTCAACGGAATACTCGAATTACTTGGCAAGATGTCGCGTAAGATCATCGAGATCCCATCTCTAGATGACGGTGTAGACCTACAACAGTTAGAAACACATCTCAAAAGCAAACGCGTCGATGCCGCTATCTTCTGTACCTCGCATATGAACCCACAAGGGATCAATATGTCTGCTAGCCAAAAGCAGAAATTGGCGGCATTGGCGAATGAATATCGAGTGCCGATCATTGAAGATGATGTGTATCTAGAACTCTCTTATTCTTCGCACACGCCACTGCCTGCCAAATACTATGACAAAGGTGGTTATGTTTTATGGTGTGGTTCTGTCTCGAAGAGTTTATCACCAAGCTACCGTTTAGGGTGGTGCTTGCCAGGAAGGTATATTGATGAGTACAAAGCGCAGTTTTCTTCTGCAAGCTACGGCGTTGCCCTTCCTACTCAGCTCGCTGTCGCTGACTTTATTGAATCTGGTCAATACGCAAAACACGTTCGAAGAAGATGTGCTCAAATTCTCTCTTTACGCCAGCAATACCTGAGTTATTTAACTCAAAACCTTCCTGATGACGTCAAAATAAGCAGCCCACAAGGTGGCATGGTACTTTGGCTACAGATCCCTAACCTCAACCATATCTCGTTTGCTCAAGCGGTTTCTGAGAAAAAGATTGATATTCGGCTTGGGCATCTGTTCAGCACTTTTGATCTCTACAGCAACTGCTTACGCATCAACTTTGGTTATGCGCTAGAGGGAGAGGCCAAGCAACAATTGGATGACTTGATTAAACTTATCCATCAATGTGTGACCGGTTAGCGTTTTCTCAGAGCTTTCTCTCACAGGTTTGATTCTTAGTCCCTTCATCGTTATTTGTTATAAAAAAGACGTTTATTACTCTGATTTGAACGGGGCTAAAGCCCGTTACCGTAAGGAAATCCACTCACCTTAAAACCCTTAAATGTTGAGTTTGCAAGGGTGTGCCCATTTATGCAACTTAGCTAATGACACCTCATTTTTTGTCTTCAATATACACCCGTCAGCGCTGGCGTTATCCCGTATATGAAGAGAATAATTATGAGTGATAAAACCAAAAACAAACCACTACCTTCCTTTATTGAAGAACGCTTAAACCATTATATTGAAGATCTCATTACCCAGAACGAAAGCCAAACACACTTAGTTCTGGGTAAACGTCCTAGGCTCAATTCAGTTGTAATGCAAAGCAATGATTACCTCACACTATCGCACAACAAACAGATTCAACAAGCCCACCAGCAAGCGATTGGTGAACATGATGACAATGTCGGCTATTTTTTTGCAAGACGAAGATTCAAAACCCGCTTTTGAAAATGAGCTAGTGAGCTATGTAGGAATGGAGAGCTGCTTGCTGTCTCAGTCTGGTTGGGCGGCGAACATCGGCTTACTGCAAACCATCTGCCCACCACAAACCCCTGTGTATACGAAATTCTTTATTCTCTAAGCCCTAACGTTTACTCATTTTATGAGTCAGTTTTTATTCTTATAATATTCGGGGGATTATATTACACATCACCTCCGAGCAGTGAGGTTTGAATCAAATATATACACGCTTTTGCATTTAATCTGATTCCAACCCAACCACCAAATACATGAAAGCCTCGTTAATACGAGGCCTCATATTGATTTCATTTCTTTTTATCTGCGATACATAAAGCTAGCGTATCGGCAAGTAGATGTTAGTGAGTAAATCACATTCATCCACCTCATGGACTAGATTCGCGTACTGGAAAAAGCATGGGAAATCTCTCATAGATTCGCCACTCTTTGGTAACCACTTCTAGATATTGAGCACTGTTATACCCAGTTCATTACAAGTCGGGCTAATTCAGTTCCAACATGTCATTAATCCGAACTATTTCTTGCTGCCATTTCATTTGCAGGTCAGGCTTCTGATGCTTTGCTTTACGAGCTTGATCTTTACTGAGCAATTCTTCGAGCTCTAATAGCCTTTCTAAAAGGCCCTCTTCATCATATTGCGACTGCTGATGATCAGTTTTAGACAGCTCAGAACCTGAATCGACACAGACTGTAGAGTTAGACTGAATCGACACAGAGCAAGTTTCCACGTTATTGCCTTGATGGCTGACAGACATCGCCTCATACACCGTATCTAAGTAAGTCATTTCCACAAGTTGACCGTCATTGATGTACCAGAACCGATTGCATGATTTTTCGATCAGCTCTCGATCATGACTGACCAACAGTAGCCCCCCTTCGAATTGAGTCAAGCAATTCGCTAGCTCTTCCTTACCTTCAATATCAAGGTGGTTCGTGGGCTCATCCAACAACAGGAAGTGATACTTCGCTAGCGATAGCCCAACAAACAGCAGTCGAGAACGCTCTCCACCACTCAGCTCTGCGATCTTTTGCTCGTGTCTTTCATAGGAAAAACCCGCGCTAATCAAAGCCATTTTCCTAGCTTCCTGAGAAACAGGATAAAATGAGTAAAGTGAATCTATTAGTGAATGGTCATCACGTAATTGGTGCAAGCTTTGGTCGTAATACCCGACTTCAGCATTTGGGTGAAAATAACCATTATCTCCAAGTTGAGACGCCTTATAATTCGCCCACAGTACTTTCAGAAGCGACGACTTACCTGCCCCATTTTTGCCTAGCACAGCAACACGGTCACCACTCTTTATCTGCTGGAACAGCACTTCAAACAGTGGCGCTTGGTCGTCAGCGGCGGTAATTGGCACCTCCGACAATTCAAGTAGTCGATTGGCTTTCATGGATTCACCGGACAAGCTCAGTGTCCATGGTTCAACGGAATCTAAACGTGTCATTGTCGAGCGTAACCCTTCGGCTCGCTTTTCCATGCTTTTTGCTTTTCGTGACAGACCTTCATTGTCAAAGTCACGTCCCCAAATCGCTAAACGATGAGCGCTCTTTTCGATGCGATCGATCTCTTTCTTTTCTGCTTGTTGCCTTTCTGCATCCGTTCGGTCTTTATCTTCCAATGCTTTTCGAGCTTCGGTACACTTTTGGCTAAAGCTAAGTATCCTTTTGTCACGTAACACCCATGTAGAATCGGTGACATGGTCGAGTAATCGTTGATCATGCG
This sequence comes from Vibrio sp. Isolate32, assembly GCF_022397955.1. Classification (GTDB taxonomy): domain Bacteria; phylum Pseudomonadota; class Gammaproteobacteria; order Enterobacterales; family Vibrionaceae; genus Vibrio. The sequence goes on along the minus strand of NZ_JAKEUQ010000048.1, from coordinate 14,476 downwards.
AAACCATGACAAACGTCCCTCTCCAATCTTTCAGAAACTGCTCTAGCCAAAGTAATGTCGGTAGATCTAAGTGGTTGCTTGGTTCATCGAGTAACAGGACATCCGGTTCAAGAATCAATGCTCTCGCGACTAACACTCGCGCGTATTGACCGCCACTTAAAGTGCCTATCGGCTGGTTCCAATAGCTTTCATCAAACCCTAAATTAGAAAGAGTAATTTGCGCACGCCACTGTTCTGTTTGCTGCATGTTTAAAGGAAGGTTATCGGTTACAGCATCGAGCATTGAGAGGCTTAACAGTCGCTTAGGTAAGTGTTGCTCAATCAAGGCAACGACGGCATTCGAGGCGAAGGAAACATTCCCAACAAAGTCAGGTAACTCTATGTTTAACAGACGTAATAAGGTGCTTTTGCCACAGCCATTACTGCCAATAAGGCCAATGCGGTCACCTTTCTTAATCGTAAAGGAGAGCCCATCAAATAGTCGGCATGATGTTAGATCGTAAGAAATGGATGATGTAGATATTAATGTAGTCATTTGTTTACTCAAGTTTCAAGCGCAACAAAGCGCTGTCGTCATTCGCTGACAACAACCAAGTAAACTAGAGTGAAGAAACTCTATTGAAGGTTATATTGAAATGCTTCGCTCAAGTTTTGGTTATCGCAGCACGATAGTGTTAAAACTTGAGTTTTGGTCGTACCAAAAAATATGCGCGAAGTTAAATTCACACACTTTCATAAAAATCCTCCTTATATTTGTCTTGAGTTGAACATTAGCGCTAAAAATAAATCACATTGATCGATGAGTCAAAATATTTAGGTGCTTCGACTTGTACTTGATTTACAACCTTAGGTCACTGTTACTCGGTGCATTTTTCTTGGCGTATCACCGTAATCAATCACAGCATAATGCTGAGTGACTCTGTTGTCCCATATCGCCATTGAGCCCTTGCTCCATTTGAAACGCACTTGATACTCTGGTCGTCGTGCAATTTCAAATAGCTGGCTAAGTAGTGCATCACCCTCTTCACGCTCAAGCTCATTGATGTAACGGGTAAATTGCTCGTTGATATATAGCGTCTCTTTGCCCGTTTCTGGATGAACTTGTACTAAGGGATGCTCCACTGGCGGATTTTCTTGCGCGGTTTTCAGCAACGACTTATGCCAATCTAGCTCGATTTGCTCCGATTCAATACCCTCAAACGCAACTAACGAATGCGTTGCCGATAAGCCTCTTAGCTTGTCTTTCATGCTTTCATGTAATGAATCAAACACTGCGGTCATCGAACACCAAATCGTGTCGCCACCGACATCCGGTACATGTTGAGCATGTAATAACGAGGCTTTAGACGGAAGCTTCCGCCAGGTTAAGTCGGTATGCCAATAGCTTTCCATTGCCGCATTACCTCGAGTGGTTTCTATCACACTGACTTGCGGGACTTGTTCTATACGCGGAAAGAAAGGATGAGCAGGTTCAAGCTCTCCAAACCGTTTTGCAAGCGCTAAGTGTTGTTCAGGCGAGAGGCTTTGCTCATCCACGAAAATGACTTGATAAGTAACAAGTGCCTGGTACACATCATCGAGTTCACTCTCACTGCAATCCGAAAGATTTAATCCATGAATACGAGCGCCAATGTGAGGGGTAATGGGTTCAATTTTCAACATACTTTCGCTTATCGGTTAAGAGTTATTAAGGGGAGCCATTGAGCTACTCGTTATTAAACCGGACAGAAACGATTTTTCTTTCCTGACGACGCAACATAAAACGCGTTCATTCGAAAAACAAAAGAAAAGAGCCCCTACACTGGAGCTCTTTTTGTTTGTTGATACTTCCTGTATCCGTAGACAAGTCCAATCTGTAGTACTTTCACCGAAAGCCAGATCATCGATATCTCCAGTTGTTTATCACTAATAAATCTAGCATACAAATTTCAAGTTTTTCTGAGACGTAACCGAAAGTTCGTTTAAGTAGCGTCAATTCCTGCTTATCAATCTAAGAAAACAACGCCATATCCTTTTCTTGCCTGCTACAAACCCAAAAAGCCCACAACAAGGTGGGCTTTGGCTATCTGGCTTCTAAACTTACCAAACTAGTGAGTAACTTTTTGAAACCATCATTCAAACCTAAGCTTAAAAGTTTGCTTGGAGCGTCAAACCACTGTAAGCCGAGTATGCATTCAACATAACGTGGTATCTTCCGCTTTGGGTGACATTCACCGTACAAGTCTCGCTGTTGCCCGATCGGTAAGGTCGGCAGTCCCACCTACTAAGCGTTGGCTTATCCCCGAAACGAAGATACAGATCCGCATCGCCTGTGCCACCAATGGTGACCACTGTCAGCTGTTGGCCCTGTTCTAAGTCCATGTAGAAGTAGTCCTTTTGTCCTCGGCTGCCACTCAGTCCATTAACCGGCACGCCAGAAACTAGTTTCCCATCTGGATCTGGACCAGGTGTTGGACCACCGCAATCCGGTTCACAACCACTATCAGTCAAACTATACAGCAGTTTATTGGTGGTTCCTCTTGTGTCAGAAACCTTATTCTCCGACGCTCTTGAGTTCAGTAACCCTACGAGTTGAAGCGGTGTTAAGCCGTTGTTTTCCTGTAAGTACAAGGCTGCAACGCCGGCAACATGTGGCGTCGCCATGGAAGTTCCGCTAATTGTTTTATAGCCGCCATCATACCAAGCAGACTTAATTTGAGATCCCGGCGCGAATAGATCAACACAGCTGCCCCAATTTGAGAAACTAGAACGCGAATCAGAACTGGTTGTTGAGCCCACCGTTACACCACTTGCTACACGAGCCGGCGATGAATTACACGCATCGGCATTAGAGTTACCCGCCGCCAACATAAAGCTCACTCCGGATTGAATTGCACCTTGTACCGCACTATCCAATGCAGTTGAACGCCCGCCACCTAAACTCATATTGGCGACTGAAGGCCCTGATGCATTTTGCGCTACCCAATCCACACCAGATATCACGCCAGATGTAGTTCCTGAACCCGAACAGCTAAGTACTCTTACCCCAACAATGTTAACGTTTTTAGCCACACCGTACTGGCTGCCGCCAATCGTTCCTGCAACGTGGGTACCATGCCCATTACAGTCACTCGAATCAGCATCGTTATCCACGAAATCATAGCCAGAAACCGAGCGACCGCCGAATTCCTCATGATTATTATTAACGCCCGTATCAATCACGTAAGCCGTTACGCCAGATCCATCAAAATTGGCATTATAGTTTCGGTCCAAAGGAAGACTTCTCTGGTCTATTCTGTCCAACCCCCAAATCGCGTTACTTTGAACGGCTTCATTTGAAACAACAGGCTCGATACTGAGGATTTGGTCTTGTTCAATGTATTCAACGCGAGAGTCACGTCTGAGTTGCTTTAATTGAAGTGCGTCTAGATTTGCCACAAAGCCAATAATGGAACTATCAAAAACATCGTCAGTTTTGATTGAAAACGAATTGGCCATCCGACCCACCGTTTGTTGAGTGAACTGCTGTAATCCAACCGCATCATTCATTAGCATCTGCGGTTGTTTCAATACAACAATATAGCGATCGGTGATCGCATCATCTGATGCAGCCAACATCAGTGGAGCAATAGGTTGTTGTGAGTTTTCAGTCGAATTTAAAGCAGAATCTTGAGCCAAACTTGATGCGGAATAAATACCAAATGTGGCTGCAATACAACAACTTAATACTTTCTTTAACATAGCTTGTTCCTTGATATTTTAGGTTTGTTGGTTGTTACCTACGACAAACACGAAAATGCAGACAGCTAGCGTTATACGCTCAATACGTGAAGCAACAGTGTTACAAATTCAACGTAAGACAGTACGAATGAGATTGCTTATTAATTTGCATTCATCGCACTAGGAACTTCGAGTTGGGGCAAACTATTTTGAAAAGCTTATGCAATCACATTTTATATAATTTGATCAAAAGCTCTAATTTTAACAAAAGTCGAATAGTTGGATAAAAATGGTGTATGTAAGAGGAATAATCTTCACTATTGACATATCACACACCAAAAACCCCGAATAAACTAAAAAATGTAGCATCAAAATTACAGCCGATTAGTCATTCTTATAGTGAATAAATATTATTAATTGTACTCGCCGACAGCTTATCTCTATCTTGGCTACATTACCCAACACCATAAACCAACACGATTACACAAGGAAAACGATGACCGCCATTACCGATTTAGACATTCTGTTAAAGTCCATGTCACCTGAGCTCATTGAAGATGATTATGTTTTTTGTACGGTAGAGGGAAGACTAGCCGACTATGTCCACCTCAATCCGATGGCGACCTTTCGAGAAAAAGAAGGGTTAACTTTAGTACTAACAAAAGAAGTGGCGACTCAAGCGCAGTTAAGTTTCGACGGTGTGTTTAGCATGATCACTTTATCGGTACACTCGAGCCTAGAAGCCGTAGGGCTGACAGCAGCCTTTGCAACTAAACTTGGCTCTTACGGCATCAGTGCCAATGTGATTGCAGGCTATTATCACGATCATATCTTCGTCCAGAAGCACAAAGCTGATCAAGCCATGAGCGCACTTCGAGAATTCTCAGAAGCGAACTAGCAGAAGCTAACTAGTAACATATGCGATCTAAGTAGATGAGTTCGCTCGTTCACGTATAAAGCTGACCAAGAGCTTGGTGAGATGCGTGTGATAACTCATTGACCGATAATGGATGTAAATCGTTAGTGGGGCTAGTTGAAGGTCTAACTTTTGTTCAACTAACGTCCCCCGCTCTAACTCATCTCGACAGAATTCTCTTGGTAACGCCACAAAACCTAACCCTTTGACTGCGATAGCTTTAGCGATAAACCCGCCATCAACATTGATGCCTGATTTAATGGTCACGTTCTTCAAGTCTTCTGCATCACTAAATACCCAGGGATTACCAGCAAAAGCTTTGTAACTTGAAATACAAGGCATTGCGGACAGCTCCTCAACTGTGGTCGGTGAGCCATATTCCGCCAGGCAAGATGGCGAAGCTAAAACCGCACTCTCCCATTGACACAATGCCCGTGAAACCCAGTCACGATCATCAAGTGAACCTCGCTCAAAACTAATAACGATATCAGGATCGCTGTTTAACGCGCTTTCTATCGACGTACTGTGTTCGCAAAACAGAGAAACATTGGGGTAGCTAAGAGCAAAATCAGCGAGAACATCACCAATGAAAGGGATGTCTGGTGAGCTAACGCGAATACTGCCTTTCATTGACTCCGTTGAAGTGCTGACATTTTGCAGTGTTTGGCTCAATTGACGAAGAGGCTCTCGGATTTCGTTGTAAAGCATTTCACCGGCCGAAGTTGGCGTCACCTTTCTGGTTGTCCGGTAGAACAATTTATTGCCAAGCTCAGCTTCAAGCTGTTGAACATGCCTACTTACCGTTGAGCTAGGAATTAGCAAGCGTTCAGATGCCTTTACAAAGCTGCTCTGTTCAAAGACACAAATAAATGAGTTCAACCAAGCATTATCGATTCTTTCCAATTAATTATCCCACATCTACCAATACTGAATCTCATATTAGCCTATTTTTCAGGATTATTTATCACGATAAGGTACAGAAAATTCGCTAAGGAGAACAAATTATGACAACAAACCAATCGAAAGTTTTTGAGCGCGATGGATACCAACTCAAAGTAGAGCAGCATGGTAAAGGCCCGAAATTATTGATTATTGGCAGTGTTGATTATTACAAAAGAGTGATTCCAACAAGGCTTCACGAACACTTTACTTGTCTGTACCTAGATCATCGAGGCTTTGCTCAAACCGTAAACGACAAGCAGAACAACACCATCACTCTGGACATCATTTCCAAGGATATTGAAGCTATCTGCGACTATTTCAATATTCGTAAAGCCAGTATTCTGGGGCATTCCGGACACGCGTACATGGCACTTCATTTCGCGAGTTTGACCGATATTCAGATTGATAAAGTGATGGTTGTAGGCGCTCCGCCAAACCTATCGGAGGCGATGAAAGCTAAGCAATTCCTTTACTGGGAGAACAATGCCTCAAACGAGCGAAAGCACCTTTTGAAGCAAAGCCTTGGAAAGCTTGAACACGATATAAACAGAGAACCACATAGGAAGTTTGCGCACTTGTGTCATAGATTAGCGCCTATGCGTTGGGCAGATCCCGCCTTTAATGAGCTTCCTCTTTGGGAGCAAATTACAACCAATACGACTGTACTGGATTCACTCTGGGGTGATGCTTTTGGCAAAGTAAACCTCGCTACGCTGCCCAATGCTAACCATCTGGATGTTACTGTCGTCATTGGTGAGCTTGATTTCAGCATCGCACCTTTGGATACGTGGTTGCCTTTAAAAGAGACATTTGGCTCGCTTGAACTAGTGGCGCTTAAAGGTGTATCTCATACTCCGATGTTCGAAACACCCAAGGAGTTTGTTGAGCTAATGTGTCATCACCTACTAGGTTATACCAACGACCTGTCTAACAGACATTCGAAAATCAGACGACTGCAATTCGCAAGCACAAAAAAAGCGACGTAATGTACGTCGCTTTGGTATATTGCTTAATGTTCATTTACTGATCAGGCATCAGAAAAAGAACATTAAGCAAGCTTAAAAGTCGCCACTTTGTCACTTAAACCAGCGGCTTGGCTCTTAAGTTCATTCGACTCAGTTAAACTGTCCTGAGCACCTACCACCAAGTGGTCAGTCACATCTTTAATGGTCGTAATATTCTGAGTGATCTCACCTGTCACATGGGTTTGCTCTTCTGCTGCAGTCGCAATTTGAGTCGCCATGTCACTAATCAAGGCAACAGACGTATTGATCTCTTCTAGCGCGAGAGAAGCTCGGTCCGCATCTTCTACAGAATGCAGTGCTAGCTTAGAGCTCGTTTCCATCAGCTCAACGGCTTGTGCTGTTGTACGCTGTAGAACATCGATCGTTGCCTTGATCTCTTCCGTTGAAGAGTGAGTGCGTTGAGAAAGCACACGAACTTCATCAGCTACTACGGCAAAGCCACGACCTTGCTCACCGGCACGAGCGGCTTCAATTGCAGCATTCAAAGCAAGCAAGTTCGTTTGTTCCGCAATGCCTTGAATGGTGGCTAATACGGTCGAGATTTCTTGAGCGTGTTTATTCAGATCGCTAATCACACTGCCCGCTTCGTTCACTTCATTCGCTAGGTTGTTAATCGAACCTTTAGTGTCGACAACCAATGCATGACCGCTGCTGGTGCTCGCCGCTGAGTCTTGCGCCGCTTTTGCCGTTTGCTCTGCATGCGATGCGATCTCTTGCGTTGCACTCGCCATTTCAGTGACTGCCGTTGCAACCATGGTGATTTCTTGCTGTTGATGGTTCAGCTCATTCACCGAAAGGTTTGCACGTTGCGCACTCTGTTCAGATTGGCTATTCAACTGCTCCGATTGGCTACGGATATGACCGATTAGCTGCTGCAAGCTACCAACAAACGTATTGAAGTTCTGAGCAAGCTCGCCCACTTCATCTTGATTATCAACATGAATGCGTTGAGTTAAGTCACCACTGCCGTTCGCAATTTGCGCCAGCGCTTGAGACACATGATTTAGTGGACGGAATAGAATGGTACAAAGTAAGTTAAATAGTACCGTACAAACCACAACCACTAGCAATGTCACCAACACTTGACCGATAACTGCGTCAAAGAGTGGCGCCACTAAAGAGTCATGATTCACCACGCTAATCGTAATTAGATTGGTTCCATCAATTGCGCGCGCATACAGCACATAGTCGGTACCTTTCAACTCAATAGAGATGTCCTTACCGCTTACCAATGCCTTTTGCACATCTGAAAAATTCAAACCAAGTGAACTGATATCTTTGTTCAGCAGCTTAGTGTCTGCATGCGTGTAAACCGTGCCCTTGTTGGTCGCGATAAACATGTAACCTTCACCAGGAAGAATGACTTGCTCAAGGCTATTGAGAATATCGGTAATTTCAACATCCGCGCCCAATACAACCTGTTGGCCATGCAGTTGCATTACCGTACCCAGCGATACTACATTCGCTCCCGTTGCAGCCGCAACCGTAGGGTTGTCCATGAAAACCTTACTTGGATTAGCAACCGCATTGGTATACCAGCCCCACAAACGAGGATCATCATTTCCCGGTGGTAGTACGACCCCGTTGGCATTTTCTTGTGAGCCATCAGGATACGCCAAGAAGACATTATCAAAAGAGCCGGAATCGCGAACCTGTTTAAGGTGAGTAACCAAGCTCTCTTTTTGGGACTCTTGAGACAGAGAAGTGAGCGCACGCTCTTTGGATAAGATCCAATCCGATACGTATTGATTGTATGAAGCCGATGCGCCTTCTAAACGCTGTTCAACTTCTGTGTCCAAGCGCTGCAATGAAGCACGAAATGAAAGTGCTTCAACCAAAATCCCCCCCAGGATGATGGCCAGACTGGCAGAGATCGCCAGCTTATTCTTCAGTGAGAGTTTCTTTAACATAGGAAACCTATAATTTTTGTATAAATAGCGCCGAAAACAGGACCGTTCCCACGCTGCAAGCAAGCTGATATATTTTACACATTAAAATAAATTATAAAATGCCCTAAGCTATTGTATTTAAGGTATATGTGAGCCGAAAGATAGATCCAGATCAAACCAAAAGGTCGAACGTCATACGCTAAGGCTCCCATATTAATTCATCAGTATCATGTGATTGGTAAATGCCACGCCTATTGCTTCATCTATCACAATCAAAATAGCGTTCACCCTATCATTCGATTAATCTTATAAGTCGTTATGTCCATAGAGCTTTCTTATGTCTCGAAGCCAACGCCTCTTTGATTTGCTTCAATTATTGCGCTGTCACAAATATCCCGTGCCTGCCGATCACCTTGCTCAAGAACTGAATGTCAGTACACGTACCATCTATCGTGATATTGCAACACTACAAGCACAAGGCGCGGAAATCGATGGAGAAGCTGGTGTGGGCTACCTGCTCAAACCTACCTTTACCCTGCCACCAATGATGTTCTCCTCGGAAGAGCTAGAAGCGTTGCGACTCGGCGCAGAATGGGTCGCTAAACAAGCGAATGGAGAGTTCAGTGAATCAGCTAGAAATGCGATTGCCAAGATCTCGGACGTGCTCCCTTCAGGCCATCAAGCTAAACGCAGTGAAGATGTCATTCGTGTTGCTTCAATTATTGAGGTTGCAGACTTAGGTTTTGATCTGTCGGAGATAAAGTTAGCGATTAAGCAACAGAACAAAGCTCGAATTCAATACACAGACGCCAAGGCAAAAGTCAGTTCTAGGGTCATATGGCCTATGCTGATCGGAGTATTTGAAAACTGTTATGTATTGGTCGCCTGGTGTGAAACACGCAGCGCCTATCGAAACTTCAGACTCGATAGGATTAACCAATGGGCCAAGCTGGAAGAAAAGTATTCGAAGTCACGGAATAGCTTACTCAAAGAATGGCAAAGCATGGAAGGAATTACAGACAAAGTGATTCGCTACTGACAAAAACTGTCACTAGTTAGGGATATATTTCTGTGGTCCAAAGAAACACAACACCAGATAACCTAACTAGGAGAGCTATGTTTACTATCGATTCATTTGTCCTTTATGTCACTGACATTCACCGTAGCATGGATTTTTATTCCAAAGCCTTTGATTGTGAGCCAACACTGCTATCACCAACGTTTGCAGCGTTAACTTTTGCAAGCAACGTGAAGATCACCCTCAAGCAATCTGATGCTTTAACGCCAACAAGCAAAGTAACTGGTGGCGGCACTGAGCTATCGATAGCATTGACAGATAAACAAGCTCTGGAAAACCTCTATAAAGAATGGAGAGCGAAAGGAATCCAGTTTGAACAAGCACCAGAAGAGTCCGTGTTTGGTATCAACTTTGTCGCGATTGACCCAGACGGCCACCGCATTCGAATCTTCGCCTAAATGAAAAAGAGCAAGCGACACGCTAGTTGCTTGCTCATCTCATCAGCCAAAAAGAACTAACCGAAGTCTATGGTCAGTAACAGTCGAGCTTCTTCAGATGAAGTGACAGGCGAACGGTGGACAAGGCCTCTGTTTTCATTACCGCTCCAACGCTCTCCTTTCAATAACGCCACATCACCAGCGGCCATTTGCTGGATGTCAGACTCGTCATTGTAGAGGCCAGATGCTGAATCTGGCTGGCCATTACTTCCACGACCTAATTTAGAACGGTCAACCGCATCGTTCTCTATCCACTGAGTCGCAATACCATGATAGGTTGTCACTAATCGGCAAGGTACTTGGTCAAAATGAAAGCGAGGACACATTGCCTGATTCAGTACAGCCAAGCGCAGACCAACTTCTTCAAGCTCAAACAAGCAACAGAACATGTCCACCAGCTCAGCCATGTTTTCTAGCAGGGCTTTTGAAGCCGTTCCGTCTGTAGCGAACTCCAATTTGTCGAAAGCGTTTGCAGGTGACACGCTAACAGACTTACTAAAATTTGAGTTAGCCGCGATAAACTCATTTATTTCAGCCACCAAGCTCTCATCAAAGTTACGCTGCCATATCGCGACATTGATATCATCTTGGTAAATGTCAGCCAACACTGTCGGGGATGGATCAGCACTACAAGATGGATTTCGGCCCTCCTGCCCTTTGTGAGTCAGCACTCCATCAATGCTTGACGATTGATTACAACTCGTTGTCAAAGGTTCAGCTAAAACGGCATTCATTATCTCATCTCCTTGCTGCGTGCTCGTATTCTCTAGAGGCAATATCTCTGTTTGCCAAAATAACAAATTAAGGTAACGTTATAACATAACAATGCACATTCAAACAACTCAGGAGATCATGGTTCCATAAGTACCAATATGACCTGTGTGCCCCCTACCGAATTTAGCGCAGTCTTTTGCAGAAAGCGGCTACACATTAGATCCGAAGCTTTCGAATGTCACATTCGCAACCATTAAGAAGAGTTCGTTGTTGAATCCGCTTCCATCAAGCCTTCGTCAGGCGGACTTACCGAAGATGGGAAATTTTCAATCGTGTTGGACTTGAAGAGTATTAGCACAGGTGTGTCTATTCGTGATCAAAGGTTAAACGAGCTGTATTTTGAATCAATGAACTTTCCTGAAGTTAAGATCTCGGGATCGGTTGAGCCTTCGCTGTTAACAGGTGAACCCCAAAATACGACGATAGCAGCAGAAGTGACTCTGCATGGTGTAACCAAAACCATCGATTTCCCAGTCATAGTCGTACCCTCTGATGGTTTTGTCATGGTGAATTCAACTTCGACCATCATCGTCAATGGTTCAGATTTTGGTATTTCGACAGACAATCTAAACAAACTTTCGGCAACGGTAGGCGGATTAGCGCTTTCCGATAAGGTGCCACTCAACTTCAACTTAATGTTCGATAAATAAAGGTCGATTACAGAGTGAGTTAACACGAGTCCAGACACTCATAGGGGAATCACAGCGTTACCCTATGAGTGTGCGTAAAGTCCAAACCTCCACACACTCCCCTACGAAAGTCCAATCAACCACTCGGAAGCGGCATAAAAAGACGCCGCGCATAACGCATTTATGATGGCTAATTAGTCCCCTTGGACCTGAAAAGATGTCGTTGGTGTCACATGTCGTTACATAGCATGACCCCTTTAGGCTTTACATCTCAGGCGAGGTAAACAACAATCCCTGAGAATAAATCCATAACACAATGTATTTAGAGATTATGAGTAACACTGAAAACAAAAAATCGAGCCCTCTTTTTGAAGTCGTATTTAACGTCCTTCTTCCGTCATTCATCCTAATGAAGTTCAGCGGAGAAGAGCACCTCGGAACTGGCTTAGCACTGCTTGTCGCACTCGCCTTCCCTATTACTTACGGTGGTATGGAGTTAACCCGCAACAAGAAGTTTAACTTCATCGCTGCACTTGGCTTTGTCAGCGTGTTACTAACTGGTGGCATTGGTTTCTTCGAACTAGATACGCGTTGGTTAGCTCTAAAAGAAGCCTTAATCCCTGGCTTAATTGGTCTGGCGGTACTCGGTTCTACCTTTACTCGCTATCCATTCATCCAAAAAGTGATTTTCACGCCTGCATTGCTGAACATTGCTCTAATTGAAGAGCGTTTAAAGCAATTTGGAAACCAAGCTAAGTTTGATCGTTGCCTAATGACGTCAAACTACATGTTCGCTAGCACGTTCGCATTCTCTTCTGCGATGAACTATTTCCTGGCGACTTGGATTGTTACTAGCCCTGCTGGTACTGCGGCGTTCAATGAAGAACTCGGTAAATTGACTCTATATAGCTACCCTGCAATTGCGATTCCAAGCCTGCTTATGATGCTAGGTATTTTTTACTACATCTGGCGCCAAGTTCGCGACATGACCTCGCTAGAGACCGAGCAGATTTTCGTCACCAATAAATAATATCACTCAATTCCGCTCGAACAGCCTATCCCAAAGCCCTGCCTTTCGCTGGGCTTTGCTGTATCTGTCACCAAGTAAAACGAATAAGTCGGGTTGAAGATAATTGGCTAAATGATGACTACTCCAATCCATCAAGATCAAGACGTACTGATAGCCCTTTTTCTATTTGTATTTAAGGCTAAAAAAATCAACAACTTGCAACAAAGTGGTGTTTGAATAGATTTTGAGCAAGCATGGTTGCAGCTACGAGCAAGTCTTCCCTCGTTATTGCGTAGCCAGAATGCCGCAGAACTTCCATACCGAAGCGCACTATTGAGAGTACATTTCGATTACTGACTGTGTTAGCTTGGTAGTGCTTGCCCCAACCTTGTTTCTGAGCATGAACGCCCGCAGCCAAAGTGTCATTTGAAGCATTAGGGCAATTAGCAGCATGATATCAAAACGCTTTGAGCTGCTAGTTCGGCTATGGCGTAGGCCTAGTCCGTATGCAGAACTTTTCAAGTCTCGGAAGGTCTCTTCAATCTGCATTCGTTTCGAATAGATCCTAACAAGTTGTTGGGGTGTTCGGATTTCAACAGGTAAGTTAGTTGCTAGAACCCATGGCTCCTTTGCCGACGCTGAGTAGATTTTAGGTGACGGGTGATGACAATTAGTCCGTGTCGAGCGCTGATTTCTTCGGCCTTTAGGGCGAGATTTATACAATAGGATTTGGCATGAGATTGGGTTGCTTTTAGTCAGCCTCTTATAGCCTAAAGTCTTTGAGTGACTTGATGATATATCGTGTAAGCTACTGATAGGTTACAGTTTTCCGCTCCTAGGTCTGCATGTTGTACTTTTCCTCTTACTCGACTTAACCAGTACCAACCAAACTTCTCAACGGATTTATACCATGGAACTTTAAAGCCAGCATCACTGACAATGAGCGGCGTGGTGTTACTCGGTAGAATGCTTGCAAGGTCGGCTAGAAATTGGTCATGAGCTTTCTTTGAACATTGCTCTGAAAGCGGGAACGCTTTCTCATAAAGAGTAACAGAACGACCGTGTAGTGCGACTGAAGCTCGCAATACCATAAGCCGTTTTTGCTCACGAATATCAGACCAGTCAACAAGTACAATGGGCATCGTATTGCCCGAACAGATAAAGCTAGCATGCCAACGGTATACAGCGAGTCGCTCTTTGTGGAGGTGACGATTACCTAACGATCGGTCGATTCGTTTGATGTTATGTTTTGTTCTGGCTTTCGTTGGCAGGTTACGACCAAGCTCGGTAAGAGTAAGCGTTTTACATTCAAGCAATGCGTGGCAAGCTAGCGTTAAACTGTTAAGTCGTTTTACGTGCAATTCAGGGCAGAATTGGTAAAGAGAGTCGTGTAAAATATCGAGTTCGCACATCTTGTTGTCTGATTATTGATTTTTGGCGAAACCATTTGATCATATGACAAGATGTGTATCTACCTTAACTCAATGATTTTTATCTAAATCATTAGGGGATTCCTCTGAGCTACGTCCTTTATATGAGCATTTGATAAGGCTAGCTTATAAGATGAGAGGGTGGGAGTGATAAACATCACATTAATAGGGGTTGTAGATTATTCATCCAATGTTAGGCTTTATATCTTATTTTTATAACCAAAGAATAAGATATAAAAATAATTAAACTCTAGTATATTGATAAAATCAAAAATATTACTTTGCATGACAATACTAACTTCTCAATTAATTCTGCCCAATCAATTTATCTGACTCAACAAAAAAAGTTCTTCACTTCTTCACTTCTTCACTTCTTCACAATAGTTGGTTTGTATTTTGCGTATGCGCCCCATGAACCCACGGGGCGGTGTTGTTAATGTTTGAAGTTCCAAGGTAGGAGCGCATCGATATCAGGTTCAGCTTTCGCGAGCTCTTTCATGCACTTGACTATGTAGTCGTAGAGGATAAGGCCGTTGGCTTTCGCTGTCTCGACGATGCTGTAAAGCATCGCGCTCGCATCAGCACCATTTGGTGTATTTGAGAAGAGCCAATTTTTTCTTCCAATGACCAGCGGTTTAATGGCGCGTT
>NZ_JAKEUQ010000047.1 GCF_022397955.1 Vibrio sp. Isolate32 | reverse complement strand
GCTAGATCTTTTTCTCGCTGACTGGTGCTGGTGTCGCTCTTAACTGCCTTACGCCAACCATAGATCTGGGATTCGTGTAATGACAGTTGCCTCGCTGCCGCAGCTACTCCGACTTTCTCTGCTAGCTTCAGGGCTTCTGCTTTAAATTCAGGGGAATGGATAATACGTTTTTTCTTGCTTGTCATGGTTCACCTCGTTAGTGATTGTACTCACTTAACTCGATGTCCAAAACTGCTGGTGCGGATCAGAATCAAATATAGAAACGCTTAACACCTTTGTTCCTGTATTGTGGGACGCGATGAAAAATGGTCTCCCAATGACTGTTGATGCAGAGCCTCATTGGAATGAGAGTTGAAGAATTTATAGCACGGAAAAGCCTGAGGCGAGTCTATTGGCCATTTAACCCATGACACTTTAATGCCCAGAAGTGCTCTTCTCTAGTTTAGAGCATAAATGTATAGACTTCTGTTACCCAAGCTATCCGAATACCTCCCCCAAATAGCTATTAGAGATGTATTGAGGTGCATGATTTATCATAACACGCTTGATGTATATTCTTTATGAATGTATCCTGGTTTTTATAAATATAAATATAAATATAAATATAAATATAAATTAGATAGTTAATGAAACGTCATGGTTAGGGCTTACTTAAAAGACGATACGCTTGTCAAAAGCGCGTTAGTAAGTTCTCAGTTTTTGCTCAAGCTCGAAGGTAATCCATACAAAATGCCAGTAGAGCATTCTGGGAGCTCTTTGAAAAGCATACTCCAAAAAGTCTCCAAGGAGAGTGGGGGGCAACTGAGACTTAAAAGGCTTAAAGAAAAAAAGTTAACTGCTGCCGAACTTCCACTTGCTTACAAGCAAAAAAGTGGAGGGTTTGTCGTGCTTGCTAAGTTGTCAGATAAGCAAGCACTTGTTCAACATCCTCATCAAGCTTCTCCAGAAGTCATACCCATAGAGACTCTCCAAGATGAATGGACTGATCAAGTTATTCAGTACCATGAAAGTGGGAGCAAATTTGATATTTCGTGGTTTATTCCTGAGTTCGTTCGTCATCGCAAGCTTTTTAGCGAAATCTTAGTCATCTCTTTATTTCTTCAAATGCTTGCACTCATTCTTCCTCTCTTCTTCCAAGTTATTATGGATAAGGTGCTGGTGCATCAAGCATTGTCAACGCTTGACGTTTTAGTTATGGCATTGGTAGTGGTTGGTTTGTTCGAAGTTGTATTAAAGGGGCTGCGTGAATACTTACTTTCTCATACGACTACCCGAGTCGACATTCGACTCGGCAGTACGTTGTTCAAGCATTTATTGGGTTTACCGTTGCTTTACTTTAAAACACGCCAAGTCGGTACGATTGTTATGCGAGTAAGGGAGTTAGATAGCATTCGTCACTTTTTGACAGGAGCAACGTTGACATTGTTTGTTGATGTCAGTTTTACGTTTGTCTTTTTTGCGGTTATGTACTATCTATCTGCTCCATTAACGTTACTCGTTCTTGCGAGTATCCCATTCTATGCTTTGGTTGCAGGTTTGAGTTCCAAGCCACTAAAGCGTCGAATTGAAGCTCAATTTAGTTGTGGTGCCAAGAATACCGCTTTTCTAACAGAATCACTCAATGGGATAGAAACAGTTAAGAGTTTAGCCATAGAGCCACGTTTCCAAAGGAAATGGGAAGGTCAAACGCAAGAGTTAGTCCAAGCAAACTTCAGTCGACAAAGCTTTCAATCGCTTATTAGCCAATCTGTGCTGCTACTTCAGAAAACTACATCCGTAACCGCGTTATGGGTAGGTGCGACCATGGTGATGTCGCTGGAGTTAACCATCGGTCAGCTCATTGCGTTTAATATGATGGTTAATCATGTGAGCCAGCCTTTCGCTAAGTTAGTCGACTTATGGCAACAGTTTATACAGACTCGAGTTGCAGTAGATAATCTCGGAGAGATGCTAAACCTTCCTACTGAGCAAGAGCAAGGCGGTTTTTGTTCACAGGAATCAATACGTGGGCATATTCAACTGCAGCATGTATGGTTTCGCTATCAACCTCAATTGCCTCCTGTTTTACGTGGACTCTCTATTGATATTCAACCTGGAGAGTCGATAGGTCTTGTTGGACCGTCGGGCTCAGGTAAAAGTACCATTACACGAATGATCCAAAAGCTATACCTAGCTGAAAAGGGAAACATCGTCATTGACGGCGTTCCAATCACCAAGTGGTCTGCATCGGCGCTTCGAGAGCAAATAGGGGTCGTGTTACAAGAAAACTACCTATTTAATAAAAGTGTTAGAGACAATATCGCCATAAGAATGCCGAGTGCATCACTAGAGCAAGTTGTTGTAGCTGCTAGGCTTGCAGGTGCTCATGAGTTCATCATTAAACTACCTAAAGGCTATGACACGATTTTAGCAGAGGGTGGCAATTCAATTTCAGGCGGTCAAAAGCAGCGTCTTGCTATCGCTAGGGCCTTGATGACTAAACCAAAGATACTCATCCTTGATGAGGCGACCAGTGCGTTGGATGAAGAATCACAGCAAGTTGTTAATGAGAATATGGTCGAAATCTCCCGCGGAAGGACGGTTATCACTGTTGCCCATCGGCTTTCAGCTGTTGAGCATTGCGATCGCATTGTCGTGATTGAAGAAGGAGAGGTCACAGAGCAAGGACCTCATGAGGCGCTGCTCAATCTCGATGGTTGTTATACAAAATTGTGGCGCTTGCAGCAGCTTAAGCAAGTGGAAACTAGAGTTGAGAAAAGGCCATCGTTATGAGTTTGATTCAAGGTGGCATTGCTGCGCTTAAAAAGCAAAAGAAAGAGCTGCCAACGTTAACTCGAAAGGCTCACGAATATGAATTTTTGCCGAGCTATTTAGAGATTATTGAAAAGCCGCCTTCACCATGGGCACGTCGAAGCGCGATAGCGGTAGTCGCATTTTTATTGTTAGTCCTAGTGTGGTCTATATGGGGGAAGTTAGATATTCATGCTAGTGCCCAAGGCAAAGTTATGGTGTCAAGCCATAGCAAAGTGGTTCAGGCCTTAGAGCATGGAGAAGTTATCGCTATCAATGTCCGTGATGGCCAACATGTTAAAAAAGGAGAAGTACTTATACAGTTAAATCCTGCAGGGGTAGATGCCGAGTCTCGTAGGTTATTGGAGCAATACAATCATTTAAATCTTAATAAGTCTCGAATTTTAGCATTGCTCTCGGATGAACCTTTAGACTCATTTTCTCCTCCAGTAGAAGCGACTCAAGAACAAATAGCCGTTAGCAGACAACATTTAGTTAGCGAATACAATGAAACTCACCAGCTGATTGAAAGGTTGGTTGCAGATGAAGCTGTCAGTAAAGCGCAAAAAAAGGCGAATCAGCGCGACATTAACTCTTTAAGCCGGTTAAAAGCCAACGTAGAAACCAGACTGAATGCGCGGAAGGCTTTGATAGCATCAAATTCTATTGCTCGAATTGAACTATTAGAGCAAGAAAAAGAGTTGCTAGAAATTGAACGGAATATTAGCAATATGCAAGCACAAGGATTCGTTTTGGACGCCCAAGCTCAAAGTCTTGCAGAACAGAGAGACACATTAATCGCTCAAAATCAGGTTGAGTACTATGACCTTCTTAACCAGCTAAATAGTAAAATTGTTGAAATCAGACAAGAGTTAATAAAGGCCAGAGAGCGGCAGCGTGTTCAAGCACTTCGCTCGCCTGTCGATGGCGTTGTTCAACAGTTAAATATTCATACTCTTGGAGGTGTGGTATCGCCAGCACAAGCACTGATGGTGGTTGTTCCTCAAAACTCTCACTTAGAGGCTGAAGTGAATATTCTCAACAAAGATATTGGATTTGTTAGGGCGGGACAGCCTGTCGAAATTAAGATTGATAGTTTTCCTTTCACTAAATACGGCACGATTTCGGGGGAACTCCTTCATATATCGAAAGATGCGGTTGAAGACGAGCGTTTAGGTTATGTGTTTCCAGCCAGAATTCGTTTGGAAAGCAATGAAATACTCGTGGAAGACACATGGGTTCCTCTTGGGGCGGGGATGAGCTTGGCTGCTGAGATTAAAACGGGCTCAAGAAGACTAATTGAATACCTGCTAAGCCCCCTTCAACAGTATCAGTCTGAAGCAATGAGGGAGCGATGATGACGCTTAGTACAGATACATCAAGTGGCCTATTGTGCTTGAGTTATGTCGCAAAACAATTTAGTCAACCTATTGAAATAAATCACCTTAAGCACAAATTGGGCGATGCTGTTTGTGATCTCGATAGTATTAATTTGCAACGATGCGCACAATGGATTGGTTTGAAGGCCATGGAAGTTAACTACAGTTTAGATGAGTTAATCAGTACGCCTTTACCTGCCATCGTTCGTTTAGATGTAGGGTACAAAGTATTAGTCTCTTCAACGCGTACACACGTTACCTTGTATTGCCCTATTGAGAGTTGTATTCATACGTACTCATTCGAGACGTTTTCTGTGCAATGGCAAGGTGTCTTGTTCTTATTTGCTGAAACTGATCTCAAATCGGAAGATGTCTCTTTTGGGTTTAGTTGGTTTTTCCCCACGCTAAAAAAGCATGCAGCCCAGCTGAAGAAGGTCATTTTATTTTCGCTTTTAATCCAGCTCATTGCCTTGGTCACGCCATTATTGTTTGCCAATGTTATTGACCGTGTTCTGGTGAGTAGGAGCCTAACTAGCTTACATGTGTTGGGGCTAGCATTGTTCGCTTTGGCCGTATTCGAACCCATTTTTAGCTATATGCGTAGCTGGCTATACGCCAACCTGGCGAGCCGAATTAATTCAGAACTTAGCGCTCGCTTATATTCTCATTTGGTGGCTTTGCCGATGAGCTATTTTAATCATCGGCAAACTGGACAAATTACCGCCAGGGTGCGCGAAATGGACCAAATCCGTCAATTTTTATCTGGCTCAGCACTAACCATGCTGCTGGATTTGTTGTTTGTTGGTGTATTTATCGCGGTGCTTTTTGTTTATGCCCCCATACTTACTTGGGTCGTATTGGGGTCTTTAGTCTTGTATTTCCTGTTTTGGATGACAATAGGGCCAAGTCTTCGTTCTAAAGTGAAGAAAGAATATGAGGCGACGGCAAATAATGCTGCTTTTTTAACTGAATCTATTACTGGTATAGAAACCATCAAGACAAACTCGTTGGAGCGTGGTTTTGAGAAAAACTGGCAAGACTATCTTGCAACGCAGCTTAAAGCAGGGTTTCGCGCAAGAGTGACATCGATATGGGCTCAACAAGGTATTGGTCTAATCCAAAAGCTGACCTCCGCTCTGACGTTGTGGTGGGGAGTAAAGTTGGTTATGGCGGGTGACTTATCCCCCGGTGAATTGGTTGCATTTAACATGCTCGCGGGCCAAGTGACTCAACCTATCTTACGGCTAGCGCAGGTTTGGCAAGACTTCCAACATACCTTGATATCTCTCCAACGAGTAGGGGATATTTTGGATGAACCTCAAGAAGCTGGAGCTGAAGGGTTGGCATCTATCCCTGAAATGAAAGGTGAGGTCAGCTTTAACAATGTGCGTTTTCGTTATGACAGCGATTCCCCCGAAGTGCTAAACAATCTTAGCCTTACAATCAAGGCGGGAGAATTTGTTGGTATCACAGGCCGCTCAGGCTCTGGAAAAAGTACGCTGACCAAACTTTTGCAGCGGTTGTATAGCCCGACATCTGGACAAGTGCTTGTTGATGGTATGGATTTGGCTATTGCTGATCCCGTTGAGCTTCGCCGAAGTATGAGTGTGGTATTGCAAGAGAGCTGCCTTTTTTCTGGTACTGTCCTCGAGAATATTCGCCAGTGTGCACCCAATGCAACTGATGAACAAGTCAAGCATGCCGCGAGTCTTGCAGGGGCAAATCAGTTTATAGAAAGCTTACCTGAGGGCTATTACACGCAAGTGGGGGAAAGTGGTAATAGGTTGTCGGGAGGCCAAAAGCAGAGGATTGCTTTAGCTCGGGCATTAATCACCAACCCTAGAATATTAATTCTCGATGAAGCCACAAGTGCCTTAGATTATGAATCAGAAGCAGAAATTGTTTCGAGGCTTCCTTTAATCTCTAAAGGAAGAACAGTTATTAGCATAGCGCATCGGCTTTCGACTTTAGCGCATTGCTCTCGTGTGGTTGATATGGATGAGTTACATACGTAATGAAAGTGTGGAGATTATGATTAAACATATACTTATTTTGGGGTTGGTGTTTTTTTCTTTTGATTCTTTTTCATATCAAGATTGCAGGTTGGTATTGGAAAATTACGAAAAGAATAAGGTAATTGAGAATTATCGAGAGGCGATATCTTCTATCAAAGAGCCAGGGAATAGTAATACTGAATACTTTTTGTTAGGACTGGCATATAGATTTGGGGTCGATAGAGGTAAAAACCTTGAAAAGGCAACACACTATTTTGAATTAATGAATGATGGCGATATCCCGGAGCTTTTGTTATCGAACAAATACTACTATTTGGGAGAGCAACTATATTCATGCTCAAATACACCCAAAGTTGGGTTGGAAATACTAAAAAAATCGGCGGAAAATGGCCATGCTATGGCAGGTTTCTTATACGCATATATTGCTTTTAATACTAGTGCTTCTGAAATGTCCAAAGAATTATATATGAGAATGTTAGTTGGTTCTGCTAAGGAATATAACGCATTAGCGTTATTCGAACTATTGTATCTAGGCACTATCGATCGTGTTAGTTCGGACAGGCTTCAAACACTATCCAGTTTTATTGAAAGCTCTGGATTTTTAACAAGTTGCGACTTCTATCAGTTCGTTGTGGATGGTGTGTCAGGGCTCAGTGAAGGTGTGGAAATCAAGAAAGGCCTAATCAAAGAAAGATGGCCGGATTATTTTAATGAATGCAAGAAAAATAAATAAAGAGAAACGTTATGGCTAGAAATAAACAGATTGACTCTTTATATGAAAATATAAAGGGATTCTTATTTGGTAATGATAAATTAACAGATTTAGAAAAGAATCTCATAGAAAAATGTGAAGAGGCAGGAAGGAATACCACTGCTGAAAATATCGATGAAGTAATATCAGCGTTAAATGATTTTGGTAAAGAAAATACTAATGATGGAGTGAATAAACTACCATTTAATAATAGTACTTTTTTGTATGAACAAGGTGCTCATGAGGTTGTTGAACATGGTTCAGAAAAGCTTCAAAACCATATGGGAAATCAATGGAATAGGCAGGCAGCTCAAATTTTGGAAAATATGAGTAAGCATAAAGACATGAGGGATATGCTTGAGGAGCTCTGTGAGAGTACAGGGAAAGAATTCGAGTTACCTCCGTTGAATGAGATGGGAAAGGCCCCTCCGGCGCCTGGTTCTCCTTTGATATTAGATCTCGATGGCGACGGTATCGAAACAACTAATTTGGAGAACGGCGTCTACTTTGATCATAATGGCGATGGAAAGTTAGAACGTTCTGCAACGGCTACCTCCGATGATGGTTTTCTTGCGCTTGATTTAGATGGCAATGGTACGATTGACTATGGTAAAGAGCTATTCGGTGATAATACTGTTTTAGCCGACGGTACTCTGGCTAAGAATGGCTTTGAAGCGTTGGCTCAGTATGATGATAACTCCGATGGTATTATTGATTCTAATGACTCGATCTATAACCAACTAAAAGTTTTTCGTGATTTGAACCAAGATGGGGTTAGCCAAGCAAATGAGCTGTTCACTTTAAAAGATCTCGATATAGTATCTTTAAAGGTTACGTATACAGAGTCTACCCATGTTGATGATATGGGAAATGAACATAGGCAGCAATCTCAATACACCAAGTCTGATGGTACATCTTTTTCGCTAACTGACGTTTGGTTTAAGATGGACAAATCAGACTTCATATACCCTACTTTACCCATACCAGAAGATATTCAACAACTCCCTGACATTAACGGGATTGGTTCGTTACCTTCACTTCACTATGCGATGACTGTTGATGAGTCTGGAAATCTTAAATCCCTAGTTGAACAATATCAATTAGGGACATCTTCTCTCACTGATAATGAGTTACTCACAGAAATCATTTTGGCATGGGCTGGTGTCAGTGGCGAGTACTCACCATATTACCAAAGCAGGATAGATACGAGGAAAATACAGGCTCTTGAAAAGTTTTACGGTCACCCATTAGATAAACCGAGAGGCTCAGGGGTTCAGTACACGGCGCTTTTCGAGGGGGTGTTTGAAAACTTGAAAGGTGAAATAGCTCTTAGGCTTAATGGCATTGAATCGAATTTATTTCAGGAAGTTAAGTGGGTGCAAGAGGATACCTCAGGACAATGGTACGGTGACTTTTCAAGTGTGGCGAACTCACTGATTGAATTAGCATCACAACAGACTCCGGAGGCACTTAGGGAGATCAATCAGTTTTTTGAAACAGTATCGTCAATAGATGACCAATATTCTAACAACCAAAAAAACCTCTATTCTTACCTGTTTGATTATGCCAATAGTGACTCAAATGACCTCCCAGTTGGTTTTGATAAGCTGATCCACATATCCATCATAGACGAGTTTAGTGTCGGTACTAACGCAGATGATGAAGTAACAGGTACTAACGCTGATGATTTTATTGCTGGTTTAGATGGAAATGACATTATTTCTGGCGGGAGTGGGAATGACATTATATATGGTGATGCTGGCAACGATACCTTACACGGCGGTACGGGCAACGACCAGCTGTTTGGGGATGAGGGAGACGATAGTCTGACCGTCTCTTACAGTGGCAGCAATACGTTAGACGGTGGTACGGGGAACGATACTCTGACGGTGGAATCGCCGACTAGCTCCGGTTATCGCAACAGCAATTACCAAACAGCCAACAATGCTCGTAACACCTTARTYGGTGGYACTGGWGATGACCGCCTWGTGGGYGGGCTTGGTGCTGAACGTTACGAATTTAACCGTGGCGATGGTCATGACACAATTCGTGACCGAGATTTTTATGGCACCAGTGTTGACCAAATTGTCTTTGGAGAGGGTATTGCTCGTGAAGAGTTAAGCCTGCGCCGAGATGGCAATCATATGGTGTTGATCATTGGTGGGGCTGATTCTGGTGACAGCATTACGATAGAAGAAGCGTATGTAAATGGTGAGTACCGTATTGAGGAGATCGTCTTAGCGGACGGCAGCAGTGTTACACCACAATCGTTGCCATTGCATACTACTGACGGCGACGATGTAGTGCAAGGCAGTGCTTTCTCAGAAGTTGTGGATTTTCACAAGCGNGGGTATTGCTCGTGAAGAGTTAAGCCTGCGCCGAGATGGCAATCATATGGTGTTGATCATTGGTGGGGCTGATTCTGGTGACAGCATTACGATAGAAGAAGCGTATGTAAATGGTGAGTACCGTATTGAGGAGATCGTCTTAGCGGACGGCAGCAGTGTTACACCACAATCGTTGCCATTGCATACTACTGACGGCGACGATGTAGTGCAAGGCAGYGCTTTCTCAGAAGTTGTGGATTCACAAGCGGGCAACGATACCGTGAATGCAGGCTCGGGTAATGACATTGTTCGTGGTGGAGAGGGCAATGATACCTTGCACGGCGGTACAGGTAACGACCAGCTGTTTGGGGATGAGGGGGACGATAGTCTCACCGTCTCTTACAGTGGCAGCAATACGTTAGATGGTGGTGCGGGGGACGACATTCTGACGGTGGAATCGCCGACTAGCTCCGGTTATCGCAATAGCTATTACCAAACGGCCAACAATRCTCGTAACACCTTAATCGGTGGCACTGGTGATGACCGYCTTKTGGGYGGGCTTGGTGCYGAACGTTACGAATTTAACCGTGGCGATGGYCATGACACAATTCGTGACCGAGATTTTTATGGCACCAGTGTTGACCAAATTATCTTTGGCGAGGGTATTGCTCGTGAAGAGTTAAGCCTGCGCCGAGATGGCAATCATATGGTGTTGATCATTGGTGGGGCTGATTCTGGTGACAGCATTACGATAGAAGAAGCGTATGTAAATGGTGAGTACCGTATTGAGGAGATCGTCTTAGCGGACGGCAGCAGTGTTACACCACAATCGTTGCCATTGCATACTACTGACGGCGACGATGTAGTGCAAGGCAGTGCTTTCTCAGAAGTTGTGGATTCTCACAAGCGAGGGTATTGCTCGTGAAGAGTTAAGCCTGCGCCGAGATGGCAATCATATGGTGTTGATCATTGGTGGGGCTGAYTCTGGTGACAGCATTACGATAGAAGAAGCGTATGTAAATGGTGAGTACCGTATTGAGGAGATCGTCTTAGCGGACGGCAGCAGTGTTACACCACAATCGTTGCCATTGCATACTACTGACGGCGACGATGTAGTGCAAGGCAGTGCTTTCTCAGAAGTTGTGGATTYACAAGCGGGCAACGATACCGTGAATGCAGGCTCGGGTAATGACATTGTTCGTGGTGGAGAGGGCAATGACACCTTGCWCGGCGGTACAGGTAACGACCAGCTGTTTGGGGATGAGGGGGACGATAGTCTCACCGTCTCTTACAGTGGCAGCAATACGTTAGATGGTGGTGCGGGGGACGACATTCTGACGGTGGAATCGCCGACTAGCTCCGGTTATCGCAATAGCTATTACCAAACGGCCAACAATGCTCGTAACACCTTAATCGGTGGCACTGGTGATGACCGCCTTGTGGGCGGGCTTGGTGCTGAACGTTACGAATTTAACCGTGGCGATGGTCATGACACAATTCGTGACCGAGATTTTTATRGCACCAGTGTTGACCAAATYRTCYTTGGMGAGGGTATTGCTCGTGAAGAGTTAAGCCTGCGCCGAGATGGCAAYCATATGGTGTTGTTGATTGGTGGTCCGGACTCGGGAGATTCGATTACGATCGAGAATGCGTACACGGACAGCCAATACTGTATAGAGGAAGTAGTCTTAACCGATGGGACGACATTTATACTACTCGAACTACCAGAATATAGTGAGGTCGAAACGGGCCTACTTGTTCAATCTATGAGTTCATTCGATGGTTCTGATTTATCTCTTACTACTTCTTCGGTTCTAACTAGCGTTGATGTTTTATCACCACCTTTGGTTGCTAGTAATCAAAACTAATTTCCAATAGATAACAGCCATAATCCTATGATTATGGCTGTTTTATAGGATCCCCATGACTCTTACTAGGAAACATAAGCTGAAAGGTTGCAGTCGGTCATCAGGAGGAAAAAATCAGAGGATTGCTTTAGCTCGGGCATTAATCACTAATTCTAGATTATTAATCCTCGATGAAGCCACAAGTGCTTTAGATTATGAATCAGAAGCCGAAATTGTTTCGAGGCTTCCTTTAATTTCTAAAGGAAGAACCGTGATCAGTATTGCGCATCGACTCTCGACACTCGCACATTGTGATCGGGTGATTAATCTATCTCTCGACGGGCAATGTCAGCCCCAACATATATAAAGGGGTTACGTTGGTTATGATTATTCTGGGCATTTGGTTCATTGTTTTTGTGCTTTCTATTAAACCATTGGTGTCAAAGTCTCGTCAGTACTACAGAACTAGGACAAAGAATAGCTCGTATGGCATCAAGACAATTATTTTATCAATTTCAGCACACATTGGTTTTACCTATTTGATTTATACCGATGTCGGGGAAAGTTGGCTTGATTGGTTTCTACCTTTGGCGAATATCATGTTTGTGGTTCAGGTTCTCTTAGTACTGAATTTGGCTCTTGATAATTACGATGTCGTTGATAAAGCCCGAGTGAGGAACGATGCGATCTTTGGGTTTTCGCTAGCGTATTTAGGGGCAGTAGCAATGCTCTATTACTCCGTTTATATCAACGATGTCATTTTAAAAGGGATATGTGTTACAGCGGCGTCTGTAGGCTTAGCAGGGCGCTTAATTACTTATAGAAATCGTAAGGTTTAAATTATGGCAGTGAGCTGCGGACAGTATTTAAGAGATTTAAACAAGTATTACGATTCTCGAGGCGAGCAATACGATTTCGCAGAGGGGAGCGCAGGAGGGACTTCCGGAATAGTATCGCTGGAGAGGAAACATACGACAAAAGCGTCAGCGCTAACGAGCGGGAATAGAGTCCATGCTCCGTATCAATTAATAAAGAAAGGAGCTTATGCATGCTAATGCTCGACTCGATGTATTTTATCTTGAGTACTTATTGTATTTCAACGTTGTGTTTCTCGTATAAGTACCGACAGGAACCAGGTCAGTCCGACAGTACCACATTAGGGCTCTTTGTTTGCTTTATCCTCACTGGAGGAGTGTTCTATTGGCTTTCGACGCTCCAGAGTATAAGAGGATCTTCTACCCTCACCTTTATCTACGGTCAGATGCTTATCATTAGCCTATGGAACGTCGTTCGGCTATTCACAAGCGCATTTGATCAATATAAGCGACATTGGTCTAACGCACCTCGATTTGGCCCCGTTATCTTTCTTATGGTCGCAAGCTTCGTATCTAGTGTCTTCCTTTCTGGTTATCTCGAATACAGGAACTTGGCGTTTTATCTGCTGTTGGTGTTTAGTTCCGGCGTCATCGCTCAAATACACCAACCAATTTTTGTTCACCTAATAAATAGAAAATGAATCAACTCACAAGGCTAGGGAAAGAAAATAATGTCTCTGACGAATGACTTACAAAAAGAATTAGATGCAAAACTGGCGACTGTCCAAGGACAAGATGTCGGAAAACGGGACTTTAGTGTCAGTGAAGCCATTGAGCTCTTGGACTCGTTTAAGGGGAATCTGGCAAGCAATTTGGTTGATTTTCCGACGAGTATACCCAACCACCTTTCAGCTGGTGCGGCAGCGTTAGGCACCGCGATTTCCAATACGTATAACCATGCCAAGGCGAATGTCTCAAGCAGTGATCTGTTGGGGCT
Source organism: Vibrio sp. Isolate32 (assembly GCF_022397955.1). Lineage (GTDB taxonomy): Bacteria > Pseudomonadota > Gammaproteobacteria > Enterobacterales > Vibrionaceae > Vibrio. Next base: position 6,093 of record NZ_JAKEUQ010000047.1, on the reverse strand, counting down.
TCACTCCCAAAAGGTGGTGTCGGCGATTGACAACTCCATAATTGCGAGCGGGGCACGCGCATTTAACTCCACTGTAAGCGGTATGGCGGTTGGCGTGGCTGTCGAACTCTACAGCTATTCGCAAAGCAATAGTAATGACCTTGAGCTGCTCAATAAGAAAATCATCGGTGTAGTTGGTAGTGCTGCATTGGGGGCAGGGTTAGCGAAAACGTTCATAGCTCTGGTCGGAGGTGCTACTGCAGCAGCATCGATTCCAGTGGCGGCACTAGCCACCTTGGCTGCGGCGATTATCGCAGGCGCGATTGCAACCGAAGTGATTGAGTCAGATTGGTTCAACGACTTGTATGACTCTGCCTATGATAGTTTGCAAGGTTTGTTTGGCTGGCAACCTACTCCACCTCCGCGCCGAGACCCATTAATCCTAGATTTAGATGGAAATGGTGTATCGTTAACCGAGAGCACCTATTTTGACCACAATGCCAATGGTATTGCGAATCGTACGGAGTGGGTGTCTTCAAGTGACGGATTGCTTGTATTAGATCGAGATGGTAACGGCACGATAGATAGTGGTCGGGAACTCTTTGGAGATAATACTCTCGTTGTTAATGGTAATACCGCATCAGATGGTTATGCCGCATTAGAAGTATATGATTTAAATAGTGATAATGTTATCGATACGGGTGATGAAGTTTTCGACCAGTTGAAAGTATGGGTTGATGAAAACAGTGATGGTGTTAGTCAGGAGTATGAGTTGAAGACACTTAGCTCCTTAGGCATAAAGTCGATAGATTTAAATCACGAGAACCTCCATAGTCAGTACTCTGATGTACAAGGCGAAAGCCATTCTACTCAGAGTGTTATTTTAGATACTAGTAATTTCGACCGCCGCTTTGTTGAATCATTAGAGGTGCCGGACTCATTTAATGGTTTGCCTAATATGCGAGGCACTGGGACAGTGCGTGACCTGCATGAGGCAATGACGCTTTCATCCCAATTGAAAGACAAAGTGGAAAAACTTTCTACTTCGAGTACTCGTGAGGAACAGCTAGATTTAACCGGGGAAATCCTCTTCTCATGGGCTAAAACGAGTCAATATTATGATGAACATATTCCTGTATTTTCTGGCCCGGCAATCGATAAAGTGTATGCAATAGAAGCATTTTACGGTGAAAAAGTTCCATGGTCTGTATCATTTGGAACCAATGGCGCATCAATGGCTCTACCAACAGAGTTTATTAACAGTGCTTATGACTCCTTGATTAAAATGATCTATTCCGAACTCGCTAGTCAAACCCGTCTGAAAGACTATTATGACGCAATCACTATTACTTCTGATGAATCTGGATTAATTCTTTCCCTTGAAGGTGCTCTCACGCAGTTCAGTGAACGTACACTTAATCCTGCTCTAATTGCTGATGCAATGGATTTTATGTCTGCGATGAGCTCAACGTCGAACATTGAGCTTACAGGGTTCTATACCTTTATTTCAAATGCCCTATATGGGGCGTCGGGTAGCGATATTGAACAATTGCAATCAGCTCTAGAATTCAATGGTATTGCAATATCGGAAGTTGAAGGGATCAAGAAGGTAACTTTTGATGATGGTTCAATTACTTTTACTGAAGGGACATCGACGACTGAAATTATAGGAAGTATTAGAAGCGATCAGATAAGCGGAACAGATTTAGATGATGTGATCCATGCCGGCTCTGGAAATGACACCGTACTAAGTGGTGACGGTAATGATGAGCTACATGGTCAAGACGGTAACGACATCTTAAGGGGCGGTGAAGGCAACGACATCCTCACCGTCAATGGTCGAGGCTCTAACACCTTGAATGGTGGCGCTGGGGATGACACYTTGAAGGTGAATCGCAGCACTAACTATACCTACCAACGTGATGTAGCACGCTATGCAGAAAATACCTTAGAGGGCGGAGTGGGTAATGACCGACTCGAAGGGAGTGCTGGCGCTGAAACGTATGTATTTAACCGAGGTGACGGCTCAGACACCATCAATGAYTACGATTATAAGACTTACTATATGAACGGTTGGGATAAAACTGACCGTATTATTTTAGGTGAGGGGATCACTCGAGAAGAGCTGCGTATTCGCCGTGACGGCAATGATATGGTGCTGATGATAGGGGGTATTGACTCGGGCGACAGCATCACGATAGAGAACTCGGCAACGGATGGACGCTATCAGATCGAAGAAATCGCCTTGGCTGATGGAACGACGGTGACTCCGCAAGAGATCCCGTTGTACGTAGTAGAAGGGGATAATGATATTCATGGCAGCGACTTAGTAGCGGAAACGATCGTCGTTGGGTCTGGGCACGACCACATTCGATCTGAAGGTGGTGATGACATTATCGATGCAGGCTCGGGCAATAATACCGTTGATGCGGGGGCGGGAAACGATAACGTCACGACAGGAGACGGTAGCGATACAGTCATGGCAGGCACTGGCAATGACCAAGTGGTTGTAGGTGCAGGTAATGATGAAGTAAAGGCAGGCTCTGGCAACGACATTGTTTATGGCGAAGAAGGCAATGATGAGCTTCATGGTCAGGATGGCAACGACCAGCTATTTGGTGGTGAGGGCGATGACCTCATCACCGTCAATGGTCGAGGCTCTAACACCTTGAATGGTGGCGCTGGGGATGACACCTTGAAGGTGAATCGCAGCACTAACTATACCTACCAACGTGATGTAGCACGCTATGCAGAAAATACCTTAGAGGGCGGAGTGGGTAATGACCGACTCGAAGGGAGTGCTGGCGCTGAAACGTATGTATTTAACCGAGGTGACGGCTCAGACACCATCAATGAYTACGATTATAAGACTTACTATATGAACGGTTGGGATAAAACTGACCGTATTATTTTAGGWGAGGGGATCACTCGCGAAGAGCTGCGTATCCGACGTGATGGTAACCATATGGTCTTACTGATAGGTGGACCGGATTCAGGTGACTCTATTACGATAGAGAATGCATACAGCGACAGTCGTTACTGCATCGAAGAAGTGGTGTTGAGTGATGGGGCGACGTTTTCGCCGTTGGACTTGCAGGAGTATAGTGAAGTCGAAACGGACCTACTTGTTCAGGCAATGAGCTCATTTGATAGTTCTGATTCATCACTATCGATCCCTACTGTTGAAGCTAACGTTGAGGAGCTTTCCTCACCACTAGTTGTTAACAACCAAAATTAGTTTCTTGAGGCTACAACATAATCATAATTTGACGATTATTTCTACTTAACCAAGGCTATAGTACCACCTCTAAACGAGGTGGTTACTTTTTCTGGTAGGTTCACAATTGTAATGACGAACTACCAGATACCCATATTATGTGTTTGTTATAGATGCTGTGATGGAATCGATAGTCTGTATGACTCATCACGTCGAGCCATAGCGGAGCGAACTTTTGATTTACAGTTAAACTGCATCACTACTCTTAGCGGTGAAACCAAGATCAAATTTCTAGCTTACTTTGGGTCATATCACTCGGGGGAACTCATTTGAGTGTGGTAATTTTACTACGTCTAGTTTCAGAAACTGTGCAAATTTGCAGACTTTAGATGCAATGTTATGCGAACTTATGTTGCAAATAGTATTTTAACTCTTTGATAGTTTGTTCGCGTTATGAAGACTTATGTTGCAAGCATCACTTTTTGAAGCCTGCAATATATGTTCGCATAAATTGCAGGCTTTCTTCATTTCTGCATAATAAGTCTTCATATTTGCACCATAAGTCTTCATAGTCTATTTTTTGTTGTAGGTTTACAACAAAAGTGATTTGCTATGTTCGACCAAACCAAGAAATCATCTCACGTACACAACATCTGTAAGTTCATGAGCTTGAAGAATGATGCTGTTGTTCGCACTCTCTCCATTTTGGAGTTCGATTTCTGCTTTCACCTCGAATATAACGCAAACATTAAAAGTTTTACCTCTCAACCTTTTGGCTTCCACTATCAATTCAATAGTCGTAAGTGCCGATATACCCCAGATTTTTTAGTAACAGATCACAACGAGCAGTCAACCCTCTTCGAAGTAAAACACTCTAGTCAGATTCTCAAACCTGATTTCAGGAATAGATTTGAAGAGAAACAAAGAGTTGCGTTGAATGAGTTCAACAGACGCTTAGTTTTGGTTACTGAGAAACAAATTAGAATGGGACCGACGTTAGATAACTTTAAGTTACTGCATCGTTATTCCGGATTGCGAACTGTGACTGAGTTTCAAAAGTTAGTGTTAGCGTTTATTCAACGTAAACAAATGGTGCAGCTACAAGAGGTGTCTTTGTATTTCGGATTATCGGAACAGGACACACTTATCTCTACTCTTCCTTGGATCTCTTCGGGGCAAGTTCAAACAGACGTCAACAATATTGGCTTTGGCCTCGAAACTTACGTTTGGTGCTAACTATGCCATCGGACTCTAATAACATATTTGGGTTCTTTGATGAGTTTGAAGCTTCAGAAGGAGAGTCTCAGCCGCTTCCAATAGAGCTAATTCATGAACCTATTGAAATCTCCTCAACTATTGATTCTCAATCACCGAAGGTACAGCAAGAAGTTATCCGTCGTATCAAAATCATCGTGTTCGTAGAGAAGCGTTTAAAAGGCGGATGGACCGAGAAAAACTTGAACCCTCTCTTAACTCTTGTGGAATCGGAATTACAACTCATTCCCCCGAGTTGGCGAACTTTAGCAACTTGGAAAAAATCTTACTTTGAAGCGGGTAAAGACCCATGTGCGCTTATTCCTAAGCATACGTTTAAAGGCAATCGACAAAAAGAGTTCGATTCTCAATCTTTAGTTGATGAAGCAATTAACAGCGTATACCTGACTCGTGAACGCTTAAGTGCTGCTGAAGCATATCGATACTATAAGAGTCGAGTGATTCAATTAAATCGTGGGATTGTCGAGGGGAAAATAAAACCAATTGCTGAACGTTCTTTTTACAATCGAATACACGACTTACCTCCTTATGAGGTAGCGATTGCAAGGTTTGGTAAACGATACGCAGACCGAGAATTTCGCTCGGTTGGTCAGCAAGTAGTTTCGACCAAACCAATGGAGTATGTCGAAATTGACCATACACCAGTCCCAGTAATTTTGATTGATGACGAGCTAGATATTCCTTTGGGACGACCCTATCTGACGATGCTATATGACCGCTTCAGTAAATGTATCGTTGGGTGCAGTATCAACTTTAGAGAGCCTAGTTTTGACTCTGTCAGAAAGGCGCTATTGAACTCGCTACTAGATAAGAGTTGGGTAAAGCAAAGGTATCCATCCATTGATAATGAATGGCCTTGTCACGGCAAAATTGACTGTTTAGTTGTCGATAATGGTGCTGAATTTTGGAGTCAAAGCTTGGAAGATTCGTTACGGCCTCTAGTGTCTGACATCCAATACAGTCAAGCAGCTAAACCTTGGCGAAAGTCAGGGATCGAAAAGCTGTTTGATCAGATGAATAAAGGGTTAGTGAATTCACTACCTGGAAAAACATTCACCAACCCTACTCAACTACAAGATTACAACCCAAAGAAGGATGCGGTGGTTAGAGTTTCTGTATTTCTTGAATTACTTCATAAATGGATTGTCGATTATTACCACATGGCACCAGATTCAAGAGAACGTGATATTCCATACCACAAGTGGAACCAATCGGAATGGACTCCCTCCTACTACGTTGGTGCTGAGAAGGAGCAGTTGAGAGTTGAGCTAGGTTTGCTTAGACACCGAACTATTGGAGTGGTAGGGATTAGACTACATAACTTACGTTATCAGTCCTCCGAACTTATTGAATACCGTAAATATTGGGCATCTAACAAATAAGGATTAAGGTGTTGCGCAGCCAACACTAAATCCCGAGTGTTGAACAAGCCCGAAGCCACTTTATTAAGTAAATTGTACGATTGAACTTGAAGGGCACATCGCTTTGAGGCTTTTCTCAAGGCGAGCGAGGTCAAGATAAGGTTGCGATAGCAATCTTATCAACCCGTTAGCTGTTTTCCGTTTCTTTCGTCGTTACATCTCCTTTGATTTCGTCAATGCCATTCTCCTTATTATCGGTGT
>NZ_JAKEUQ010000046.1 GCF_022397955.1 Vibrio sp. Isolate32 | reverse complement strand
GGGCTCTGGGAGGTGTGGTGGGCACAAGTACAGGAGAGTGGAATTAAGCCATTGCAAGAGTTCGCACGAAAACTGAGTCCTTATCTTCACGGCATTATCGCATCGGCAAGTTATCCGCTTAACACATGCACATTGGAAGGGATAAACAACAAGATAAAACTAATCAAGCGAATGGGATATGGGTATCGAGATACAGACTACTTCTTCTTGAAGATAAAAGCGGCTTTCCCCGGAAAGCCGCGATGAACCATTTTTATTGGTGCGATTGTTATATTCACTTTGTGATAAATAGTTATCTCGGTTAAGGTCGGCCGAAACATCAAAGCCACTGATCTTTCGCCATTGGCTAATAACACTGCCGTCAGGTGCAGCCTCGGGAGCATTAGTAAACCGAACCACTGGAAAACTGTTTTTTAGCTTTACATCTTTAAGACGCGGCCTGTCATCGACGTTATCACCTTGCCAACGGATTCTCGCCACATACAAACGGCCACCGTCGCGCAAAAAAGTAGACCCAAAGTATGGTCCCCCACCATAACTAGCACCGCTGCCATCGTGTGTGGTTACTCTCACCCAATCAGAAGGAACATCCCATAACAAAGTTTGATCCTTTCGCATATTTAGGGTTCTGCCTGTCTTTAAATCCAGCCTTTTCCATTGCGTTACTCTACCGTAGGTATCCAAATCGGCTGGGTATTCCAGCCAAAACTGACCGCCAACTGCCAACTGAGAGAATTCCAATGTCAGCCTATCGAACTGCTCGGCATGATACACATAAAGTGCACCACCTTGTTCGAAGTTTTCAAACACATCGATATCCCATGGAGGGTCCTGATAAAGCCAAAAACCAGCATGATCGTCGCTTGTAGTATAACCGACGATCATAGGTTTGCGATTTAGCAGAGTATTTTCACCGTGGGTGTTATCGACTTCTGCTAGCACTGTGTCTTCAGAAAAATGGAGAAAGAAATCTTCAAAATTGACGCCATGTAATTCTGCGTTATTACGAAGTTCGTTCTCCAACCAACCCGAATTAAGTTCCAACTTTTGACTATACATGTAACCGATTGCCATTGCTCGCTTATTATCGACTTTATCCGCATAAGAGCCAAATACGATGTCACTATTCGCAATTTCCCAATCAATAACATCACGTTCAGACATGGGAGCGCCACTTAAATCAACCCCCTGATGATGTAACCCGGGTAATACAATTGCAGTACCAGCCGCCAAAGAATCACTAGCGTTCAGGTATGACGGAATCTGTGCTAGTAACCATAAAATATAGAAGTTCTTCATTCAACCTTCCTAATCGACACTTTATAAAATCAAAAAAACTGTTTAAAATCAACAGTTTAAAAAATATCAGAATAACAAAGAACGAAAAGAGTATCGTCTACAACTGTTCATTGTTCAAGCGTTAAGCCCCCCAGTTAGACTTAATGCCTATCGTTTAAGAAGACTTGAACGATCTTGCAGTTAGCAGATAATCCCCATCAACAACGATGACGGGGATTTTTATGCTTGAACAAAAATTAGCAATGACACGCGAGACCATTGAATGTTCAGATTGATTCACGCTGACGTCTAGGTGAAAGCCCATTAGCGGATTTGTGTCACACTACGGTTAAGGCTTGGCACGGAGATATCTTTGAACAAGATAAAGACTTAGGGCTTAATGTTCTTGCTGTGGATGGAACAATATATGGTGAAATTAAACAGACTCAACTGCAAAGTCACGTCACTTTACGAAATCGTTTTTCTGCCAGTGTGAAGTAAGAGCTTTTGGGCGTATTACTTGCCTATAACTTAGTGCGATTATAGATGGTTAAGATAGCTTCAGAAGCCGGGGGTCGAGCGACTAAAGTCAGTTTTACCGCCGCAATTAACCTTATTGATACGCAGTTATGTTGGTTAAGATGGAACCCTACCTGTAAAACTGAAAAAGATGAGAGAAAGTTTGAGCCACTTCATTCTTCCAGAATAAAAGAAAGGACCGAACGTTTCCACGTTCAGTCCTTTTTGTACCAGCAAAACATCCTTTTAAATTCAATCAGTAATGCTTATCCGAACGGCATTATATTGATGAGCAGGTTTTCAATAATTCTTAATAAAGCAAAAAAAGAACTACGCTAATAATTTCTCCAGCACTTGGAACACACCTGCATCGACGTTACTTGGCGCACCAAAACGAGCAATCTCTTTCAGTTTTGGATGTGCATTTTCCATAGCATATGAGTGGTAGCTTTCTTTAAGCATCTCGTAATCGTTTAGGTAGTCGCCAAAGCTCATGGTCTGTTCGTAAGTGAAACCTAGTCTGTTCTGGAGATGCTTAATTGCCGCCCCTTTTGAAGCCTCAGCATTCATCACATCCAACCAAATTTTCGCACTCACAACCACTTGATAATCCTCACCAAACTTGGCGTTGATGCTTGGGTTCACTTTTTCTTGCGAACCATCAAAGTGGCAAATAGCAACCTTGATAAACTCATCCTCAACGGCCAACAGGTCTTCTACTTGCTCGCGACGATGGTAGTACTTAGAGATTTCTTCTAGAGCACGCTCGTCTTTGGTTTCGATGTATGCCGATTTCTTACCACACAGCACCACATGTGCACCTTCGATAGCACGCGCTTCTTTGATGATGTCTTTGATGGCATCAGTATCTAGCAAGCAGCTGTATAGCTCTTGGCCTTTGTGCATCACCAATGTGCCGTTTTCAGCAACAAACATCATGCGATCTTTAATAGGAGCAAAAGTTTCCATCAAGCTGTAATACTGGCGACCCGATGCCGCAGCAAAAATAATGTCTTGAGCTTCTAGTCGCTCGTAAAGGCTAAAGAATTCAGGGTCTAACTTTCCGTGTTCATTAAGCAGAGTGCCGTCCATATCAGCAGCGATAAATTTGATGTTCTGTTGTGGCATTTCAGAGCTTACCTATAAGTATAAATAAAATTGTAAATTATGATTTTCGTTATCTTGTGTAACGGTTCTGCGTTCGATTATATCGCTAGAGTAGCCAGTGAGTGCAATGCTTTTCGGTAAGCTTCTTTGTTTGAATCTAAGCTTAAATCTATTGCTCCAAATTCACGTCTTACAATCAGCCCTTCGATGAACGTCATAACCGATTCCGTTCGGCGATCAAGCGTTGCATCGCCTGCTTCTTCGCCACTAGTTATCACGTTGTGAATCGTGTTCTTGAGCCAAATCTTGTGTTTCTGTGAGAGCGTCGCAATGTCATCTTCTGACTCTTTAAATTCAGCGAGCGCATGCATGAACATGCAACCTTTGAAGTCTGGTTGTTCGAACCATGCAAAATGCCAATCTAAAAGCGCACCCAATTGGTGTTGTAATCCAGAAGTGGATGCAAGTGCCGCCTCTAAACTCGACTCAAAACGCTGATGACGCCTTTCCAACACCGCTTCAATCAGCTTGGTTTTAGAACCAAAGTGGCGATACATGGATGTCTTAGAAACCGCTGCTTCATCCCGGATCATATCCACCCCAACAGCGGTATAACCAAACTGATTAAACAAAGACTCAGCCACATCCAAGATTAGTTCTTTCTTACTCATCCTATCTACTCGTTCAATTAAGGTCGCAAAATTTCACGTTGTAAAGAGTGTACAGATCTGTATTATTCAAATCAAATAGTACAGATCTGTACACCTTTATTTTCTACTCAAAGGCGAGGAGTTCGTGATGATACAAAAACTAATCGGTGGAGGAGAACTACCTCCAAAGGCAACATTGAGCCAACTACTGAAAGGCTTTATCGGTGGTACGGTAGGCATATTGATCTTGTGTTTACTTGCTGAGCAGTCACAAGTGCCTTGGTTAATGGCACCGTTTGGCGCGACTTGTGTGCTGTTGTTTGCGGTACCAACCTCGCCGCTCGCTCAACCACGCAACATTATTGCGGGTCATTTCATTTCAGCGGCAGTCGGACTCGCAGCGCTGTATGGTTTCGGTGATTCTTATCTAGTGGTGTCGGTGGCAGTGGGTAGCGCGATATTTTTGATGCAGTACTTTCGAGCGGTTCATCCACCAGCAGGCGCCAACCCGATTGTCATCGCGTTAGCAGGCACATCACTTGTCGATTGGACCTTCTTGTTTACGCCTGTTCTAGTAGGCAGTATCACGCTCGTTTTGGTTGGCGCTATGCTCAATAACACCTCGACACAACAACGGTGGCCGCTGTATTGGGTAGGAAAGTAGAGCTGATCACTTATCTCTAACTCGAGCAGTAATCGCTAAATTGACCTTAATCATGAATGTGAATATTGCATGCTTGATGTTTAAGTTACGCGACTTTTAAAATTCACATTGACCGCTAAAAGAAATAGGCTTACTATTAATCGTCTTTTAACGATTGGAATTAAGTGAGCCACCTAAGTATGACTGCAACATGCCAAGCAACAGAAAGCTGTTCTCTATCTCTTCCGCCGAGTAACGCAGAAGCAGAAAAAGAAATGGCAGCGTTAGCAAAAGCACTCGCGCATCCAGCTCGAATTCGCATACTTAGCATCTTGTCTGCACTAGAAAAGTCAGGCGGCTGCTTAAACAGTGATCTGGTGAGTGAATTAGGTTTAGCTCAATCAACAGTGTCAGAACACTTAAGAATATTAAAAAACTCAGGCTTCATTACCGCTGAGTCAATTCCGCCAAAGATGTGTTACCGCATCGACCGCGAAAATATTCAACGCTTCGAATCGGTATTTAACAGCATTTTAAAATAGAAGTTCACGCTTGAATGATTGGCTTTGATAGCCTTTAATTTCAAGCGTGTTTTTTTGCCACAATTAATCGCTTTTCGACGATTTACGATATCAACAAAGAGAGATTATCATGAAACCAAAGTTAGGTTTTCTAGATCGCTACTTAACACTATGGATCTTCATCGCCATGGGCCTTGGTGTACTTCTGGGTACCCTATTCCCACAGATCGAACAGTGGAACGATTCAATGTCTGTTGGCACCACCAACATTCCACTTGCTATAGGCCTTATCTTAATGATGTACCCACCTCTAGCTAAGGTTAACTACAACCTGCTAGGCACTGTGGTAAAAGATAAGAAAGCCATCAAGCTGTCTTTGATCATGAACTGGTTTGTTGGCCCAATTCTAATGTTCGTATTGGCACTAACTTTCTTGGGTGACCATCCTGGTTACATGGTTGGCGTGATCCTGATTGGTCTTGCTCGTTGTGTGGCAATGGTTCTAGTTTGGAACGACATCGGTGGCGGTAACAAAGAATACGGTGCCGCATTGGTTGCTCTGAACAGTGCCTTCCAAGTGGTTAGCTACAGCTTTATGGCATGGTTGTTCATCAGCGTTCTTCCTCCGGTATTCGGTTACGAAGGTATGCTGGTTGATATCTCAATGATCGATATTGCACACAGCGTGCTTATCTACTTAGGTATCCCATTCTTAGCAGGCTTCCTGAGCCGTAAGATCCTTGTGTCGATGAAAGGTGAGCAATGGTACACCGAGGTGTTCATTCCGCGCATTTCTCCAATGACGCTAATTGCATTGCTAGCAACTATCATTTTGATGTTCAGTCTGAAAGGTGAAATGATTGTTGAACTGCCAATGGACGTTCTATTAATTGCGGTTCCACTGACTATCTACTTCACTGCGATGTTCTTCATCAGTTTCTTCATCGGTAAGAAGATGGGCATTGAGTATGATAAGAACGCATCAATTGCATTTACAGCAACGGGTAACAACTTTGAATTAGCTATTGCGGTTGCAATCTCTGTATTCGGTATCAACTCAGATCAAGCATTTGCAGGCGTTATTGGGCCGCTGATTGAAGTACCTGTGCTGATTTACCTAGTGAACGTTGCACTTAAGATGAAAGACAAGTACTACAACGGTCTAACAGTGAAATCTGCGAACTAAAAAATTACATATCGCTTTAAACAGAAAGGCTCACAAATTACTTTGTGAGCCTTTTCTTTATTCTAGTTCATCCAATTTAAGTCTCATCTAGCTTATGTTTCGTCTAATAGGCCTTTCAATGCTTGTTCAAGCCATAGCAATGCTGGCCCTTTCGAGCGTGTTTTCGATAAAACCAAATCAACCGGAGGCGACCATGTTTTGTGATCAAACGAGACATTAATCTCCACTAAGCGCTGCTTATTCAGCTCCTCTTCGACAAGGTGTTTGGGTAAGTACGCCCACCCTATATCACTGCCTAGCACCATCTCTTTGATCACAATAAAACTGTTCGACCACCATACCTTGCCCGCTATAAGTGGAAACTGATCCATCGTCTTACCTTTATCACCCCTCAGCATGAGCTGACGATGTGGCAGCAAATCCGACAATTTTGCTACACCCGTTTTGGCTAGCTTGTGGCTTGGATGACACACAGCAACAAACGGCAAATGCCCAATAAAGCAAGGTTCAGAACCGACATCAAAAGCCAAGTTGGTGAACATCAAACCAAGGTCTGCTTTCTCTTCAACCACGAAGGGATTCACTTCTGTTGTGGTACAAGCGATCAACTCAACCTCAGTCGCAGGGAAATGTTGGCTGAATTCACTTAGGATTCTGGATAGATTGGGGACCAACAAGGAGTCATCCAATGCGATTTTGATAAGCCCTTCTTCGCCAGTTCCTATCGCGTTAACGGAAGCATTGAGGTCTTCAACCTGAAGTACGATTGCTTTCACTTGTTTAAACAGTTGCTCCCCTTCTTTCGTCAGCGAAGGTTTGCGAGTCGAGCGATCAAATAACTCGACATTGAAATCTATTTCAAGATTGCTGATGCCTTGACTTACCGCCGATTGCACCTTGCCCAAATGGCGAGCACTTGCTGAGAAAGAACCCAGTTCTACTGCGTAAACGAACATTTTAAGTTGTTCAATGTTATACATGCCACCAACCTATTATCACCATTAGTGATAGTTACTATCTTTTTATAATCATAAATAAAGATAATATACCTTTCAAACAGCGAATATAGATTCAACAGAAAGAGAAAGTACATGTCACACAAAGAACGAATTCTACATATGGTGCTATTTGAAGTGTTCGCACTGATCATTATGGCGGGGCTAGCAACCTACATTACTGGTAATGGAGCCGGGGAAATGGCGGGGTTAGCACTTGCGATGTCGCTTATAGCAATGACTTGGAACTACGTCTACAACTACGGCTACGACAAAATCTTCGGGGCAGACAGAACAAAACGAACTAAGAAAACACGAGTTTTACACGGATTGGGATTTGAACTTGGTTTAATGACAATAACGCTGCCAGTCTTGATGTGGGTGTTAAAGCTCGATTTTCTAACCGTATTGATTATGGACATCGGCCTAGTCATTTTCTTTGTACTCTACGCTATCGGATTTAACTGGGCGTACGATTCAGTAAGAAACTACTTTGTTACACAAGGAAAAGTTAGCGCTCTCAATTAATTCACCGATTCGCTCAAATATCAACACTGAGTGATAAACAAAACGAATTGCCAGATTCAGTATGGATCTGGCATTTTTTGTCATAGTTTAAGTACATCCTTGTTTGTTAACGCTTTTCCAACATTTGAGAACACGGACAAGTCCAGAAGATCCAAGTTTAATAAACCACCACTCGCGAATCATCATCACAAATCCAGTCATCAACTCCTCGTACCAGTTGTGCGTCTGCTTACATACAGGTACTTTTAGCGATCTCAAGGGACATACATTCGCGTAATAGCGTCCATACAAGCTTCTTTTTCGAGCAAAAGTGTTCGGTTTAACATTTCAAGCCAGTTTAATTAACAATTTCATGCTCAAACGCTCATTTTTAATGTTCGTTTATTTTCGTGTTCGCAAATTTATGCACAATACGCGAGCTAGATAAGCAAAAATAACAAGGACTCGAACATGACAACAAACAAACAACCTTCTTTATTTGGGCAGTGCCTCGCCGAATTTATCGGCACAGGACTACTCATATTCTTTGGCGTTGGCTGTGTGGCTGCACTGGTATTAACAGGTGCGACATTCGGACAATGGGAAATCAGCATTATCTGGGGCTTCGGTGTTGCGATTGCAATTTACTGTACTGCCGGCGTTTCAGGCGCACACATCAACCCAGCGGTAACGATTGCACTGGCCATGTTCCATGGCTTTGATAAAGCGAAAGTGGTGCCTTACATCATTTCGCAACTGCTTGGTGCATTCTGCTCTGCTGCGCTGGTATACAGCCTGTACAGCAACCTATTTACTGATTACGAAATCGCACATAACTTTGTTCGTAGCAGCCAAGACGCACTATCAACAGCAGGTATTTTCTCAACATACCCACATGCTTCACTCTCTTTCTTTGGCGCTTTTGCTGTGGAATTTGTGATTACTGCTGTTTTGATGTTCGCTATCTTAGCATTAGGTGATGAAAACAACGGCGCATCTCGCGGTGCAATGAATCCTCTACTGATCGGTATTCTTATCGCAGTAATTGGTGGTTCTTTAGGTCCACTGACTGGCTTTGCGATGAACCCTGCTCGTGACTTCGGGCCAAAACTTTTTGCTTACTTTGCAGGTTGGGATTTCGCACTAAGCGGTGCTCGTGATATTCCTTACTTCATCGTTCCAATTCTTGCTCCAATTGCTGGTGCGTGTTTTGGTGGTTGGTTGTACCCGCGTGTTATCGGTGCTCACCTACCAGTGGAAGGCCATGGCTGCACAATTCCAAACCAATGTGAAACAGAAGAAGCTGAACAAGCTCAAGCTTAACCCCAAGCGACCTTACATTTACTAAAATATAAATAACGGAACAAAAAGGATTCTTACCATGACCGAGCAAAAATACATTGTTGCCCTAGACCAAGGCACTACAAGCTCTCGCGCTGTAATCCTCGACCACGATGCAAACATCGTTAGCTCTTCTCAAAGAGAATTCACTCAGATTTACCCTAAAGCAGGTTGGGTTGAGCACGATCCAATGGAAATCTGGGCAACTCAAAGCTCTACATTGGTTGAAGCACTTGCTAAAGCAGGCATTCGCAGCGATGAGCTAGCGGGTATTGGTATCACTAACCAACGTGAAACCACCATTGTTTGGAACAAAGAAACTGGCAAACCGGTTTACAACGCAATCGTATGGCAGTGTCGCCGTACAGCAGATATCTGTGAAGACCTTAAGGCGCGTGGCCTAGAAGACTACGTACGTGACAATACAGGCTTAGTCCTTGACCCGTATTTCTCAGGTACCAAAGTAAAATGGATTCTAGACAACGTTGAAGGCGCTCGTGAAGACGCTGAAGCAGGCAAGCTGTTGTTCGGTACGGTTGATACTTGGTTGGTTTGGAAAATGACTCAAGGCCGTGTACACGTTACGGATTACACTAACGCATCACGTACTATGTTGTTTAACATCAATGATCTATGCTGGGACAGCAAGCTACTAGAGGAGATGGGTATTCCAGCATCAATGATGCCTGAAGTGAAACGCTCTTCTGAAGTTTACGGCCAAACGAACCTTGGTGGTAAAGGTGGTACTCGTATTCCAATCGCTGGTATTGCGGGTGACCAACAAGCAGCGCTTTACGGTCAAATGTGTGTTGAAGCTGGTCAAGCGAAAAACACATACGGCACGGGCTGTTTCCTACTGATGAATACAGGCCAAGAGAAAGTAACATCGAAGAACGGCCTTTTAACGACATTAGCGTGTGGTCCTAAAGGCGAACCAGCTTACGCACTTGAAGGTGCGGTATTCATGGGTGGCGCATCTATCCAATGGCTACGTGATGAAATGAAGCTACTGGCTGGCGCAGAAGACTCTGAGTACTTCGCAACTAAAGTAGATACGTCAAACGGTGTTTACGTTGTACCTGCATTTACTGGTCTAGGCGCACCATACTGGGATGCTTACGCTCGCGGTACGATTGTTGGTCTAACTCGTGGCGTTAACTCTAACCATATCATCCGTGCAACACTGGAAGGTATTGCTTACCAAACTCGTGACGTATTGGATGCGATGCAAGCGGACTCAGGCATCAAACTCGCAAACCTCCGTGTTGATGGCGGCGCAGTAGCGAACAACTTCTTAATGCAGTTCCAATCTGACGTGCTAGATACAGAAGTTCACCGTCCTGAAGTAACTGAAGTAACAGCTCTGGGTGCAGCGTACCTTGCGGGTCTAGCGGTTGGTTTCTGGGACAGCATCGATGAGCTTCAAGACAAAGCAGTACTAGACCGTACGTTCCTACCACACCACGATGAAGAAAAACGTAACGGCCGTTACAAAGGTTGGAAGCGTGCTATCAAGTGTGCACAAGTTTGGTCTGAACTGCACGATGACGACGAAGAGTGAAATCGAGCGTTCGAATAATCACTCTCTTATCGATTGAATTGTTCGTTCCTCAGTAAACGAAACTAAAAAGAGCACTATTTTGTGCTCTTTTTTGCGTTTGAGGCCTTTTTTTCATGTTTTGATCAACGTTTTTGCGGTTTAGACATAATTCCTTACCATCATTACTTCTCTCTCAGTATCAATTCGAGCACAATAGCGCGAGGTAATATTTAGAATTAAGTGCGCTAAAACATTGCAGCGCGCAGGGAGTGGTAAGTTAAGTGAAGCAAATACCAAGACACCAGCAGATTGTAGACCTGGTAAAAACACAAGGATATGTTAGCACCGAAGAGCTCGTAGAGAGGTTCGATGTTAGCCCACAAACCATCAGACGAGACCTCAATGAACTGGCTGATAGCAACAAAATCCGTCGTTATCACGGTGGTGCAACCATTCCTCTTAGCTCAGAAAACACCTCTTACAACACGCGTAAAGCGCTTAACTTCAATGAAAAAGATGTGATTGCCGACGAGCTGGTAAAACATATTCCAGATGGCGCAACCTTGTTCGTTGATATCGGCACTACGCCAGAATCCGTGGCACGTGCGCTGAACAAGAACCACAAACAACTCAGAGTTGTGACCAACAACATTAACGTGGCAAGTATCCTGCTACCAAATCCAGAGATAAAAGTTATCTTGGCGGGTGGCGAGGTAAGAAACCGTGATGGCGGTATCGTGGGTGAAGCAACACTGGATTTCGTGAAGCAGTTCCGCCTCGACTTCGGCATTCTAGGGATCAGCGGTATCGACTTTGACGGCTCACTGCTTGATTTTGACTACCATGAAGTTCGAGTGAAGCAAGCCATCATCGAAAACAGCCGCAGCATCTTCCTGGCAGTCGACCACAGTAAGTTTGGTCGTAACGCAATGGTGAAGCTGGGTAACATCTCTCAAGCACACATGGTATTCACTAATAAACAACCACCAGAAGAGATCCTGAACATCCTCAAGGATTCATCGATCCCACTGGAAGTTATCGAGACCGCTGCTCAACCACTAGCGTCAGAAGAATAAAAACGTTCAGAAATCTGTTCATTAAAAGAGCCCATTATTGATAGATCACTTTATCGATGATGGGCTTTTTTGTTACTTAGAAAGTCGCACTTGAACATGATCAGTATCAGTTCTATGTTCGAATAAGAGTTATTTTGAACCTTCGGTGTCATAATCGAAGGTTTTTTTATGCGCAAATCACATAAAACGCGCATAAACGAAAATAATAAATGACCGCAAACGAAAGTTAATATAGGATTCAATTATGTTCTAAAATGCTCGTTCGCTCAGAAAGAGGTCAAACCATGAGTGCTCAAAAAACTAATTCAATCAATAGTACATCTTCAACTCTAGACTTAATCGTTATTGGCGGCGGCATCAATGGTGCGGGTATCGCGGCAGATGCTGCTGGTCGTGGTCTAAACGTTGGTTTATACGAAGCAAATGATTTCGCCTCTGCGACGTCTTCTGCAAGTTCAAAGCTTATCCACGGTGGCTTACGTTACCTTGAACATTACGAGTTTCGTTTAGTTTCGGAAGCACTCGCAGAACGAGAAGTGTTGCTGAGAAAAGCGCCTCATGTTGCACAACCAATGCGTTTCCGTTTACCGCACCGACCATTTTTACGCCCGGCTTGGATGATCCGCTGTGGCCTGTTCCTTTACGATAACTTAGGTAAACGTACGACTCTTCCTGGTAGCAAAACGGTGAACTTGGCTCAATCAGGTTTGCTGAAACCTGAAATGAAAACCGGTTTCGAATACTCAGACTGCTGGGTCGATGATGCGCGTATGGTGCTACTGAACGTGTTGGCTGCGAAAGAAAACAACGCAGAAGTACGCAACTACTGCCGAGTTGAAAAAGCACACCGTGAAGGCGACATTTGGCATGTAACGATTCTTGATGTGATGACAAACCAACGTTTTGAGCGCAAAGCGAAAGCATTGGTCAACGCAGCTGGCCCTTGGGTGAAACAGTTCTTTGATGATGGTTTAGAGCAAACCTCACCACGTAATATTCGCCTAATCAAAGGATCACACATTGTGGTACCGCGTGTTCACGACGAACCACAAGCGTACATTCTACAAAACAAAGATAATCGCATCGTGTTCATGATCCCTTACCTAGATAAGTTCTCGATCATCGGCACAACCGATCTTGAATACAAAGGCGATCCTCGCGAAGTGGCTATCGACGATGTAGAAGTTGATTACTTGATTGATATCGTTAACCAGCATTTTGTTAAGCAACTAGAGCGTGACGATGTAGTGTGGACATACAGTGGCGTAAGACCGCTTTGTGATGATGAATCTGACTCGCCACAAGCGATCACTCGTGACTACACACTGGAGCTGGATGCAGAAATGGATCAAGCACCGCTGCTATCTATCTTTGGTGGCAAGTTAACGACTTATCGTAAACTCGGTGAAGCGGCACTGAACAAGCTAGAACCTTACCTGAAACACATGGGTGCACCTTGGACAGCTAACGACACGCTACCGGGTGGTAACTTCAGCTGCAGCCGCGAACAGCTTGCAGCAATGATGCACACTAAATACCCTTGGGCATCAGAAGCTCTGCTACTTCGTTACGTGACCCAATTTGGTACTTACACATGGGACCTACTTGAAGGCGCTACGTGTGAAGCGGACCTTGGCATCCAGTTCTCAAGCGAAGCACACGGTGTTTACCAAGCTGAGATTGATTACTTGATCAACCAAGAGATGGCAATGACAGACGAAGACATCTTATGGCGCAGAACCAAGCTTGGCTTGTACATGAGCGAATCTGAGCAACAAGCATTGTCTGATTACTTAAAAGAGAAGCTACAACGTAAAGTGGTAAGCTTTTCTCAAGTAGGCTAACTCCACCAGCCAACAAGCACAGTTCAATAACCTGATTAATAACCAAGCTTAGCGTCCCCCACGCTAAGCTTTTTTATTATTTGTCCCCGCTATTTGCTTTCAATTACTTACACTTCAGTAACCGTCACTCAGCCCAGATCGCCCCATTACCCTCTTCTATTTTCAACAAAAACTAAATAGTGTTTTATCAAATGGGTTAATTATAAACTTTACGAAATGTTGCTATTCTTTATCTCAACGAAGTAATTCATTCAAAACGCTCGCGATGTCAGCGCTTTAATAAGGAATCTATTCCATGCAAAAAGTCATTCTGATCACAGGCTCTACCGACGGTATCGGCTTCGAAACAGCAAAAGTACTCGTTCAGCAAGGACACAACGTTTTATTGCATGGACGTAACCCAAGCAAACTTAAAGGCGTTGAACAGCAACTTATCACTCTCTCTAAGGAAGCGAAGATCCAAAGCTACGTGGCTGATCTGTCCATTCTGGCAGATGTTGATGCGCTGGCTGACGAAGTGATTGCCGAGCACGAGAAAGTTGATGTATTAATCAACAACGCGGGTGTATTCAATACTCCAAACCCAATCACCAAAGACGGTTTAGATGTTCGTTTTGCTGTAAACACAGTATCGCCGTATCACCTGACCAAACGCCTATTGCCAGTATTAGATTCATCGAGCCGTGTAGTGAACTTATCGTCGGCTGCGCAAGCGGCAGTGAACATCGAAGCACTAGAAGGGAAAAAGCCACTTTCTGATGGCGATGCTTACGCGCAAAGCAAACTTGCAATCACCATGTGGACACGTGAGATGGCAAAAGAACTAGCTTCTACAGGGCCAATGGTTGTTGCTGTTAACCCAGCCTCTTTATTGGGTAGTAAGATGGTAAAAGACGCCTACGGCATTGCGGGCGGCGATCTGAACATTGGTTCTGACATTCTCGTTCGTGCGTCACTCTCTGACGAATTCGCACAAGCTGGCGGTCAATATTTTGATAATGACAACAACACTTTTGCTAACCCACACCCAGATGCGCTATACGGTGACAAAGCACAACGAGTTGTCGCAAAAATAGAAGAGATTATCGCTACAACACTTTCTTAAGTCAGCTATATATCGGTGATTTGATGATTCTAAGAAAAAGCCCTGCATTTTTATGATTTGACATAATGATGCAGGGCTTTGTCGTTCAATCTCAGTCTTGTTCCCAATACGGCGGGTTACCGTAGTAGTCCGAGAAGTAATCAATAAACGCTCTCACTTTGGGAGCCAGCAGCCTAGTACTTGGATACACCGCCCAGATCGCGGGCTCTGAGGTGAGTGGGTAATCTTCCAGCACTTGAATCAGCTGACCACTTTTCATTTGCTCATACGCACACCAATTCGACGTCACTGTGATGCCAAGCCCGCCTACTGCGGCATCACGCAATGCCTCACCGTTATCTGCCCTAAAAGATCCTATCGCCTTAATCGTTTTCGGTCCGTTTTCAGTATGAAAGATCCAGTTTTCTAAGCCAATCAAGCTAATACATTGATGGTCGTTAAGGTCTTGAGGCGTGGCAGGCTTACCATATTTAATGAGATAATCTGGCGATGCACATACGACTCGTTTATCTGTTGCAAGCTTACGAGCAATCAGAGTCGAATCCTTTAATTCAGAGATTCTAATTGCGATATCGAAACCGCCTTCCACAAGATCGACCACGGAATCTGACATTCTGAAATCGACTTTTAATCCTGGGTATCGCTCGAGGAACCCAGGTAATGCCGGTATTAAGTGCAAACGTCCAAATGAAGCAGAGGCAGTAACACGCAGCGTTCCGGTTGGTGAATCACTACCGATTCCAACCGCAGATTTCGCTGCATCGACACTCGACAAGACTTCTTCGGCATGAGGTAGAAATGCTTCTCCCTCTTCAGTTAGTGACACTTTACGAGTGGTTCGATGCACCAAGCGAACACCTAAATTCTCTTCCAATTTACTGATGTGCGAACTAGCAACTGCGGGAGATAAACCCAACTCTTGGCCGGCCATGCTGATGTTATGTGTGGACGCTAAACGAACAAACAATTTGAGGTGTTCAATGTTCATGTGATTACCAACAGAATCTTAAAAATCATATCACTATAACCCACATTATGCGTCATTCTACTAACAATACAACATATGCAGCCCCTTGGATGACATTCAGATAATCGGAGCCAAAAAGAAAAAACTCCCGAAGGAGTTTTTACTGTCCATATCTAAAATCTGTCGTTCATTAGCTGTTCAAGCGAGCATATAGCGCATCTTTCAGTACAGAACGGTCGTGCTTAAGTTGGTGCATTGAGCCATCATCAATGGGTGAATCTTTCAGCTCAAGTTTACGAATCTCTTTATCAAGGTTGTCGTATGTCTTCATGTCTGTTGCAAAGCCATCATCAGTTTTAGCAAGCTCAGCAATTTTGTCTTTCATTTCAGGAAATTCGCGAACAAGAGAGTGATTTTCACCTAGCATAGAAACCTCTTAAGTTGATTAAAGTGATTGGTATTACACATTCATTATTAACCTTAGCAAGGGACTCAAATAACAAATGAGATCCAGAACACAGCATAGAATATAGACAATTTAGATTCACAAATTTACAACATCCCCCTACAAGATCGAGGGTGTTAAATTGAATTGCCTCAGTAACGATATAGGCTCACGAGAATCATGAATTCTCCTAAGCACTACTCTTATCGTATTGGCTTTAAACCCCACTGACAGATATCCGTTTTGAGTAAGACCTGTCAGCTGTCAGCTGTCAGCTACCTACCAGACAAAAGTTTGAATCACGCTATCCTTCGCCATTGGATTAGATGTGATCGCATGATTCACCTTGGCTAGGAACTGCTCTCTGGAATCAAGTAGGAAGCCTTTCTGAGTCACGATGTTGTTACCGTGATCACCCCAATAGAAAGTATCGATATTAAGGTTCTCGAGTAAGTATTTTTCCTCTTCTAAGATCTGAAGTTGAGTGGGCATGATGAACGTACCATCATTAACTTGTTGCTCCAAAACGGTTCCTGGCTGTATTGCTAACGCCATTGGCGCTATTTGCTCAGGTTTCATGATATTCAGCAACCTTGTTGTCTCAACAATGTGCTCGCGGCAACGTTCACGACCGCCGAGTCCGAATATAAACGACAGCAGAGTTTCGATACCTGCATCTTTTGCCAGTGCTATGCCCTCAATCGCTTGCTCTGGTGTCATACGCTTTTTGATATTATCGAGCACAACAGGATCACCAGACTCAAGGCCCGCATACGCCATGCTTAACCCTGCACTTTTCAGCTCTTTAAGCTCACTCAAGCTCTTCCTACGGAAATCATTCAAACCACTATAGAGGGATATTTTTCTACTTTCAGGAAAGGTGTGACGAAGCTTATCCAAGACCTTAAGCAGATAATCCGTACGAGCCGCCATCACATTGCCATCGATAAGAAAAATCGACTCAACGTAAGGATAGATTAGGCGCGCTTCTTCAATATCTTTAAACACGTCTTCAATATCGCGAACCTTATATCGCTTATCGCTGAACATATTACAAAACGTGCACGTGTTGATGCTGCAACCTAGTGTGGTTTGAATAAGAATGCTCTTCGCCTCTATCCATGGACGATATACTTTTCCCTCATATTTCATATTAGTCTCTCCGGTCTACAAGCACTGAGCGTGCTTGAATACACCAAAGCGTATCAACGTCAGCATTCGTTGATAACCCACAATATAGTCGAATCAGTTTTTAGATTTTAAATAAAATACCCTCACCAGATGGAGAGGGTATTAATGTACTATTGATAGAAGAGGAGCTTTAATCTCAATGTGAGATGAGTAATAACCTACTGCTTAGATTCATATAATTTTGTTGGGACTTCGGTTTCACAACGCTCAAGGTCATAATCTTGGGTCGTGCCACTATTACCTTGGAATCGAATTCTCACGATCATGCCTCTATCAACAAACCAACGAAGGTTTTGGCAAGAGTAACGATAGCTCGATTCCAAAATATGCACGGTTGACCATCGAGAATTGCCCGGTAATGACTTAACATAATAAATCACGCCATTTTCTGTAATCGTCATTCCTTTTATATCGCTTAGGTGTTCAATAGCGGTATCAATTGTTTCTTGATCTGCTGTTGGTTGTAACTCTTCAATTGGGACACTCAAACAGCCAGAAAGAGCCGTTGCTGACAAACAAGCCAAAAAAATAGATTTCAATTTCATTTTATTCCCATTCAATTACACAGCCAAAATAACGCTAGAGCGAGATTCTATTCACAATATAAATGAATGTGTATTGGTATATCTACTAATTTATAGAAAGTGTGATACAAAGTGCTTATTCACTTGGTTTGGGGCTTTCTAAAAGAAGAAAATAACTCGTAACGCACTTTCAGAAAAATCAGTGGCTACATAAAAGCTAAATACTTTAACGACATATCAATGTGGTACTATTGAATCTGTGTGGCGCACACTCCATTGAAGCGTTCATTTTTCACTACGGCTAACTATATCAACAAAGACCAGAGGGAATTGCTCAACTGGCACATGAAAATATGCTCCCATGGCGTTCGCCCGCGTATGTGCATTATAGTCGACACGTATACAGCCAGTCTTTGAACGCAAAAAAATCCAAGTTCAAAAACAAATAAGTTACGGAGTTAAAGGTTTACCCCACTAATAAATGTCGTTATGGTGATTTGTAATACATCATAAAAACAAGGACAGTCAGAGCGCTATGAACAGCACGATTGAGACCATTTTGGGGCATCGCTCCATTCGTCAATATACCGATCAACCAATTGAGAAAGAGCACCTCGATTTAATTGTCCAGGCAGGCCTCGCCGCGTCATCATCAAGCTTATTGCAAGCTGTTTCTATCATCAGAGTGACAGACAGAGAGAAGCGTAAACTGCTAGCGGAATACGCTGGCAACCAGCCTTATGTGGAAAGTGCTGCTGAGTTTTTGGTGTTCTGTATCGACTATCAACGCCACGCTCAGATTAACCCTGAAGTAAAAACCGACTTTACAGAGCTAACTCTGATTGGCGCGGTCGATTCTGGCATTATGGCGCAGAACTGTATCCTAGCAGCGGAGTCATTGGGATTAGGTGGCGTATACATTGGTGGCTTGCGTAATAGCGCTCAACAGGTTGATGAGCTTTTAGAACTTCCACAGCATACTGCCGTGCTATTCGGTATGTGTTTAGGTCACCCTGCGCAGCAGCCTGAGATAAAACCCCGCCTTCCTGCTCATGTGGTGATGCACGAAAACCAATACCAACCATTGAGCCTAGATGAAATCGCAAGCTATGACGATTCAATGCAGATCTACTACGCCAACCGCTCAAGTAACCAAAAGCAAAGCAGTTGGTCACAGCAGATCACACAGAAACTCTCTGGTGAATCTCGCCCACATATTTTGCCGTACTTGAACAGTAAGCAACTGACTAAGAGATAGCGTTCAAGACCCAGCTCAGATAAACAAGCTATCTTTCCATCATCACAAACAAAAATGTCAGCGTATTATGCGCTGACATTTTTCATTATTCTGAGGTCGACTCTCTTAGAGGTATTTCTCTATCGGGAGAAGCTGTAGGAAGCCTGATTGCATGCGCTCCCACTTACCGGTTTCTGGTTCGCTGTCCCAACTTTGCTCACCTGAATACCAATACACATCACCATCTTCTAGCTCCAAACGCCAACTGTTGTCTTCGCTCATTGCCTGTTCGATAGTTTCAGCTAGCGTTTCAGCAATCGCTTTGTTTTCGATGATTAACACCGACTCCGTATTTAAGTAAGTCGAACGCAGGTTGAAGTTGAATGAACCAATACTCGCAATACTGCGGTCAAATACCACTGATTTAGCATGCAGACCATAAGCCGTCTCTGGCGCACATTTAGACACGTCTTGAGTAGATGCTTCACACAACTTGGAATCTGGCTTTAGCTCGAACAGGTCGATTCCATGCTCTAACATATCGTAGCGTCTGCCCGCGTAAGCAGAGTGGTTAGTAACCAAGTCATTTGACGCCATTGAGTTGGTCAGTGCCTTTATCTCAACGCCTTCGTTATTCAACGTTTGCCACTCTTCTAATTGGCCATCATCAAATACCAAGTAAGCCGACTCAAGCAAGATCTCTTGTGTTGATTCACTGGCTAACTGCCCTAACAGAACCGCCGTTGCTTTGGGTTCATCAGTATTGTCTGAATCGACAGGTACAGGGCGATCGTAAGCAAAACGAGCGTTCACCCAAGTCATCTCATCAAGAGCCTTTTTCAGCAGGTTATCTGCCGATTCACGATTTAATGGTAACTCTGGGTAATTTTTGTATTGCGGAACCGTTATGTCGTCAATCTTTGAAAGATCCGGTTGCTCTTCGTCACCCAACATAGCGACAGGATAAGACCAACGGCTGTCCCAGTATTCAATAAAGCTGGTTTGGATCGTGGTAACAACGGTACCCATCACCAAGACATCACGATCGCGGAAGTTGATCTCGTCAGAAAGGTCAAAGTATTCATCACCAATATTACGTCCACCCACCACAGACAAGGTGCCATCAACAGTGAACGATTTATTGTGCATGCGACGGTTTAAACGAGAGAAATCACCAAGGAAGCTCAACCACTTACTGAAACCACGGCGCGTTGGTGTTGGGTTGAAGATTCGGATCTCAACATTCGGGTGAGCGTCGAGTGCTGATAATAGCCCTTCACGCTCATTGAGGTTGATGTCATCCAGCATCACTCGAACCTTAACACCACGATCAGCAGCTGCTAACAATCGGCTAGCGAGATACTTGCCCGATTCATCCGAGTTCCAGATGTAATATTGAATATCGATGGTGTGCTCTGCACTTTCAACCAGTGCCAAGCGCTGAGCTAAAGCGTCCCAACCGGATTCTTGTAAACGAACGGCAGTCGTCGCCTGCTCTGATGCGGGTTGATATTCATCCGCCAAAACCGATAAAACGCTTGGTCCATAAGAGGTGTACGGTTCTGCCGGGTGATCGATGCCTTCAGGCAGTGAAGAACAGCCGCCGAGTACAGCGACGAGTAATAAGGTTAAGCTGATGCGTTGGAGCACAGGCATGTATTGGACTTCCTTTTCACGGTGAGGTCTTTGAATTGGCCTCGACAACTTTTCAACGACCAAGTTATTCGAGGTTATTCATTGATTATTACTGCTAAATCCAGAAATTTATAGGTAATTATCCAGTATAAGTAAAACTTAGCGACTTCATCATGGGAACACAGTACCGAATTCACCTATTCAGGCATCAATACGGACTACAAGGTCACGACGTTTTCAGTTGTTCGATACCCAAGCAATAAAGGCCTAAAGGCTTTCTCACCATCTCAACCGTAATCGCTGTTCTATCCGGGTTACAGTTCAATGCAAGCGCATAGCCATGCAAATAGTCTACTAGCAAATGAAGGGCATCTTCGGATTGCTCTAATGTGAGATTCAACGGGCTCACTACCGCTTCAAAGCGCTCACTAAATACCTCAACGGGCCCAAGCGATTTCATCGTCAGCAAAGTTTCTAATAGCCCACGGTAGTCGTTCAACACTGAAAGATAGCTCACGCTAAGCTGATACAGGTTCTCTTGCCACACTTGGTTTTGCTCAGGCTGTGCCACTTCACCTACCAATGAGACAGTGATCGACTCCAATAGATCATTTTTGTTTTTGAAGTAATGGTAGATCGCCATCGCATCGACACCGAGTTCTGTGGCTAACCCTCTGATACTTGGAACTTTACCGCCTTCACGCATCATGCCCTTTGCCGTATCTAAGATCTTTTCGGCACTCAGTTGACTTGATCCACTCTTTGGTCGACCTCGTTTTTGATCCTTGACAGTCATAACACCACCTCTTAAACTTATTTTCTACACTGTAGAATATTTTAGTTTAATACAGCGTAAATGCCAAGTTCCTGTTCAATTTCGGAGTTAATAATGTCAAATATTGTCTTTATCGGTACGAGTCTTGATGGTTACATTGCAGACAAAAACGGTCGTCTAGATTGGTTACAAGCCATCCCAAATCCAGAGTGTGATGACATGGGGTACAACGCCCATATCGATCGTATCGATGCTTTGGTAATGGGGCGAAACACAATGGATATGGTGCTGAGCTTCGGTATTGATTGGCCTTACACAAAACCGGTTTATGTTTTGAGTAACACGTTAACTGAAGTGCCTAAAGAGGTTGAAGGTAAAGTGTTCTTAATAAAGGGCGAACTCACTCAGATCATCGAAGACCTCAACAGCAAAGGCCTTAACAATCTGTATATTGATGGCGGTGTGACCATTCAAAACTTCCTGAAAGAAGACCTGGTTGATGAACTGATTATCTCGACGCTCCCTGTGGTTCTTGGTGGTGGCGCTCCGCTATTTGGGGATTTAGTCTCGCCTCTCGACTTTACGCTGAAAAGTGTCACCACTTACCTCGATCAGATCGTAACCACTCACTATTTACGTAAGCGTTAAACTATTGTTCGCATAAAGGTTATGTCCCGATCAACACTGAATGAGTGCACACATTAACAAACAACAAAAAGCCCGTTCAGAACACCTGAACGGGCTTTTTTATGGTTCATCGCGGATTAGCGGGAACTAAAAACAAAAAAAAACGGTAGTAAGTGATAGGGTTTAGTCGCCAAACAAAAATCATACACAAACTACCGTTTCCATGCCGAATCATACTTTCCTATCTTCATTCTGGGAAGGCTTTAAAATAGTAAAGTCTCACCAGACAGCATCACTTATTACCCTGACTCTTAAACCTAACTCTGAGGCGAAATGCCCTTGTGGTCTTGAGGCCGAGGCT
>NZ_JAKEUQ010000045.1 GCF_022397955.1 Vibrio sp. Isolate32 | reverse complement strand
ATGGATAGCCTCGGCCTCAAGACCACAAGGGCATTTCGCCTCAGAGTTAGGTTTAAGAGTCAGGGTAATAAGTGATGCTGTCTGGTGAGACTTTACTATTTTAAAGCCTTCCCAGAATGAAGATAGGAAAGTATGATTCGGCATGGAAACGGTAGTTTGTGTATGATTTTTGTTTGGCGACTAAACCATATCACTTACTACCGTTTTTTTTTGTTTTTAGTTCCCGCTAATCCGCGATGAACCAAAAAAAAGGAGGGGGGGGGGGGGTAGATAAGCTTATCAGAAGGACAACGCCAAGATATAGTGCATGCTGAAAAGCTTAGTTGAGCAACTCGATGAAGTTAATACCATCGTTTGTGATAAAGGATATGACAGCGAACCTTTTCGTACTTTTGTTAAGGAGCGTGGCGCAGAAACGGTAATTGCTAAACGTAATTACGGACAAGATATAGACAAAGACAGTATGGGTTGGTGTCTATACAAGTCAGGGCGGGATCGCACTTTGTTAAATAATGTGATCTAATTCTGCAATGTAGTCATTTTGAACCTTATTGAACACTTATCTGTCGTAAAAGGTACTCGATCGGACATCAATCAGAAATACGACCTTATTGATGTGATGTTCTTTGTGATCAGCGCTATCGCATCGGGATGTGAAGGTTGGCAAGATATTGAATTTTATGGCGAAGAAAAGCTCGATTGGTTAAGAAAATATAGACCATTCAAACATGGTATCCCTCGCAGACACACGATAGTTCGCATCTTGCGTTCCGTTGTTGCGGAATCTTTGCTAAAGGCTTTGGCTCTTTGGATAAATGAACAACGAACTACTCAGAACAAGCCCAGTTCTCCCTAACTTACTGAAACAAACACGTCGAAGTATCCTCGAGGTATCTGATGATGGGGCTTATGACACGAGAGCGTGTCATGCTGCTATTAAGATTAAGGGAGCCATTACACTTGTTCCCCCAAGAGAAGGGGCAGCCTTTTGGGGGCGGGGTCACCCTCGAAATCTCACCGTGAGTTGTCAGAAATTATACGGCTCAAATAAGTATTGAAAGAGCGGTATGGACACCACAAACGTTCACTCTCAGCAACCGCGATGTATCGAGTTAAACAGTTGCTAGGAGGACAACTGAGCTTAAGAAATTATAATGCCCAAGTGGGTGAAACTTACGCGATGATAAAAGCGTTGAACAAGCTTACTGGGTTAGGTATGCCTGAAACTTATCGTATTGACTAAGAAATACTCGAAACGGGCGGCTCTGCCTCTAAACTGAATTACGCAATAAAGCCGGGTTGAATGAGTCAATTTAAAGACGCTTACTATTTATTGATATATTTTTCAGTAAGAATGCAAGGTTTTATTAAGAATAAAACAAGCTGCTTTACTAGGAATGATATTTATGAGTTTAAAGAAATTGCTGTCCTTAGGTTTTGGTGTGATTCTCGCGCTAATTTTGGTTATTTCAGTCGTTGCTTCGTTACGCTTTTACCAATCAAGTAACGGGTTCAATACTTACCGCTCTCTTGCGTTAACAAGTGTCTCTACCGGGAGAATTCAAGCCAACATACTGGAAACTCGTTTATCGGCTCTTAAATACATAAAAAATCCGAATCCGTCTCATTCTGCTGAACTGGATAAGCGTATCACCGCATCAAACCAATTGATAGATGACCTTTTGAGTTCTCATCTTGACGATCTACACAAAAATGAATTTTTGACGATCAAAAAACAGCTTGAGCAATATAGCCAAGGCTTTAACCAAGTTGTTCAGCTCGTCAATACAAGAAACGAGCTAGTTCAAGACTCTTTAGACCCATCAGGAGTCGCTATGCGTAAAGCTGTGACCAACTTGATGACTCAGGCTTCAGCTGAAGAAGATCTCGACGTCGCTATCAGTTCAGGCAACCTTCAACAGCATGTTCTACTATCAAGGCTTTATGCTTCTAAATTTTTAACCAGCAATAATGCAGAGGATGCTAAGCGTGCTGAGAAGGAGTTTGACTCTGTAGTAATACTCACTGAAACAATCGAAGGCCAATTGATGTCGATGGAGCAAATCGGCTACCTAAAAGACTTCATGAACGCATTCAAAACGTATCGCAGCACATTTTCAAAGATCGTTGATACCATTAACAGTCGAAATGACATCATTTCTGGAACGCTTGATGTTGCCGGTGTCAATGCTGCAAAAACTATCGAAACTATAAAGCTATCAACAAAATCTGAACAAGACATTGTTGGACCAAGCATGGTAGAACGATTCTCTAACGCTCAGTTTATTCTCGGTGTTCTTTCTATCATTGTTGTCGCTGCCGCTCTGACCATCGCTATCTCGATTTATCGCAGTGTATGGAAAGTCGTAGGAGGTGAGCCAAGTGACATTCAAGCCATTGTTGCCGAAGTAGCTGAGGGCGATCTTGTAAAACAAATTCCAATTACGGGTAAAGAAACCGGTATATACGCAAACATTTTAGAAATGCGCCAAGAACTACGTCGAATCATCGATGGTTTCCACCAAATTTCAGACAATGTTTCAGCGGCCTCCGTTGAGCTAACCGCAGTGATGAGCCAAACCGAAGGGAATGCTCAACAAGAGCTGAGCCAAATGGAACAAATAGCGACGGCTATCAATGAACTGTCTAGTACGGCAAGTGAAGTTAGCCAAAATGCGGCTAACGCTGAGAACGCAGCGACGGGTGCAACAACTAATGTTCAAGATGGCAGCGTTTCACTCGACGCATCAGATGATATCTCTCAAAAAGTTGAAAGCTCAATCGAAGAGACATCAAATATCGTCAATCAATTGCAAGAGTACTCGGTAGAGATCGGTAGTGTTATTGAAGTAATCAACTCGATCTCGGAGCAAACTAACTTGCTTGCATTGAATGCGGCAATTGAAGCGGCTCGAGCGGGCGAGCAAGGTCGAGGCTTTGCTGTGGTAGCAGATGAGGTTCGCTCCCTTGCAGCGAAAACACAGCAATCAACGGTCGATATTCAAGAAATAATATCTCGCCTTCAAGCTCAAGCGAAAGATGCGAACCAATTTATGCAATCCAATCTTTCGTTGGCAGAAGAATCTCGACAGTACAGCGAACAACTTCGCACAGCGTTTGCCTCCATCACTGACTCTGTGCAACTCATCTCAGACATGAATACACAAGTAGCAACTGCCTCTGAAGAGCAATCTGGCGTGACACAGGATATTTCACAAAATGTTTCTCTGACCTTTGATATTGTTCATCAAAATGTTTCAGGGATTGAGCAGAGCAAACAAGCTAGTGAGGAGCTCTCTTCATTAGCCGCTAAGCAAAAAGACTTGCTGAGCTTTTTCAAAATCTAACGCTATAGATAAATTTCCAACGCCACTATTTGTGGCGTTTTTCTTATTAGTGAATAAACAAAAAGAGCAGCCAAATAGCTGCTCTTTTTGATTTCATGTTCAGATTTAAAGCAATTCCGAGACTACATCCGCTAGTTGATGAAATGTCTCACGACGTGACGAACTTGGGCGCCACACAAGGCCGATATCGCGGTAGGCTTGCTGGCCTGGTGGATCGATCACAACGAGATTCTGGTTTTCCAGTAAACCGTGGTCGATGGCCATCTGCGGAATAAAGGTGGTTCCTAAACCATTGGCCACCATTTGAACCAATGTATGTAGGCTTGTCGCGGTGAACGGGTTTATCTTCTCTTTGTCGGTTAGCTTACAAGCTGATACCGCGTGCTCGGTTAAGCAGTGCTCGTTCTCCAACAAAAATACAGACTCGTCTGGCAAGTCGTCATATTTAATTGGGACACGAATACCATCAGCTTGATTACGACTGATTACCATTCTGAACGGGTCTTGCCCGACAACTTTACTCTCCATGTTGTCGATATCGACAGGCAAAGCCAGAATCAACACATCTAACTCACCATGACGTAATGCAGCCAATAAGTTAGTCGTCGTGTCTTCACGTAACAGTAAGTTCAACTGTGGGAAACGATGATTGGCTTCTTGGACCAAATCGCATAAAAGGAATGGCGCAATGGTAGGGATACATCCTACTCGCAACTGGCCTTGCATTGCATCCCCATTACATAGGTTTCCGAGTTCAACCAAGTCTTGCCCTTTCGCCAATAACTCTCGGCCATGCTTCACCACCAGCTCTCCCGCTTGAGTGAAAACGAGCGGGCTCTTTTTATCCTTCTTTTCATACAGAGGACAACCGATCAGTTCTTCTAGGTTTTGGATACCTTTACTGAGCGTCGATTGGCTAACGAAACAGCGATCTGCGGCGTCGCTAAAGTGGCGTGTTTCGTGAAGAGTAACAAGATAGTGAAGTTGCTTAAGACTTGGCCATTTATTCATGAAATTACTTTGTAATATGAGTAGGATAAGTTACACGAAGGTCCTAAGACCTGAGAAAAGGACAAAGAATAAGCTTATCGCTTTTTTCGATGAACTTAATCTATTTAATTCGCTTTTTTCTATAGTACCGATTGTACTATAGTTTGTCGCGTAGAAACGGAGCCCAAACAAAGATGTGTTGGGCCAACTAATTTTTTAGGAGATTCCAAAATGGTACTAGTAGGTCGTCAAGCCCCTGACTTTACTGCAGCAGCTGTTCTAGGTAACGGTGAGATCGTTGATAACTTCAACTTCGCAGAATTCACTAAAGGTAAGAAAGCGGTTGTTTTCTTCTACCCACTAGACTTCACTTTCGTTTGTCCTTCAGAGCTAATCGCTTTCGACAACCGTCTAGAAGATTTCCAAGCTAAAGGCGTTGAAGTAATCGGTGTTTCTATCGATTCTCAATTCTCTCACAACGCATGGCGTAACACTGCTATCGCTGACGGCGGTATCGGTCAAGTTAAATACCCACTAGTTGCTGACGTTAAGCACGAAATCTGTAAAGCATACGATGTTGAGCACCCAGAAGCAGGCGTTGCTTTCCGTGGTTCTTTCCTAATCGACGCTGACGGTCTTGTACGTCACCAAGTAGTTAACGATCTTCCACTAGGTCGTAACATCGACGAAATGCTACGCATGGTAGACGCACTAAACTTCCACGAGAAGAACGGTGAAGTTTGTCCTGCACAATGGGAAGAAGGTAAATCAGGTATGGACGCATCTCCAAAAGGCGTTGCAGCATTCCTATCTGAGCACGCTGATGACCTAAGCAAGTAATTACATTCTTAAGCCCGACTCAACACGGGTGAATGGTTGGATGACTCTCTATAAAGAGAAATAAAGCATAAGCTACAGCGCAAAGCGCACCGCCAATCAGTTAAGAAGTAAAGTCTTATTCAAAGCCCGAAGTTAACGCTTCGGGCTTTTTGCATCTATTGCTTCAACAATGGTTTATTCCTTGCTCATCTTCACTATGAATAGGGGTAACTGCAAAGCGAAACTTTACCTCTATTTTCCTCTATCGCTACCTATTCAGAATCGTCTCAAGATTGCTATGATTTCCAAAGTCTCAATTTGAACGAGTAAAATAGCATGAACATCGAAATTGAAGTTTGTATCGATAACCTAGAATCCCTATACAATGCACTAGAAGGAGGAGCGAATCGTATTGAGCTCTGCTCTTCACTAGCACTTGGGGGATTAACTCCAAGCCTAGGAATGATGAAGCAAGCCGCTCGCATCTCATCGGTCCCTGTGTATGCAATGATTCGCCCAAGACAAGGCGACTTCATCTTCGATAATGACGACGTGATGAGCATGCTTGATGATATCCAAGCCGCTGCCGATGCTGGTTTAGACGGTGTGGTATTAGGTGCACTTACCGCTCAAGGTGAAATAGACATGGCTGCTATGAAAGCACTAACCGCAAAAGCCCACCAGCTAAAACTTGGCGTAACCTTTCACCGTGCTATCGACCAACTAAAGGATTACCAAAAAGCACTAGAACAGATTATCGAACTTGGTTGTGAACGTGTTTTAACGTCTGGGCTAGCGAGCAATGCAGAGAAAGGTATCGATATATTGCAAGAGATGGTCAAACAAGCGAATGGCAGAATCGCTATCATGGCAGGGGCCGGCGTTACCGCTCACAACGCAAAAATTATTCAAAGCACCACCCAAGTACCTGCACTCCACCTTTCAGGTAAATCGACAAGACCTAGCCTAATGGAAAGCAATTCGAATGCTCAAATGGGGAGTGATGATATTGATGATTATCAAATACCTGTAACGGATGCTAGCAAGATATCTAGTGTGAGAGGAGCCCTCATCGATAAAGGGCTGGCGTCAAAAAATAAAATTAGATCGGGTCGATGAATACGTTACCTTAAAACGTCATCTAAGCTTTGATCACCTAGGTGGCGTACATCTTTACCTTTAACAAAGTAGATAATGTACTCACAAATGTTCTGGCAACGGTCCCCCACTCGCTCAATGGCTCTTGCAGACCACATCACTTGCAAGATATTTGGAATATTCTTGGGGTCTTCCATCATGTAAGTCATCAACTGACGAATCACCGCTTCGTATTCAGCATCCAACTTATCATCAAGTTTGTGTACCTCGGCTGCCGCATCCACATCCATTCGAGCAAATGCGTCTAAAACTTGGTGCAGCATGGTGATCGCTTGTCGACATAAAGGCTCTAGCGATACGTGGAATTTCTGTTCTTTTGTCGAAGGGATATCAATCGCACCCTGCGCGATCTTTGAAGCAACATCACCAATGCGCTCAAGGTCAGTAATCGTCTTGATGATCGCCATTATCAAACGCAGATCTTTGGCCGTTGGCTGACGTTTGGCAATAATGCGAGTACATGCCTCATCAATCAACACTTCCATCACATTCACTTTATGGTCATCACGAATCACTTTCTTCGCTAGTTCCAAATCATCTTTGTTAAGTGCCTGCATCGCAAAAGAGAGTTGCTGCTCCACTAACCCGCCCATCGTCAGTACATGGGTACGGATAGACTCTAACTCGACGTTGAATTGTCCTGAGATGTGGCGACCAAATTGCATGTCAGCTCCTTAAAAAGAAATGGATAAGTCATTTATATTGGAGTGACTTAGCTCCAATGATGAGAACGGTAACGTTAACCGTATCGACCTGTAATGTAGTCTTCCGTTTGATTTTTCAATGGCGATGTAAATATTGAATCCGTATCTGAGTACTCGATCAATTTTCCCATATGAATAAAAGCAGTATGGTCGCTAACACGCGCAGCCTGCTGCATATTATGGGTGACGATAACGACCGTATATTGCGTCTTGAGATCGTTGATTAGCTCTTCAATCGTCAACGTTGAAATAGGATCCAGTGCAGATGTCGGCTCATCCAACAACAAGACCTCCGGCTCAATCGCAACAGCGCGAGCAATCACCAAACGCTGCTGCTGACCGCCAGACAAACCAAAAGCATTTTCATGTAAACGATCTTTTACTTCGTCCCACAACGCAGCTGCACGCAGTGATCGTTCTACGGCATCATCAAGATCTCGGCTGTTACTCACGCCTTGCAACCTCAGTCCGTAAACTACATTTTCATAGATAGATTTAGGGAAAGGGTTTGGGCGTTGAAATACCATGCCAACACGACGACGCAGAGTCGCAACATCAACTTTAGGGTGATAGATATTCTTGCCATGAAGCTTCACTTTTCCGGAAACTTTACAGCCTTCGACAAGATCGTTCATACGATTGATACAACGTAGTAAAGTTGACTTGCCACAGCCCGAAGGGCCGATAAATGCAGTCACCTGCCCTTTGGGTATCTTCATAGAGATATCATCGAGCGCTTGGCTTTCTTTGTAGTAAAGATTAAGCCCTTCGATCGAGATAGCAATTTGTTCTTCCTTTAGATTGTGTACATCTAAAGGCGCTTGGTAACCCAAGCTTTCATTAATTGAGAACATCTTAATCTTGTCCTAAGGTTCGGTACTTTTCACGTAAGTTATTACGGATATTAATCGCCGTTAAATTCAGCCCCACGATTACCGTAACCAATAAAAACGAAGTCGCATACACCAATGGGCGAGCTGCCTCTATATTCGATGTTTGAAATCCAACATCATAGATATGAAAGCCTAAATGCATGAACTTTCTATCTAAGTGTATATACGGAAACTGGCTATCAACAGGCAAGCTTGATGCGAACTTGACAACACCTACCAGCATTAATGGAGCTACTTCACCTGCTGCTCTTGCAATCGCCAGTATCAATCCGGTAATTATCGCAGGGCTTGCCATAGGCAAAACAATGCGCCACAAGGTCTCAAACTGAGTCGCACCGAGCGCTAAAGAGCCATGTCTTACCGAGCTCGGGATACGCGTTAAACCCTCTTCAGTCGTCACAATCACGACAGGGAGCGTCAACACAGCCAAAGTCAGTGCAGACCAAAGTAAGCCTGGTGTACCAAAGGTAGGGGCAGGTAGTCGCTCTGCATAAAACAGGGTATCGATCGAGCCACCAATGGT
Organism: Vibrio sp. Isolate32; assembly: GCF_022397955.1. GTDB lineage: Bacteria > Pseudomonadota > Gammaproteobacteria > Enterobacterales > Vibrionaceae > Vibrio. Next base: position 15,297 of record NZ_JAKEUQ010000045.1, on the reverse strand, counting down.
ATAAACGAAAAAGCCTAAACCAAAAACGCCATACACGATTGAAGGTACACCGGCTAGGTTGATAACCGCAATTCGAATCAAACGGGTAAGCGCGTTGTTTTTCGCGTATTCATGTAAGTAGAGCGCCGCAACCACCCCAAGAGGCATCACCACAATCGACATCAAAATAACCAGTAATACGGTACCAAAGATAGCTGGGAAGACGCCGCCTTCTGAATTTGACTCGCGCGGGTTTTCTGATAAGAACTTCCACACTTGATGGCCCCAATGTCCAACCTTCTCAAGATAAGACATATTATTTGGGTACCAGTAATCCAGAATATGACTGAGCGAGATTTCAACCTGCTCCCCAGTCATATCTTCAACAAGTAAGCTCTCAACATTCAACTGTGTTCTGAGGTGCTCTAGCTTAATCTCAGCTTCATCTAACTGCTTATTGAGTTCAAGCCTAGTCTCCGTATAAGTTTTAAGATACTCATCGCTCACAGATTCATTCAGTTCTAACTTGCGCTTTTCTAAACGTAAGTTTTCTAACTGCCAACTGATATTACGAACCTCTTGGTTTACCACGCGTGACGTTTCAGCACGCAGAGTGTCAGCGAACGCTAACCCGTCTTTAAGCTTTTGGTCGATATCGGTATAAAAAGTTCCCGATGCCGTTTTAAAGCCAACAGGTTTACCAAAAAAGTAGCCACCTCGACTGCGCTCTATCACAGCCCAATCTCGGGGAGTGGTTGGCTCCAATAGGTTAACATCTAGGATCGAAACAAAATCAGCGGGATAGAGTTCTCTATTGGCCACCTTGATGCTCAAACGTTGTATCAACCCTGTAGCAATATTTTGGGGTGATAATAGATCGTTAGCTTGCGGAACTTGCTCTATTGGAATGTATTTGCGTTCATACAGCTGACCGATCAACACATCTTGTTGAGATACGGTTTCATCAAGATCAACAACCAAAGACAGATCTTTAGAATCAACTTGCCACTGATACAAAGGCGCAGGCCAAAAGTAGGTCAGCCCTTTCCAGCCGATCAGGAGCATCAAACCCAGAACCGAAAGCATACTGATGCTCACCGCCCCACCGGTTAGCCAGATCCATGGCGAGCCAGATTTAACCCATGATAGTAATGACTTGAGTCTATTCATCATGTGCTACCTGAGAGTGATTCAGCGAGTAACGATGTACACCGTTCGCTAAGCCCCAAAAATTTGTAGGCGTAGATTCAGATTGAGGTGACGTATTAACACTACAAAGCACGATATTTATCTCTCAACCTTTGGCGAACCCACTCCGCTAGCGAGTTCACAGCGAAGGTAAAAATAAACAGCAACAGAGCTGACAAGAACAGCAAACGGAAATGCGACCCACCTACTTCCGATTCAGGAAGTTCGACAGCAATGGTCGCGGATAGTGTCCTCATCCCTTCTAAAATATTCCAATCAAGAATTGGCGTGTTACCTGTCGCCATCAGGACGATCATGGTTTCACCAACCGCTCGTCCTAATCCCATCATAACCGCGGAAAAAATACCGGGACTGGCTGTTAGTAAAACAACATAAATTAGGGTCTGCCACGCGGTAGCACCAAGCGCGAGTGAACCATCAGACAAGTGCTTAGGCACAGAGAAAATCGCATCCTCAGCAATCGTAAAAATTGTCGGGATGACAGCAAAACCCATCGCGAAACCGACGACTAGAGCATTACGCTGATCAAAGTCGATTCCATAGCCAGCTAGGAAAGTGCGTATATCACCGTCAAACAACAAGGCTTCGATATTGTTGCCCGCGGCGAATACTATAACGACCGTTGCAATCAATACCGGAATCAAGATGAGTGCGTGCCAACCATTAGAGAAACGACTTGTCACAACCTTAGGTAAACAGAACCAAACAAGTCCTGTAATCAAAGCACTAATAGGCAACATCACCATCAAAGAAAATACAGCGGTTAAGTGGGTTTCTACAATTGGCGCAAACCATAGACCCGCGAGGAAACCAATGATGACGGTAGGCAAAGCTTCCATTAACTCAATCGACGGCTTCACTACTCGTCGCATGCGTGGCGACATAAAGTAAGCGGTATAAATGGCCCCCAGTACAGCAATAGGTGCCGCAAACATCATGGCAAATAGCGCAGCTTTGATGGTGCCAAACGTGATAGGAACTAAACTGAACTTCTCTTCAAAGTCATCATTGGCAGAGGTTGATTGCCATACATACTGCGGCTCTGGATAGCTCTCATACCAGACTTTTTGCCACAGAGATGAGAAAGAAATCTGAGGGTATTCATTGTCGACTTTCGCCACACTGATTTTATCATCAATCAAGGTCGCCAAATGTAGCTCATTGGCCGACATCGCAGCTAACTGAGGTGACTTATCAAACGCACGCGCAAACAGAGACAACTTTTCGCTGGTTGTATAATGGCTCTGTAATGTGCCGTTTTTATAGAAGCTATAGAACCCTTTTCGGTAGGTATCTGGCAGGATAAATTGTACTTCTTCAGCGAGCTGGAAATCTCGAATATGGGTTAGGCTGCGCTTTTTATCTTTAAGCACATCAAACCATTGAGAGACTTGTCCATCCTGATGTGTAACCAACAACGAATAAGCACCAGATAACAAATCGAGCCTTTTCACACCGTGTTTGGCGTCATTCAAACTCAGGTCGATTACTTCACGGACATCAAACCCTTTCTCTGCGAGTTTTAATACCACTAAGTCAGAATTTGCTCGAAGGTATAAAGTCTGCCCATCAGGTGTCATCAATAACTGCTGCTGCGCGCCAAGCTTATCCGATAACCATTGGCTATTCTTTAATACATAGCCACCATCCAAGTCGCTTTGGTACCACTTCACTAGCACTCGTAGGTCAGTTAACTGAGCGGCAACAGTAATATCGCGTCCATTTTTAGAGAATACGAAGTTATCGATCAACGCGCCATTCGCTGGTTCGTCGGCTAAGAAGGGTTGAGGCAGAGTAACTTGCTCGATTTTTGGTTCAGCTTCAGCGCCCTTTTGGAGCACAGGCGCACTATACTCAGGGTAGAAGAAAGTGATATTACTTGCGCTATCGGCAAAAGCAAACCAATTTTCAGCAGGGGTATTTCGAGAAAAGGCAATAGGATCTGCTAATACACTTCGTTCGAAATAAGAGTGTGTATTTTGCGAGTCTAGGTCCCAAAACTGAACCAAACCAGACTTTTCGACAGTAAAGGCATGTTGACCGTACTCATCAACCGATAGTGCGATAGGCTTATCTACCGCTACGGTTTTAACCGCTTGATCAGTCTCTAAACCAGTATCGGAAAAAACGGGTAAAATGACCATTGCTAGATATACGAAGATCAAAACCAAGGCAGCTAAAACACTGACACCACCACATGTCACCGAAAAACGGACGAGACGATCTTTCAACCATCTTTTTTTGTCGCGCTCTTTCAATGAAAATTGGGCTGAAGACATCTGTTTATCTACCTTTTTTTAGCTGCTGACATAATATGTATCTTAAATGACAATTATATTACAAGCTACGTTAAACAACTGAAACTAATAACAAGTTTGTTCACCCTTTTTATTATCCAAAGATCATTACTTTTGTGAGCGCTAACGTTATAAATTAAACTAGTCACCCTAATAGTCAGCATTCAAGGATCAACAATACGATGGAAAAAGACTATGTCGCAAAAGAACTTAGCTGGTTATCGTTCAACGAAAGAGTACTTCAAGAGGCAGCTGACAAGTCTGTCCCCTTGATCGAAAGAGTTCGTTTTCTAGGGATCTACTCAAAAAACCTCGATGAGTTCTACAAAGTCCGATTTTCCGACGTAAAACGCAAGATCTTATTGCAAGATCCTGAGTCAAACTCTGACACCTCAAAGACCTTGCTGACTCAGATGCAACAGAAGGCAAATGAGCTAGATGTTCGTTTTCATTTACTTTACAAAGAGTTGTTGCTCGAATTAGCACGTAATCGTATTTTTTTAGTTAATGAACAACAAATTAATGCCGAGCAGAGTGATTGGCTTAAAAAATACTTTAGAAAGAAAATACTCCCGCATCTCACGCCTTTGCTACTCAACAAAGATAGCCAACTGCTCAATATCCTCAATGACGAACAAAGTTACTTAGCTATCGATATTAAGCACAGTGGGTCATCTCAATACGCTCTGTTAGAGATTCCATGTGACGCTTTACCTCGATTTGTAAAACTGCCGAGTCCGTCAGACTCACAACGTACTACCCTGATCTTATTAGATAATATAGTTCGCTTCTGCCTAGACGACTTACTTAAAGGCTTCTTCGAATACGATTCGCTGCGTTGCTTCGCCATCAAAATGACACGTGATGCAGACTATGACCTGCGAGAAGACAGCAATTGCAGTCTTTTAGAATCGATGTCGATTGGTATTGAGCAACGTTTAACGGCGCTACCGATACGCTTGATCTATGAAACCGAGATGCCACAAGAGATGCTAAATTTCTTACGAATCAAGCTCAAGCTATCAGACTATGACAGCGTACTTTCTGGCGGTCGTTATCAAAATTTTAAGCACTTCTGTGATTTCCCAGCCCTCAATCGAGAAGATCTCGTTAACACGCCCCTCTCACCGATTAAGTGTACGCCGTTTGCTCATTACAGTAACTATTTTGAAGCAATCAAAGCTCGCGATATCTTGTTGCACTACCCGTACCATACTTTCGATCACATTACCGAACTGGTCAGGCAGGCTTCGTTTGATCCCAAGGTAACGGTCATCAAAATTAACGTTTACCGGGTGGCTGAAGGTTCTAAGTTACTTAACTCGCTCATTGATGCAGCCCACAATGGTAAGAAAGTCACCGTGGTGGTCGAGCTTCAAGCCCGTTTTGACGAGCAAGCCAACATTCAGTGGGCAAAGACACTTCAAGAAGCCGGAGTAAAGGTGGTTTATGGCATCCCTAGCCTAAAAATACACTCAAAATTACTGCTCATCAGGCGTAAGAACGGCAAGGCTATGGAGAGTTATGTTCATATCGGTACGGGTAATTTTCATGAAATCACTGCTCGTATCTATACCGACTTCTCCTTGCTTACCGCAAACCCAGAGCTCACGCATGAAGTTCGACAAGTTTTCAAATACATCGAAAACCCGTACCAGAAAACGCAGTTCAAACAGCTGATAGTCTCACCGAGAAATACTAGAAAGCGTCTGTATCAACTGATCGACAAAGAGATCCAGCATGCCTCAGAAGGTAAGCCTGCGAGCATAACCTTAAAGCTCAATAACTTAGTGGATCGCGAAATCATTAAAAAGCTCTATGCAGCCAGTCAAGCCAACGTAAAAGTTAGAATGATCATTCGAGGTATGTGCTCACTGGTTCCGGGAGTACCCAACGTAAGTGACAACATTGAGGTCATCAGTGTCATCGATCGTTTTCTTGAGCACCCAAGAGTGATGATCTTTCACAATGCTGGAAAGCCCAAGGTTTACATATCTTCCGCTGATTGGATGACTCGCAACTTTGATCATAGGATTGAAGTAGCCACACCAATACTAGATTCGAAGATCAAGCAAACCATCATCGATATCACCGAGTTTCATTTTGACGATAAACGTAAGGCGCGGATGATCGATCATGCGATGAGCAATCAGTATAAGCCGTCACCCAACACTCAACTTACGCATTCCACATCACAACTCGCCACTTACCACTATATTAAACATATAGAGAAGCAAGCTCGTAAGAAGTACAAACAAGAGAAGAAATCATGCCGCTAAGTGACGACAAACAATCAAGATGCATTGCTGCTATCGATTTAGGTTCGAACAGCTTTCATATGGTGGTCGCTCAAGTGTTTGGCAAACATCTACAACTCGTCAGTCGACATAAACAGAAAGTACAGTTAGGCAATGGGCTGGATGATAACCACCAGCTATCAGATCAAGCGATTAATCGCGGGCTAGATTGTCTAAAAGTATTCGCAGAACGACTTACTGATTTTGAGATAGATGATGTCAGAGTTGTTGCTACCCATACCCTACGAAAAGCAAAAAATTCAAATACCTTCATAGAACAAGCCAAACTCATTTTTCCTTTTCCCATCGAGATCATTTCAGGGCAAGAGGAAGCGCGATTGATCTACAACGGGGTTGAGCACACTCAAACCGCCTCCAAATCAAAGCTCGTTATCGATATTGGTGGAGGAAGCACTGAGATAGTGACCGGACAAGGCTTCACACCCGAAGTAATGCATAGCTTACCTATGGGATGCGTCAGCTTTACTCAACGTTTCTTTAGTGATGACCAGTTAACTTCTCAGCATTTTGCTACCGCTTATACCGCAGCGATTCAACTGTTAACACCTGTCATTAAGAACTACCAAGCCGCCTCTTGGGAGATCGCTTTTGGCTCATCTGGCACCGCGAAATCAGTTAAAGAAGTACTCAAAGGATTGGGCTTTATCGATGAGTACATCACTCCGCAGCGGCTTACTTATCTAAAAAACCATCTAACGGAGTTTTCATCTGTAGAAAGTATCAAGCTGTTGGGTTTAAGCGATGAGCGAAAGCACGTGTTTGCTACCGGTGTTACGATTCTTTCCGCTGTCATGGATAGCTTAAATATAGATGAGCTGTATGTCTCTGATGGGGCATTAAGAGAAGGTGTGCTTTATGACATGGAAGATAAGTTCAAGAGCCTTGATATCAGGTCTCGTACCGCAGAAACATTACTCTCTCGCTATCATGTTGACTTAACACATGCCGAAAAAGTCAAAGAGACAGCTCACACCCTATTACTGCAAGCTAAACCACAACTGAAAGGCGCTAAAGACGCAGAGTTATTTGACCTACTTGGTTGGTCTGCATTGCTACATGAAGTAGGCCAAAGCGTGGCATTCCAAGGATATCATCGCCATTCAGCCTATCTGATTAAACACACCACCATGCCCGGTTTTAATACCGAGCAACAACGTCTGATTTCCCTTATCGTTCGATATCAGAGAAAAGCGGTCAAGCTGCAAGACTTGCCAACATTATCACTGTTTTCGTTGCAACAAGTGACGCTGATGATCCGAATACTTAGGCTGGCAATCTTACTCAATCGACAACGCAGCCAAGCACCAGTGCCCAATATAAAACTAACCATAAAAATGGATGACCATTGGAATTTGACTGGCGAAAATAATGACTGGTTAGATACAAACCAACTACTCGACTACGAGTTAAAAGAAGAACAGCAGCGCTGGAAAAGTGCCGGTTGGTGTTTAGATTTAAAGTGAGGATAAATAGCCTACAGTCACTTGGCTATTTATCGAATCTGATGAGTTATAACCCAACTTTCGCGAGTTCTTGTTCTGCAAATTCAGACGGTATCGCTAGATAGCCATCTTTTTCTACCAGTTCTTGCCCTTGCTTTGAGAATACAAAAGTAAGGAACTCTCTCTCAACCGGAGAAAGTGGTTTATCCGGATGCTTATTCACATACACATAGAGAAAACGAGATAGAGGGTAATCACCGCTCAAGATATTCGCGCGCGTGGGCTCAACATAATTAGAGCCGAGCTCTGCAATAGGAATCAACTTAACACCAGCTACACGGTAGCCAATGCCTGAGTAGCCAATCCCACTAATGGATGAAGCGACTGACTGAACTACAGAAGCCGAGCCTGGTTGCTCATTCACGCGATTTTTAAAGTCACCACCGCACAGTGCATTCTGTTTGAAGTATCCATAAGTGCCCGATACAGAATTGCGACCGAACAGTTGGAATCGATGTTTCGCCCATGGCTGATCGACTCCGAGATCTTGCCAGTTATTGAGGGGTTTCGTTGCCCCGCAGCGTAGAGTCTCGGAAAAGATGCCATCAATCTGACGAAAGTTAAGCCCCTCAATCGGGTTATCTCGGTGCACAAAAAGTCCAATCGCATCGATAGCAACTCGCAGTGCTGTTGGCTTATATCCATGCTCTCTTTCGAATGCTTCGACTTCTCTTAGACGCATAGGTCGGCTCATAGGACCAAGATGTGCAGTCCCCTCCGTCAATGCAGGAGGCGCAGTAGAAGAACCTGATGCTTGGACTTGAGCATTCACATTCGGATAATAGGATTTAAACTCTTCTACCCAGAGTGTCGTCATCCCAGCCAAAGTATCAGAACCGACCGACAACAAGCTTCCAGAGATACCTGGAACCTTGGAATAATCAGGCAGTGATTCAACACTCTGCTCAGCGAAGCTTGGCCACGCCAATACCATCGCTAACATAGAACCAATCAGCAAACGCATCCTGCGTATTAAGTCACTCATTACACGGTCAATCGGTTTGGCAACGTGAAATGGAAACGACTGCCGGCGCCCACTTCACTTTGAATTTCGAGGTGTGAATCGTGGTGGCTAAGCGCATGTTTTACAATCGCTAATCCTAGACCACTACCACCGGTATCACGAGATCGGGCTTTATCTACACGATAGAAGCGCTCTGTGAGTCGATGTAAGTGTTGAGGTTCAATGCCATCACCAGTATCTGATACATCTAAGCACGCGCCTTGACTTGTTTGATACCAGCGAACTTTGACAGTTGCCCCTGCGGGTGTGTATTTAACCGCGTTATAAACCAAATTCGAAATCGCACTTCTCAATTGGTCTTCATCGGCAAGAACACGCAGACTCTTATCGATATCAAATTCAAGTTTATGTTCGCGCTCACCGCTAAGGCTCGCCGCTTCTTTCTCAAGAATTTCCAGCATTGCCGGAACGTTGACCACTTCATCCAACTCATGCATTGGTGCTGCTTCAATTTTCGAAAGCGTGAGTAGTTGATTAACCAAACTGTTCATTCGATTGAGCTGCTCAGTCATTACACCATGCGCCTTGGTCCACATTGGGCCAACGATCATGTCTGGGTCTTCCGTCATTTCAAGGTAACCTTGAAGGACGGTCATTGGTGTACGCAACTCATGGGAAACGTTCGCGAAGAAGTTTCGACGCATACCCTCTAACTGCTTAAGCTGAGTGACATCACGCACCACCATCAGGTGTTCACCTTCGGTATACGGCACAATACGCAGTTCGAGCATACGCTCCACATTCAGTGGTGACGACATCTCTAATGGCTCAGAGAAATCTTGCTTATTAAGGTACTTAATAAAATCTGGAGTACGAATCAAATTCGAGATCGGTTGACCTGAATCATCTGGCCAACGAAAGCCCAACAAATACTGAGCAAGCTTGTTACACCAAACAATATTGCCTTCACCGCGAAATACCACAACCGCATCGGGAAGCGATTCTGCACCGTTACGGAAACGGCGAATAAGGTTAGTCAGCTCTTTACGTTTGCGACGCTGTCTCTGCTGCATACGATAAATACCGTTAAACAAAGATTCCCAATTTCCAGAGCCTGAAGGTGGAGTTAGACGCTTCTCATCCCACAACCATGCCGATAAACGCATTTGGTTGTGTAGATGCCAGCCGAGCTGCAATACCGTAGCAGCCAGCAGTAACCAAGATAGATAACCGAATATCCATCCGACTAAAACCCATGGTGCGTAAAAAAAAGCCAGCTCCCAAGCCAGCTTTTTCCAGGTTAACTTTTCAACCATTCAGGACTCCGTAAACTGGGCAGCGAAGCCACATTAAGCCTTTGTAGAAAAACGGTAGCCAGCGCCACGAACAGTTTGGATTAGCTTATCGTGACCTGCAGATTCAAGCGCTTTACGCAGGCGTCGAATATGTACATCAACCGTGCGGTCTTCAACGTAAACGTTGGTACCCCAAACGTTGTTAAGCAGCTGCTCTCGGCTGTATACACGCTCTTGGTGCGTCATAAAGAAATGCAGCATTTTGAATTCTGTTGGTCCCATATCAACCGGACCTTCACTTGCGGTCACGCGGTGTGATACTGGGTCTAATTTAAGGCCTTGTACATCAATCACATCTTCCAATGCCGTTGGTGTTACACGACGAATAACCGCTTTCAGACGAGCCACAAGCTCTTTTGGCGAAAATGGTTTGGTAATGTAGTCGTCAGCGCCAACTTCTAAACCGCGAACTTTATCTTCTTCTTCACCACGAGCCGTTAGCATCACCACTGGGATGCTGCGAGTTAACTCTTCACGCTTCATGTGCTTGATAAAGTTTATCCCGCTACCACCAGGTAGCATCCAATCTAGTAATACTAGATCTGGGAAAGGTTCACATAGCTTGTTTACCGCTGTATCGTAATCTTCAGCCTCTACTGCTTGGTAGCCTTTTTGTTCAAGTACAAAACACAGCATCTCACGAATAGGTGCTTCATCTTCAACGACCAGAATCCTTCTCGACATAATTGAATAGCCTTTGTATTTAATCAACGCATTGCATTATCTGAGTTAATTATGACACTTTTGTGACCTTTGAAAACAAATTTTCATATAACTGTCTCAAACGTTTCACTTTATAACTTTTGATACAGACCTAAGGACAAATCGAATTAGATCTCATATCATGAGGCACTTCTAAAAAGGTATGAGAAAAATATATGTGGTTTAAAAATTGCCTAGTCTATCGCTTCAATCGTGATATTGATTTCAACGCAGATCAGCTAGAGAAACAACTTGAAGAATTCCGCTTCACTCCTTGTGGTAGCCAAGACAAACAGAAGTTTGGTTGGGTGCACGCAATGGGTAAACATGGCGATATGATGACGCACGTATCAGAGAACCGCATTCTAATCTGTGCAAAGAAAGAAGAGAAAATGCTGCCAGCATCTGTGATTAAAGAGTCACTGAATGCAAAAATTGAAACACTTGAAGCAGAGTCTGGTACTCCTCTTAAAAAGAAAGAGAAAGACAGCCTCAAAGAAGACATCATCATTGACCTTCTTCCTCGTGCATTTAGCCGCAGTAACTTCACATACGCGCTGATCATGCCAAAAGAAGGTTTCATCGTGGTTGATGCAAGCAGCTACAAAAAGGCAGAAGACGTGTTAGCGCTGTTACGTAAAACAATGGGTAGCCTACCGGTTGTCCCTGCAATTCCAGAGCAAGCGATTGAAACAACACTAACCGAATGGGTTAAGTCAGGCGATACGCCTCAAGGCATTACTATGCTTGATGAAGCTGAGCTTAAATCAATCCAAGAAGACGGTGGTATTGTTCGAGTTAAGAAACAAGAGCTAGAAGCCGACGAGATTAAAAACCACATTGAAGCGAACAAAGTGGTAACCAAGCTGCTTATCAACTGGCAAGATCGCATTGAATTCATCCTGGCAGAAGACGGCAGTATCAAACGCCTGAAGTTCAGCGATGAACTTAAAGATGAGAACGACGATATTCCTCGTGAGGACCAAGCTGCACGCTTTGATGCAGATTTCTCATTGCTATGTGGTGAGTTCAGTGTGTTCCTTCCGAATCTGTTCGAATCACTAGGTGGATTAACTCAACCAAACGCTTAATCAGTAACGTCAAAGCTCAGGTGCCCCGTGCCTGAGCTTATTTTCCCACCGTATATTTATCCCTTCACTCTCTTCTTAATATCATTGCTATCTTTAGGGCTATCAACCAGACTCATTTTAGCGTAAAATTTGCGCCCCTTTGATATCACTTGGTGGTATCAACCTGACTTGAGATCAGATTAGAGAACGAAGCAATGACTATACAAAAACCATTTGTACCTGAACTATTATCACCGGCAGGAAGCCTTAAAAATATGCGTTACGCATTCGCCTACGGCGCAGATGCAGTTTACGCGGGCCAGCCACGTTACAGCCTTCGCGTTCGTAACAATGAGTTCAACCACGAAAACCTACAAATCGGTATCGATGAAGCTCATGCTCAAGGCAAAAAGTTATATGTTGTATGTAACATTCAGCCACACAACTCTAAACTAAAAACTTTCATTCGCGACCTTAAGCCAGTTGTTGATATGGGCCCAGACGCTCTTATCATGTCTGATCCTGGTCTTATCATGATGGTTCGTGAAGCATTCCCTGAAATGCCTATCCACCTTTCAGTTCAAGCTAACGCTGTAAACTGGGCAACTGTAAAATTCTGGGCAACACAAGGCGTTGAACGTGTCATCTTATCTCGTGAGCTATCACTTGAAGAAATCGAAGAGATCCGCGAACACTGTCCAGAAACAGAACTAGAGATCTTTGTTCACGGTGCACTTTGCATGGCGTACTCTGGTCGTTGCCTGCTTTCTGGTTACATGAACAAGCGCGATCCTAACCAAGGCACTTGTACTAACGCTTGTCGTTGGGAATACAAAACAGAAGCGGCAAAAGAAGACGAGAACGGTCAGATCGTTGAAGCAAACCCTACTGGTGTTGCTATTCACGAAGTAGAAACGCAAGATGTAGAAGTTCAAGACGAACGTCCAGACAACACACTAGGTCTAGGTAAACCAACAGACGAAGTGGTTCTACTTTCAGAGTCACACAAGCCTGAAGAGAAAATGGCTGCGTTTGAAGATGAGCATGGTACTTACATCATGAACTCAAAAGACCTTCGCGCAATCCAGCACGTTGAGCGTCTAACGAAGATGGGGGTTCATTCACTGAAGATCGAAGGCCGTACTAAGTCTTTCTACTACTGTGCTCGTACAGCACAAGTTTACCGTAAAGCTATCGATGACGCTGTTGCAGGCAAGCCATTTGATGAAAGCCTAATGGGTACATTGGAGAGCCTAGCGCACCGTGGCTACACTGAAGGCTTCCTACGTCGCCACACTCACGACACTTACCAAAACTACGAGTACGGTTACTCTATCTCTGATACTCAACAATTTGTTGGTGAATTCACAGGTAAACGCCGTGGCGATCTAGCGGAAGTAGAAGTGAAGAACAAGTTCCTAGTAGGCGATAGCTTAGAAATGATGACACCGAAAGGTAACGTTGTTTTCACACTAGAGATCATGGAAAACCGTAAGTCTGAAGCAGTTGAAGACGCAAAAGGCAACGGTCACTTTGTATTTATCCCTGTACCAGCTGATCTAGACTTAGAGTACGGCTTGTTGATGCGTAACTTGAGCGAAGGCCAAGACACACGCAATGCATCTGGTAAGTAACTTTACTTAGAAAACCGAGAAGTAAGCAATGGCTCTGTTAATCACTGACAAGTGCATAAACTGCGATATGTGTGACCCTGAATGCCCAAATGGCGCAATCACTATGGGTGACAGCATCTTCGAAATCGACCCGGATTTATGTACTGAATGTAAAGGTCACTATGAGAAGCCAACGTGTCAGTCTGTATGCCCAATAACCAAGTGCATCATCACTGATCCAAACCATATTGAAACTGAAGACGAGCTGCTAGAGAAGTTTGTTATCATTCAAGGCTTGACCTAAAAGAAGAAAGGTTCAACTTAACCATAAGTTGAACCTTTTTTTAGCCTGATTTTTCCGATTGGATAAATATTGCAGAAAAGCTCTTTTCAAATTGATATTCGAGTCTTTCTCGCCAGTTTACTGATTGATACCAACCACAGTAAGTCAATGGCCAGAAATAGCATAGGAAAAAGGCTTGAGAACAAGGCAAGTTTTTCGATAAGTAGTTATTCGACAATTAGAAATTCTAACGAAGTTATCAAGCGTTTTAATCAGCTAGGATGACAAGTTATTTACTACGATTGTTATGAGCGATCGAAACAAGATATAAGTTTTTTCTAATGGTATCTATCACAAATGCCATTACATAAGTGAAACATCAATTACGAAGCTAGGATCTAAAAACGTTGTCTGCCTACCAGCTGGGTAATGTCATCTCTCGAAATTGAAATACCCGAGCTTTCATCGTTAAACCTATGTCTTAACCACTCTGATTTCGCATACTGCATACAAGCCGTATGTTTAACCGCAAAAACACGCTATCTTTGATCAAACTTTGTCAAATACGCATTGCTCTTGCCATCATTACCTTTATTAATATCGAACGATGTTCTTAATCTCGCGTTTATAAAATTCGATTACTTATCCGAAATCAAGGCTAGACATTGACTAGGCATGACTTTAATTTTCTTTTTTTTCTTCTTAGCTACTACCTTTTTAGGAGGAGGTATGGGGATGGTCTCTGGTGCCCAGCTTGCTAGTTCTTCATCACAACCATCACCTTTAGGAGGATTAGCTTGAGTAATACAGTTTGAACTCCCTTCAGGGCATTTTAAACGAACGTGGAAATGAGAATGATGCCCCCACCACGGCCTAATTTTTCCCAACCAAACTCTTTCTTTAGCATCAGAAACTTCCTGTTCACAAAGGGCTAGCTTAATAACTGGGTGAACAAATATACGCACCACTTTTTCATCTTTCGCAGCATAGCGAATAACTTGAAAATGGTCATCAGTCCAATTAGATTGACGAAGTTTGTAGTTGGTGAGATCCACAACACTGACTGGTTTAGGGACTGCGAGTTCATTTTCAGACAGCCTATTACTGGTTAATCTTAACCATATATCAATATCCAACCCTGTTTGATGACTTGAATGGCCAGACGAAAAGCGCCCTCCTCGTGGTAAAGAAATATCACCAACCAGTAAATTAGTATTGAGTTTCTCGCTGGTAGTTACACCTAACCTCTCAATAAACTTTATGGCGTCTGTATGGCCATAGTAGCGCTCCCTCTGGGGCCGAATAACCTGATACCCCTGGCCGTTAATCGGTAAAGCCTGCGCACCATCAAGGCAACCATTAGCATAACTACCAATTGATGAGGTTGGGTTTCTTGTCGGGCTTTTTTCTTTTTCCCACGGAGTTGCCGATACGTAAAACGAGCAAATAATCAGGGCCGATGTACAAAGTACCCTCATAACTATTCCAAATGAATGATCCTTACTTTTCATACTAGTCGCCATTAGGAAATAGGTGCATATTCAGGACAATATTTTGGAGACAAAAGAGGGGTTTTTATTTAGAGAAGGAGGTTAATTTTCAAATCATAGAAAGCAAAAAGGCTCTAACAATTCTGCTAGAGCCTTAAATATGGCAGGGGTGGAGAGATTCGAACTCCCAACACGCGGATTTGGAATCCGCTGCTCTGCCAATTGGAGCTACACCCCTATTTTCAGTTTTAAATAGCTGAAACTCTGAATAAGTGGCGGAGTGGACGGGACTCGAACCCGCGACCCCCGGCGTGACAGGCCGGTATTCTAACCAACTGAACTACCACTCCGCAGTGGACTACTTGTCGTCGCTGACAAGTCGTTCATTACACTTTTTGTCTTCACTTTTGAAAAGTGAAAATAAATAGAAGCCTGGCGATGTCCTACTCTCACATGGGGAAGCCCCACACTACCATCGGCGCTATTGTGTTTCACTTCTGAGTTCGGCATGGAAT
>NZ_JAKEUQ010000044.1 GCF_022397955.1 Vibrio sp. Isolate32 | reverse complement strand
GCAACGACACTTTCCATCAGGAGTTGCGCGGTGGGATGATAAGTTCCCGTGTCGGGGTTTAAAATGTACTGCGCTTTGTCGTGCCCCGCTTTGAACGCCTGAGCAACTAGTGTTTTGTCTTTCAATAGTTTGTTGAGGTAAGGGCGCACATTGGCATGAGTGGTATAGGTGTGACCTTTTTCAATCTCCTTGCGAATCGCCATTTCCAGAGCAGCGCTGAGCCTTCTTGGGTCATCCTTCGCAACATCGCTCTTAAAATCCGTTACCTTGATAATATCTTCAATGGCACTGAACGAAAGACCAAAGCCCATGAGAGCATAAGGATTATCCTTGATAACATCGATGGAGGCTTCACCGTGATGCTTGAGCAGCCGTTGCTGCACACTGGCGGGGATGTTGTGCTCGCTCATCCAGTTGCAATGTGCCAGATTTTTATATTTGGCGTACCCCCTAAAAAGCGCTTCCACTGAATCTTCACTCAGAATCGATGTCAGACGCTCTCTGGACTCTGGGGTGTCATTTCTCAGTGTGGCATGGAAATCTTTACCCAAGAGCTGCCAGAGCGCTCTAGCTTTGCTTTCACCAATACCCTTGAAGTCACTTTCTCTGGCGATAAAGCGTATCAGTTGCTCACCTGCTTCGGGCAGCGTGCATTCAATATGCTTGGGTGATTCATACGTGTGCTGCTGCATTACATAATCACCCATCTCCATATTTTCTATCTGGCGAGCACCTTTGACTGACCAATGCTGACCTAGCGTTGGAAGCACAGGGATGCTATCGGGGTCGGCTTTGATGGTGACGTAATACTTCCCACTATTGGTTTTGTAAGAGTCTTTCGCCAGCGGTACACCGCTGAATATCACCATCTTGGTCGAGCGATAAGGGATACTGGTGACACGCATTTGATCTTCATGCAAAGCGGTATTCATCGTGGCATCAACCCCATTTCGGATAAGGTTTCAGATAGCTCACCAAAGCGCTCAAGTCGCTTTTCAAGCTCCTTGACCTTGGCTTTCAATTCAATGTTCTCAGCTTCTAATGACGACACCCGCTTTGAATCGAGCAGCTTGCGATTGGCTGTGTTGTCGTAGGCTTGGGGCTTATCCGCATTCTTCTTGGCAGCGTCGATCAACGGTGGCAGGACACCTTTACCACGCAGCTCATCCTCTAAGGCTTTGAGTGCTTTCTTGAGGGCGGGATTTTGGTTTAAAGCCGACTTACCGCAACCCACACCTTTAGCAACCTCTATGCGGTTAAGCTGACCTCTGAACACGATTTGTTTAAAGTCATCGTCCGTCTGTGTGGCTTTCCATACCTCAAATGCCTCAAGGTTTTGTTGCGCTTTCTGCTGCCCACTTGCCATCAGTCATCTACCTCACCCAATAGCTTGCGAAGCCCTGTGACAAAGCCTCTTGGGAAGACTTCGCTGTTGTATTCCAAGTCTTTTACCTGACCCGCTTGGGTGTATTGCCAGTTGTTTGCCTCCATGCATTCATCAGAAATGGCATACGCTAAGGCTTTTTTCTCTGATTCGGTGAGTACGCCTGATAGGGATGGCAGCACTTCCAAGCTTGGTTCTGCGGTGGTGTCAAACTGGCGCACAGGGCGTTTGTCGATGGTAATATTGGCGTGTTGCTTGAGCAAATTGACCTCTTTGCGATAACGGTTACGCTCGGCAATAATTTGCCCAAACAAGGCACGTACCGCAGGGTCTGGAATGCGCTCTAACAGCTTATTATCCGCAGGGATGGATTTAGACCGTGAGGTGTTGGAGAGCGGTTTTTTGGTATTGGTATTGAACTTTGCCGCCCATGCTTCGATGAGCATTCGGTAATGCTTGTTACGGGTAGCACGCAAAGCCTCATACGCCAATCCACCATTTTCGGCAGAAACCCGTCCAATTTGCGTGATGGAGAAGTCGCGCTGACCTGATTCCGCATAGGCTTTCAGCGTGTCATTGAGCTTATCGAGGTTTTGCTGCGTGCGAGGCACTTTGCCTTCTTTTAAGTCAGCCAGAATGACATCAATATCAAGTTCCATTAGTCCTCCAATAAGTTCGACAGTGAGATGCCATCTAGGTTAATGGCTTTATCAGTCAGTGCACTAACACCCTGAGATAACAATTTATTATCGGTCAGGTATTCACCCGCTTCGATGTAGCTCGCCACTTTGCGGTAGCCTTCAAGTTTGTCGTCAGGGTCGGCGATTTTTGCCATTTGGCGCAGCATGGCATTGGCGGCGATGAGCTGCTGTTTGTCGTCCATTTCCATGAAAATTGGCTCAAAGCCTTTTTTCATCAGCACACGACTGAGGTGGCGAGAGCGCTTTTCAATGGCAGGGGTTTTACGCAGCTCGTCCTGCAAATCAGGGTAGAACTCTGCGTCATCACAAATCAGAGATAGATGCAGTAACTCTGAGTCGGTTTCGATAAACGTCAAGGCATGGCTGACATCTTGCTCAGAGCCAACCGCAATCAGTTTATCTTTGCTGTCATCTTCATTTCTGGTCTCTTCAACACGCATGATTCTCTGAATAAGCTCAAAGCATGCTATCCAGTCTTCAGCATATTCGCTTGCCTCGACTTGTTGCTTTTCCCAACGGCGCTGTAGGACTTGCAGTTCATCGTGTTTGATAAACGGCTTGCCTTGCTCTTCACAAAAGAACTGTTCGTCTTTGAGGGCTTCCAGTTCACCCTCAATTTCCACGGATAAGTTAGCCGCTTGGTGCGCCTTGTAGCTTAGTTGATTGAAGTGGGCATTAAGTGCAGGAAGGTAGCGTGCCTCGGTAATAAACCAGCGGCAGCGAATACAATTTTCAGGGCCATGTGGCACGCTGTCGTAAATGCGATTTGCAGCGGCTTTTGCTTCTCTAATCAACTCACCACCGTTCCAACAGCCGCCAAGGGTACTGACTTCATCCGATTTCACAGTGTTACCGCCTACCAGACACATCCCACACGAGCGTTCTTCCCAACCTATCGGATTACGATTAACCAGTGCCGCCTGAATGCTATCATCACTGTGATACACCATCTTGCATTGAATTTGCTCCATCGAGGCATCTTTGAGGAAGTTACGCACCGATTGTTTGGATTTTGCATCCATTGCATCATGTGCTTCATCCATTTTTTCTGCCATCACCGACGGGGTGATTTTGTTGTAGTAGATAGTCATCAACAGGCGTGTATGCCCCGCCAATAGCTTAGATATGACAGGCAGTGGCAATTGCGTGTCCATCGTATACGCCGTGATGAGTGAGACACGTAAGCTGTGTAAGGGAAAGAGTGTGGCAACCTTATGACGTTGACTAGTACCTTCTGGGTAATCCACAACCAGTTTCAAGCGCTCACCATTCTCCAAGGTATTGCCTTGCTCTGCGAGTTGGTTTTCTAGCGTCAATAGGAGTTGATACCAGAAAGAATCTGTTGCGTTATACGGTATAGGTTTATATTTATTCTCATCCTTTACTGACGCTTCACGAAACAAAAAGGCAATTTCACCCATGCTTTCTAGCTGCTTTTCAGATTTTTTCTTACGAGTGTGCTTTGTTAGCAGCGTAGTGCAATCGGTGGGCTTTGTTATCGGATTGTATTTTTCTTGCCAGTTGCGCAGCTTTTCCAGCCAGTACAGCACTTCTTCATTTTGCCAAGGGATGATGTAGCCACGCTCCAGTTCGTCTTTGTTCTGGTCAGCGGTTTTGTTGGTGTTGATGTACAGACCTGTGGAATACAGCCCTGTCATGGTGTCGTGAATGCGGCGGAAGATGCCTTTTCCGAAGGGGCGTTTTTCACTGCCAAGTGCAAAATCATGCTGGGTATTTACTATCCATTGACCGTTTTCGTAGCGCCATGTGTCGGCTTCGCCACTATCGAGCATACGCACCTGATAGGTACGCAGGGGTAGATGGAGCTTCATAAAAATCACCATCGCTTTAACAGGTGACCAGATTTGGTGAACGGTGACTTTCTTGTTATTCAGAGTGATTTCTTTGGTGCGCCATACGCAGTCAGGGTCGGACTTATTAATCAACTCAGGCTCTACATCAAACCAGTCACCATCACCGCCCCTTTCTGTTTGCCCTGTCTGCTGCTGCGCCCATGTCCAGTGTTTGAAATGGCGGTAGTGATAAGCGGGAAGTAAGAATTCATCATCCTTGAGTTTTTGTTTAATGACCGCAAGTTCGGTTTTATCAGGCAACGGACAAAGGATTTGACGCAAGTCCTGAATGTAGCGATACGGCAAGGGGTTGCGCACGGTTTCTGTTGCTGAATTTTGACGTTGGATTTTGCTGAGTGGGTTTTGAACCAGTGCTACAAGGTTGCCATTATCATCTTCTTCGGAGAACACTTTTTCAACAATAAAGTCGATGAATTCACAAGGGATGTTCACTCCCGACTGGATTGCATATGCGGTATTTTGCGTTTCTCTAACCAGTGCTTCCAACTCTTCGCTAGAGCATTTGTGTCCTTGGCAGCCCTTAAAAAACAAATCTATATTGCCGATGGCATAAGGCGCATATTCAGAAAGATAGAACTCAAAGAAACAACTTAGAGCCCGACGTTTATGCTCTATACCTGTCGTTTGTGTCGCCATCCATTCAGCAGCCAACTCCTGCCATTGTTGCCACTCCGCACCAAGTGTGGTGAGCATCCAAGAGAAGGTTAAATCTGATGTGCGTCCGTCACGTTTTTTGTTTTTTTTCGCCATTATTTGCCTCTCAATTTAGGATGTTTGCCAGTGAAATACCCCTGTGGGTCGATGTCATCAAAGCCATGCTCAACGAGCGCTTTCCAGTCGAATGGTTTAACTTTGGATTCAGGGTTTGCCAATTGCAGTGTCGCTTGGGTCAGTTCATCAGAGATTTCCTGCTGACCTTTGCCTGTGTAGGGGATTTGTGAATCTAGGCTCTTGTGGTGCATACAGCGGCGAATCACCAACGGGTTCAACCCTGAACGCTCTAATCGTCTGCCGTAATTATGACGATGCCCGTGAGGGTCTTTACCTTCAGCCTTGTTTGGTTCTAAACCTATGCGCTTCAAGCCGTTGGCGTAGTTATCATGAAAAGCGTTGATGGTGTAAGGGTTACCTAACGCGCTGTGATGAAAAGAGATGAACGCATAAGGGTGGTGACAGACGATGCTGGCGCGGTACTTTTGATAGTTTTTCCAAAGAGCCATAAATACCTTGCCGTAGTCGGTAGGGAACCACTGAACCTGTATGTAGTTATCTTTATGGTCAACCACACGGTTTTTCCAACCAAGATGCGCTGTGCCTTTCATGCGCTGGCGAGGGATACGCGCATACTTTTCTTTTAAGTACGTCTCTCTATTTTGATTTTTAGAACGAACTTCAGGGTCATTTGGCGCTTTGCCATCGACTTCATTGTAAATTCGAACGATGGCACTATCTGGGTTATCGAGGTCTTCAAACACATCGGTCACCCAAAGGGTTAAAGCCTCGCTTTCGCGTAGTCCGCCACCGTGCATGAGTAGGAGTATTAATTTGTCCCTGAGTGCCACTCGTGGGTCGGTTGCGCCACCAATACCGTTCATATAAAAATCTTCCCAATGCTTTTCGGGAAAGGCGATAGCGTCATCTTCGGTTTTAGTCAGAGGAGTGCGCCCCTTGATGGTTCGCGCCTTACGGATGGTTTTGTTCACAGTCTTATCTTCGATATGGCCGAGAAAGTCATTCTGGTTTTTACGAAACCATGCGGCGTAGTTCAATCGCTGCTCATGAGGGGTGGCATCACGCAAGGGGTTCATTGGCACAATGTCTTGCTTGTCTGCCAACCAATCGGTGAATGCCGTCAGTCGATGAATATGCTTATTCACGTTACTGGTTGAGCTTGGCACCCAATATAAACCAGAGGGGTCAAGCCCATCCTCACCAATCGTTCCTGTGTACAACCGCTTAGAAAAGGTCTGGAAGAGCAACTTCGGATCGTCAAACATCCCTCTATTGGCTTCCATATAATCAAGCAACAAGGACACCGCTTGTAGAAAGCCGTTCATGACGGAGTTACTCACACCGTCCGCCTCTAACTTGAGTAGGTAGTCCGTGACCGTCCTTAACCCTCCTTGCTCAGTTAGCAAGATAGGCAGTTGGCTTTTGATGCCCGTATTGTCCTCGACAATCGTCGCTCTGACTTTTACTGATGACAATTGAAGATCCTCTTATACACTTTAGCCATATAATTCACTGTAGAGCTAGACTGATATTTGTCAAAAATAAATGCAGCAAAAGCTGCATTTATACACAATGTACACATCAAAACTTACTATATATAACTTAGTGCGAGGCTTAGAATTTTGGTTGCCGATTTTTAGGCTAAATCATGCTTATCACATCATCAGAGATTAACGCAGGCCGTGTAAGAACTCGTGACGTGTCGCTGGGTTAGATTTGAAGATACCGCCCAGTGCTGTAGTGGTGGTTTCGCTGGTTGCATCCATCACACCGCGTGATTTAACGCAGTAGTGAACCGCATCCATGGTTACCGCAACATCGTCTGTTTCAAGCAAAGTTTGTAAAGCGACAAGGATCTGTTGAGTCATACGCTCTTGAACTTGTGGACGCTGCGCAAAGAAACGTACGATACGGTTGATCTTAGACAGACCAATGATTTTCCCACGAGGGATGTATGCGACCGCAGTCTTACCATCAATCGTCACTAAGTGGTGCTCACAAGTACTGGTCACGGTAATGTCTTTTACACGAACCATCTCGCGAACGCCCATCTTGTTTTCAATTACGGTAATTTTAGGGAAATTTGCGTAATCTAAACCAGAGAAAATCTCATCCACATACATTTTTGCAATACGTTGTGGTGTTTCTTCCAGACTATCATCCGTAAGATCAAGTTCGAGTAGAGTGAGAATCTCACGCATATGGTGTTCGATTCGTTCCTTTTTCTCTTCTCGGCTAACCTGGTTAGGACTCATTGGCGTCTCTAAACCGCGGCTTGCTAGCGCATCTTTAACCAACTTCGCTGATTCGCTAAGACCTGACATTGAACTTCCTCTTTTGTTACCCCTTCTGGATGGCAAACAAGGATACTCGGAATTTTGAATAAATACACCCATATTTTAAGGGAGGTCATTATTTACGGGGGCTAAACTGTGCTAAAGTGGATTCAATTTCGTTGACGAAAAGCGTGTTTTAATCATTATTGAACCACCATTGCCAACCACAAAATCAAAACAATAACGATCAAAGGATTTCAATTATGGGCTGTTGCGACGCTCCGGGCTTAATGCCAATTGAAGAAGCACTAGATAAGCTGCTGTCACCAATTAAACCTATTCAAACGACTCTAACTCTGCCATTAGCAGATGCATTAGGCTACGTTCTTGCTGAAGACATACTCTCCCCTATTTTTGTACCTCCTTTTGATAACTCGGCAATGGACGGTTACGCACTGCGTTTAGCAGACCTAGAGAACAGTAAAGTACTACCATTAGCAGGTAAATCTTTTGCAGGTCAGCCATTTGAAGGCGAATGGCCAAGTAATACCTGTGTTCGCATTATGACAGGCGCGAAAATCCCAGAAGGTTGTGACGCAGTCATCATGCAAGAAAATACTCGCGAAACCGATGCGGGTATTGAAATTCAGCAAGACGACATCAAATTGAACAATAACATTCGCCCTACGGGTGATGACATCAAGCAAGGTGACATCGTTCTTAGCCGCGGTGAACGTTTAACGCCTCGTGATATTCCAATGATCGCCTCACTAGGCGTGAGCCATGTGACTGTTGCACACAAACCGAAAGTTGCTTTCTTCTCTACTGGCGACGAACTAAAACCGCTAGGTCAGCCTCTTGAAGATGGGCAGATCTACGACAGCAACCGCTACGGTATAAAACCACTGATTGAAGCATTTGGTTGCGAAGCGATTGATCTAGGCATTATTCCTGATTGCCCAGCAACACTTAAAGAAACCTTCGTGAAAGCACAAGAATTAGCAGACGTAGTGGTCACTTCTGGCGGCGTAAGTGTCGGCGAAGCGGATTACACCAAAGATATTCTAGAAGAGCTTGGCGAAATCGGCTTTTGGAAACTAGCAATCAAACCAGGCAAACCATTCGCGTTTGGTGAATTAGAAAACGCTTGGTTCTGTGGCCTTCCGGGTAACCCAGTGTCTGCAATGATGACCATGTACGTGTTAGTTCAACCTATGCTGGCTAAACTTGCCGGTCACACTGCGTGGACAGCACCAGAATCTATTCCAGCGACAACTAAGTCGGCATTTAAAAAAGGCCCTGGCCGTACTGATTATCAACGCGGCATCTACTCGATTGAAAACGGTCAGTTTGTGGTTGAAACAACAGGTAACCAAAGTTCAGGTGCTTTCCGCTCAATGAGCCTAGCGAACTGCTTTGTGGTACTAGAGCGTGAACGTGGCCGTGTAGAAGTCGGCGAAACAGTTCAAATTCAACTATTTAACTCTACGCTTTACTAACGAGGCTTGCTGATGGAAATACTTTCTGACGCAGAGATGCTTCGCTATAACCGCCAGATCATCCTTAAACAGTTTGATTTTGAAGGCCAAGAAGCCCTGAAACAAAGCTCGATACTGGTGTTAGGTGCCGGTGGACTGGGTTGCGCTTCATCTCAATACCTTGCCACCGCTGGTGTTGGGAAGCTAACACTAATCGATGACGATACTGTTGAGCTTTCAAACTTACAGCGCCAAGTGCTTCATACCGATACTGACATTGGTAAGAAAAAGGTCGTTTCAGCCGCAGAATCCTTGCAGGTGTTAAACCCACACTTAAAAGTAGAGACTGTCGATCATAGGCTCGATGACGAAGCACTGACGAAGCTAATCGAAGCTCACTCATTGGTGCTTGATGCCAGCGATAATGTGGAAACGCGTAATCAACTTAACCGCTTGTGCTACGCATCTAAAACGCCTTTAGTTTCTGGTGCTGCGATTCGTATGGAAGGTCAGATTAGCGTATTCACTTATCAAGATGAAAATGCACCTTGCTACCAGTGTTTGAGCGCTCTGTTCGGCAACGCAGCACTTAGCTGTGTCGAAGCTGGTGTAATGGCTCCTGTTGTCGGTATGGTGGGCGCAGCTCAAGCTTTGGAAGCGATCAAAGTTATCGCTAAGTTTGGACAACCAAAGCAAGGTAAGCTTCTGATTCTCGACGCTATGTCACACAGCTGGCGTGAAATGAACTTAATGAAGATGCCGAGTTGTTCAGTGTGTAGATAGATAAAGAAAAAGTGAGTAATCATACTCACTTTGAAACAACTATAAACGGATTAGACCAAATCATTTAAAAACTTTGTTTTACAACAATGAATCCAGCTACACCATCAAAGTGACGCTAGAAGATTCCCCCGGTATGCCCGAGGTACTTGCCCTGACAATGCTAAAGCGTTACCAAAATGACAAACAGCTTACGCTGTTATTTTGGAGCTGGCATTCATCCACGGATAAACCCGTAGTTTTCTGTATCCACAGAATAAAAGTGACATTGTACACCTAAGAATTAGATCATAAAGAAATACACCGCTCAACTTAAAGCTTCTAAGCATCATGCTCAACAACCATTTAATAAAGAAGAACTTCCTAGTTAATACGTGACCTTCTCTTTAGCAATGCAACAACCAACAGCAAGAAAAGGATCGCTGCAATTACCCAGATAACCAGTCGATGTCCACGATAAAACTGTTCGATACGATGTAAATATTCGACAAAAAGATACGTCAGCATACCATATACCGCGACCCAAATACTGGTTGCACTTGCATTACCAATGAGGAAATCACGTCGACTCATTTTGGCGATACCACAAGCCAGTGGCATAAATTGTTTCATACCTTCCACAAAGCGGCTAATAATGAGGCATATTGGACCATAACGTTTTATGATCGCTTGTAAATGTTGCATTCTAGGGCCAGAAACATACCCTTTTTTACCTAACCAGCTTTCAAAGTAATAACCAAGCAAGTAGCCGAAAGTATTACCTATAAAACAACTTAACCAAGACACAAAAATGATGAATGTCAAGTTACTCATTTTCTGTGAGGACATGACTAAAGCCGCAATCATCAGTGATAGACCAGGCATAGGCAAACCAACGCCCTCTAGAATTAGGCTGACTATCAATGCCAAGTCACCATATTGGTCTAGTAAAGGTTTCATCGTGACTAAAAGGTCATTGATATGTTGCAAAATTAGGCTCCATAATTCAGATTTACTATCACATAATAACGTTATTCAGAGACTCACTAGAGCGCGCTGACCTTTCGCGGTTAAATTTCGTTCGGATGGGGCGCCTAGTCAAAAGCGTTTTAATCGCGGCGAGGGGGAAGTAGCCTAGTCATTCTAAGCAAATCTCCCTCAACAAAAGAGTAAAACGCTTTTTACGGGGGCGCCCAGCTCGAATCCTTCGGGCAGCGTTTGCTGCAAAATCAGTTCGAGAGATCAACATGCCCTAACAATAGGCGAATTTTACAAGGTTGAGAATACTAGATCGGTAATCACTGAAGGTAACCCACCTCACAAAAAACGGACCATATTGAGTAGTCCTAAAGTAGCATCCCTAGAGAAGAAACGTAATACGAAAAGACAAGCAAATTTCTGGCTCCTAAAAGTCCAGCATCTAGCATGCCTCTACTGGTGTACGATACCACTGATTCTATAGTGATACTTGACACATTAAATAGTCATACAAATCAGCTCTGAGCTCATTCACTGGTAAACTGCAAAGGAATAACGGGATAACGGGATAACGGGATAACAATAATGAATCAACCACTCATTTCACCAGAACAACTTCAACAACGTTTGTTAGAGCAAGACAACATCATCATCCTAGACGCCAGCATCGAATTTCAAATTCCAAGTGAGTCTGAAAAGATCAAAGGGCGAATGATTCCTGGAGCAATTCGTTTCGACTACGACAAAGACTTCAGCAACAAACATACCCTACTTCCTCATATGTTCCCTTCCGAAAAACACTTCAACACTCGTGCACGTGAAATCGGTATCAACCAAGACAGCACGATTGTTGTGTACGATAACTCGGGGACTTTCGCTTCGCCTCGCGCTTGGTGGATGTTTATGGCGATGGGACATCAGGATGTTTACATCTTAGATGGCGGCTTACCTGCATGGATTGATGCGGGTTACGCAACAGACACATCGTACAGAGCTGAAGTCACACCGGGCAATTTCGAAGGCAACATTCAAGACAACTACTTTGTGGATGCCAAGCAAGTCCTAAGCTATTCAGAGAGCAAGAGTGCCAATATTCTGGATGCGCGCTCTCAAGCTCGTTTCGATTCAGAAGTGCCTGAGCCAAGAGCAGGATTACGCAGTGGACATATCCCAAACTCAGTTTGTCTGCCATTCGCACAAGTGCTGAATAATGGCAAGTTGAAACCTCAGAGCGAGCTTGTTGAAATCTTTTCTGCGTTGGACTTAACGCCAGCTCAACCGATGTTCTTTAGCTGTGGTTCAGGTGTTACTGCCTGCATCATTTTATTAGCCGCTAAATTGGCGGGATACTCGGATGAAATGGGAGTTTACGATGGTTCATGGACAGAATGGGGCGCTAACGAAAGCCTGCCTATCGCCGTAACAAACCAGTAATTCAACTTCGCTTACTGCCACTATTAGAATATACTTCGCATGCATAATGAGCTTACTCCCAGTGTGGGTAAGCTCCTTGTTATTATATCGTAACGGCTCTCGGCTCAACTCCCAGCAATGAACCAACAATAAACTTCGATTAATCAAACACTAACCATTATTGTTGATATAAATGTTAATTTTTATTCAAGAACCCTGATACATAGTCGTTACATTATTTAATCATTAGCCATTATCGATGTGTCTTCCAAACTTAATACGTCATATTGGCACCCAATAGTTTGTCTCGTGCACTCTGTTCAAAGTAGTAACCCCAAAAGGCATTCCATGGCTCTATTTAAGAAAAATATCTGGTCGCTGTACGCTCTATTCGTGCTGCTCACCTTAATACTTTTCACTGTGCTAGGTGTAACAAAATGGCAAGCAAATAGAGAAGACTTCATTGAGCAGCAGCACATTCAAGTCGAGTTATTTTCTAGCTCGGTCAGTTCACTACTCACAAGCCAAGAGGCACTCCTAGAAGTCGTTGGACACCAATTGGCCCAACTGTCTGACTTCACTCAAACTGCCGCCATTCAAATTCGTCCAATATTGGATAAACTGCTTGAGACTCATCCAGCGATTGCTGCATTCGGCCTGCTTAACATACAGGGCGACTACTTGTCTGTTAGCTCAAACCTCAAACTGGCAGACCAAGACAACTTACTTGAGCTTCCACAAACTCGAGACTCCTTTCTAGAAGCGCTTTCAAGTGACAAGATGGTTCTAGGGCGTACCTATTTTCAAAAGTCTCTGGATAGCCTAGTAATCCCATTAAGAAAATCGATTTCAGTCGACGGTAAGACCATTGATGCCGTGATGACTGCGGGGTTACGCTTAGATAGCACTATAGTATTTGAAAACAACGCACATGCTGGAAGTTACAATACACTCACCTTGCTCAGACAAGACCGCTATCGTCAGTTCTTTTCTAGTGACATCGAGTCTCTTGATGCTTACCTAAAACCGGTAGACAGCGACCTACTCCAGCGCGTAAGCAAAAACTTTTCAGAGCAAGTCAGTGCTACTGTGCAAGAAGTGAAAACGGGAAAAGAGACCTACTCATTTTTTGTCAGTGATAATAAATTCCACTCTCTACTGAGCGCTAAGTACCTGCCAGATTATAAGCTTTGGGTCGTTGGTCGCACCGACCTTGCACACGTCGATACCGTCTTTATCGAAGAGTTTGGCATTCTTTTCATTATTTTTATTTTGATTCAGTGTAGCTTCTACATTTTGGTTAAGTCTATCGCGAAGAATGAGCAGCGCACTCGTAGTCAACTTATCTACCAAGCGAACCACGACCCTCTCACAACCCTGCCAAACCGTTTATACATGCGTAAGAACATCGATAAATGGGTTGCAAGTGAGTCAGAGCAATTCTCACTGCTGTTCATCGATATCGATAATTTTAAATACGTCAACGATACGCACGGGCATGATTTTGGTGACAAGGTTCTTAAACAAATAGCGTTGCGTTTAATGCGATTCCGCTCTCGATTGAGCCTATTGGTGCGTGAATCGAGCGACGAGTTTCTGTTTTTAACTCCAATAACCCGTGAGTCTGAAATTAAACGACTCGCAGAGCGTATCATCGAGATGCTTTCTCAACCCTATGAAGTGCAAAACTCTCAGTTCCTATTAGGTTGTAGTATCGGCATTGCACGTTTCCCTGAGCATGGTAAAGATCTCGATAGCCTGCTTCGCTCTGCCGACATCTCAATGTACAAAGCCAAACAGCAGCAAAACTCATACAGCATTTTCACTACCGCAATGCAAGATGCTCATCTCTACAAGATGAAAGTCGAACAAAGGCTGCGTATTGCTATCGACAAGCAAACACTATTCATGGCTTTCCAACCTTTAGTACGAACAGATGAGAGTATTAACGGTGTTGAGGCGCTTGTACGTTGGGTTGATGACGAGTTAGGTTTTGTTCCACCCGATGTGTTTATCCCCGTCGCGGAGAGCACTGGCTTAATGCATAAGCTCGGCACGTTCATTATCGAGTGCAGTATTATGCAAATCGCTCATTTGCATAGAACTACCGAGCAAGAGATCGGGTTATCGATCAATATCTCAGTGCGCCAGTTCTCGCATAAATCGTTCTCTGAACACCTGTTAGCCACGCTTAAGAAATACCAGTTCTCACCAAACTGTTTGACGCTAGAGATCACTGAAAGCTTGTTCATTGAAGATGTCACTTTAGTGAAACCGATTTTCGAAGGCCTCAAAGAGAACCACATTAAGATCTCTCTGGATGATTTTGGTACTGGCTATTCATCATTGAGTATGTTGAAAGCACTGCCTATCGACGAGCTTAAAATCGATAAAAGCTTCATTGAGAATATTGCAGTAGACCAGCAATCGCTAACCATGGTGCAAAACATCATTGCTATCGGTAAGAACTTCGGAATGGTGGTGTTAGCAGAAGGTGTAGAATCAAGCGAACACTTCGAAATATTAAAGGCTTGTGGCTGTGATTTGATGCAAGGCTACTACTTTTCTCGCCCTATTCCTTACGATAAGCTGTGTGAGTTTTTATCACCAGCTGTGGTAAAGGCAGTTGAGCTGAAAGAACCCGCAAGTTAACAAGTAGCATCACGATTCAAACCTGTAGACATTACCTCGCCCCCAACAGATAGGAAAATACATTTGCATCTTTGCTTTCCCCAAAAGCATAGATTCATTTATGGCTCACTTAATCTGGATTCGGTAAGCTTTGACTCCATAAATCACTCTCCATCTTTTTGTTATATCCGTACGCATACAACTTTTGCATATACTCTAGGCTAAACGAGTTTAGGTTATCTTTGGAAAAATCATCGTCTATGTAAGCGAGATGAAAACCAATCTGATTCCTATCACTATAATGATAAATATGTTCTATATCACCGATACTTTGACGACGAATCAAGATCGATAACGCACGATAAGAGACTGATGCTAAGCCATTATCTACCTCTTCAAATTCAGGTTTAAGGTAACCATTACGTATAACGTAAATGTTTTTTTCTATATTTCTTGGGATAAAGGTCTTTTGGAAACCTTGAGGAATGAGGAAGACTTGCCTTGAAACGCCGCCATCAACATGCAACTCGTCGACCGTTCCCCCTTTATATGGCAGTGAAATACGAGTCGCGGGAAACAAGCCTGGAACGGCGCTACTCGCAATAATGATATCTTGTATCAATTGTTGCGCTTGAGGCGAGCCGATATGGGCTATTTTTCCAACGTCCCAAATCGCCATTTTTTCATTGTCTAAACTTGTTGTCGCAATAAGTAATAGCCGCCCTTTACTTCTCTCAAAAGCAAGTTGCTTGACCATTGTAGCGTCCACAGCATTACGCACTTTATCTTCAAAGCCACTCACATCTACCATTGAATTACGAAAAGGTAACTTGAGAATCGAGTTACGTTTAAACATTTCTTCGGCTGTCGTTCGCGTATAGTAGAACTCTAGCGCTTGATCGTAATCACTCCCTAAAAAAGCAAATACCGACACAATTGCCCCGGTTGAGACTCCTGTGACCACATCGAACTCCGGTCGAGTTCCACTTTCACTCCATGCGTTCAAAACGCCCGCGGAGAAAGCTCCATTAAACCCACCACCTGATAGCGCTAGATGATTTACCTGCCCAGATTTGTGGCTGTAATCCACGAGAGACTCTATCGCATGATTAAAATCGTAATTGTCAGCCGAAATAATGGACTCATCCCAAAACCTCAAACCAGGCGTATCTAAGGGGTTCAACTGTTCAGAGTTTAATAAGATGCTACGTTCAGGTGTCTGGGCGCAACCCGATACCAACAACACCAATAATA
This sequence comes from Vibrio sp. Isolate32, assembly GCF_022397955.1. GTDB lineage: Bacteria > Pseudomonadota > Gammaproteobacteria > Enterobacterales > Vibrionaceae > Vibrio. Next base: position 8,370 of record NZ_JAKEUQ010000044.1, on the reverse strand, counting down.
CGATAACCAACAACTTAGGGTTTGGTATCATCAACGCCGTGTCTCTTTCTAGCTTAAACAGCACGATTTGCCACCTTATACTCAAGTATTTTCTGCATTAATAAGATAAATAGAGCGCTGATCACTACCGCAATAAAAATAGAGCTAAATCGATATAAAATTGAGAAAAATGCATCTTGTTCACCGGGAATCAGCACTGTTGTCAACGGAACCGTTAACGAGGCCATCGCAGAAGATGCTAAGGCCGATTTGAGCTTGCCTTGTGTATGCCAATAACAAGAGGGTCCCATAGCAATTGTTAACAATAACCAATATAAAAATGCATTTTCATACCATTGCCCCAATGTTAACTGTACCGCCAAGCCTGCAGCACATCCTGCAGCAGTGCCAATCACCCTCACTTTGGCCATATCAACAGCACCAGCACAGGTTAAAGGCGCTAAAATCACAAGTATCGATGCATATGCTGCCGATGAGTCCAACAAATCAACGACTTGAAAAAAGATATAAGATAACATCACAACAGCCCAAATCACCATTATTTGAGTGGCGTCATAGTGAATAGGGAGCTCTTTTCCACCTTCTTGTTGCTGATGTTGCTCATCAATCGTTGGGTCAGGAAATAACCAATACGCTATTGAGCAAATTACAATATTCAATAAGCAATAAACCCCAATAGAGATTGAAATTTCCTCTACATCGATAAAGTCATAGCTACTTAGATGTACTAAAATCGAGACAACAATCAGGCCCATATAACCAACGATAAAGGTCTGCTTTTTTGTCATAGCGATGCATTTAAATAAGAACACCACTGCAACAGCCGTCAGCAAAATGGGAGGATAGCTACCAAACATCCCCCACAGTACATTGGCCTGAATTATTGACCAAACAGCGCTAACGAAAATGATTAGTAATAATGGAAAGTTCAAACTATCACTGATGCTAAGAACAAAAAGAGGCAGTAAAATCGCTAAAAACCCTAGCTCCCAGCCCATGACCATACTGACAGCCAGACCGAAAGAACAACCAAACCATATTCGAAGTGTCTTCATCGCAGCCGCCTAGTAGATGAAATGAAACCAACTAATCAAACGAATACGCATCTTTGCTACAAATCGCCAAAAACGGTTATCGTTAGAATACAAAGCGAGCGTTGCGCGCGAACCTACAAATAACGGGCTTGGTAATGGATCATCGCTTTGTAGGTTAATTCGTGTACGTTGCGCGTCACGTACCCACCGGTTATTCCCTTCAATCTGAGTCAAAGTCCCGTTAGGGTTCTGATGGCCGGACGCGACACCCAAGTCTCGACTTGCCACGCTATAGTCAAATATCTTTCCAGGATGAGCATCAAACGTAACTAGCGCTCGATAACTTTCTTGAACGTGAGCGATCGACTTTTCTCTAAAATCGGCTGCGACCCACATCGAACCATCAGATATTAATGTAATCAATGGCATATTAGCGTTTGCCATTGCACCAACCTCTAAACGCAAGTTCGTTACAACTCCATCACTTTGTGAACGTACCGTAGTGTTCGTCAAATCAAGCTTTGCCTGTCTCACACGGTTTTCAGCTAACAATACATCCGTTGTTGGTGTACCAGATTCCCCTAAACGAGCAACCAACGTTCCAAGATTATGTTGTTCAATCTCAAGTGCTGAACTTGCGACTTGATACTGTTTAAATACATTATCCAAATTGGATTCTGAGACTGCTTGATTTTTTGCCAACTCGGCAATCCGTTGATAGTCCGAGCGCGCGTTCTCATAACTAGCTTCTGCTCGAGATATACTCGCAATCGCCATCTTTTTCTGAGCGTATAGTGCTCGTTCCTGTTCTTGTGCCGCTTTCAATGCAAGTTCAGCTTGCTCTAGTGCTATAACATATTTACTAGGGTCTAAAACAAATAGGATATCGCCCTTTTCAACTGCTTCATTATTCTCAACGAGAACTTGCATGACTCTACTCGTCACTTCTGGCGCGACCTGAACAACCTGACCATAAACGCGTCCTTCAGTGGTAAAGGGGGCTCGACGATCAGCGACAATTAAATACACAAACGAGACAATAAACACACTAGCCAAAATTTTCATGGCGCGTTGGAATACTTGTTTTTGTTGCATAACACATCCTACCTACAAAGATTATATGCAATTATAGTCACAACAAAATTGTTCTGGTATGCTCATAAAAAGCCCACATTTGAGCCAAAAATAGGACAATGAAAGCAAATTTCGACGATATAAGACTATTTTCCCAAATCGTACTTCACGGAGGAATCAGTACTGCCGCTAAGGCGAATGGTATGCAGCGCTCAAAAGTCAGTCGTCGCTTAAAGGCATTAGAGTCTTCTCTCGGTACAGAACTATTAATTCGCACAACAAGGAACATAGAACTAACGGGAGCAGGGAAACATTTGTACGAATTAGTGGCAAAGCAGGTCCATCATATTGAACAAGGAATTGAAGCATTACAGGAAAGTCAGCGTGATTTTAATGGCCTTTTACGTCTCGCTATCCCTTCAGCTTTGATGAGCTCTACTATCTTTCACTCAACCATTCACGACTATTCGGCACAATTCCCGAATGTTCAAATCGAAATTGAAAACCACCAAGATAGTGTGGACTTGAGGCGAAATAGGTTTGATCTACAGATACTCCCTAATACTGTCAAAATCATAGATGATAGTTATATACAATTTAGCTTGTTACATTACGGCTCAAGACTCGTCGCAACCAGGCAATATCTCGACTCTCACCCCTTTTGTGACAGCTTAAATGACCTTAAGCTTCATCGTATTCTGTCCAATCGATACAGCGCTGACTTTCTTGAAAATTCCATTCAAATCCATTTAAAGTCCGACGATCTAAACCTTTTACTCAAGTTAGCGTTACAACACCGAGGGGTTGCCTTTCTTCCAGATATCTATCTAACGCGATCAGGGGATGAACCCAGCCTAGTACATGTTTTACCAGAGGTTGTTTTCCCTAAATTAAGTTTAACCATGATCTACCCTTCCGCGAATGCGTTATCGAAAAAGACTCGCTCATTCATCGATCTATTTAAGCTAAATCTGGAACAGAGTATGGTCGCAAATGAGTGATTCGCACAGCTGAAAAGTCAGTTTATTGAAAGCATCCTAGTTCAGATTTTAATAGAGAAAAGGGAGCCCAGACTGGCTGTCTTTTCGGTTGCATATGCGCTCGCATCCTTAACGGTTTTCATCTAACTCAGCATGTTTCAACTGCTCATCAAGGTTAAGCACAGTCAAAGCATTACTTACACTGGTTGCAATTACATCAACCACGCCAGTTCTTAGTGCACCCAACAACGCGAGCGGTTTACTGTTCTCCGCAGCAATTGCAATCACCTCTGCTATTGGGCGAAACTCTTCTAAGCCCAACCCAATCACTCGGTCACTCATAACGGTGTTTGCCGCTTTACCGTGTACGTCAAAGAAGTCATAGCCAGCGAAGTCACCTACCACACCTTGCAATAGACGGGATTGAACTACCTCGCCTGCGGTAAACCAACCTAGGTCAACCATGTAACTGTTTTCACTCATATCACCGATACCCACTAATGCAACATCCGCCTTTCGAGCGAGATCGAGTGTTTGTTTTACTGTGCTGTTTTCCATAAAGGCGGTTTTTTGTGCTTTATTCTCGGCATAAGCTGGCGCATACAAAGTTTCAGACGAACCACCATACTTTTTCGCTAGCTGTCGACAGATGTGGTCTGCATTGAACATACCGCCTCTTGGGTGGATACCCCCGATCCCACACACGAACTTACAATCGCGAGGAGTAATAACCCCAGTATGGTGCGCAACGGACGACACGTTGCGCCCCTGCCCGACTGTTACGACCATGCCGTTTTTTAATGTACTGGTTAAATAGTTAGATACTAAACCAGCTACTTGGAGACGTTGCTGCTCTTCATTCGGTTGATCCAGAGCGACCAATGCACGCTTAACACTAAAGCGTTCAATTAAGCGTTGCTCGATCTTGGCGCTGAATACAGGGTGGTATTTCACCGTTATCTCAACAATACCTTCATCACGGGCTTGCTTGAGCATACGACCAACCTTTGCACGAGAGATAGAAAACTTTTTCGAGATCTCTTCTTGGGTGGCACCGTCCTGATAATAAGCAACCGCGACTTCAGTCAGGAGATCAGTGTTTTCTTCGGAAACATCTTGGATATTCTTACTCATATACCACTCAACCTATATTTAACAATTATTTTACCTGCTTGAAGAACAAATGTTCGAGGACTAAGCAAGTGATACACAAGTTTACATCTTGAACATATGTAACAGCAAGGAACATTTGTTCATGGTGTTAGCCATGGTTTTATTGTTGATGAATTCACCTTGCTCAGCGCATTAAACGTTTGCTTGTATCGCCCATGATTACTAGAGCGAAATATATTTGACTGAAGTCTCCATACCGCACTATTTTTCGTTGACTTTGGTGCTAGATCGGATAAATATGGCTACATCATTTACTCATTGAGCGATCAAATGTTCTGTGCAAATGTTCGTTCGAAGAAAAATTTAAATTAATGTAAGTTTGGCTCACTGGAAACTCCACTGAGAACTTCATTAGTTAGCTTGCAAATGCCCACATCTCTCTTCTCACGAGATGTAATGCGATAGATAGGATGATCAAAATGAGCAACAAATTAGAGCAACTTCGTAAACTAACGACAGTAGTAGCAGACACTGGTGAAATCGATGCAATCAAAAAGTACCAGCCAGAAGATGCAACAACTAACCCTTCTCTGATTCTTAAAGCGGCTCAAATCGAAGAGTATGCGCCACTTATCGATGCTTCAATCGAATACGCTAAAGCACAAAGCGCTGATAAAGCGCAACAAGTACAAGACACTTGTGACATGCTTGCAGTAAACATCGGTAAAGAAATCCTGAAAACAATCCCAGGCCGTATCTCTACAGAAGTTGATGCTCGTCTTTCTTACGACACTGAAGGCAGCGTAGCTAAAGCTCGTCAGCTAGTAAAAATGTACAACGATGCTGGCATCACGAACGATCGCATCCTAATTAAACTGGCTTCTACTTGGGAAGGTATCCGTGCTGCTGAAATCCTAGAGAAAGAAGGCATCAACTGTAACCTAACGCTTCTATTCTCTTTCGCACAAGCTCGTGCATGTGCTGAAGCTGGCGTATTCCTAATCTCTCCATTCGTTGGTCGTATCATGGACTGGTACAAAGCGAAAGAAGGTCGCGACTTCGAAGCATCTGAAGATCCAGGCGTAATCTCAGTAACTGACATCTACAACTACTACAAAGAGCACGGCTACAACACGGTTGTTATGGGCGCAAGCTTCCGTAACATCGGCGAGATCCTAGAACTTGCTGGTTGTGACCGTCTAACTATCGCTCCTCAACTTCTAGCAGACCTAGAAGCAGCAGAAGGCGAAGTAGTAGAGAAGCTTATCGACTCTAACGGTACTAAAGAGCGCCCTGCAGCGATGACTCACGCTGAGTTCCTATGGGACCACAACCAAGATGCAATGGCTGTTGAGAAACTGGCTGAAGGCATCCGCAACTTCGCCGTTGACCAAGGCAAACTAGAAGACATGATAGCAGCTAAGCTGTAATCACTCTTACCAATTTCAAATAGGGGAACGTTCAGTTCCTCTACTTTTATCAATTTGTTTATCTTAATTTTTATTCGGAAGTTTCTATGAACCGCAAACATCTAGCTAATGCTATTCGTGCTCTGAGCATGGACGGCGTACAACAAGCAAACTCTGGTCACCCTGGCGCACCTATGGGTATGGCAGACATCGCTGAAGTTCTTTGGCGTTCTCACCTAAACCACAACCCAGCAAACCCTGAGTGGGCTGACCGCGACCGTTTTATCCTGTCTAACGGCCACGGCTCAATGCTGATTTACTCTCTGCTTCACCTAGCAGGTTACGAGCTTTCAATTGAAGACCTGAAAAACTTCCGTCAACTGCACTCTAAGACTCCAGGTCACCCAGAGTACGGCTACGCACCTGGCATCGAAACAACGACCGGTCCTCTAGGTCAAGGCATTACTAACGCTGTTGGTATGGCGATGGCAGAGAAAGCGCTAGCGGCACAATTCAACAAAGAAGGCCACGACATCGTTGACCACTACACTTATGCATTCATGGGTGATGGCTGTCTGATGGAAGGTATCTCTCACGAAGCATGTTCTCTAGCAGGTACGCTAGGTCTTGGTAAGCTGGTTGCTTTCTGGGATGACAACGGCATCTCTATCGATGGTGAAGTTGAAGGTTGGTTCTCTGACGATACACCTAAGCGTTTCGAAGCGTACGGCTGGCACGTAATCCCAGCAGTAGATGGTCACGATGCTGACGCTATCAACGCAGCTATTGAAGCAGCTAAAGCGGATCCTCGCCCTACTCTAATCTGTACTAAAACAGTGATTGGCTTCGGCTCTCCAAACAAAGCAGGTACGCACGACTGTCACGGTGCACCACTAGGCGCTGAAGAAATTGCAGCAACACGTAAAGAATTAGGTTGGGAGCACGGTCCTTTTGAAATTCCGTCGGAAGTTTACTCAGAGTGGGATGCGAAAGAAGCAGGCGCAGCTAAGGAAGCAGCGTGGAACGAGAAACTTGCAGCTTATGAAGCAGCATACCCTGAGCTGGCAGCTGAATTCAAACGCCGCGTAAATGGCGATCTTCCTGCTGAGTGGGAAGAGAAAGCATCGGCTATCATCGCTGATCTTCAAGCTAACCCTGCAAACATCGCATCACGTAAAGCATCTCAAAATGCTCTAGAAGCATTCGGTGCTATGCTACCTGAATTCATGGGCGGCTCTGCTGACCTTGCGCCTTCTAACCTGACTATGTGGTCTGGTTCTAAGTCTCTTGAAGCAACTGACTTCTCTGGTAACTACATCCACTACGGTGTACGTGAATTCGGTATGACGGCTATCATGAACGGTATCGCTCTGCACGGTGGTTTTGTACCATACGGCGCAACGTTCCTAATGTTCATGGAATACGCGCGTAACGCAATGCGTATGGCTGCTCTGATGAAAATTCAGAACATCCAAGTTTACACGCACGATTCTATCGGCCTAGGCGAAGATGGCCCTACTCACCAACCGGTTGAGCAGATTGCTTCTCTACGTCTAACGCCAAACATGAGCACATGGCGTCCATGTGACCAAGTTGAGTCTGCTGTTGCTTGGAAACTAGCAATCGAACGTAAAGGTGGTCCTTCTGCACTTATCTTCTCTCGTCAAAACCTTGCACAGCAAGATCGTGACGCTGAGCAAGTAGCTAACATCGCTAAGGGTGGTTACATCCTGAAAGATTGTGAAGGCAAACCTGAGCTTATCCTTATCGCAACAGGTTCTGAAGTTGAACTAGCTGTTAACGCTGCTGCTGAGCTGACAGCTGAAGGCAAGAAGGTACGTGTAGTATCTATGCCTGCAACTGACGCATTCGATAAGCAAGACGCTGAGTACCGTGAGTCTGTACTTCCATCTGACGTAACCGCTCGTATCGCTGTAGAAGCTGGCATCGCTGACTTCTGGTACAAGTACGTTGGTTTCGGTGGCAAGATCATCGGTATGACAACATTCGGTGAATCTGCTCCAGCAGGCGAACTATTCAAGATATTCGGTTTCACTACTGAAAACGTAGTAAACACAGCAAAAGAGCTTCTAGCTTAATCTTGATTCAGTTGTCTTACCTTGAAATAGGTTGATGCGTACCAAAAGCCCTACATTTTCATGTAGGGCTTTTTTGTATTTCGCCTTTCACCGTTAAAACGTAAACCTTGCCCCCAGACGAAGTGTATTCTGGTTAAGGTTTTTACTATAAGTGTGTTCATACCCAACATCGACCGCAAGCCAAGAAAGAATATCAACTGAACTCACAATCCCGAAATTATTTAGACCATGTTGATGGGTATCTGAATAGCGATAAAAAGGTTGCAGTGACCAACGATCATTGAGTGAAACGACCGCCCCCGCCTCACCAATAAAACCCTCATCGTAATTTTTAATGGTCTCTCGATCACACGGATCCCAAATCGTGTCATTAGAGCGTCTTTCCGGTCTTACCCAATTCACACCACCAGAGGGTAAGCGCTCCATAAAACCCGCATTCTAATCGCCTAGCGCGAAGAATAAGATCAAGTCTCCAACCATGAGGAGATTTGAAATGGGAAAACGACACACTAATCAAGAATGGCAAACGCTCATCGCTCAGTCTGAATCGAGTTCATTGTCAACGCTTGCATTTTGTAAGCTTAATGAACTCAATCCCTCGACGTTTTATGCTAAGCGCCAGCAACTCAAAAAAGCAGATGTCTCTCAAGGCTTTGTACGG
>NZ_JAKEUQ010000043.1 GCF_022397955.1 Vibrio sp. Isolate32 | reverse complement strand
CCGTACAAAGCCTTGAGAGACATCTGCTTTTTTGAGTTGCTGGCGCTTAGCATAAAACGTCGAGGGATTGAGTTCATTAAGCTTACAAAATGCAAGCGTTGACAATGAACTCGATTCAGACTGAGCGATGAGCGTTTGCCATTCTTGATTAGTGTGTCGTTTTCCCATTTCAAATCTCCTCATGGTTGGAGACTTGATCTTATTCTTCGCGCTAGGCGATTAGAATGCGGGTTTTATGGAGCGCTTACCATCAAACTGGTAAAAGGCTACAGCCGAGACCACCGTCCAGAGCTAAACCAAGTGGTCCTTGAGCTGATCTGTGAAAATCAAGCAGGTCTGCCTGTTTACATGCAAGCACTCAGTGGCAACACCAATGATGCTAAGGCATTTTCAGAGGTCACCAAGCCACATATTCATTGCCTAAAAGCAGCTCAAAACAGTCGCTACTTCATCGCTGATGCCGCTCTATATACCGAAGAAAGCATTCGTTCACTGGATGARCAACAACAGAAGTTTATTACGCGTGTTCCAATGACGATTAAGTCAGCCAAAGAAGCCTTAATGAACCTTAAACCAGAGCAGCTGAGCTGTATCGGCAATGGTTACTCGTGTTGTTGGGTTGATGCTGACTATGGCTCGGTATCTCAGAAGTGGTTGTTGGTTCATAGTGAGCAAGCAACCAAGCGAGAAGAAGCAACGTTCTATAAAAACTTAGACAAAAATATCACCAAAGAGCTGAAAGCGTTGGGGCAGTTAATGAAAAAGCAGTTTGCTTGCGCTGTGGATGCCGAGCAAGCAATGAGCGACTTCGCCAGCCAGTGTCATTTGCTTGGCTTTGCGCAATCAACCCTCGTAAAAGAGCCAATCTATTCAGGTCGCGGCCGGCCAAAAAAAGACGCAAAGCCAACGGGATATCACTATTTAATAGACGCTACGCCTTATACCGATTTGGAAAAAGTGAAATTANCGATACTGACTGCGCCGATCTAACGATGGCTGCGTTACTTGAGCATTACAAGTCACAGCAAAAGGTAGAACGCGGATTTCGCTTTTTGAAAAGCCCTGAGTTCCTGACATCATCAATTTTCCTGAAGAAGCCTCAGCGAATCRAAGCGCTGTTGATGATCATGACGCTAAGTTTACTCGTTTACGCTAGCTTAGAGCACAAAATCCGAGAGAGTCTCACTAAAACCGAGGAATTCTTTCCTAGCATGGTGAAGAACAAGAAGACAACTAAACCGACAGCGCGTTGGGTATTCTTAAAGTTCGAAGGTATAGACATACTCGAAATTGGCGGTCAAAGCTCCATCATAGGTGTTCAAGAGCATCAGGCTCGGCTACTCAAGCTTCTTGGCATACTGTATGAAGCGGTTTATTCCTAAATTGGCTGCGGAATCTCGGTTAGTGTTTTGCTCTTGATTATAAAAAGGCTATGCGGAGTTGATATCACCTGATTTTTTCATTGAGAATCTTTGCTGCATTTTTCTTTCTTTTTTGTAGCTTCCCAAGTGTTTCAAACCTAGAAGGGAACACATGCATACAACGCAGCAAGAAAATCGCAATCTTTTCCCTGTAATACCCAGTAATTTTATAGTCGCTATCGCAATAACGCTTATACAACAACTCCCACTCAAAGAACTGGATGTGTGCAACCTTTCCAGAGGTTCTCGATACTCTTGCTTTGCCTAAAAACTTCAAACACAATCCGAGCCCCAATTTACTAGCGGGCCCAATAAATGCTCAAGTCGAATGGATGAATCAAATTGTTTGAGCGCAGCAAGAAAAAGTGCCTGCGTACAGTCTATGATAAAATTAGGATAGCCGGGACTAATCTGCTGGCTTCCTGACGGTTCAAAGTTTTTAAATAACGGGAAGTTCCATAAAGAGAGAACATCTTTGGTTAACCCAAAGTAAAAGAAATCACTTATATGGTACGCAACTGGATAACCTTTGGCATATTTCCTAGAAAAAATATCACAAACCACAACACGTTCTTCAAGAAATGCGTCGACATCAGAGCGCTTTAAGTACTTTTGCTGCAACTCTACAAAGTGATTAGAGGTCAGATAGTTATCACTACGAAGTTTTAGAGCATACTTAGTTTTGACTCTTTTCAATCCTTCAACAGAAGAGACAATTTGACGGTTATTGTTATACTTCTGAGGCTCACCTTTTAATGTGTAGTTACGACTGTTACTACCTGGATCTGAGGAGATGACAAGCTCATCAAAATCTAACTCCATGAGGTCTTGTTCAGGCCAAGTAGACAGAATAATTTGCGCGCCAGGTAGGTGCTCCCGAACCGAATTTAAGCATTTAATCGTAATATTAGGTTCTTGAGGGCGATCATTAAAATTTTGTACAGGCCCCTGAACCACAACAGTTATATCTTTAAAGTCAATCACAAAGTTTCTCGATCAGTTTAGAGTAGTGTCTGCTAACCACTTGATTTGATAAAAATGGAATGTCGTCCGGCCCCACTTTCGGAGGATGCTCCAGCACTAAATTAATTTTCTTAGCAAGACTGTCAACATCTCCTTTAGGAACGATCCATTCAGATAATCGACCAGAAAGTAGCTCATCAAGGCCACCAACATCCGTTGCCACTACAGGGGTATTTAACGCCAAACTTTCAACGACAACAGTCGGTAAACCTTCAAAGTCAGAGCTTAATATATAGGCACTGGCCTTTTTATAATAAGGTAACAAGTTTTTACAGAACCCCCAAAAGACGATATCGTCAATGACACCTAATTGCTCCGCTAATTGCTTAAGCTCCTTAAGTTTGCGCCCTTCACCAAAGATCACCAACTTATGAGTTCTCTTCGTTTTTGCATAAGCTCGAATTAATACATCAAAACGCTTTGTTCGATCTGGACGCCCCGCAGCCATGATAAACTTATCAGGAACTCGCTCTGTAACGCCTATTTCAGCACGCCTCGCTAAGTCAGAAAAATCAAAGCCATTATAAATGGTTTCAAGGCTAGTTGGTGTCGCTCTCATCTTGTCTAACATATCGGCTTTTACAGAGTTAGATACCGCTAACAATCGTTTGCCACTGTACACAGACCGGTAAACTAGCTGATAAAAAACTTTCGATAGTCCTTTCCTTCTTCCTAAGAAGTTATCGTACTTACAACTATGTAAAACACCATAATGCGGTAAAGACATAGAGCTAAAGCTAATAAATATTGAGCCATGAACTATTGCAGCATCATAACCTTGCAAATATGAATCCAATTGTCGACTGAAGTATCCGCTGCACAAAAACTGATAGATATGTCTCCCAAAAATGTATTTTAGGAGCCGAAACTTAAAACCAGACAAACTGCGTTGACTTTGGTTACTAAGGCCATGGATGTCAACGTACTGATCGTTGTCCTTTAAGTCTTCCTCAGGGCGTTCAATAAAAACATAGTCAACTTGCCAACCATCTTGACGTAGCTCCTTAACTACATCACGGGTTACAAGGTATAAACTCGTGTGGTAATTACCACTTAACACAAACGCTATCTTCTTCGTGTTCATTTATAGGTCTCATTTACTATAAATACATACGCCTAAATGCTAACATATCTTCTCCTCTAACATGTACTTTGCCTATGATGAAAAGACTAATTGTTGACCTAGACGGCACCATAACAACTGCCGACACCTCTGATTATAGAAATGTATCTCCAGATTTAGAGGTTATCTCACGCCTACGAGAATATAGAGCTAAAGGCTTTAGTATTACGATTTCAACAGCAAGAAATATGCGCACTTACGAGGGGAATGTAGGTAAGATAAACATTCATACTTTACCTATAATTACTGAATGGCTAGATAAGCATGATGTACCTTATGATGAAATCTTAGTTGGGAAGCCATGGTGTGGGCACGAGGGCTTCTACATCGATGACAAAGCAATTCGTCCATCTGAGTTTCGAAAAATGTCATTAGATGAGATCTATAATCTACTTGATGGGGAGCGCTAATCTTGTTCTTAATTATGTCTGCAGCCTATGTTGGTCAAGATCTAAGAGCCGAGTTTGGTTCGATTCCACCCGCTTTTCTACCTTTGGGTAATCGACGATTATTTCAACATCAAGTTGCAAAGATTCCGCAAGGAAAGAGTATCTATTTATCTGTACCTAAATCTTACCCGGTACAGGAATTTGACCGTTTGTGGTTAGAAGAACATAACGTTACCCTATTGCCACTTCCTGACAACCTATCATTGGGTGAATCTTTGATGGCTGCTTTAGCTCTCATTGAGCATTCTTTTGATACTGATTTAAGCATTCTCTATGGTGATACTCTAATAACTCCGCCTAGTACACAAGATGTTGTGTCAATATCAAAAACGGACAGCACATACAATTGGGCAACCGTTGATGAAGGAAAACCTGAATGGCTTGATACTGAAGGTGCTAACATTGGTGTACATAGCCAAGTTGTTAGTGGTTACTTCAATTTTGCCTCCCCAAGGACCTTGATTCGCTGCCTGAGCCAAACACATTGGAACTTTTTACAAGCGCTAAGCCTTTATCATGATATTAATGGTATCCAAACCTGCCAGTGTGATGATTGGTTAGACTTCGGTCATATCAATACCTATTACCGTTCTAAAGCTCTCTACACAACACAGCGAGCGTTTAACGAACTCACGATTACTGCTGATTGGATTGAAAAAAGTAGCGCAAAAGATAAAAAGATTGCAGCTGAGTCTAACTGGTTCAAGACACTTCCGAGCTCGCTAAAACATTTTGCACCACAGTACCTGGGAGAAAAAAAAGTCGATAAACGCACTGCTTATCGTCTTGAATATTTATACAACATCGCTCTTAATGAACTCTTTGTATTCGCTCACCTCCCGGAGATGACTTGGAAGCAGATCTTAGATCAGATGCTTTCTTTTCTATCTGCATGTCAAAAGGAAAAGGCCCCCCTTGACGCGGCAACTGATTCCTTAGACGGTCTATTTTCTGGTAAAACAGAACAACGACTGAAAGAGTTTTGTCGAGATAGAAGCTACGATTGGGAACTTCCGTGGCGTTTTAACGGCAAACCCTCTTTGAGTTTAAAAGCACTTTATGAAGCCACTCTGGATGATATCCCAAAAGGCCAGCAACCAAGCTTAATGCATGGCGACTTTTGTTTTAGCAATATACTTTATGATTTCCGAAAAGATCGAATCAAAGTAATCGATCCTAGAGGCATTACCTCAAATAATATCCAAAGCATCTATGGACACATTCAGTATGACATAGCAAAAATCTGCCATTCTGTTATCGGGTTATACGATTGGATCATCGCTGGCTATTATCACGTTGATACTCATGATTATCGAGTAGACTTTTCTCTTGCTGATACCGAACATTTAACCAGTATCCAACAGATATTTATTGACGCATTAACTAAACACTACGCGTTGTCAGAATTAGCATTGTATGCAATGCAAATTCAACTGTTTTTATCTATGCTTCCATTACATAGTGATGATCCAGAACGACAAGATGCTCTGATGGCTAACGCCTATAGACTCTATTACCTAATGCTAGAGAACAAGAAATGATTATAATTCCAATGGCGGGGCTGAGTTCTCGTTTCTTTAAAGCTGGTTTTAAGCAGCCTAAATACATGCTTGAAGCACATGGCCATACATTATTTGCTCACGCAATCAACAGTTTTAAAGACTACTTCTCTTCCGAGCATTTCCTATTTATTGTTCGTGATGTTCAGGACACTGCACAGTTTGTGGCTCAGCAGGCAACCTCTCTAGGTATAGTGTCTTATGAAATTAAGATATTGAACGAGGAAACGAGGGGGCAAGCAGAGACAGTATATTTAGGTAGTCAACACTGTGATGAGCATGAACCTATCACAATTTTTAATATTGATACTTTTAGACCCGGCTTTAACTATCCGGCTTCGATGGATCAATGGGATGGCTATCTAGAGGTTTTTTCAGGTGAAGGGGATAATTGGTCTTATGCCCGCCCCGTGTCCAGTAAAAGTACCAAGGTCATTGAAACCGCAGAAAAAAGACGTATTTCTGATCTGTGCTGCACAGGGCTATACCAGTTTTCGTCACTGAAAGACTATCGAGATAGTTACCTTCACTATCTATCTTTGCCTGCAGAGCAATGGGATAAGGGAGAGCTCTATGTCGCTCCTCTTTATAACTATTTGATTCAGAGAAACAAGAATATCCATTACCACTTAATAGAGCGTAACGAGGTTATCTTTTGTGGTGTTCCCGATGAATACTACGAGTTTTTAGAGCAAAAATAGTATCAATCAAAGAATAAGAAGTAGCACATCGATGAAACGAATTTTAGTCATTGGCCCATCTTGGGTTGGAGATATGGTCATGTCTCAATGCCTTTATAGCACTATCAAACAACAAAAACCTGATGCAATCATAGATGTGATGGCTCCAGCGTGGTGTCGGCCAATACTAGAGCGTATGCCCGAAGTAAATGAAGCTCTGTCTTTACCTTTTGGTCATGGCGATTTCAAATTCTCAGAACGCCGTTCCCTTGGGAAATCTTTGCAAGGAAAATACGATGAGGCCTACGTACTACCCAACTCAGCGAAATCGGCCTTAATCCCATGGTTTGCCAAAATTCCTGTCAGAACAGGGTGGAAAGGAGAGATGCGATTCGGTCTTTTGAATGATATTAGACCAAACAAAAAATCCTTCCAATTCATGACTGAACGCTATGCTGCACTAGCCTACCCAAAAGAAAAAATGACGGGCTCGGAAGCACTTGGCGGATTAGAAAAACTACCCAAACCTAATCTCTATATAGACACAAAATCACAGAAGCTTACTGTCGAAAAGTTTAACTTAGAAACTAAGCGCACAACTGTAGGTCTATGCCCTGGAGCTGAGTTTGGTCCAGCGAAACAATGGCCAACAGCGCATTATGCAGAAGTTGCATCCGCTCAAATAAAGAAAGGTGCGCAAGTTTGGTTATTTGGTTCAGCAAAAGACAGTGCTACGACTCAGGAAATCATTTCACACATCCCCGAACCACTAAGAGAGCATGTCTTCGACCTAGCGGGAAAAACAAGCTTAATCGAAGCCGTTGATCTATTGGCACATTGCCACACCGTAGTCAGTAATGACTCCGGGTTAATGCATGTCGCTTGTGCTGCCGGCTGTGATGTTGTAGGTGTCTACGGCTCTACTTCACCCAGTTATACTCCACCATTAGCGAAACGCAGCACCGTTGTACATACTGAAATAGAATGCCGCCCTTGTTTCAAGCGTGAATGCCCCTATGAGCACTTAAAATGCTTGACCGAGCTAAAGCCAGAAAAAGTTAATCATGCAATTCAAGAGCTGAGTAAACAAAGGCTAGAAACGATTATCACAACTTCCAAAGTAAACTCGTAATTATGGCGATTCGCTTTATCTATACGCTCCTACTAGCGTTAGTTGCACCTTTCCTATTGCTTTCTCTGTACAAGAACAAGCCTGGAAAGCCCAAATTTGGGTCTCGCTGGAAAGAACATTGGGGGCTGACTCCAAAAGCCGATGGAGTCGATCCTATTTGGATCCACGCCGTATCAGTAGGCGAATCTATCGCAGCGACTCCGATCATCCGAGAGCTAAAAGCTCTTCACCCACAACGTGAGATTGTAGTTACCACAACAACGAGTACTGGTGCTGCGCAAATAGATAAACTTGGCGATTTAGTCACACACCGCTACATGCCCATAGATTTCCCTTGGTGTATAAGCGGCTTTCTAAAATCCGTGCAGCCCTCGAAAATGATAATCATTGAAACTGAGCTGTGGCCAAACACGCTACATCAAGTGGCGAAGCTTGATATTCCAATTATTGTAATCAATGCCCGCCTTTCCGAACGCTCCTGCCTAAGGTATCGAAGATTCCAATATGTTTTTAATTTGCTATCAACAAATATCACAGCGTTACTTTGCCAGTACCAAAGTGATGCGGACCGATTTATAAGGCTCGGTATTCAAAAAGAGCGAATTAATGTAACTGGCTCGATTAAATTTGATATCGATGTATCACAGAAAATAGTTGATGAAGGTAACTCTTTGCGTAAGCAACTAGGGAAAGGTCGTCCAGTATGGATTGCAGCTAGCACTCACAAGGGTGAAGATGAAATTATCCTTGCTGTGCATCAATTGATTTTAGAAAAGAAACCGAATGCTCTTTTAATTCTAGTTCCTCGTCACCCAGAAAGGTTCAATGACGTAGAGTCGCTTTGCAAGAATTCAGGAATGAATGTAACAAGAAGAACAAACGATAAACTCTATAGTAGTAATACAAACGTCTACTTGGCAGATACTATGGGAGAGATGATGACTCTGATTTCCGCAAGTGATATTTGTTTTATGGGGGGAAGTTTACTGGGTGGCAAAGTCGGAGGTCATAATTTCATTGAGCCTGCTGCACTAAAAAAGCCTTGTCTAACAGGTCCAAGTTATTTTAATTTTTCAGATATTGCACAGCAACTTATACAAGTTGAAGCGCTCCAAGTTATAAAATCACACGATGAGCTTAGTCTCCATATACTCGGTTTAATTGATTCTCCAGCTAAGAGTGTTCAGATGGGAACCAACGCACTAAGTGTAGTAAAGCAGAATCAAGGGGCTCTCAAAAAAACAATTGGCATGATAGAGGTTTAATTGATGAAACTAGTAATTTACAGAAGAAAAATATTCACCTCTAGCGGTGCAGGCCAGCTCATTGTCATGCAAGCAAAGAAATTGAAAAAATTAGGTAAAGCCTTTGAGTTAACTTGCCAAAAAGGCTGGGGAACTCTTTGGTTTAAGCACTTTCAAATCGCCAAAAAGGCGAAAGTCGTCAACAATAGATTGGTAGTTAAAGAACCCCAAAACACAGCTATCATTGATCATGAAGGCAGTCTTCAAAACGCCGACCTCACCTTCATCCACAACGTTCCATTAACGAATATTGAACACGATGAAAATAGTTACACAGGATGGCTCAGGCAGAGTGAAAATCATATATTCACTCCCTCACAATGCGCAAAAAATGTGATGGTCCACCTCGGAGTCCCAGATGATCGGATATCTGTTATCCACCCTGGCTATAATCATCAAAAATTTAACCTAGAAACCAAAACGCTATGTAGAAGCCGTGCAATAAAAGCTCTAAAACTAGAAGGTTATAAAAAAGTCATTGGCTTTATTACTTCAGGAAACTTTGAAAAACGTGGATTAAAGGAATTTTTAGATATTTGCCAAAAGGTCGCTGAAGAAAGAGACGACATTGCATTTTTTGTTCTAGGTGCCAAAAGAATCCCAAAAGAGTTAAGTCAGCATCCCGCTCTATCTCTCAAACAGTTCCGCTACAAACCAAGTAACTCTAAGCCCAATTTTTGGTTAAGCTCGTTGGATATTTTTGTCTACCCTGCAAAGTTCGAAGAGTTTGGAATGGTTGTAGCCGAGGCTCTGGCTATGGGCACCCCTGTCATTACGACGCAAAACGTTGGGGCTCACGAGATATTAAGTGAAGAGTTTAAAGACTGGATAAACCCTTCTGTAGATGTAGATTGGTTTTCAGAACGCATACTTCAATTAGCGGAAAACCGTGATACTTATCAAAGCTTAGTTGAAGCTGCACGTAAATCGGCAGCCTATGATGATATAGACTACGCAACACGCTCTTTAGCTGCAATTGATAAACATTTAGTCAAACACTAAAGTAACCGGAAGAATGGTAACAATAGTGTAAGCCACTACTATTCTTCCGATTTTAGGATTTACGCTGATTTTAGAGCAATGTTGATGGAGGTGTTTATAATCGCTAAACGTGAACCTATAACTAAAATGACAAGATAATTAGCTTGCTAAAACTCACACCACTTCTATGAATTTGTTGTGACCCACGACGGTTGTATTATCCGGTACATCTTTAGTTACAACTGCGTTTGCTCCGATAATGACATTATTTCCAATTTTTATGTCGCCAACAGCCACCACACCAGAGTATATGATCACGTCATTTCCTACTGTAGGCATGCCCAGTCTATCTCTATGCGCTCCGCCTAAAGTCACATTCTGAAAAACTCTCACATTATTTCCAATAACTGAGCCACCACCAATCACTATACCGACTGCATGACCAATAATGAACCCATCACCAATGACAGCTTTTCTTGAGATATCACAATGATGTTTTTTATACACTTTCCTTTGAATTTTTCGTGCAATCCAATCTAAATGGATAGAGCGGTACAGTCGCATCAGAGAAATTCTTTTTTCTAGTAGCTGACTTGGGGTCCCAGTCAAAAGCATAGACCAATATAAACTAATGATCTTTAATATATTTTTAAGCATTTTAAGATTCTACTTACCAGTTATTTGTTGAATTTCGGGCTCAATTTGGCTAACGATTATATCCATCTAGCAAATATTGCCACTCTTTTTCGTCCCAGTTAATTCTTTCTTTCACCTGTTCTTTCTTAAATGACCTAAGTAATCGCTTCAAGTTATCATTTTTCCATTTATCACCAGACTCTACACGGCACTTATCAAAGTCAATAATCCACACGGAATTCGATTTATCCAATAGAATATTATGGATATTGAGATCGGTATGGTTAACTTGTTCTTGATGCATTTTAGCTATCATCTTTCCAATATCTTGATAAAGTTCCTCAGTTAACTCCTCGTCTTTAAGGATAGCGACCAAATCTTTAGCTCCTGGGATTTTTTCAACTAAGATATCTGCTTGATAAGTCCAACCAGTTTTCACAGCGCTGGCGGCTAATGGTCTAGGCACATTGACATTGGCTCTATGAAGCCTATCCAAGATCATCATTTCTTCATAACAACGAGTTTTGTTCCAATTTGAAAAGCGATAACGATCTTCTACCAACCTTCCAAACAAGCCACCACGGCGATAATGACGTAGAGCAGCATGAATATTACCTAAATTAACAAACCAAGTCGTGCCTCTGCCTTGAGCACTGCCGATCACTTTATCTTGCCCCTTCCAAAAATCAGGATCAAACAATTGCGGTGATGCTTCATCAATCAGTCGACTCTCGTACCATATAACCTGATTTTCTAGAAGAGATTGTTTAATCATTTTATAATTCACCAATTAAAGATACTGACTAAATAACCTGAATATTTTACATTTATTCTCCGTATCTGCATAATTCGTATTAGTCGTTTCTGATTGAAGTCCCTTATGGCTCTATTTTCTTCTGCCCCAAAAAACTTATGTGTGCTCCGTCTTTCAGCAATTGGAGACGTTTGCCATGCTATCTCGGTAATACAAGCTATTCAGCATCACTGGCCTACTACTGAAATTACTTGGGTCACAGGTAAAGTGGAAGCTCAACTCATTCAAGACCTACCAAATCTTAAAGTAGTCGTCTTCGATAAACAGCAGGGCTTTGCTGGAATGCGAAATGTTTGGAAGGAATTGTCAAATACCCGCTTTGATTGCCTTTTACATATGCAAGCTGCTCTGAGAGCAAGCGTACTTTCTCTCGGTATAAAAGCTAAGTATAAAGTAGGATTTAGCCGTAACCGAACTAGAGAAGGGCAATATTTCTTCACCAACAAACACTTACCAAACACTAGTGCTTTCCATGTTCTAGACAACTTTGCAGAGTTCGCACGCTATATCGGTGTCCCGTTTGATAAACCGCGATGGGATATTCCCTTGAAACAACAAGAATTAGATTTTGCAGAACAGAATATACCCAACAATACATTGGTGATATGTCCTTCCGCGAGTAAGGATGAACGTAACTGGTTGACAGATAGGTATGTTCAGCTAATCGACTATGCTCATAGAAAAGGTTTAAATATTACTCTATGCGGTTCGCCCTCAAAGAGAGAGGTGCTATTGGGAAAAAGGATTGAAGCTTTATGTACGTCACCTGTTAACAATTTAATAGGCCAAACAAATCTCAAGCAACTTATCGCAGTGCTCGCTAAAGCTCGTATCGTAGTAGCCCCTGACTCCGGCCCCGCTCATATGGCCACAACACAGGGTACACCCGTAATTGGGCTTTACGCACATAGTAACCCTGAACGAACAGGGCCATATAATAGCCTCGACCTCGTTGTAACGTCCTACGATAGCCATATTAAAAATCAATCAAAATCAGCTTCATGGGGAACTCGAGCCAAAGGTGATACACTTATGGAAGCTATTACTTTTGAATCAGTAAAGGAAAAGCTAGATAGCACCTTAAACAAATACGTAAGTTGAGCGAAAACGGATATGACAACTCATGTGAGTATCGGCGTTCTTATGATCGTCAAAAATGCAGAGCAACACCTGGAAAAGACTTTGTCTTCCGTTTCAAGTTGGGTGGATGAAATCGTAATTTTAGACTCAGGCAGTACTGACGGTACCTTGGATATCGCAAGAAAATATACTGATTCTGTCTACCATCAAGACTGGCTTGGTTTTGGTCCTCAACGACAAAAAGCGCAAAGTTTGATGAGCAGTGATTGGGTTCTACCACTAGATTCTGATGAAGAGGTCTCTCCTGAACTTAAAGCATCTATTCTTCATGCAATAAAGACAGATGATGGTAAATCAGTATATAAAATTAACCGCTTAACTGAAGCTTTTGGCAAATTTATTCGTCACTCAGGGTGGTACCCTGACCGAGTAACTCGCCTCTACCCAAGGCTAGCCACACAATATAATGACGTCCTAGTGCATGAATCAGTGATTGTGCCAGAGGGTTTTAAAGTCAAGCAATTAGACGGTGACCTATTTCACTATACAATTGACTCTATGCCGAATTACGTCCGAAAGACTCAACACTATATGGAAGCTTGGGCAGATCAACGAGAAGGAAAAAAATCGGTATCACTGAGTAGTGCAATCAGTCATGGTTTTTTCCGATTTTTCAAAATGTATATTATCAAACGCGGATTTCTTGATGGAAGACATGGGTTGTTACTCGCGCTACTTAGCGCTAATACAACATTTACACGCTATGCTGACCTATGGCTACGAGATTATATGAAGAAGAAGAGAGTTGAGTAATAACCACTATGAAAATATGTCACGTTAATCTAGCTTCAGGGTATCATGGTGGTGAGAATCAAACACTTCAGCTCATAAAACAGCAGCTTAAACTAGGATATGAACTAACGGTTATCGCTAACCCTAAAAGTCCTTTCGCTAAAGCAGTGCAAGAGCTAGGGTGCCGCTGTATTTTAACCAAGCATTATTTATTCAAACATCAGCGCTCAATTACTCAAGGCTGTAAGGTTATCCATGTTCATGAAGGTCGCGCTATTTATTGGGCTCTGATTCAACATTTACTTTACAAAATCCCCTACATCATCACACGCCGTATCGACAACCCGCTCAAGAAGAAATGGCTTTCTAACCTAGCATATGAAAAAGCAGATGCTCTCATTGGACTAAGTAGGGAGATTGTATCGAGAATTAAATCCGTATTTCCGAATAAACCAGTGGAATGTATCCCTAGCTCCCCTGTACGTTACCCTTGCAATGAACAGGATGTAAATAAAATCCGTCAGCAGTTTGTAGGCGATTATTTAATCATCCATGCCGCAAATATGCTTGAACACAAAGGATTTGATGTAACAGTAGAGGCAGCTAGAATACTCTCTAAGCAAGACCCAAGTATCCATTTTGCTTTACTTGGTGATGGAAAAATCCGATGTGAGTTAGAGGAAAGGGCCCACGGATTAGACAATATTAGTTTCGTAGGAAAACAAGAACAAATGGGTGACTGGTTCGCAGCTGCGGATATGCTCGTTCACCCGTCATACTCAGAAGGGCTTGGCTCAGTTATTCTCGAAGCTCTTGACGCAGGGTTGCCAGTTGCAGCTAGTAAAGCCGGTGGTATTCCAGATATTATTGACCATGGGAAGTCAGGTTTATTGATTGAGCCCGGGGATGCAAAGCAACTAGCTCAAGCAATTCTAGATACAAAAAATGACGAGCGACTTCGCACTTCAATTCTCCATGGCGCAAAGCTAAAACTCAAGACTTTCCGTATTGAGTACACAACCCAACGCTATGAACAACTATACGCAAGCCTAAGAAAAGAGTAACTCAATGAAGAAGACAGTTATTTACCCAGGTACTTTTGATCCTATCACTAACGGGCATCTTGATCTCATTGAACGTGCAACGAAGATGTTTGATGAGATCATTATTGCGGTAGCTGCAAGCCCAAGTAAAAACACTTTGTTTACCTTGGAAGAACGTGTAAACCTGGTGACAGATGTCACCGCAGATATGCCTAGTGTCACAGTCAAAGGGTTCTCTGGATTAATGGTTGACTTTGCTAAGCAAGAGCAAGCTAACATACTCATCCGAGGCTTACGTACTACGGTAGATTTTGAATATGAGTTCGGCTTAACTAATATGTATCGAAGGCTCCTACCCGGGCTTGAAAGCGTGTTCCTCACCCCTTCGGAAGAGTATGCCTTCCTATCTTCGACTATTGTTCGTGAAGTCGCGATACACGGTGGGGAGATAAGTCAGTTTGTGCCACAGAAAGTTGCAGATGAAATCAAACTGAAAACAGTGAAATAGTCCTGTGTTCAAAAACAAAAATAGCGCTCATTGAGCGCTATTTTTTATGACTGCAATTGGAGTTTACAGTGAATAGTAAGCTTTATACCAATCCGCGAATGCTTTGGCGCCTTCTTGGATTTTAACTTGAGGCTTGTAGCCGACTGCTTCAAATAGGTCTTCAGTATCGGCGTAAGTTGCGTATACATCACCAGGTTGTATTGGCATAAAGTTCTTCTTCGCTTCGATGCCTAAAGCCGTTTCTAATGCTTCAACGTAATCCATCAATTTAACTGGGCTACCATGACCGATGTTGAATACGCGGTATGGTGCTGAGCTGGTCGCTGGTGATCCTTGCTCAACCGTCCAATCTGGCTGTTTAGCTGGAATACGGTCTTGCACACGAATAATGCCTTCAACAATATCATCGATGTAAGTGAAGTCGCGCATCATGTCGCCGTTGTTGTAAATATCGATCTCTTTACCCGCTACGATTAAGTTCGCAAACTTGAACATCGCCATATCTGGGCGGCTCCAAGGGCCGTAAACCGTAAAGAAACGTAGGCCTGTTGTCGGCAAATCGTATAGATGAGAATAGGTATGCGCCATCAGCTCATTCGACTTCTTAGTCGCTGCGTACAATGAGATCGGGTGGTCAACGCTGTCTGCCGTGTGGAATGGCATTTTCTGGTTCAAGCCATAAACTGAGCTTGATGAAGCGTAAACTAGGTGCTCTACCTTGTTATGGCGACAGCCTTCAAGAATAGCTAGGTGACCGACAAGGTTGCTATCGGCATACGCCATCGGGTTATCAATTGAGTAACGAACGCCAGCTTGCGCCGCTAAGTGGATAACGCGGTCAAACTTTTGCTCAGCAAACAACGTTGCCATGCCTTCTCTATCCGCAAGATCCAGCTCGATAAAGGTTAGGTTTTCATGCTCAATGCGCTTTAAACGATCATGTTTTAAAGAAACTTCATAGTAGTCATTCAAGTTATCAATACCGACCACCACATGTCCAGCTGCACATAATCGCTCTGAAACTGCAGAGCCAATAAACCCGGCAACGCCAGTTACTAAATATTTCATTCTACTATTCTCAATTCATATCATTAGTGTAATTGTAGCTACTAGCCTGCCTATCTACTAGCGTAAAAAAGTGAACATAAGTTCAGTTTTTTTATACTTGGCACTCTTCACAGAAAAACGTGTTCCTCTGCCCAATTTTTACCTCTTGAATCAGAGCTTCACAACTCGGGCACTTTTCTCCCGCTTTACCATAGACTTGCAGTTCTTGTGCGAAGTATCCGGGCTTACCATCTGCTTGTGCGAAATCTTTTAGGGTGGTGCCACCTTGCTTGATAGCCGTTGCGAGGACTTGTTTGATCTCATCGGTTAACAAGATCCATTCAGCTTTAGTGACCTTGTTTACTGATCGTAACGGGTGGATTTTTGCAGAGAACAAAGCTTCATTAGCGTAGATATTCCCGACACCGACCACCACTTTGTTGTCCATGATGAACTGCTTGACCGCAACTTTACGCTTTTCTGCCTTTTCTGCGATATAGTCAGCGTTAAAGTCATCCGTTAACGGCTCAGGACCAGAGCCAAGCAACACAGAGTGAACTTCATCAGGCGCCGACCACAACCAAGCGCCAAAACGACGCGGATCGTTATAGCGCAGTACTTTGCCGTTAGTGAGCTTGAGATCCACGTGATCGTGCTTAGCTGCTGGGAAGTCTGCATCTAACACACGAAGTGAACCCGACATACCAAGGTGAACAATAGCAGTCCCCGCATCGGTTTCAATCAATAGGTACTTTGCGCGACGCGAGATTGAGCGAATCACCTGCCCTTCTAATGCTTTTAGCTCTTGTGGGATATCCCAACGCAACTTTGACGTGCGAAAGGTAAGCGTTTTAATGGTCTCACCGACTAAATGAGGCGAGATCCCCATGCGGCTTACTTCGACTTCGGGTAATTCAGGCATAATCTAATCGTCCGATGTTGCGGGATTGTCTAGGTTAAGACTTGGAAACAGGTAGCTCTCTTCAATAGACACCGCCAACCACTGATCATTCCAGTTTTTTAACAACCAAAACTCAGGGAGCTGATAATAAGTAATGCGTTGCGGCTCTTCTTGGTCTTGATACCACACTTCTATGGTGTGCGGGGTAGTCAGCTGAGAAGTTAGGTCAGTATAGGTTTGCAAATCAACCTCGGTACCAACAAGCTGTTGCCAACGTTGAGAGCGTTCTTGAGCACTAATGCTTTGAGTTGGGGCGGAGCCTTTCAATTGATAGCTCCACTGGCCATCTTCGAGCACCAATGACCACTTTGCAAAGTGCAAGGCTTGAAGTTTGGCTTCGGGATTTAGCAGGTAGGGGTAAGAGCTACTGACCTGATGTTCAGGCTCGGGCTCGATTAGATAGGCTTTGATCAAAGTAGGAAGGTTAAGCACCCCAATAAAAGCGATCACGCTTAACATGAGTATGTTGTTCCACCTGCGTCCACGATATCTCATCTGATTCTGCCATCTAACCTATTGAGCCTTGAGTATATCGTGAAAGTGGAGACACTTTCTATGTTGCTATTTGTACTGGTTAGATCCTTGTAAAGATTAAAAGATACGTGAGGCCACCAAATTTTAGGTATAAAAAAACCCAGCGATTAAGCTGGGTTTTTCAATTCTTTCTTCTACTGAAGAAGAGCCAAAAAAGCATCAATTACTTGATTTTCGCTTCTTTGTACATAACGTGTTGGCGAACTACTGGATCAAACTTTTTGATCTCAAATTTGCCTGGCATGTTACGCTTGTTCTTATCAGTTGTGTAGAAGTGACCAGTACCTGCAGAAGATACTAGACGAATTTTCTCACGAATGCCTTTAGCCATTGCTTAATTCCTCTTAAACGTTTTCGCCACGTGCACGGATATCAACAAGAACAGCATCGATGCCTTTCTTATCAATGATACGCATGCCTTTAGCAGTTAGACGTAGTTTAACAAAACGTTTTTCGCTCTCTACCCAGAAACGATGAGTTTGTAGGTTCGGCAGAAAACGGCGCTTAGTAGCATTGCGTGCGTGTGAACGGTTGTTACCCGTTACTGGACGCTTACCAGTTACTTGGCATACTCGGGACATGAATGTCTTCTCCAATCGTTTCAGCTCGATATCAACCTTGGTGGCCGAACCTCTCTATCAATTAAAATAGAAGGTAAAAACCGTTATGGAAAATCCATACAAGGCTATCAAAGGTCGCGCATTATACTAACTTGACACGCATTGCTCAAGACCCGAACAGATCCTTTTTGCGGATTTCGTGATCTTTTTTTGTGCAGCGCAGCTTGCTTGAGTAATCAGAGCTGATTTTAGGTCTAAAAATGTGGGCGGAATGATAGCAGATTTAACGTAGTTAACAACCTAAAATGTGATTCAAATCCATCCGCGCTCAACAAAAGAGACAACTTCACCATCTCCGACCACAAAATGGTCGAGAATTCGAATGTCCACTAGCGCTAAGGCATCAATCAATCGACGGGTTATTCGCCTATCCGCTTGGCTTGGCTCTGCGATACCCGAGGGGTGGTTATGTGCCAATATGAGGGCGGCAGCATTATGGTGAAGTGCCCGTTTAACGACCTCTCTGGGATAAACCGATGCAGCATCAATCGTCCCCTCAAACATCACTTCATCCTTTATTACCCTATTTTGGTTATCAAGAAACAATATATAGAAGGCTTCTCGCTGGCGGTCGCGCAGCATACTTGAGAGATAGAGCTTGGTATGACTCGGGCTGGTCAGTGCATCGCCTCGAGATAAGGTCTCTGCGAGGTAACGCTGCGTCATCTCTAATACGGCTTGTAATTGAACATACTTCGCTTGCCCCATCCCTTTATGAGCACAGAACTCAACTTGTGTTGCTGAAAAAAGGTGCCTGAGCGAACCAAAGTCCTTGAGCAGCTTGTCTGCCAGCTCTAGAACGTTCATTCCTTGCGTGCCAGTTCGAAGAAATATGGCTAGCAGCTCTGCATCACTCAAGGAATCAGGCCCTCGAGTCAATAACTTTTCTCTCGGCATCGATTCGACAGGTATTTTATCTATTGGCATATAAAACTAATCACTAGTCATGAACACGACCCATAACCTTAATGAGATCGTAATCAGAGATCCTTCGATAGAGACAAAAGGAAAAGAGTCACTAGCAAAACCGTGTAATTGATAAGTTTGATAACACCAACTTGATGAGCGTCAAGTCTGTTCAAGTTCTGCTTCTAGGCACTCATCCTTTGTTCTGATATCGTAAGTCGCAGAAAAATTAAGGAACAGAATCATGCAAACACAGGTTAATCCACTGAGTAACGCTGACCAACAAGGCCTAGCTGGGAAAAAAATCCTCCTTGGCATTAGTGGTGGTATCGCTGCGTATAAATGTGCCGAACTGACTCGACGCTTAATTGAACGTGGTGCGCAGGTACAAGTCGTCATGACAAATGCAGCCAAGGAGTTCATCACTCCTCTCACCATGCAAGCCGTCTCTGGAAGACCAGTGTCTGATAGTTTGCTTGATCCTGCTGCTGAGGCTTCCATGGGACACATCGAGCTAGCGAAATGGGCTGACCTGGTATTATTAGCACCGGCAACCGCTGACCTGATTGCGCGCATGACCGCGGGAATGGGGAACGACCTACTGACCACTTTGGTTTTAGCAACCGATGCGCCAGTTGCGGTATCGCCAGCAATGAACCAACAAATGTATAGCCACCCTGCCACTCAAGAGAACATCGCGACACTAAAACGTCGTGGTTGTGAGATTTGGGGCCCAGCATCTGGTGAACAAGCGTGTGGCGATGTTGGTATGGGTCGTATGTTAGAGCCAATGCAGCTTGTGCACCGCTGTGAGGACTTCTTCCAAGCTAAACCACTTGCTGGCCGCTCTGTGCTTATCACTGCAGGACCAACGCGTGAGGCCATTGACCCAGTGCGTTACATCACCAACCACAGCTCAGGCAAAATGGGCTATGCGTTAGCTGAAGCCGCAGCTAAGCATGGTGCAACGGTCACTCTAGTGAGTGGCCCTGTGTCACTCGCTACTCCAGACAAAGTGACTCGCGTCGATGTCGATAGTGCTCAACAGATGTTTGATGCCGTTACTGTTCAAGCCGCTCAACACGATGTTTTCATCAGCTGTGCCGCGGTTGCTGATTACCGCCCTGAGACCATTGCAGACCAGAAACTTAAAAAAGTAGATGGCAAAGATGACATGACGATTCAAATGGTGAAAAACCCAGATATCGTCGCTTCTGTCGCGGCAATGACTGAAGGCCGCCCATTTACAGTAGGGTTTGCGGCTGAAACGCAAGATGTTGAGAAATATGCTCGCGGTAAGCTAGAGCGAAAGAACCTCGATATGATTTGCGCTAATGATGTGTCTGTCGAAGGTCAAGGCTTCAATAGTAGTAGTAACGAATTACATCTTTATTGGAAAGGTGGCGATAAGTCTCTGCCATTGGATAGCAAAGGTGCGCTTGGATTCCAGATCCTTGAGCAGATCCAACAACTGCTAGAAAAAAATCACTAACTCACTGATTAGAGCAATATTGTCGGATAAGTAGACAATCTTAAGCTGACAATCTGCTGACACCTCTCGATTCTGTTGACCTAGGGCTTACAAAACTAGGAAACAGAATTGAATGGTGTTTATAATCCTTCTTCACTCAATCCTCATCTTTAGGAAAGGAAGTAAATAGATGGCTGGTACTCGAAAATCAAACCGTCGTGAAGAAATCCTACAAGCTCTCGCACAAATGTTGGAATCGACCGAAGGTGCTTCTCGTATCACGACGGTAAAATTAGCCAAGCAAGTTGGCGTTTCTGAAGCAGCACTTTACCGCCACTTCCCTAGCAAAGCTCGCATGTTTGAAGGCCTTATCGAGTTTATTGAAGAAGCCTTGATGTCTCGAATCAACCGCATTCTGGATGAAGAAAAAGACACGCTAGAGCGCATACGCCTAGTACTGCAACTGATCTTAGTTTTCTCAGAACGTAACCCAGGCCTGACTCGAATTTTATCTGGCCATGCTCTAATGTTTGAAAATGAGCGCCTACGTGACCGCATCAATCAACTGTTCGAACGTATTGAGACTCAACTTCGACAAATTCTGCGAGAAAGAAAACTTCGTGAAGGGAAATCATTCCCCGTTGATGAGAAAATCTTAGCGGCACAATTGCTCGGCCAAGTTGAAGGCAGTCTGAATCGATTCGTGCGTTCTGACTTCAAATATCAACCGACAGAAAACTTCGATGCTTATTGGGCACTGCTCAGCGCTCAGATTAAGTAGCAATCAAATTAAGTAGCAATCAAATTCTAAGTGATGGTTATGACGACGAAAACTTCTCCGACAAGCAGCACTGCACAACACGTTATTACTAAGCCGCCTTTTACTCTGGCGCTACTCCACCCTAAATATTGGGGAGTGTGGTTCGGTTTTGGGTTATTGGCGCTTATCGTTAACGTTCTTCCTTACCGTCTCTTACTGCTGTTAGGACGATCGTTAGGCTCTTTGGGTGCTCGCTATGGTAAAAAGCGCGTCGCAGTAGCGACACGTAACTTGGAGCTCGCCTTCCCAGATAAGCCTGCTGACGAAGTCGCAGCGATGGTCAGCGAGAACTTCAAGAACACCGGTATGGCACTTATCGAAACCGGTATCACGTGGTTTTGGCCTACGTGGCGTTTCAAGCGCATCCTAGTGGATAAAGACACACAAATGCTGCGTACGCACAAAGCCAACGGTAAAGGTGTTCTTCTATGCTGTGTGCATGCCTTAAACCTAGAGATCACGGCACGAGCAATGGCAGTACTGGGTATTTCTGGCTTAGGGGTTTATCGCCCACACAACAATCCGGCTTATGAGTTCATTCAATACCGAGGTCGAACTCAGAACGGCAATCGTCTTATCCACCGTAAAGACGTGAAGCGTATGATTCGAATCCTGCGTCAGGGTGAAATCCTTTTCTACCTACCGGATCATGATTACGGTCGTAACAAGTCTGTGTTTGTGCCTTTCTTTGCGGTAGAAGATGCATGTACGACGACTGGTACTAGTATTCTGGCTTACACCAGCCGCTGCGCGATTGTTCCAGGCTCTGGTTTTAGAAACGACAACGGCAAATATGAAATCATGGCCGATGAGTCCATCGAAGATAACTACCCGCAAAAAGATGAGAAAGCGGCTGCCGCTTACATGAATAGCTATCTAGAGAAAATTATCTTACGCGCGCCAGAGCAGTGGATGTGGCTGCACAAGCGTTTCAAAACCATGGAAGACCCAGAGGCTGAACGCGGCATTCGTTATAAGTAGAGTAGCCGCTATAAGTAATATTCTGAACCAAAAGAAAAGGGGCTGATGATTCATCAGCCCCTTGTGCATTCTATAGCTATAACAAATTGTATTAGATGCCGTACTGAGCGCGGTACGCTTTCACGGCTTCAAGGTGCGCTGCATCAGTCCCCTTCTCTTCAAGGAAAGTCACTAGGTCAGTCAGGCTAACGATAGAGATAATCGCACAGCCAAAGTCACGTTCTACTTCTTGAATCGCAGAGAGCTCGCCTTTGCCTTTCTCTTGGCGATCAATCGCAACAAGAACGCCCGCTAGATCGGCACCATTCGCTTGGATAATTTCCATCGATTCACGAATTGCAGTACCTGCAGTGATTACGTCGTCCACCAGCATGATACGACCTTCCAGGGCACTACCGACTAGGTTGCCGCCTTCACCGTGGTCTTTCACTTCTTTACGGTTGAAGCAGTAAGGCGTATCTACATCGTGGTGATCGGCCAGTGCAACAGCTGTTGTCGTTGCGATTGGGATACCTTTGTATGCAGGGCCAAACAGTACATCAAATTCAATACCAGAATCCGCCAGTGCTGCTGCGTAGAAACGCCCCAAGCGCGCTAAGTCACGGCCTGTGTTAAACAATCCAGCATTGAAGAAGTAAGGGCTCTTACGGCCAGACTTTAAAGTAAACTCACCAAACTTAAGTACTTCTTTCTCTAGTGCAAATTCAATAAATTCACGTTGATATGCTTTCATGCTCATCCTCTATGTTTACTCAATAAAACTTAACTTACGCTCTGTAGCACCCTTTCAGGTTTTACAGACAAAAAAATAGCCCCCAATTTGGGAGCTATCTAAAAACTATTCTGCCAACGCTGCTTTCTGCGCTTCAACAATATCGGCAATGCCCTTATTCGCCAGGGCTAAAAGCTTCATCAGCTCTTCGTGGCTGAACGGTTCGCCTTCTGCGGTGCCTTGAATCTCAATCATCTTACCGTCTTCCGTCATTACAACGTTCATATCGGTATCGGCTGCTGAGTCTTCAACGTACTCAAGGTCACACAGTGCTTGTGCACCAACGATGCCCACTGAAACTGCCGCTACGTGGCCTTTCATAGGGTTCTTTTTCAGCTTACCACTGTCTAGTAGGCTCTTGATTGCATCAGCCATTGCTACGCTTGCACCTGAGATAGACGCAGTGCGTGTGCCGCCGTCTGCTTGAATAACATCACAATCAACCGTGATCATGATTTCACCCATCGCTTTAAGATCCACAACAGCACGTAGGCTACGAGCGATCAGACGTTGGATTTCCATCGTACGGCCGCCTTGCTTACCGCTCGCCGCTTCACGACGGTTCCGAGTGTGCGTTGCACGTGGCAGCATGCCGTATTCAGCCGTTACCCAACCCTTTCCTTGACCTTTCAACCAACGCGGTACGTTTTCTTCTACCGTCGCATTACATAGAACTTTAGTGTTGCCGAACTCAACTAATACAGAACCCTCAGCATAAGCTGTGTAGTTACGAGTAATTTTAATTGGACGAATTTGATCTACAGCGCGGTCATTTGGACGCATTGGTATCTACCTTATTAACAGTCTGAAGTGATTTACTATCGAAAGAGTGCATCACCTAAGAAAGGGGTGAGACAGTTTTGATTGGGGCAAGATTATATAGCAGTTTATCTTTCAAATCTATTTACCGTTCAAAGCTATTTACCGTAACCGGCTATTTATAGTCACAAGAGACAAGCTTCGGGAGCACACCATATCGTGATACTATGCGTGCGCGTTATTTTCAGAATGATAAAAGACAGGAAAATTCGATGATTTATAGTATGACCGCGTACGCACGCAAAGAAGTAAAAGGCGATTGGGGCAGCGCAGTATGGGAAATCCGTAGTGTAAACCAACGCTACCTAGAAACTTACTTCCGTATGCCTGAACAGTTCCGTGGTTTAGAGCCTATCCTACGTGAGCGCTTCCGTAAGCGCCTAGCACGCGGCAAAGTAGAATGTAACCTACGCTTTGAAGCAAACCCTGCAGCAAAGGGCGAGCTAAGCATTAACGAAGGTTTGGCACAGCAAGTAATCAATGCTGCGAACCAAGTTATGACGATGACTGGCGAAGACAGCCGTTTGAACCCATTCCAAGTGATGAACTGGCCTGGTGTGATGGAAACGCCAGAGCAAGACATGGATGCTATTAACAAAGACCTACTTGAAGCGTTCAACGATGCAATCGCGGAGTTCATTGACGCTCGTGCTCGTGAAGGTGAGAACATGAAGGCGCTAATCGTACAGCGCTTAGATGCGATCACTGAAGAAGTCGTGAAAGTTCGTGCACGCATGCCTGAGATCCTAGAGTGGCAACGTGAGCGTCTTCTTACCAAGTTTGAAGATGCAAAAATTGAGCTTGAAGGTTCTCGCGTTGAGCAAGAGCTTATCCTACTTGCACAGAAGTCAGACGTAGCAGAAGAGCTAGACCGTCTAGACTCTCACGTGAAAGAAGCGAATGTCGTATTGAAGAAAGGTGGCGCTTGTGGCCGTAAGCTAGACTTCATGATGCAAGAGTTCAACCGTGAGTCAAACACGCTAGCGTCTAAGTCTATCAGCACAGACATCACAGCATCGGGCGTTGAGCTTAAAGTTCTTATCGAACAGATGCGTGAGCAAATTCAGAATATTGAATAACAGTTTGTCAGTAACACGCTGTGAATAGCCATTAGCTGAATCAGTGTTGATTAACTTAAAGATAAGCTCCTATTTTAGGGGCTTTTTTTAGGTTCATCGCGGATTAGCGGGAACTAAAAACAAAAAAAAACGGTAGTAAGTGATATGGTTTAGTCGCCAAACAAAAATCATACACAAACTACCGTTTCCATGCCGAATCATACTTTCCTATCTTCATTCTGGGAAGGCTTTAAAATAGTAAAGTCTCACCAGACAGCATCACTTATTACCCTGACTCTTAAACCTAACTCTGAGGCGAAATGCCCTTGTGGTCTTGAGGCCGAGGCTATCCATGAGTAT
>NZ_JAKEUQ010000042.1 GCF_022397955.1 Vibrio sp. Isolate32 | reverse complement strand
CCGTACAAAGCCTTGAGAGACATCTGCTTTTTTGAGTTGCTGGCGCTTAGCATAAAACGTCGAGGGATTGAGTTCATTAAGCTTACAAAATGCAAGCGTTGACAATGAACTCGATTCAGACTGAGCGATGAGCGTTTGCCATTCTTGATTAGTGTGTCGTTTTCCCATTTCAAATCTCCTCATGGTTGGAGACTTGATCTTATTCTTCGCGCTAGGCGATTAGAATGCGGGTTTTATGGAGCGCTTACGAAATTTCAGCAAGCTAGTGAGTTTGGATGTGATCTAAAGCAGTTTAAACTCAAGTGAGTTGGAGTTGGCCTCGCAATTGCGAGGCCTTTTTGTTTGCTGGAACTAGAGTAGGTTGTTACTCGTATTGGGATAAACATACACGACTTAAACTAAAAATTTGAACAGTCTATATATCGTATTCTATTGTTTGGTTAAGCTTTCTTTTCCGCATGTAACTTATCGATTGCTGAACGCGGTGTTAATGGCGCGTTCTGAGACACGTATTCCCACTCTATGCGTAACACTTTCAATTTCGCATCTAGCTCGCTATATCCTAGTTTACCTGTAGTCTTATTTAGCTTCTCTAATTGCCTACGTAGCTTTCCATAAGAACCAGCGGCAGATCTATGCTGTTCAGCTTTTTCCGCAAAACGACCAAATGATACAACACCTGATAATGTTGCTGAAAGTATGCTCATAAGTATAAGTAATAACTTCAGATAACCACCAGTATCAAGAAACAACATTGCAGTTACAATCGTTGAGCTAACAATTAGTGCATATCCAGAAATATCAGCTCTCTTATATAACGACTCCGACGTAATATAATGACCAACTTGCGCATGATGTAATCTTTGTAGCCATTCTCCAATAAGCTCTTCAAGTTCATTTTTGAGTAAACTTGTATCTTGCTCCATTAGATGCAATTTTTCAGTAGTCACTGTGCTTCTTACCATTTATATCTCAGAATAACTAAAGGTGCTTTTGACATTGTGGTGTAAGTAAGAGCCAACTGATGCTGCACTC
The DNA here is from genome assembly GCF_022397955.1 of Vibrio sp. Isolate32. Classification (GTDB taxonomy): domain Bacteria; phylum Pseudomonadota; class Gammaproteobacteria; order Enterobacterales; family Vibrionaceae; genus Vibrio. The sequence goes on along the minus strand of NZ_JAKEUQ010000042.1, from coordinate 23,065 downwards.
ATTAATTCATCATAAATATACTCTGGGACATCGTAATATTGGTAAATTCCATTCTTGAATTCCACCTCTAAGGTCATGCTCTCAGCATCGTAACCAACAGAGACCAAATTACTTGATGATACGGCTACTCTTTCCATATGTTTCTCCAACTTAGTTAGTTTTCTTTGGGTTTTGTGTTCGCCAGCTATGAGTTAGCTTATCGAAGTTCATTGAACTCCATTTTCTTGCCCAATTTGTAGATACTTCAGGGTCACTACTATTAGGGAACTGTCCTTCTTTAGGTAGCCTGAATTTGAACCTCATCGGTAATCTTGCCGCTTCCCCGGTGACAATTGCTTCACCTGTTCTCAAGATTGGCAATGAATCGATTATTCCTGATAAGCCATCAGACATTGCTGCTTTTACTCTGGAGCGGTCGGTCGAATTACTTATTCTCAATGAAAATAGAGTTCCACATTGGGAAAGAATAGTTTCATCAATTTCAGATGGTCTTTGGCTTACTAACATTGAGCCAATTCCAAACTTACGGCCTTCTTTAGCTATTCTTCTGACCATCTTTTTTGTTAAACCATTGGATTCATTAGATAAGTATCTATGCGCTTCTTCCATAACGAGTAGTAGTGGATAAGTCTTCATTCCTTCATCATGATTGCGCCCCCATAAAGCGCTTTCAAACAAGATATCTAGTAATGATCCGAGCAGGAGGTCTAACCTTTCTGACGGAAGCAAGGATAGATCGATAACAGTGATAGGTTTATCGTGACCAAGCCATTGACTGAGCAAGTCTGGAATATCTTTATTTAAAGAATAGTTTTCTGTAAGGCTCCATTCATTGGGAGATAGGAAAAAATCATATTGGCTATCAAGTAACCTTGTCCTCATTAGCTCTAATTGCTTGTTCCAAATATTATTCCCTCCCTTAAACGGTGGGTTGGCTCCAGTTGCCGGAGGGTTAAATACAGGAGCAATTAGCTTACTATAGTCACCTTCTGAACCATCTTTAAATGCGGGGGTTTCCTGCTCTTTCTCCTGCCATGTAACCCTGTCTTCAAAACATAATCGTCCCCAAATTTTTCGGAGATTAAATGGTAGTGGGGTATATTGTGTAATCTTATCTTTATCTATATCCAATCCAGGATTCTTCTCAACGAACTGTTGTTTCTCAAATATTATTAGCTCTATAAATTTATTCTTAAGAGGTTCATTCTGACCACACAAGAACTCAATAAGTCGTTCCGGATTAACACACCAATATGGAATAATTAAGCTATTCTCGCCATCTGATGGCATAACTGAAAATACTTCAGATATTTCACTTAAAGCAGAGGAGTACTCTCCATGGAGGTCAAACAGGATTATTCTAGATGAAGGTGTTTGTAACTGCCCGTCAGGCTTGTTTACTATTGACCTTAAAAGACTAGCGACGCTTGTTGATTTTCCTGAGCCTGTAGAACCTAATATTGCAGAATGTCTATTGATCAACTTATCTAAATCAATGCTTACATCTATGCTATCTGAAGTTGAAAGCTTACCGATATTTACTTGACCAAGTTCGTTATGGCCGTAGATAGTCCTCAAATCACTTTCTGTTACTAGGTGTGCCTCATCGTAAATTGCAGGATATTGAGAAATACCCCGTTCAAAATCTGATCCAACAGACTCCCCAATTAGCTCCACTTTTATGAGCCTTCGCTCGGAAGATACATGATGTAAATCTGGATTTGGGCTAGTGTCATTAGTTTCAGAAATTAATCCAAATAAACTATTGTATCCTTGAGGAATTCGTACAAAACTACCTACTTGACCTATTCTATGAGCCTTTCCTTCAATCATCAGAAGTCCCGATCTCACATTTGGAGTGAGCTCAATACTCACAGATGAGCCATAAACAGATATTACCTTACCGAGGTAGGTTGGCTTACTATTCATTGAGCTCTTCCTCTTCTTGTAAGGATAATGATTTACCTCCGCCAGATCCCGCTAAGAATCGAGCTAAGGATACATAGTCGCCTAAGGTAAATTGACTATCTTCCCAATATTCATCTCTAATTACCCTCCAATTTTTGCTGGGTAGTTCACCGATCTTCCACTTAGCTTTCACTCCATTTATAACAGCACCGTCACGGCAATAAATGCTTAAGTTAGGTCTCTTTAGACCTACTTTTACGGCAGGTTCTTCACTCGCTAAGTTTTGATATTGTAGGGCTATAACTGCAGAGGAAGGGTTTTCAGATAAACATTCGTCTAACTTAGCGGTAATGTGTGCGTCCGCAAATGAAAAGCCAGTTGTTATCAACAAAGAATCTGGTTCAAGGAGGAAGCGTTTCAATCTCTCAAACATTGAGGAAAAAGGTGCTGCTTGAGTTTGATCATATTTAATATGAGATGGATAAACCATACTCCCATCTTCTTCACCTTGAAGGCGAATCACTTCGCCTTTTGGGTTTCGTGACCAGTTAATAGAGCCGTGAAGTTTCCATAGCCTAATCCACCTAGAAGGTAGATCATTACTCGAAATAGTCGAAGGATCGAAAAAAGCAGATTTTGACCCTGTAAAACCATCAAAATAAGGGGTACGAGAACGTTCCATGGCTTCTTCTAGTAATAGGTCATAGTTGGTAGTGAAAAGCTCTACTGCGTAATCTCTATTAATCCCATTAACCCACGAAATTAAGTGACTGTAAGGGTTTTCTTGTTCTGGTAATCCTTGGCTAACAACCTCTTTAATAACTTGGCAGATTATGACTGACAATTTTTCATAACCGACGCTATCCAAACCATGAATTTTTGTGCTGCCAATAACTGCGGCTAATGCACGAACTCTCGATAGAATTAGTTCAATATTTTTGTCACCTAACTCGGCAACTAGGGAGTCAAATGCTGTTTTGTTTTCTGCTTCTAAGTTACTTTCGACTATCTCTGTTAGGCCTTTGATATCAGGAATGAGAGACTTCCAGTTGCTTTCGTCCCCGACGTTTATACTTACTGGAGCCCCAGCTCCAATTAAGATACCGATTTTTTTCCTGCTGTGAGTAATGAGGTGGCGGAAGTCGTACATATACTGATCTGGATTGTGAACAGTTTCTACCATATTTTTGAACCGCTTGGTTAATTTCAAATTAAGCAGATAGTGCCATATTTAATTTGGTTCAAAGTTGATCGATCTCGATAAGTTCATCTTTTATATATAAAAACATCAAACCTTAATGACTTAATTGTCAGTACTGGTTTGGTGGCTTCATATTTCACTTTTAGTTTCTTAGTTCTGTGCTTAATTTTTGCTATACCCATATTCTTTGTTGACCCGTCTACAACTTCACACTTTATAGTAGCTCTATTGATTGAGAGGGGCGCTTTCTGTGTTCCTTCTAAAGTAAGTAGATAGACACTATGAAACGTTTAATTTTAAACATCGCACTCTTGGTATTCATGGCACTTGGTAGCTTTAATGCCATGGCTCATGATTCAACGGTTGAGTACGGTATTGCGATATCTCACGATGGTGAGCAAATTGCGTATGGCAAAAGTGGGAGTGGGGATACAGCGCTGATCTTCATTCACGGTTGGAGCTTAGACAGCAGGCTTTGGTAAAACCAAGTGAGTGAGTTTTCAAAGCAGTACCAAGTGATCACTATGAACTTAGCAGGGCACGGTAACTCATCGTTCAATCGTGAAGAGTACACCATGGTTGCGTTCGCTGAAGACATCAAAGCCGTCATCGACAAAGAGCAACTCGAATCCGTCATTTTAGTCGGGCATTCCATGGCTGGTGGTGTTATTGCAGAAGCCGCTAGACTAATGCCAAAAAGAGTGAAGGGCATTATTGGTGTCGACACATCTCAAAATGTCGCACTTGCGGTATCACAAAGCGACTTAGATGCAATGACCAAACCGTTTGAAGCAGACTTCCAAGCGGGCATCACTATGTTCGTGAAAGACTCGCTACCAAAAGACGTAGACGCAGATTTACTTTACTGGGTAACGCAAGACATGACATCAGCACCGCCAGCTATCGCGATAAACCAGTTCCGTCATTATCTAGGACAATACGTGACAGGCGAAGCTCACCGCGTGTATGAGAACGTGAATGTGCCAGTAATATTGGTTAACGCTCGCCTATGGCCAACGGACTCAGAAGCGAACAAGAAACACATCAAGGATTACCGTATTTACTACATTGAAGGCTCAGGCCACTTCCCAATGCTAGAGCAACCGCAGCAGTTCAACGCAACCTTGATGAAAGCGGTGAAATTAGTGAAGTAGGGCGGTTGTAATCATTCTATAGATAAAACTAAGGCCTCACGTGTGCGAGGCCTTTTTGTTTTATCTAAGGTTTTAGGGGAGTTCTTACAATGAGTTTGACATCTCAGATATAAAGTCATGGATACAGTTGAACTTATGAAGTTCTTGAACACGAGCGCTTTAATTTGGAATACTATTCTGTATAATGTAGAAGTCTTATTTACTTTAAGTGATCGCTATGTCCGCCCTTACTTCTTACTGTTCCCATTGTTATCAGAAAACAACTCACACGCTGAATGAAAAGAATCTCATTCATCGTAACGTGTATAAGTGTTCGAATTGCTTAAACCACTCGTTAGAGTGTAGAGCCTTGAAATGCAGAGAAATGGCAAAAGGAGCACTTAATCAAAAAATAATCGAAGACCTCGAAAAAAACGGTCTACTTGATATTAAAGGAGAGATGAAAAAAATATTCGCAGGCTGGAATGAAGAGTTTTGTGCGCAGCATGATGGGAGTATCCCACCATTCTCAAAGCTTAATGAAAAGTTGGATGACATTTCGAACTTCAAAAGTATTTTTGGTGAGACTAAAACCAATTATGTAAAAGCTGGCATTTATGCAGGTACTACCGCTGGTGCCGCTGCTGCGATTGCAGCTACTGTTTTCAGTGGCGGTACTGCATCAGCCCCAATTGCAGCTGCTCTAGGGAAGATGGGATTATTAGGAACAGCCGGTACTGGTACTGCCATAGCAACATTAAATGGTGCAGCTTTAACTTCTGCTTCTTTAGCTGCTCTCGGTGGATCTGTAGCAACCGGTACGGCAGTGATATCTGCAGCAGGTATAGCTCTTGGGGGAACCCTTGGGGCTGTTGTGTCGCATAACTATCTAAAAGAAGATAAGAGCTTCAATATTCATACCGTCGACAAAGGTTCTGATGACGTTATAACGATATTTGTTAACGGATTCACCCAAGAGAATGAACTAACTTTTTCGGACTGGAAGGAAGAACATCGGAAATACTACCCAAATGATACTCTGCATGGGGTGGCATGGCGATCTAAGACGATGTTAAAGATAGGAGGCGCTTTAGGTAAAGGTGCAGCAAAACAAGCTGGGCAGCAAGCAATGTTCCAAGCAGCCCAAAAAGGTGGAAAAGAGTTAGCTAAAAAATTAGGTCCTTTAGCTCCTGCACTAATCTTAAGTGACGTAGTTACAAACCCATGGCATACGGCAATGAAATATGCAGAAAACACGGGGGCATTGCTCGCAGACATAATAGCAAGGTGTGAAGGTAAGAAATTTAGGCTTGTTGGTCACTCTCTCGGTTGTAGAGTTATTTTTTATGCTCTTAATGCTTTGTCTTCAAAAAGGGAGCGGTTTGTTGATGATGTTATTCTGTTGGGAGCAGCAGTCTCTAGAGATGATAGTGATAAAATGTGGTTAGCTGCATCAAATGCTGTCGATGGTAAAATATATAATTGTTACAGCCGTAATGACTATGTTCTTAAATATTTATATCAAGGCGCAAATTTAGGTTTAAGTAGCCCTGCGGGTTATAACCCTATCAGAACGGATGCCAAAAAAGTCGTTAATATCAATTGCACTTCGTTTGCTGATTCACATATGACATGGAAGAAGCATTACTCTAAGGTCTTAATTAGGGTTTACGGATAACTTTTTATATTTCATGTACATTACTCAATGTGCTTGGGGATTAGTTGATTTTTATCATCGATAGGATCCTGGCTAAATGAATAGAAAGAAAACTAATGCCCAGCGACAAAGAATGTTCTCCCCCTCGTTCGTATATCTAAAGAGACCGGTGAACTCCATTTGAGGGGGAGCTAGAGGGGGAGGTTTTGGTTTACTAGAGCCGGTCAGACACGACCTTGATGAAAGCGGTGAAGTCAGTGAAGTAGGGCCGTTGTAATCATTCTATGGATAAAACCAAGGCCTCGCGTGTGCGAGGCCTTGTTAGTCTTGTTCAACACAACGCAGTTCAAAGCGATCAGGAATTTTTGTATTCGCAATAGTTAAGCTTTTTTGAAAGCGACTCTAGGCTAAGTGTTGCCAATGTGTCTTTAAAAGGCGAACTGTGTAAGGCAGTCGTGAGGATGTCGCACTCTTCTGCTGAAAGCAAATTAGCATGCCTGAATAAGACGTAATCTAATGCGATGTGTAGGTACAATGTTGAGAAGTCAGGTTTGAGCAAATCATCATTGCTTTTCAACTGCCTGATAAGCCCTTTAACGCTTCTTTCAATACCTTCCTTTCCCCTAATCGTTAGCACGTTTTGCTCAGCTTCGAAGCGGCTCAATGCAGCGCATCGAAATGCTACTTCCATCAACGTTTTACTTACTCCCAATAACGACATGCGTTGAGTGTCGCTAGCCTTGGTCGCTGCTAGCTTTTCTGTTGGGTATGCTTGCATGAGGAACTCGCAGATCGTTAAGCTCTCGGTCAGTGCAACCCCATCACTGGTTTCTAGAACAGGAATGGTACTAAATGGATTAACTGCGACCAATGTGCTCGGTGTTTGCCACGGGTCGACCCATTCAAGAACCATTGGAGCATCACATAAATAGGCCGTTGCCAGCACTGCCCTGGAGAATGGCGAGGTGTCGTTTAAATACAGTTTCATGAGCGATTCCTTTGCTAAGAACTTGTTTGAGCAGTGTTTAATGTCTGCTGTTTGGTTGATGTAAATGCGATGCAGAGTATCGACAAAATCAGTGCACTCGCGCTGATCATAAATAACAGGTTATAACTGGTGAGTTGAGGGGCGTAGTGAGCCATAACGAAGCCGACTATTCCTTGCGATATAGCAAACGCCATTGTCATTGCTCCCCAAGATTTCGTATGGAGTTGTGTCCCAACGATTTCTAGGGTGTAGGTTGATACCAGTGTTACGGTGCCCGGCGTAAACATACCGACCAACAAAGATGAAGCAAAAAGTGCTGTTTCACTGGTGCTTAAGAGTGGAAGAGCAACCCCGGCAGTTTTGCAAGTAAACGCCGCTAATAGTGCTTTTTTAAGTCCAAACTTATCACCTAATATACCGGTTACTATTGGTCCAATCGCTGCTCCTATACCAAAAACAGCCCAATAAAACCCACCGCTCGCAAAACTCATTTTTAGCTCTCGAACAATATAGTCGACCCAGAAAAGAGTATGAGGCAGATAGCCAATAGCGTTGAAGGTATAGGCTAACAGTACACAGCTAACACTGATACGCTCATTCTTAGATAAGGCATCAAACGTCGATGGACTTTTATCACAATGGTTTGGCTTAACCTCAAGAGACCAAGCGTTCCACGTCAGGACAGTTGCAACGAAAGCGATCGCTCCCATACCTAACCATGCACTCTCAACGCTTTGGTAGATAAGTAAAGGTATGATGGTTCCTGAAATCATCGCGCCAATACCGATGCCTGAAAACACGACGCCACTGATTCTTGCTTTCATTTCTTGCGGGTGAAGGCTGGTGATCACAGGGGGAGCGAGTACCATGAGTATCGCACCGGTTACACCAGCAATAGTTCTAAGTGTTAAAAACCATTCAAAGGGGGCAGACTTTAAGGCACAACCAAGATAACTGAAGCTACTTAGCAATAAAGAGGCACGTATGAGTGTGCCTGTTGAATAATATCTTTGTAAAAAGCTCGAAGCAGGTGCTCCGAAAATATAGCCAATCAGTGTAGCTGCGCCGAGTATGGAGGCATCTTCGCTTGATAACCACCCACTTTGAATGAGCACAGGCATTAATGCTATGTAGGCAAAGCGGCCAATACCATTCCCAACTAGTGTTGCTGCGAGCCCAGCGAAGGTGCTGCGGTTTAATAGTTTATTATGTGGCATATTCTTTACCTTCAGTTTGGGTTCCAGACAACTGTTTAAACAATGTATTGACAGCTCTACCAGCATCGACGATTGCCGTAGAATTAACACCAGGCCTAGGCACTATGAAGGTGTAAAATTTATTGCCTTCTGTAGGCATGCCTAATGCCCAAATGTTAATTTGCTCCATACCGTTGGCATTGATCACATTCATGTTCGGCGTTACATCAATGCCACCAGGGTGGTAGTCACCATTGAAGTACAGTCTTGCATATTGTTTAGCTAGAAGGTTTTCCCAGAGCTGTGTCCCATCGTCCTTTGGGCTGTGCATAGACACTTTTGCATGAATCTTTATGTCGGCTTGCTCTTGTAGTTCAGGCCATACCGTTGATTTGAGTGTGATCAAATGAGTACTTGAACAGCTCATCACTTCTGGCGAGGGGCCGAGATTTAGCTTGAGCACACCGCTTTTCAGCAAAGCAACCATCTCTTCAATTCTTTCCTTTGGTGGGCCTACAGCAATTCGGTTCATTAAAGGAATAAACACAGAGTCAACCCAACGATGTGACTCTTCGGTAAGGCCTTTAAAGTCGATAGCGTCTCGAATTATGTCTCTTAAGTCGCGTAACACATCGCTAGCAGACTTTATTGGGCTGCTTATGTTTCCTTTTTTTGCTTCTTTTATGTCGTCTTCAAGGTGATCTATCAGCCAAGCGATATAAACTTCTGGAGATTTAAGTGCGTAGCTGGGAATCGGTGCAGCGAGTTTTTCCCAACTGAATCTATCTTCAATAGGAATTGTTTTAGCAACTAAAATTTTTTGTTCATTCAGATTTGAATATAGGAATTGGTTGCAGAATTTTTGTGCGGCTATGAGTCCTTTCTTATCGCTAAGGTAGCTCTCGTAGTAAGCATACTCCATGTCTTTTATCAGTAAAGGAAGTACATCCTTGATAAAGTTGATCGAGCCCATCTCTCTAAGTTTTGCAACCTTTGAAGGTGTTAGGAATCTAGCATGGTATTGTTTAGATGTTCCTTTTTGGTTTTCAGCTCTACCTGATAAAGGGAGGCCAGTACGTGAATACGCTATTATCTTTGGTTCATTTCCTGAAGGTGAATATTCTAGGTTACCTCTTTGAGTTCGGATGAACTTACCACCACGCCCAATAGATAGCTCTGCCAAAATATCGCAAGCTGTCAGCCCAAGGCCTTGGAGGGCAACTGTTTGCTCTGAAGATACATGCTTTAGCTTATCTTTCACTGGGTATGGATTGGTAATTTCTTGTGCAGTATCAAGCTTGAGATGTTTGGGTTTTGTATGCCCTGTTGTTAAGTAAATATATTCAACATTAGTGAGGACATCTCGGTCATCTCGTAAATTCCAGGAATCGTCATCTAACTTATCGATATCAACAACTTCATGAGGTAAATAGTCTATCGTTATGTGAGGGGCTGAGATATCAACAAGATAGTGAAATACCCAGTTAAGATATTCACCAAAAAGAGAACGGGAGTAGTATTCGTTCGGTAATATTGCTTTTGGACTCAACTCATCTCGTGGCCTTTCACATAACCATTGGTAGAAAGTAGGCCCTGTAATCACATTTCTAGCTTCACTAACACTCTCGTCGGCGAACATTGTAATTTGAGAACTAACAGTATTGACAAGCAAATGATTCGGTTGTTTGACATCATGGCATCCCGAACCTGGAAGGTTTGGGTCAAAAATTTTGATCTCCAATGGTTGGTAGGGAGTGTCTATCGATAGAGCTACTATTCGCTCTAATACGCTTAGTCCGCGAGGACCAATGCCAATGATACCAATTGTTCGTTTTTTCATCGCAAGCCTTCATGGTTCGTTTGTTACTTATTTGTTTGAATTGTTGGAGCTACGTTAACATTGAGTGTTGGGAGTCCTCAATAGATTATTTACTCTAGTTAGGGGGCGGTTTACATTTTCTGTAAGTGTTAGGATTGTTATTTACACTTTCAATATTTTGCATTGCATGACGTAGAGAGCTATTCAGAGTCGAAATTAGATTTATTAGCGGTTATATCGGGTAGCTGAGTTAATTGATTACGGATTAACTGCTGGTAGCTTTTGAGTCTCTAGCCAGCTAGTCAAGAAGTGAGCGATAAAGACATTAAAAACTACAGCATATACTACATTGAAGACTCAGGTCACTTCTCAATGCTTGAGCAACCTGAGCAGTTCAACACAACGTTTATAAAAGCGGTGAAGTCAGTAAGTAGGGTGGTTGGAATCGTTGATAGAAAAACAAAGGCCTCGCGTGTGCGAGGCCTTTGTATTGAAGTTTAGTATCAATCGAGCTTAACGAAAGCTTGGGATAATCGCTGGAATGCCTGGTAGAAGGCCAACCAATGCCATCACACTTGTTAATACAACAAACATAACGCCCGGCAGTACCCAGCGGCTCATCTTACTCAGTTCACTGCTGCGTTCTTTACAACCGACTAAGCCTAAGTTGTCTAGAAGCATAGTGATAGACCAACCAAATGCCGGATTTACGAGTGCTGATGAGAACACAACAATCGCAGCTGACTGAGTTGTTTTGCCCTCACGCGTCATCTCCATTCCAGCTTCTAGCAGCGGAACGAATACACCAACAATCAGCGCAACACAAAGCACAGGTTGCCAGATAGCGAGATCCATCGGGTAACCCCAAACAGCCGCAATGATACAGAACAGAGCTGTGAGCAAAGCGCCTGCAGGAATAGGGCGTTTAGCAATCGCCGCTGGTACAATATAAGTCCCCCATGAAGACGTAAAATTAGTACCACCAAGCAGAGAACCGAACGTCTGACGAATTGAAGCTGTGGTCATGGTGTCATCAATATTCATGTGTACTTTTTCGGTACGCTCTGGATAGCTGATTTTTTGGAATACTTGATGCCCTAGGAAATCTGGAGACCACATCGCTACCGCTAGAATCGCGAATGGCAGTACTACCATGAAGTGTTCGATCGTCGGTAGGCCTAGCATCCAACCTGTATCTTCTCCCCACCAATACATAGGGTTCATGTTAGGTAAGCCTGGCTCAGTGTGAAAAGCAAATGGTGCACCCAAAGCAAATGCGATCGTACCACCCAGTAAGCAGCTAAGAGGCACAGCTAACCAACGCTTACGGAAGTGCTCCAATAACGCGTACAAAATGATGGTGCAAAAGATCACGACAAAAGCGATATGACTCATGCCAATTCCCTCAGCCCAAGCGAACAGCTTTTTAACTTGGGAAGCGGTTCCTACAAAGCCGAGGTAGAGCAACAAACCACCACACACGCCTTTACTGGTGAGGTTGGCCAACATGCTGCCACCTTTACTGATGGCCAAGAGTAAGCCAAAAGCACCTATCAGCAAGCCAAAGGCCATTGGGTGTCCACCAGCTGCAACAACAATAGGGATTAAAGGAATGAGTGGACCATGCGTACCAGCAAGGTTAGCGGTTGGTAGTAAGAAGCCAGAGAAAAGGATGATGAAAACTGAGGCGATAAGGAGTTCGTAACGAACGTTTTCTAGAATGAAGTCTTCATTTAACCCGAGCGCTCCAGCAAAGGTTGCTGCGATAGCGCCCACCATAACCACTTTACCAATGGTCGCGGCCATCGCTGGGATGGTGTCTTCTATTTCAAATCGGTAATCTTTAAACGGTAAGTTTGGACGCCAGCGCTTAGGCGACATGATTTGTAATTCGTGTTCTAAATACTGTTCTCGGGAGTCAAACTCTGAGCTTGGTTTGTGTTGTTGTTCATAGGAGAGTTCGTCCTCGTTGGCTTGAGGCTTATCTGTTCGTATATGTACCGACTCTAAAGTGCTGCTCATTTTGATTCCTTTCTTTCACACTCTGAGGTGTGTTGTTCCAACAAACGTAATTTACTCACGCAGAAGCGCAAACAACATGTCAACTTATAATTAAAGATTTATTAACATTTAGTTGTTATTACCTTATACCAAACCAAAAAAAACAAATAGACTCAGTTAGTTAGACATTAGTCGTAGAGTAGGTTGGCTAGTATTAGACTCTGTAGATAGTGTGTGTCTGGTTATTTGTAGTCCCTTAATTTCTCCCACGTTATGCACTTGATAGTGATAGAATCTCCGCATTAGAATTATCGAGAATCTAGGTATTTATAAACAATGTTTATCCATCATGTTAACGGCATCGACTGGCTAGTGATTACAGCTTTTGAAGAACTGAAAACGATGTTTATCGAAGATGCTGGCCCAATCCCAGCTTACTTCTCGACCGCCAGTGAATTGAGCCTGATTGATCAAGCCAAGCGCAGCTATGGATTTTTGCCGACACTCCGCGGTGTGATCACTGATACCGGCACGTACCAAAGTAAAGATCTTGAAGAAGATTTGAACCCACAGCTTGCGTGTATCGTTGAAGGGCGAGGTAGAGTGTTTATCTATCACGGCGATTACGTGGCTTTTGTCGATGACGAGCAAACCTTCATTACCCGTATGGACTGAGAGTGATTCAGTGAGCTGAGAACTGAGAACGGAGAACTGAGAACTGCGAATTGGTAAATTGGTAAATCGGCGAGTTAGCCCACATAGAATTTAAAACTAAAGGATTAATATGATGGCAAAAACGATCTCATTGGTACTTGGCAGTGGTGGCGCAAGAGGCTTGGTGCACGTTGGAATCATCCGTTGGTTAATGGAGCATGGCTATCAGATAAAATCCATCTCTGGCTGTTCAATTGGTGCACTTATCGGTGGTGTCTACGCTGCGGGCAAGTTGGATGAATTTGAAGAGTGGGTGACCAGTATCGACCAATCGGATATGGCTATGATGTTGGACTTTTCATGGCAATCGAGTGGTATGTTCAAAGGGGACAAGATCATCGACACACTACGTGAACTGATCGGTGAGATTTCAATTGAAGAGCTGCCTATCCCTTATACCGCTGTCGCTGCCAACGTCGCCGATGAAAAAGAGGTTTGGCTGCAATCAGGCTCTCTTTTTGATGCCATTCGCGCTTCTATCTCTTTGCCATTGTTCTTCACACCTCATGTTATTAAGGGCGAAGCGCTGATTGATGGCGGAGTGCTCAATCCCGTACCGATTGCGCCCACCTTTGGAGATAATACAGACGTTACTCTGGCGGTGAACTTAGGTGGTGAACCTGAATTGCTGCAACAGGAAACGATACCGGTTTCCCTACCAACAAAAGAGAGCAACCTGCATGAGAAGGTTGTTCACTTTATCGATAATCTCGGTAGCAGTGTAAAAAGTAAAATGAGCTTTAATTTTGCTGCCTACGACATTGCCAACCAAGCGTTTGATGCGATGCAATCGACCATTGCTCGTCAAAAACTGGCCGCTTACCCCGCCGATATTACGCTTGAGATCCCACGTAATGTCTGTGGCACCTTAGAGTTTGATCGCTCACAAGAGATGATAGATAGAGGCTACCATTTAGCACAGGCTAAACTGGGCAATCGACTTTAATGTATTTGCTGCTGAATGAGAATATTTATGGAAACTGAACTAAAAGAGCTTGAACTCCACGAGCTTATGGCAACAAAAGATGTCATCGTGCTCACTAGCTTAGAAGAAGCTGCCGTATCTTGGCTGATAGGGTGCTATCAAGAGAACGCTGATATCCAGATTATCGAGAACGCACACCAGCTAGATACCGAAGCGGTTTTGGCGCAATGCCGAGACAGCCTGAGTGAAAATAAAAAGGTCATACTTACCGCGCAGTTTCGTAGCCAGTTGCCTATTATCAATATCGCTTCACTGTGTAATGAGAAGCGTAAATCATTGACCAATATAGAGTTGTCCGGCTGGGATAAAGTAAATCGCCTTCCTCATTCTTATTGTAGTTTCTAGGGTCTGTTGACCTTTCGTGGTTAAATTTTGTTCGGGTAGGGGCGCCTAGCTCGAACCCTTCGGGCAGCGTTTGCTGGCCATTTCTACTACGTTATCGGCTTCTCATGTAGGCTAGCTACACATCGACGCTTCTGCCTTGTATAAATACCCAGCAATTCGCTGCAAAAATCAGTTCGAAAGATCAACACGCCCTAGACTATGTACTTTTCGCCGCGCCTAAAATGATTGTATCTCGAACAACATTTAGCAAGATCAACAGACCGTAGTAAACCTTAAATGAGAAAGAGAGTGATGGATTAAGTTCGCTGCTTAGAGGTTATAAAAAAGTAGGGTAAAAGTAGCGCTATGTGCATTACATTAATAATGCAGAGCAAATGATGACTAGCTTGCGCTATCTATCGCTTTAATATGGTTGAGGTAGCGAGAAAGTGCTTCGACAAGATCTGATTTAATCAACGGTTTAGTTAACACTTCATTTGCGCCAGCCTCTATGAAAGCTTGGGTAGATGTTTGCATGATATCAGCAGTCCAGCCAAAGATAACAAGGTCATCATGTCCAGCTTGTCGTATTTTCCTAACTGTCTCCAAACCAGTCATTTTCGGCATGTGGTTATCAATAATCGCTAGGTTGAAGTGACCCGTTTCTAGATGTGTTAAAGCATCATAACCATTGTCACAGGTAATGCACTCAATGTTTAATTTATCTAAAAATCCGTTGGCGATGATACGGTTCATCTTATTGTCATCTGTCACTAGAACCTTAAATGGAGTCAGATCGACTTCTTGCGTTGTTAAAATGTTCTTATCCTCAGACGCAACCGTTGGTAGGTCGATAACAAAGCTGAAGTGGCTTCCTATACCCAGTTCACTTTTCACATTAAGCTTGCCGTTCATCATAGTTACAAGCTTATGACAAATCGCTAACCCTAGCCCCGTGCCACCATAATTTCTTGTTGTCGATACATCGGCTTGTTCAAATTGATTAAAGATTGAACTCAGCCTCTCATTAGGGATTCCGATACCGCTATCTTCTACTGCAAACTCAATTGCAGACTTACCCAGAGGTTTGATGGTGACGTTGATTGAGCCACTTTCAGTAAATTTGAGTGCATTTCCTACTAAATTAAGAATGACCTGTCGAATTCGAACGGAATCACCAAAGTATGAAAAGGCGGCATTGTTATCATCAAGCAAAGAAAACCCAATACCTTTCTCTGAGCACAAGGTTTGATAGGTGTTCAATACGGGATTAGTAATGTCGGACATTTTGAATGGATGCGGATCAATCTCCAAACAGTCATTTTCTATTTTGGCTAAGTCTAAAATATCATTCAGAATAGCGATTAAGTGCTCGCCTGAACCTAGCGCTAATCGGAGCACCCCTCTCTGCTCTTCATGTTCTAAGTCGTCGACAAGCATTTGCAGAATACCAAGCAAGCCGTTCATTGGAGTTCTAATTTCATGACTCATTGTTGCCAAAAATAGTGATTTTGCATCATTCGCTTGGTGTGCTTTAATTACTTGTTCTTCTAATTTCGACTCAAGCTTCTTAAAATCCGTGATATCGCGTTCAATCGCGATAAAACGTTCAACGTCACCCTCCTCGTTACGCAAAGGTACGATGTCAATGTCGACCCAATAGGGCCTTTTGTCGATGGCGTAATTCAATATTTCAGCTTTAACTTGATTACCTTTATGGACAGCTGAACCTATCCGGCGTGCTGTTTCAAGACAAGTGTCTTCCCCTTGCAAAAAGGAGCCTGGTTTTAGCCCTTTCACTGAGTCTAAGCGAAAGCCTGTCATTGTCTCAAAGGCACTGTTTACCCAATCTATGCGCCCTTGCTTATCGGTTATAACAACGCCATCTCTAGCCGTTTTGACTACCGTTGCAAGAAGGTGGCTTTCACGTTCTTGTTCTGCTAATCGTTTGTTCGAATCTTCAAGTAGCTTCTTCGACCCTTCTAATTCTCGGTGGGGGTTAACGAATAATTTTTGCCCCATCAAAAAAACCAAAATAGAGCTGAACGCTAAAACAATCAAAAGCCCATTTAATAGTTCCTTTTGCAAGCTGAATAGCTGATCAGTAACAAAAGAGCGGCTTACCCCCTGGGTTAACACCAAGTCTCCTCTGTTCAATGCTGTTTGAGTCAATAACCAGTCTTCTTCATTGTATTTATTCTCAACTGATGTGTGTGAATTAACGTTATTTAGGTCATTTGCTTTAATAAGAGAAGCGATCGGGAAGCTTACTTGACTAAGTTCATACCAACGCTCTCTATTTGTGACAAACGTGCCAAAAAACTCATTATAATCAACAGCCGTTTCACCATATAAAACTCCTGTAAAATCACCGACTTGATGCAGGGGAATAAATAATTTGATACAGATATGATTGGTGTCATCGTGCAAAAGGTACAAGATGTGGTCATCGACTTCTTCACTCGCTATCGCATCAAAGATAGCTTGCTCTTGCTTTGAGGCCGGATGACGAAATGTATCCTCAAACAGCAACTGGCCAGTTCGATCCCGCACTGCAAATTGCATCGATTGGTTCTGGCCTTTGAATCTTTCTAGGTGAAATGAGAGGCGCTCTATATTTGAGCTCGATACTGCGTCGATAACTCCTTGGTGCTGAGAAGCCAAAATAATACGGTCTTCTGCAACCTCGAGGTATTTCTCCATAAAAATTTTGGCAGACTCAAGCTCAAAGCTACTGTTACCACGTTGCAATTTTTTTACGGTCGATTGACTGTGATTCGATAGCACATAAAGTGAGATGCCACCGTACGTCAAAGACGTGAGCAAAAGAAAGAGTACAATCAACACTTTGGGGCTTATTGAAGATAGCTTGGTCATACTTAAATATTTTCCAGATTATTTTTCGGGGCTATATAAAAATATAGGATAAATATCTTGTTTATGGTCTTGTTTATTCTATGGATACAGAAACCCTCGGATGAATGGTTAACTCCGCATGGAGTTGTAACAGTCAGTACCCCCTGCATGCACCGGGGAATATCTACCTTATAGGCAGCTTGGCCTTTGTCTTTACCTGCCCAAACGCGAAGCTTGATTCAATAGAGGCGATATTGGGTAGGCGGGTTAATTGTTTGCGGATGAATTGTTCATAGCTTTTGAGCGATTCGCTTACCACATGCAATAGGTAATCGTGATTGCCTGTCATCAAAAAGCACTCTAACACCTCATCAATTATTTCAATGTGCCGCTCAAAGTCTCGCATGTTTTCTTCTGTCGGTTTTTCAAGTTTGACCAACACAAACACATTAAGCGGTAGGCCACAGGCTTCTTGGTCAACCCTAGCGTGATAGCCACGAATAACCCCTTGTTTTTCTAATGCTCGAACTCGACGCAAACATGGGGAGGGCGATAGTGCGACTCGATCTGCCAGCTCTTGATTAGTCAGCCGAGCGTTGTTTTGCAGTTCAGCCAGTATTTTCTTGTCGATCTCGTCCATTGGCATATTCCATCAATATTGAATTTGGTTTGGCAATATTATTGCTCAAAGTGTATGTCTTAGCTCCCAAATAGCAATTTTTAACATCTGCGCAAAACTAAAGTTAAAAGAGGGACAATAAACATGGAATGACTTAGGAACTATGAATACTTCAACTCAACTTAGTCCGCTGCGTAAAACAACCAAACACGAACAAGCAGAAGCCCTTGCCATTGAGCAAGCCAAGCATTTTGGTATCGACCCAAAAAGTGATTATGGCATCACACTGATTGAATTGGCGACGACACTGTACAAAGCCAATACTAAGACACACGACCTTTGGGCGTTGACGGTTAATGGACTCTCAGAACTCGACAAGAGTGACCGAATCGCTTGGTTTAATGCGAAACGCTTCTTGTCATTCCAGATCGCTAAGATCCTCGACAACCTACAAAACCCAATGCGCGCCACCTACCAATCAATTGCCACCAATAATGGTAACTTTGCCTCGAAAGGCGCGTATCCTATCTTCGATAATGTCGCCGCTATATTCGCCGCGAGCCCTGTGATTACGCGTACCGCGACTTATTTGTTTGCGTGTACGGAATGGATTGAAGACGCATTCAACGGTAAAGAGCCACTGCACGATATCTATTCTCGACTTCTCAACCCGACATCAATTTCACTGGCGAACCACATGGTTGATCTAGAGGCCGGCTCAAGAGCCAATGAGTACCTCGCATGGAACTTTAACTCCGGCATGGCGGCCATTGATGGGTTGTTGAGTCACTTGCTTGGGCATGAGGACATTGTATTGGCTTCACGCAACATCTACGGCGGTTCTTACCAGCTGTTGGAAGATTGGTTTGGCAAGCCGTCGAATCTGAATATCGCGGTAGAGTGGGTCGATGGTTACTCCGGTGATGAGTTTGCGACTCGCTTAGATGAGGTCGCCGATAAATACGCAGATCGTCTCACTTCCGGTAAGAAAATCTACGTTTACCTAGAGTCACCGTGTAACCCGCATGGGTACGTGTTGGATGTTGCTAGTATCAGCAAAGTTGGTCACTCTCGTGGTTGGGATGTGATTGTTGACTCGACAGTGGGCACGCCTTTATTACATCCAGTACTGAAACGTGGTGATGTGATGGAAAGGCCAGATTATGTGATTCACTCCTACACCAAAGAACTGGCGGGTGCTGGCACCACAACTGCTGGGGTTGTGATTGGGCGTAACGAGACTATGTTTGTGCCAAAAGGAGAAGAGGTCTCTTTCATCAAACCTAACGGCAATGAGACCACAATCCCATGGAACGAAACCTTGTTTTGGAATGTGTATTACATTAAAGGCGCATTCTTAGATGCAGACAAAGCGTTTGAAGTGCTCAATGGCATGAAAACCTATGAGATGCGTGTGGTGCAAAAAACGATTAATACTCTAACTCTGGCGAAGATCTTTGATGCTCACCCAGACATCAATGTCTCGTGCCCAGCTTTACCAAACAGTGATAACTATGAGCACTGCCAGAACAACATGCATTTAGGATTACCTGCTGCACTATTCACTATCGACTTGGAAGGTAACGGCGAGCGTGCGCCTATCAATTGTGATGGGTTTAAACAGTTCTTCGACATGCTTGAACCCGCAATCGGTATGCAAGTGAGCTTAGGGCAAACCAACACGGTGGCGTTGTGTCCAGCACTGACTACGCATTCAGAACTCAGCGATGAAGCGCTCAATGAAGCAGGCATCAAACCGACTACAATGCGTATCTCTATTGGTTTAGAAGATCCTAGAATGTTCATTGCTCATATTGTCGAGGCCGCTAAATTGTCGATTGACCGTAAGCACGTCGATTTCTCGTCGAGCTTCCTGAGTGGTGACAGTATCGATGAAATCTATATGCAAACCTATATGGATGTACACCAGAGGTTTGTGAAGAGTTTGCCGAAGTTTCGGCAGCTGAGTCAGTAAATAAAAAACACCCTGCCGGCTTAATAACTGGCAGGGTGCTTATCTCAACCAATTTCTTAGTCCTTGGTTTGATGACCTGTTTTCTTGGCGAACTTTTGCATCGCTTCGGCAAACGTTGTTGTTCCGCCTTTCACTTTAACTTGCACTACCTTGTATCCCAGATTTTCCAGCGCATGGCGCTCTGCTAAAACCGCTTTATCATCTGGCAGGCTGCCCTGTACAGGCTGATGAATGTAACATCCTTCTAATTGACCATCTTCGACCAGTTGGTGGTGTTTCAGTGCATTGATTTCAAAATTCATAGTAAGTCTTTTCGTGTAAAATGGAGAGCCTCTGTGGCAAGTCCGTAAGTATTTATCATTTTATCGTTTGTACCATACGGCATTTTAACCACAACAAGCTAGTACAAATGACTTCATTCAAAGGTATCGTCTAGAAGCATATGGTGCCTATTGTGTGCTCATTTAATACCCGATTAGGTATCTTGTTTTTTTGCTACCTCGAAATACCATCTTCATTATTTTCGCACACAAAACGGATGTGACTACAATTCCACTGCAGATTCCTATGTAGAGAGTCATGTTAAAGTCGCTTTTTAAAGTGCCACCAAAATATTTAGCGTCTGCGATTTCGAGGGTCAATAGCAACCACGGGTGGATGAAAAAAATCGCAAAGCTTGTATCTGAAATAGTGTCTAAATATTTGGATTTAAAACTCAATTTTTCAAGAGTTCCATACAGAAAAAAGATGAGGGCAACCTTTTGAATAAAAACAACATCTATCCCATCGTATTCAAAAAATGGCTTGTGTGAATTACCATTGATACCAGTGTAATTTTGATAAATAGACAGCATGACAACGATAAATAGCAACAGAAGTAGTGTCTTACTATTTAAGCAATCAGTGACCTTATCTTTATTCATACACACGCTAATCCCTATCAAATATATTGGCGTAAAATACACCAGAGACTGGAGTGGGTTAGTCCCTTCAATCGCTCGATGAACGAACAAAGACAGTATCGAAAGTAAACAAATAACCGTAAGCTGTGACCTAGGCGCTAATTTGATAAAACGCATGTGCATAGGAGCAGATAAAAAGCACAAAAGAACAAAGGGGATATACCAATAGGCAGTGAGGAAGTGCCCTGTAAACAAATACTTTATTGCGGTGATGATGTCTGGATCTGACTGTTCGAACAATACACCATTGCGGTATGCACTTTCCGGATCAACCATGTTCTCAATAGGATTAAAGTAACCCCAATTAAGGTAATAGAAAGCGAGGGTGGCGATGCTTCCAAGAATCAAGTAAGGCACACCAACATTTTTAAATTTCCCAAGAACGAATTTACTGTAGCCATAGCGACTGTAGAAGACGTGGTAAAACATATAACCTGATATAAAAACGAAGAGCGATGTACCTCCAGTTATTATGTTTTTTAGAATATTTCCAATCTCATCAGTGCTCGATAGTCCGTAAGTATACGAATGTCCCATGACGATTAGAATGATGGTAATCCCTCTAAAATTACTTATTGATTGTAGGAACATATAAATTTCTCTTTTTATGTTGGCGTCGAATTACCCCTTATTAAACTATAGACCCGATTAAACGTTATTCTTGCCATTTTAAGACCCTGCACAATTGAGCTGCCTAATTTTTATTATGAGGTAGAGGTTTAAGCTTTGTTATTGTGTCTTCAGGTCGTAGGAAATTTAAAAAGTAAATTTTTGAGTTTTATGTCGCTAAGTATTTGTTTCCTAACAAGTATGGTGGGGCGCAAGGATAAAGTTAGCAATAAAATTAAAGCGAGATAATTTTAAAATAGATAGCTTGGCAGTAGATAGAATGTGCCGAGAATGAAATTCTACTTACCCCTACTTCCAGGGGGAGAGCGTAGGGCGTTATTCAATCAAAATCACGATCGATTTGACGATCACATTTAGCTTTGATCATATATACTCGTGATAGTCGAGTATGCGATCGCATTAAAGCGGTGTTACTTGCCTCTGAAGGTTGGAGGCAGGCTATGATTTCTCAAGCCCTTCGTATTCATGAATCGACTGTCGCTCGCCATCTCAGCGATTATATGCTTTCAGAAAAGCTTGAGCCTGAAAATGGGGGCAGCCCAAGCAAACTTTCAGCGACTCAAACCATGCATCTTATCGAACATTTGACTGAGCATACCTATTCCTACACTCATCAAATTGTCGCTTATGTTAAGGAGAAGTTTGGTCTTAGCTACACGGTTTCAGGCATGAATAAATGGCTTCATCACAATGGGTTGAGCTACAAGCAACCAAAAGGTATTCCACACAAGTTTGATGAAACAAAGTAGCAAGCCTTCATCGCAGCTTACGAAGCCCTAAAGGCAAGTTGCGGCGAGGATGAGTCGATAGTTTTTATCGATGCCGTTCATCCAACACTGTCGACCAAAATCTCCCATGGTTGGTATGCGCCCCATGAACCCACGGGGCGATGTTGTTAATGTTTGAAGTTCCAAGGTAAGAGCGCATCAATATCAGGCTCAGCTTTCGCGAGCTCTTTCATGCACTTGACCATGTAGTCGTAGAGGATAAGGCCGTTGGCTTTCGCAGTCTCGACGATGCTGTAAAGCATCGCGCTCGCATCAGCACCATTTGGTGTGTTCGAGAATAACCAATTTTTTCTGCCAATGACCAGCGGTTTAATGGCGCGTTCAGCACGATTATTATCGATAGATAAATGACCGTCATCGATATAGCGGATAAGTTTCGGCCATTGGCCGAGCGTATACTTAAGCGCTTTTCCTAATGGACTAGAGCTTATTACTTGTTGAGACGTCATCCAGTCGTACAGCTCATCCAGTATCGGCTTTGCATGCTGTTGACGTTCTGCTTTTNGGTATGCGCCCCATGAACCCACGGGGCGATGTTGTTAATGTTTGAAGTTCCAAGGTAAGAGCGCATCAATATCAGGCTCAGCTTTCGCGAGCTCTTTCATGCACTTGACCATGTAGTCGTAGAGGATAAGGCCGTTGGCTTTCGCAGTCTCGACGATGCTGTAAAGCATCGCGCTCGCATCAGCACCATTTGGTGTGTTCGAGAATAACCAATTTTTTCTGCCAATGACCAGCGGTTTAATGGCGCGTTCAGCACGATTATTATCGATAGATAAATGACCGTCATCAATATAGCGGATGAGTTTCGGCCATTGGCCGAGCGTATACTTAATCGCTTTTCCTAATGGACTAGAGCTTATTACTTGTTGAGACGTCATCCAGTCGTACAGCTCATCCAATATCGGCTTGGCATGCTGTTGACGTTCTGCTTTTCGTGTTTCGACAGTCGCACCTTTTAAGCGGGATTCTATCCCATAGAGCTTCTGGATTTTAGCCAGCGCTTTATCTGCTTTGCCTGACTTGCCTTTACCTTGAAGCTTCTTAGCATCCATGAACTTACGTCGTGCATGCGCCAAGCAGCCAACATTGGTTACCTGGTGAAGACCATCATAGGCACCATAGCCATCGGTTTGCAGATAACCACTGTAATCCCCCAAGAAGGCAACAGGGCATGCCCTCGCGCGACTGTTTTGATAGTCGTACAAGGCGATATTCTTTACATTCGGCAGTGCAGCGTCGGGCGAGTCTGCGCCCGAGCAGTAGAGCCACATATAACACTGTTTATCTTCTTTGAGGACATTGAGCG
>NZ_JAKEUQ010000041.1 GCF_022397955.1 Vibrio sp. Isolate32 | reverse complement strand
CTGGCGACCCCGATCAACTTCCACCCATCGGCTGCGGCAAGGTGTTGGCAGACATCGTTGAAGCAAAAACGGTGGCGAATACGATGCTAGACATCGTTAAGAGACAGGAAGGTTCAACGGGTATCCCCGAATACTCAAAGCTCATTAATCAAGGTGTGACGCCTGAGCAATTAAGTACAGGTGCAATACGCTTTCACGAAACCAGTAAAACAGACATTGCCAAAGTCTGTTGTGAGCTTTACCAAGAATCTCCTGAAAGCAGTCGTGTCATGGCTCCAACCAAGGCACTCGTATCAGAAATCAATAAACTCACCCAACAAGCCGTTAACCCAGATAGCACTAGCCTTGAGTTCGAAATCAATGGTGATAAGTTCTTTTTGCCCCTTCGCATGAATGATGCGGTGTTATTTACTCAGAATCATTACGACAAAAGCATTCAGAACGGCTCACTTGGCACATTAACCAACGTCAAACCTTCTGGTGATAGTTACGGTGAAGTGACGCTAGATACAGGTGAAAAGGTCGAGATAACACAATCCGTTCTCGACTGCATAGAGTTGGGTTATGCAATCACCCTACATAAAGCTCAAGGGTCACAGTTTCCACGCATCATCATCGCTCTGCAAGACGGAAGAATAGTAGATAGAGCATGGCTCTATACGGCAATCACGAGAGCTGAAAGTGAAATCCATATCGTTGGTAGTAGTGATGACATGAAGCAGATCACCGAGGCACCTAGTCACTCTCATAAGCGGAATAGCTATCTGAAAGAGCTGCTGGGTTAGCAGTTTCAAACTCGTTTTTGCCCCAAAATCACTTAGATTAAATACTCTAAAGAATCAGAGTGCGTGCATTGCCCTACTAATGCTTATTCGATTGAGTTGATAACTGTTCATTCCCGTCATAGCCGATATCTTGCAGTCTAACTTCCCTTAATGTGTCATAATTTATTGATTATCAATTGAGTTAGTATAAAAACCATTGCATTATCGAAGGATGAAAGACGACAACTTGTCATCTAATAAGCGTTAGGAGGTTTAATGGTTTCGTATCAAAAAACAGAAGATTTAGCATTTTCGGCTGAGATTACTTATGTAAATATGCGCTCATACTACGAGCATTATTCTGTTGATTGGGATTGCTCAAAAATCGAAGACCAAATTCAAGATTTAGCCAATTTCGATATCCTGGTCAATGGTGAGGTAGTTGGAGCAATTCGTTTAACCTTTGATAACGAAGGTTGTTATGTTCGTGACTTGCAAGTCAGCGAGAGATACCAAAATAAAGGCATTGGTGCGTTAGCACTGTCTGAATGTGAAAGGTTAGCCATTGAATCAGGCGCTAATCGACTTAAGTTACGTGTATTTAAAATCAGCCCAGCTTTTCATCTCTATGAAAGGGTTGGTTTTGTGATTGATAACGCTGATGATAGGTTTTACAGCATGTCGAGAACAATCTCCTAACCAATAATCTATACCACTTAGACTAAACGCTTTATTAAGCGAATTTTTCATACCCAAGCTAATTAATTGCTAATTTAGCAAAGTCACTGGAACGCTTTTGCCCCGAAACAACTTAGTTCAAGTGCTCTACAGAATCTAGGGATATGCGTTTCCCCTACTAAAAATTATCTGAAACTAGCAATTGTCAAAACTATACGGTACAGAACACTCCAACCAGTTTTAATGGTTACTATCTTATTGATTTATCGTTGAAGATTAAAAAGAAAGAAGGCATTATTTCGCCATGGAATACGGACAATCGCCGTATAGAAAGCGTTAGCTGCAATCGGTATATAACGAGTATTATCGAAAATGTATAAACTAGAAATATTCTGTAATCCAGAGCAGCAGATGTTAGTACAAAATGTACTACATGAATCTGGAGTCGATAAAATTGGTAATTACGACCATTGCTGGGCAATTGGTTCGGTTACGGGGTCTCATCGAGCATTAGAGGGCTCAAATCCAGTATTTGGTTCTAAAGGTAAGGTCGAAAACTACAAGTTACTTAAAATTGAAATCAACGTCTCAACAGAACAAGTGAGACCAATTGTAGACTCTTTGAAAGAGAGTCTTGGGTGGGAAGAGCCATTGGTTAATGTGTTCAAACTCTACAATATAGAATTTGATCTCTAACTGTAGAGTTTGCAGCAAACAAACGTTTAAGGTTTCAAGATACTTTGTCTAATCCCAATCTCGCGAGAACCAATACTCTAACGTGCTTTTGTCCAAAAACGTGTTTCAGCCGATGGTCAAGACAGCCGATGGTCAAGAAAAATCATAAATGCCTAGCGAGTAGTGAGCTGTGCGAGCGTCAGGAGTGGCTTTATTATTTTACTTTACCATCATTCCCTTAAATACCCTTTTGGCAGGGTGATGGTCTTCACGCAGTGAGACCATCGCCTTGCTAAGCCTTCAGGGACAAAAAAGCGTACACACAATTATACATAGTATGTACGCTTTATAGACCCCAAAGAAGCGTTGTCAGTAAAGGGCTGTCACTCACTCACGCGCAAATAGACATACTTTTTACTGTATACTCTCATGAGCGCCTATTTTTTGTCTGTGATTTAGCATAGAGATTTAAGAGTAGATGCGGGATTCGAGTTGCGGGATGCGAAGAGTTTGAAGAGTAGATACGGGATAGGAGTAGCGAGATACGAGGAGAGTTAAGAGCAGGAGTGCTTAAAACAGGTCATAAAAAATGCACTAATCCAAAGATGAATTAGTGCATTTAAAATATCTAATCTAAAGCGCCATAACGCTGAATAAACTAGCTAATTATGATGATAAAAGTACCTGCTAGGGTCATCAATATATTGGCTATCGCGTAAGTGCCCGCATAACCCAGTGCTGGAATGGTTGAGCGAGCGTGGTCGTTTACTATGTCCATTGCTGGAGCACAGGTTCGTGCGCCGATGATTGCACCGAACAATAGAGCTCGGTTCATCTTCAGCACGTAAGCGCCAACTAAGTAAGCGAAGAATACCGGCAGCACACTCACTACCAGAGCGATACCAATGACCTGAGGGCCGACTTGGGTTAAGTGCTCAAATATTTTACCACCGGCGCTCAAGCCGATACCGACCATAAAGAACATCAAACCGAGGTCTTTGACCATATTCAACGCACCCTGAGGTACATAACCAAAAGTAGGGTGGTTCGCTCGTAAGAAGCCTAGCATGATGCCTGACAGAAGAAGGCCAACCGCGTTACCTAGTCCAAACGATACCTGACCGAATGTCATGGTGATCAAACCAAACAAAATACCCAGGATGAAGAAGCTACAGAAAGCCATCAAATCTGCCATTTGGCTGTGGATTGAGATAAAACCAATTTTCTCTGCTAGACCGTGCACACGACTTTTCTCACCACTTACCTGCAGGACATCACCTTTAGAAAGCACGATGTTTAAGTCCATCGGCATTTCAATTTGAGCTCTTACTACGCGGTTTAGGAAACAGCCATATTCAGACAGGTTCAAGTCAGATAAGCGCTTACCTGCGATGCTGTCACTTTTAACGACGATCTCTTCTTCTACGATACGTAGATCGAGAAGATTACGGTCGAAAACCTCTTTGCCGTTACGGAAGCTTGGGTCTAGACGAGCGTGGCTATCTGGGAAACCAACCAATGCGATTTCGTCACCTTCTTGCAGAATGGCATCACCATCTGGGTGGGCAAGAATACCATTACGACGAATACGCTCGATGTAACAGCCCGTTTGGCGATAGATACCTAGTTCACGCAAGTTCTTACCGTCAGTCCAAGAAATAAGCTCCGGTCCCACACGATAAGCACGAATAATAGGAAGATAAACCTTACGTTGACCAGAAGCACCTAAACCACGCTCTTGAGCTATCTGCTCGGCCGAGTCGTGTAAGTTTACTTTTTGCAGCTTTGGAATAAGGCGTGCAAACATAATCATACTGATCAAGCCAACCAAGTAAGCCATCGCGTAACCCACTGATAGGTTTTCGATAATCAGGCTTAAATCCATATTTCTTGGTACTTCAGCGAGCCCTGAATTCAATGCGTCTTGCGCACCTACCAAGATTGGCGTTGCTGTAAGCGCCCCCGCCATCATGCCGGCAGAAAGTCCGAAACCAAGGCCTAAGTACTCGCTACAGAAGTAAGTAAGTGCAATAGCCGTAGAGAGGACCACTAAACTTAAAATAAGGTAGTGTTTTCCATCTCGGAAAAATATACCAAAGAAGTTCGGTCCTGCTTCAATACCGACACAGTAGATGAATAGCATAAAGCCAATGGTTAGGGCGTCTGCGTTAAATGAGAAACCAAGGTGACCCATCACAAGGGAAGTAATCAGAACACCGATTGAATTGCCGAGTTGGAGACTACCGAAACGAATTTTACCAATGGCTAAACCAATCGATAAAACAACAAAGATGAGGAGAATGGGGTTTTGTTCTAACAGAAAAACAACGTCGATATTCACAGTGGTCGCTCAATAATAGGCGTGACAAAAAGGGTAAGTTTGAAATGTGGATTGTATCTAAATATAAATAAATTATAAGTGATATTTCCCCTTTTTACTTGATTTTGACCAGATTCTTATATTGTATGAGAACTGGCTATAAAAAAGCCCGCTTTAATAAGCGGGCTTAATAGAAATCTTACAGTTTGACACTAAAAGTGCTCAGCTGATTAAGGGCTTAGCCCAAGACTCGAACTCTAGATTAGTCGAAAAGACCGAGGTTTTCTTTTGCGTATGCTTCAAATTCTGTGCAGCCGCCGATGTGATCTTGGTCGATGAAGATTTGTGGCACAGTTTCAACTGGCTTACCAACTGTCTTCTCTAGGTCTGCTTTACTGATACCTTCAGCGTGAATGTCAACATAACGGTAGTTGAAGTCATCACGTTTTGCTTTAAGAGTTTCTGCGTGCTCTTTTGCACGAACACAGAATGGGCAAGCAGGGCGACCAAAAATAACTACAAACATTTCATTTCTCCTAAATACGGGATGAGGCTCGTTAACTAAACGATGTTAACTATTCTTTAATGAATGCCACTCAAAATTTCTTAAAACCAACTATGCCTCAATGCCATGGGGAAATAAAGATGGAATTACCTCTTAATACAATAGGTCTTGCCTATCTGCGCAAATATTAATCACAAAGAGGGAGGGCCTCGTTTGTTCGCCTCAATCATCGTTAAGTCCCCCAAGTTTTAGAGTGTGAATTACCCCCAAGATTACAACTTTAATCCTTCTTTAGTGCGACAAGTTGCACCTTGTCAAAAAAATCAGACACAGAACGAGGCATCTTATAACTGGGTATTGAACCATATTCGGTAATCTACCTGACTTGTGATGTTTCACTAAGGTCGTGTTTAAGATGCAGAGTATGTGTTGCAAACACATAGCTTACATTTCAAAGGTTAAATTCCAAAAACCAAGAGTTCGTAGTTTTGTTCAGTCATAGGCGCAGGAGGCACCATGTTTCAATTTATGACATCTACAAAGATCATCTTTGGTGATGGAGCACTTTCCGCTTCATTGTCTCTCTTAAATCAATATGGCTACAGTGTGCTATTGGTTACTGGTAATACATTGGAGCGCACCTCAATTGTTACTGACTATCTAGATGCACAGAGCATGCGTTATCAGCACATTGCCGTATCGGGTGAACCCAATATCAAAATGGTCGAAGAGGCTGCCACTTCTGCACGTCGATTTAAGCCAGATATGGTGGTCGCAATGGGCGGCGGCAGTGCCATCGATATGGGAAAAGCGTTAGCTGCGGTTTTACCGAATCAAGGTAATTTATACGACTATGTTGAAGTGGTTGGACGTAATGTTCCCCTTAAAACGAAACCCCTTCCGTTTATCGCCATTCCAACAACCGCGAGTACCGGTGCTGAGGTTACTAAAAATTCGGTGCTAAAATCAGGTCAAGACCAAGTAAAAATCAGCCTGAGAAGCCCTGATATGCTGGCTGATGTAGCGATTGTCGACCCAACCCTAACTCATGGCACTAATCTGTATCTATCTGGACGAGGTGCTATGGATGCATTTACTCATCTAATGGAAGCTTATGTGTGTGGTGAGCCGAATTCGTTGACCGATATGATCTGTGAAGAAGGGTTACGTAAACTGAGTAGTTCAGTAATTCAGGCGTGTATTTATGATGAACCTCAAGCGCGCTCTGATCTCGCTTTCGCTTCTATGCTTGGTGGAATGGCAATCACTAATGCTAAGCTTGGTGCCGCACACGGATTAGCTTCTGCGTTAGGCGGTAAGATTTCTGCGCCCCACAGTGTGATTACTGCGCGCTTAGCGCCATTTGTGATGCTAGAGAATATTGAGGTTGCAAGAGAGCAGCAGCGAAGCGACATTTTAGAGCGCTACCAAAGGATCGCTCAAATAGTAACGGGTAAAGCGCAAGCCTCGGCAGAGGATGCCATTCAGTGGTTATCAGAAGTCTTAGATACACTAAAGTTGCCAAGTTTACTGGACTTTGGTGTATGTGAAGCGCAATTCGAAGAGGTATCGGATGATGCACTTAAGTCGGTTGCTATTAAAGGGAATCCATTGCCATTGAATCAAGAGCGTTTAATTCATATTTTGCAGCAGGTTTGTGAGAAGTGTCATTGTGGTGAAGCTCAGGGTGAAGTCACGTTTAGTCATAACGATGAAGAGTCTCAAATGGTGGAGTCGAGTTTCACGATCATCAACTCTTATGCCTCAGAGAATAGTGTGGTGGAGAAGGGGAACAGCTGGACCATTTAATAGTATTGGTAAATGGCCATGACACTATTGAAGACGCAGATAAATAAAAACGGAGCACTAGGCTCCGTTTTTCAATTAATATCTTTGGGGTTAGAACTGAGAGTATTTCTCGTAGCGTGAATCACGAAGTGACTCTTTGACACGCTTAAGATTCTCTCTGAAACCAGAACCGCGACGCAGTGTAAAGCCAGTCGCTAGCACATCAATAACCGTCATTTGAACAACGCGGCTTGCCATTGGCATATAAACGTCTGTGTCTTCCGGTACATCCAACGAGATAGAAAGCGAGCTTGCTTTATCTAGTGGAGAGTCTTTTGCTGTGATTGCGATAACCGTTGCGCCGTTTTCGCGCGCTAGGTTTGCAATCTCAACTTGGCTCTTAGTGCGACCCGTGTGAGAGATAAGAACGATAACGTCGTTATCACTGCAATTAATGCAGCTCATTCGTTGCATCACGATGTCTTCGAAACAAGTGATTGGGATATTAAAACGAATAAACTTGTTTTGAGCGTCTTTCGCTACGGCAGAAGAAGCACCTAGTCCGAAGAATGAAATGCGTTTTGCTTGAGTCAGCAAGTCAACCGCACGGTTTACTTGCATTGCATCTAGACTGTTTTTCGCAACGTCTAGGCATGCCATTGTTGATTCGAAGATTTTATGCGTGTAAGCATCAGGGCCATCATCTTCTTCGACATTGCGGTTCACATAAGGTGTACCATTCGCCAAGCTTTGAGCAAGGTGAAGTTTAAAGTCAGGGAAGCCCTTTGTGTCTAAACGACGACAGAAGCGGTTAACTGTAGGCTCACTTACGTCAGCCATTTTAGCTAAGGTAGCAATGCTAGAATGGATTGCAGTTTGAGGGGAAGCCATAATTACTTCGGCTACCTTGCGCTCAGACTTGCTGAAATTTTCCAGGTTTTTTTGTATTTTTTCTAATGTATTCATAGTGTTCACAAGGGTATAGAGAACAACTTGCTAGTTAATATCTTTTTACCAGGGGGTATGGCTGAAACAAATTTCAGTAAACACAATACCAACGCAATGTTGGGTGTTGTAATTACTGCTGTATCAAATAGATATCAAGCTAACTAGCACCATAGAGTCAGTATAAACCCAACATACTATTTACTAATACAAAAACACGGGATGAATGCTTAAGAATATGACAGGCCTCAACAAAATTTTAGAAAAGTACAGAATTGGAAGAGGCTTTGAGCAAAAAGAATGCGATTTGAGTATGAACTGACAGCTAAGTTACATCAAAAAGAAATAAATTTTCAATTTGATGCAACTAAAATTGAATGGCTATGCGTTTATTTGCGTAACCAGTTTGGTGATCTTACCCATCAAGTTAGGAGCTAGTTTAGAGATTTCACGCTGCTCTTCAAGTACTGAAGAAAGAATCTCGTTGCCCGTTAAGGGGTTAGCCAATACCACGCGGAAAACGATGATTGGCTGATGAGCCCAAGCTTCAGGGTTTAGGCGAGTACGAGATACAAACGATTTGCCTGTTTCACGCTGTTTCTTCTGGATAAACTTAGTCAGTTCGTTCAGAAGTTCGTTTAACTCCACACGCTGCTCAGGAGCTGCTTTAAGCAGGGCTGCTTTTACCGCTTCAGGAACGTAGCGGTACGTCAGTAGACAAAGCTCTGGTTCAGAGACTAACTCGAAATCATCTTGTTCTTTAATCAGGTCGGCAAAGTAACGTGCTTTGTTGATGCTTTGATCGATCAGCAGTTCATAGCCTGGACGACTGATGATGTGCATTGCAGCATAAACCAGCATCGCCATACCTGAGCGAGAGCCTTCCAACGTATGGCTACCTAAGTCTTTAGAACCCTTACGTAGGATATATTGAGCGTGGTGCTCAATCGCTGTCATCGCATCTGGTTTCTTAAATAGAACCATGCCAGCACCCATAGGAATGTAAAGCTGCTTGTGAGCGTCGATAGTGACCGAATCAGCAAGCTCAATACCATCAAGTAGGTGGCGATGATTATTCGACATCAAAGTCGCGCCGCCCCAAGCTGCATCCACATGGAAGTGGCAGTCAGACTCGGCACATACCTCTGCAATATCTCTTAGTGGGTCGATATTACCGGTTTCCGTTGTACCAGCGACACCGATAACGGCGAAAGGCTTAATCTTGTTCTGCTTAAGCTGCTCGATCTTCAGTCGTAGGTCGTCAGTACAAATGCGATTGTCGTTATCTGTTTTAACTGATACAAGACCTTCCTGACCAATACCCAGTACGTCAGCGGCTTTTTTCAGGGAGTAGTGACCACGTTCAGAGACTAAGATGGCTAGGCCTTCGTAGTCGTAGTGTTTCATGGCTTTGAATAAGCCTTCTTTCTCGACACCTTTGAACGAGCCCTGTGCTTTTAGCGCATTGTTACGTGCGACCCAAAGCGCGGTAATATTCGCGATTGTACCACCAGAACAAAACGCCCCTAATGAGTGATTTGCACTGTGCATCCAACGAGAATAGAACGCGTCATCATCTTGATAGATCAAGCGATGCAGCATACCCAGAACTTGACGCTCTAGGGGGGTGAAAGCTTTGGAAGTTTCGATCTTTACTAGGTTCTGATTGAGCGCAATCATGATTTTTGAAAGCGGCATCAAAAAGTACGGCAGGGCAGACGTCATGTGACCAATGAAGCTTGGCGATGAAGTATGAACCGAGTGCGATACAAGAGAATCGAGGAGATGCTCAGTATGTTCAGAAACAAACTCAGGTTGCTCTGGGATTTGAGCATTTGAAAAATCTTTCTCAATTTCACGCAGCGGCTTTTCTTCAGCCACGATGTGTTCACGTAAGAATTGATTCAGGTTTCGTGAAAGTTTGTCTTCAATTTGAGTGAGTGTTGAATCTGGGCCTTCAGGTACCGTGAAGATACGTAGAAGACTGTCGAAGCTAACATCTGCTGTTTTTTGTTCCGTAACCATAGCAAGCGAGTTATTTTTTTAATATTGACGCGAGCGGGACAATCTAAACGAAAACGGGAACAATGTCCCGTCTTAATTATGAAATCCAACTTCTCATAAAAGCCTATTAAATGAGGGGTTACTTACATTTAATCGCTTCAAGTTCAGCGATCGAGCTGTTGTAGCGCTGAAGTGCAGTGTCGATTTGTTTAGGGTGGCTAAGCAGCTCTGCGAATGCCGAACGCAGCTCGTAATTTTGCTCATGAGGCTTTGATTGACGGTCGTCGAACGTCGTTTTAGCGACTTTGCCTAGCTCATCATCACGTTGTGATAGAGTCTTGATGTCATGTTGCTCAAGTTGCAGCCAGCCTTCAACTGGTTGTTCTGTTGCTACTTTGCTTGAGTCATTCACTAGGTAGTAGTGTACCGCAGCACGATTTAGCTCGAAGTGGTGCTTACGGCCTTCAAGGAACCATTCACTTACTTCTGTTAGCTCTGGGTATTGCTCTGAGGTGAGTTCAGCAAGATCGGCGTACCAATTTAGAGAGGCGTCGATGTAAGCATCGTATTTTTTCGCTTGGCACTGGTTTGTTTCAGACATTGAATCTGCTGCAAAAGAGAAAGTAGAAGTTGAAGCTAGCAGTAATGCGACGCAAAGGCGTTTCATAGCGGGTCCTTTTGTAAGTTTATTCTTGTTATTACTTTGTCGTTACAGGTTACCGTGATCATTCTTTGTTGAGCAATGACACTTAGTGTCTTTTTATTTGGGTAACTGTATCGGTGTCTTGGGCAATGGTATTCGAGATGCATTCTAATCTAAATCGATCGCTATTCCTGCGATCTAGTTAGCAAGAGATACAAAGAACAACATCAAAATAGGTACGAGTAGACTCAATATAAATCCACTAACAATCGCGATAGGCACACAGCGGACGCCGCCTGTTGTTTGAATGACAGGCAAAGTGAAGTCCATGGCGGTAGCTCCAGCATAACCAATAGACGTACATGGATAGCTTCGAATGAGCACTGGAATCAGAACTAACGCGACAAGCTCTCTCAGTAGCTCAAGCATGAATGATGCTCCGCCGTAGACCGGACCAAATGCATCGCCCATTAGGATTCCAGCCAAGGAGTACCAGCCAAAACCAGAAGACATGGCTAGCGCTTTAAACAGAGGAATATCCAGCAAGTAAGCAGCGATAATACCACCTAACATAGAGGTGATAATTATCGTGACAGCGATGACCATGCCATGCTTGTTGAGCAAGATTTGTCTTAACGTCAGCCCGCTGTTTCGCAGCTGGATGCCAATGAAGAATAGAAGAACGAATAGAATCCATTCACTCGCTGTATCGACCCAATGAAGGCCGATAGGCAGAACGAGTCCTGCGATAAGGCCTGAGCCGACAACTAAAATGAGTTTGGCAGACTCCATTGCCATCGAAGAAAGGGGCAGCTTCTTTTGACTACTGTCTGTTTTTAGTGGCAGTACTTTGTCTATAGCGGGCAGTGCCATCAGGTTACAAACGCCTAAGCAGACAAAGAAAGTGACGGTATAAAGAAGGATTGTCTGTAGGTTGCTACCAAGATTATCTAACGCGGCAAGGCTTAATCCCATCAGCGCTAGAATTACATAGATCAAACGCGATGTAGAGCGGTTGATGAATTCTAGCGTTTGGGTGTTTGAAATTGAAAATAGATACCCCACAACAAGTGGCGCAAATATGAAGATCATCCCTGTAAACATGCTTTCCTCTATTGCAATTACTTCAACTTTTTCTGTGACTTAGAAGCCACTAGCGTTGATCACGTCGTTTAGCTTTGCATTAAAATCATGTTTACTCAAGTTGCTTAGATTATAAAGCACCTCTGCACCTGCCACGTTGAGCTCAACTTCGTGATCATCGATGTTCTCATCCTTGTTTCTGAACATCAGTAGGTGGTTAGCAATGCGTGCGATATCTAAGTAAGACACTTCACGTTCTTCTTGTTTGTTGATGGTGTTGCTACACACGTCAATGAAATCGCTGTCGAAGCCCCAACGCTTGAGTACCAGCTTGCTGGTGGCTGAACATTGGCCTTGGAAAATCTGAAGCGCGATATCGTGGTCGAGGTAGTTACCATTCTCAAGGTATAGGTGGTACTCGCTTACTAGGCAGAACAGCCCAATATCGGCTAACAAACCAACTAGCAAAGACTTTTCATGTTCAAGGTAGCGGTATTCAGCAGGAGCGATCTCTTTAAAACCATTGGTCACAAGTACCATGGTTGCGCCTAACTCTTTTGAGACAGAAGCGCTTTGAATCAATAGCTGGTTACACTCTTTACTTAAATCAACTGAGTGCTTGAGTTGTTCGATCGCTTGTGCAGTCACGATGTCACGGACACGCAATATACCCAGGCGTGAAACGGCCGTCATAATGTCGACACAGGTGATGTTGCGTCTGTTGAAGACAACCGAATTTGCAACTCGAATGACGATGGCTGTAAGGCCTGGATCTTCAAGCAAGCACTCGGCAACCTCGGCTATCCCAGTCGATTCCAGAGTACAAAGTTTTTGGATTTTAAGTACAACGTTAGGGATAGGAGGAAGGGTTATTTTTCCCGCTGAGATGGAATGTCCAACAAGTTGGGCAAATTCTGATTCTAGGCCCTTAAGAAGAAGTGCCTTGTTTTGTGGTAGCCAGAAAAACGATAAATGATTCATATAAAAAGTAAAAACATGTATGTCCTACCATTTTACAAGCCACAATGCTGCGAGGCAATACTGATAGGTCCACACAAGCTTTTAAATATTGAACCGGTGTATCATCAAACGTCAAAATTCAATCACGGAATGATAGCTTTGTGTGATGTTAATCATGAAAAAGCAGAATACACAATTGATTGATGTGAACTAAGTCCAGACTTATTTTTCTTTTCGAAGTATCATTTATTTAAAGGTGAAAAACGCAACTATAATATTCACCTAAACAACAATAAAAATTAGATTCAAAAATTTTTCGCATAAAAAGCTGCTTGTCTGGTGATCAACCTAATCGGGGTAATTTGATTAAGGATCAACGGATATGACCGAGACAGCATTTATTAATTACGTGAATCAATTTGGTGAGCATCAAAAACGTTCTATGTTCGGAGGTATTGGCCTCTTTCAAAATGACGCGATGTTTGCCTTATTGAGTGAAGGTTGTTTATTCATTAGAGGTGGCAAGTCATTAGATAAGAAACTGGCAGATCTTGATTGTGAAAAGTATCGTCATGTGAAAAAACAGACAACAGCAACCGTAAACTACTACGATATTACTGATCTGTTCACATGCGAATATCCTGAATTGGATAGCATTATTCGTACTTCTATCGATAATTCAATTCAGCAGCGCAGCTTCAAGAAGTCATCTGCTAGCCGTAGATTAAGAGATCTTCCTAACATGCAGCTTACGTTAGAGCGCATGGTGAAAAAGGCGGGTGTCGACGATGTTTCTATGTTTATGCAGTTAGGCGCACCAGAAGTATTTAATAAGGTTCGCAAAGCGTACGGAAACGATGTTGACCTAAAACTACTTTGGAAATTTGCGGGTGCGATTGATGGTATCCACTGGAAACTATTACAAGAACCACGCAAGCAGCAATTACTAAAGAGCTGCCACTAAAGAAGTCGTCCTTATATGCTTGAAGTTACAGTTTATAAATAAAAACCGAGGAATAAATCCTCGGTTTTTTTGTTTCTGCCTCAACGAAAGAGGCTAAGTATTCTCTTGGAACCCAAAGGTTCGAACTCGTCAGCTAAGTATTAGTACTTGAAGCGAGCTGTGAACATTAGCTGATCACCGTAGAAGTCGTTGATACGAGCTTCAGCGCCAATAGAGAATAGCTCTGTAGAGTGGAAACGTGCGTAAACAGAACCGATCCAATCATCGTTGTCATCGATAGAAACGTAACCACCTTTACTACCAACTTCTAGTTGTGGACCAAGCCATTGGCGAACACCAATGTTAACTTCCATACCAATGTCAGTAGAGCTTGTGTGTTCAGGCTGAACGATGCGCGCTAGCATTTCACCTGTTAGGTCTGCCCAGTTGTTAATTGGAGCGTGGAAACCAAGACCAACAGCAGAGTCGAAATCACTTTCAAATTCTGAATCAATGCGCGCAATTGCGTGAGCATTCGGGTGGATTGACTTACTGAACGCGCCACCAAATGTAACAGGGCTAGCACCGATACGTGCTTCGAAGTAATCGTAGCTGAAGTTGCTCATTACTTGTGGTTGTTCTTCGACAGCTAGCGCTTGGCTTGAAGCCAACAGCATAGCGGTAGTAAGTAGTATTTTGCGCATAACGACCGTAAACCTTTATTAGTGTTAATTCCTTTGGTTTGAGAGAAATCGGCAAACCATAAACATCGAGACAGTTTAATCTAACTCACGGAAAAGTAATCCATTAAAATGTAAATCCTTAATCATTTAGTTAAAAAATAAACAAATTAAGGGCCAGTCTGCTACAGAGATCTCATGTTTTGGGGCAAATGAGAAAGTTGGACAAGTGAATTATCCAGATTTTATATGTGTCTGTTCGTGTCTTATATTGACTGCTGTTTATCTTATTGCCCTTCAAACGTTAATGGAAAGCGTTACTCTCCAAAGCTTGTGCGCTTATTTGCCATTGAGGTTAGGATGCGCTCTGTATCTAGAATCGAAGTCCAATTCAGTAGTTGTTTATCATTGGCTATTACGTAATCGGTCAGCTGCTGAGTGATGGTCTCTCTGAGTTGGTCGCCTTGCCAAGGTTTGGATATATAGAAATCGAGGGCCGCGTTATTAATGGCAGTTACCGTATCTTCAAGCCCGGCTTGCCCGGTGAGCAGCAGCTTGCGCGTAGGCTTTGTAGAGTCGTGCTGATTAAGTTCTATAAGAAAATCGATACCTGTTTTTTCCGGCATGATGTGGTCACATAAGATCAAAGCGAGCTTAATGCCGTCTTGCTCCATCTCTTTGATGACTTGTTTTGCTTCATCGACCGATTCTGCGCCCTCAACGATAAAGTTTTCTTCAAATACAGCTAAATCTTGAAGCACACTATTGAGCACCTCTGGTTCATCATCGACACATAAAATTAAGTACTTATTCATGAGGTGCTCCTTCTTGTTTGAACGGTAGCCATACTTGCATGTGAGTGTGGCTTCCAACCTCAGACTCCACCAAAATAAATCCTTGATGGGCCGAAACGATCTGTTGAGAAATAGATAACCCAATCCCTAAACCAAAGTTACCTTCTTTTTTGGTCGTGAAATTAGGGTTGAAAATAGAATGAATGTTTTCTTTCGCGATTCCGATGCCAGTGTCTGATATCTGCACCACTAGAAACGTTTGATTGTCTTTAGTCTGTTGTGAAGTGGATATAGAAACCTTGCCTCGTTCTGGAAGGGCATCGAGTGCGTTAGAAACAAGGTTGGTCCAGACTTGTTGCAGCGCCAGCGATTGGCAGAGCAAAGGCGGTAAGTTGGTGTCGTAGTGCTTTTCAAGTTGATGATGCTTCAAACGGTTTTCAAAGATCAGCAAAGTGTCTTCGATGCCTTCGTGAATATCTGTGTAATGGCGAAGCTCGTCGTCTTCACGTGCATAGCTTTTTAGGCTTTTAACCATGTCGGCAATGCGCTTGCTACACACTTGAATGGATCGGATAGAGTTGCCGACGTAATGGTAATGCTCTAAGTCGTTGAGTAATTCTTTGCCTGCGACAGGGGAGTCTTTTAGGGTCTCTAAAACCTTCGCATCTTGGCTTAAATTCAATCTCACTGCTTTTTTTGCGAGGGCACGATCATCAATGGTTGATGCTAAATGTTTTACCAGTTGTCTCTCCTGAGAAGTGGAGAGTGGTTTAGCTAATTTTGAACACGCCAGTACCTCTGTTCCCTTGTTGGGATGAGGAGCGGATAGCTGCTCTAGTATCTGGTCTAGATGTTCTGATAGCGTTTCAATACTTCTCATAATTGCCGCTATGGGGTTATTAAGCTCATGCGCGACACCAGCGACAAGTTGACCAAGCATGGCCATTTTCTCTTTTTCGATTAATTGCTGGTGTGCGGACTCCAATGATTCAAGTGTTTGTTGTAGTTTGATTTTGTTGGTGATACTACGTTGTAAGCGACGATTGAAATGACGGAGCAATAGGTTAGTAAACAAAGGCAGTAAAGTATTATTAGAATGCATCACCTGAGCAAAACTCTCTTTATCAAGCTTAATGACTCGAGTTGGGGTCAGAGTGAGCCCAGTAGAGAACGAAGGCTCGCCTGTCACAAATGACATTCCACCAACGATGTTGCCTTTAGAGTGACGTACCACTTCTCGCTGCTGTCCTAATTCATCTTTCTTATAGAGGGCGACTTCACCCTCAATGATCAACCATAAAAAGCGATTGTCTTCCCCTTCAACCGTTAATAAGTGCTCTGGAGAGTAATCGCGAATTGCTTTGGTCTTATCATCTTTAGAGAATACATCTTGCAAGGCATTGAAGACACGTTCAGCGAGCGCATTGTCTGAAAGCTGGTGGTAATCGTGAATAAAGCCTGATTGAAAAGATTGAATCTTTTGCTCGATATGAGCTCTTAGTAAGCGCTGTTGATCTAATGCATCACTGTATGACAGTAGATTTTCCGCATCGTATTGGATAACGAAAGAGGTCAGTTCCTTTTGTGCTGACTTGAAGAGAACCTGATCTTGAACCGGTTTGGTTAAGCAGTGATTAAGTCTGCCTTCGTTTACCGCAGTTAGAATGGATTGAATGTCTGACGAAGCACTGACGAGTATGGTTTTGGCTGTATTACTATGAGGTAACTGTTCGAGCTCAATGAGAAACTGCACGCCATTGAACTGAGAGTGATGGTGAGTGATCACTAAAGCAACGGTTTGATGATTGTCGTGGATGTCTTCCAATGCGT
The DNA here is from genome assembly GCF_022397955.1 of Vibrio sp. Isolate32. Taxonomy (GTDB): domain Bacteria; phylum Pseudomonadota; class Gammaproteobacteria; order Enterobacterales; family Vibrionaceae; genus Vibrio. Next base: position 9,207 of record NZ_JAKEUQ010000041.1, on the reverse strand, counting down.
GGTGCGCATCTTCAATGTTCTCGGCAGTGTAGATATCGAACACACGAGACAACGGAGCTAATTCCGTACGTATTCGCTCGATGCTAACTGGATTATTGTCCAAACAGATAACAGCGTATTGATTCACAGTTTTCCCTTAGTAGTCGCAACGCTTCTAGCCTAGCAAGAACCGCAGATTAAGGATGAGAGCTAGCCGTTAATTTGCTGAGTGATTTGAAGTATCGAGCAATAGACTGATTTAACTCAATGTTTCTTGTTTGCGACTGATGGGTTAGACTGAAAAAAACAAACACATGTAGAAAGAGAACTCATGGAACAGTTAAGAAAAATTGGCGCAATTGGCGGCGCAATCTCATTGGCTCTTTGTTGGCCTCTAGCGGTTGGGCAAATTGGACAAAATGCGATTACTGATGGCGTTGCAAAACTTAACAATTCGAGCATTCAAGCTGAGATCGTTGAGTACGATAGAGGTTACCTTTCTTCTAATGTAACCACTCGCATCACTGTGACGGATGAAAATCTAAAAGAACAACTTGCGATTGATGGCTTACCAAGTGAGTTTGTCATTAATAGTGCAGTTAGCCATGGCTTGGTTAGCCTTAACGCTGTTTCGACGTTAGACAATGCAGACATCCTGCCACTGACCTTAACAACGAGCACAGAGCTGAACGGCAATACGGATTTCGACTTCGAGCTAAGCCAATTCAATCATCAAGGTACTGATGAGAATGGCACCTCGGTGTCTATCACTAAATCGAACCTGACAGGCCATGCGACGGTGTTGGGCCAAGTGGATTACCAGCTTTCTATCCCTTCTGTTCAAATCGACTTTGAAACGGGTGAAGAGGTGACACTGTCAAACCTGAAAGGTATCGGTTCAGGCCAACAAGCAAAAGGTTACTGGCTTGGTACACAGAACTTCACTATTGATAGTTTCTTGATTATAGATTCCGCAATGCAGCCATTCATGACTATCGAGAACTCAAAGTATGATTTTGAGTCGCACCTGGATGAAGCGACTAAGCGTCTGCGTAGCAACCTTAAACTGGATATCGCCAATATCGAGACGAGCGAAGGGCAAGTGAATAACTTAAATGTTGATTTCGAAATGTCGAAACTCGACAGTGAGTCGTTTGAGAAAATCTTTGAGATTTACCAGTCTAATCCTGTTCTTACACAAGAAGACGTTGCTGAGATCATCCCATTCATCGACAATATGTTTGCTAAGGGCTTCGACCTTTCAATGAACAACATGTCACTAGAGTTAGGCAAAGGTCAGTTTGAATCGAAGTGGTTGGTGACTGTTCCTGAAGGTACAGAAAACATCAGCAGTAACCCTTCAAAGATTATGCCTGCACTAACGGGTAATCTTCACTCGAGCTTCTCAAACGGACTGGTAGAAGAGTACCCATTCATTCGCGAAGGTATCGATGAATTAATCGTGATGGAAATGATCAAAGAAACAGACAAGGGTTACGAAATCAGCGCTGACTTAAAAAATGGAAACCTAGTGTTTGAAAATGGACAAGAAATTCCACTAATTGCACTACTTATGCCGGCTTTTGTTCAATAAAAATGAGTAGGCAAGAATGCGCACAGGTCAATTTAGCGCATTAAGTTAAAGATTTTGTACTGTACGAAACAAAAGAGGTCATAAGACCTCTTTTGTTGTTTTTATGTTGAGTAAAACATGGTATTACTTGCATAGTTATTATTTAGCAGGAGCAATCATCCCCATGGAACTTACATTAGATAACGTATTCAATTTTAGTGCTGGCCCAGCGGCTCTGCCTAAGCCAGTAATGAAACAAGCACAAGCTGACTTCATTGATTGGAACGGTTTAGGCACTTCCGTTATGGAAATTAGTCATCGCAGCAAAGAGTTTATTCAAGTTGCCGATGAGTCTGAGCAAGACCTACGTGATCTTCTGAACATCCCAGACAACTACAAAGTTCTGTTCTGTCAGGGGGGCGCTCGTGCTCAATTCGCTGCTGTGCCTTTAAACCTTCTTGGTGATGCAACAAAAGCGACCTACATTGATGCGGGCTACTGGGCTGAAAGCGCAGTTATGGAAGCTAGCAAGTACTGTGAAATCGACGTGTTCAATGCAAAAACGACAGTCGATGGTAAAGCCGCTGTAGTTCCAGCTAAAGATTGGAAAATCGACCCAGAAGCGGCTTATGTTCACTTCTGTCCAAATGAAACCATTGATGGTATTGAGATCAGCGAACTGCCACAGACGGACAAGCCGATCGTTGCGGATATGTCATCTAACATCTTGTCTCGTAAGATCGATGTGTCCCAATATGGTGTTATCTATGCTGGTGCGCAGAAGAACATTGGCCCAGCGGGTATCTGTATCGCTATCGTGCGTGATGATCTGCTAGACCTTGCAAACGACGTATTACCAAGCATTCTTAACTACAAAGTGCTTGCTGAAAAAGACTCTATGTTCAACACACCACCAACTTACGCTTGGTACTTGTCTGGTCTTGTTTTTAAATGGTTGAAGGCTCATGGCGGTGTGGAAGCGATGGAGCGTGTTAACCAAGAAAAAGCAGCATTACTTTACAACGCGATCGACGATTCTGATTTCTATAAGAACGAAGTGCACGTAACAAACCGTTCAAGAATGAACGTACCGTTCCAACTTGCGAAGCCTGAGCTAGATGCGAAGTTCTTAGAATTGGCCGACGCTGCTGGTCTTAAGTCACTGAAAGGTCACCGAGCTTTAGGCGGCATGAGAGCATCGCTTTACAATGCGATGTCTTTAGAAGGTGTACAAGCGCTTGTAAGCTTCATGAAAGATTTCGAAGAGAAATACGCTTAATCTGTCTACCCGAGATTAAACATTTAAAAGAGGAGCTAACGGCTCCTCTTTTTTATGCCTACAATATTCAATTAAAGTACATTTAATTGAGCTATAACCAGAAATTTTTCAACGGCATATCAGGCGAAAAGTGATGAGCAACCTGTGCTTGAAGCAACTCTGCTGTTGCAATTGCATCAGTAAGCGCATGATGTGGCGTGTAGTCGGGTAGGTGGTATCGACGACGGCTTTGCCCCAGTCGAACCGAACCTGGCTTCTTACCTTTTAATTTATTCCATAAGCCGCCAGCCAGTTTATTTTGGATCTGAGATTCAATCTCAAGCGTGTCGAGTACTGGAAACTCAATCCCTTCTCCTAATCTCACTTTCAACGCGTTATCTAAGAAATCACGCTCGATACGACGATAGTGAACCACCGGAATATGTCCTGCCATTGATTCTAAGATCTCATTTAATACTTCACTAAGATCGGGGGCGTCAATGATGTCGTTGTGAGTGATACCATGAATTACCACAGAATCTTCTTCTAACTTCTGCTTTGGTCTCAGTGTCCAATGTTTGGCTTGTCGTAAGTAAATACGATTTAACGTGAACGGGACAAGGCCGATGGTAATGATGCCGTCTTTGTTTGGATTTAAACCCGTTGTCTCAAAGTCGACCGCTAAGAAAGTCACTTCAGAAATTGGCGTATCAGGTGCCGGAAGAGGTTGGCTATAAAAATGCTTTAAACGCTCGTCTCTCGCTCGATCTAGCTTCTGAGCAAACTTAAATGGCCAATCGACCGCAGGTGATCTGAATAGTTTGTTCATAGGCCCTACTTAAACTTGTTACTGGCTTGGTAACGGAACTTAAGGAAGTTTTGCGCGTTACTTAAGATTTGGAATGCATCTTTCAGATTACGACGTTCAAAATCGGACAGGTTCTCTGGCTCAATGTTGTTATCTGGCTCGACATTATTATCAACATCGTGCGCTTGGTGGCGGATACGCACCAGAGAGATAAATTCCATCGCATCTTTAAGATCTTGCGCTCTGCCTTTTGGCAGAATACCCGCGTCGATAATGTCATCTAAGCGCTCAAATGAGTTCTTAGAGCGAGAGCCTACCGCTAGCGCATGGACACGAATCAAGTCTGCTAGAGGAGCCGTACCACGTCGTTTGAGGTTGATGGAGTTGTTATGACGACCATCTTTCTCCATAACAAAGTCTTTAAAGAAGCCAAGTGGCGGAGTTCGGTTGAGTGCGTTACGAGCCAGACACGCCAAGAAGCGGTTGTTCTTACGTGCACGTCTTACGATAAAGCTATTTAATTGCTCAGCCCATTTCAGGCGGCCATAAACACCGTCTAGGTCGAAGAAGATCGACGCGTTCAGCAGTGCTTTTGGGTTTGGATCGTCAATCCAGTCAGCGAAGCACTCTTCCCATTCTCTGCGGGTCATTCGCCACATTGGGTTAGTCGCCATAATGTCACCGGTACAGTAAACATAGCCACACTGATCTAAGCCATCACAAATGAAGGTTGATAGCTCTTCGAAGTATTTACCGTGTTTGTTCTCGTCGTAGGTGTCATCCAGAATAATGGCGTTATCTTGGTCTGTTACCAGAAGCTGTTCATCACGCCCCATAGAGCCTAATGCTAGGAAACAGTATGGAATTGGCGATTTACCTAACTGCTCTTCCGCGAGTTCGATAATGCGCTGCTTAAAGCTACGGCCAATTACTGACATTGCAGTGCCGACCATGTGAGCATTGGCATCTTCGTTAACGAGACGGACAAAGCTGTCTTTCACTTGCTCAGAGAGCACTTTGAGGTCTTCAATACTCTGTTGCTGGAAGATACTACTTACTAAGAGCAGCGAGTTTTGAGATTCGTAACGGACGATGTCGGTCGCTTCGATAATACCGATTGGCTTCTTATCTTTTAGGACAGGTAAGTGATGTACGTTGTAGCGAAGCATGGTCATCATGGCTTCGTATACGTAGGCATTGTGGTCAAGAGAGATAACCTCAGGTGTCATCACGCTCGAGACTTCATCGGATGGATCGAGGCCTTCCGCCAGTACACGAGTGCATAAGTCTCGGTCGGTGATGATACCGATAACGGGCGTCGAATCGTCTTCATCATCTTCAACGATGTCTGGGTCGATGATCAGTAAAGAAGAGACATTTTCTTCCGCCATCATGGTGGCGGCTTGTTGAATGGTGCGCGTTTTCTCGATCATCGATGCTTCACTGGTCAGCAGCGTTTTCACTTTAGATGTCGTGAGGTCGTTGGCATCGTTATTACTTGAGTTCGCCTGACGAAGGCGCGCGTTATCTTCAACCTCTACGAAATCAGCAAAAGAGTCGTAGTTATCGTAGAGCTCTTGGAAAATAGGCTCAGGAATGCAGTAGAGCAGGGTATCTTCAGTCGCTTTTACTGGGAAGCGCACCTTGTTGTTGGTGAGCAGGCCCATTTGACCAAACAGATGGCCTTCATCAAGGCGGTTATACAGTTCACCTTTACGACGATAGACTTCGACTTCGCCGCTTCGAACCATATACAGGTCATGAATTAGATCACCATAGTGAATGATAGGTGTGTCTTGGCGGTAATAAGAAATTTCCACGCTACTGGTCACTTTCGTCAACATCTCTTCAGGGAGGTCATTGAAAGGAGGGTATTGTGCCAGAAAGTTTTGAATCTCTAATAACTCAGCATCCATAGTAATCATCCATTGGTTTGTATGATTTCATGGTACAATATTTGATAATAATTTGCCGTCAAAAATCAATCTGTGAGCTAAAACCTTTTTAAAGTCTTATGGATAGACTAACCTTTCAATTAATGGAGTGACAGTTTAAGGATGATAGGAATGTCGAAGTGGGAGCTTAGTTTTGTATCTGCGGTTTTAGCGTTTTCTCCAAGTTTGTGGGCGGACACTAACGCAGTGGATCTTCTTGATTTTGACCACGTTTATGCCACAGCGCATTCGGGCAGTTTAAATGAAGGTGCAGGCAGTAATAACAATGCCTCGTCGTATGGATTAGGCGTCAGTTACATGATGACGGATGATTGGTTGTTGCTGGGCGACTACAGTGCACGCTTCATTCACCCTGATGACACGACGACTCGAATTGATACGCTGATGCCAGGTGTTGGTTATCGTTACAGCATTAAGAAAGATTTAGACATAGTGGCTTACTACCTGCTTGGTATCACCAAAGGTAAGGTTGAAGATAATGACACCAACCGAACTGAATCTTCAGACACTGAGTTCATCCAAGGGGTAAAAGCCGAGCTTAACTATGGCTTTGCGAAACGTTGGATTGCCAACGGGAGTGTGCAAGTGAATCGAAGTGGTCTGTTTGATGAAGAGATCTATCACTTAGGTTTACGCTATCTAGTGACCAACAAGTTTGCGATTGGTGGGTCATACCAACATCGAGATGGTGAAGGTAAGATTCGCAGTGAACGTACTAATGAGCTGGGCGTGGAGTTTTTCTTAGAGTATTAGTTAGTGATATTGAGGCTGGGAGTGTCATCAGTTGATAGATCAATATTCAGACACAAAAAACCAGCTTAATTGCTGGCTTTTGCATATATATTGGTCTGTAAATGCAGGTTTCTGGTCTGCAAATACAGTTTTAGCTTTACGATTAAAGAACTGCAGCGATACCTTTACATAGAGGGCCCATGTTTGACTTAGTCATACCAGCAACACTGATGCGGCCAGAGCCAACAATGTAGATCGCGAATTCGTCTTTTAGGCGGTTTACTTGCTCTTTGCTCAAACCAGAGAAAGAGAACATGCCGTTTTGGCGCTCGATGAACGTGAAGTCTGCATCAACACCTTCAGACTTCAGTGTTGCAACGAATAGCTCACGCATCTCTTGGATACGGTCACGCATCTCAGCGACTTCCGCTTCCCATTCAGCACGTAGACCAGCATCGGCAAGGATGTGAGTTACGACAGCACTACCGTGCGCTGGTGGGTTAGAGTAGATAGAGCGGATGATACTCTTAACTTGAGAGAATGCTGTTGTTGCTACGTCTGCAGATTCAGCAACTAAAGTGAATGCACCAACACGCTCGTTGTACAAGCCGAAGTTCTTAGAGAACGAGCTCGCGACTAGAATCTCTTTGTTGTACTTAGCGAAAGTACGAAGGCCAGCAGCATCTTCTTCAACGCCTTTCGCAAAACCTTGGTAAGCAAAGTCGAATAGTGGAAGAAGCTTCTTCTCAGCAACCAGTTTAGCCAGTACTTCCCACTCTTCAGTTGTTGGGTCGATGCCTGTTGGGTTATGACAGCAGCCGTGAAGAAGAACGATATCGCCTTCAGCAGCTTTCTCTAGGTCAGCAACCATGCCTGCGAAGTCTTTGTCTTTTGTTTCTGCGTTGTAGTAGCTGTATTGAGCCGTCTCGATACCCGCAGCAGCGAAAACGCCGTTGTGGTTAGCCCAAGTTGGGTTACTGATCCAGATTTTTACGTCGCCCAGTTGGCGCTTGATGAATTCACCCGCTACGCGAAGTGCACCTGTACCACCTGGCGCTTGTGCTGTTTTAGCGCGTTGAGAAGTTACGATTTCAGCATCTGAACCGAAAAGTAGTTTCTGAACAGCAAGGCCGTATTCAGCGGTACCTTCAATCGTTAGGTAAGATTTGGTTTTTTCGTTTTCAAGAAGTGCAGCTTCTGCTTTCTTTACTGTTTTAAGCACAGGCGTTTGACCATCTTCATTTTTGTAGATGCCAACACCAAGGTTGATTTTCTCTGCACGAGAGTCTTTTTTAAACTCTTCAGTAAGGCCGAGGATAGGATCGGCGGGAGCAGCTAACACTTTTTCAAACATAATCTTCATCCATGTCAATTGAGAGGGGATAGTATCTATGGGTAGTTATACCTGTATGGAATTTTTAAGACAATACGAAGTGAACAGAAAGGCTAAAAAAAATCCATTTCAATCAGATTTATTGACTAAAGAGGGTATTTGATAACAAAACACCCTACTGATTAACCTACAGGGTGTAAGAATTTAGTGGTTTTGGGAAAGATTATGCAGTGGAAGCAATAAGGCTTTCTCTCTTGAGTTCGTTTTCTACGCTTTTTCCATCTTTGTAAGTGGCCGTTATTTCAACAAAAAGGTCTTCGACGGCTAAAAAGGCTTGAACAACTTGCGGATCGAAATGAGAACCTTTCACCTTCTAAAATGATCTCTTTCGCTACCCTTTAAAAAGAACTGCTCCCGAGCTGCTTTTCAGCGATAGATAAGGCCTCAGCACCAATCGCCGGGTGACCCTTCATTATTTCGAACTCTTCATCGGTTAATTTGCCCGGTTTCAGCAGTACGCTGTCTGGCACTCCGACCTTTCCTACGTCATGTAGGGGAGCAGACTTATAAAGTAACTCGATATAGCTGGGTGTTAATAATACGGCGTGTTCTTGGGATTTACTGAGTTGTTGTGCCAAAACCTTTACATACTCTTGAGTCCTTAGAATGTGGCCTCCTGTCTCGTTGTCTCGAGATTCTGCAAGTGCTGATAGGCTAACAATGGCGACGTCACGTGTCGTTTTCACTTCGTTCTGAGCCGTTTCTGAGCTATCAAGCATGGTGTTGGTCATGGCTGCCATTGAGCCGAGCTCGTTGTAACCAAAAATTGGTAGCCGCACACCTTGCTCCATTGGTCACCTTATTCAATGCACACTCTTGGCTAAGGAGAATGCGCTTAATTAGCTTGTTCCACAGTGCCATCAAGTAAGCGGTCAGGGTTGTGTTCTAGCCAAAAGATGTCTTGATTGCAATCATTGTCAGCATGGTCTTCAGTGTTATCAGAAGTACAATCACTAAGCCTATCATCTGCTTTACTAGTGAGCTTCGTTCACCCATCAGTTGGAAATCAAATTGACCGGTCGCTTCCATGTTGTCGATTGTAAACGCCCATGAACCCACGGGGCGATGTTGTTAATGTTTGAAGTTCCAAGGTAAGAGCGCATCAATATCAGGCTCAGCTTTCGCTAGCTCTTTCATGCACTTGACCATGTAGTCGTAGAGGATAAGGCCGTTGGCTTTCGCAGTCTCGACGATGCTGTAAAGCATCGCGCTTGCATCAGCACCATTTGGTGTGTTCGAGAAGAGCCAATTTTTTCGGTTCATCGCGGATTAGCGGGAACTAAAAACAAAAAAAAACGGTAGTAAGTGATATGGTTTAGTCGCCAAACAAAAATCATACACAAACTACCGTTTCCATGCCGAATCATACTTTCCTATCTTCATTCTGGGAAGGCTTTAAAATAGTAAAGTCTCACCAGACAGCATCACTTATTACCCTGACTCTTAAACCTAACTCTGAGGCGAAATGCCCTTGTGGTCTTGAGGCCGAGGCTATCCATGAGTATGTAT
>NZ_JAKEUQ010000040.1 GCF_022397955.1 Vibrio sp. Isolate32 | reverse complement strand
AGTCAGTTCATGAAAGAACTAGACTTAATCAGTTGCCAACTACCGAAGCACTCGTACAAAAAAACACAACTGGAACATGTTCATATACCCAATCGGTTAAATCGTCAGTTCGCGGTAACTGAACCGAATCAAGTCTGGTGCGGCGATGTGACCTACATCTGGACGGGACAGAGATGGTCTTATCTAGCGGTTGTTATTGATTTGTTCGCACGAAAAGTCATCGGTTGGGCGATGTCTAACKCACCAAATAGCGCATTGACTGGCAAGGCGTTGACTATGGCCTATGAGAGCCGTGGAAAGCCGTCTGGTGTCATGTTCCACTCGGATCAAGGTTGCCAYTATACGAGTAAGAAGTATCGTCAATTACTATGGAGATATCGAGTTACTCAAAGTATGAGTCGTCGTGGGAACTGTTGGGATAACAGTCCTATGGAGCGAGTGTTCAGAAGCTTGAAGACGGAATGGGTACCAAAGAATGGCTATAGAAGTTTTACTGAAGCGAACCAAGCAGTAACGGATTATCTGGTTGGCTATTACAACCAGCATCGTCCCCACCAATATAATGGTGGATTAACACCAAATGAATCAGAACGACAGTTCTGGTTCCCTCATAAAACCGTGGCCAGATTTACTTGACCACTACAAAGAGCACTAACCACAGGATAAGTAAGGACACCATATCTTAGATGTAACATTGCCTCAAATCGGAGGCTCACTTGTATACAGAATTACAGATAATTTTCAGATCCTGAGATCTGAATCTTTAATTTAATGAGTACATGTTAATATAATTAGGAAATTAAATGCGTCATTTATCAATTAAATCCAAGGTTATTCTTTTTATCTATTTGATGATAACAGGAATTATTGCAATCAATGTACATATTCAAATGATGAATATGGGCGTTAGCGACCCTGAATGGGAACCACCAGTATGGGTAGATACCCTTTGTTTTGCTATTCAAGCACTTGGATTCCAATGGTTGACTAAACTCATATTTAAATGTAACCGTAAACTAAGCCTAATCAAACATTGGGCAATTGTTTTCATTACCATGTCAGCCTTGCAAGAATTACTGTTCCGCTTGCCTCTAAGCGCAGGATACGTTACGGACCAAAAATATTTGTTTATATGGGTTCACAGTTACCTACCAGAGTTACTAATGACTTTCGCCCTCACAATAATAATGGTATTACTACAGAGGATCTTCACATCTCACCACTATTATGTGAAATATATTGTTATTGTCGGTGTTGCAAGTCTAGGGTTCCTTTTTTTACAACCAATCATACAACAAAACATTCACTCGTTACTTGAGTTTATCCCGCCACCAGATCCATCTGGCCAGCTACAAACCCCTTATCCTTGGCAAGTAGAAGCTATTGCTTCGTTCACTTTTATTGAGCCTGTGCTCGCGGCATTATTTATCTGTTATTTACTAAGTAAGGGCAAGCAGCAAACATATCTTGGTTTATCATTGAAAACAGTCATCGCGTTGATGGTTTTGACGCAACAAGGTGCTACGTTTATATTCTACCTTTACTATTCAACCATTGATGATATGAGTGAACGTTTACTGAGTATTTCTCAATTTACATTGGAATTTGTTGTGGTAGGGTTAGGTGTCACTGCAGCGGTAATATATACAAATAAAATCAAAAGGTCCTCCCTGACCAGGGTGAGATCGTGAAGGTTTTTCAATCAAAATTACGATCGATTTGACGATCACATTTAGCTGTAATCATATACTCCCTTTTTAGGGAGAGCATCATGCACATTGACCACTTCAAAGAACATTTTCAAACGATTATCGACCAACGCCAAAGTGCAAAGGTCACATATTGCCTGTTTGATGTTTTTTTTGGTTCACTATGTGCGGTAATTGTAGGCGCGAAAGGCTGGTTTGATATACGCAAATACATTCTCAGCCATCACGATTGTTTTAAGAGGAATGACTTGTTTTTGAATGGCATTCCTGCAGATGACACGATTGCTCTTATCATCTCTACCATTGAACCTGAGCAGTTTCATGAGTGCTTCGTTAACTGGATGTCGTAATACATACTCTTATCGAAGGGCAAGTGATTGCGACTCGCAGTAATATTGATGCAATCCCTTTTAGACCAGCTATAAAAGAGCTATGCTTCTTTCTGGTGTATGGAAAATAAGGAAAGTTGCGGTGTAATCTGTTGATTCTGTTGTCCGAAAAACTATTATCAGCTAATAATCTTCAAGGCAAGAGGAAGTCTGGTAAAGCAGATTAGGCGCTGGCTAAAATACAAAACTCTATGGGATAGAAGCGCGCTTAAAAGGTGCCTCTACCCAAAACCGAAAAGCAGAGCGCCACTGTATAACAAGCCGATACTGGATGACGAGTCAAAAAGTGATAAGCTCTAGTCCATTAGGTAAAGTGGTTAAAAATACGCTTGGGCAGTGGCCAAAGCTTATTCGTTGCATCGAGGATGGTCACCTATCGATAAACAATAACTGTGCTGAACGCGCCATTAAACCGCTGGTCATTGGCCGAAAAAACAATACACCCAATGATTCTGATGCGTGGGTGATACTTTACAGTATCGTAGAGATTACGAAAGCTAATGGCCTTATCCTCTATGACTACATGGTCAAGTTCATAAAAGATCAGGTGAAAGCTGAGCCAGATATTGATGCGCTCCTACCTTAGGGCTTCAGACACTAGCAATGTCACCCCATATGTTCATGGACTCTTACGCATTACACCTAGGGGCTCGCCTTTGAAAACATTGACTGCAAATTAACGTAACAATATTAGTTAGCTATTTGAGACAACAGCTCAGGATTAACCACCAAGTTTCTCACACCGTGTGCGTGGTCTTCATTAAAATCGTTCCCTTCACACCAGCTACCAACCGTTGCGATGTTCACTTTCGCCACTTGTGGTCTCACGCTCCATGTTACTTGGAATGGTGAACCTTGCTCGTTGTAGCCAGGGCCGGTAGTAGAGCCTGCGTATTGAATAGCAGAACCTGTATTTTGTGGAATGTTGGTCGCTTGGTGTAAACCATTCACTTTAGAGTGTTTAGCTAGCTCTTCAAAATCGAGCGCTTTGTCGTCGTTCACTAAGACGTAAACTTGGGTTTCTACACGTAACTGAGGGTTGGTAATCGCATCATTGAAACACGCCCCCAATGTTTCACCCGGCTCCACTTGTGCCGTTGAGTACACATAATGCACTTCGATAGTATCACCAGAATGAAGTGAACCATGGTCACTCGGGCAAATATCCTTCCCGAATGGCTTCAGTTCTGCCTGACTTAGCTTACCCGTGTATTTGAATCCACTTTGGAAACCTTTGCCGTCACCATTACCCGCATACTGGGTAAACTCACCGCCTTTGTGCTCTGCATTTTTATGAAAGTGAATATTACATAAGTTCATTGCGGATGAATCCGGCGCATCAGAGAACAGACGCTCGTTAGTCCCTCCATATGAACCTAGATCACGTGGTGCCTGCGGGCCAAAACCTTTGCCTTGTGTATTTTCGGACAGTTGTGCCCTTTGTTCGGCGATAACGCTGTCTGAAACCGCCTCATGGCTAGCATCAGACGCACTCGCCTGTGTCGATAACATAACCATGGCGACGCTTAAAAACACACTTTTGTTTTTCATATCTCTTCCCTAGACTCTAATTTATTAAACCTAACTGTGTCACAACGGCATATTACTATGCTCACGAGTGAATATAAGACATTGTCTTTGTAAGATTAGATTTCAATGCTTACTTTGGGAGAGTATTCAAACCCTTGGTGCATATCACAAGATCAATAGGTTAAATACGGCGACTCCCTTCCATAACAAGTAAATAGCGAACTGCGCTGACCTGCCCCTTACTCAAATCCAACTCATATTGTGTTAGTGAGCAGAAACAAGACGTTACGTAACCCTGAGGAGTTTACTGCCAGTCACCAAATTCAGGAACAAAAAAGACGAACCCATTGGCTCGCCTATTTTGTTTTGTCAGTAATTTTTGAAATCTAGCTATTGTGCTGGTCGCGTTCCTGAAGCAAATATTCCGAAAGTCATGACATTCAAAGCATCTGTCACACCCTCCAATGATTTGATGACTTGCTTCGTAGGCCCGTTACTGAATATATGGTTTCCCAAGCCTTTTTCGCTATGAACCTGAGCATGCTCCTCAGGGGCTTGTTTATCTGCCTCTTGGGTATTTTCATTAGCTTCAGGAGATTCACTCAGCTCATGAGAAGCCGAACCTTCATCGCTATTTATATCGCTGTCTTCTGGAGTAATAACGGAGCTGTCGTTAACGTTATTTGCAGCAGGCTCAATGAGCGCTTCACTTGCCGTCTCATTAACCGCAGCCTCTTCGACACTGTTGTTAATCACTTTTTCATTGCTTGAGATATTTTCGTCAGTTTGATTTTCACTCGTGGTCGCACAAGCGGATAAAAGCAACAGGCTAATAGTTAATGTGATTAATTTTCTGACCATGACGATTGGGGCTGGGTTAATAAAACATTGTTCGATTGTAAGTAAATTAAACCAGAAGTTCCAGTTACACGCTTGTTTTGTCGTAACGAGATGTGTACATAATTACGTACTGCTCAGAGGCTCATGGCTTTACGACGTCTGACTTCAAGCTTAAATTGAGTAACTGATTTATGAGTAGCACAATCCACCTATACCGACCTTCTAATAATTCGATACTTCGATTAGGTTACCATCAGGATCTCGTAGATAAATTGAGATAATCTTGTCCACCGCACCCGTTCGTTCCACAGGGCCCTCTTCGATCGTGACGCCTTGTCCAGTGATATGTTCGTATACTTCATCAATGTGTGTGTTGGTTATGAAACACAAGTCCGCACTCCCGGCTTGAACATGTTTAGCCTTAGGTTCGAACTCTTTCCCTTGCTGATGGAGATTTATCTTTTGGTTGCCAAACGATAATGCCCAGCGTCCCTCTCCAAACTGTATAGGTTTCATTCCTAACACTTTCTGATAGAAATCTACTGTTATCTCGATATTTTTAACAGTTAATACAAGGTGATCTAGATGACTTACTTCCATAAATGATGCGTCTCCATGAATAACAGACTCCTAACTTAAACATCCGACAGGAACCTTGAATGTTCGCCACTCGTAATCTAACGCTTAGAAGAGTGACACAAGCACCTTGTACGCCGGTACATCTCATTATTGACGAACAAAGGGAGTATATTTAAGCACTCCCTTTGTTCGATTTTTCTATTAGATTAACGGGTTAAGTTAGTCACACATCCCGTCAAATGTCCAATGCCAGTAACTCTGGAATGGATCTGATTCCCAGTTATCAACGTTGGCCGTAAAACGGTTACCCCAATACTGAACGGTAGCGCCTGCAGGATAGAAAATGTTCGGACTCCACTCTGGAACGTCAACGCAAGAACCTTCTGGCTCTGGTTGTGGTTCAGGCTGAGGCAGTTCCAATACACTGCTTACCGCTACATAAGCGTCCGTTGCACCTTGTGCACCAGATACCATTACGTAGATATCATCCCCTTGTATACCGCCAAAGCCACAATACTCGTAGTTATCCAAGTTAGTAGACGAGCAATCATAATCATTCAAGGATGCAGGGCGACCAATAGCAACATACAAATCAACGTTACCGTAACCATTGTAAGTTTGGATCCAAACATCGCTTTGAGAGCTGTTCTTTAGAACGAATTGCTGCTGATCGTTACCGCTGCTCAACACAGGTGCAGGCACATTAAACTCAAGAGCCGTGATGCTCGGTGTTGGTGTTGGCGGATTAGGGTTCGGATTCGGCTGACCGGAACCACAATCTTGAACATTAATTCCAACCTGGCTAAATGCAGTACGTACCGCTGATGCTTCGTAACCTAGCTTTTGCGCTGCCTTACAAACACCATCCGCTCCATCTTGGAAATTGGATCTCGACGTCCAGTAAAGTTGGTTCGCTGTCGCGTAAGCCATAAATGCTTTTTTAATGTCCCAACCGTTACTGGTTGCTAAGTGGTAGAATGCTTTGTTGAAGATTCCTGAACTGTGGTGAACATCGATGCCATTGTAGTATTGGTTAACGTGATCGATAGACATACCATCTTGGCTAGGTTGAATGAAGTAGCGCATTGCTGGGCTGTACTTCATAACGTGCTCACCCATTTTCCAGTTAAAACTGCCATGAACATATTCACTTAAAGCCGCCGCTGCCACATCAGAGAATGATTCATTCATACCACCTGACTGACCAAGGTATTCAAGGTTTGAGTTCTGTTCTGTAAAGCCATGGCTTACTTCATGCGCAATCACATCCCACGTAGCCAATGGGTACATAGACTGGTTGCCATCACCAAACGTCATTTGACGACCATACCAAAACGCATTGCCATAGTTAGAACCGTAATGCACACGCATGATTAGCTTTTGCTGGATTGGACGTGTGTTTAACCACTCTTTGTACATGTCGAATACACGCTGGCCAAAGTAATGCGCATTGTTCATAGGCGCGTATGCACCGTTAATGGCTCGATACTTATTGACGTTCTTACCGTAATTCCCGTTACAAGCAAACTGGTGAGTCTGCCCATAATCTTGTCGATTATTCATATTCACAGTAACAACGTTCTGGCTGTCCATTTGACAATATGAGTTAACTTGGAATCCACCATACTGAATATTTGGGCCGAAGTAGTAGCGACCACTTTTTTGGTTACCACCGGGGCCTGCTGCGCGTTGATCATTGGCAAAGTAAAACCAATATCAGCTTCAATGCCCGCTAACACTTGCCTGGGGGTGACAAGTACCGTAACAAAAACGATTTTATAAATTAATTGTTATTCCCATTCGATTTAATTGACTTTATTTACATATGGTCCACATTTAAATCATTGATAATTAAATCTTTAAATGGAGATTTTTGTCTATAAAGCACCCTATAATTTAGAGTATATTCAAGCCAAACACGCCCTTTACATCGAACAAAACGGCTTCAGTTTTCTCTCTCGAGACTTGCGTACCTTTGCGTAAAATATCAATGAGCTGTGCTTTGTCATCTAACAATTCAGCTCTACGAGCTCTTATCGGCCTTAACATCTCCTGCAAGCACTCATCTAATACCTTCTTAGTTTGTCCATCCCCTAACCCGCCACTGCGGTAATGATCCTTTAACTCACTGACATATTGTGCGTCGCTATGGAAAGCATCAAGATAGGTAAACACAATATTCCCTTCCACTTGACCCGGGTCTTCAAGATTTAAGTGGTTTGGATCGGTATACATGGACTTCACTGCCATTCGAATCTCTTTCTCAGTCGCACCTAGATTAATGGCGTTTCCCATCGACTTAGACATCTTGTTTTTACCATCCGTACTCGGAAGGCGTGATGCGTTGCTCAAAAGCGGCTTACATTCGTTCAAAATAGATTTACCAGCGAGTGAGTTAAGCTTTCGAACAATCTCGTTTGTTTGCTCTAGCATTGGCAGTTGATCATCGCCAACCGGGACTAACGTCGCATTGAACGCCGTAATATCAGCTGCCTGAGATATGGGATAAGTGAGAAAGCCTGAAGGAATAGAACGACCAAACGACTTATTTTGAATTTCACTTTTGACCGTAGGATTACGCTCTAAGCGCGAGATAGATACAAGGTTACTGTAAAACATGGTCAGTTCAGCCAATGCGGGAAGCTGAGATTGAAGGCAAATTGTGGTTTTAGTTGGGTCGATGCCTACAGCCAGATAGTCGGCGACCACATTGAGAATGTTTGAAGAGACCTTTGCCGGATTATGCGCGTTATCAGTCAAGCCCTGCATGTCGGCAACCAATATTGTTTGGTCATGATCATGTTGTAAGGATACACGTTGTTTTAGAGAGCCTACGTAGTGCCCTAAATGCAAAGGGCCTGTCGCGCGGTCGCCGGTAAGAATAATTTCTGATTTATTATCGTTTTGATTTGTTTTCATTAAGTATCTCCAAGTTAAAAAGGCTGCTGGAGATATAAAGAGAGGACAATCTTGATGACATTCTTAGCTACCTTCCAGCAGCGTAAGAATGTGAGTATTCCGTGCTGCTCTAGATAGAGCACCACCAGAAGAAAACTGAAGTTGAAGCGGGATTAAGTTTCATCATTAAAACGTACCAATATTATTGGCTAACGACAACACATTTTATTGATTCAATTTAGCTCGCTGTATTAAATTAAGAATTTACCTCCTAGAAGCATGACTTGGCGAGCATCAGAGTAAGCTTTCAAATCAACGATCTGCGCAACTAAACTGATTACTTAGCAAGGTACGCCGCCATTTCTTGGTCAGGCACCATACCACCGCCAGTTGCCCAAACGAGATGCGTGCTATTGGATAACGTCGAATCATCGATACCTAATCTCGTCAGATACTCACTATCGTGTTCGACATGGATCGCACCCGGCATGCCTGCTAAAGCAGAGGGTTCTAGTTTGATACCTTCTGCTAGATTTAGCTCACCTAACAGCTGATACATGCGTTCATCCGTTAATGTGTAGTAACCATCCAGTAAGCGCTCCATTGCTCTGCCAACAAAGCCTGACGCGCGGCCTACAGCCAACCCATCAGCTGCAGTAAGGTTATCAATACCTAGGTCTTGTACAGCAATCTCGTCATGCAAACCGGTGTGAACGCCTAATAACATGCAAGGCGAATGCGTTGGCTCTGCGAAGATACAGTGAACATGGTCGCCAAACGCCATCTTCAAACCAAACGCCACGCCACCAGGGCCGCCACCTACGCCACATGGCAAGTAGACAAACAGCGGGTGCGCTTTATCGACGACAATCTGTTGCTGCTCAAATTGCTGCTTCAACCGTTCCCCTGCGACGGAATAACCAAGGAACAGTGTTTTCGAGTTTTCATCATCAATGAAGAAACAACTCGGGTCTTGCTCTGCTTCTTTCCGTCCTTGTTCGACCGCTACGCCATAATCTTGCTCATACTCAACCACATTTACGCCATGTTCGCGCAGTTTGTTCTTCTTCCACGCTCTCGCATCGGCAGACATATGAACGGATACGGTAAAGCCTAATTTCGCGCTCATGATGCCAATTGACATGCCTAGGTTGCCTGTTGAGCCTACCGCAATGCTGTATTGTTTAAAGAAGTCTCGAAATTCAGGCTCTAACAGTTTGCTGTAATCATCGCTTTCACTCAGCAACCCAGCTTCAAACGCGAGTTTCTCAGCATGAGTTAAGACTTCATAAATACCGCCACGGGCTTTAATAGATCCTGAGATAGGCAAATGACTGTCTTTCTTCATCATCAATCGCCCTTTTATCGGCAATTGATAATACACCTCCAATGCGGTTTTCATCGTTGGAATATCAACCAGGTCAGATTCAATGATGCCATTGGATAATTGAGTTTCAGGAAATGCTTTTGCTAGATAAGGGGCGAATCGTTGTAGACGTAGACTCGCATCATGAATGTCTGTCTCATCCAAGCCGACATAAAGTAAGCCTTGCTCTAGTGTTGTGACATTTGGGTTAAACCAAACCACCTCTTCGAGTGCCATAAGTTTATTTAGTAATGGAAAGTCACTGGTGAGGTTATTTAGATTCAATTCAGTCATGAGCTACCTTCTCTGGTATTGAGCGTTATGCGCTATTTCAATCACTTGGTGTGCAGCCTATTAGAGCCGTAATCGAGAAATGATTCAATAACCTAAGCTTGCGCGTAACGTCAACAGGATGGTATTTCCCTTTCTATATCCTTGAGGCGACTGTCTTGATGTATTCACTTGGCGACAGACCAAACTTCCCCTTAAAGCGCTGACTAAAACGCCCTTCAGACTGGTAACCACAAGATTGAGCGAGCATCGTGACATTCTGTTGGCCATTTTGCATAAGATACAATGCATGGCTCAAACGCACTTCCGCTAACACTTCACGATACTGCATGCCTTCGAGTTTGAGCTTACGGATTAACGTCGCACGACTCATTGCAAAACGTTCTGCAACATCTTCTAAAGGGTGTTTCTCGTCTGGTGAATGAGAAAGGTAATGACTGAGCTTTTGGCTGAAAGAAACGTTAGAACTTGTAAACAACCGATGTAAGACACCTTTCTCTGCGAGTTGTTGATACAAACCTTGCAACCAAAATTGCTGTGTTGTTTCACTCATGCTTTGACGATCAAACGTGAACAATGCATTCAAAGAGTCTTGCAAGCTACGGTCAGCTTCTACAGTAGGCAAATCAAATTCATTTGAGTTCTTTTCACTCAAATCAAGCATCGCCTGATTAGGTTGAAAATGAAAGCTGAAAACACGAGACAGGAAACGCCCTTTCTGTGGCATATTCTCAAAACTCAGTGATGCCGAGGCTTCACACAACAGCAACTTAGAATGAGTAAGCTCTGCTGACGAGTCTTTCCAAAATAAACGCTTACTGCCTGTGATGATCTGAATAATACTAGGGGATAGAATCCTCACATTACGCAGCTTTTGTAACTGCTCAGCTCGAAACACTGTCACTTGATATTGATGATTCATCTCATCCCCTTATTTTGTTTTTTGTCTATAGCAAATTAACGGGTGTAAGTTGCTGTTAGCCTTGCTTTATCTAGCGCCATGCTATTCAGTGTAAAGCCCACGACAGCTGACGGTGTGTTCTCATCAAGGTTTAACTTATCAGTTGGCAGCGCCCAAACCGTAAATTGATAACGATGCATACCGTCTTTCTCTGGAGGGCAAGCGCCACCAAAACCGACCGTTCCGTAATCGATGCGCCCTTCCTTGCCACCCAACTTGGTAATGTCCGCAGCACGAGTTAATTCATTCACGGTTGCTGGAATATCAAATGCAACCCAATGCCAAAAACCACTTTCGGTTGGTGCGTCTGGGTCATAAGCCGTGATTGCAAAACTTTTGGTGCCTGCCGGTGCGTCTTTCCACATTAGTTGAGGTGATAAGTTCTCACCATCACAACCCCAACTAGAGTATTCAAAAGTCTTAGCCATTGGGTAGCCTTCTTGAATATCGTTACTCGTTAGTTCAAAAGAGTGAGCTGATCCTGCCGCTACGAAGCTGATTGCCAATACTGATTTAATAATTGTTTTCATGATGGTTCCTCTTATTGGTTTGAATCCAGTATATTCAGCCTTATCGTTGTAAAGGTAACAGTAAGTACACAATCACCTAATAAAAATCAAATAAGTGATACTTACTGCACTTTTGAGTTTATAGTGAATGAAACCGTCAATTGAAATGCAATACTCGTTTCGCGACTCTCGGTCACAATTTGATAAAGTGAGGACACTTGTTGACATTCAGGTTACAAATCTCGAGCAAAACTCTTTAGACTCCAGCGAATGACTTTTAATGAGAATAACTGGATGCGCAGGCTGACATTAGCCCTTTATTTTTTGTTTTGGCTGCCTACGTTTGCCAATGCCGAAAGCTTGCAAGACAAATGGCAAACACTCTATCAATCTAGCTGGCAAGCATCCCCGATCTTTGTTTCTCAACAAGAGTTATCTCATTACCCGAAGGCTTTGCTTAAGGACCGTAGTCGTTACCCCGATTTCAACAAATTCAGTTGGCAAGATATTGCGTCGTTAGCCGCGATTCAGCAAACATGCCAAGCGATTGAACCTTCTAATTCCGCGTTAAACGATGCCATCGAGTTCGAGCTTGCTTTATGTCAGCAACAAACCTTAGATTCAATCTGGTTTGCCGCCCATTCTAAAAAACACCCTGCTGGTGGAAGTTTCGCGGACCGTTATGTGGCGCATTACCCAGAGACAAGCGAACAGATTCACCCGTTTTTAACGATTACCAACCCACTGCACCCGCTGTACACCAAACTACAACCCTTAACAGCAGAAGGAAGGGAAGCGCTGCTTGATGGATACCGAGCCTGGCAACAAGGTGATGTACTGTGGTTAAGTGGTGAGCAAGGTTGGAAAGTGGTCCCGCAGGATGTTTGGAAGCCAATTGCGAAGCAACAAGGCATGACCTTATCTGGAGAAAGCTGTTCGTTTCGATACAGTAATCTCTGCATGAGTGAAACGAACAACGACACTCTTTTCATGAAAGTGATGATCTTCTCTTTACTGATTGTTCTATTTTCAATACTAGCAAGATCGCTATTTCTAAGAACAAAACAGCGTAAAGAGAGACAGTTTGTGTTGCAGCTCCTGACTCATGAACTTCGCACGCCAATTACCAGCCTTGGTTTAACCGTCGAAATGTTCAGAAATCGCTATGACGAGTTCCCTGATGCCACTCAAGATGCAGTTTGGCGTTTAATCTCTGACTATCAGAGGCTATCTCAACTTACTGAAAACAGTAAGGTTTACTTGAGCACAGAAAACGCAGAACCTTTATTGAAGCAAAACGCTTCTCTCGAAGAGTGGCTTGAACATGTATGCGAAAAGCACAACATCGGCTATCAATGTGATTCCGGTGAAGTAGAGCTTAACCTGCCCTATTACTGGCTGACCATTTGCTTAGATAACTTGATCAAGAACGCTAAGCAACACGGCAAAGGTAATGTATTAGTTACCGTGACCCTTGCTGACAAGTTAAGAATTGAGGTCCAAGATCAAGGACATTTCCCTTCATTAGTAGAACGAACCTTGTCCCGAGTCACTCCAAATGATGCGCATAGACACGATAACATGGGTATTGGCCTCACCATTGTTGAACACTTGATGAAACAGGCGAATGGACGCCTCATTATTCTCCGTAATCCAACCCGTTGTATTTTGGAAATAGTTTATGAACACCCTACTGCTGATTGAAGATGACCCACTACTTGGACAAGGCCTCGTCAACTTCTTTGAGTCCAATGGTTATCAATGCCTTTGGGCACAAGAAGCTGCGCATGCCAGTAAGCTTTGGTTACGAGCCGACCTCGTGGTACTCGATAGGCAGCTTGAGGATGGCGACAGCTTACAACATCTTCCAAACTGGTTACTTCTAAAGGCACTACCTGTGATTGTGTTAACCGCTAAAGTAGAAGTTCAACAACGTGTTGAGGGCTTAATGGCAGGAGCAAAAGATTATGTGACTAAGCCTTTTTCTAATGAAGAGTTGCTCGCGCGGGTCATCACTCAACTGCGTCCGCTGGGTGTGAGCCACCTAAATTACGCCGACATCCAAATCAACTTGTCAGAAAGAATCGCGTATCTGGATGAAAGCCCAATCGCACTTAAACCTAAGGAATTTCAGTTACTGGTTCTGTTTATTCAAAACCAAGGGCGGGTGTTTCATCGAGACGAACTGCTCAACAAAATTTGGGGCTATCAAGCCTTTCCAAGCACCCGAACCGTGGACAATCATATACTTCGTTTGCGTCAGAAACTGCCGACACTCCACTTAGAAACTCACCGCGGTGTTGGTTATCGTTTAGTTGGGGATTCGAAATGAAAGTAACATCGTTAACCGCTTTGCTGTGTGCGTTGCCGTTTGCTAGTCATGCGACTTGGTTTGCAGACACACCTTTACAGCGATCTTACCAATCGCTACTTGATGAGCAACCACAGCTCGCATGGCAAGAGTTACAGATCGCACTCAATCAAGAAACGCTTGATAGTCAGCTTTGGCTATCCGTAAAACAAGAAATACTGACTCGAACTCAATGTGGAAGACAACTAAAACAAAGTGATGTCTCTACCCACCATATCCAAGTGAGCTTTATTAAACGTTACGGTCTTTCATCTCAAGGCTATCAGATTAAAATCTCAGCCAAACCACGCAGCAGTGCTCTAAATGAACAGGCACAGCCAGTCACACTCATCGCTCCAGATGGTCTTTCGATACTCGAAGGGCAGTTCGACTCGGGCGTTGATTACCAAGAAATCGAGACGAATGAGATGTTCATTAAGCCTGAATCTGGTGTTTATCAATTAACCGTTGGGACGAACAGCTACCCCATTGTTGTAGCTTTAGATGACAGCAATCGCTGGTTAGCACTGGAGAATAAACTTGAGAACGCACACCTTGTGATCACGCCACCTGAGGTTATCGAGAACTGCCCTAGCACCCACGTAAGTTGGCAATGGTTTGATGACAACTACAACATGTTAGGTTTCAAAGTGCCGATCAAGGCAAAGCAAGTAGCGGTTCCAGCTCAAAGCCCTGCGGAAGAAAAGGCCAAGCACCTGAGCGCATCAGTGGAATTGTTCGAGTACCAAGGCGCGATTGAGGTCCAATACGTTCAACGTGTCGCTGTCCCTTTCTAGAAAGCGTTTTTGTATAACTTTGATGGATTTCTTTAGTGGATAGTTTTGATGGATAACTTTGATGGATTTCTTTAGTGGATAGTTTTGATGGATAGCTTTGATGCTTCTACGAGGCAGAAATAGAGACATATAGGTGACAAAACACTAACGCATCTTAGATGTAATAGCCGTAATTACTACTACGGAATCTAAACATGCTGAATATCCACCATAAATTAAATGCGTCACCTTGCGCCATGTTAGCCCTTCTCGCCACTTTTACTTTTTCAACAGAGACACGAGCGAGTGAAGTTACACTTAACGACCATAGTGGCGACAACACCAACAATACTGTTCTAATTAACCCACCGACACTCTCTATTGATTGGAATGGCTTGAGCGTTAACAGTGCAGCGCTAACCGTTGACGGTATCCCTCAAACAGTGGACGAGATAACCACGAATTCAACCAGCGCCGCTTGGACGTTAATGCCAAGCCGTATCGCAGTACACACGGAATTAAACCAGGGTGACTTAGTCCTGCGATTCACCCTACCTTCCGATATCAGGGTAAAGCGCAACCAACCAATAGAACTGGCTTGGTTTGACCTTGCGGAACAAGAAACACAAACACTGCTACTGCCCTTTAGTGAAGGTATGCGCGTGCCTACAGGCAATAAGCTATGGGCCAGCTATCTCGCCAATAACCACTCTGGAAGTAACACAACTCAAGACTTAAAGATGCCGTTTTGGACCACGCAACAAAGCGATCGATTCATCAGCTACCAGTTGATCAACCCAACCAATAACCAACTGTTTTTTACTGATATCAGTTCTGGATCGAGCTCGAAGAAGAAGTCCCTTATTGATATGAGCGCATCACACCAATTTACCACGCTAAATCAATCACAACCTTTTGCTGTCCGCATAACGCTCGGCAATTCAATGCTCGACGGTGCCAAGCAATACCGAGACTGGCGCATCGCCAATGGATTATCAGAGTCACTAGCGTCAAAACAAACGCGTAATCCAGATATCAACAAACTGGTTGGTGCAAGTCATGTCTACCTATTTGGTAAAGATCCTTTGAGTATCCAAGATGTAAAAGACTGGTGGGGACTAAAAGAATGGTACTTTGAACGCTCAAAGCTCAGCATATCCGATGATGCTAAGCGCGAAGTATCACCTTTGTCTAAGGGTAAGGACTGGTTGAGCCAATACCACAAACAGTTGCTGTTGGATTCGATTAGCCAATCACTGAAAAGCTTATATCCCGTCGCATCTCCTACACTTGCTGACAACACGATTGAGGCGCAATACATCGCAGCGCAAAGCAGAAAAAAATGGTTATTTGAACATGCCTCTTCGTTTCTAAATTCACCAGACACTTGGGGACAAGCTTTATCATCCGGCATGGTCGATAATCTAAATAACGCCGGATTGAACAAGCTTTGGTTGGGCTTTGATAACTGGATGCCTGCCTTTTATCAGCCAAACGCGGTCGAGTTAGCCAAACAATCTGGTTACTTGGTTGGGACTTACGACTCCTATAACACCGCAATACCGGCTCAATTAAATGACAGCTGGTTAACCGCTCAGCTACCAGAACAAATACGAAAAACATGCGCAATTGAACAAGCTGATGGAGCTTTGAAAAAAGGATTTCGTGGTAACGGCTTCTACTTAAACCCTAATTGCCATTTGGACTACGTAAAACAGCGCGTTAAAGACATCATGAAATTTGGTCACTTCAATAGTTTATTTTTAGATGTCGATGCGACCGCAATGGCACGTGAAGACTACCGTGACAATACCAGTGAATCGCAGATGCTTTCCGCTTTTAACAACCGAATGCAGTGGCTAAGCGAGCAACCATCTCTCGTATTGGGATCCGAAGACGGCAACAGCATAACCACCAAAGGCATTGCGTTCGCGCACGGCTTAGAAACGGTTGGGTTCGGGTGGACAGATAAAGAGATGAAACAAGACCGCCAGTCCCCCTACTTTCTAGGTCGCTGGTATCCTGATCATAAGCCGGACTTTTTCTTCAAACGGGCAAAGGTTAAAGAACCGTACAAATCGCTATTGTTTTCGCCTCAATATCGTGTTCCGTTATACCAAGCTGTATTTCATGATGAAGTGATTAATACGCACCATTGGCACTCAGACAGTCTCAAGTTTACCAATGTGAAAACCAACCGTGACTTAACAGCCATGCTATATAACACGCCCGCGATGGTGCACTTAACCAGAGACGATGCTCTTAAAAGCACTAGCCCAAGGCTCAAAGCCTTAAAACACTATCAAGATGGATTTGAGCCGATACACGAACAGCTGTGGGATAAAGCCTTGATTGATTTTTCATGGTTAGATAACAAAGGTAGCGTCCAACAAACAACGTTCAGTGATGGCAGTAAGATCATCGCCAACTTCTCTGACCAAGCGTTTGATCAAGGCGACATTGATGTAGCTGCGGCTTCCATCAAAGCAATATTAAGCAATGGAGAAGTCATAAAGTGGGAAGCCGAACTTAACTGAGCGTGATTTATTTAATCCCTTAGCTGCTAATAGAAAGCTAAGAGATTGGGCGTTCCGTAATGGTGCTCAGGATTGAGCTAACCAAGCTACTTACGCTTCTCACCCTGAAACGCTGTGAGTAGATAATCGATAAATACCTTCTTGCGTTTCGGCATTAATTGTCTGTCGGCATACACCAAGCTTACTGAGACTTGGGGCATGTTGTATTCCGGCAGCAGATTCACCAGTCGACCAGTCTTAAAATGCTCCCGACAGATGAACTCAGGTAACACAGCCAGCCCCAATCCATCGACACAAGCCGTTAAACACGCGGTAATCGTGTTGACCCGAAGTTGGCTTGGAAGCTGAATCAATTCAGACTCCCCATCACCTAATTGCAATTCCCACTTAGGTAGACGTGCCGCTTTATTTACCACCTCTATCATGCGAAATGGGATCTTAAGATCCTTTGGCGTGTTTATCGGACCAACTTGTTCTAGATATTTAGGACTCGCCACTAGCACACGTTTAGAGGTTGTTAGATATCGTGAGACTAGGCTTGAATCGACTAGCTCACCAATCTGTGCGTACAGGTCGATTCCTTCGCCGATGATGTCAACCTCACGGTTGGTTAGCTCCAAGTTCATCGTCACATTCGGATATTCAAGCAGAAAGCTATGGATATACTTAGCAAGCACTTGATGCCCCAACTCTACCGGCAGTACTACATTCAATGGACCGCGAATCAGGTCTTGGTTTGCAGAGACTTCCAGCTCCGCTTGATTCATGATCTCTTGCATTTGAAGGCTCGACTGATAGAAACGCTCTCCTTCAGGCGTGAGTATCAAACTGCGAGTCGAACGAGTGATCAGTCTCACACCTAAATGCTGTTCTAGCTCCGCTAATTTTCGACTCACTGTTGATTTCGTCATATTCAACACTTCAGCAGCGTGCGTAAAACTCCCACAATCAACGACTTGTGTGAAAACAGTCACAGCATTTAAGTCCATAAGACCTCCGGAAATTACAATTAGTAAGATTTTTGCAACAGTGTTTCCCTTTTTTCCTATCTTATCAATCAATCAGATTCATTTACAATTCGTTACATCCAAATAAAAACAAAATGAGAAAAAAGAAATGGCAGAGAACAACACCGCTTCGCAACCAGTAAGCACAAAAAAACGTAATAAAGCCCCGCTTATTGCCACTGCGATCATGCTGTCATTGGGTTTAGCTGGTGCTGGATATTGGTACGGTTACGGTCAGTACTTTGAATCGACCGATAATGCCTACCTTCAAGGCGACATTACCAATATCAGCCCTAAGGTATCTGGCTATATCGTTAAGTCCTATGTAACGGACAACCAATCAGTTAAGGAAGGCGATCTATTGGTTCAAATCGATGATCGCGATTACCAAGCAGCACTTGCTCAGGCTAACGCTCACCTAGCCGTCGTCCAGTCTGATGTAAAGAACCTCATCGCCCAACAGACGTTACAACGTAGCAAAATTAGCCAAGCAGAAAGTGGCGTTGACTCAGCGAAAGCAGAGTATGAACGTGCGATTCAACAAGTGCAGCGCTCTCGCAGCTTATTAAAACGCAATTACGCTTCTCAAGATGAAGTCGATAGCATGGTCGCTCAACAAAAAGTGACCCTTGCTGACTTAGAAGAAGCGAAAGCCAACCTTGTCGCTACTAATGACCAACTCATCGTTATAGCGAGCGAAATAGAACAAGCGAAGGCATCGGTCACTGAAGCCCAAGCACAACAAGAACAGGCACAGCTAAACCTTGAATACACTAAAGTTTATTCGCCAACAGATGGCGTAATTGGTAAGCGAAGTGTACGTGAAGGCTTATTGATTCAAGCTGGTGCTCCGCTCATGAGTTTAGTGCCAAACAATCAAGTTTGGATTGAGGCGAACTTCAAAGAAACGCAGCTAAGTGGTATTCACAAAGGCCAAACGGTTGAAGTGGAATTGGATGCTTTCCCTGGGCAACCACTAGAAGGCGTTGTCGACAGCTTCTCACCTGCAACTGGCGCGAAGTTCGCACTACTTCCACCAGAAAACGCAACAGGTAACTTCACCAAGATCGTTCAACGTGTACCTGTGAAAATTACCATTCCAGACCAGAAAGAGCTAAAAGGTCGTCTGCTTCCTGGTTTGTCTGTGGTTGCGACCATCGATAAACGAGGCTAACCATGAGCAACGCTGGTGTTATCAACTCAACTCATGATGAGGGCAATGTATCAACTCGCCATTGGATCGCCCTATTCGGTGGCTTGATTGGTGCATTTATGGCGATCTTGGATATCCAGATCACCAACTCATCTCTTAAAGATATTCAAGGCGCGCTATCTGCGACCTTGGATGAAAGTTCATGGATATCTACGTCATACCTAGTCGCTGAAATGATCGCGATCCCACTCAGTGGTTGGCTTTCAAAAGCGCTAGGTAAACGTCGCTATCTAACATGGACTACAGCGATCTTCACCGTGTCATCGTTACTGTGTTCATTCTCTTGGAACATGACCTCGATGATAGTGTTCCGTGCGATGCAAGGTTTTAGTGGTGGTGCTTTGATACCACTCGCCTTCTCACTCGTTATTCAGCTGCTGCCTATCAACAAGCGTGCTGTTGGCATGGCTTTGTTTGGCGTGACCGCGACGTTTGCTCCATCTATTGGCCCAACGTTTGGTGGCTGGTTAACCGAAAACTTCTCGTGGCACTACATTTTCTACATAAACATCCCACCAGCCCTGCTCGTGATCACCATGATCCGCTATGGCTTGGATGATGAAAAGCTCAACCTTAATACCCTGAAAAAAGCCGATTGGTTCGGTATCGCTACCATGGCTCTTGGGCTTGGTTGTTTAGAAGTGGTGCTAGAAGAAGGCAACCGTGAAGAATGGTTTAGTTCAAGCTTTATCATTACGTTGAGCATTATTTCTGCGGTGAGTTTGGTTTACTTCGTGATTAACGAACTTCAACACGAGAAACCATTGGTTAATTTACGGTTACTGCGTGATGGGCAGTTTGCGATGTCTTGTTTGACCTACCTGATATTGGGTATGGCATTACTTGGCTCTATCTATGTGTTGCCGATGTATCTTACTCAGATTCAGCAATACAACGCGATGGAAATTGGTGAAGTGCTGATGTGGATGGGCTTCCCTCAACTATTAATATTTCCAATCGTGCCTAAGCTGACTCAAATCATTAAGCCGAAATACTTAGTGACCTTTGGCTTCGCGATGTTTGGTTTCAGTTGTTACGTAAATACCCACATGACCATAGACTTTGGTGGCAAACAGTTGATTTTATCGATGGTACTGCGTGCGATCGGTAGCCCGTTCATCATGGTTCCGCTTTCTTTAGTGGCAATGAAGAACATCAGCAAAATGGATACACCGGACGCTTCTACGCTAACTAACGTTATGCGTAACCTAGGCGGGGCTTTCAGTATCGCGATTATCGCTACCCTTTTGGATAACAAGACGCGTGAACACTTGGGTCATATCAAAGAGTCATTGCCTTCAGTGAGCCAATTGGGTTGGCAAACACTAAAAGAGCAACAGGCGTTCTTTATTCAATCAGGAAGTGACGCTGCCACGGCGATGCATCAAGCCCAAGTGAGTTTGCTAGGAACCATGCAACGTGACGCAGCAATTATGGCCTACAATGATGTGTTTCTTATGATGACCGCATTCTTGGCATTGGCTGCTGTGTTAATTCTTAGCATGCGTGATTAGGTTTGAAGGCTTAAAAACGTCGTTTGAATATTAGATAAATACCATTCCAATTCAACAAAGAGGTAAGCCTAACCGCTTGCCTCTTTTGATCGAACAAGTGTTAACCCTACAAAATTAAGGGAAAAACAGTCGCCGCAAAGAAACACTGTCAATGGCTTGTGAATATTCTTTAATTACCAATAGCTTATTGACTATATAGATATGAACTGAACACCTTGACAATGTGCAACCTGACTCCTAAATTAAAAATATCATTTGGTATAGAGGAAAATGGATTTGACCTTACCAGGAGACCTAAGGGTGTTAATCGTCGACGACTCTAAAAGTACGACGATTCTGATCAAACAACAGCTTGCTAGTTTAGGCATTGCGCACGAGTGTATTTTCACTACGACGGATTATCGACAAGCTATTAAGGCTGTCGAAACGCATGCCTTTCATGTTCTTCTCATTGATTATCACTTAGAGCAATCTTTTACCGGCTTTGAGCTACTAGGTATTCTGTATCGTAATCGTCTTATCGACCACACGGTTGCAACAATTTTGCTCTCAGGGGATATGCGCCAAGAAACAGTGCTTACTGCCCTATCAGGAGAGGCTCACCATTTTATTTCTAAGCCAATTAACACTCAGGCATTAGGCAAAAAAATCAAAAGTGCCGTATTCGAGTCAAGACAAATAGACCAACTCAATCGCCTATACCCCATTACCACACCCGAATTACTCAAACAGGCACTACAAATAACCAGCGAGAAATCCAACGTTCAATTCGAAGCAACACTGATTGAGCACCTGATCGCCGGGAAGAAATGGCAATTGCTCTCTAGTCTCATCACCCACTCTAAAACTAACATGCATCCAACCAAATTGGTCGCAGAAGCCTTAATTCTAGACAGCTTAGGAAAGCCCGACTTGGCGATAGAGAAGCTGCACAACTATCTTATCGTGCAACCACTATCGTTGAACGTGATTGATTGCCTAAGCTGTATTTATGAAAAACACAAGATGCTACTGCCCGCTTTAAAATTGGCTATTCGTGCATTTGAGATGACGCCAAGTATTAGCCATCGTGCAATCAGAGCGATCGATTTGGCCGAGAATGCTGACAATACACACATGCTCATTAAGCTTGGGGAGATGTACGCAAGCCACATTTCACCCTCCGATATCGACGTAATTCATTCTATCGGAACCCACTTCAATTCCCTTAAAGCGACGTACCAAAGAGAAACTCAAGTACAGAATAAGCGTCTTTTGCTTGAGCATGCCAACCAATTTGCCGAGTTGGTCAATTTGAAGCTCCCAGCCAAACTTCAACAACAAGTATTAGCAAGCCTAGCCCTATTTCAAAGCAATATATTGTTGATTGAAGGCAGCCCGTTAGTTGCGCACAAAAAAGTGATACGAGCGACTAAATTGTTAACTAATCAGTTTTACAATCAACCGACTTCACTGCTATCGCAACTTTTGCCTTTGCTCTCCCATTTTGGTGAATACTCTTTGTATCACATCGTTGAGGAGTGTTTGAAATCACGCGGTGCGGCAATAAACGATAAACTGGAGTCTCGTAAAGACAATCCTTCGAACTGTATCAACATCGAAAACTCAGGATCGATCCAAGAACTACGCGACTTTATTACCAATTACCCTTATTCAGTCGCCGCTAAGCTAGACTACCTTTATGCTGTCAATAACGCATGCGTTGAAACAGACCTTAGCGACGAATACGTGGAAGATCTTATTCAGTTAGACCTTCCTCCTAGATGGAATCAATGGATTAGTGACTCATCAAAATATGGTTATACCACTAAGCCGCCCAGCCCATTTCAATATGCAGCCGACAGGAGTCTATATGCTAGATTTTGATGCTTTAAATGCCTACCTAGACAATGACAGAGATATCATTTTTGCCGTGTTATCAACCTACCAAGAAGACCATGGCAATTCGTTACAAGAGATCGAAGAACTGGTACAACAGCAAGATTGGGGCAAGCTTCATTTCACTGTACATACCTTAAAAGGCATTTTGGCTAGCTTCGGGGAAGAGACAGCAACCGTTGCCCTGGAAAGAGTTGAACAGAACACGTTTAACAAAATTGCTCCTGAAGTAGACGACCTTTCACTGATCTATAGCGAGATAAAAATTATTAATCAACAAATCGATGAAGTGCTCAGCACCTATTGATCTGAAGGTCGTTCCGCTTACTCCATTTTATCCCACCGCAAAATGACGATGAACGTTGAGGTTTTGTTGAATCACAGAATCTCAGCGCTTGTCATTTTCGTATTAAATTATTCCTTTCGCATTATCTATAAATTCAAATCGTTCAGATGTATTTGAGTAGCGAAGCTCCTCTACACATTGAAATCAAAGATGGAAAACTTTACGGTACAACAGACAGGCGTCGCGCTACCAGTTCGATCGGTGAATAATTGTTTTACGGGTGAGTCGCTCAACTCACCCACTATAACGCCTCTGATTTTTCTCTTGTTCTAACCACACATTTTAAATCCACTTCCAAATGCAAAAAGCCAGTCGAACATTTCGACTGGCTTTTCAATAACTCATTTTAGTTTATCGATTAAAGCAATTACTACGAACTTGGCGCTACTCGCTTCTCTTTCAACTGTTCAATCACATAGTCAGGTGCGACTTTACTAAGCTCAGTCAAACATTCATCCGTTTTTTCATTGCCGTAACGCACGTAAATATCACATACAGCGTAGAGTTGCTCTGGAGCGCCAGAAATCAAATACGCCTTTTCAAATGATTTTATCGACTTGTCGATATCGAGATCTTCTTGCAATACACCGTTGAGGTACCAGTAATAACTGTTGTCTTTCGCTAGCTCAGCAGCCACTTCGATCTCTTTTGCTGCGGCGTCCTTCTCTTCTAGTCGAACTAAGGTCAACGATTTTGAGTAATACAAAGCCGCATTGTCCGGCACATTCACTAAACCGCGATCTAACACTTCAACCGCTTGTTGGTCTTTCTTCTGAGCTCGGAAGTTGTCTGCGTAACTCAACCAAACTTGATGATCATTTTGATGCGTTTTGATCAGCTTTAAATAAACCGTTTCTGCCTTTTCCCACTCATTGTGCCAACGTAGCACATCTGCAAACAGTAACTGAAACTTCTCTGATTCTTGTGTTTCCAAGAAAGTGATCAGCTCTTTTACCGCCGGCTCAATTTCCGCTTTTTGCGCATTATCTAGGGTGTTGAAATCACGAACTAAATTCGATGTCGCTGTGTGGCGAACCATAGTGTCGCTATCTTTAAGCAAAGGAGAAACCAATGCCCAACGATGTTCTAGTTGATATGGTTCAGAGCCAATAACCGCAGCTTCTCGCACTTCAGGGTCTTGGTCTTTTAAGCCTCTTGCAACAGCCACCAGCGCGTTTTGGCTTGGGTATGAAGCCAATTCTTGCAGAGCACCAGTGCGGTTTTCAATAGACTGATTCTTATCTTGTGCCATGTAAGACAACTGCTGAATACGTGTTTGAGTGTCAGTCATTTCAAGCACTTGGTTAATGTTCTGTGCAGGTGCGTCAACAGTAGCTTGGACACTGTTTGCTGCCATTGCAGATGTTGATAGCAATGCGGACGCTGAAATAAATAAAGCAAACGCTGTCGCTAAACTCTTCTTGATCATAGTGGTACCTTAAACTAGAGAACTTAGCCTGTCCCTAGACTCATATCTGATTGAATGTCGTTAAGATTGATAGACCTTAAATTAGAACTTGGTCTCGAACGTCGCTTGTTTAGCCATTTCTGCACGACGCGCCATCATTACAGAATCACTGTACTGACCATGAGCTACGGGATGTCTCATAGCGCGAGCGATGTACGCCATTGATTTATCAACATGAGAAAAGAACTTGTGCCAACCCGCACATAAGTAATTCAAACCCGGCTCACCTGAACGAGTTTTAATAAAGCGGTTTTTAGGACACTCACCATGACAAGCAAACTTATAATCACATTGCTGACATTGGCTAGTTAATGTGCGTGATTTAGCAAAGCCAAACTTCTGTTGTGAAGCGCTGTGCGCCTGGTCATCCAACTTATCATGGTGGATATTACCGATTTTGTATTCTGGATAAACATAGTGGTCACATGAGAAAACGTCACCATTAGGCTCCATAGCAAGGCCTTTTCCGCAAATCTCGTTCAAGGTACAAAGCGGATTAGGACGGCCAATCCACGTTTCTAAACTTGCTTCGAAATATTGAACGAACACGTTGCCGATATCGTTTTTCGCCCACTCATCAAACACGGTAATCAGGAAGTTACCCCACGCCAGATCAGATACGCACCATGATTCCATAATTGAATCTTTATGACCCGGGATCAGGCGCTTGTCACCCTGCTTCAATTGCTCGCTCACTTGAGAAGTTTGCGGTGCAACCGTTCTAAAGGTTTTTTGCTCAACGATGGGGATAAATTGCATTTGTGGCGACTTCACCACATCACGTAAGAATCGGTACACTTCTAGTGCATTTTGACTGGTCAGGTTGTTCACACAGGTTAACGTCGCGAATTTCACTTGATGTTTATGCAGCAGTTCAACCGCAGCCATTACTTGTTTGAATGTGCCACGGCCTGCTCGGTTAGTACGGTAGGCGTTATGCAGCATTTCTGGGCCGTCAATACTTAAGCCTACTAGGAAGTTATTCTTTGCTAAGAACTGTCCCCATTCGTCATTCAGTAATGTGCCATTGGTTTGTAGGTCATTGGAAATCAATACACCTTCAGGTTGATACTTTTTCTGTAGCTCAACCACGCGTTCAAAATACGCTAAACCTAGCATAGTTGGCTCACCGCCCTGCCATGAAAAGATGATCTCAGGTGTGTTTTGACCTTCGATGTATTGTCGGATGTAAGTCTCTAACGTTTCATCATCCATTCTTGGAGAACTGCCTTTCTTGTACTCCAACAAATCTTGCTTACTTAGGTAATAACAATATTTACAGTCAATGTTGCACGCTGCGCCAATCGGCTTCGCCATAACATGCAAGCGCTTAGACGCTTTACCATTATATTGAGGACCTTGAGTAATGTGCATGATTTACCTACCTATCTTATTGTCTTGTTCCCATCATAATTCCGAATTGAGTCGGTGGCATGTTATACCCTTTATAACCAATTGGAATGATCTTAAACGTTAGAATTGGCCTCTACTTCGAACATTTGAGGCACGTGATGAAATTTATCAATTACAAATATTTAGCAGCAGTTAGCGGCGTCACCATAACTATTTTCCTAAGCGGCTGTGCAAGCGTGCCTACACACCCTATCGCTCAAAAAATTGACCAAGAGATGGTGTTGGTTGAAGGCGGAACATTCACCATGGGCTCAAACAGCCCAGAAGCGATCAAAGCAGAACGACCAGCCCGTAATGTAACTGTAGATAGTTTCTACATTGCGAAGTTTGATCCGCACCAGCAGTTTTAGACATCGAGTTAAGTGAGTACAATCACTAACGAGGTGAACCATGACAAGCAAGAAAAAACGTATTATCCATTCCCCTGAATTTAAAGCAGAAGCCCTGAAGCTAGCAGAGAAAGTGGGAGTAGCTGCGGCAGCGAGGCAACTGTCATTACACGAATCCCAGATCTATGGTTGGCGTAAGGCAGTTAAGAGCGACACCAGCACCAGTCAGCGAGAAAAAGATCTAGCCG
>NZ_JAKEUQ010000004.1 GCF_022397955.1 Vibrio sp. Isolate32 | reverse complement strand
CGATGCTTAATCCAGTAATAAAACCCACTTCGTGAAACGCAGAACACCTTAGCCATGCGGATAACACTGAAGCACAGCAGGTGTTCGAGCATAAATTCGTAGCAATCTACTTTAGGTTTTTCGCGAAGTAGGTGGCGGCCTTTTTTACGATATCTAGCTCTTCAGCTTGCTCAGCCAATTGTCTTTTGAGTTTGGCCACTTCAGCGGCTAGATCTTTTTCTCGCTGACTGGTGCTGGTGTCGCTCTTAACTGCCTTACGCCAACCATAGATCTGGGATTCGTGTAATGACAGTTGCCTCGCTGCCGCAGCTACTCCSACTTTCTCTGCTAGCTTCAGGGCTTCTGCTTTAAATTCAGGGGAATGGATAATACGTTTTTTCTTGCTTGTCATGGTTCACCTCGTTAGTGATTGTACTCACTTAACTCGATGTCCAAAACTGCTGGTGCGGATCATTGCGACCATGTCCCTCATGTCGTATGGGCTTCGATACAAGATGATTCTTAAGACAGCACTCATAGCT
This sequence comes from Vibrio sp. Isolate32, assembly GCF_022397955.1. Taxonomy (GTDB): domain Bacteria; phylum Pseudomonadota; class Gammaproteobacteria; order Enterobacterales; family Vibrionaceae; genus Vibrio. Next base: position 201,327 of record NZ_JAKEUQ010000004.1, on the reverse strand, counting down.
TTCTGTTAATCCTGTGAATTTATAATAGAAAGAATGAGGAACTCGCAGTTTCCCATAAACTATCCCTCACAAGAAACAAAAAAGCGAGCCACATGGGCTCGCTTTTGAATTTTTTATGCTTTTGCTTAAGCAGTTACTTAGATTACAGAAGTTCTACCGACTGTTGAGCAATCACGAATTCTTCATTAGTTGGGATAACCATAGCTACTGCGTCTAGCATTTCAGACTTAGCGATGATGCCTTCAGCGCCAAAGCGAGCAGCCTCGTTACCTGCTACATCTTCAACGAAACCTAAAATCTTAAGGTTGTTTAGGATCTCACGACGAATTGGTAGAGAGTTCTCACCGATACCGCCAGTGAAGATGATGCCGTCTAAAGAATCTAACGTTGCAAGGTAAGAAGCAATGTATTTTGATACGCGGTAAGTAAACACTTCAAATGCTAACTTAGCACCTTCATGGCCCTCTTCCATTGCTTCTAAAATGCCACGAGCATCGCTCGTAAGACCAGACACGCCTAGGAAGCCAGACTCCTTGTTTAGAGAGTTAAATACTTGCTCTTGTGACCAGCCTTTCTTAAGTAGGTACTCGATAATGCCTGGATCTAAGTCACCACAACGTGTGCCCATCATAAGGCCAGAAAGTGGGGTGAAACCCATAGAAGTATCAACACTGTTACCGTCTTTGATAGCACATACAGACGCACCATTGCCTAGGTGAACAGAGATGAAGCTCGCCTCTTCGACTGGCTTGTTTACCATCTTCGCAGCTTCACGGCTAACGAAGTAGTGGCTCGTACCGTGGAAGCCGTAACGACGTACGCCGAAGTCTGTGTATAACTCTTTTGCAATTGCACCAGTGAATGCACGTTGAGGCATTGTTTGGTGAAAAGCCGTATCAAATACAGCAAATTGAGGTAGAGAAGGGAAAGCTTCAATCGCAGCACGGATGCCGATAGCACCTGCTGGGTTATGAAGTGGAGCTAGGTCAGATAGGCTTTCAATTTCGTTCGTTACTTCTTCAGTAATACGAACTGTTTGAGTGAACTTCTCGCCACCGTGAACGATACGGTGACCGATAGCCACGATATCAGCAGTGAAGCCTAGAACTTCCATCAGGCCAACCAATTTGCCAATAGCAACCTTGTGGTGGCTACCTTCACCCTGAATAGCAATTTCAGTTTTCTCGCCTTGGTATTTCCAGCTCATGCGAGCATCTTCAAGACCAAAACACTCCCCTAAGCCACTCAACACTGCTTCACCAGAAACAGAATCAATGACAGCAAATTTTAGGGATGAACTACCCGAGTTAATAACCAGAACAAACGAATTAGACATTGGATATGGATCCTGTTTCATTACGAATTAGATGAAGTATTTACTTCAATTTTAGTTAAGCCCATTATTCAATAATTTTTTAATCTTTCAACTTTTGTTTTTAAAAAATCACTAAATGAACACAATTAAGTTGATCTTAGTCATCATTTTATTTATTTCGAGAGAAAAATTAAAAAATAGTTGAATATGAAAATGAACAAGCTGGCAACGCAAACGACTGCTTAATTATTTTAACTTGATTTGAGTGATCCGGTAGACGGTCAACATCATCAAATGAAGCGACAGCATTCGCCCCGTCTAACACTCTCCATTCTCTAGAAGTTGAGCCCTGCGTAAGCAGACTACACAGCAATTTAAGAGGCTTTTATTACTAATATCTCAACCTGTAGCACGTAATTTAAGGATAGCCTTACAAGGCTATACAGCTACGTTAACGGAGCAAGATAGAATGATTGCTCCCTTCATCCAGAAGTTAGAACAATCATTTCTAACTGGGTTACAGAGGTAATATCAATCTTGGCGTGAAGTAAGGTGCTTTAGTTATGCGCAGTGCGGTCGGAAGAATAAGCAAACAGGCACAAAAAAGCCGAGCATAATGCTCGGCTTTTAAATTCAGTGTCTAGACTAGAGCGTCTAAGCTAAAGGTTGATTAACCTTCGTTGCGCTCTGGACGACGACCACGGTTACCGCCGTTGCCATGGCCACGTTCGCCACGATAGTTGCCACGGTGATCGCCACCACGGTTACGGTCGAAACGACGTTCGCCATCACGTCCGCCAGCAGAGTTACCATCGCGAGCACCATCACGGTTGCCACGATATCCACCACGACCGCCTTCACGGTTACCATCACGGTTACCACGGTAACCGCCGCCATCACGACCGCCACGACCACGGTTGCCATCACGACCGCCACCGCCACGACGAGGCTCACGGAAGTCGTTGAAATCAACAACTACAGCGCCAGCTTCTTTTTGACGAATGCGAAGTTTGCTTAGCTTACCAGCAGTTTCAGAGTTCATTGCTTTTGGCAGTTGAACGTAGGTAGAACCTTGGTCTAGCTTGATAGCACCGATAGAACCTTTAGTTAGGCCTAGTTCGTTTGCTAGTGCGCCAACGATATCTTTAACCTGAACGCCTTGCTCACGGCCAACTTGTAGTTGGTAAGTATCCCAATCTTGAGTATTGAAGTTGCGACCACCACCGTCACGGCCGTTATCACGATCTTCACGACGCTCTTTGCGACGGTTCTTATCACGCTCAATAGCAGCGATCATTGGGTCTTCGCCAACGTAGAATAGTGGGCTCTTACCTTGCTGACGCTTAAGAAGCATTGCAGCTAAAGTAGCAGCATCAACTTCTAGAGACTCTTGAAGAGTAGAGATAAGACCTGCAAAGTTTTCTAGAGCTTTGCTTTCTTTCTCTGTTTCAAGTTCAGCGCCAAGCTTAGCAACACGTGCAGCAGCAACTTGGTCACGTAGAGGAAGTTGGATTTCTTCCATAGATGACTTAGTTACGCGCTCGATAGTACGAAGCATGCGAATTTGGTTAGTGCGAACTAATAGGATCGCTTTACCTTTACGTCCAGCACGGCCAGTACGACCAATACGGTGGATGTAAGATTCAACATCGAATGGGATGTCGTAGTTGAATACGTGAGTGATACGTGGAACATCAAGACCACGAGCTACAACGTCTGTTGCAACTAGGATGTCGATAACACCTTGTTTGATGTGATCAACAGTGCGCTCACGTAGAGACTGAGGAATATCACCGTGCAGTGCAGCAGCTTTAAAGCCACGTGCAGATAGCCAATCAGCTAGACGCTCAGTGTCTTGACGAGTACGTACGAATACGATTGACGCGTCAGTTTCTTCAGTTTCTAGAAGACGAGACATTGCTTCGTCTTTTTCTACGCCTTTAACAACCCAGAAGTTCTGCGCTACTTTATCAACTGTGTGGTTAGTACCAGCAACGTCAACTTTAGCCGGGTTACGTAGGTAACGATCAACAATAGTCTTAACCATTGGAGGCATAGTTGCAGAGAAAAGTACACGTTGTGCAGATTCTGGAGCTTGCTCTAGGATCCAAGTAACGTCATCTACGAAGCCCATTTTTAGCATTTCATCTGCTTCATCAAGAACAAATGTGTGTGCTTCATCTAGGTGTAGACGGTCACGAGTTAGTAAGTCTTTAACACGACCTGGAGTACCAACAACAATGTGAGCACCGCGGCTTAGAGCACGCATTTGGTCAACAATTGAAGCACCACCGTAGATTTCAATAACCTTAAGACCTTTAATATCACGGCCAAGGTTTTTGATTTCCGCAGCAACTTGAATCGCTAGCTCACGAGTAGGAGCCATGATGATTGCTTGTGGTTTGTGTTGGTTTAGGTTGATTTTGTTAAGTAAAGGCAGAGAGAATGCTGCTGTTTTACCAGTACCAGTCTGTGCTTTACCTAGTGCGTCACGGCCTTCAAGAAGAAGAGGAATAGCTGCTGCTTGGATTGGAGTCGGAGAAACGAAACCCATGCTATCAAGAGCTGAAAGAATGTTATCGTTTAGGGCTAATTCATTAAATTGAATTACAGATTCGGACATTGGGATCCCACTATATATAAGTAAACAAAAGGTCCCGGGAGCTCTATCAATTCCAATACTGATCCAATCAGATACTGATTCCATTCAGAGTTACGAAGCAGTAATAAAACACTTCAAGCCATTAGGGACGTCTAAGGGAGGCGGATTATTCCCTAAATGCATAAAAAAAGCCAGAAAAAATTGAAATACATCACATATTTTTCGGTTTTCTATCAATACTGGCTATCATATCGTCAAAACTTGATGAATATCTCGTCAGGGCGATAGAGTTCGACCAAATTGGTAGAGTTAAATAAGAGGGCAATTAATTTGCGCTCACTTCGGCTTTAAGTAGTAATCGGGCCTCGCAATGATTATAGTGTGCTCAATTGTTCTCGTTAGATAAAAGTAAGATGTTTCAAGATAATCCTCTACTCGCTCAGCTCAAGCAGCAAATCCAAGAAACCCTCCCTAAAAAGGAAGGTACTATCAAAGCCACTGAAAAAGGTTTTGGTTTTCTCGAAGTTGATAGCAAAACAAGCTTCTTTATCCCGCCTCCGTACATGAAGAAATGTGTGCACGGTGACAAGGTGATTGCCATCATTCGCACAGAGAAAGAGCGCGAAGTAGCAGAGCCTGAGGAATTGATTGAACAAGGCCTTACTCGCTTTATTGCGCGAGTTAAGCTTTTCAAAGGCCGATTGAACGTTGTTCCTGATCACCCGCAACTGAAAAAACTGCAACTTAAAGCAAAAGCAAAGAAGGGGCTAAACCCTGAAACGCTTAAAGAAGGTGATTGGGTTGTTGCTCATATCGTTCAACACCCATTAAAAGGTGACAACGGCTTCTTGGCTCAGATCTCTGAAAAAATCACAGACGCTGACGACAAGATTGCACCTTGGTGGGTAACGCTGGCACAGAACGACCTACCAAACAGCGAACCTGAAGGCATCGACAACTGGCTAATCAACGACGACGCCGATCTTGAACGTGTAGACATGACACACATCCCTTTTGTGACTATCGATGGCGAAAGCACAAAAGATATGGATGATGCGCTTTACGCGAAGAAGAAAGAGAACGGTGATTTTGAACTGACAATCGCAATTGCTGATCCTACCGCTTACATCTCTCCAGATGACGCGATGGATAAAGTGGCTCGCGAACGCGGCTTCACGATTTACCTACCAGGTCGTAATATCCCGATGTTACCTCGTGACCTTGCAGACAACCTATGTTCGCTTATAGAGAACGAAATTCGCCCTGCTCTATGCTGCACAGTAACGGTATCTAAAGATGGCGTTATCGGCGATGACATCAACTTCTTCGCTGCAAACATCAAATCTCACGCCCGCCTTGCTTACGACAACGTATCAGACTGGCTAGAAACAGGTGCATCAGAAAAATGGCAACCATCAGAAGAGATTGCTGCGATTGTTTCTGATCTTCACCAATTCGCTCAAGCACGTTCAGCATGGCGCTCAGCAAACGCTGTTGTGTTCCCAGATCGCCCTGACTACCGCTTTGAACTTAGCGAAGATAACGATGTTGTCGCTATCCACGCAGACATGCGTCGTAGCGCAAACAAGCTGGTAGAAGAATCAATGATCAGCGCAAACATCTGTGCAGGTCGAGTACTCAAAGAAAGCTTCAACCAAGGTGTATTTAACTGCCATTCTGGTTTCAAAGCAGAGAAGGTTTCAGACGTTCTTGAGTTAGTAAATCCGCAAGCGGAAACTCCGTTCACTGAAGAACAGATCATTTCTCTAGAAGGTTTTGCCACTCTGCGCCGTTGGTTAGGTTCTTTAGATAACAGCTACTACGACAATCGTATCCGTAAATTCCAAGCGTATAGCGAGATCAGCAATGAGCCTGCGCCACACTACGCGATGGGCTTAGATATTTACGCAACTTGGACTTCTCCAATTCGTAAATACGGCGACATGATTAACCACCGTATGCTAAAAGCGCACATCCTAGGTAAAGCGCCAATTCAAACACCAGATGAAACCATTGGTGATGAACTTGCCCTACACCGCCGTCACCATGGCATGGCTGAGCGTAATGTTGGCGATTGGTTGTATGCTCGTACTCTAGCGAATGCTCCAGCGGAAGAAACTCGCTTCCAAGCAGAGATCTTCGATATTAACCGCGCTGGTATGCGTGTACGCCTCCTAGAGAATGGTGCCGCTGCATTTATCCCTGGTTCTCTCATTCTTGATAATAAAGAAAGAATCGAGTGCAACAGTGATATAGGAACTGTATCTATCGATAAAGAAATGGTCTACAAACTGGGAGACGTTTTAGAAGTAGCTCTCTCTGAAGTTAATCAGGAAAACCGTAACTTAGTAGCTAAACCTACCCAAGTATTTGCGGACTTGCCTAGCGAGCCCGAGACAACAAACGAAACCGAAGCTTAATAGCTGTAAAAGTCAGGCCTTTCAAGGTTACGGTTTGCAAGGTCAAAAGCTTCAAAGGTTCACTTCTAAAGGCGCTAATAATTAGCGCCTTTTTTGTAAATGTCTCATGCTTAAACAATACTAAAATTAATAAGCAACTCGTTTACAACGTCAAAGAAGCACATTATGTCATCAATAACAGTTACTCAATTTAGAAACTTTATCCCCAGGAAACGAGAACGTTACCCCGCCTCTAAAAATGGTATTTTCATCGTTTCAAAAGGCAGTATTTCTTTCGTGCTCCCCGATGGCACCGAAGCCTCATTGCAGGCAGGCGACTTCGCACTTTATAACTCCGGCCAGATTAAAGACATCACAGTAGATACAGAAAACGGCGAATTCAGCGCAACCTGCTTAGATTTTGATTTAGATATTTTCCAGAAGTTCATCAACAAATTTAGTGACCTAGAATCCACTCGAGTCCCCAACCAGTACATCAAATTCAACCAAACCGATGCCGAGATCTGCGAACTGAAAGACCTCATCATGTCATTAGCTCATTCTTCAACTAAAAATGACTACGCACTCACTCAATTAGGGTTAGGTTTGCTTTCACTAATGGTCGAACAATATCCTGCTCTGCTGGTTATCATCGCACGTGCTTCAAGATTAACAGTGACGCAAAAAGTCATTCACTACATTGAACAAAATATTGAAAATAATATCTCTTTAGACACACTAGCTAGCTATATGGGAATATCGCCAGCCACACTGAAACGTCGTTTATCGGCTGAAGATCTTTCGTTTTCAAACCTATTGAAGATTAAGCGTATTGCTCATGCCGCAACGCAGCTGAGAACGTCGACCAAATCCATTACTCAAATCGCTTATGAATCTGGCTTTAAGAGCGCTGCGCATTTCAGTACCGCCTTTAAAACGTATCATGGAAAAACACCGAAAGATTTTCGATCACTTATCGCACAATCTCAATTGCAAAGCGTGAAACCACAGGTTTAAAGAAGTGAAATAAATTGAGGTGAAAAATTTGGTTTCGGCACATCGCAGCCGATAAGTTTATACGTTGCACCACCGGCTAAGAAATAAGGTTGGTGGCTATGACCAAAAGTACGATTTGGGATCTTTTTCAATTTCAGACAACACTGCTTCAAGGTCTTTCGATTTAGGAAGATACGGGTAAGGTCCCCAAGCCACAGTATCAGACTGTGCATCCTCTTCTAATGGCACTGTAATCTGCCAACATGCTGACGGCTCATCAAAAGTCACGTAGGCGACCTCATTTGTATAATCACTATGGGATGAGTCGAGTAGATAATGCGCCTGAGAAAACAGCACCCCCCCCTCATACGCTTCATAAAGGGATTTACCTAGCTCGACAGGTAAACTGCTATTCCGAGAAGTACAGAGCCTCTCAGCCCCAATTAAAAGACGATTCAGTTCAATATGAATGATGGACATAACACCCCTTGTAACTTCGTAGAAACTTCTAAGTAGTGAAACCCTCTCCTTATCTTAGGACTCAACCAACATTTTAGCGAACAAGCGTAAATAAAATCCCCGCACGGCTCCCAGAAACGAATCCTTTTTTTGCAAACCCAACTACCTTCCACCCATCAAACTAACAACGACATATCGAGCATATAGAATTTCACAAAAATGTCATACAACCGACCTATCATAGCAGGCAAATATTATTAACTAGGAGTTGTTTATGTTACGAGTCGCGCTTGCCTCTCTTTTATCCTTAGCCCTGTCTTCTCACACTGCTTTTGCACAAGAAACCAATATTTCGGGCTCCACTTCTGTATCACGAGTGATGGATGTATTAGCTGAGGAGTACAACAAGACTCACCCTAATAACTATGTTGCGGTTCAAGGCATTGGTTCTACAGCGGGTATTACCATGGTTCATAAAGGTGTGGCTGACATCGGTATGAGCTCGCGTTATTTAACCGACCGCGAGCAGGATGAGGAATTGAAGGTATTCCCAATTGCCTTTGACGGCCTAGCAGTCGTGACCAATCGCTCAAATAGTGTAAGTAACGTTACACGTGAACAGTTATTCGATATCTACAAAGGCAAAATAACAAACTGGAAAGCAGTAGGCGGTGCGGATCAACCTATCGCTGTCGTGACTCGTGAAGCTTCTTCTGGTTCGCGCTACAGCTTCGAGAGCTTACTTGGTTTAACCAAAATCATTAATGATCGTCTAGTGTCTGATATCAACCCAAATAACTTGGTTGTTAACAGCAACAGCATGGTTAAAACGATTGTTAACCATAACCCTCATGCCATTGGTTTTATCTCGGTCGGTTCGATCGACCGTTCAATCAAAGCAATCACATTTGAAGGCGTAGAGCCGACATCTAAGAACATTGCCAACCATAGTTATGAACTGGCTCGTCCATTCTTATTGCTACACAAGAGAGACTCAGTTTCTGACGAGAGCAAGGACTTCATCAAATTCGTGAAGTCAAAGCAAGGACAAGATCTTATCGAAGAATACGGCTATACCCGTATTAAGTAAGCGAAGTGCTTTAAATAACCGGAGCGCTTTAAGTTATATTCAAGAAGTCGATTTGATATGACGCAAACAAAAAGAGAGCATTAAGCTCTCTCTTTTTTTGGATCTTTATAAGTCGCTTCGTTACAAGCCACTTAGAAGTGCAGTTGAATCACTGAAACGATAACGGCACCAGGGCGACGAACACCTTCGATTTCTACGCGGATCTCGCGTTCAATCTCTAGACCTTTCTTAATTGGTGTTACTTTCGTTAATCTACTTTTTGCGCGAACGTTGCTGCCCGATTTTACAGGGTATGGGAAACGAACTTGGTTAAGGCCAATGTTCACAACCATTTTAGCCGTTGGGAATTGAGACTTGTCAGGATCAACACTGTCAGTCAGTCGAGGAAGCAAAGACAATGTCAAAAAACCATGTGCAATGGTTGTTTTGAACGGAGAGTCTTTTTCAGCCTTAGAAGGCTCAGTATGGATCCACTGCATGTCTTCAGTAACAAGGCCGAACTGGTTAATACGGTCTTGGCTTACATTGATCCAGTCACCAGTATGGATGACTTCACCAATCTGCTGATTCAACTCATCAAACACAAGCTGTGCTTCTGGCTTTAAAACGATCAGCTGTTCTACCGGCATTTCTGGTGCATCTTCATTGACAGCAGGTTTGTGGTGATCACGAACCCATGCAAAGAAATGGCTATTTTGCGTGCGATTTAGAAAGTCACCCCAGTAATCTCTAAGAGCTGGAGACATCCATTGCATAAACTCTGAGTGTTGCGAAGACATGCTATCGCCTCGGTGTTTAAATAAATCAATGACTTTCATAAGAACCTCAATGCACAAAAAATTTCAATATAACAAGGTAATTTTGAAACACTTCACACTATTGTGCAAATGTTTTCGAGCATACACCCGTTAGCTGAACCTTGTTAATTCCAAATTAAACAACGACTTAATAATAAAACATCATTTTATTACAAAACTAAATTTAGAGCGTTAACTCTATAAAATAATAAACATTTGATTATATAAATAGCAGTTTTATTCATTAGTGGAATAAAAAAGGCTTAGCGCAATGCTAAGCCTCAGTTTTGATAAGGGATTTATTTTCCAAGAGACTTACTTTTAAAAAAGCAATTTCCCAAGAAATCACATTCCTTATTCGTCATCAAGTGGAATCAGTTTGGTATTACCGCCATGCGCCTTCTCACGCTTACGTTGCACGAATGCATAGAAGCCTGGAATTAGGAACGTACCCGCTAACAACACACATAGCAGACCACCAATCAGTGAAATACCAAGAGAGTTTTGGCTCACGTGACCAGCACCAGCTGCAAAAATGAGCGGGAAGATACCTAAGATAAACGACCAAGACGTCATGTTCACAGCACGGAAACGCAATGTACCCCCCTTCACGGCTGCATCTTCGATTGGTGCGTCTTTCTCTTCACGCTCAACTTTCGCGAATTCCACAATCAAGATTGCGTTCTTCGCGGCCAAGGCTATCAAGAGAACCAAACCTATTTGCGCATACAAGTTTAGCGGTGTTCCGGTGAGGTTCAGTGCCAAAAAGGACCCCAGAGTCGCGACCGGAACAACCAAGATAATGGCAAGCGGGATCGTCCAGCTCTCATACTGAGCTACCATGAACAAGTAAATAAAGATCAGTGCCAATGCGAAGGCAAAGATAGCTTGGTTACCCGCTAGAACCTCTTGGTAAGCCATGCCAGTCCACTCGTACTGGTAACCTTGTGGAAGAACTTCTGCCGCAACTCGTTCCATTGCCGCAATAGCATCACCACTTGAGTAACCTGGTGCTGGTTGGCCTTGGATTACCGCACTACGGTACATGTTGTAACGCCATGCGACATCTGGTTCAAAGATCTGATCGTAAGTTACAAGCGTACTTAGCGGGATCATCTCGCCAGCAGAAGAGCGTACGTGGAATCGTTGCAGGTCATCCATGCTGCTACGGTGTTCACTGTCTGCTTGCATGGTTACACGGAAGTTCTTACCAAACATGGTGAAATCATTCACGTACAACGAACCGAGGTTACCTTGCAGCGTTTGGAAGATTTCCGACAGTGGAATACCTAACTGCTGCGCTTTCTCACGGTCAATGTCGACATAGTAGTGAGGTACGTTAGCGCGGAAAGTACTGAATGTATGCGAAATCTCAGGCTGTTTGCTCGCCTCCGCAATCACGTCATTCATCACCATAGCAAGGTCAGTACGGCTTCGGCCTAGCGTATCTTCAAGTACAAACTCGAAACCAGACGCGGCACCCATGCCCGGAACAGCAGGAGGCCCCATCGCAAACACGACGGCTTGAGGCAGTTCAGTCGCAGCGCGACCATTAATACGCTGCGAGATAGCCTGAGCAGAGTGTTGACCATCTAACGCATTACGCATGTCCCAATCGTGAAGCTTGATGAACATTGACGCACCATTCGACGCAGAAGCGCCCGTCATAAATGCGTAGCCGTTTACGAGTGTTACACCATCAACACCAGGCTCTTGTTCAACCATTTCAAGTAGTTGCTTAGTCACTTCTTCCGTACGAGACAAGGATGCCGCGTCAGGAAGCTGAACGTTAACCAGCAAAATACCTTTATCTTCTTGAGGTACAAACGCGGTAGACGTTGTCTTCGCAAAGTAAGTCACTGCCGCTAAAGCCACGAAGAAGAAAGTAAATAGCAGAACGCCTTTCTTAACTAAGAAGCCAGCCACTTGACCGTATTTTTTAGTAACAGATTCTAGACCACGGTTAAATGCTTGGTACCAACGCGCCGTATTACCACCACCCTGCTTAAGAACCAGTGAACACAATGCAGGTGATAGCGTTAGTGCGTTAATCGAAGAAATAACAACCGCGATACAGATAGTCAGAGCGAACTGACGGTACATGATGCCAGTAATACCCGGAAGCATTGCAACAGGGATGAATACCGCAAGTAGTACCAGGGTTGAAGTAATGATCGGACCCGTTACTTCTTTCATTGCAATGAGCGTAGCTTTACGTGGTGAGATGGTAGGGTCTTTAGCCATCGTGGTATCAACGTTCTCGATAACCAAGATCGCATCATCTACTACAATACCAATCGCCAATATCAAACCAAACAGGGTGACCGTGTTAATGGTAAAGCCCGTCATCTGCATGATGGCAAACGTACCGATCAAGGAGACAGGAATCGCGACTACAGGGATCAAGGTTGCACGCGCACTACCCAAGAACAGGTAAGTAACTGCGATAACGAGCAAAATAGCTTCGATCAGCGTTTTTACTACGCCTTTGATTGACTCAGCAACGAAAACTGTGGTGTCGTAACTCGCTTCATAAGCAACACCTTCAGGGAAGTTTTTGCTTAGGTTATCTAGCATCGCCATCACCGCTTTACCACTTTCCAGAGCATTGGCGTCTGACTGAAGTGACAGCGTTACGATTGAAGCGTCTTGACCACGGTATTTACCATTGCCGTCGTAGAACTTTTTACCAAGCTCAACACGTGCAATGTCTTTTAAGTAAACCGTTGAACCATCTTGAGTTGCGCGAAGTACAACGTTCTCAAACTCATCCGCCGTTTCCAGTCGGCCTTTTGTTACCAAGTTGAACTGTACTTCTTGTGCGTTGTTATAAGGTGCTGCGCCAATGCGACCAGCAGCAACCTGAACGTTCTGTTCCGCCAAAGCACGGTTAACGTCAGAAGTAGTGATATTGAGGTTAGCCATTTTCTCAGGGTCTAACCAAACACGCATCGCGTATTCACCACCACCCAACACGTTAACTTCACTGATGCCCTTCACACGAGCCAGTTGGTCTTTAATGTTTAGGTTAACGTAGTTGATCAGGAATTGATCGTCGTACTCACCATTTGGAGAGTAGAAGTTCAATACCATCAAAAGGTCTGGTGAACGCTTTTTAACGGTGACACCGACCATTCGAACTTCTTGCGGAAGCTTCGATTCGATTTGAGCAACTCGGTTCTGAACGTTGACCTGTGCCATATCTGGGTCAGTACCAACATCAAAAGTCACGTTAAGGTTGTATGAACCATCGTTAGCACTCTTAGAAGACATGTAGATCATATCTTCAACGCCGTTAACCGACGTTTCTATGGGGTCGGCTATCGCCTGTTCCACAACTTCAGCACTTGCGCCCGTGTAGAAAGCAGACACACTTACCGAAGGTGGGCTAATTTTTGGGTATTCCGCCACAGGCAAGATAGCGAGAGAGATCGCACCTGCCAGCGTCAATATTATGGATATAACAAGGGCAAACTTAGGCCTTTGAATAAAGAAACGACTTAACATATCTACGCCCCTTACTCTGCTTGCTCAGTCGCAGAAGGTTGAATGCGAACAGACATACCGTTACGAACACGCTGAAGGCCTTGAGTAATAACGGCATCGTCTTTCTCTAGACCAGAATGGACAATCACACCACCCTCAACCTGTCGGCCCATCTCAATGTTTCTGCGTTCAGCGACAGGCGCGCCTTCACCGTCAGCCAATACCATGACAAAGTCACCTTCAAGGTCGGTTTGAACTGCACGGCGTGGAATAGTTACGACATCAATAGGCTGCTTTTCACGTAGATCAACGCGAACATGTTGGCCCGGAAGTAGTTGCTGGTCTGGGTTATCCGCTATCGCACGCATCGCGATAGTACCGGTATTCAAGTTAATACGGTTGCCTAGGAAATCTAGCTGGCCTAAATGCTCAAACGCTTCACCATTCTCAAGCATAATTTGCACTTCAACTCGCTCACTGTCACCAGTACCGTCACCTTCAATTCGGTCCACCCCTAGCTCGATACGCTCACGCTCACTGATGCTAAAGGATGCATGGATTGGATCTAAGCTAACTAAAGTCGTTAATACGCCAGAAGATGGAGAAACCAGATCACCCGTGCTCACTTTGGTATCACTAATACGTCCAGAGAAAGGCGCAACAATCTTAGTATGAGAAAGCTGAACGTTAGCGGCATTTAACTGAGCTTGGCCTGCTTCAAGTTGTGCTTGAGAGCCTAGCAAGTTTGCGGTTAGTGCATCGAACTCCGATTGAGAAATACTGCCTTTAGGAAGTAGGTTCTTACCACGATTGAAATCAAGCTCGGCTTTTTTCAGGTTCGCGTTCGCTTGAGCAACAGCCGCTTTCGCACTTGCTACTTCGGCTTCAAATGATGACGGTTCAATCGAATAAAGGAGCTGCCCTTTTTCGACCATTTGCCCTTCATTGAAATGACGGCTTTGAAGATAGCCAGAAACCTGCGCAGTAATTGCCGTGTCTTCAACCGCTTCAATACGGCCGATGTACGACTTACTTTGCTGATGAGAAATAACGCTAACATCCTGTACAGCTACGAGAGGTAATGGCGCTTGCTTGGCATTCTGGGCATCTTGCCCACATCCAGCAAGAATAAGAGAGCTTGCAAGAGCCGTAAGGATTAACTTTTTACGCATGGTTATACCGTCACTTATGAGAAATTGAACAGCATAAAAGTTACGTAACACAATCGCTTCAAATGTCCGAGGAATATCAATTATAACTCGCAAAAGTGTTTCAACTTGTAAATTGAAATTGGATATATATCAACCCTTTACAAACCATCAACAATTCATGATCAAATATACGTTTGTTACTTCCCCTCTCTGTATATATTGTCTAACATAATATAGTTTCAATAATAAAAACTCATACTTCCTTGTTAAGGTAATTCGAATGATTTCAAAATGGGCAAAACGTTTCTATCAAATGGCGGAATTAGTCGGTTCCTGGAGTAAAGATCCGTCCACTCAAGTTGGTGCAGTTATCACCAAGCACAACCGCATTGTTTCAGTTGGCTTTAATGGCTACCCTCATGGCGTATCAGATAGTGCTGACACTGACGATCGTGAGATGAAATATCTGAAAACGCTTCACGCAGAAGAGAACGCAATCTTGTTTGCTAAGCGTGATTTAGACAGCTGTGAAATCTGGGTGACTCACTTCCCTTGTCCAAACTGTGCAGCAAAGATCATTCAAACTGGTATTTCTGCGGTTCACTGCCCAGAACAAAGTGAAGACTTCCTTTCTCGCTGGGGAGACAAAATCAAAGTGAGCCAAGATATGTTTGAGCAAGCAGGCGTACAAGTTGATTGGTTGCCATTGGCAGACCTAGACTAAGCGAACAGATAGCAAGAACAAAAAAGCCGAGAGTCGATATTATCGCTCTCGGCTTTCTTTTGTTTGGGGCTTAGCGGACCGCAGAATTAAGCACTAATCGGGAACGCCTCAGAGTATGCTTCCATAAAGTCTTTACGAATCTCTTGCTCTAAGTGAACCGCCTTCTCGGTTGGACAGAAAATCATAAAGTGGACCTCTTGTTCACCCGTCGAACTGCTTGTGATGTGAATGTGAGGCTCTGAACCCGGAAGGTCGACGCCAGCGTGCTTTTCAATGACGCTGTTATAACGACGCGCAACGTCAATGAACTCCTCACAATGCTCTTCAATTTTCGAGATTAAGCCAGGCACCATTGGGTAGAGGTTAACGAAGTCTTTCACCGTAACCGTGAAGCTATGATAAACGTAGCGTTTCATGAAGTTGAGATTCTTCACCGGGTAAGTAAAGAACATGCTGTTAGGTAGCGTGGCCGTCTTGCCAGTAAAGTGGTATTGCCCATGATACAGGTCGATTTCCTGAATCACAGTCGCCATCAAGTTATGTTCGATCACTTCACCACTAATTTTACCCACTTCAATCCAATCACCAATTCGGAAAGAGCGTGAGCTAGCACGTTGAATCGAGCCAGTGAAACACAAAATGATCTCTTTTGAAGCTACTACGATCGCAACGGCAATCGCTGTTACAGAGAGAGCAAACTCACTGATTTCAGACTTCCAGAGTAGGAAAAGCGTTATGACAATTATCGCAAAGGTGCCGTTTTTAGTTCGGGACATCCAATTACGTTGGTCTTCGCTAAGGAAAGCAACATCACCCCTAATTTGAGACAAGGTGATTCGGCGGATGATTAAAACCAGACTGATAATCAGCGCACTAAAAATAAACTTATGAGCGAGTAGAAAATCTATTACTTGCCACACTATTTCCATTACTTAATCCTTAGCATTACAACATTTAGCTTTACGACGGTTCGCTTTACAATAAAGCCGCTAATATCAGTGCTATGAAAAAGCGCTCAACTCCTGAGCGCTCGTGTTCATTCTGGTATCAGCCTAACTAAGGCTATCATTTTATCTTGGCAGAAGTAATAAATTGGCCAAAAGTTTCACACCAAATCACAACGGTATTAAATCGATTAAGATCAGTACCTTCCGGTAGGTCAACCATAAACCGGTCAAATGTTTTGACATCTCCGACTCTTAGTAATTCGCTCTTACTGTCATTAAAGGCTTGCTCGGTTTCAATGAACTTAGGAGAGAGGTAAACCTTATAATCTGGGCCCGGAGCAAGTTCGCCTTCAAACGCAATTGCACTTTCTGAAACCGAAACGATACCCTCACCCCAATGTAAGAAATCACTGTCTTGGCGGTCTTTAGTGAACTCTCCGGTATAAATGGCCTGTTGGCTGATCGCTTCAACCGAGCTCGAAGATGGAGAATCGGGTTCAATTAAGATGGGCAGTGCGTAAACCCCAAGCCCAAAACCAACAGCACCCACGGCTAGGTGGGTGCAAAGTAAAACTAACTTTTTCATCGCGTACTCCCTTATGCTTAAAGAGAGTATTATTGAATACTCTCAAAAATACAAAGAGATATTGCGTTAAAGATAGCTATTTTTGGTAGTGAGCGGCTGTGCGTTGCGATAACTCAACAATCACTTTTACCGCTTGTTCCATGCCTTGGATAGTGATCAACTCATGAATACCGTGGAAGTTGTAACCACCAGTAAAGATGTTCGGGCATGGCAAGCCCATGAATGACAAGCGAGCACCGTCTGTACCACCTCGGATCGGTTTGATCATAGGCTCCACATCGCATTCGATCATCGCTTGCTTAGCCAACTCAATAATATGCTGATGAGGTTCAACCATCTCTTTCATATTGAAGTAGCTATCAGTAAGAACCAACTCCACATGCCCTTTCTCTAGGCGCTCGTTCAATTCATCGACTTTTTGTTGCATGAATGCCTTACGCGCTTCTACGCCCTCGCGCTCAAAGTCACGAATGATGTAACCTAGCTCAGAGCGAGCGACACCCATTTCTGCTGATTTCAAGTGGTAGAAACCTTCATAGCCTTCAGTACATTCCGGCGTTTCTTGTGATGGCATCATCAATTGGAACTGCGCAGCAATGTTCATCGAGTTCACCATCTTACCTTTTGCGGTACCTGGATGAACGTTCACGCCATGACAGATAACATCCGCACTTGTGGCATTGAAGTTCTCAAATTCCAACTCACCAACGGGCCCACCATCAATGGTGTACGCCCATTCGGCGCCGAACTTTTCAACACTAAACAAATCCGCACCACGACCGATCTCTTCGTCTGGCGTGAAACCAATGCAAATGTCACCGTGTTTGATTTCAGGGTTTGCTTTTAGATAAGCGATAGCACTGATGATTTCAGCGATACCCGCTTTGTTGTCTGCACCCAATAAAGTCGTGCCGTCAGTAGTAATAAGGTCATGACCATGCAAAGTATCAAGATCAGGGTATTGGCTTGGATTTAAGCTTTCACCACTCGTGCCAAGCTCGATGGTTCCACCTTGATAATCTTTAATAACTTGAGGTTTTACATTCGCGCCTGATGCGTCAGGAGCGGTATCCATGTGTGCGACAAAGCCAATAGCAGGCACTGCGTAATCTACATTCGACGGCAACTTAGCCATCAAATAACCATTTTCATCCAAAGATACATCTTTTAGGTCTAAGGCAATCAATTCTGACTTCAAGGCTTCAGCAAAGGTGATTTGCCCCGGTGAACTTGGGCATTGCTGATTAGAAGGATCGGATTTGGTATCAAAAGTAACGTAATTCAGGAAACGTTCTACAAGCTTTTCCATAATTCATCTCACCATGGATTAAGTAATTGATTTACTGACCTAATTATTAGATAAATACGAGCGCAGAGTCAGTAGCGAGGTGTTTCATCTTACGCCCCTGACTATCTATGTATTTGCTCTAAATCATTATTGTGCGAAATTTGATGGGCTTCCTATACTGAATTTAGAGGGTTACGTCAGTTCAGTATTGCATACGGATGATGAGCGATCGCTTTGTACACATTCTACGCCCTCCGCTCTCAGCCTAAAAAAAGTACAAAGTGGATGATGATCACAATTTATCTCCGATGCAGAATCTGTCATACGTTAGACGGAGATATAGTTATGACGATTAATAAATATTTCATTTTCTCTCCTCAAGCCTCTGAGGAACAACTTCAACCAGTATTAACTGAAAAAGAAGTTCAAAGGCAGGAAGCTCTAAAGCAGGCGCAGACCCAAGGTGGATTTGATACCAGCGCAGCCTAGTAGCTCACGTATATCTAGCACCATCAATCCCCTATAAATGAGCTCTATTCACTATCCGGTAGAGCTTATTTATTTTCAGTACCTCTTCCCTCGATTTGTTTTTAATTCATTGACACTGCCAATCATTAGAGTGTGTTTCTCGCACCTAAGCTTTTGTTACTTTTCACACATCACGCACGCTTACTCAAGCCGCTGAGAAATGACTCATTAAACTGCCTCAAGCGATACCTTGTCTTGTCATTTTGTGCTAATAATTCATATTCGTTTTCATTCATCACTCGCCCTTTTTTCAAAACTATAATGCGAGTACTAGAGAACCCAACAACAGGAATCCTGAATTCAATGGAATATTCAAAACTAGGAAGTAGCCAAATTCCCGTTTCCCGAATTTGTCTTGGGAGCATGACTTGGGGGCTGCAAAATACTCAACAGCAAGCCGACCAACAAATTGAATACGCACTAAGCCAAGGCATTAACTTTATTGATACTGCAGAGATGTACGCAGTACCACCTTCTCCAGAAACCTACGGCAAAACCGAAGCGATTATCGGTAACTGGTTGTCGCGCAACCCACAGCGTCGCCAAGAGTTAATCATTGCCAGTAAAATTGCTGGTCCTGGATTGCCTTGGGTTCGTAACGGCGGCCCTATCACTGGTGAAGCGGTGATCGCAGCAGTTGATGCATCATTGAAGCGCTTGCAAACGGATTACATCGATCTGTACCAACTTCACTGGCCAAATCGCACAACGCCACACTTCGGTAAACATTTCCCTAATCAGATTCGCTTTAGCGACATTGACAGACAACAACATGAAGCTGAGATGCTGGAGATCTTACAAGCTCTTGCAAGCTGTATTAAAGCGGGCAAAATCCGCCACGTTGGTCTATCCGATGACAGCACTTGGGGCATTAACACTTACCTTAAGTTAGCCCAAAAACATGACTTGCCGCGTATGGTCTCTATCCAAAACGAATTCAGCTTGCTGCACACAAAAGACTGGCCATATTTGATTGAAAACTGCGTGCATGAAGACGTTGCTTACTTACCGTGGTCACCTTTGGCGGCCGGCATGCTGAGTGGCAAATACATTGATGGCGCAAGGCCGGAAGGTAGCCGTTGGACTTACATGCAGCGCAAAGGTATTTTCCGTGATACTGAGTTGGCTAATGAAGCAGTTAAAGGCTATGTAGAAGTGGCAAACGCTCATGGATTCACGCCGAGTCAACTCGCCTTAGCATGGTGTAACCAAGTGGATGGCGTTACCTCAACCATTATTGGTGCAACCACCATGGAGCAGCTTAAAGAGAACGTAGCAGCGTTCAGTAAGCCGCTTTCCGAAGAGATTCTGGCCGATATCAACACCGTCTTTAAGCGCTACCCTGTGCCGTATTAAGCAGTAGGTTAAGCTTATCAGGTTCCGTTGAGCTTTAGTTGATCCTATAAGAGCGCACTATTTGGTGCGCTTTTGTTTTTTAAGTGGGTCGCTTTTGCTTTTATATGGATCGCATTGGCTTATCGCACTTTTGGTTATCTAACCTTTGCTCTATAATGCGCGGGCTTATATCTAGGATAAAAACATGATTTCAAAAAACCAATTAAAACTCCTTCGTGCTTTGGGCCAAAAGAAACAACGTAAAGCCCACGGCCTGTTTCTAGTTCAAGGTGAAAAGAACGTTCTTGAGCTATTCAATAGCGACTTAGTCGTAAAGAACGTCTTTGCTACTGCTGATTTCTTATCTGAAAATCACGCAGCACTGATTGGGTTTGATTGTGTTGAAGCTTCGCTAGACGACCTAACCAAAGCAAGTACTTTGGTTAGCAACAATGCCGCAATTGCTATGGTTGAGATTCCAAAGGTTGAATTACCAGAAGCGACAGGTTTGATGATCGCGCTTGATGGCGTATCTGACCCGGGCAACCTAGGTACGATCATTCGCGTAGCAGACTGGTATGGCATTAAACATATCGTTGCGAGCAGTGATTGCGCTGATCCATACAACCCTAAAACCATCAGTGCGACGATGGGTAGCTTTGGCCGAGTACACGTAAGCCAAACGGATTTACCAGCTTACTTAGAGCAAGCGAATCTGCCCGTTTACGGGGCGTTTTTGGAAGGCGAAAGCGTTCATAAGACTGACTTTACTGCGAACGGTATTTTACTGATGGGCAGCGAGTCTCACGGTATTCGTGAACACGCAGCGAAGTTCGTGACAGACAAGATTACCATTCCAGCATTCGGTGGGGCTGAATCTCTGAACGTAGCAATGGCGACGGGTATCATTCTTGACAACATGCGTCGTCAACATAGTTAGAGTTCATCCACTCACTGACTAACAGACAGTGTGCAGATATTAAAAAAGGCGTATTGATTAAATCAGTACGCCTTTTTATTTGAGCTTTTAAGAATTACTTCTCTAGCATTGCCAACTTATCAGGCACGCCATTCCACTTTTCCGCATCATCCATTGCTGGTTTTACTTCTGTTTGTACAGGCCAAATCTCAGCAAGTTCTGCGTTCACTTCAATGAAGATCTTTTGATCTTCAGGCAGTTCGTCTTCTTGGAAGATCGCTTGAGCATCACATTCAGGTACACATAAACCACAATCGATACATTCGATCGGGTTAATTACCATGAAGTTTGGGCCTTCATGGAACGCATCTGCGGGACACACTGCCACACAGTCTGTGTATTTACATTGAATACAATTATCGCCTACGACAAATGCCATGATGCTCTGCTCTATAAGTTAGTCAAAATTGAAGAATGGGGATAATACTCATCCCAAAGCAAAATTCAACATCATACGACTCTAATATCATGTCTATTTGCTCCATGTTTCCAAATTAGTATGACAGATAAATCAAATTCTCGTAAAATGCGCGCCATTGTGAGCTTATCGCTTCTTCCCAACATCAGTGTTACATAAAACTCTGCATTCACTAGAAGCGGTTTAGCTAAGACACCTATAAGAACGAGACATCGAAATGATACGTTTAACCGAAATTAAACTTCCACTAGACCACGAAGAGTCTGCCATTCAAGAAGCGATTGAAGCGAAGCTTGGCATCAACTCAGATCAGGTTATCTCTTTTAATATCTTTAAACGTGGCTACGATGCTCGTAAGAAATCAAAGATCCTGCTTATCTACACGCTGGATGTTCTCGTTGAAAACGAAGCTGAGCTATTAGAAGCCTTCATCAGCGACCCACACGTAAAAGTGACTCCTGACATGGAGTACAAGTTCGTAGCTAAAGCGCTGGAAAACCAAACTGAGCGCCCTGTTGTTATCGGTTTTGGCCCTTGTGGTCTATTCGCTGGTCTAGTGCTTGCTCAAATGGGCTTCAACCCAATCATCGTTGAACGCGGTAAAGAAGTTCGTGAACGTACTAAAGATACCTTTGGTTTCTGGCGTAAGCGTACTTTGAACACAGAATCAAACGTACAGTTTGGTGAAGGTGGCGCAGGTACATTCTCTGACGGTAAGCTTTACAGCCAAGTTAAAGATCCAAAACACTACGGCCGTAAAGTAATCGAAGAGTTCGTTGCAGCTGGCGCACCAGAAGAGATCCTATACGTAAGTAAGCCGCACATCGGTACCTTCAAACTGGTTACCATGATCGAAAAAATGCGTGCTTCTATTATCGAACTAGGTGGCGAAATCCGCTTCAGCACTCGTGTAGACGACCTTCACATGGAAGATGGCCAAATCACGGGTCTAACACTTTCTAACGGTGAAGAGATCAAATCTCGCCACGTTGTACTGGCTGTTGGTCACAGTGCTCGTGACACATTTGAAATGCTGCATGACCGTGGTGTTTACATGGAAGCGAAGCCTTTCTCTGTTGGTTTCCGTATCGAACACAAACAGTCAATGATTGATGAAGCTCGTTTCGGTAAGAACGCGGGCAACCCAATTCTAGGTGCTGCAGACTACAAACTGGTTCACCACTGTAAGAATGGCCGCACTGTATACAGCTTCTGTATGTGTCCTGGTGGTACTGTGGTTGCTGCAACCTCTGAAGAAGGCCGCGTTGTAACGAACGGTATGAGCCAATACTCTCGTGCAGAGCGTAATGCAAACAGTGCAATCGTTGTTGGTATCGACCCAGAACGCGATTATCCAGGTGACGCTCTAGCGGGTATCCGTTTACAACGTGAACTAGAAAGTGGCGCGTTTGTACTAGGTGGTGAAAACTACGATGCTCCAGCACAAAAAATTGGCGACTTCCTGAAAGGTCGCGACCCAAGTGCTCTGGGTGATGTACAACCATCATTCACACCGGGTATCCACCTAACAGATATTTCAAAAGCGCTGCCTGACTTTGCAATCGAAGCGATTCGTGAAGCAATCCCTGCGTTCGAGAAGAAGATCAAAGGCTTCTCTACCCCAGATGGCCTACTAACAGGTGTTGAGACTCGTACGTCTTCTCCGGTATGTATCAAGCGTGGCAAAGACTTCCAAAGCATCAACCTGAAGGGCTTCTACCCTGCTGGTGAAGGCGCTGGTTACGCGGGTGGTATCCTGTCTGCTGGTATCGATGGTATCAAAGTTGCGGAAGCACTTGCGCTGTCTATGGCAGAACAGAACCAAGCTGAGAAGATTGAGATCGCTTAAACGCTTTCGATAAAGCAAAGCTAGATAGCAATCAACTAAAACTAAAAATCCAGTGTCTTGTCGACACTGGATTTTTTATGTCTATGTTACTAGCGGTACACAAGCAACATGGTAGAATGCCGCCATTAATCTTATCCTTGTATAAGATTGTTGAACCTTTCCATCGCTATTTAGCCAAATCATACCGAGAAACTTATGCCATTTTCCAAGCTTGGATTAAGCTCACCTATTGTTAAAGCCGTTGCAAAACAAGGCTACGAAAAGCCAACCTCTATTCAAGAAAAAGCAATTCCAATTGTACTTTCTGGTAAGAACCTTATTGCGGCAGCACAAACAGGTACAGGTAAAACTGCGAGCTTTGTTCTCCCTATCTTAGAAATGCTAAGTAAAGGTGAAACGCAACGTAAGAAACGCATCCGTGCTGTGATCCTTACACCAACGCGTGAGTTGGCGGTTCAGGTTGAGCAAAACATCAAGAAGTACGCGAAGTTTTTAAACCTAACGTCGTTAGCAATGTACGGTGGTGTCTCTTACCAACATCAAAAAGATCGTCTGATTGAAGGTGTTGATATTTTAGTGGCGACGCCAGGACGCTTGATCGACATGTATGGTCAACGTGCGGTTCACTTTGATGAAGTTGAAGTGTTAGTTCTGGATGAAGCAGATCGCATGCTAGACATGGGCTTCATCGAAGACATCAACAAGATCATCGCTCGCTTACCACAAGATGTACAAAACCTGCTGTTCTCAGCAACGCTTTCTACACCAGTACGTGCACTAGCGAAGAGTGCTATCAGTGATGCTGAAGAGATTTCAATTGCCAAAACAGATGCATCAAAAGCGAACATTGAGCAATGGTTAGTAACGGTAGATAAAGACCGTAAGTCTGCACTACTAAGCCACATGATTACTGAAGGTAACTGGGATCAAGCGCTTATCTTCATCGAAACCAAGCATGGGGCAGCTAAACTCGTATCTCAACTTGAAAAGCGTGGCATTCATGCTGAAGCGTTCCACAGTGGACGTAGCCAAGCGATTCGTGAAAAGATCTTGGCTGACTTTAAGAAAGGTCACCTTAAGTTCCTAGTGGCAACGGGCGTTGCTGCACGTGGTATTGATATCGACAACCTACCACGAGTTGTTAACTACGATATGCCTTTCCCAGCAGACGACTACGTTCACCGTATTGGGCGTACTGGCCGCGCTGATGCAACCGGTGAAGCGATCTCTTTCTTATCAAAAGACAACTTCAAGAACCTATGCATTATTGAAAAGCGCCTTGGTCACTTAATTGAACGCCGTGTGGTTGAAGGTTTTGAACCACGCAAAGAAGTGCCTATTTCGGTGCTGAACTTTGTTCCTAAGAAGAAAAGAGAACAGCAAGCAAAAGAAGGCAAGTAATTAACCGAGCTGATTTCAAGCCAAAGCGTAACGCCAAATTATAATCAAAACGAAGCCAACTAAGGCTTCGTTTTGTTCTTTACACCAGTGAGAGTTAGAGGGAAGCTAATGATTACCCCAATTGCAACACGATTGACCCGAGGCCAAGACTTAAAGCTTGAACTACAAAAGCTAGTGACTAAACATAACGTCGCTGCAGGCTCTATTGCATCTTGTGTGGGCTGTGTTTCCCAACTCAATATTCGCTTAGCAAACGCAAACCACACAAAGTTAATTCAAGCGCCGTTCGAAATCGTGTCTGTCATGGCAACACTAACGCCCAACCACCAACACGTTCACATTTCGGTAGCTGATGAGAATGGCGATGTGATTGGTGGTCATTTACTCGAAGGAACCATCATCGCTACCACCGCTGAATTGATTCTTCATCGCTACGATACCTTGGCCTTCAGCAGAGAGCATGACGATTCGACAGGTTACACTGAGCTCACTATCAGTGATAACCCACAATAAGCTGGCTACACCGAAGGCAATACCAACGCTTACATAAAGCGATACAGATAAACAGTTATTAGGAAACACCATGGCTCCACACTCCGCAGACTCCGTTATCGTTCTCGATTTCGAAACCACTGGCTTGTCCCCGAATATGGGCGATCGAGCGATAGAAATTGGTGCCGTGAAACTCGTTAACGGCGAAGTAGTCGACACCTTTCAACAACTGATGAACCCAGGATTTCGCGTGAGCGGGTTCATTGAAGGCTATACCGGAATCACTAATCGCATGTTAAGCACTGCTGCTAGCTGTGGAGAAGTGATGGATGAATTTGCAGACTTCATTCAAGACAGCCAATTAGTTGCTCATAATGCCTCGTTTGATAAGCGCTTTCTTGATGCAGAGTTAGATAATATTGGTCGTGATTACAATGGGAAATTTGCATGCTCAATGCTGATCGCTCGTCGCCTTATACAAGACGCACCGACTCATAAGTTAGGTGACCTTGTGCGTTTCAAGAATATCGACAACGATGGTACTTTCCACAGAGCGTTAGCCGATTCAGAGATGACAGCGAGACTATGGTTATTAATGATTGATGAGCTGCAGAGTGACCACGGTATACATCAACCTAGCTTCCGATTGATGCAGAAAATATCGAAGACAGCCAAAGGCGCTATTCCAAAGCTCCTGGTGAGCAACCGAGGTTAATAACGTTCACAACAAATAATTTAGGTAGAAGGCCGCTGTATGTTTCTAGAACGGCATTTTCATTTATTAGAAAGGCTAACTTACGCCCTACTCTTGCAAGGTAATCAGTGTTGACTCAAGGCTCTCTAATTCATTCATGAAATAAGACCATTGCTTATCACTACTTACCGCTGTGATGTCCACTAAGAACTTGGCGGATGTCTGCATATTCTTGTTGAGTTGAGATTCCAAACCGTCGGGGTAATAAGACTCATTGTTCAAAAGCAACTTCATAATAATCGGCTGAGAGATGTGCAAGTCACTCTTCTTTTCCATCAGTAGAGTGAGATCTTGATAAGTATTATTTTGATACTCTCGCCAGCTATTATTGGTATTTATCCACTCTTGAGACCAAGTCACAATAGTCTGTTTTTGTTCTTTTGATACCGCTCCAAACCATCGCTCTAAACGATCTTCTATTCGTTCGCGATATCGTTCTCTAGAATCATCATCATTCAAAGATAATCTCTCTTCGTAAAACTCTTGCTGCTTTTTTCTAAAGTTGGTTAAGAACTCTCTATCCTGCTTAGGGTTAAGCTGCATACTTAATGCGTAAATGTCAGGAGAGAATTTATTAACGATGGTTCGAATGTGATTCTTTATTTGCTCACTTTGCTCAACAATAAAAGCGGAGTTCAACTCTGAACGACTCTTACTTTGCAGCACTTGTAACTGCTCAATATAAAGCGGCAGCTGAGTTTCTTTGTGCCATAATTGAAGAGAGTCTAAACGAGCCTCTAACTCGGATTCTTGGCTATTAGATAAAGAAACAAAGTCTTCTATGTAACTCATCGCAAACCAACTGATGTTGTTATAAGCGAATTTACTCCCACATCCAACAAATAGGAAACAGACCAATAGAAGTAACCAACGGCATTTTCTCATTACACCCTCTCACAGCCTATGACTAATCAGTAAACCCAAACGACAAAATAGATTTGCTCTTGATCTTATAACATTAGCTATAAAAGCAAGTTCTCGTAAAACTTTCAGATAAATTGAGACTTAGCCTTGCCAAATAGGCCATTTCGGCAAATGATTAAAATAAAACCTATTTTTAGCAGTGATGTTATTCGGCTTTTTTACTTATTTGAAATGCACGCTGGAAATAGTTGCACGATTTAAATAAGTATCGAATGATCAGTATTTGGGAGGGAAGCTATGGCCGCTATTCCTGAAAATACCAACGCGTTAGAATACGAGCTTTGCTATTTTGACGATGGGGAAGTAACTACCATGACAATAATAGCGAGCAACCGACAGGAAGCGATGACTTGGTATCTTAACGAAGGGAAACATCTGAACGACCTTTATTCGATAAGGCCCGATAAATAGAGAGCCGATTAATCGTTAGATAGAATGGGGCAATAGACCAATCCATTGTGAAATACCCTTTACTGCACCGTGCTTACGTGACAGTAAAGGGCTAGAATCTCGAATTACTTCAGAATTCGGGCGCGAAATTGACGGCCCTTCATTTTGCCTGATTCGATCTTATTCAATGCTTTCTTAGCAACAGAACGTTCTACTGCTACGTAAGCGCGCATTGCGAATAAATTAATCTTACCTACCGACTTGCCTTCGATACCACCTTGACCTGTCAATGCACCAAGAATATCACCAGCACGAAGCTTGGCTTTCTTACCACCATCAATTTGGATCGTCACCATGTTTGAGTAGTATGGTTTAGCGATTGGCTTCGCTGGTAGTTCAGATGGCTCGATTGGCATATCCATGTACTCATCAATTTGAGCAACACGGTACATTTCTTTTTCGCTAAAGAAACTAATAGCGATGCCTTTGCTACCAGCACGGCCTGTACGACCAATGCGGTGTACGTGAACTTCAGGATCACGAGATAACTCGAAGTTGAATACTGCATCTAGGTTATCAACGTCTAGGCCACGAGCCGCAACGTCTGTCGCAACTAGAATCGAGATAGTTTTGTTTGAGAACTGAACCAAAGCTTGATCACGTTCGCGCTGCTCCATATCACCATGCAGCTCGATAACGCTAAAGCCACGGTGGCTTAGTTCGTCAGTCACGTTCTGTACTTCTTTCTTCGTGTTACAGAACACAACCGCTGATTCTGGTTGATGATGAAGTAACAACAACTCTAGAGCATCGTCACGAGCCTCAGAACCTTCAAGTTTGTAGAAGTGCTGTTGAATACTCGAGTGATCGTGCGTCGATTCAACTTTCACCATTTCTGGGTTACGCATGATGCGGTCAGCAACTGATTTAATTTGTTTAGGGAAGGTTGCACTAAACAGCAGAGTCTGACGATCTTTTGGTGCAGCATCGATAACTGCATCCAACGCGTCTTGGAAGCCCATCTCTAGCATGCGATCGGCTTCATCTAATACCAGCGTGTTCAGCTCAGATAGGTCAATGCGGCCTTTCTCTAAGTGATCAAGAATACGACCTGGTGTACCGACTAAAATGTGAGCGCCATGCTCTAGTGAGCCAATTTGTGGCCCCATTGGCATACCACCACACAGTGTCAGCACTTTAATATTGTGAATACCACGAGCAAGCGTACGAATCTCTTTTGCTACTTGGTCTGCCAGTTCACGAGTCGGACACAACACTAGAGATTGAACACGGAAACGCTTAACGCGTAGGTTTTGCAGCACGCCTAAACCAAAAGCAGCTGTTTTGCCTGAACCCGTTTTACCCTGACCGATAACGTCTTTGCCATTTAGGATAGTAGGAAGACTTAACGCTTGGATCGGCGTCATTTCAGTATAACCAAGAGAATCCAACGTATGCAGAAGCTCAGGTTTAAGGGCGATAGAAGAGAATTTTGAAGTGCTCAATGGAAATATCCAACTGGTGAAAAACAGAGTGCATTATGAGTGTTTTTGAAAATTATTCCACCTTAATCACAGTTTGGAAGAACCACGCTGAACGAAAACTAAAAAGCCAGCTTTGTTAGCTGGCTTTTGCTTCTTTACGGATTGCTTTCTATGGCACACCATGGTCTTTAGAAGCCACCCACACGCGATACCATTGTTCGCGAGTCAGCTCGATTTTCAGTGCATCAACAGCTGTCTTAACGCGTTCAATCTTACCAGAGCCAATGATAGCAATTGGGTTAGATGGTAAACGACGTACCCAAGCGTAGATCACTTGGTCAATACTGTCTGCACCCACTTCTTGACGAATCGCTTCTAGTTCTTCACGTACACGAATTGCTTGTGCAGAGTCACCACTGAAAATACTACCGCCACCTAAACAAGACCATGCCATAGGACGAACACGGTTCATCTGTAGTTGATCCAAAGTACCGTCGTGTACAACGTCGAAATTCAATGGGTTGATTTCAACTTGGTTAGTCACTAACGGTTTGCCTAGTCGAGATTGCAATAATTCGAATTGACGTGGTGAAAAGTTAGATACACCAAAGTGCTTAACCTTACCGACTTTGTGCAGCTCAGCAAAGGCTTCTGCTACTTCGTCTGCATCCATTAAGGCATCAGGACGGTGAATCAGCAATACATCGATATCGTGAACGCCTAGGCGCTCTAATGAGTTATTTACTGATTGGTAGATATGCTGTGCGCTAGTGTCATAGTGATTGATCTTACGCTCAGGAGTGTGGTCACCACACAAGTTGATATCACACTTGGTGACAATTTGAATCTCGTCTCGAAGGCTAGGCTCCAGCGCAAGTGCTTCACCAAAAAGCTTTTCACATTGGTAGTTACCATAGATATCCGCGTGATCAACCGTTGTGATACCAAGGTCTATGTGTTGCTTAAGGAAAGTTAGACGTTGTTGAGGGGTCATGCCCCACTCTGCCGTACGCCAGTATCCTTGCACCAACTCAGAAAATTCTGGGCCTTGTGGCGCTATCGTTACTTTTGCAACCATGGGTTGTCTCCTTTATCAATACTGAGCGTATCCTATGCTCGTTTTACCGACGGCTCAACGTTTAACAAATGGCAAAGGTAAACGCTTGCTAAAACTGTGAGAACAACAGAAAAACGAACACTCAAATCAATAATAGCTTGCTGTCTGGCTCTCAGGCGTTCTACGAAAAAGGTGGTTTACTCGAATGAAAAATAACACTTTCTATAAATTTGAGTGATTAAAAGCGATTAAGTTCCACGGTCAAATTGTCTCCGTCACTCGTGAGAACGGTCCAGGGAGAGTCAACATTCGGGACATTCCATCGGCTTATTTGCTCTGAAGAGTCGTGCGATCCATTCATAAACTCGATCAACTGCTTGTCCACGATGTCAGCACTTACTCCTTCCCTTTCTGCCAGTTCAAGTTGGCTCACAACATCGAACTCATCTTCCCCAATATGAATTGAGCTGAGCGCAAAGCCATCTTGGCGTAGGTATGCTTGAAGTTTGGTGTAACTTAATTTGGAATATGGCAGTGTGAAACGAACGGCTTCGACACTTGATGCTCTTAAGTCCAACTCTACATACACATCAAGATCGTAGTACTGCGTTAGGTCACTACACAGCTGAGTGCCTTCGACTTCGCCACAATCCATTAAAACGATGTCGTTAATATAGTGTTGGGAACTAGGCTGAGCGTGGCTCGTGTTAAACACGGTTCGCAGCCACCAGCTTTCACTCGCTTGCACGGAGGCAGAGAAGATATTGGCGGCTAATAGTACGACAAGGGCAGAAAGACTTTTCATTAATGTTGCTTATTCAAACCACAGGTGTGATTCATTATACGTAACCGATCAACCAGCAACCTGTCAAGACAATGATTTAAGCTAAAAAGTAAGACTCGACTGAGCAAACGCTAATCGGCAAACCTTCAATCAAACATCATAAATATCACTTAATAAGTGTGTTATATTAATGAAATTAATAGTTAATTTTCAAGGATTGTAATGACTGCAACGAACTATCTCAACCAACTAAATCACAAGTATCTTGCGACTCACAAAACAAAAGAAAACTTCTTTTGGGATACCTATATGGGCATCAGTGACGATCATGATGGCTCAACCCTCGCTCAAACTCAATGGACCGAGTTTCTAAGCTCTGCTGAACAGATAAAGGCTATCGAAGCCCAACTCAGTAACGTAGACCAAATTCAAGATCCTCAAGAAAAAGAGAACACCTTAACCGGGCTAAATGGTTGGTTAGCTACGTTCAAATCGCATGCTATTGAATCGCAGTATTCACAAGCGCTAAAGGCAGACCTCATCAAGTTTGAAGGGGAGCTGTTTGAGAAAAAGCAAAACCACGTGATGACTTACGTAAATGAAGCAGGTAAAGAAACAGAAGGCTCGCTTCCTGTCCTAGGTTCAGCTGTGAGAAGTAACAGTAGTGAGCAAGTTCGACGTTCAGCACACCAAGCTTTATTGGGGCTAGAGCAATGGCTGCTTGTGAACGGCTTTATTGAACTCATCAAGAAACGTAATAAGTTTGCCCAGTCTCTGGGGTTCAAAACATTTTTTGATTATTCTGTCGTAAAAACTGAGCAGATGACCACAGGGCAACTGTTTGCGATTTTGGACGACTTTGAGGCGCGTACCCGAGATAGTCACCAAAAGAGTCTCACCAACTTGGCTGTGCAAAAGGGTCAAAGCGCCCTCGAAGGCCATAACTTCACCTACTCTTTTGCTGGTGATGTGATGAATGACCTCGACCCTTACGTCCCTTTCTCAAAGTCATTGAGACGCTGGATTGAATCTTTTGGTCGCTTAAATATCGAATACTCTCAAGCCACACTGAAGTTGGATCTTCTTGATCGCAAGGGCAAATACCCAAATGGTTTTTGTCATGGGCCTATTCCTTCGTACTATGACCAAGACACTTGGGTGCCAGCTCAAGTCAACTTCACAAGCAACGCTAAGCCCGATCAAATAGGTAGCGGCTATGATGGAATCAACACGCTGTTTCATGAGGGCGGACACGCGGCACACTTTGCCAACGTCAAAATGAACGCGCCATGTTTCTCTCAAGAGTTTGCACCGACCTCGATGGCTTACGCGGAAACTCAATCTATGTTCTGCGATAGCCTATTGAATGATGCCGACTGGCTAAAACAATACGCGGTCAATGATAAAGGTCAGCCGGTACCGGATGAGCTCATTAAAGCGATGATTGATAGCAAACAGCCATTCAGAGCTTACCAAGAGCGCAGTATTCTTGTGGTGCCTTACTTTGAACGAGCGCTGTATGAGATGGCTGATGAAGATCTAACGCCTGAAAAGATCACAGAGCTCGCTCGTCGTAGCGAAAAAAGCATACTCGGTTTGGACTGCAGCCCACGTCCATTAATGGCGATCCCTCACCTGTTATCAGACGAAGCCTCTTGCGCATACCAAGGTTACCTGCTGGCTCACATGGCGGTGTATCAAACGCGTGCTTACTTCACTGACAAATTTGGTTACTTAACAGATAACCCTGAGATCGGCCCTTTATTGGCTAAGCACTATTGGCATAAAGGCAATAGTGTTAATCACAATGGAACAATAGAGAGTCTGACTGGAGAAGGTTTCAATGCCAAATACCTTGCTGATGAATGCAACTTAACACCTGAAGAAGCTTGGGCAATTGAAGAGCAAAAAATCACACAGCTGTCGACAAGAGAGCGTGCACCTGTTGCTGATTTGAATGCGAAGATATCGATCGTTGATGGGGCAAACGAGTTGGCGAATAATGACAGATCAAACCATCAGATGTGTGATGAGTTTGAGCACTTCATCGTTGGAAAATACGGTCGATAACAATAGTCGACAATAACAGTTGATAGATTGTGTTTTGAGACTAATGAAAAAGGCAAAAATGAGTAGTGATCACAACAAAAATGAGTAGTGACAAAAATGAGTAGTGAAATAACTCATTTTTGCCCCGAAATTGGTTTCGCTAAAAAGTCCACAATCACAGTCGATTAGTTTTTGACCTAATAGAACTAATCTGAAACCCAAACTCATAAAGAACTAAAAATGGGTATTAGAGTGCAGTTGTTAGTTCAAAGAAACTCGATGACTTTTGCTCTACAAACCACTCTTAAAACGTCATAAACTTACAAGGCGTTATGGAAGCATATCGCCTTGATAAAGTGTCCAAAATCTTTGCTAAGAGCGTTTGAGGGGCTCTGAGGCGTCTTATTGGTAGCTAACTTGCCTGTTTAACATAATAGGAATAATGAACACCGATTTTTGAATTGGTGTGCTTAAAAAGGTATTGTTTATTTTCATTTTACAAATAGAGTTTTGTCTATGAGAAGAATCCTTACACTTACTTTGCTCTTGTTTGCATCGTTTGCACAGTCGGCAGACTTTTATAAAGGTCTTGATGCTTACGATCAAGGCGAGTTTAAAACAGCCTACAATGAGTGGATTCCTTTGGCTGAGCAGGGGAATGCGTCTGCTCAATATCACCTTGGGATTATGTACGCCAATGGCGAAGGCGTACTCCAAGATGATAAGCAGGCTGTGTATTGGTATCGAAAAGCTGCTGAGCAAGGACATGCTATGGCTCAAAACAATCTTGGTGCGACGTACCGTGAAGGGAAAGGCGTGCCTCAAGATGATAAACAAGCGGTGCATTGGTATCAAAAAGCCGCTGAGCAAGGACATGCTATCGCTCAATATAACCTTGGGGTTATGTACGCCAATGGCGAAGGCGTACTCCAAGATGATAAGCAGGCTGTGTATTGGTATCGAAAAGCTGCTGAGCAGGGAGATTCGGATGCTCAATATAACCTTGGGGTTATGTACGCCAATGGCAAAGGCGTACTCCAAGATTATAAGCAGGCTGTGTATTGGTATCAAAAAGTCGCTGAGCAAGGACATGCTATCGCTCAATATAACCTTGGGGTTATGTACGCCAATGGCGAAGGCGTACTCCAAGATGATGAGCAGGCTGTGTATTGGTATCGAAAAGCTGCTGAGCAGGGAGATTCGGATGCTCAATATAACCTTGGGGTTATGTACGCCAATGGCGAAGGCGTACTCCAAGATGATAAGCAGGCTGTGTATTGGTATCGAAAAGCTGCTGAGCAGGGGTATGCGTCTGCTCAATATAACCTTGGGTTAAGGTACGCCAATGGCCAAGGCGTACTCCAAAATGATAAGCAGGCTGTGTATTGGTATCGAAAAGCTGCTGAGCAAGGACATGCTATCGCTCAATATAACCTTGGGGTTAGGTACGCCAATGGCCAAGGCGTACTCCAAAATAATATAAAAGCGTATATGTGGTTTAATCTTGCTAGATATAATGGATATAAAAATACAAAGTCGGCATTTGACTTTATGAAAAAGTTAATGGCACCTGTTGATGTTGGTAAAGCACAAGAAGCATCCAATATATGTTTGGAGTCTAACTATAAAAAATGTGGCTAACTTGGATGTTTAATTTAACGTAACGTCACTTAGTGCGAACTAATATTTAGACACAGAAATCGTCAATTTCACCGTGAAATCACCCTTGAAAACCCACCTTAAGCCATTGATTTTCAATTAAAAAACAAGGTTGCAAAAAGGTGTCTTTTTTCGGGAAAACTGTTTTTTGTAATTGATGATTTTCACTGTACTTTTAACGTAACTGCACTTAGTGCGCACCTAAACCAATACTTTGCCCACTTTCTTCGCTCCTGATAGTGGGCTTTTTTTCAGCTTGCCATACCTATAGTTATTCATGATTTGCTAATATTCGATTTGCCGAAACGCATTTTTGTCCAAAAGCTTCTCAGGTTGATTTCTTACCCGTGCCACTTTCTAGCTCGAAAATGCCCCTTAGTTTGTTAGACCAAATACTCTACAAATTTTAGTTGTGTGCTTTGCCCCTACAAAACCTAATATCAAGTTCTGGATGATTTATATACCATCTTTAATTTCTTTTCTGTATATCTATACGGTTTATTAATTTTGAATGTTGTTTGAATACGGATAGTGGCATGTTTTATTTAGAGTTTGGTCTCGCTTTGTCGATGGTTGGTTTTGTAGGTTGTTGTCTCTAAAGGTTTGTGGTTTTCACATCTTGGATAACACGCATTGTTAAAAAGTGATAACACGCTGGCGCGTTTTATGTGAGGATTGAGCATGAATCTTGATGTATTTTCAATTTTTTTAGTGACTTATGATAAGTTGAGCAAAAAACGAGTAGTTAGGAAAACGAGACTGCCTGTTATTAATAATGTTAGGGTTACAAGGAAACTATGTCTCATATTGAACAATTTTGTGAATCAGCAATAGCTAAAGGTGATGGCACATCGGCCCATGATAATGAGCATTTTGAGGCAATGAAATGCGCTATTAGTAATCTTTCAGATTTATCCGAATTAGTGCCTTTACTAAAACATAACAATGAATGGGTAGTTTCTTGGTCGGCAAGTCACCTCTTAGTTAATGGGCAAACATCAAAAGCTGTTGAAGCCCTAAAAATCTTAGTTCAAAGGGGTGGTATATCGGGTTTCTGCGCAGAGGTTGTTATTCAAGAGTACGAAAGAGGTACTTTCGTATCTCCTTTTGTGTATAAGTAAACCTAACAAGCTAAGTCAACGGGGCAATTTTAAGCTGGCCCCCGTCGATTCGCTACTAATTTGGGGTTGTTAGATGAGCTAGATGGGGTTATTTCTGAAAATCTGGAAGTTAGAGAGTTCTCGGTGGTTTTTTCTGATCATGAAGCAATGGCTTGTAACCTATATCCAAATAATCTTTAGAGTGTTCATTCAAAAGTACCATGCATGTCAATTGTACTATTTGCCATACCTTCAGTTATTCATGACTTGCTAATGTAAGGTTTTTCGAAACTCATTTTTGTCCAAAACCTTCACTGGTTGAGTTTTTACCCGTGGCATTTTCTAGCTCGAAAATGCCCCATTCCGCGTTAGAGTGATTATTCGTTGGTGAATCGTGCCACTGAAATCAGATTACATTTTCTCATGATTGGCGCTCTGTATCACTCATATAGATTAAAGGCTTTTCATTGCGGTTGATAGTTCAGTTATGGCTTTAACCATTTCAGCTACTTTTTCTTCCCCAACCGTATCAATTAGTTGCTCTGCATATGCTTTATGAAATGGTCTTATTTTTGACAGAGCATTATGACCTTTTGGCGTTAACTGAAGTAACATAGCCTTTTGATGAGATGGATTTTCTAATGTTTCTAACATACCTTCATCGATAAGCTGTTTGCTGGTTCTCTGAACGCTTTGACGTGTGATCCCCATTTGACGTGCGACTTCAGCTTGTGTAAGAGGATCATTAACAAGAGCCCCCAACACTTGCCAGCGAGTTGCAGTGAGATCTGCCCGAGAAGCAATATTCTCGGCTATTGATAAAAACTGACCATTTAAAGAAAAAACAGTTAGGGCTAAAGTACTGAGGTCATGTCTTGGGTCACTCATTGAAGGAATTCTCCATTAACTCGTAAAAACCAGTTATGTCCCGCTGTTCGAATAATTTCAACCAAGAATCTAGCGTAGTTTCAGAATAGATCTCCAACTTCCTGAATATCTCTGCCGCAAAAGCAATAGGTTCAATACCCCCTGCGGTGATCAAATAGTCTGTCGATACAACGGGTTCTTGGATATAGTTCTGGCTACCTGCATATCCTGTCATTTCCAGAAATTCTTTTGCATTACTAGTATGCGGAACATTATCTAATATACCTTTTCTCGCTAAAGCAGCGGTTGCACCACAGATAGCTGCAACACAAATACCATTGTCGATAAAACGCTTGGCTGCATCGACAAAATCATCGATGCCGCCTGAAGCAGCATTATCTGAACCACAAAGAATAAGCATTTTACCATCAGAGGGATTTAGCTTATCGAGAGATAAATCTGGCACGACAGTTAATCCACCTTTAGTTCTAATCGATTCTTTATTTCGCCCAACCGTCTTTATTACAAACCTGTCAGGGAAAGCTTGAAACTCTTGAGAGTTGATATGAGCCAAGACATACCCGTACTCCCAATCAGAGATACCGTCATATACAGCTAGATAAATAGATTCCTTCATAAATTACACCTCAAAAATGACAACAGACTTACATTGTGTCAGCGTGCTGTCATAATTACAAGGAAATAAATTCAATGGGAGTTGCATACAATTTCACAAACTTTACATTAATTAAGTTGATATCACAGAGTTCAGCCTTTCAGTTTCTGTCCACCGACATTTAAGAGCTTCCTAAACCCTACTAAATTTGACGGCCAAACTTCATGTTGACCAAAACACTGAGAGGAGGTCATCATGAGAAAGTTATCTTCTGGAAAATGCAGTGGCATCAAAAGGCCATTTAAGCTTGAAGAGATCTGGCGGATCAGAACTAGGCTGGAGATTGAAAATGATCTGATGCAGCTCGCATTACTGAACCTAGCTATAGATAGCAAATTAAGAGCGAGTGATTTACTAAAGCTACACGTTTACGATGTTTCTTCGCAAGGGGTTATCTATGAAAGGGTTCAGTGCATCCAGCAAAAAACTGGCACCGATGTCCATTATGAGATTACTCCGAGAACACAGCAAAGTATTAGCCGATGGATTTTTGCAGCATCCCTAGAGGCAAGCAGCTTTCTATTCCCGAGTAGCCGACGCTTTGGGCAACCTATCAGCTACTCATTCTATCGTTCAATTATCAGGAACTGGGCTGTAAAACTGGGACTGAATGCTGACTATTACGGCACTCATTCCATGCGCCGCACCAAAGCCACGTTAATATATGCCAGAACGAAAAACATCAGGGCCGTACAGATTTTACTTGGACATTCGAAGCTAGATAATACAATTCGATACCTTGGCGTTGAACTAGAAGACGCTCTGAGGTTGTCTGAGAAAACAGACTGCTGACAGGTGATGAAACAGGCTTTTCTTCTGAAAAGCCTGTGCCCCTTTCCGAGTTACGACTCACAAGTTAAATATGTCTACTTATTTGGTGACTATTCAGAAGGAGCACTAAGACTAGTCTTGATTGGTATAACTATGGAGTATTTTGAAGCAGTCATTTTTTGTAATGATGTTCTGCTTCTTGCTCAACTTTAATCGTATCATTCTCTAGCCATCGAGGTGTTTCTCGGCTAAGCAAGGACATTCTTACTTCGTTGCCTTGAGAGTCTTCAGTAGCCATATCTGTACCAAATGGATTGTCATACTCTATAGTTTTTCTAAAAAACTCATTGTTTAGATGGAACCCACAACCATTCTTACCTAGACAAATTAGTTCTACTGTAATCTTCTCATCTGGCCATTTTACATAAGCCAAACGTTTATCTTTTTTTTCATCGCACATTTGTGGCTCTTCTCCGCTTAGATGAGCTTGATTTCCGGATAAATGGTAGAGTGAGTTTCTAGGATTGAGGTTTGTCTAATCTTCAATTTAAAGTAATCAGTATCCCTTACTCCTCGGGCTCTACGTCTAAGAAGACCTATCGATACATTCCCTGCTTCCACTCGGGCATTCGTCAGCTTATATTTTGCATAGTTGCAGATCCCAACTCTTCTCTCCCAAAGCGCGTCTGCAAAATTGATGAGAGATAAGATCCTCGTCTTTTTAGCAAGCTGGCACCACGCATCAAGCGCTGCGATCATCAAGTCAAAATTACGTTCATCCCATAAGGCTTGAAGCTGCTCTTTGAGCATATAAATCGTACAAAGAGTCTTATTGCTTTCCAGTAAATCATCTAGCCTATCTGACTGCTTATCGCTTAATTTCGGCGCATTTTTGAGGAGTAAAAATAGCGTCCCTTTAAGCATTTTCTTCTCGTCATGTGTTCCTTTCCTAAACGCTTTATTACGCTCTTTCCTTATCAGAAGAGAGTAGTTCTGCATAACGTGAAACCGGTCAAAAACGATGTCTGCATTCGGAAGAGCGTTTCTCACTGCTGATTGGTAAGATTGCCCCATATCCATTGATACCGCTTGGATGCCGTCTCTCGTTTGCGGTGATAATTGTTCAAAAAAGTTGATGAGTACGTTTGAAGTCCGACCATGGTCAACCCAAATAAGTTGTCCTGAAACGAGATCATAAACGACGGTCATATAGTCATGGCCTTTAGCCCTAGCGACTTCATCAACGCCAATATGAACAAGGTTGGTCAACTTCTTAGGCTCTAAAGCAGGCAAGGTAGAGAGAAGGAATGCTTTATCGATATTTTTGACGGTTTCCCAGCGTATGTCTAAATGCTTCGACACTGCATGGATGCTCATATAGCGGCACAGTCCACTAATAAAGTGACAGAACCTCTTTGTATAACGACTTCCCTTATCAACAAAATCAGCCTCTTCAATCAACCTTCGGCCGAGCCTATCCCTTGTCTGAGCCAATTCAATTTCTATAACGCAAGGGCGACCACTGACAGGTAAATCCGACAGGCGACGGTGAACATAGTGGTCGACGGTGCGCGGAGCTCCAGACTCAGGATCAACAACTTTACAGCGTCTATCTCGCTTGCACTTGACGAGTACTGAATGAGAGCTTTCTTCAAGTGTAACAGACTGTACGGATTGACCTTTAAAGTTAAATAGAGCGGAAGATAATAACGACAAACTACAACACTGATATATAAGGTGGGAAGCGATTATAAATCAATGTGTTAGCGGTTTTATTGTTAATTTATAGACTCATCTAAGCGGAGAAGAGCCCTAAAAGTTATCCGGAGTCAGCACATCCACGGTTATGTCTCAGAACAGTCTAACTCCTTAACTCTACTGCTAACTTTTTGGTTTTGAGTTGTGTGCTAGATGTTTTGCTTCAGGTAGATCCCCATTCTGACTAAGAGTTCAATTGTGTTGTTCTCACAGATGTACGCCATGAACATTTTTTTATTGCTGACGTTCAGCAGTTCGAAGGCACGCTTGAGGTGTGTCTGCACGGAGCTCTCTTTAATGTTCAACGTTGCCGCCACTTGTTTTACCGACAAACTCAGTGTCGATAGTGAGAGGCACTCGACCTGACGCTGGGTTAAGAAAGGGGAAAGTAGTTGTGGGATGACCGCATACAGCTCTTCTGAAGCGCTTCTCGGCTTGAGAGGCTCCGTGCGAATGGTATAACGGCCCATCAGTTGGTTGAGTATACTTTGGCAATCCACGACCGAAGCGTAATGGCTGACTTTACTATTGACAAACGTCAGTTGTGAGCTGCCCTGGTAGACCAGAGCTTTCCCCGTAGCCGACACACCTAAGAACTCCCCCAAATGCTTTCCTTTCGCCGTCCACTCAATCACAATGTCGTTCTTACGGGTGATCACGCGGTTTTCTTTGTACTCTAATGTAGGAAAAGCGCGCAGCCACACTCTCAGCGTCTCGCAAAAGGAGTTAGAACCTACCGTTAGTTGAAGAGGACTTTCTATCACGGT
Source organism: Vibrio sp. Isolate32 (assembly GCF_022397955.1). Taxonomy (GTDB): domain Bacteria; phylum Pseudomonadota; class Gammaproteobacteria; order Enterobacterales; family Vibrionaceae; genus Vibrio. Next base: position 161,445 of record NZ_JAKEUQ010000004.1, on the reverse strand, counting down.
GTGGGAGGTCATCACTTCCGTCACGGCCTCCGTCATCTTGTCATTCCAGATACGATTCATAAGGTTACGTGCGGTCTGAACACACGGTTGACGATGAGTCATAATGCGAACCTTCTTTTGTTGTACTCGTAGGATGGCGTTTATCTAAGACGCTGTGCTAGCACGGTGAATTTGGCGGCAGGCACGCTGCCAATCAACAAACCTAGTGCTATCAGGGCGCAGCCTACCACTTTTTGTGAAGAAATGCCCTCATGAAACAGAGCGCTTGAACCCAACAGTGCAAAAAGGGGCACGAGCAACGTAAACGGGGCCACATGCGACAAGCGGTAAGACACCACCAACTTGTTCCAGATCCAGTATCCAAACAACGTGGTGGCATATGCCTGGCACACAATGGAAAACACACCGGGTAGGGTTATATTGTCCACCAAAGCCGTAAAGCCCTGGGTCCCAACCTGAAGGTAGGACAGGAGACACAGAGGGATCGGCGCAAAGAGCATCGACCACACACTGAACGAGAACACGTGTTGGGTGTTGGATTGCTTTAACAGCACCCCTGATATCGACCAACACAGCGCCGCCACCAAAATCAACCCCACTCCGGTCAGCGTGACAGAACCGTCGGATACCGTCAGGCTTAAGGCCAAACCACACAATGCGATCAATGACCCGAGCGATCGAAGCGGGCTCACCGACTCTTTGAGTAACAGCCAGCCCAGCCCCAAACCGAACACCACATTCGTTTGAATAAGCAACGCTGCCATGCCGGGGGATAAACCCGCCCCGATCGCCCAGGTGGACAGTCCCCAAACCCCGACCGAAAACGTCAGGCCATAGGCTGCCAGATATCCCCAATGTACGTCTGGTTTCTTAACAAAAAAGACCGCTGGAATGGCCGCCAGGATAAACCTCAAAGCGGTCAGCAGCATCGGATCCAGTGTATCCAACCCAGTTTGACGACGGAAAAATTCAGTCCCCAGATCGCCATTATGAACACGCACAGGGTATAGTCTTTCAAGCCCATGCGTTACCCCTTCGTTAACATTGTGTTTGGCTCCGATTGGTGCCAGATCGCGAACTGTTTCGCAAAGTAGGTGACGATGAGATCCGCGCCCGCTCGTTTAAAGCCGATCAGAGTTTCCAACACTGCTTCCTGTTCGTTTAAGATGCCCATTTGCGCTGCGCATTTGATGGCCGCATACTCCCCGCTGACTTGATAGGCCGCCAGTGGAAGCTGAGTTTTACGGCGCAATTGGGCCAAAATGTCCAGGTAAGGGGTACCGGGTTTGACCATCAAAATGTCCGCGCCTTCTTGTTCATCCAGCAAGGCTTCACTGAGCGCTTGTCTGGCATTGGCGTAGTCGAGCTGATACGAGCGTCTGTCGCCCTTGAGTTCGCACTCAACCGCCTGTCGAAATGGCCCGTAAAACGCCGACGCAAATTTCGCGCTGTGTGCCAGTATCGCGACATGCTCAAATCCCGCTTCATCCAAGCCCTGGCGGATCGCCCTTACCTGGCCATCCATCATGGAAGAGGGGGCGAGCATGTCCGCCCCGGCTTGCGCGGCATTTACACACTGCTTCACCAAGTGAGCCACCGTCTGATCATTGTCAACGTCCTGATCGGTCATGACACCGCAATGACCGTGCGTGGTGTACTCGCAAAAGCAGATATCGGGGATCACCATCATGTGCGGACACGCTGACTTAATCGTGCTGGTCATACGACTCAGCAGACCGTCTCGACACCAGGTGTCACTCCCGATGTCGTCTTTGTGATGACTGATACCAAAGGGCATTACATAGCGGATCCCAAGCGCATCCAGCGCATGGATTTCATCGACGAGTTGAGTTTCAGGGATCCGGGTCAATCCCGGCAGACCGGTGACTGGCACCGGACTGGTGATGGTTTCTTCGACAAATATCGGATAAATCAAATCGCTTAATTGAACCTCATGTTCCCGAACGAGCGCTCTGATCATGGGGGTAGTCCGCAAACGGCGCAGGCGTTTGGTGATCCCCGGTTGGGTGGTGTGGTTGGATTGGAATTCCATGGGTGGTACTCCTGTGAATGGGTTGTCTAAAAGGGTGATGAGTGGCCCTCGATCGAGACTATCGAGTCAAGGCCCCTCTCGCGTGATGGTGCGTGTTACACGCGCTCAATGATCATTGCCATGCCTTGGCCTACTCCGATACACAAACTGCACAGCGCATAGCGTCCCTGATGCTGGATGAGTTGATTCATTGCCGTACCAATCACCCTCGCGCCACTCATGCCCAGCGGGTGGCCCAGCGCAATCGCGCCGCCATTGGGATTGAGGCGCGGATCGTCGCCGTCAATCCCCAGGTGGTTGACCACCGAGAGGACCTGTGAGGCGAAGGCTTCATTGATTTCAATCACGTCCATCTGATCCAGCGACAACTGAGCGAGTTCCAGGACCTTTTTGATCGCCGGCGCCGGGCCAAATCCCATAATGCTAGGCTCAACGCCGGCACACGCCGTGGCCACAATGCGCGCTTTGGGCACCAGTTGGTGATCGGTCAGTGACCGCTCCGACGCGACCAAGAGTGCCGCCGAGCCATCATTAATGCCCGATGCATTTCCCGCTGTTACGGAACCCTGTGGGTGCACCACGGGTTTGAGTTTGGCCAAGGTCTCGATACTGGAGAGTCTGGGGTGCTCATCGGTCTCGATAACCAACGGGCTCTGACGTTTGCGCGCGACTTCGACCGGGACAATTTCGTGACGGAAGAACCCCCGTTCTTGCGCCGCGGCGTATTTGGTCTGACTCCAAAAGGCAAACGCGTCCTGCTCATCTCGGCTAATGCCGAATTTGACTGCCAGGTTTTCCGCGGTCTCTGGCATCGAGCAGGTGCCGTACATCTCATCCAATCTGGCATTCACAAAACGCCAGCCCATGGTGGTGTCATAGAATTCGGCGTCGCGGGCAAACGGCAAGTCGGTTTTTCCAAGCACGTACGGTGCGCGTGACATCGACTCCACCCCGCCGGCAATGATTAGGTGCGCTTCGCCCGTTTTGATGGCTCGCGCGGCGTTAGACACAGCTTCCATCCCAGACGCACACAGTCGGTTGACAGTGGACCCCGGCACTTGGGTGTCCAGTCCGGCCAGCAGCAAACTCATTCGGGCGACGTTGCGGTTGTCTTCACCCGCTTGGTTCGCACACCCCAAAATCACATCGTCGACGCGACGCCAGTCGAGCATTGGGTGACGTTCTGTGAGTGCTTTTAACGTGATGGCGGCCAGATCGTCCGCGCGGATCGACGACAATGCACCGGCGTAGCGGCCAATCGGGGTTCTGACGAAATCACACAGGTACGCATTAGACATGCGCCACCTCCTTGTGAGACGCCGCGAAGCTGGCGGTGATCAATCCTCTGGCCAGATCGATTTCCGATCGGATAATGCGGTGCTCTCGCTCGGCAAAGATCTCAAGGTGGACACTCGCTCCTAACTGCTCAAAATAGTCGGCCGTCTGAGTGACACGTTCCGCGGAGACCCAAGTATCGGTATGACTGCCCGAGAGCAACATCGCCATGCCATCAAACACGGGCTTTTGATCCGATGCTATCGGGCACTGAGGACCAAACAGTCCACCAGTGAATAAAATGACGCCCCCCATCGGCTGTTGAGATTGCCTGATGAACTCGGCCGCCATGCACGCGCCCTGCGAGAAGCCCATGATCCAGATGCGCTCGCGGCTCACGCCTTGTGAGATCAAGTTTTGCAGGACGTGATCGATCACCTCGAGCCCCTGATTTAACTGTGGCTGGTTGTCGTCAAGAGCGCGGGTGAACCCTCGGGGATACCAGGTGGCGCCGGGTGCACTCGGCAGATAATAGGTCGCCTCAGCCAAGTTCAATTTGTTGATCAGTTTCGTCATATCGTCTGTAGTTTGGCGGCGTCCATGCAAAAGGATCACCACAGGGTTGCCGGCGCTCAGTTCAGCGCCTTTAATAACCACTGTGTACGGGCTAATGTTAGATTGGGATTTGAGGGTTAACACGTTATCTAGTCCTTGTTTTGAAGGCGGTTACACAGCTATCTCAGCGATGGTGTCGGGCTTGGCAGGTTGTGGGTTTAGGCCTAAGATTGTTCTGGCCTCATCGATAGTGGCCACATCCCGTCCCAATTCGTGAGACAGTCTGACGATGCGATCCACCAACTGGGCATTGCTGGTAGCGAGCTCACCTTTTCGGTAATAAATGTTGTCTTCGAGCCCCGTGCGGACATGGCCACCCAATAAAATCGAGTAGGTGTTCAGCGGCAACTGCGCCTGCCCAATCCCGATGGCTGACCAGATGCTGTTGTTAGGAAGGCAGTCCACCAGATGCAGCAAGTCTTTGCAGGTCGGCCGGACCCCACCATGAATGCCCATTGCAAACGCAAACACCAACTTCTTGTCCAAGTAACCTTGTTGCTGAAGGGTGATGGCCTCGTGGATTACCCCGGAATGGTAAATTTCTATCTCAGGGGTCACCTGATGCTCCTTCAGCGCCAGTGCGAGTTTTTTTGCCAGTGCGGGGCTGTTGATGAAGGGTTTGTCGCCATGATTCACTGACCCACAGTTAAAGGAAGCGATGTCTGGCCCGTACTGAAGATGATTCCAGGCTTCCTCTTCTGGCATGCCGTGTGGCAAGTTGAGGCCCGATGTACTCAGGTTGAGGATAATGTCGGAATGTTCGCGGACACGCTCGATGATCTCGCGCCAAACGTCTTTGTCGTAGCTTGGCTTACCCGCTTCATCACGGGCGTGGATATGCGCGACACTGGCGCCTGCCTCACTGCACTGAACGACAGCATCTGCAATTTCTTTTGGCGTATGTGGGACGGCGGGGTTCTTACTTCTTGGAGTGATTCCGCCATTAACGGCGGCGGTGATAATTAAATTATCCATATATTTCAATTTCTTACAGTATATAATTGCCTCCATTATAAATATAAAAAATTAAACTCATGTCCCCAAAAAATGGTGACAAAATGGATTTTGTTGCATAAAGGCCACATTAGGCCTTGCTATGCATGGTGTGCTTACAACACAGTCTATATGTCTATACATATTGATTTTATGATTGTGATTTGCCTCATCAACACAGGTTACTCAGTAAAGCAACATGCCATACCTGTAGTTATTGGTTAATTGATAATTTAGCAAAGTTGCTGAAACAGTTTTGTCCAAAGACGTGCTGACGCCGATCTCGGCAAACATGGGGGCTGTCAATTTATGTCAATTTATGACACTTTTAAGCTCTGTGACACTTTCAAGCTCGAAAGTGTATAGGCTTCTTGTTTGACTGTATTCTCCCTATGAACCGACTGGGCGATCCTGTTAGTGTTCAAAGTTCCAAGGCAGAAGCGCATCGATGTCTGGCTCTGGTTTTGCCTTTTCAATTCTCCTTTGAGTAGGGGAGTTAAGCTTATTCTTCACGCTTGGCTATTCGAATGCGGGTTGCATGACGCGCTTACAAATTAAGAAGCATATAGAATAAGAAAGGTATCATATCGATGCCTTTTTTGGTTTTAAATGAATGCGCATTACATATGCACTCAAAAGACTATGTATCTTAGAGCTACTAGATGGATAACTGTATCTAAACTCGATACTGGCATTCTCTGACCAAGCTAACAAAATCGTCCATTACCTTTTCGCCAAATGGTGTAAGCCTCCCGGATTGTTCAATCACTATTCCAAGCGCTATGGCACTGGGCAGTTAGACGTCATCCAACCAAGTCCAAAGACTGGGTTGTTCATAAGTACTTCCTCAATCGTAAAGGCCAGTGGCAATTTCACGGTTGGCAGAAAATCATGAACATGGACTGTCACTTCAATCTGCTGTTCAAAATAGCGAAAGTGCCCATCGAAAGGCACGTGAAAATTAGGAGTGCTGCGACCCCTTTTGACCCTCAATACCAAGAATATTTGGTGAAGAGAAAATCTAAAAGGCTAGCTCGTAACTCTTGGAAAGAGCCTGTCCCGACTGCGTTATAAGTTGCTGGGTATCAATGATGCCTTAGTGGAGGCTTGAGCCGTATGCAGTGAAAGTTGCACGTACGGTTCTTAGAGGGGCGGCACTTGGTAACAAGTGTCGTCTACTCGACAATAGTTACTCAGGACAAACCAACATGCTACATAGGACATTTTCCAGCTTAGTTACTCGTTACCTTCACTCAGAGCAAACTTGATCTCGTCTGAAGAGAAACCCTTTCGACTTAGCATTGCGTAAGCCTTAGAGCGTTCTTTTTGATCGTTTAGATCATAAGATTTTTTCTGTAACTGCTCTAAACAAGAAGAATAGAAATCGAGTTGATCTTCGTTAATCAATCGTTCGATGAGCGATGACAGTTCACAGATATCGATTTGTCTTTGTCTTAGCTCTTGCTTAATAACGGTTAACCCCTTTCCTTTTTTGGCATACTTGAGCACTTCTTTTTCCAAATCCGCTTTCTCAGCCTTAATTTGAATATTACTTCTCAGTTCATGCGCTTGTGAATGCTGATCAATAGCGACCTTCACCTGCTGGTAGCTAAAACCACGCTTTTGCAGGGTCGCCACTAACTTTTCACGGCTTATGGTAAAGCTTGAGTAGTAATGGTTGACTCGGTCGATTAAGATAGTCTGCTCATCAATAGATTTCTCAACCGACACCTTATGAATAGCGTCAGAAATAACGGAATTATTCAGGCCTTTCTTCTTCAATTTTTCGACAATATATCGAGAACCAAATTCGCCAGAAAAAGCTTGTTCCACGAATTGTTCGGCAAACACTTGATCAGACTTAAGATACCCAAAGCCTTTAAGGGTACCCAACGTTTCATCGATCCATTCTTGATTGTCGGTTTTCACTTTGAGTTTTGCAATCAACTCACTTTCAGTCATATCTCTCTGGGTTAAATGCCACATCGCAGAATCCATGACGCTTTCGATTCGAGTCGCTTTTTTTACTATTGTATTTCTAGTGTTGTTTTTTTGCTGTGAACCATCCATTCGCTTTCAACTGTCCAGATTAAGCCTACCCCATCATAACTTAATTCTGAGGTGTGTAGCGTTTAGTAAAAGAATGACGTTTTATATAAACGACAGCCAATAAAAATGGACGGTTATTCAGCGTCCATTTGTTATCACATTAACAATGATGGCTCGAAGTCACGCTTAGCTCTCTTCGTGATTGTAAATATGTACATCACGTTGAGGGAATGGAATCGTGATTCCTTCTTCATCAAAGCGTTTCTTCACGGCTTCTGTCACATCCCAATAGACATCCCAGTAGTCATCACTTTTCACCCATGGTCGAACTACAAAATCAACGGAAGAGCTATTTAGTGTATGCAATTTGACAATATGTTCAGGCTTCTTAAGTACTTTAGGATGGGCGATAATAATGTCATTCAACACGTCTTTCGCCTTGTCAATGTCATCTGAGTAACCGATACCAAAGACCATATCTACACGTCTTACCCGTTCCGCTGTCACGTTATTAATTACGTCACCCCAAATCTTATTATTAGGGATGACCATTCGTTGGTTATCAATCGTTTGAACCGTGGTGGAGACAAGACTCATGTCTTTCACTCTACCTTGAACAGAGGCTACTTTAACCATATCACCAACATCGTATGGACGGTAGATCAGGATCATAAGGCCAGATGCAAAATTAGATAGCGTGTCTTGCAATGCGAAGCCGATGATGACACCAGCCACACCAAAACCAGCAAGGAGTGGTGCTAGCTCTATCCCTATTTGAGATAAAGCAAATAACAAGCCGATAAAGACAACGGCTTTTGAAGCCATTGAAACAAAGAAGTCTTGCATTAATACGCTAAAGTCCATTTTTGAATGTGAAACACTCTTACGAACCATTTTTCGGGCTACGTTAGACAATAGACGCGTCACATACAAAACACCTAAAAACAGCGCGAGCTTAACGACAAAAGAGGGGGTACTTTCCAACGCCCATGAACTGAACGAACGAAGCCAACCATCCAACAGCTCCAGTGCAACATCAACATCCAACACATCGGCGTTAATATCACCTGTAGTTGCTAATAGCACACGTTTGTATGAGGTCACATCCACACCAAACGGCTCCATTAGCGTGATAGTTTCTTCTAAACTCGCTACCATAACGCTAGTACGCTCGCTAAAGCGCTCAAGCTCCTTTTTAATGGTCGCTTTCTCTTCTTCACTCACGAAAGCCAAACGCGTTTCTAAATCTTGTCGCTGAGTGTCAGTGTAGAGAATGGCATTGGTTAAGTATTTAGAACGAGACACCAAGTCCGCTTCTAGTGCTTTTTTAGGCGCAGATACATCAACACCACGCTTTTTCGACCAGTTTAAGGTTTTGGCAAGCTGCTGGTAATAAACGTCCATCATCCCAATTCGTTTTTGGATACGTAATTCAAGACGTTTTTTATCATCTCCTTCCGCCGAACGATTCGCTTTACTCATCAAAATAATTTTATCTTCGTTCAATGACAGTAAATGTTGTAAAAGCTCTACCTGTTGAGCAAGAACCGCATCTAGGCCTTCTTTCTTATCAGACGACAACTGGGAAAGAATATCTTCACGTACCGATTGGTTTTTTCGTCTTAATATATCTTCCAAAAAAGGCTTTTCTGCATCGTGCGCCGATTCAAGTGTAGTGAGGTCCAGCATTAGCTGGTCTTGTATTGTTGCTATCTTGTCGACACTTTGTGCAAAACTCCCTGTTGCAACAAACGCCAACATTAAAAATAGACAACGCCAAACCTTTATCATGTTAATTCCTATGAATGTCTAAATTGACCCTTTACATAGTAATGAAAAGGATATAGATAACAAGCATTTAAACGTATGCTGTGTTAAAAATTCGCAAAATGTCAGTCCGTATCTAATATTTGAGAGTTCCAATCCCCTCTTTTGACCTGTAGAGTACGCAACCAACAAAGTACAACCGCCAATATCGTCACTTAATTTCATGCACTAGAACGCCTTAAGTCCGATATTAGCTAATAGCAAGAGAGCATAAAAATGAACAACGAACTTGATATTATTGATTCCTTAGAAGAACTAGAAAAGTTCCTAATCTCAGTTGAAGCTGGCGGTTTGGGTCTTGAAGGCGTTGAAGGAGTAGGCATGGCAACCAATAATTCAGATGGTCGTCACTTCGTTGCGGTATTCAACAGCAGCCACAAAGTTCTACTTGCTCGTTGGATCACTGACGAAGTATTTGAAAACGGCAAAGACCTAGTGCGTAACGGCCCACGCCGTAGTCACTAAACGGCTAAGCAGGAAGTTAGAATACTAAGCTTCTGCAGCCACAGATAAGAGTTGAACAAGCCCAATCCGATCCCAGGTGAATGATTGGGCTTTTTTTGTACCCAAAATCATCGCAAACGTTTGTTAGCGGTACCGTAAAAAGAAATATTAAAAAAGATCATATTCTTATGAACTTAACTCCAACCGCGGTGCCTTAACGTCTAGGTTTGGTGATAATACACCTTTGGGCTTTGACAGTTTTATAACTTGTAGCACGAAGCAAAGTTATCTAAGCTAACCGCCGTGAAATGAGCTGTTTGATGACTCCGTGAGTAAAAATAGCCCGTCAATTTAAATACCAAGACCCGACACTAACTGACTCTATTACTGATTGATTTGCTAAGCACACCTAGATTCTTTTTATCTCAACAAAACCGCCAAAAAAAGCAATCGCTTTGGGCGCTTTTCCTTACCGGACTGGTTATCATAACTTGTCTGGCGAGTACGCTGTCTGCAAATAAAGTTACGTTTTCCAACTATTCGATTAGTCAATCAACACGTCTTGGTACTGAAAGCAGTGGTCCGCAAGCCTCTATAGCTTCGTCTGAAAAAATGTCTGAGCTTTACTCCAGTGTATTCGGATCAAAAGCATCTAAATCGCTGTCTGCGCCAACTTCAAGTGCCTGTGACCTGAGCTCTAAAATGCTCACCTTCGCGACACCTAAAACTGGCTGGCTAGTCCCTTTTATTCTTCTGATCGCTGTAGCATTCAGCCTTCCACCTCACATATCGAGATTATCTAGAGACAATCATCGCTCTGCTCGACCAACAAAGCACCGCTTACACTTAAAGCACTGTATATTTAGAGAATAAATAACCGGGCCGTTACACCCTTTTATTTATTTTTTGGAGATACATTTGTGTACAACACACTTCTAACTAAGTTTGCCGATTGTTTGGCATTCTGCATGCGTACATGCGCGAAAACTATTATCACAGCCCTACTGGTAATGACGTCATTCACAGCTCTGGCACAAACGACCGGATGGCTGAGTATGCCTGAGCACCCGCCTGTAAAAATGCGAATGATGTCGACAGGGGAACAATCCGATGACGGTTCTCAAATTCAGACCGTACTCGATATCGTGCTCGATGGAGACTGGAAAACCTATTGGCGTAGCCCTGGTGAAGGGGGTATCCCGCCAAGCTGGGACTGGTCTGGTTCTACCAACATCAAGTCGGTTGAGTGGCATTGGCCTATCCCTAAATATTACGAGCAGCTAGATGTAATGACATTGGGCTATAAAAAGCATGTCAGTTTCCCGGTCACGCTCACATTGAAAGACAACACCAAGCCTGCAATATTCAAGGCGTCTTTGACCTTTCCGTCGTGTACCAATATCTGCGTTTTAACCGATTACGACATTGAATTGCCGATTGACCCACAAACATTAGAGCTTGATGAAGAAGCCATGCTTTTGTTCAATCAGGGTATGAGTCAGTCTCCACGCGAAGCTAATCGAACTTCTGTGAATGGCCTATTTTGGGACAAAAGCAAGCAACAACTGGTCACTCAGCTGACAAGCAAAGATGGCTGGGATAAGCCAATGGTCTTGATTGACGGACAAGAAGTAATTGATGATTTCTTCTCTCAACCAAGTGTCCACATCACAGACAATACAATGACTGCTGTATTTGATGTGAGCAACTGGATTGGTGAAGTCGACCTTACCGATCGCACAGTGAGTGTCACTGTCTCAGACACGAATTTTGCCGAAGAGATGACCGCTCAAGTGGGCTCAGAGCCAATCACTTATCAAGAGAGCAACAACGGCTTTATTGCGATGATCGGTTTTGCCTTAATTGGTGGTTTGTTCCTCAACATCATGCCGTGCGTGTTACCCGTATTAGGAATGAAGCTAAACAGCATCATTCAGAATAAGGGGGCCTCTCATCGTCATATCCGACTTTCGTTCCTGGCTTCTGCTGCTGGTGTGATTACTTCATTCGCACTGCTAGCGCTTGGCATGACACTCCTAAAAATGGGTGGAAACGCGATTGGCTGGGGAATCCAATTCCAGAACGTTTGGTTTATCGGTTTCATGCTGATCATCACCTTGCTGTTCTCAATTAACCTATTGGGTTTATTTGAGTTCCGACTGCCTTCAGGTTTAAACACCTGGATGGCGACCAAAGGCGACGATTCACATTCGGGTCACTTCGTTCAAGGCATGTTTGCCACACTCTTAGCAACACCGTGTAGCGCGCCATTCCTTGGTACCGCCGTAGCTTATGCACTTGGGGCAAGCTACCAAGAACTGTGGGCTATCTTCATTGCACTTGGCATTGGTATGAGTGCACCTTGGCTAATCTTCGCTCTATTCCCAAGCCTAACCAAATTGCTGCCGAAACCGGGCGCGTGGATGTTCAAAGTTAAGTTGTTGTTTGGCTTAATGATGTTCATCACCAGCTTATGGTTAACAAGCTTACTGACCCCATTCATCGGTAAGTTACCGACCATCTTGCTGTCTCTGTTTATTGTTGTTTCGGTATTGATTTGGATTGGCATGAAACTAGGCAGAAAGGTACTGATTCCTATCATGGCGACCACTACTCTAACGTTTGGTGCTGCCCTTATCATCGGTAGCGTGACAGCTAATAACTGGGCGACCCCGATCGTCGATGACCTACCTTGGCAGAAGTTAGATGCTAAACAAATTCCTCAGTTAGTTGAGGAAGGTAAAACGGTCTTTGTCGATGTAACGGCACAGTGGTGTATCACCTGTAAAGCGAACAAAATCGGTGTAATTCTCCAAGATCCGGTTTACAGCCACCTACAACAAGAAGACATTGTTTTAATGAAGGGCGATTGGACAACACCAAGCGAAAGCGTCACCCAATACCTGCAAAGCAATGGGCGATTCGGTGTTCCATTTAACATCGTTTATGGCCCAAGCTACAAAAAAGGCATCCCTCTCCCCGTGATTCTAGACAGCGACACGGTTGTTCAAGCTATCGATGCAGCGAGGTAATCAATGAACACTCCCAACGCTAAAGATACAGCTGGCACAACGGAAAGTGGCGATGCAAGTCACCAAGTGAAAAAGCAAAGCCGCCTTAAGAAGTGGGGAAAAGAATTCGTCTCAATGTTATTGATTGTCGGCGTTGTCTCTTTTGCCATGGATTTTTATCACAGCAGAAACATGCCTCAAGGAGATGCAATTCCAATCATGGGTCAATCGATCCAAGGTGAGGATATTGACGTCATTGAGCTCAGTAAAAATGGCAAACCAGTGATTGTCTACTTTTGGGCAACTTGGTGTGGTGCCTGCAAACTGGTGAGCCCTACAGTGAATAGCTTCAGCGATTCACATCAAGTCGTCTCTGTCGCTTTGTCCTCCGGGCCAGATGAACGAGTACAACGTTTCATGGATGCCAAAGAGTATGATTTCCCTGTGATCAATGATCTTTCTGGTTCAATCAGCAGAAGTTGGGGCATTAATGTCACACCAAGTATTGTCATCATCAAAGATGGAAAGATAAGCAGTATCGCAACGGGCGTGACTTCTCCAATCGGACTTTGGCTAAGAACTTACTTTGCATAAAGTATCGGCAAAATAGATCGTTAGGCCAATTTAAACCAACTAAAGAACATTAGCGCGAACGCCCCCCAACAGGCGCTCGCCATTATAAGAATTTGAGATTAATAACATGAAAAAACTTCTGATTAGCACACTGATTTTAGGCTCGATGATGAGCGCAAGCGCTTTCGCAGAGCTGAGCAAAGAACAAACGCAGCAACTTGAGGAGATTAACCAATTCCTCAAAGAGAACCCTTCTACAATTTTGGGCCTACACACTAGCTTAGAGCAGTACGTAGCAGGTCAAGAGCAAGCGAAGAAAGCCCAAGCGGAAAGCCATGATTGGTTATACAACAATGACGCTCACCCAATCACGGGCAATCCGGATGGCAAATCGGTCATTATTAATTTTACCGACTATAACTGCCCTTACTGTAAGCGCTTGGAAAAAGGCTTGGTTCAATTAACTTCTGAAAACAGCGATATTAAAGTGATCAACGTGTACTTATCGTTTAAGCAACAACAAGTTGCAGGGCTAGACACCAACGCTGCGCTATACGCAATGAAAGTATGGAAAGATAACCCAGAAGCATTCCCTGAAGTTGATAGATTGCTGATGGCGAAAAGCGGCATTCACTCAAAAAACTCACTAGAAGCCGTTGCCAAGAAAACGGGAACAGAGGCGGAGCTAAAAACAACTCAAGAACAAAACCAGGCTCTAACCACTAACCATCAAACATTCAGTGCACTCGGCTTAACAGGCACTCCAACCATGATGATGAATGGGAAAATATTACCAGGGTATGTTCCTTACGATCGCTTGAAAGAGATCGTGGATGAAGCGTTTTAATCTCGCTAATAAGTAAAGGCAAAGCCACCCAATAAAAACCAAAAGCCTACTTGTCTAATTCACAGTAGGCTTTTTTGTTTGCCAGTATTTTTCGCTGCGGTTTGAAGTCATGACTGTAAGGTCATCATTTTGCAATAGAAAAACACTCTAAGTGTCACCACTACGCAATGGGTTCTTAATCTAATCTAGGTAGCTTAAAAACAGTTCTGTCGAGAGTGCGAAGACGTGTTAATTCTAGACAACTGTCCTTTGACCGAGCTTAGCTCGGTCTTTTTTTAGGTGTTTCAAAGGTGATAAAGCAAGTGCCTAAAGGTGAAACTCGATAGAACTTAACTCAATAAACGACAGACAAGCGCACCAGGCTCTCTCAACGCATCCACATTGTAACTGAGAACGCGCCCCGCCGATGGCGCATGATAGCGGCGGCACTCATTACCAAAAGCGTCATATTGAATGGCCAATAAATCATCTTGTTCTACACTTTGCAAAAGCTCCACCTGAGGCAACACAAAGCCGCCTATGTCGGCGCGGATAGACACGACGTTGTTGCCTTCTATCCAATCCATACTTGGCAGCTGCTTTGCCTCTAATGGATCTTCACCGTCAAGCATCTCATAATAAGATAGTATATTAAAAACACCGTCTACCGCTCGTTGAATCATCTCAGGCTGAGTGAATTTCCCCATCCCCACTTCCACCGTGACACTCGGAATTCCACTTCGATTCCAAACCGTTTCAAGAATACCAGGATCGCCGGGATCATTGAGCACGCAGTCTGGCTGCATCAGTCTTGCCATCTCTAAACATTGATCAATTCTGTAATCCGCAAATACATACAGCGGGTATACCGCACCACGAGTTTGGGTATGTAAGTCGACGGCAAAAGTAGCATTGCGCTTGAGTAAGCGTTCCCATAAAGAAGCAACAAAGCGCTCGGCTGCTAAGCCATGTGGGTCTCCGGGGAAAAGTCGATTAAGGTTCGCAGGGCAAGAACCCGGATCCGAAGAGATGAAGTCTCGACTATGGTTTAGTATACCTGACAAATTCACCGTTGGTACAACGGTCACGGTCCCTTTTAGCTCTTTCCCCACTAAGTCTCGGATAATTTGCTGTGCAGCTAGCACACCATTGAGCTCATCACCATGGATACCAGCGGTGATCATCAACTTAGGGCCATCTTGGCTGCCTTTGAAAACAGAAACTGGCATGTTTTTAGGTTGCCCGAGTCCATCACTGGTCACTTGAAACCAAAACTGATGTTCTCCGACCTGTAAGTCTTCAACATTCAAGGAGCCAATAACCTGTCTGCCTTGTAAAACATCGCCTAAGTACTCTGTTTTCATCCAACCACTCCATCTTGTTGAGCAAAATCTATTCTCTTCTAAGTTTTTGCATCATAGAGGATATCTTAACCAGTACAAGCAGTTAATCAGATTAAAAAACCCTTAAGCGCTCCAAAAATCCACCCCGATCGACATACGTGATTCCGAGGTAAAACTTGTCAATGTGACCTTTGAAATACACACAACTTCTATAACCATTCACAGAACACTCAGCCTAACTAAATAAAAGTGCAATAAAATCAACATTTAAAAAGTTCTCTATTCACTGAAATGTAATTTTATAGAAATGAAAGCTTAATTTAGCTTCTCTAGATTAGTTTCATATCGAAACGGAGAGCACTTCGCTCTCGGATTTTAAAATACAAGGTAATTGATTATGAAAAAGGCAGTTCTAGCTTCTGCAGTGGTAGCAGCACTAGTTTCAGGTTCATCTATAGCTGCAACAGTGTACAGCTCTGACGGTACTGAGCTTAAGATTGGTGGTCGTGCAGAAGCTCGTTTCAATGTCTCTGACAACAATGAAAGCGCGTCTGACAGTTCTTTCAAAGACAAGTCACGTGCACGTGTAAATATTTCAGGCAAATCAGAACTTTCAGACGGTTTATATGGGTTCGGTAAGTATGAAGCTGAATTTACTAGCTCATCAACGACAGAGTTCGAAGATGGAAATGGCGACACTGTAAAAATCAAAAATGAATCACTTACCAATCGTTATTACTACGCTGGTTTAGGTACCAAATTTGGCGAGTTTTCTTACGGTAAACAAGATTCAGCACAAGTAATGTTAACCAATATTACGGATACGATGGCTACATTTGGTGCGGATGCCGCTGATGCTGTTGCTGGTAACAAAGACAAACGTGAAAACAACTTCCTTTACTCTGGCGAGTTTGATGCACTGACAGTTCAAGCAAACTACATAGCTGCGGATGAAAAAGATGCTGACAGCTTTGGTCTTGCTGCTATGTACAACTTAGGAGCTTTTGACCTTGGTGCTGGTTACGTCGCTCAAAAGAATGGCAACTTCGATGATGACCAAATTAACCTTGTAGCTCAATTCTCAATGGATGCATTTACTGTTGGTGGTCTATACACAATGGCTTCAGTAGCAGATGAAGATTACACTGGCTACGAGCTATCAGCTATTTTCAAAGCAACTAAACAACTATCGTTGATTGGCGTATATAACTACGGTGAGTTCGATAAAGCGGCTGACGAAGAGGCAAACAACTTTGCTATTGAAGCAGTATATAAGTTTAACAGCCACATCCGTACCTATGCTGGTTACAAATTTGAACAGCTAGATAATAAAGACGATCAACTGCAAGCTGGCATTCGCTACGACTTCTAATCTAAATTTACTTTAGGTAGACACTAAAAAGGTTGGGCAATTGCTCAGCCTTTTTTCATATTCGAATATTCTGACCAACTTCATCGATGCTTTTTCTGGTTAAGTGGTGCTAAATCCGTATCATAGGCAAACCACATCAAATAATTAGAAACATCATGTCACAACACCATCCGATCCAAGGCGCTAGCTGGATGCTTACCGCAGGCTTAGCCTTTGCTGTAATTAACAGCTTGACTCAAATTGCTAGCATTCATTTCGGACTGACTTCTACTACCGTTGCCGTCATTCAATACGCCATCGCTTTATTAGCCATTCTTCCTTATCTGAAAACGCTGGGCATTCGCCGTGCACTCCAGACCGACAACCTCAAACTGCACGTGTTCCGTGTCTTTTTATCGGTCATTGGTATCCAGCTTTGGATATGGGCGCTCGCTTACCCTGTGCCAATTTGGCAAGGTATCGCACTGCTGATGACCTCTCCGTTGTTTGCGACGATAGGATCGGGACTGTTCTTAAAAGAAAAAGTTGGTGCTGCACGCTGGGGAGCAACATTAGCGGGCTTCATTGGTGCAATGATCATTCTAGAGCCATGGGCCGAAGACTTTAGCTGGGCAACCTTATTACCTGTTGGCGCTGCATTCTTTTGGGCGTGCTACTCGCTGATGGTGAAGAAACTGTCATCACAAGATAGCCCATCAACCATGGTGGTTTATCTACTGCTGTTGATTACACCGTTCAACATCATGTTAGCCGTGCCTGACTGGCAAACACCAAGTGGCAGTACCATTTGGGGTATTCTGGCCGTCATTGGTGTTTTAACCGCCCTCGCACAATGGGCCATTGTAAAAGCCTACTCGGTCGCCGATGCTTCGTTTGTACAGCCGTTTGACCACGCGAAATTACCGCTAAATGTTTTAGCAGGTTGGATTGTGTTTAGTTGGGTTCCACCGGGTCGTTTATGGCTAGGAGCTGCTATTATTATTGCGTCAGTTGCATTTATAACGCACTGGGAAACCAAAAAACCTTTGAAAGTGAAGAAAGTTTAAGGTTGGTGAAATAAATAGTTCGACTGTCCGTTCTATATGGATAAGAGAATTCAAACGAGGCCGTAACCATGAAGAAACCAGTCAAGATTACACTGTACCGTTGGGCAGGTAGCTGGGGTCCATTTAAAGTGAACATCCCATGTGGAGAATGTACTCTGACCAAAGATATTCTTAAAGATACTTTTGAGAATGAGCTGGCAGATGTCGATATCGAACTGGAAGTAAAAGATTGGTTATCTTACTGGTGGGAACCGTTAAAACTTGGTTCTTGGCACGCTCCGATCCTTATTGTTGAAGGCAAGGTGGTAAGCCAAGGTGAAGCGCTCAACCGTGGTGTGCTCGTCCAATCGGTAATCCAAGAATGGACAAAACGAGATAGCCTAAAAGGCAATATTGTTTACGGCAAAGCGACCTGCCCATACTGCGTAAAAGCGAAGAACATGTTGGATGAAGCAGGTGTCGAGTATACCTACCATGATGTGGTTAAAGACAGTGCAGCTCTGTATCGAATGATTCCTGAGGTGAAAGCGCACATCGGTCAAAAAACGCCAGTGACCGTGCCTCAGATCTGGCTTGATAATAAGTACATCGGCGGGGCTGATAACTTGGAAGCTTGGATGAAGGAAAATGGTCTAGATAGCACTCCAAATAACGTCGTCGATTTATCCAACCAATCAGCAGGCTAACTTCATTCGCGTCACTCTTTAATAAGCGGCAGCTATCGAATTAATATTGTTGTGTCCATCCACAACAAAATACAGCTATGAAAGTCATCAACCGCTGAAACTAAAAAGGCCTTAAACTTCAAAGAGTTTAAGGCCTTTTAAAATTCCGTTTTGGAAAATGGTTACTTAGCCATTTTCTTCATCATTCGCTTGATGAATGATGCTTTTTCGGCTTTGACTTACCGTACATTGCTTCGTGCATCATGTTTTTTGCTGCCATTTGACCAAGGTATGCGTGGCCTAGTTCATAATTCATGCTTATCTCCGCACATAATCAACTTTCTTTAGCGCGGATTTTACACTGAAAACACCCAAAAACAAGATATAAGTCACACTTTACTGCAATGCGAGCTATTAAATTGCAATAAACCTAATTTTGCCTCTGTGCTAATCAGCATTGTATATGTATATCAATGAGTTAACCTGAAGTCCGGTTTGAGCTTAATGCTCCATTCCTAATAACAATCCAAGACATTGGTTTAGCCACTTATAAAAAAGCAGCTCAAGAGAGCTGCTTTCTAAAATACTTTACTGAAAACCCTAGCTGCGCTTCGGCTGTCTGTAAGTTTTACCGGCAATTTGGTATGTGTCTTTTTGCTTCAATTCAAACATTGTTTCAAAGAACCAAGCTGCAAATTTGATTAAGTCATCGCCTTCATTCATGACATGTTCGATGTACTCTTGCTCTTCGCCTTGTTCATTTTCTTGAAGCGTCACGTGGTAAATACGCTTTTCACCTTCCACTTCAGCGAGTGAAAATTGACCAGTCAGTGATGCAGCAGCCTCAGCGACTTCTGTATCCTCATTGGATTTCAATAGCTCAAGCGCTTGAGGCAGGCCATCTAGGGCGCAGATAGCTTTTACCAGTACTTCAAATTCATTTTGCTGCATTTTGTTTTTACCTATTCAATGGACCGAAGCATTGTAGAAAACCATCAGCACAAATACAACGTATTAACGATGGTGAGTGGACGATAGTGAACTAGGCAATTAGCTATATTCCACTCCAACAGTATCGTTTTTTTTGTTCACTTTGGTTGAAGACCAAAGCACCCCGCCCATAGCAGCACCAATGATGAGGTAGAACACGCCTAGCTGTAAATGAGTCGTGACCCAACTCTCTACCAGATACCCACCCAATAAACCCGCTAAACACATCTGGATTGAACCTGACAACGCGGAAACTGCACCCGCTTGTTTCTTATGAGGCTCTAATAACATGCTGATTGATAGCGGGAACGAGATACCCTGTGCTATAGCCAACCAAGTAAACGCCCAAACTAAGTTAAAGATGGACAACTCATGAGTCAAAAGCCAAGTTCCCGATGCCAAGATAATCAAGATAGCTAGGCTCATCAGTTGGGGGGTACTAAACCTACGATTGAGCAAATTTAAAGCGACACTACCTATCAGTAAGCCTGCCGAAGGGACAATCATCAATGAGCCATATTCAGCGGCGGTCAGCCCTAATTGCTCTTGCATTAAAAAGGGAAACAACGACAACGAAACCAAACTCGCCACATAGCTCATCCAGTTGTAACTAGCACTGGTCAACACCTGGTGATTGGTCAACAAGCGCCCGTAGTTCTTCACCACCTGGCAGGCATCAAATCGGCTCTTTCCGTATGGCAAAGTTTCATGCAGAACAAAGTAACCCAGCGTAAATATCGCTAATAAGTACAATAAAACGAACAGGAATACCGCCTGCCAACCGAGGTGAAATGAAATCCAACCACCAAATACTGGCGCAATGATCGGCATGATCGAAACAGTGATCGAGATATAAGACAACGCTTTGGTAAGCTGTGAACCATCATAGCTGTCACGAAGCACGCTTCGCCCAAGAACCGAGGCACTACCGGCCCCTAAACCTTGCAACAAGCGGCCTACTTCTAGCGCCATCATGTTGTCAGAAAACACGATACAAACGACAGTACCAACCAAATAAACACCCTGACCTAACAAGAATATAGGCCTTCTTCCCACCGCATCGGACATCGGTCCGTAAAATAACTGCGATAAACCAAAACCCACAAGAAACAGCGTGACGAGCAGCTGTACATCCAATTGGGTAACACTTAAGTCAGCAGCAATGAGCGGCAATGATGGCAAGTAGATGCTCACACCCACCTGGCCCGTAGCAATGATCATCATTGCTAAGAGTAACGGCGTTTTTTTAAAGGTCGATTGGCTCAAAAAATTCCCTATTCGTTTGAAATTTGTCCGTTAGGTGAGTTTACATTCAAAACCAAAAATTGATAATTAGCTAAATTGGAATTTAATTAAGTCCCGACAGGAAATAATATGGATTGGATCCTTAACGTAAAAAGCTATGTCAGAGTAGTGGAAGAAGGTAGCTTCAATGGTGCAGCTCGAAAACTGAACACCACCAGCTCAGCGATCAGCAAAAGAGTAAGCTGGCTGGAAGAGCGCATTGGCACTCAACTTTTAAAGCGCACCACTCGCTCAATTAGCCAAACCGAAGCAGGCGCACTCTTCTATCAGAGAGCAAAAGATCAACTCGATAACTGGCAGTCAATCATTGATGAAACTCGCTCAGTTAATCAAACTCCCGCAGGCCTATTAAAAATTGGAGCCACCATCGCAGTTGGCTCTAAATTTCTCGTTCAACACATGGGCGATTTCCTAGAAAAATATCCAGATATTAAGGTGCAGCTGATCACGACCACGCCAGGGCAATTACCAGAGCTGGGATTAGATCTGGTGATCAGCCGTGAACTGGAACAGCTCAACTCGTTAAGCTTCAAGAAAACACCGCTGTTTGAGCACAAAGCCAGCTTCTATGCAGCGCCAAGCTATTTAGCTAAACATGGTTATCCCGCCAACGAGCAGGACTTAGAACAACACAACTCTTTGATTTGGGGAGAGCGCCCTACCCGAGAAGTCACACTCACTAAAGGGCAACGCATCACTCTCAATGGCAACTTTGCTACCACCAATCCAGAGGCCTTGTTTCATGCTGCGAAGCGAGGAATGGGCGTACTCTTAACCATTAAAGCAATGATCAAAGAGGATCTAAAACAAGGGACATTAGTTCCAGTATTGCCAAATATTACTGCCGACGAAGTAATGGTTTACGCGTATTACCCTAAGCTTGATTACTCACATACGCGAACCAAGTTATTTTTGGATCATTTAAAAGAGAGGTTAGACAAAGAGCGCAGCACTCAGGCTCTGTGAAATAAGTCACATTTTAATTTGAAAAGTTATACAATACGAACAATAATAAACTAGACGCATATAAGTACTAAAGCTTAAAACTGCATAGTGCCAAAATCGTATAGACAAGAGCATACACATACAGCTTACACAGTGAATCTGGTTAACTAAGGATGGTGACCATGACTCAACATACGCATAACAGCATGATAGACACAGAGCGCATTGGTCGTTTACTGAAATTGGAAGGTATCGACCTTTTAGAGTCAGCCGTACTTACTTTACATCAAACCTTTGGTACTCAGTACACCAGCATCATTGAGAAGAAGCACTTCCCAGATCAAATCGTTCCTTTGGTGATCGCCCACTCTGACCATGTAATACATGATAAAATCAATGCACGTCATGGACAGATCTACCAACAAGCAGTCAATCAAAGACACCCGGATTGCTCGTTTGCTCAGCATGTCATCCAGTCATTGCCAACATCGGCATTTAGACAGGAAATCACCTCACAAAACTCCATCGCGATCCCTACTCGTACTCAAAGTGGTGAAGTGATGGGAGTGTTGTTCTCAACGTTTGCCTCGCCTCTAAGTCCTGTTCAACAACAAGACGTGATAAAACACCACCAATTGTTCGCTGACATCATCATCCACACCTTGCGTGAAATGTGGTTCAACGACCGTTCTGAACAACTGGTTAATCAACTCCGTTACGAAGTATCACACGACAGCTTAACGGGAGTACTAAACCGAAGCTGCTTGTCTGATACCTTAGAATCGATCACTCAACAGAGCGTCACTCCATTCTCTCTCGCTCTGCTCGACATCAATAGCTTCAAAGCCATCAATGACATGCACGGCAATTATATTGGCGATAAGGTACTTCAATTTGTCGCAGAAATATTGCGTAGAACCTTACCCGAAAGCAATCTGACTTTCCGGACTGCTGGCAATGAGTTTGCTTTCATTACCTATCATTCGGACCCAATAGCAGTTTGCGAGCAAATCCTACCCAAGATAAAGCAAGGTTACAGTAATGTTGATATCAAAATCGATTTCGACGTTAGTATCGGCATTGCCCGTTCAGATGGGAATAACAAAGACATAGAACAGATCATCTTCAACACCAGTTTAGCTCTTAAAGAGTGCAAGCACAGTCAAGATAACCATATTCAATGCTATGACACCCACTTGAGATCTCGCTACCAAAGAAAAACCGAGTTAATCGCTGCGTTGCGCAATGAACTCGAAAACCCAATATCACAAAGCTATGTCCCCGACAGCAATGGAATGTATGTAGTTGTGCAACCCATTGTGGGCAAAGGTGATGCACAGTGGCAATATTTCGAGGTACTGACTCGCTGGAAAACTGCCAGACACGGTGACATCTCACCAGTAGAGTTCATTCAAGTAGCTGAAGAGTCAGGGCTAATTGTCGAGCTAGGTGAGCGTATTATTGAATTGGTATGCCGCGCCAAAACCACGTTAGAACAAGGTTTAGGTTACAAGATCAAGCTTGGGATAAACTGTTCCGCGCATGAGCTTACCGACTCTAAGCGCTATATTTCCTATCTCACTAGAACCATTGAACAGCATCACTTTAAAGCTGATGAGTTTGTTATTGAGCTAACCGAAACTGTGTTGTTGTCTCCAACTCAAGAGACCAAATCGGCACTAAACTTCCTGAGAGGACAAGGCTTTACCATTGCGCTTGATGATTTCGGTACGGGCTACTCCAGTTTGAACTACATTCACAGCTACCCTATCGATTGCATTAAAATTGATGCCACCTTTATCCGTAATTTGTTGACCAATTCAACCTCTGAGAGCGTTGTTTGGTTGATTGTTCAACTTGCCCATAGGCTAGACGTATCACTAATTGCGGAAGGCGTAGAGAAGCGTGAACAATTAGAAAAACTGCACGCTATGGGATGTGACAAGATACAAGGATACCTCTACTCACCACCGATGCGACCTGAAGCTATCGTCAGTTACGTGACTCACTCAGAACCGTTAGCTTAAATACTTGCTTTAGTTACTCCAAGATCAGAAAAGCCGCGAAAGCAGGACTCTGTTTAGAGTGATGCTCTCACGGCTTTAGTATACTACTTGATGAGTAACAGCCTCATTCAGGGTTACCTTAAAGAGGCCTAGCTAGCTGTTATTAGATTGTGCTTCTAACGCTACCTTTAGCAACTTGTCAGCTTCATCTCTTGCAGCTACAAACGTCGCTTTTTCCTTTTTCGGCACAGAATCTGCCATTGGGATGTTTGCTTTCATAGCATCAACAGGGCGACCACGTTCAATCAGTTCGTAATGCAAGTGTGGACCTGTCACTCGACCTGTTTTGCCTGATAAACCAATACGCTGACCACGAGATACCGTTTGTCCTTTACGCACGAGGATTTTACTCAAATGTAGGTAGCGTGTTTTATAAGTACTGCCGTGCTGAATAACAACGTAATTACCTGCGTATGGGTGCTTACGAGTCATAATCACTTTGCCATCACCCGTCGCTTGAACTGGGGTGCCAATCGGCGTCGCGAAATCTGTACCGTTATGCGGTGAGACTCGCCCAGTCACGGGGTGTAAGCGCTTAGGATTAAATTGAGAACTTTGGCGCCAACCACTGCTCACAGGGTAACGTTGGAAAGCACGCTGCAAGCTATCACCATTGGCATCGTAATATTGCCCATCAGTATGTAAATACGCTGACACAACGCGGTTACGATTCATGATCTTAATCGCTTCAATTTCACGTTTTCCGGTTGCAACACCATTAACAAATTGAGCCTTTTGAAGCACTTCAAACTGATCACCAGCACGCAAATCACGGCTAAAATTCAGCTTATCTTTCAATAGAGTAACAATATGATCAATCTCAAGACTATTCAGGCCAACCTTATTAGCCGACATCGAGAAACTGCCTTGAATATCACCCACTAAAGGCTTTTGCTTCCATTCACCTGGAATAGAAATATCTTTGAATTCGTAGCTACCGTCGTCAAGCAGTCGATAAACCACTTTATCTGCGACGCTAAATTGAAGTTCCATTTTGGAAAGTTCACCCGTAGCTTCATCACGCCAGAAACGTAATGTATTGCCCGGACGAAGCGTATCTAACGCAAGAAAGTTCAAATCGGTTTCCATTACGCTCATCATCGATTTATAAGAAAATCCAAGTTGAGTGAAAATGCTACTCAAGTTATCGCCCGTTTGAATTTGATACTCAAATGTCGGAGGCTCAATAACGGTAACAGAAGAAGGTGACAAAATGGACTCAATAACGTTTGAGTCTGGTAAATCAAGATCGATCGTTTTCGTCAGATCCGATTGTGAAGATTGCAGAGCAACACCAATCGCTGCAATAAGTGGCAGCCCTAAAATAGCTACTTTTTTTACAGGTGAAAGCTCAGCAAACGGAGAGGGAAATATTTTTGAATACACGGTAAACGGTCTTTCCACGACATAAAGGCACAGGATATGCTTTTCAAACGCATAAATCATCAATGCATTGTAATAATATGACGAGAATCTGCCCAATTCAGGCTAAGTCATTGAGTTGCCGTAGATGAAGTACCATGAAACGAGAAATAAAATTAACCGCTAAATTTGAAGTAGGTACTCCAGAGCATGCACGGGGTACTTACTGTTACAACTCCCTGCGGAGTTGACCAGAATCTTTTTCACCCTGATGTGGTAGGTGCGGTGATTCCGAACAAACCGGCATTCATGAATACACGGCTGTTCTTCAACCCAGTGAACCCGCAACAAAAAGACTTCTGGCATCGTGACTGTCAATACGACTACGACATTGATGACCAGATGAAAGTCATCATGAAAACTCAGGTACTGCATCTGCGTGTTCCCCTTTTTGATGAGCCCGGTATGGAGCTTATCCCTGGCACGCACAAGCGCTGGGATAACGAAGAAGAGTACAACGTTCGCCAAGAAGAAAATGGTAAAGTGAGCAGCGATGATATCTCTGGTGGCAAGCAGATACCGTCAGAAGCGGGCGACTTATTGGTGTTTTCAGCGGATATGCTCCACCGAGGCCGATATAGCTTGGATCGTTTGGCTTTGGATATTTTAATCTTCGATACGGCGGCAGACTATGTCAACCGCGTTGGTGACGACGGTTTACCAACACCAGCTATGTTGAGCAATATTAGCGACCCAAGGTTGTTTATGAACACGCTACACTTAAAATCAATGCAGTACTCATAATCCATAAGGTACCCGAACTATGACTGACACTATGCAAAATACCCGAATTAGCCAGTTCCGTTTCGGTCAGCCGAAAGAGTCTCTCAAGTTAGAACATGTCGCTTTAGGGGCACTAGACAAAGATAAAGTTCGCGTACAAATTGAAGCGACTAACATCAACCCTAGTGATCTGTTGTCGATTTATGGTGTGGGCCAATACAAACATAGCCGCCAGCCGCCGAGAGTACCGGGGTTTGAAGCAGTAGGAAGGCTTGTAGAGTCCAGCAATGCTGAGTTTGCAGTGAACCAGCGAGTGCTCGTAGCAACCAATGGAACGTGGCAGAACTATGTCGATGTATCACCAAATGACCTATTCCAAATTCCTCAGCATTTAGATAATGGCTACGCCTGTCAGCTCTACATTAATCCCCTAACCGCATGGGTCCTAACGACAGAAGTAACCAAGCTGACCCAAGAAGATGTGTTGATCATTAACGCAGGCAGCTCTGCCATCGGTAAGATCTTCTCCCAATTATCAGCATCGCTCGGCTTCAACATCATTGTTGTTACATCACAGCCGAAACGATACCCAACTGCCACAAGTTGGGTATTAGATTCAAACGATGATTTAGTTAATCAAATTAAGGCCTTAGGCTTGCCTACTCCAACCGTCGCCTTTGATGCAATTGGTGGTTCACCCGGAACCGATCTTATTCACACCCTTGGCAATAATGGGCGTTTTATCAACTATGGGACGCTGTCTCTAGATTTTTACGAGCCACGCTTCTTTGAGTACGCGAAAAGCCAACACATCGATTTCAGCACCTTCTTCTTACGTTATTGGGAAGAAGCAGCAGGTAAAGATGTTCGCCGTGATAAGTTCACAACCATGCTAGATCACTTCATCACAAACGACATTCAGCTCGACGTTGACCGCTATCTGTCATTCGATAAAGTTCAAACCGCGATTGATCTCATTGAATCGAAAACCACACGTTTAGATGGCAAGATCGTCTTACTCCCACAGTAAGTGAAGGTTGGCGATATATACCTTATTTATTTCAACAGGCAAAACGTTCAACAGCTTACAAACGTGCTGATTAATACACCAACGCTTAGTTAGAAAGTTTGATTAAAGGATTCAAGTGTTGAAAAGAGAGCGAAGAGTTGTGGCCGATTTCATCATAACTTAAGTTGTTTTGAGATGGTCATGAGTCACATTTATTTGAAACATTAATTATTTATATCATTAGAAATATGACATTAATCACTCACAAGATAACCTCAATTCTATATGGTAGCGCCATACTGAAAACCACGATGTGAACATACTTATGAAAAGACACATACTATCAAGCGCCATCCTACTATCTCTAGCCTTTCCCACCTTTGCAGCTGATGGCGACATACACGATGTCACGATACTGGGTACTTCAGATATACACGGTCATTTTATGGCGTGGGATTACGCGGCAGATAAACTCAACACTCGTGGTAGCTTGAGCCAAATCGCGACCAAGGTTGGTGAGATCCGAAAAGAGCAATCTAACATTATCCTTGTCGACGCTGGTGACACCATCCAAGGCAACTTCGTCGAAACCTTCAAAGACGAGCCCGTTGATCCAATGATGCTTGGCTTTAATCACATGAAATACGATGTGTGGGTTTTAGGTAACCACGAATTCGATTTTGGCCTCAAAACCCTCAACAGAGCCGTTACCCAATTTAAAGGGCAGTCTCTCGGTGGCAACATTAAGAACAAAAACGGAAACCCATTCTTACCGGGTTACACCATTCTAGAACGAGGTGGTATTAAGATCGGTGTGATAGGAATGGATACCCCAATGACGGAGGTCTTTGCGCAAGGTACAAACCGTTTAGAAGGCGTCACTTTCACTAATCCAACCTTGGAAGTGAAGAAAATCGTCAAAGAAATTGATGATAAAGTGGATGCCATCGTATTGGTTGCCCATATGGGGATTGAGAACGAGAATGACATTGCCGACACCGGTGTCACCGACATTGCCAATGCAAACCCAGAGCTTGATGCCATCGTCGCTGGCCACATGCACACTCGCATCGATAAGGCCGTTGTAAATGGCGTTATTATTACTGAACCCGACAAATATGGCCGCGCCCTATCTCGTATCGATCTTCAATTTGAAGAGCGCGATGGCAAATTCACTCTCGTTAACAAAGACAGCTTCACCTATAAAATTAAAGGTATCGACTCTGATGAGAATATGGACGAGTTATACCAGCCTTATCACAAACAACTCCGAGAAATGGCGAATCGACCTGTCGCTCAGCTTACCGGCGTTGATTTAGTCCCTGAAAACGAAATCCGCGGTATCCCTCAAGTCCATGTTCAAGACACTGGCATCAGTGCGCTATTCCAAGAAGCGAGCTTCTTCTATGCACCCAAAGCCAATGTCATCGCACTTCAAATAGACAACGACAATGCCGAGCTCGATGTTGGCCCAATCAAAGCCAAAGACATCGCGTACAACTACCAATACGCAGGTGGCGAAATCACTGTCTACCAGATGACAGGCAAAGAGCTGAGAACCTACATGGAATGGTCTGCGGGCTACTTCAACTCAGTACAACCTGGCGATGTAACCTACAGCTTTAACCCTGAGCGCAGAGCTTCAAAATACTCAACCAATGACTTCTTCGCGGGCGTGACTTATACCATCGACCTCACTCAACCTGCAGGTACCCGCATCACCAACCTTGTGTTTGCTGATGGCACACCGGTTACTGATCAAACAAAGATCCGTATTGGTATGAATAGCTATCGAATGGGTCATCTAACCAAGAAAGGCGGCGTGCTAGAAGGTGAATCGTTCCCTGTACTTTTTGATACGGAAGCAGAGTATGGAGAAGAAGCAGGCACGATCCGTAATATGACCATCAAGTTTCTTAAGGAAGAAAAGAACGGTCAGTATGAAGGCAAGCCTCAACAACGATGGGCACTTTCTGGTTTAGAGAGCCGTTACAATGAACAGCGTGAGATCGTAAAGTCATTGATTAACGATGAAACCATATCAATCCCGACCAGTGACGATGGCCGCTACACAAACATCGCTTCTATCAACGTGAAAGAACTGATGTTCAAATCTGACGAAGCCAAACAAGCAGCCATAACCACACGCGAAAAGAAACTGCCGCAGGCGACTGAGCAAGAGAGTAAGCAAATCAAACGCGAAATCACTCTGATTGAAGCGCTCAATTAATCCCTGACCTCAAACCAATAACGACTTAACGACGCTTAGAGCATGGCTAAGTCGTTGTCATTCCCATCTTCCAACATTACATCTGAACTGAGTAAAACTGTTGATATTGGTGAATGAGCCACAAAGGCTAACTCATAGTTGGTAAAGTGCTATGAGTTAAAAATCAACCTGTCACTGCTTTTAGAAATGTTTAATTTGAGTAACAAGATTTTACACAATGAACAGCATTAGAAAGAATGGAACAGGAACAAACTAAAGAAACAGCACGAACCATCTGACGAAAAATCTAAGAGCCTCCTAGGTGACTCTAAGCTCCCACCAAAATCTACATTCTTCCTTGCACTGATCTATTTCCCTCTTTTCAAAGTACAAGTTATTAATAATTCGATATAAATCGCTCTATTGTTTGAAATTGTTGTCTACAGTTTTATAGAGCTTGTCGATTCGGTAATTGCCACAAGTAACGACACCTTTTGATGGTAAGTTTTGGTTATAAGGAAAGGTAATGGAAAGCCCAATTGTCACACTCACACATGCCAGAAAAAGCTTTGTTGATGGTAAAGATATCCATCACGTGCTGGAAAATGTCGACTTCGCTTTGGCAACAAGGGCAAGCGTAGCTTTGACAGGGGCGAGTGGCAGCGGAAAAAGTACTTTGCTGAACATCATTGCAGGGTTTGAACCACTATCTGGTGGCGAATTGTGGCTCGATGGCGAGAACACATCAAATTGGAAAGACCCACAGTGGAGCCGACTCCGCCATCAAAAATTAGGCGTGATCTTTCAACAGTTCAACTTGCTAACGCCACTCAACGTAAAACAAAACATTGCCTTCCCTCTTCATTTAAATCAACAGAAATGGAGCGACTGGTGCGACTATTTAGTTGACGCATTGGGTATCAGCGAGCTACTCGAAAGACATGTATCCGCACTCTCTGGCGGTCAGCAACAACGAGTCGCAATAGCGCGTGCGCTAGCCCATAAACCCAAACTATTGCTTGCTGATGAACCCACAGGCAACCTCGACCACAAAGCAGGCATTGAGGTAATGAAGCTGTTGAGTGAAATCACTACACAAGGCAACACTGCGGTGCTTTTGGTTACGCACAGCCCAGAATGTGCCAGCTTTATGCAGACAAAATTGGTGTTAGATGATGGTTGTTTAAGGAACGCGGATCTAACCCCAAGAGCAGCAGCGTTGTGATTAATCCAATGAAGCAAACTGGCTTCGCTCAGAACCAGCTCACCCATACCAAACTGACTCTGAATCTATTCGCGGCGCACTATCGTCAGTCACCATTGCAAGCCGCAGCGATTCTGATCGGCATTGTGCTTGCAGTCACCTTGTTTGTCGCGGTGCAAGCCATCAACCTCAATGCCAAGCGCAGCTATGCAGAATCGACCGAGCAACTGAGCGCTCAAGCGCAGAACCTTATCATTCCACCAGCAGGGCAAAACTATTTGCCGGAATCGCTCTACTTCAGCTTAAGACAAAGTGGATTAAGCGCAGCGCTACCTGTTATAGAAGGGCGAGTAAGAGACGAACAAGGCCGACGCTGGTCAGTTCAAGGCAGTGAGCTAATCGCCGCCCTCACTTCAAGAGCTCGCCACGCTCGCATCGACGAAAAAAGCAATACTCAAGCCAAAGAGCCAAACATTTCCCTGTTCGACAATGCCTTACCTTTGCCGCAACTCTTAGCGGGTGAACCCATTGTGATGATGAGCCAATCTCAGCACCAGAGTTTGGACGAAGTGGACACGCTCACTTTGGATGAAGTGCTCACCAAAGTTGTGGTATTGCCAGATGAATGGCAACTCGGTAGCCGAATGTTGATGGACATTGGATTCGCTCAACAACTGCTTAACAAGCGAGGGCAACTGAGCTATATCGCTGTTTTTGACACGAACAGCAATACTCAGGATACGTGGCAAAGCCTAATAGGCACACAAGGGCAATGGATTTCCAACAACCAAAGTACGGATCTCGGTTCAATTACCGATAGCTTTCACCTCAATCTCACCGCCATGAGTTTGTTGGCGTTTTTGGTTGGCTTATTCATCGCTTACAACGGTGTGAAGTACAGTTTGCTGAAACGTAATCGGCTGTTGGTGCAACTTCAACAAGCAGGGATTGCGCCAAGCATCGTGTTTTCAGCTCTGTTAGTCGAGCTTACGGTTTTAATCACACTGGGCGCATCGCTTGGTTTCATACTCGGCATTCAACTCAGCCATTGGCTACATCCAACCGTCGCGATAACGCTAGAGCAACTTTATGGTGCAACACTTCTGCCCGGCACATGGCAGTGGCAATGGTTTGTGCAGGCTCTGCTACTCACGCTGGCCGCAACGCTTGTCGCATGTTGGCAGCACTTTAAACAGCGAGTGCGACAACCTCTCTCTTCCCATGGCGGTTTCTATCAAGCGCCGGAAACGTCTAACGAAAATCAGCTGTTTGTTATCGGGTCAGTGTTAACCATTCTCGCGTTAGCTGGGTTATCGTTGAGCGAGCATCACCGCTTCACCATGGCATGGCTCGGTGTGTTAATGGTGTCGATTCCCTTATATCTGCCTAAAACGCTCAGTGTGCTAGCAAACTGGAGCGAAAAACGCACCCAATCGGGATTAATACAATATCTGTTTGCTGAGCTGCGTGAACTTATCTCCCCTCTCTCCCTTGCCATGATGGCGTTGCTTCTCGCTGTCACCGCAAATGTGGGAATGAATACCTTAGTCGGCAGCTTTGAATCCACGTTAAAGCAATGGCTTGAACAGCGCTTACATGCTGATATTTACGTTAGCCCTGCCCAAGGTGAAATCGCGAATGTTGTGCGCGCGTTAGAACAGTTTGAGAACGTTGAAACCGTCTACAAACAATACTACGTCGATGATAACTTGCAGGGCTTACCGACTTTGCTCGGCACCAAAGACAGAGACACACTTGAGCAAACCATGGTGTTCCAATCCCGCGTTGATGACTTTTGGACGCGCTTTTACCAAGGTGAATTAGTGGCGATCAGCGAACCTACAGCGGTGAAACTCGACTTGTCTCTTGGAAGCCAACTCAAGCTCGACGCGATCCAAGACAAAACACTCATCGTCGGGGCGATTTTCCACGATTACGGCTCACCGAATGGTGAAGTGTTACTTGCGCCTTATTTGTGGATCGAAAGCGGATTTACACACTTACCCACCAGTTTGGGAATCAAAGTCTCTGGCGACCCACAAGTGGTTTACGAACAGCTACGCCAACAACTCAATTTGTACCCTAGCCAGCTTTACGACCAAGCACAGATCAAATCGATCGCTTTGGATATCTTCTCACAAACTTTTGCCATTACTCGGGCGCTTAATGGCGTCACTTTAATGGTGGCGGTGATAGGGTTGTTCTGCGCCTGTTTCATGTTGCTCGATGCACGCAAAGCCGCTATTGCAAGGTTGTATGCGCTCGGTGTTAGTCAGAGAAAATTGATGGCAATGGTAGTCGGGCAAATCGTTGTTCTGGTCGCCTTCACTCTGGTTATCGCGTTACCACTCGGCGCTATGGTCGGTTATGTGTTGACGGACATCGTCACCCTGCGCGCCTTTGGTTGGAGCTTAAATTACGTATGGAATTGGAGTGATGCGCTCAGTATCTCCGTAATCACAATTATTGTGGCGGTGATTGCAACACTCATCCCCCTATGGCATTTGGTCAGTAAACCTGTGGTGTCTAGCTTGCAAAGTGAGGTGTTGTGATGAGCATTGGTTTGAAGAGTAAGCTAATCCAACTGGCTGCACTCTCACTTAGCCTGCTATCTCTATGGGGGTGTGACAAGGTCGATCCAAATTCAGCTCAAAACATGGGGGCAATACTCGGCGGGAACAGTGAGCAGCAGAGTGATCAATACAGTCCCGTCATTAAAGACGTTGAACTCACCTTCCCTATGGACCACCAAGCGCACCCGAGTTTCCGTCATGAGTGGTGGTATTTAACCGCCAACCTCATCGATGAGGACGGCAACACACTAGGCGTACAATGGACACAGTTCCGCTTTGCCGCAGCTCCAGAAAACAGCGTCGAACAAAACAAGTCAACCGCATGGCAAAGCCAACAGATCTACATGGCGCACAGTGCCGTCACCACCGAAGACAAACACTACGCCGATGAAAAATGGTCACGCGATCACACAGAACTGGCAGGAGTAAACACATCACCATTTCGCGTCTATCTTGATGATTGGCAGTGGACATCTTCTACCGATGACTTGTTCCCTGCCACATTGAATGCTAACTCAGAGCAGTTTGGCTACTCGTTAACACTGACTAGCGGCGCTCCCTATCAAAAACAAGGAGAGCAAGGCTACAGCACCAAAAGCGGTGACGGAAAAGTCGCCTCCTACTACTACAGCCAACCATTCATCGATGTATCAGGCGACGTGACGATTGATGGTGTGACACATCAGGTTTCAGGCAAAGGTTGGATAGACAGAGAATGGAGTTCGCAGTTCTTACTCGACTCTCAACAAGGCTGGGATTGGTTTGCACTTAGGCTCAGTGATGAAACCAGCCTAGTCGTATTCCAACTGCGAAACTCAGCAACAGGCGAAGCCAGTTATGCTCACGCAAGGCTTATGCAGCAAAATGGTTCTGGTACTGCCATTTCGCAGCAAGACATTACTCTCACTGCAACCAAACAAACAGTAATTGATGGGCGCGATTATCCAACAGAGTGGCAAATATCAATTCCAACGAAAAGCATAGATCTGACTGTCTCGGCACTGAACCCCAAAGCAAAAATGCCACTATCGGTTCCCTATTGGGAGGGTCCAATCTCAATTAAAGGAACACACTTAGGTATAGGGTATATGGAGCTGACCGGGTATTAGGTATGTCTGAGCAATCATCAGCAATACAATAAAAAGACATGAATTAACCAGCCACCTATTCAAATAGAACGCTCTTGGTTTAGGGCAAACTCGTGTCCACTACAACATCTAAAAAATTAAGCACAACCAAGTCAATAATTTAAATTCGCATCTAACAACGCAACCACTCAATAGTGAGATTCCATTTTGTGAAGAGAACATGCATTGACGTCATCTTAATAAATGCCAACAAGTATAAGTTTTAGATATATTACCAACAGTAAAAACTAAGGTTTAATCGTGCTCAAGCGATATAAATTACGAATAGGCACCGCCGTTCTCGAAAGCGCTTGATTGGATATCATCGAGATACTTCCTCCTGAATACTTCAATCACCTATTTGGCGCTAGTAGTCCTCTCTCACTGCGGCAAATGACGACAAATTAAAAGGAATAGAATGAAACAAGAAGAACAAGAGTTATATCACGCTGCCGTTGAACTGATTAAAATACGGTATCCGCGAGGCTGGGGCGGTGCGGCGGCTGTAAGAACGGAAACAGGCAAAATTTTAACTAGTATTGCTCCCGATACGAAAAATGATGCACTTTCTCTTTGTATGGAGGTCGGCGCCTTTCTGGAAGCGCATAAATTGAACGAAAAAGTCACGCACTCTCTGTGTATCTGTCGAGAAGACGAGAGTACTGAGTTTTTGGTGCTATCTCCTTGTGGAGTCTGCCAAGAAAGACTGGTTCATTGGGGAGGCGACGTTAAAGCAGCTATCTCAACAAAAGAGAATAAGCTGGTGTTCAAAACTATCCGTGAATTAATGCCACACCACTGGTCGTTAGTAAATGGAACGACTCTATAACAAAACGCTTATTACCAAGCCTCGAAGCCCCTAAGCACTCTATACAATGCTTCTAGGGATGATACGTAACATAATAACTGGTAATTTGAAATCTACGCTAGGGAGCTCTATTGAACATTTTAATTCAGCAAGAAATCGATCTTCATCAATATGAAGTTCGACAAAACAACAATGATATTAAGCGTTTAATACATCCCGATTTTTCTGAAGTCGGTCGCAGTGGCGATAGCTATGACTTTATGTCTATCGTCAAAATGATGAGAGCAGAGGAACCTTCCACCTCAAAAATTCACTCACAAGACTACCAATGCCTTTTACTAAGCCCTTCGGTACACTTACTAAAATATCAGACTGCTTTGGTAAGTGAACTTGGTGATGTGAGTAACTATGCCAAACGTTGCTCTATATGGGTTTTGACTGAGGCTGGTTGGCAGCTTAAATATCACCAAGGCACACCATGTTTACCTTTCGAGCTAACCTACAGTTAAGACATCGCATCT
The DNA here is from genome assembly GCF_022397955.1 of Vibrio sp. Isolate32. Taxonomy (GTDB): domain Bacteria; phylum Pseudomonadota; class Gammaproteobacteria; order Enterobacterales; family Vibrionaceae; genus Vibrio. The sequence goes on along the minus strand of NZ_JAKEUQ010000004.1, from coordinate 126,451 downwards.
GAACCTTGAATCTCGATTTTATTTAAGTACATAGTAAGGAGATACATGATTAAACTTAGAGAAATGCGCCATGAAGAGTACCCCGCTTACTGCGACTATTTTATTGACGATTACAGCCGTGAAATAACGAAAAACTATGGCCACTCTATGGAGCGATCCGTTGAGCTAGCTAAAAAAGATCTACATCGTTGCTTTCCGAATGGCCTTGAAGGAAACGAACATTCGCTTCTTTGTATCGAAGCTCAGTTAAATGGACAACCATGCCTTGTCGGCTACCTTTGGCACTCCATTAATACAGAAGATAAATCTACCTTCATCTACGACTTCTACGTATCTAATTTGTACCGAGGTGCTGGCTATGGAAAACAAGCTCTGAGCCTATTAGAGCAGCAGCTTAAGGAGCATGGTATTGAACAAATAAAGTTAAGAGTCGCGTACCATAATGAAAGAGCACTGAAGCTCTACCAAGCAGTCGGCTTCTCTATTACTGGTTTTAATATGTCTAAGAAAATAGGAGCTGTTGAAGCCTAAATCAACACAACCGAGCAATGGAACAGCTAAACATAATATTTGAGTGAGGATGAATTTTAAGCCACTCATCTCAATGGGATAAGTTCTGTACTCACCTATTGTCTTAATAAGTATCGAAGGAAAACTGTGAGCGAAGAAATTTATGACAAGATGTGGCAACGCTTTAAAGTTGCATCTGAAACCGACCAATATGAACTAGATTCATATCTATTAGATCTACCCAGCGACACTCGAAGAGGGATCACTGCTCTAGCCTATCTAAAACAAGGTAACAATGTTCTTCTCGACGAAATAATGAGATTTCAAGAGGCTGTAAACATACTCGAACCCGACCAATATTATCATCCTAGGGAGGAGTTACATTTAACCATTCTTTCCATCATTTCATGCGTTGCTAACTTTGAAATTACCCAGGTTAATGCTCAATCCTACATTGAGGTTTTCAATAAAGTTGTAGGTTCAATTGCACCCATTGAGATTGAATATAAAGGCATAAGTGCTTCTGAAAACTGTATCATCCTCCAAGGCTTTGCTATAGGTAATGGACTTGAACAGCTCCGAAACAAGTTACGTGAAGCATTGGTAGAGCAAGGGCTAAGAGTCACTTTCGATAGTCGATACAAACAGGTCACTGCGCACAGCTCTTTGATTCGCTTTAGTTCACCAGTTAATAATGCTCAGCGACTTTTTAACCTCTGTGAGCAATATCGAAATCATACGTTTGGTCGGATTACTCTTAATGACTTCGAACTGGTGTTCAATAACTGGTACCAACACTTGGATACCACTCAATCGTTGTCACGAGCCTGCATAGCACTCACTAAGAAAGTGTTCGCAAGATAAAAAGCCATCACTAGGATGGCTTCTTTGAATTGACTTCAGTGTATGTATCAACCATTACAGCGACTATCATATATGTCATTTACCCAGCTTGGGTTGTCGATGAACGGATTGCGGTTGCTTTGCCATTTGACGGCTTTTTCATGGCGGTTACGTTCCCAATCATCGACAGGGTCAGCGTTATGCCATTGCAATAATGTGCAAAGTTTTCCAACCTTAGGTTGCCCTGAAGAGCTCGACGTGTCATCGACTAGGTACAAGTCAGGCATTTTTGCGTCATTTCCCTCATAGCGTACAGCCATGTAGAAAAGCGAACGAGCGGTATCCCCTTTCACTGCATCGCGAGGTTCAAAGCTGTCGTAATCCGTCTTGTTAAGCGGTGACTTTTTCAATGGCGCTCCACCAAAATCGAAGTCTTTGTTCGAACGGATGGAGTTAATCTCTGCATCGGTTGGTTGAAGATGGTGAATGTCCGTATACCCCCACTGATCTTTACGCTTGAAACCAAAAGATTTTGGCCAAAGGTGTTCACGGTTCCAAGCATTCTTGTCGTTGTTGCCTGATGACGTAAAGTCTTTAGATTGTGAACGACCGCTATAATACAAAATCACATTGTTCGGGCTATTCGGATCTTCGTTGGTGTCTTTCAATGCAGACCACACCTGAGTGTAAGTGAGTTGCTTTTGCCCGCGAGCAGCAATCACACCAAGCATGTCTTTCAACGCATTCCCACTTAGCCCCTCAGCTTCAAGGTAGTAACCATCAGGGTAGCTAGTATTAGCAAGCGCAACTGGACTAAGAGCCGTCGAAATCAGCAAGAGGCTTAGATTTAAACGCATTTTCATTGTTTTTTATTATCCTTGTTATTGTTGTTATTCACCCACCATTGATGAGTGCCCTCATACTCTACAAAACACAACTTATATGCAATCTGTTTATTTATAAATCTCACTTGAGCTACAGCCTTAATATTTAAGCCGTAAGGTATAGCTGTGCACAAACCTGCAATGATCCATGCTTGGTAGGAGGTATATAGGGTCGGTGTGCTTACTCTCGAATTCTAGTAAGCCGCTTTTTGTTCGTGATGCAGGGCAAAAGTGAGTCACTTGCGCCCTGCTATCTTCGGTTAAGTTAAGTTCGAGACAGATCTAGCCACGTCTTCAGCGCCTTTTTGTATCTCTTCGATCACAACAGATACGCTTTCAAGCCTATCGTTTGTTTCGATAGACGATTGACTGATCACTTCCATAGATTGAGTAATGTCGTTGGTTAGAGATAAGTTCTCTGCAACCACTCGACTGATTTCTTCCGTTGAGTCGGATGTTCTCGAAGCTAAAACCCTGACCTCATCAGCAACCACGGCAAAACCACGCCCGTAATCTCCAGCCCTAGCCGCCTCAATTGCGCATTAAGCGCCAATAAATTCGTTTGATCAGCAATATTGCCAATGACCTGCACAATGTTTTCGATGCTGCCCGATAATTCAGTCAGTCGACGAATTAGCTTTTCAGACTTCTCGATATCTTCAACCACATTTTTAGACAGCTCACGGGTCAGTGCGAGAGAAGATTGCCCATCGCTTGCCACTTGTGCTGTCTCTACCGCGGTGCTGTAAGCAATAGACGTCGCATCCGACGTTGCCTCTTCTTGCAGCACTTCATTGGTAATATCGGAAGCAAACTTAACGACTTTATAGACCTCTCCTCGCTCATTCTTTATCGGGCTGTAAGAGGCTTGAATCCAAACTTTTCCACCATGTCGATCTTTTCTTAAGAAGCGCCCAGTAAATGCTCGCCCCGATTGCAGCTCTTTCCAAAAGTTAGGGTTCTCTTTGTAAAATTCGTCAAAACAGAACATCCTATGATTCTGCGAAATAACCTGTTCTTTTGAGTAACCCAAGGTTTTCAGGAAGTTGTCATTTGCATCCAAAATATTGCCATCAGGCGTAAACGAAATAGTCGCAAAGGTTTGGTTGAGTGCGTCTAATAATTCGCTGTCTAGCGTCTGCTTTACATGAGACTCGGTAACATCAGCGGCAACTTTAACGACCTTTTGCACTTCCCCATTTGAAATAATCGGACAATAACTAGCCTCGATATGGACTTGTCGCTTTCCCTTCGCGTAACGAGGAAAAACACCGCTTTTCTTTGAACCTGCAGCAAGGTCTCGCCAAAATTGCATATAGTGCGAGGTATTCACTATCTCGTCAGAACAAAATAGAGAGTGATGTTTACCTTTTATTTCATCCAGTGAATAGCCCATCAATGTTAAGAATGGCTCACTCGCGTCCAACACATGCCCGCGAGTATCAAAAGACACCATTGCTAAAGAACGATTCAGTGAATCAACAATATCCATATTGTGATCAGATTGATCTGTGCTTTTTTCCTTCTTTTTAAAAAAAATGATACTGTCCACCTTCAAAAGTAATAATTAATTTAATGTTTTATACCCTTAGTAAATAAGGACTCAATTCGTATCGTGCCAATTTAGTTAACGACAGAAAGTTCTACGATTGGCAACCTGCTAGTAAGATGCGTATTGAGTTCGACTTGATGAAAGCCAAACAGCTGGACAATATGAATAAAGTTGTCGACGTTAATATTGGATAAACTGACCGATAATGGCTTAATTTGTTGTTGCTCATCTGAGAAGCATTGCTCTAGGTGTGCCTGCGAGACATATAAAGTACTAGGAAGATATTCAGACACGCCCTCATTAAGGTCTGCCGTTATTCCATGATCTTCTCTCAAATATTCAAGTAGATAGTGAAGCTTATGCATGTCATTCAACCTATCCCTGTAGCTTTGGGATAGCTCTCTAAGCTCACATAAACGCTCTTCAAGTAAGGCAGAGCCATACTTGCCAGCCTGTATGATCGACTTTATCTCTTTCTTAATGGTTTTATATTTGATCTTATTTATTTTTGGCTTAAACCATCGCACCAATATCTGGTTTCGGACATCTCTAGAAACATGATTCCTTGAGTTGGCAACCGAAATCCAAAGGTGCAATAAAGCGTTGTCTATCGTGGTTGAGAGTAAACGCTCGTATTTGTAACTCGACATTGTCACTCTTTATTTTCGAACTGCTACATTTTGTAAAACTAACGAGGTTCATTACCTTGCCTATCTGTATAAAAACCGCCCAGACAGTGAATAACGGTCCGGTTGATAATTAAGATATAGATAAGGCATTAAGCCCCTACTGCATGGGTTTACTTATTAACGAATACTTCGTTTTCACAAGGATATTATCGTGTAAATGTCTTTGATGTAACAGCACATTTATTTAAACAAATTTAAGCTCATATGGTGCGCTTTATGAACAAGCACTATTGCAGCAGCTAGCGCAAACAACACATTTGCGCCAGCTGACAAGCTTAATGATGGCTCACTGTTTAAGGTTAATTGAAAGCTATTGCGTCAAGTCAGCCTTAATTTGATCAACTTGATTCGCCAAAGAAGTATCTTGGAAATATTCACTGTGTGTTTTACCTAAGTACAGCTTCTTGTTTTTAACTCGTTGATCCAACTTATCTTTAATAACAGTGCCTTGTACCAACTTGTTGTCTAGCTCGCTGGCGATAGTAGAGCTGTCTAATACTTTGTTACCTTTCGTATCATAATAACGAACTTTACCGATATTCTTATCAAATGGATCACAGTAGGCTATGCCTAAATCACCACTTTCAATAATGTCGTTGTATTGGGCTTTGGTGATTGGTGCCTCTTTATTCGATACGAATTGGCTACCTCGAACACACCAATTGATTCGGGTACCTACGTCTGGGAAATACGCCGAAATTAAGTTAACGGCATAATATATATCAGGATCTGATAGATTTGATTTTGCATATATATCAATCACCTTACCGCCAACCACTTGATACTCAACGTCCCCATTGTCATAAGACTCTAAAAAGTAGCTGTTTCTAAACATCTCGCTAAAGCTGACATTATCAACAGAACGCCCGCTATCAGATTTGAAGCTCTTCAGTTGCTGCTTATATTTAACGTTGCCCGTAATAATGTTGGTCATTAAACCAATCACCGTGTTTTTCGAAGAATCACTTTCCCAGGCTGTATAGTTACTTATATTTTGCTGAGGTGTCTTTGTTACAGCATCAGCTTTGACACTGTACTTATAACGAAGCTCGGTAATGTCGTCACCAACTTTAGTTTCCTTAGCGTCGGGTTTGTAACGGCGAGCTTCGCAATCTTGAAAGTTTGCATCGTAGTAGAAATAACTGATCCAATCTTTTGCCTCAATCATCTCTTTACTGTGAGCAGAATAATCGACGATTCCGTTTGCACCATAAACACCATAGAAGCCTTTTAGATCTTTTTGTTCCTTAGCATTTAGTCCCTTGTTGAACTCATCATTCCAACCAAAACTGTAAATGTTAAACAGGTTCAGAGTCTTTTCGCACTGTTTAATATCGGTGCTACCGATAGTGTTAGCCGAATACATGACAGGGCTGCTAGCGAATTTCTTTGCTGCATCATCTTTTGGATCAGCCACGCTACCTTTTGCTGGAGTGACCGACATTTGAGGCACCACTGTTTGTTTCTTTTGAGCCGGTGGCGCTGAACCGCCGCCGCCACCTCCGCATGCAGTAAGTGTGGCAACTAACGCTGATATGATTGAGATTTGGAACTTCAAGGTTTTCCTCGATACGTTGAGCAAGTGGTAAATAAATCATCACCGAATTACCGAAAGAATACTAAACGCTTATATAACCAAATTAAAACCATAAAAGAATCAGGTTTAGAACCAAGCTAAAACAAATTGAATTTAACCAACATAAACAATACTTTAGATATAAAAACCGTAGCCTTCATACTGTTAATCGAAGGAATTAACTAAACCTATTACAACAAACGGTTCTTATACTGTTCGGGAGTTTGACCTGAATACTTCTTGAACATACTGATGAAAGGACTGGCTTGGTTGTAGCCTAACGTAAGCGCAACTTCTTTAACCGATTGCCCATTTCTTAGCAGATCCATTGAATATAAATAGCGAACGCGCAGTCTCCATTCAGTAAAACTCATGCCCAGTTCACTTTGGCAATGACGCGACAAAGTACGCTCGGTAGCATGTACTTTCTCCGCCCAATCTTTCAACGAAACTTCATCCGTTGGGTTCTCTTCTATCGCTGCTAAAATAGGCGCAAGGTATTTGTTGTCGGTTGACGGTAAGAAGTGGTGTTCAACTTGACGCTCTGCGAGTTGATCCAATAAGACCTGAACCAATCTCTTATCTGGTTCGGTTTGTGCCACGTTGATATCACGTTGACGAAAATCATCTATGATCGAAGAGACTATCGGCGTGATCTTAATTAGGCTGGTCTTTTCAGGAAGGTGCTGAGTTAGCTCTGGGGCGATATTCAGTGAGCAGTAATCAAGTGGTTTACGGTTATAACTGCAGTGCCTAACCCCTGCTGGCACCCAAATTGCGAGATGTGGCGGCGCCAAGAAGCGAGTTCCCTCGGCCTTCATTTCAAGAATCCCACCACTGATCAACTGAACCTGTCCCCAAGGGTGACTGTGGACACGCGTTTCAGTATTCGATAAGAACGCTTCAAAATTCATAAATACGTTGGATGGTGCCTTATCAATTGATAAGGATGGATGAAGGTTTCTTGGGTGTTTTTTCAAACTTGTCTTCCTATCGCGCCTGATGTCTTTTTAAAGATATCTGTAAGTATAACGACCTGTCAAACTAGCCGCATCAACTCATTTTGCGATGGAATTCACATGCATTATCTTTTACCTTTTTTCACAGTCTGTATCTGGGGTGCCAATGCGATAGTCAACAAGCTCGCTGCAAGCACCATCGAGCCAAGCGCGATGAGTTTTTACCGTTGGTTTATTGCAATGTTAATTCTGACTCCTTTCTGCATTCGCTCGGTTATCAAACAGTGGCCAATCATTAAACCTAACTTATCAAAGCTGGCTTTCCTTGGCTTTCTAGGCATGGTGTTGAACCAGTCTTTAGGTTACTACGCAGGCTTAACCACTTCCGCTTCGAACATGGCTTTGATTACATCATTAGTGCCATTGTTCAGTGTATTCCTTAGCGTTCCACTGCTAAACAAGTCGATTTCAAGTTTGAGTATTGTAGGCGGTGTGTTGTCTCTATCAGGCTTAGCATTAATGCTTGGTAAAGGCGATCCCCTATTCTTTATCCATCAGGAGTTAACGCAGGGCGATGGCTACATGTTAATCGCAGCTTGTGTGTATGCTTCTTACTGCGTGTTGCTAAAACGTTGGAAAATGCCTATAAGCAATTGGGTAGTCATCTACATGCAAGGGATATTCGCGGTCGCGATGCTGGCCCCACTTTGGCTAACGAGCGAGCAGCTAGTGCCTTCACAACAAGCCATTCCTTTGATTGCTTACGCAGCTGTAGCGGCTTCTATTTTGGCACCTTGGATGTGGGTTAAAGCAATTGACACGATTGGCGCTGATTCAAGTGCGATGTTCATGAACTTAATGCCTGTAGTCGCGATTGTATTGGCATCGACATGGTTAGGCGAAGAGATTAACCACTTCCATATCATTGGCGGTATCATGGTCGTTTCTGGTGTTATCCTTGCTCAAGTAAAAAGAAAACCAAGGCTTGAGGCTCCTCTCCCTCAACAAAGCTAAGCGAATGACCCAACGCTCATATTAGGATAAATACTCAAACTCACTGTCTCACAGTGCCTACTCCTAAAGTAGGTACTGCTGTTTTATTCACAAGCCTTTCAAATGCTTTTAATAAGCGTTCATTGTGGTTGCAACATGTTACGAGTCAGGTTTAATGCATTAAATACTGTTTAAGTTGTAAAATGAATTAAAATGACTCAACTAACGATCCCTGCGGTCATCTCGTCCCTGCTTGCTTTATCATCGACTTCAAGTTTTGCTGCCACTGTTCCTGCTGATAGATCATTAGCTGAAGAACAACATTTTATGCGTGGTAATGGCACAGAGCCAATACACTAGACCTAGCGCCATAAACTCAGGCATGCCCAGTGAGATTATCGTCAATTATATGTTTGAAGGTTTTGTTATCGAGAAATACTGGTAGACAAAGTGACAGGGTAAGGAGATCCAAAGCGAAACAACTAATCGAAGAACCAATCTGGATACAACAAAGAAAACCCTCTGAAATTCACTCTCACCTAGGGCACCAGCCAGAACCACAAAAAGATCGTCATCGCAATTGCACCTATGTGGAAGCCGCTCAGGGTAAACATTGAATTACAAAATATCGAGTGGGATGCCTACGTAGCGGCGAAAGGAACTGGAGACTATCAACTTTTGCACGCTCATTGACATTTGGTGATTATCCTTAGCCCTCGGCGCTGTTAGAAGCTTTCACTTGTCATCATACTGCTAACGAACATGGTTTTTGTAATCCAGACTATGATGAGCTTTTAAATAAATCAAGAAAAACGAAAAATCAAGCTAATCGCTTCGCTTTATACCAGCACACTGAATCACCGATAAACAAATAATCAGCATTTATGCCTTTATATTGCCACAATTACACTCAATTAGTGCGAAATCACCTCAAATTCTTTCCAAACAACAATCCAAAAGGAAATATCTTCGCTAAGGACCTATACTTCATAGAATAACAAAAATGAGCTCAGAAATAAAAATTTCAACTACCACTTTAGTGGTGAAAAGATAGAATCACTTTAACTAAATCAAATAAAACAACGGTTAGTTGGCTAACATAATAAAGGTACCGTAACGAGTACCACACGGCTTAGAAACACCTAGCATAGCTAGGTGTTTTTTTTTGCAATCGACCTTTCGAACAATTTACTCGATAAAGTACACCTCTGTTGAAGCATCACCTTTAACGCCTTTGAACATCAATATTCACCAACTCATCATTTGTTCGAAAAAATAGTCTTAATCGTGAAATTATCCGCTTTAAATTATGTCGTCTTAAGTAAAGCCCACTAACCGCTCTACCCTCCAAAACCTTATTACTATGCCAAGTACCTGCTTGGCACTTACTAACCCCTTAGCTCTGTGTATCTATATAAGACACACCTATGAAAGCGTGATAGCCAACCAAAGGTTGAAATGAATCGAAGCTGAATGTCGGATTTATTTTGACTGTAATAAAGTCGTCATTTTGCTCTGGTTAAATACCGCCAATCATAATGGATGTATTAAATTTCCCGGAGCTACACTTGAGCGTCACACGCCCCACTCTTAGCGAAGCTACACTAAACAATTTGAAGGCTGTTGAGTACCAATGGGTTAGAACTTTGTACGTCGAAGGCTACGACAGTAATGAGATCAACCACTACATCCAAACCTGTTTCGGCGGTGACTCGACGTTTGCGGATCTGTTTCGTCGCGTGGCCTTGGATCAAGAAAGTATCTATGTATTGCTGCAACACCTTGGATGCGCTCCTTCGAGTAAAGAGTTCTAACTCAATACTCAACCACACACTTCACAAAATAATACCCAAAGCACCTTATATAAGCGCATGAAATAACGAGCAAAAGCTCTAAAAGGCACAATTGTGTCTATGTCCTTTTTTATGCAATATCCATAGTTGTTGCATACAAATCATTGAAGTATCACGCAATGGAATATTAGCAAACTATCAATAGAGCAACGGCCCCTTATACTGAATGTCTGATTTGTGAGACTCGTTCATTTCCTCAAGTAATCGAGATGATGCAGTCAATGTTTAGGAAAGAAGTGACTCGAAGCTTTAAATACTCAAGCCGTTGTAAACATAACAATCGTGCTGGGTACACTGTTAACGAGCAAAGCTGACACAAAGATAAGATCAAAACGGCAGGCATAAAAAAACCCAAGTAAATACCTGGGTTAGAGTTACAAAAACCACTAATCAATAATAGCGTAAGGAACCTGATTAGTAGCCAGCTATGCGTAACCTGAGGGTTATTTTTATTACTGATCGGCGGCCAAACCAAATGATGTAATAAAAATGCCAATATAGAGCGACCTAATGGTCGCTCTTTTTCGTTCTTATAGGGTACAGCTTATCCTTTTACACCACCTGCCGTCAAACCGCCAACTAACCAACGTTGAGCAAGTAAGAACACGATAGTGATAGGAAGCGCTGAAAGTACAGCCGCTGCCGCAAAGTCACCCCATAAGTAGTTCTGAGGGTATAGGTATTGCTGCATACCTACTGCTAGCGTGTAAGAGTTCACATCAGTAAGTAGGATAGACGCTACTGGAACCTCACCAACTGTCGCAATGAAAGATAGGATAAACACCACCGCTAGAATTGGCACAGACAGCGGCAGTAGAACCAACCTGAATGCTTGCCATGGCGTTGCACCATCTAGTGCTGCCGCTTCTTCTAGAGAATTATCAATCGTCTCAAAGTAGCCTTTAATCGTCCATACGTGCAGTGCGATACCACCTAAGTAAGAGAAGATCAAACCGCCGTGCGTATTCAAGCCCAAGAACGGTACGTATTGTCCAAGTTTGTCGAACAGCGCGTAAATCGCTACAAGAGCCAATACCGGTGGGAACATTTGGAAAATCATCATCGCTTTCAGGATTGTGTTTTTACCTTTAAAGCGCATACGAGCAAACGCGTAAGCTGATGTCGTAGACAGTGCCACAATCAGAATCGATGTAGTACCCGCCACTTTCACTGAGTTCCACAACCAAGTCAGTACTGGGAATGGTGGTGTTGTTACCGAACCATCCGCGTTTGTTACTGAGATACCTAGTGCAAGTTTCCAGTGCTCCAGCGATGGATTGTCTGGAATCAAGCTACCCGTTGCGAAGTTACCTTCACGGAACGAGATCGCGATGATCATTAATAGTGGGAAGATAATCATTGCCAGGAAGCACCACAACAGTGCATGCGTTGCCCACACTCGGTATTTAAGGCCTTTACCTTGTACCATAGCCATTGTCGTGCTCCTTAATCTTGAGACAGTTTAGTGAAACGAAGGTTTAGTAACGCTAGTGCACCAACCAATAGGAAGATAAGCGTCGCGATAGCACTTGCTAGACCAAAGTCTTGACCGCCGCCGCCTTCGAATGCGATTCGGTAGGTGTAGCTTACAAGCAAGTCTGTGTAACCCGCTGGCTCAGAAGTGCCAATCATGTTCGGGCCACCGTTCGTTAATAGTTGAATCATTACGAAGTTATTGAAGTTAAAGGCAAACGCTGCAATCAATAGCGGTGTTAGCGGCTTAATCATCAATGGGAAAGTGATTCGCTTGAAGTTATCAAGGAAGTTCGCACCATCGATTGCTGACGCTTCGTATAGGTCATCAGGAATCGCTTTAAGCAGACCCATACATAGAATCATCATGTAAGGGAAACCTAGCCATGTGTTTACAATCAACACCATGGTTTTCGCAAGAATCGGGTCAGAGAACCAGTTCGGGCTTAGGCCGAAGATATTCTCAAGTACCATGTTGATCTCACCAAAGCTCTGGTTGAATAGACCTTTAAAGATAAGAATCGAGATGAACGCTGGTACCGCGTAAGGCAGAATAAGCAGAACTCGGTAAATAGAACGACCTTTCAGCTCTTCCCACTGTACGATGTTTGCAAGTACAAGACCGATAATCAGAGTGAACGCCACAGTACATACAGAGAAAATAACCGTCCAGATGAAGATGCTGATGAAAGGTTCTTTAATACCGTCATCTTTCCATACACGTTCAAAGTTGTGCGTACCGATGCCAACGACGAAGCCAGGAGAAATAGTGTTACCAGTAAACTCAGCGTTTGCATCAACAGGTTGGTAGAAACCGACTTCCATATTTGGCTTTAATACATCACCGGTTTCATTGTTAACCAGTGTTTCACCATCTTCTTGTAGTGTGTAAAGCGGAGCAACAGAAGCAAAATTACGCAAACCGCTCATGCGGATGTCATCGCCGTTTGGCAGATGGAAATCAACGCCACTAAGCGCTGATCGGTTTTGAATGATCGCTTTGATCTTCTCTTTTTCACCTTGAGCCGACTCGATAACCGATAGGTCCATATCTGTCGCTGTCATACCTTCTAACGAAAATACATCAGTCGCTAACAGTTGGTCGCCATCTTTAACCACGATTTGGTGGCCGTTATCTGTTTTGTACAAAGTGAATGGGTAGCTTTCGCCGCTTTGGAAAGAGCGGTCTAAAAGAACGGTTTGAGTACGTTCCAAAGAAAGTTGGTTTTTTGCGCTGTAGTTAGTAAACGCTAGCCCAACGGTGTATGCCAATGGGAAAAGAATGAACAAAATCATTCCGGCAATACCCGGGTAAATATAACGGTGGGCGTAAGTTTTCTTACTACCAAAAATGTAAAGAGCTAAAGCCGTTAAGATCACTGTAAGCAGCGCAAAAGCGAGCTCACCGCGAGAATACATTAGAATTGTAGCGTAGCCGTTAATTAAGCCAACGCTACCAAGCAACCCCCATTTGATGAAGACGCTTTTACTGCCTGGAAGGCTTGATGGTGCTGGGATAGCATCTGTACCTTGAACTGACTGCATAGAGGAACCTGCTAGCGATATAGATAAAAAATAGAAAAGTAAGGAGAGGTTGCCCTCTCCTTAAAAGGAAGTGCTTAGTTATTACTTAGTCATGCGAGCTTCAGCACCTTTCAGCGCTTGGTCTACTGTTTGACGACCATCAACTACGTTGCCGATCGCTTCTTCCATGCTGTACCAGAACGTTGTGAACTGAGGAATGTTAGGCATGACTTCGCCGTTCATCGCGTTGTCCATTGTTGCTGCGATACGAGTGTCGCTGTCTAATTGACGTTGGAAAGAGTTTAGAGCAACAGCGCCAAGTGGTTTGTCGTCGTTCAGGCTCTTCATACCTTCATCAGTTAGTAGGTAGTTTTCCATGAACTCAACCGCTAGGTCACGGTTTGGAGAAGCTGTGCTGATACCACCAGCCCATACGCCAACGAAAGGTTTAGATGCTTTACCGTTGAACTTAGGTAGAGTTGCTACGCCGTAATCTACGCCAGCTTTCTCGATGTTTGCCCAGCCCCAAGGACCGTTGATTGTCATCGCAACATTACCCGCAACGAACTCAGACTCAGCTACCGAGTAATCCATGTCTGCAGAAATAACTTTGTCTTGTACCATTTTCTCGATAAAACCTAGAGACTTCTGAACACCGTCAGTCGCTACGCCCGCATCTTTAATGTCGTAACCTTCAGCAACCTGTTTGAATGCATAACCGCCGTCAGCTGCGAGTAGAGGCCAAGTGAAGTATGCGCCGCCACGTAGGGGCCACATGATCGCTTTCTTACCGTCTTTTTGAAGCTCAGCGTTAAGTGCTGGGATTTCTTCCCAAGATTTAGGAGGGTTTGGAACAAGTGCTTTGTTGTAAATTAGAGAAACTGACTCAACGGCGACTGGGTAAGCAATTGTTTTACCTTCGTATAAAACAGCGTCCCATGCGAAGTCTACGATACCTTCTTTAGTCTCTTTAGAAGGTTTGATATCAGCAAGAAGACCCGCTTCTGCAAAACCACCAAAACGGTCGTGAGCGTAGAAGATCATGTCTGGGCCATCGCCAGCTGCTGCTACTTGTGGGAATTTTTCTTCTAGCTTATCAGGGAAAGCGACTGTTACTTTTACACCAGTATCTTCTTCGAAACGTTTACCTACTTCAGCCATTCCTTCATAAGCTTTGTCACCACCTACCCAGATTGTTAGTTGTCCTTCTTCGATAGCAGCGTTTGCACCAAAAGAACCCAGAGCAACCAATGTACCTAGAGCTACAGCGCTTAGAGCGTTTTTCATGTGAATATCCTTTTTATATTTATACGTAGGGCACATCAACCAAGACGAGCCAGTTTTCGGAGTTATGATCTGAGAAAACAGACCCTAGCTCATCATCCTAGCCACTACGCCCTAGCTATTATGGCTTAAATTCGTGATCGCCATCCGGTCAGATTAGAGACTGCAATCACAAAACGTATAGTCATCGTGATCAACATCACCGTTATGTGGTGGATTTATTTGAACTGGATCGCCAATTATTAATAACCCCGTATATCTACTCCTCCCCTCCTACTCCCCCTAGTTAATTTTCCATTAGGAGGATGTCCCCTTACGCCATTTCACCGAAACTGTATTCATCCAAGAGTGGATAGAAAGAAACCTTTACCGACAAGTGCTATGCATTGACGCATTATTCATTTAGTTGGCTTCACTGCCCGCTGGTGTCTTATATTAGCATCGAGCTAAATCTGTGATTGAATCACGGGGGAGGTTTAGCTAAATGTGGGGGAAATGGACATCAGTTTGGCTATGACGGGTGGGCCTGGTTAAAGAAGCCAAGTCTCACCCACTTTTTTCTTACTCACTCAATACTTACCAATTCCTACAGTTACTGCTGACCCAAAAATTTCTTATAATGATAAGCAGTAAAACTTAAAATTTGATCGATCGAGGACAAGCTAGATGGCGAGTGTCACGTTAAAAAACGTTTATAAATCATATGGTGATGTACAGATTTCTAAGGACGTAACCTTAGACATCAACGAAGGTGAGTTCGTAGTATTCGTTGGACCATCCGGTTGTGGTAAATCGACGCTATTACGTTGTATCGCAGGTCTAGAAGACATTACGTCTGGTGATTTGTACATTGGCGACCAACGCATGAATGACGTTGAGCCTTCAAAGCGTGGCGTTGGTATGGTATTCCAATCATACGCGCTTTACCCTCACCTCAACCTATACGACAACATGTCTTTCGGTCTTAAGCTAGCAAACGCAAATAAAACTGAGATTGACAAACGCGTTGAACATGCTGCAGAAATCCTTCAGCTTGGTCACCTTCTTGAGCGCCAACCTAAAGCGCTTTCTGGTGGTCAGCGTCAACGTGTTGCGATTGGTCGTACTCTGGTTTCTCAACCAAACGTATTCCTACTTGATGAGCCACTATCAAACCTAGATGCTGCACTACGTGTTCAAATGCGTTCGCAAATCACGAAGCTACAGCGTCAACTCGGTTGTACCATGATCTACGTTACCCACGACCAAGTGGAAGCGATGACAATGGCGGATAAGATCGTTGTTCTTGATGGTGGTTACGTATCTCAAGTCGGTAAGCCGCTTGACCTTTACCACTACCCTCAAAACCGTTTCGTTGCTGGCTTTATTGGTTCACCGAAGATGAACTTCATGTCTGTACACATTGAACAAGCTGAAGCAGAACGCGTATTGATACAACTTTCTAATGGCATGACTTTCTGGATTCCTGTTGACGGGACGACGGTTAATGCTGGCGATCGTATGTCTCTGGGTATTCGTCCTGAACACTTGATGTCTGCTGAATCAGGTGACGCGACGATTGAAGCTGACGTGATGATGGTAGAGAAACTAGGTAACGAAACTCAGGTTTACCTAAACCTTGAAAGTGCCGATGCTGATGTTATCTATCGCCAGCCAGACACGTTAAAAATCGAATCAGGAGACAAGTTGGCGATTGGTATTCCAGCGCACCGTTGTCACCTGTTCCACAGCGATGGCCGCGCATGTCGTCGTCTGTACAAAGAGTACGGCACTGAATAAGCGCTAAGCTTTTAAGATATAACTTGCCCTATTCAAATCCCTCTTACTCTGTAAGGGGGATTTTTCTTTAGATTCGACCTATATCAACGAGCAATAAAAAAGGCCTAGCGTGTGCTAGACCTTTATCTGTTCTGTTTGAGCCTTAGCCCAACCAATCACTTAACAGTACCACCTAAACATAGGTTTATTTTAAGCTTAGTGGATTGGCGTATCATTCTGTTTGTTGAACTGACCAAAGTGCGCTTCTAATACTTCAGGTGTCAGTTTGCCTTCCGCTTCTAGTCGCTTAAATTCAGCAACGATCGCTTTTTGCTCTTCAAGTGATGGCAGTTTTACCTCAGGCTCATCGCCCATCTCTTGAGTCATCTGCTCTAGTTCTTTTTCAAAATCGCTCATGATACATACTTACCTAAATATTAAACCTAATCAGATTTTACTCATTTCCGCTCCGTGATGCTAGATTGATTGAAAGTAAAGCACGAAACCAGATCAAGCTAAGGTCAGTTAGAAGATAATAAGCCCACAAATCGAAAGAACTGGATTCACGATAAAATGAACCCACCTCTTAGTCTATATTCCTTTCTAACCCATGTTACAGCTTGAAGGGGTTAAAGCTTAAATGAACCAACCATCTTATCTAGGCGAGAAGACAAGTCACGAAGCTCTTGGCTCGCTTCAGCAAGTTGCTCAGCAGTGCCTGTTGTCACTTCGTTAATCGCGTTGATCTCTTCGATGTTCTGGTTAATGGTGTGAACCACCGTTGATTGCTCTTCAGTTGCTGTCGCGACTTGCGTGTTACGGTCAGAGATATCAACGATACGGTCAGAAATACCGCCCAATACATCGACCGCTTCATCTGATGCTGATACACCTTCAAGCGTAATCACTTTGCCCGCACTCATCGCCGTTACCGCATCTTTTGCATCGCTTTGCAGTTGGTTGATCATCTTCTGAATCTCTTCCGTTGAATCCGCAGTGCGACTTGCTAGGTTACGAACTTCATCCGCTACTACCGCAAACCCACGACCTTGCTCACCGGCACGCGCAGCTTCAATCGCAGCGTTCAATGCAAGCAAGTTGGTTTGCTCTGAAATATCGCGGATAACACCCAGAATAGAGCCAATGTCTTGAGTGGTAGAAGCCAGTTGCTCTACTACCTGACCCGTGCTTTCGATGTCTTGAGCCAAACGGCTAATCGCATCTTTTGCTTTGTTCACAACAGAACGGCCAACTTCTGTATTACCTGAAGCCTGTGTTGCCGTTTCAGCCGCAGTTGCCGCATTCGATGCAATTTCACTGATGGTCATACCCATTTGGTTAATCGCAGCAACTACTTGAAGGGTTTGATCACGTTGCTCTTGGCTATTATCGTGGGTGATGTGTGCTTTATTAGAAACACTCTCGGCCGCCACTTGAAGCGCTTGGCTTGTCGAACATACCTCTTTCATGGACTCGTGAATCTTTTCAATAAATCCGTTAAAGCCCTTTGAAAGCTGTGCGATTTCATCATTGCCTTTGACTTCGATACGCTGTGCTAGATCGCCATCACCTTCGCCAAGGTCACCGAAGCGCTTAGCCAACAGCTTAATCGGCTGAGTGATGCTATTTGCTAGCACTACGCCCATTAGGATAAAGACCAACGCCACAACCGCAGTCATGATCAGCATCTTTTGCGCTGTCGCATCTAACTCTGCAAATACTTCACCAGTCGGAACCACACCAATAACAAACCAGTCCATTGAAGACACATACAAGCTTGCCACAAACAACTCTTGGCCCTGGCTTTCAGTGGTAATCAGGTTAAAGCCCGACTTGTTTAGTAGTTGGCTTGCTTGAGGACCGTAGAGTTGTTGAAGTGAAGAATCACTGCGAGAACGTTCACGGTGAATTTGAACATCACCCTGGCTATCGGTTAAGAATACGAAGCCTGTATTTTCAATCTTAAAACCATTGAGTAGCTTAACCATGTCATCCATCGACTTTGATAGACCTGACATCGCCAAACCAGAAGGCTGTTGGTAGTTAGCAAACATCTTCACTTCGCCATTGGCTTCTTGGAACATGCTCACCATGGTTGGCAGCCCAGATTGAGTAAAACCAAAGAACCAACCATCTTGTTGTTGGTTTAGCTGACGCAAGAAGCCGTTTTGGTTCCAGTAATATGCGGTTTGACGGTTCGCTACCGATGCATCATTCAACTGATACTGATTGCGAACATTATTCAGTTGTTTAACCAACTTACTCTCTAACGTTGGATCGCGATCTGTCGACTCGATTACATCAGAAATGAATTCATTTGAAGCAATTTGCTCAGCGGCCAACAATAACTGAGAAACTTCACGGTCAATCTCACCATTGATTCGCTCAAGCATTCCAGGAAGTTCAATATTGACCAGTCGATGACTCAGTACATCTCGTGCTTGTTGCTGCGCCATCGCGCCAACAATAACCGTAGAGGCAAGAACCGCAAAAGTAATACCCAGTACTACCTTTTTCTTAATACTTAGAGAGTTAGTTTTAAACATATTTGGACCTTTAAAAAGCATCGCTCTTAATTCGCATCCCCAAAACAGGGCCTTTTAGTGCATCCCAAGCTGAAATACACAGTCTGAGTTGTGTATCGACCAATGCCTATAAATCTAAAGAGGAATGTCCCCAAAATTTGCAAAAATAATGTAATAAGCAAAACAATCAAAAATCATATGGCATCAGCAAACCAAACATGCTGCCATTTGTCCTTCACCCCCTGCATAGTTAAAACTTCCACAGCTATACACAACAGCCTCAGTAAGTACTTTTATGTATAAACATCGATTGATATGGTAAAAATCAACAATCAAACGCGTTGCTCGCTAAACACTTGTTAATATTTCCAATTTTGAAAAAATAAATTCCGCAAATGTATTGGAACTTTTTCCTAGTAATCAGTGACCAATACACAAAATAAAAATCAAATGGATACCCAGAGAGTCCAAAATGCACGAAACAAATTTCGAAGTCCTTCAAAACTATCTAGAGTCTCAAATTATTGGTCAAAAAGAGCTCGTTAAGCAACTAATGATCGCCCTTTTGGCGGATGGTCATATCCTCGTTGAAGGTCCTCCCGGCTTAGCAAAAACTCGCGCAGTAAAATCATTGGCTGACTGTGTTGAAGGGGATTTCCACCGCATTCAATTTACCCCTGACTTACTGCCTGCCGACTTAACGGGTACCGATATCTTCCGACCAGAGACAGGGGAATTTACGTTCCAATCTGGGCCGATCTTTAACTCACTTATCCTAGCGGATGAGATCAACCGTGCTCCTGCAAAAGTTCAAGCGGCGATGCTAGAAGCGATGGCGGAAAAACAAGTCACTGCCGGTCGTAAAACCTACGCCCTACCGGAGCTATTTTTGGTGATGGCGACCCAAAACCCGATTGAGCAAGAAGGTACATACCCACTTCCAGAAGCTCAGTTAGACCGCTTCCTGCTGCACCTAGAAGTTGAATACCCAGACATGAAAAGCGAGCTTGAGATCCTGCGACTCAACCGCGGTGAAGCTCAAGGTAACGAATCGGCACAGCCACAAGAGATCTCTCAACAGACTATCTTTGAAGCACGCCAAGAAGTGCTCAATATCCATATGGCAGATACCATTGAGCAGTACATCATCAGGCTGGTCATGGCGACTCGCCAACCTAAGCAGTACAGTGACCAACTGGATCAGTGGTTAGATATGGGCGTGAGTCCGCGTGCGACCATTGCTCTCGACCGCTGCGCTCGTGCACATGCTTGGCTTGCAGGCCGCGACTATGTCACACCACAAGATGTTCAAACGATGGCATTTCCTGTCTTGCGTCACCGCCTGCTTCGCAGCTACCATGCACAAGCTGAAGGTGTCACAGCAAACCAAGTGATTGCACACCTGATTTCGTTGGTTGGTAGCGCATAGGAACACGCGCATGAATAATTTATTACCGAACCACAGTGACGGCGTGATGCTGAACCTGGACGAACTGATGCAATACAAAGCGCAGTCTGTTCGATGGTTGCCTCCAGCGAAAAGCCTCTGGTCACAGCTCAATGGTCAACACGAAAGCAACCGCAAAGGTCGTGGGATGAATTTCTCAGAAGTTCGTCAATATCAAGCGGGTGATGACATACGCAGCATTGACTGGCGAGTAACCGCAAGAACGGGCAAAGCGCATACTAAGCTGTTCTCTGAAGAGAGAGAGCAGCCTGTTATCTTGTACTTAGATTTATCAAGCAGCATGATTTTCGGCTCAACCTTATTGCTGAAATCGGTTCAACTTGCGCACTTTGCTAGTCAGTTGTGCTGGCTAACCGTCGCTCAAAAAGACCGAATTGGCGCAGTCATCGATACCGGAAAAGAAATCATAGAAATCAAACCAAGTAGCAGTAACCATGCTCCTTTGCGTATTTTGCAAAAAGTCATAGAAATCAATAATGCAGCGCTAACCAACCACGATAATCGCTGTGATACCACCTTAGAGCATGGATTGAAGTCTCTTCATCAACTTTGCCCAAAAGGAAGCGATATTGTCCTCCTCAGTGACTTTGTACGCTACCAAGAAAGTGATTACTCACTTACCAGTCAAATACGCCGACACAACAGAGTACGTCTGGTACATTTTTATGACCCGCTAGAGCAAGGTCAAACAGCCTATAAAGGCTCGAAACAAGTTACCGATGGCAGTAAAACGCAGTGGTTTAACTTCTCCTCCACTAAAGAGAAGCAAAAACTCAACCACGCGTTCTCATTAAAAAAACAGCAGCTACAAGAGTTGAGTTTATCTCTCGCGATACCCTATAGCTCGTTGTCGAGTGCACAGCCATTGATGAGCCAGATATCAGGAGCTCAGTCATGAAGCAGACCTTAGATCTAAGCCCTGTGATTGCACCAGATGCGCCAACATGGTGGCCTCTGGCGTGGGGTTGGTGGGCATTGATTGTCACAGCCATTATCCTAATTGCCTTGGTGTTTTTTATTGTAAAACGAAGAAAAAACAACCAACAGCCTAAACAAGAGGCGCTGTCTTACTTCACTAATAGTCATTCTTCTAATCGCTTGTCTCCGAGTGAAGCACAACGCATCCTTCGTCAGGCGGCATTGAGCTACTTCCCACGTGAAAAAGTGGCTGGCCTAGCTGGTGATGATTGGTTGAAGTTCTTAGATGCGCAACTGAAAAAGCCGTTGTTTGTAGAGAAACAAGCTCAGTGGCAACAGTCACTCTATCAAGAACCAACTTCGATAAATGACGAACAGCGTCAAAGCCAACAGCAATTGGTTGACGACTGCGAAACGTGGCTTCGTAAAGCTCTGCCCCCAAAGCGAGGTAGTCATGACTAACTTTCTAAGCACTAACTGGTTAAACATCGAGTTCGTTTGGTGGTGGATGTTTTTCCTCGCACCACTGCCGTTTCTCATTTACATATTCTCACCTAAAGCAGAATCAAGCAGCGCTCTTAAGCTTCCATTTTTGCCAGAGGACAGTAATACAAAGACACCGAGTACTCGCTTACCAAAAGCGCTTTCAGTGCTTATTTGGCTACTGCTAGTCACGGCGAGCGCTCGTCCGGTTTGGTATGGCGAACCCGTTGAGTTTCAGCCAAAGCACCGCGATTTGATGTTGGTAGTTGACCTCTCTTATTCAATGAGCCAAGAGGACATGCAGTTCAATGGCGAGTACATCGACCGCTTATCAGCAGTGAAACATGTGTTGAGTGACTTCATTGAACGTCGTAAAGGCGACCGAGTTGGTTTGGTGCTCTTTGCCGATCATGCCTACCTACAAACCCCTTTGACTTTGGATAGAGACACACTGTCACAACAACTCAATCAAGCCGTCCTAAGACTGATCGGCAATCAAACCGCGATTGGTGACGGCATTGGACTGGCGACCAAGACCTTTGTAGATAGTGATGCACCTCAACGTGTGATGGTACTACTCAGCGACGGCAGTAATACCGCTGGGGTGTTAGACCCACTAGAGGCCGCAGATATAGCCAAGAAGTACAACGCAACCATCTACACCGTCGGTGTTGGCGCAGGCGAAATGATGGTTAAAGAGTTCTTCATGACTCGTAAAGTAAACACAGCTCAAGATTTAGATGAACGCACACTAATGGAAATTGCCAAACGCACTGGCGGTCAATACTTCCGAGCGCGTGACAGCAAAGAGCTGGCAACGATTTACGACACCATTAACCAGTTAGAACCCGTGACAAATGCCACCAAAATATGGCGACCACAACAAGAGTGGTTTTTATGGCCTTTAGCGGCTGCCATGTTCTTCGCATTTATGCTGTTAGCCATTAGGAGAAACAATGTCTAACTTTACTTTTATCTACCCATATTGGTTGTTGGCACTTGCTGCCCTACCCGCTATTTGGTGGCTCAGCAAGAGACAATCAAAACAAGGGTTATTGGCGTCTCATATCGCACGATATTTGGCTCCAGAATCAAGTAAGCCGTCTAAAAACCGCAGCACTTACTTTGTTATTTGGTGGTTGGTTGGTGTTATCGCGCTAGCCGGACCAAGCTTTCAAAACAATGAGCAGCCTAGCTTTGAAAAAACACAGGCTCGAGTTGTGATGATGGATATGTCGATGTCGCTCTACGCTACCGACATAAAACCAAACCGTTTGACACAAGTGCGATATAAAGCGCTCGATCTGCTCTCATTGTGGAAAGAGGGCTTAACCGGAATGGTTGCTTACGCTGGCGATGCTTATACCATTAGCCCGTTAACCTCAGACATCAATACGATTAAGAGCCAAGTACCGAACTTATCTCCAGATATCATGCCTTACCAAGGCAGTAACGCCCCCGCAGCGGTTAAGCTTGCCATTGAGATGATGACTCGAGCAAAGATCTACCAAGGTGATTTGGTACTCATTGCCGATGACATCGATGACCAAGAAAAGAAAGAGATCGACTCGCTACTATCTGATGGCAATTGGACACTATCTATCTTAGCGGTGGGCAGTGAAACTGGCGCACCAATCTCGTTACCAAGTGGCTCGATGCTACAAACCGACTCAGGACAGACGGTAGTAGCAAGAACCAACTTAGAGAACATGCGTGATCTTACACGCAGCTATGGTGGCACGTTTACTGAGGTTCAATTCGATAATTCAGATGTTGAACACATTGCGAACTATCTAGACCGCATTGCTACAACGACAGAAGTGACTAAAACCCATAACTCACTCAACACCAGAGTCAATAATGGCTTCTGGCTACTGCCATTCCTATTGCTGCCTGCGGTTGGGCTTTTCAGAAAAGGGATTATTTGGTGCGGATTGGCTATGGTTCTATCATTTAGCCAACCGAATACAGCGTTTGCAAGCCTATGGAAGACCGATGATCAAGTCGGTTATCAGCTTTATCAAAATGAAGATTTCCAGCAGGCTGCGGAACAATTCAAACAGCAAGAGTGGAAAGGCATCTCACAATACAAAGCGGGAGACTTCGAAGCCGCTGAGCAGACACTACAAGGTTTGACTGACGAAAGTGCTCGTTACAACCTTGCGAATGCTCAAGCACAGCAAGGCAAGTACGAACAAGCGATCGAAGAGTATCAACGCATTCTCGAAAACAACCCAGACCATGAGTATGCGAAGAACAACCTAGAAGTCGTCAAGCAAGCCCAGAAGCAACAGCAACAGCAACAGCAACAGCAACAGCAACAGCAACAGCAACAGCAAGATGATTCTAAATCCAAAGACCAAAAAGACCAAGACCAGCAGAATCAGCAAGGTCAACAAGGTCAACAAGGTCAACAAGGTCAACAAGGTCAACAAGGTCGGCAAAATGATTCGCAAGGCTCACAGGATCAACAACAAAACTCTGCAGACGCTGAAAATTCGCAGAGCAAAGCTGATAGCCAATCTCAAAACACAAGCCAAGAGCAAGCCAAAGACCAATCGAGTGCAAACGCAGGCGAACAAGAGGGCGAGCAATCTAAGCAACCAAGTACAACAAATCATTCTGAGGAAAAAGAGCATGACAAGTCACAGACTCAAAGTGCAAGTGCACAGCAAGCTTCAAACGAGAAAGGTGATAAAGATGGTCAACAAGCTTTAACACAAGCCTCAGAGAAGCCGTTATCAAATGACCCAGATATGCGAAAGCTTGAGCAGGTAGAGAGTGCTAGGGATCCAAGCCAACTACTTAAAGCACAAATGATTTTACAAGCACAACAAAAAAGTGCCCCTAACAACCAGAACAAAAAGTGGTAACCATGCGATTTCTAAATAAGCCATTTTTATCCATAGCTCTAACACTGCTGTTGGGCGCATTCTCGTCATTTTCAGCATTGGCGGCTAATGCCGTGGCGAGTGTTTCACAGAACAGTGTCACCAAAGATGAAGTATTCTTACTTAGAGTGACCACCGACGAGAAGGTCTCTTCTGATGCTCTGGATCTCACCGCACTTCAGCAGGACTTCTATGTCGGTACACCAAGCTTTGGTTCATCAATGCGAATCATTAATGGTAGCCGTTCGGTGTCAAGTGAGTGGAACATCACCCTTGCTCCACTGCACTTAGGTCAAATACAGATCCCGAGCTTTGATATTGAAGGGGCTAAAACCAAGCCTATCACCATCAATGTCGCCATTAATAAATCAGCGCCAACTCAACATGATATGGCTGAGTTTCAACTGAATCTAAGTAAGAGCTCACTATACCCACAAGAGACCGCAGTGCTTGATGTAAAGCTGATCATTAAAGCAGACCCAAGAAGGCTACAAGATCCGAAAATCGCGCCACCAAGCTCTTCTGGCTTAAAAGTAGAACCTATTGGGGAATCGAAGCAGTTTCAAGACGTTCTCAATGGAAAGGAGGTGACAGTAGTTCAACAGTCATTCCGAATCTCGTCACAAAAAGCAGGTCAATTTAAGCTGAACGGGCCCAAGCTAACAGGAGCAGTCGTCTACTCAACCAACAACTCCAATGCAACTCGACTATTCCAACTCGACACGCCCGTTGAAACCTTAGATGTCACCGTAAAGGATGTGCCAAAAGGCTACAAGGGTGAGTGGTTACCAACATCGAGCTTCAAATTGATTCAGCAATGGTCGGATAGCCAAGGTAACGAATTAACTGCTAACAAAGGATTAGCAGGTGACAAGCAAGCCATCGAAATGGAAGCGGGTGATTCTTTAACTCGTACTATTACCATGACGGCGAGTAACTTAACGCAACACCAACTACCAAAACTGAATATCACCTACCCTAATTCGGTTCGTGTTTATGAAGAAAAGCCGCAATTTGGTACCACAAAGTCCGGCGATGCAGTTGTAGTGTACAAACAGGTTCTAATCCCAAAAGAAGCGGGAAACATCTCGCTTCCTGACGTTTCCCAAGCTTGGTTCAATACTGATGCTCAATCAGAACAAACCAGTAAAGCTCTGGGTTTAGAGCTAGCAGTAACAGCAAGTGATCGTGTTGTATCAAGCGCACCTCCAGTTGCTAGCGCGCCGCTCCAACAAACAGCGCCAACGGTGATTAATGTCGATAACCCTGGTTTCTGGCCTTATCTCACCGCCCTATTCGCTGCTTTGTGGTTAATCAGCTCAGCAATGGCTTTCTACTTCTGGTCACGCCGTGGAAAAATCACACAATCGAAGCGCGCAGAACAAAGTTCTTCCAATACCGAAGAGGCGATAATCACTGCTCTGAAGGCACACGATGGTGTGATGACCAGGACCTTATTTGAGCAATGGAAAGCTGAAAATACAGACCTAAGTGATGAGACATTAGAAACCGTTGAAAGTGAACTTACTAAACTAAACCAAGGCCTTTACGGTGAAGCTGGTTCATCAGCCCAAACATGGAGTCCTGAGCTGGCAATCAAAACGGTGAAGAAACCCAAAAGAGTCGCGAGTAAGAAGCATAATAGCTCGCTAGAAAAGCTTTAGTCGACACTGCTCGTCAAAACAGTAAAGCACAAAGACCGTTGATCATATGGAGAACAACGGTCTTTATTTTAAGAAAGAGAGGCAGAAACCTTTTTGCGCTTTAAGGCAGAAACAATTCGATTTCGTCCTGAGTCTTTGGCTTGATATAAGGCTTTATCTGCCTTGCCATATAGCAAATCAAAATCGAATTGGCGCTGGTCAGAAGTTATCGAGGCATAGCCAACGGATGCGGTTAAATAGGGGCTGGTACTACTTTCACAATGGAGGATTTTTGCCTCTTCAATGCATTTTCTAATCGACTCTGCACGTTGCTTTGTCTCTGAGTGATTCGTGCCAATCATCAACAACATAAACTCCTCTCCACCAATACGACAGAATGTTTCTTTGTCATTGTGAACATGAGCATTCAGTATCTCGCCGACCGTCCTCAGAGCCGCATCCCCTTCAGTATGTCCATAGACACTGTTGTACAAACCAAAGTGATCAAGGTCGACAAGAATCAACCCAAATGTAATTTCATTCTGTGAGGAAAACGCACCTTGATCGTTGCAACTCAAGTCTTCTAAAACCTGCGACAACATACGGCGGTTTCCAAGACGCGTAAGAGGGTCTAGCTTAGAAATGATATCCAATTGCTCATTCGCCAACTCTAGCTCTTGGGTGCGCTTACTGACTTCTTGCTCCAGTGTTTCATTGAGCTTTTTCAGTTCTTCTTGAGCCATGGTTCTTTGCAGCACCTCAGCAAGGCTTGAAGCAAAGATACGTATTACCTCACGAAGCTGTGAGGTTAGCGGGCTACGAGTTAGCAAGTTATCGGCAGCGATAAACGCAATAGGCTCACCCGTGTTTGTGGTGAGCATAGTCATGGCCGTCCAACCAACGCCGACAATATTGAAATCGTGGTAAATAGGGACCGACTCTTCGAACGCGACTTGATTCGGACAAGCACGCGCTGCCGCGACAATGTCACGTTCCACTAGCTCAGAGCGATAATAAGACTCATCGACAATATCGCCTTTAATGTCAGTACCCCAAGTACCCTGCATATAACTGCACTTTTTGTCCGTAAGGAAAACTGCCAGTCGATCGATACCTAGATGTTGAATCGCAAAACTAACAGCGGACTTACAGACTTCGCTGACGCTATCGCATCGAGACAGCTCAACCATACTCGAGTGCAACATACGTATGTTCTGCTCTTGGCGCTTGCGAATGTAGATCTGAGAAAGCAAGGAGCCAAAAGACTCAAGCATCTGCTTTTGATAATTAGTAATCGGTGAACGATGAATGTAGTTATCCATGGCGATCCAGCCAACAGGCTTGTCCCCTTCACGCAAGATAAGCATGCCATTCCAGCCCTGCCCAACCACCTTACCTTCTGTATACAAAGGAGCATTATCGATGATCACTAGATTAGTATGATTATCAGACAGCGCTTCAATGTATTCCGCTTCAAGTTGATGCAAATCGTATTGAGTGTGGTGTTCACTGTTGGTTTTACCCGCTTCGTCGGTGCCATAAGTGCCACTGAAACAACGCTTTTTCATATCAAGCAACATGAAGATCGCTCGATCAAAACCTAAACGGTCACGAACTGCTTCAACCGATGCCTTGTACAAGGCATCCAGTGACTCAGGGTTAGACAGTTCAAGCGCGACCTGATGAACCAGCTTCATGTTCTCAACAAACAGTTCACGTAGCTTTATCTCATCTAAGTATTGAGCTTCACGTGTGTCTCTGTGTTTGATTTCTAGCACTGCGTTCTTTTCTGCTCGAATGCATTGCCAGCGGGCTGCGGCTAACTGAAGTACGTCAAGGTCTTGATCACAAGTCTGGTTGATCTGCTCTGTACAACAATTTTGAACAATTAAATAAGTTCTGGAGGCCGGCGCATTGTCGAGCATCATGATGAATGACTCACCGCCAAGTACCTTCATGTGTTCCCACTTACAGGTGTTGATAGCCATAGGCAAAACCCCGTCTGCGGTATCGAACTGAGCAACCCAAGGCCAAAATGTAGCAGGATAGTTCGCCAATGAGGTGAGCTCACCGTAGGAGAATAGCGGTAATACGTCACTTTCTGGCGTTGGCTCAGCAAATATTCCAATCCCTTTGGGAGCTAGAACCTTAACCAGATAATCAAAAAGAGACTCAGCCAACAGACGATGGTCGCGTGTCGCAGATATTTGTTTTGCAAAGGCTTTAACAGGCACAGCTTCCTTCCATTGGCGATTAAGAATAAAGCAAAAATACAGAAGCCTTGATATGCAATCAATGTAAGCAAAAATGAGATGTTAAGCGGGTCGCAGTTTCACCTTTAACATTATCACAAGCATGAGAAGGACGACAAAAATGGGATTCTCTGCCCAAAATCACATCGACATTGGGGCTTTTTTAGACACATAAAAAAGCCCCACCTAAAGTGGGGCAAAACTTCCATCGCTTATAGTTATAGTGATAATTCTGTTGTTCTATTCGATTATCTAACCTGCGTTTCAGTTAGTGTGTAAAGGTATCTAATCGCTTAAACACCACACGTAAAACACCGATTAACCAAAGTCACCGTTTACGTAACCTTTAGTGCGATCATCTTTTGGCTCACTGAAGATAACGCTCGTTTCATTGTGCTCAACAAGTTCACCCATAAGGAAGAAAGCCGTACGGTCTGAGATACGACGAGCTTGTTGCATTGAATGCGTCACGATAACGATAGTGAAGTTTTTCTTCAGATCTTCCATCAACTCTTCAATTTTGTGAGTCGCAATAGGATCAAGTGCTGAAGTAGGTTCATCCATCAAAATCACGTCAGGTTGCATCGCGATCGTACGAGCAATACACAAACGTTGTTGTTGACCACCAGACAAGCCGAATGCGTGTGCTTTCAAACGGTCTTTCACTTCATCCCAAAGAGCAGCACCACGAAGTGAACTTTCAACCACTTGATCAATGTGCTTTTTGTCTTTGATACCTTGAGCACGTAAGCCGTATGCTACGTTCTCGTAGATGCTCATTGGGAACGGATTTGGCTTTTGGAAAACCATGCCTACTTTAATACGCAGGTCAGCAACATCGATATTGCCGTAGATATTGTCGCCATCCATCTCCAGAAGGCCTGTGATTTTCACACCTTCAATAAGGTCGTTCATGCGGTTCAAACAACGTAATAACGTTGATTTGCCACAACCCGAAGGGCCAATCAAAGCAGTCACTTGGCGCTCAGGTACCGGCAGGTTGATTGATTTAAGTGCTTGATTGTCGCCATAAAAAAGGTCTAGGTCTTTAATATCAAATTTGTTCATATTCGTAATCTCGTAATTCGTCAAAGTCTGTACTGTGTCTGTTTTAGGAGCTCATCTGGCTCTAGAAAACCCTGCTTAGTAAGTTGCAGTATTAAAACGTCTTGCGATCAACTTAGTGAGTGTGTTGATCAGCAGTACAAGAACAATCAGTACTGTTGCAGTGCCGTATGCTTGATTCCATTCTTCAATGGTAAACAGCTCCGTCGTTAACTTATATAAGTGAACGGTTAGTGTACGACCAGAATCCAATAATGAATCTGGGATACGAGCAACCATACCCGCGGTCAAGAATACTGGCGCTGACTCACCAATAACACGACCAATACTCAAAATAACTGAAGTGAGAATACCTGGCATTGCACTTGGCAGAATCAAACGCCAGATTGTGTAGATTTTAGAAGCACCCAAACCATATGAACCTTCACGGTAAGTTTGAGAAACGGCCATTAACGCTTCTTCAGTGGTTCGAATAATCACTGGAAGAATCAAGATACTCAATGTCAACGCGCCCGATAGGATAGAGAAACCTAAACCTAAAATAGCCACGAAGAATGTCATACCAAACAAACCGAAGATGATTGACGGAATACCCGCTAATGACTCAGTACAAAAACGAATGATCTTAACTAAACGACTTCCGACTTTTGCGTACTCCGTCAGGTAGATTGCCGTCATGATACCAAGTGGCGCCGCAACCGCGATCGAAGCGATAACCATATAAATCGTAGAGATGATCATCGGGAAAATACCGTGTTCATCACCTGTACGTGTATAGTTATCTGTGATGAACTTCCAATCCACGTGCTGTAAGCCGTTAGAAAGGATGTACCACATAATCCAGAATAAGAATCCAACCGTTAAAGCTGCAGCGGCCCAAATGAAACCACTCAGAACTGCATCTTTACGTGCGCGAGCTTTCTTTAACGCGACTCTGTCCAACTTACTACCCTGTGACGTCATTGATTTAGCTTGAGGTGTTGCGTTGTTATCTAAAGACATAATGTTTACCTCGCCTTCTCGCGGTTCAAGTAAAGTAGAATCGCGTTTAGAGACATGATGAATATCAGTAGAACAACACCCGTCGCGTATAATGCGCTTGCATGAACGCCACTTGCGTAAGACATTTCAATCGCAATGTTCGCTGTAAGAGTACGCGCTGAATCTAGAATACCTTCAGGCATAGCTGGCGCATTACCCATCACCATGATGATTGCCATCGTCTCACCAAGAGCACGACCAATACCAAGAATCACACCCGTCATAATGCCTGAGCGAGCAGCCGGAACGAGCAGCTTGAAGATGGTAAAAACCTTTGAAGCACCTAACGCTAAAGAACCCTCTTTATACGTTCTTGGTACTGCACGAATTGATGTTTCAGAAACCGTGATTACTGTCGGTAGAATCATCACACCCAGTACAATGATACCTGCCAAGATCGTGTTACCCGCAGGAACTTGAAACACATTTTGAATCAGGGGAACGATAATCACTAGGCCGAAGAAGCCGTAAACTACCGAAGGAATACCGGCAAGCAATTCAACAGCAGGACGGATGATGTCTGCTAGACGTTTTGGCGCGATTTCAGCAATAAAGATTGCCGTTAATACACCAATAGGCACACCAACTACTACCGCGCCTAATGTCGATACGACAGATGCCACAATCATGGTAGCAACACCGTAAAGTGCCGGTGGTAGCCAATTTTGTCCTAGAACGATGCCCGATAGGCCTGCTTCTTGGAATGCAGGGAGACTTTCTCTAACGATGAAGTAAGCAATCACAGCAAGGGATACGATACCAATGATTGCGCTTGTAAGAAATAAGCCGTGAAAAATACGCTCTTTCCAATCTACGCGCTTCTTTTTACGTAAGCTGCGTTTCAGTTGAGTCGCTTCGCTATTCATAAGCTGTTCACTATTCGTTGCGATGGTCATAACAAGTCTCACATATCGATAATCCTTAACACGCTGTCTCAGCGTACGGATTAACTCGAAGTGGGATAGAAAAGGCTCAGCCTGAAAGGGTAGGCTGAGCAATATTTAAATTAATTGAGATATAGATTAGTTAACTGAAATGTAGCCTTTGTTCTCAACAAGAGACTGAGCTTCGTCAGTTAGCATCCAATCTAGGAACTTTTGAGTTTCAGAAGAAGGTTGACCTTCTTTGTAAAGTACTAGGAAAGGACGAGCTACTTTGTAAGAGCCGTTTTTAACGTTGTCTACAGATGCTTCAGTACCGTCAATTGCTAGCGCGTTTACCGAGTTATCTACTGTACCTAGAGAGATGTAGCCGATTGCGTAAGGGTTAGATGCAACCATTGTTTTTAGTGCACCGTTACCGTTAGCAACTTGAGCTCGTTGAGAGATAGCCGATACTTTCGTGCCAGAAATCTTCATTTTAAGAGACATAATGTCTTCAAATGCACCGCGAGTACCAGATGCTGTATCACGCGTAATAGCTACGATTGGCTTGTCTGCACCACCAACGTCTTTCCAGTTTGTTACTTCGCCTTTGTAGATAGCCGTTACTTGCTCAGCCGTTAGACCTTCAAGGCCATTCTTAGGGTTAACCACGACTGCGATACCGTCACGAGCAACAACTTCTTCCACTAGTGTTTCTTCTTTCTCGCTATCTTTAAGGTTACGAGAAGACATACCTAAATCTGCACTGCCATTCTTAGCTGCTTTAACACCTGCAGATGAACCTGGGCCTTGTACTTCAATAAATACGTTTGAATTCGTTTTCATGTATGTTTCAGAGAAAACTTCCATCAGTGGAGTCACGCTGCTTGAACCAACTGCTGAAATAGTTTCTTTAGCTGAAGCTGGAGTCACTGTTAGTGCACCTAAAAGAGCGATTGCACCGATAACTGTCTTTTTCATCACAAATTTCCTTAAGTGGCGTTATTGCCGTTGTGTTTTACTTGAACGATGCTCACTTTAGAATCCTAATGTGACAGTTGTGTTTCACTTAATTGAAGCCTGTATGACAACTGAAAATTAATGACTGATTTCTCCCCTACTCGATGAATTGATGACTGTATACCTATAATGCTCACTCATTTATCAGAACAGTTCACCTCAAATCAGACACGACTTCTCACAACAACCCTCAATTTATATCGAACACTAACCAATATATGTCCTTATTTATCAGTCAAATATCCGTAAAAAATAAGTAGAAACACGCACATTTAGAGCAATAAATAACCGTGTATAGCAAATACCTATCGCATATAACAAAATCAAAGCCATTACTGATTGAATTATCAATCTCATTGGTTAGAATCGCCAACAAATAATAATAATTATCATCTATTTATTTTATTCAAAGAGGGACATTACATGCGCCAACTTCTCAGTGGCTTATCTATAAAAATACAAATACTAATACCTGTACTCTTTTCCGTCGTATTGCTTTTGACGGGGGTTATTATCGGTGGTGACAAACTAGAAAATGCCTTTAAAGAGGTATCTATCGCAACAGACCAGCTGATACTACATAAAGAAGAACTCAGCGAAATCGTCGACAACAGCTACGGTATGCGCATCAAAGCGATCTACAGCTTGTTCAATGCAGATGATGTGAAAACCTTGGTTCAAACTCTTAATGAAAAGCGCGACCTAAACACTCGTCTATTGAACTCCTTAAATACTGTGCCGGGGATACAAGACGAAGTAGCAGCGATGAGTAAAGCGATGAATCACTATGTCGACTTTTCTCGTACAACAATGCTTCCTTTATTGAAGGCAAAACATGGTAATTCAGCTCTGTCTTCTGACTTCGATGCACGTTACCAAGTGGGCATTGACCAATACCGTCATGCAGGTAACGAGATGGTACAAGCCATCAATACCCTATCTAAAAAGCTCAACTTACTTGCAACGCAAGAAGTAGACATCAATGGTCAGCAACACACCAATACGCTGGATACGGCAACGGTAGCTCTGTTAATTATCCTTTCAGGCGCGCTAGCCATCAGCTGGGTACTCGCAAGCATCATTGTTAAACCAATCAGTAATATTCAATCAACCATGCGTGAAGTTGCTAAAGGTAACTTGTTAGTCAAAGCAGAAGAGTACGGCGATAACGAAATCTCGGCCCTTGCACAAGACGTTAACCAATCGGTAGACCAACTACGTGACACCGTAAGTTCACTTTCTCGAATCAGTATTGAAGTCGCTTCTGCTTCCACAGAACTAGCAGCAGTAATGACGCAATCAAGCGCGAACTCAGATCAAGAGAAGCAAGAAGTTGAGCAAGTTGCTTCTGCAGTGAATCAACTGGAGAGCACAGCTTCTCACGTTAACGAAAATGCCGTGCAAGCAGACTCGGCGTCTAAGCAAGCTGACGAGATGGCAACGCATAGCATGAGTTTGTTTAACGAAAGCAACAAAGCCAATGAGCAAATGGCTATTCAGCTTAGTGAAGCAGCGAATGTTGTGGGAACACTGAAAGAACACTCAGAACAGATTGGTAAAGTAATTGAAGTGATTCAAAGCATCTCAGAGCAAACCAATCTACTTGCGCTTAACGCGGCCATTGAAGCGGCACGTGCTGGAGAAAGCGGTCGTGGTTTCGCGGTGGTTGCCGATGAAGTTCGAATGCTAGCGGCACGTACTCAAGACTCAACCAAAGAGATCCAAACCATTATCGAAGGTTTGCAAATTCAATCTGGCAACGCTAATGAAAGCATGAGCAATTCACTGGCTATGCTAGAGCAAAACCAAGCGCTTGCTAGTGAAGTGAGTATCGCCCTTTCTGGTATCGCTAACTCGGTAACGGACATGACGGAAATCAACACTCAAGTAGCCTCAGCAGCCGAAGAGCAAAGCCAAGTGACATCAGATATTAACCGTAATATATCAAACATCTACAGCCTAGTAAGCCAAAACGTAACCGGCATTACTCAAGCAGCAGCAGCAAGCTACGAGCTATCTAACCTAGCCGAGCAGCAGAAGCGGCAGTTGGATTACTTTAAGGTATAAGTTTCAAGGTATAAAAACTTAAGATGTAAGTGCTTACTTTACATGTATAAATTGTAGTGACCATCTTAAATATTATTAGGCCTACTATTGAATAATCAGTAGTTGGCTTTTTTATACGCCAGACATTACTGACTAGACTCAGCAGCTCTGATCCTTTCAATCGCTTCAACTCTACGAAGTTGCTCTGGCTGAAAGTGCATAATCCGAAGCCGTGCGATAGTCTCTTGTTTGTCAGTTGTCGAGAGTGCTGAATCACTTAAGATGTCATTTCGCTCTGTAAAATAAACCTCTAACGAACCTTCAAAGTCCGCCCTTTGCTTATCGAGCGCTTGGAGTCTTTGGGTTGCTTCTTCACCAACGAGTTCGCTTCTCTTTAAATATTTACCCTGCTCATCGAGGCCTTCAGAGCTAGAGAGCCGTTGGAGTAACACCTGATTCTGATGACTCGACTGAACATAATCGGGTTGCTCAGATAAATAAGACTCAAGCCTTTGCTGATATTCTGACTCGTCTAGCCCTTCTTGTTTCAGAAGTAACTTTTCTAAAGCGATCTCCCTCATTCTGTTGTCATGGGTAAATAGAATACTAACCTCGCTCTCACTGAAAAATTGAGATTGGAGATCGAGCAACGCTTGATTCAGTGCACGTAAGTCCTCTGCAGATATTGAGGTGGTGTCGAATTGAACATCCAATGCTGTCAGTGCCGACTTGTACTCAAGATACTTTGCGAACAATGCTTCATCGACCACCCCTGCTTGTGATTGCTTGTAGTGTTTTGCCACATTGTAACGAATCTCTTCGAGGGTTAATTCTGTATTGCCTGACACGAAATATTCCATCATGTCTTTAGCTGACGCACTATCAATTTCGGTATCTTGTTGAGAGCTAACCTTCAATGAAGAAGCGCTTTGTTCGTTGTTATTATATGAACTTGTATCTTCCTTCTTTAGATATAAAAAGACCGCCGCTGTGCTCATCAGGGCTATCGTGGTTATCGACAAAATGGCGGTCTTTTTCATTATATTTTCCTTATGATCTTAACTGATGGGCAATGTGACCTACAGGCCAGCCAACTTCAATCGATTTGCGTGTTGGCGATATAGCGTCACCGGGTCAGTCTCAAACAAGTGATGTATGCCCAGCAAACCATTGATCTCATCCAGATGATTCATTTTGTAATCGTCGCCAATCACTTTACCTAGGTGAGCACTACAAGCTCCAACAAGCCCATCATTCGGTTCATCAAACGCTAATCCAAGCACAGTCATCGCCGCATCGGTCGGGTCCAGAAGGTTGGTAAAAGTGGAAGACCCTGTCCATGAGTAGTAATAAACACCGTTGCTGGCTTGCCACTCACCATCACCGCATGCAGAGGTTGGAACCCCTTCAGGGTAAAACTGGTTGAAAGCAAGAGAGCCTTCTGTGGTCAGCGCTTCTAATGATGCCAAGCCATCTTGTTCTAGATCAGAACCACCAGAAAGTAGATTGATGAGTGTCGTCAAACCACCAGCCAACTTAACTGCAATCCCTTCTGAAACCGAACCCTCAGGTACCGTTCCACGGACTAAATCTGCCACTTTTGAACCTTTATGAACGCCGCCAATACTCGTTACCGATGCGACAAGGTCTGGTCTCACTGAGGCCACATACCTCGCCGTCGGGCCACCATGACTATGCCCGACAAGGTTGACCTTATCTGCTCCTGTTGCTGCTAGAAGTGTCTCGACTTGAGCAAGTAACTGCTCTCCCCTAACCTCTGAGCTATTTGTCGCTGATACTTGTGCAACGTATACACTCGCGCCATCTTTGGTTAAGGATTCAGGCACCCCATAGAAGTAATCCACACCAGCTAACGTATCGAACCCAAATAAGCCATGTACCAACACAATAGGATATTTGGTTTCAGTGTACCCACTTACTTCTAACGCCGATGCGCTCGCTCCGGCATATACGCCAAAATTGGATAGGCAGGCTATCGTCCAAATTAATATCTTTTTCAATGCTCTTTCCTTAAATAGGTTGGACCTCTGATGAGCAACGGAACCGTAAGTGATTATTTTATAAAACCAAAAAGAGTGACTCGATATTTGTGATGTTTATATTAAAATAAACAATTGGGGTTAACATTAGACTGGCGAAGAATAAACAATAAAAATAACAATAAGGTATTGATTAAAATAACATTTAACCAAGATGGCGTGTTAATTATTGACTCTTAAGTTCCGAGAACAAGAACCAAAAAGTCGTTGGAAGTTTGATGCTTATGCCAGTTATAAAACACAGGCACTATGAATAAATTGACGAGAACCATCAATTTTAGATATAGGTCGTACGAGTGATTTAGTTACTCAGTTATCAACAATAAACAACGTTTATTCGGCTTACTTACACATAAAAAGAGAACACAGTGATGAAATACATGGCTTTGATACTCGCGTTAACCGTACCTTTTGGTGCCTATGCTGCTGAAAATTCAACACCAACACCTGAATCCATTACCTCTGCTCAAGTACTCAGCACACAAGGTTCTGAAACCAACTCTTACGTCCGATGTTGGTATCGCACCGATGCATCTCATGACTCAGCCGTCACAGACTGGAAATGGGCGAAAAAAGAAAACGGGGACTATTACACGATCAACGGATATTGGTGGTCGTCCGTCTCATTCAAAAATATGTTTTACAGTGATACCTCACAATCTGAAATCAAACAGCGTTGTGAACAGACACTCGACATCCAACACGACGTTGCCGATATCACTTATTTTGCGGCAGACAACCGCTTCTCTTACAACCACTCAATTTGGACCAACGATAACGCCATTCAATCCAACACCATCAACCGTATCGTTACTTTTGGTGATAGTCTTTCTGATACTGGTAACTTATTTAATGGTTCTCAATGGATTTTCCCGAACGCTGATTCGTGGTTTTTAGGACACTTTTCGAATGGTTTAGTCTGGACTGAATATTTGGCTAAAGCCAAGGATGTACCTCTATATAACTGGGCTGTGGGCGGAGCAGCAGGTACCAATCAATATGTCGCGATAACAGGTGTTTATGATCAAGTCACCTCTTATCTGACCTACATGAAACTAGCTAAAAACTATCGTCCAGAAAACTCATTATTTACTTTAGAGTTTGGTCTCAATGATTTCATGAACTACAACCGAGAAGTTGCAGATGTAAAAGCTGACTTCAGTAGCGCGCTGATCCGCTTAACCGAATCTGGTGCGAACAATATCTTGCTGTTCACCTTACCCGATGCGACCAAGGCACCTCAATTTAAATACTCAACCGAGCAAGAGATTATTAACGTTCGTGGTAAGATTTTAGAATTCAACCAGTTCATCAAATCCCAAGCTGACTATTACCAAGGTATAGGAAAAAACGTGGTACTGTTCGACGCTAGTGCGTTGTTCGCTAGCATTACCGATAACCCACAACAACATGGCTTTCGAAACGCAAGCGATGCATGTCTTGATATCAATAGAAGCTCAGCGACCGACTACCTGAAAAGCCATAGCTTAACTAATGATTGTGCAACCTATGGTTCAGACAGCTATGTATTCTGGGGCGTGACGCACCCAACCACCGCCATGCATAAATACATTGCCGACCATATCTTAGCTCTTTCATTCTCGACTTTTGATTTCTAAAGCCGACAAAATGGCTCTGTAACCTGAGGTAGCACCTCTCATGCACAGAAGTCAGACACAAAAAAAACCGCCAGCAGGCGGTTTTTATTTACGTTAACTTTTATAAAGTTCTGTTTTTATAAACATTAGCTTTTATCTCACACGAGTTAATTACTCGTCGTTAGTTTTTGGCGCCACTTTCTTCTTAGGGATAAACACGGTATCACCCACTGCCACATTCTGGTGGAAGCTCTTATCACGCTTAACTGGTTTCTTCGATGTTTTCTTAGCTTGAATATTGGTTTTCTTCTTCGCAGGACCGCCTTTAGCAAAAGTAGGTTTGCGCGGTTGAATACCTTTAAATTTGCCTTTTAGGCCTTCAAGCACTGAGAAAGTTAAATCTTGTTGAAGGTAAAGTTCAACACGCTTGAAGCTATCCCAATCTTTTGGACCAACTAAAGAAATCGCATCGCCTTTGTTACCAGCACGGCCAGTACGACCAACGCGGTGAACGTACTCTTCGGTGTGCTTTGGCATATCAAAATTGATAACATGGCTTACGTTTGGAATATCAATACCGCGAGAAGCAACATCGGTCGTTACCAAGATCTTGTAAACAGCACGCTCAAACTGACTCATGATCGTATTGCGCTGCGTTTGGTTTAGGTTACCACTTAGTGCGACAGCTTTAAGCTTCTTCTCATTCAGCTTGTTTGTTAGTCGATCAGTGTCGGCACGAGTTGCTGTGAAGATCATTACCTGACGGTATTCCGCTTCTTCTAATACGCGGTCTAAAATCGCTTCTTTGTGATCAAGGTGATCACATAAATAAAACTTCTGAGTGATATCTAAATGTTGCTCGTTAGAAACACCTACCGAGATACGCTTAGGTGCCTCTAGCATTTCATTGGCAATGCCGTTCACTTCAGCGTGATCTAATGTTGCAGAGAACATTAAAGTCTGACGACGACGGTGCTTAGCCGCGTTTGCAATACGACGCAGCTCTGGAGCAAAACCTAGATCAAGCATTCGGTCTGCTTCATCAAGAATCAGCGTTTCAACACCATCTAAAAACAGTGAGCGGTGTTCAAGGTGATCCGCAAGACGTCCAGGAGTCGCAACAATAAAACGAGGGTACTTACGTAGAGCTTTAACTTGATCGTTAAAGTTTTCACCACCTAAGATAAGTGTGGCTTCGTAAGACAGGCCACCAAGCATGCTACGCAATTCGCCATACACCTGCTTAGCCAACTCACGAGTAGGAGCCAAGATTACACCACGAGGATCACGAGCAGAAAACGCCTTGGTTTTTAATGCTTTGTGAATCATTGGTAACACAAACGCCAATGTCTTGCCTGAACCCGTTTTTGATGAAGCCAATAGATCCTTACCGGCAATAGCAACAGGGATCGCTTTCGATTGGATCTCTGTTGCTTTCTTAAAGTCGTAATGTTTTAAGTTCTTCAGTAAGCGGTTATCTAAGCCTAAATCTTTAAAGTGCAAAGGACTCTCCAAGAATGATGGTATTGAATAAAATTAATTTAACGCAACATGATACCGCGAAAGTACTTTATAAGGATACAGATCACAGTAAATTTATCCCTTCAACTATCTTTAACGAAGAGGCTTTATACATTGCTAGCAAAGTGATGTCTTTTCAGACTAGGTCAAAACCTTTGCCTCACAAATGAGACAGAACGTGACGGTTAGCTAATTAACTCAAAAATTTAGCTCTTTCTCTAGTAATACTTTTTGTGCTTAAAAAATTTGTCGCTACAATCAGTGAGGAAGCGACTATATGACAAAGAGTGTATAGCGCAACTTTTGATGAAAAATAATCAAGGAGTTCTTATGAATAAGATGTTCATCGCTGCTGCAGCCTCAGTTTTCATTTTAGCCGGTTGTTCTTCAGAGCCAGAAAAAGCGACCATGTCGAAAATGGAACAACTAACTAACCAAGTTGCTCAGCTTAAAAGCGAAGTCGAAACACTTAAGAGTGAAAAAGCTGCAGCAGAGATGAAAGCTCAAAAAGCTTCTGCAGCCGCGATGGCAGCAAAAGAAGAAGCGGAGCGTGCTAACGACCGTATCGACAACATCGCACAGTCTTACACTAAGTAATACTGACTAGATAAACAATTAATTTAAAATCAATTGCTTACTTTGAGAGCATCCGATTTATGGCGATAAAATGGCGACACATTTTTGTGTCGCCATTTTTGGGTTGCGCATCAATATTAAACAGTTTGTTATTAATTAAACCCATAGTACTTGCCGATGGCTGTAGCCAACAGACTACCAGCAGCACCAACCTTAACATCCCATAACGTTGATGCTGCTTTAGAAACCATTTTGCCCATCCAGCCCGATACGGCTGAACCAAAGTTCCCAGATTCTAGGTTCGCACTATTTTTATCTGCTTCTATTGCAAGTTGAAGTAACTCTATATCATCATCACTAACTTTATTTTGTTTGAGGACTTCGAATAAGGAAGCCATATCATTTTTATTTACGGTATTACGAATAGTTTGCGTGTTTGAATCACCAACTACGATAGTGGCATTATCACCAAAAACTGTATTGTTAAATAAATCTGACACACCAACCTCTTTCGCTCTTGTTTTCATATCACTCAACTCCATTTCATTTGGAAATTTTTCAGACAATTCCAAAACGAAATCTAAAAGCCTAGTCGTAACTTCTGTCAATATTTGTGTCATCGCACCAACAGAATGAACAGCCCAAGCGGTTTCTACACCATAGCTAACATCAAAGCCCTCAGACAAAAGTGGGTAGAACTCAGGTGCGATACTTACCTGTAAATTTTCTTTAGTAGAATACTGCTCGACAACAGCAATGCTGTCCATCAAGTATTTAGTGTTTAGCTGTTCACGTATCTCATCATCTAAGTGCATCAAAGGCAGAGGTTGATTCTGGTATCTGTACACAGAATTACTCAAATTGCCTTTGACTGTAAGATGCAGTTTTCTGTATGAGGGGACAGACTCACGACTTCCATATCCTCTGAGCTCATGATCAACCCAATCTAAAAGCTCTTTCTCGCCTAACTGATGAAGTAGTACTTTTGTTTTTAACAATGCTACTTTTAAGTTGCTTTCGCCAGAACTTAACAGCTGGATAATTTCTTCGATTAACTTCATTTACTTAACAAACTCAAATTTAATGCAACGCCCAGTTAAAGTGTGAGCCACGCTACCACAGCACTCAATTTGAGCACCGTAAACACCTAATTTGAACCAAACCAAAAATGCCAAGCGTGGGAACAACTCTTAAATTGTTATGTGATAATTTCTAGAACAGTACATTCTGCATATTGATAACACCCGCGACTTCCTTGTAGAAAGGTCTGTCGTTTTTATCACATAGTTCAATGAACGCTTTATACGTCGTGCTCTTAGTAAAAAGCAGAGTTACTTCATCAATACAAAACTCAAAATCACCTTTTACTCGCCACTCACGCTCATGTGTCCAGTCAATGATAAAGTTTGGATTTGAAAGATCAAAATTTACGATACGCCACCATTCTGATTTGGGTAAATACCTCTTAGCTTCAGCTGTTTTATCGTATATCACTGGACGACCGCCACTTGTGTACACCTTTTGTTTCGGAAACATGAAACCACAAGGGTGATACCTTGTTTTTTTCGTATGCCCACTAGCTCTCAATTTTTGCTCAAACCAAGTGTTCTGGCAAACTGAGCTCAAAGGTGCATCCTGAAAACAAACTGCTGTGTCTTTACCAACAATAAAGCCTTGTTCAGTAGAGCTACCTTTCAAGGATTGCTCTGTTAAAATTTTAAACATTAGGGCTGCAACAGATGCCTTATCCTTTGCTCGTGTTAGATGGACTAACCCAGTCGAAAGGTCAGAACGCTCAGAATAGCGATTTCGCCAATCTTCAATTTTATACGACATACTTTCCTTATCACATCTCGCCGCTTTAAGTGGTTAGTAACGCAAACCACCCTACCAAAATCATTGTGCCGTAAATACTAAAGCTAAATCAAACCAATAATGCCAAGACGCTTTGATAGAGCTATTCTTGCACCCTTACACGGAGGTTTTCATCACATTTGTAGTGTTTTTCGAATATGCAGTATATTGTTTGAAAAGATACCCAAAAAACAGCAAATGCACCGATGCCAACTGGAATACGTTGATCCGCCAACTGTCCTACAAATGACTCAGGGTTGAAAATAGATATTACCCCTAAATCGACA
This sequence comes from Vibrio sp. Isolate32, assembly GCF_022397955.1. Classification (GTDB taxonomy): domain Bacteria; phylum Pseudomonadota; class Gammaproteobacteria; order Enterobacterales; family Vibrionaceae; genus Vibrio. The sequence goes on along the minus strand of NZ_JAKEUQ010000004.1, from coordinate 84,442 downwards.
GATGACACCAAACCAGCAGCAGACAAAATGATGGTAACAGCTTCAGTTAAATCTGTTTTTGTTCGTTCTTTATAAAACGCCAAGCCGATATAAATAAGAACGAGGCATAGTCCCAGAAGAATAAGCTTTGCGATGATATCCATAATTAATCACCACTATTTTTTTTCTTTGTATCAGGCTTATTACGACCAACAATACCACCTACAATACCACCGACAACAGCTCCGCCAACCCCTGGAGCGATCCAATTACCAATGAGTGCACCACCAATAATAAGTGCTGGGATACGTGTACTATCACCTTTCGGGTCCTTTTTCTCCCCGAAGTTGTTGATGGGTCTTTTTATCCCACTGGGGATATTATTATTCGTATTTTTCTTCATAGTTTCCTCTTATAGCCCTAACATCCAATTAAGGGGTGAACAGCACCTTCACTTAAATCCAAATCACTGTGCCATCGACACTAAATTTGAAGTAGAAGCAAAAGTGCCAAGTGTTGCGAATCACTCTTAAACAATCTGTTATACCTAAATTATTTGCAACTCTTTCCTCATCAACTCCATCAGTTCTTTAGCCGTTGCTTGCGTTTCTAATCCAAGGGCGGCCAACTCACTTTGAAATTTTGCAGATAACTCATTATTTTGAGATAAAACTATTTCTAGAAATTTATTCATGAACTCGTTGGACTTATCAAAAGATGCTTTAGTTAAGGCCTCCAAACGTGCGAATGTTTCAATCATCTGGTCGGTTGCGGTGAGTTTTAGTTTGTTAGACTCTGACTGTAGTTTCATCAAGTCCTCCATACCATCGCGCATTACTTCAGAAACTTTTGACCCAAACCAGCACACAACTTCACGCTCTTTTTCTTTGTCTCCAACTTGTGCAGCAGCTAAATAATCTTTGAAATACTGGTCGACAATTGGTTGCATCTTTGCAGGAAGATCTACTTGATACTTTTTACCAAAGGCATCAAGATTAGACACGTATGATTCGTACTGCGTGGCTTTAAGTTCGAATACTTTTTTCCTTCTCTCAGCTTCCACCGACAATTTATGCTTCAAGTTTTCTAACGCTTTGTCATGGCTCTGCTTGTTAAAATAAACAAACAACCCCCAAAGCACGTTAACCACACCGAACGCCCAAGCAAAATAATCAGGGTTTTCCTGAATAACATTGTAAACAGATTCCATACTTCCTCTTTAGGCAGAATAATTCTGTCTAGTATCTTAATGGCGTAAACAATACATCTTTTTTACCATAACTAACAATGATTTAAGATGTATCGTTCTGTACCTACATCCCTAAATACAGATTTTTCTGAAAAACATAAATTGTCCAAATAGTTCTCATGATAGCTTCATACGCTCTAAACACGCTGTGGGACATAGACGAGTTAGATTGATCACTCATAAAGCCTTAAATATACATGGAAAAATCAAGTTTTCCGTCACTGCTTGACTCTCTTTTGCCGTTCTCTTTTTCAGACTAATCCAATGAACAATTTCGAAAAAACAGAATTACTATCAGATTAACGTCAAAGCCTTGTCCTATCAGGCTTAAGCTCCTGAAAGCGGATCTTTAACCCTATACATCAGATCGTTAAAAAGTCTGACAGAAAACATCTTACCACATTTAAAATCAACAACTTAAAAATAACAGTAAGATCTTTTTAGATCGTCACAATTGAAATTTATTGAAAGAAAACGCAATGATAGAAATTCTACTAGGCGCTCTATAATCCATTTTAAGACGCCTAAAGGTTAAGCCGAACCCCTTATCACAAAAGGCTTTGCAGCATCATCACCGCCCCGCCTAACCCCGTCGATTTTCACCAAATCAAAATTGCGAAAAAATCAGTTCGAAAGTGTCGCAGGTGGGGAGGAGGAGTGCGGATTCCGTCACCTGAATGCTACTTTACGTGGCGCTAGCCTGTAGCTACGCATTGGCTTTAGATATAAGAAAAGCGCCCCTAGTGGGCGCTTGGTGATGATGTGGTATGTGTTTAGGTTACTTTGTAGCTTCCGGCTGAGCTGCCGCCCGTGACTTCCACTTGAGCGTTCTGTGTGATTTCATCCACTACCGCATTGGCGATCGCTTCTGCCATCATGCCTGCCATGGCGAACTCACCATCGAGCACGAAGCCTTTGGCTTTCAGTTCTGTTTCTATCTTTTGCTTTAATGATGCTTTGCTTATTGCCATTGCTACTTCCCTGCATAAACGGTGGTTGATACGTCGACATGCGGTTTTCCCATGAAGGGGCAAATGCTCGCGCCAGTACACACGCCTTTTCCGCCATTGAACTTGATGGTGTTGGCGTCTTCGGTGATGTTTTTCGCTTTGATGGTTCTATTGCCTTTGACAGTTTCAGTGTGGTTACCGCCAATTTCTGCGATTCTATCTTCGAGCACTTTGATTTGTTGAGTGAGGCATTCAAGCTTGTCGGCCTGGTCGGTATTACGTTCGAAGTTGCCTTCCTGGTCGACTAATTGATACACGCCTTTTCGCTGTTGATAGCGGCTTTCGCCTTCCTTAATGCCTGGCAGCTTGAACCCAAGGGGTAGCACGCAACGAATAAAGGGCTTGTCGGGTTGGCCAAACATAAACCCGAGCTCAACAATACTGCCGATAGCCGGCGGCTCTAGACGTCCCGCATGGTCACCGAGACCGGGAACTGGAAGTGGTACCGCCTGCAGTGGTGATTTATCTTCATACTCCATGCCCTTTTCATCGAGTAGCTGCACATCCACCGCGTAGTGAGGGTAGAAGCGATCGGATAAATCGCCCTCTTGAGGTAGCTCTGGCAGTGCTACGACCTTTCCCCAACGTGGCAAGTGCCATCGCCCTGTAAACTCAGGGAACAACCTAAAGATGATTCGCTTGATGGTGTTTACATCCATGTCAGCTTCGCCTCCGTCCCTTCAAACTCAACGCCCACTAATCGAAGGCCGTTTATCACAACACCTGGCTTAAGCTTTGGGATAGCCGGTATCTTTACCGACTTGTTGGCCGTGTGGTTGGTCATGAGTGCATTGGGCAACGTGACGGGCTTTTCGGCCCAGAATGAATCAACCCAACTTCCGACATACACTTGGCCGTTGCCTTGCTGCTGCCAGAACAAGTCATCGATGCTAAATGCCTGAGCCAGCTCGTCAATCACACGATAGCCATTGCCATCGCTGTAGAAACAAGGAATGGCCGTTTGGCTGTAGGCTTTCTCCGGTACCACAAATTGCAGCCCCGTTTGGTTGGTGACCTCGCTTAAAAGCTGCATGAGAGTTGGGTGACGCAAGATGATATTGAGCGGCTGATAAAGAATGGCTGCGAGCTCACGGCAGAACACAGTTGACCACCCTTTTTCAGAAGGTTGTACGCGCTCGATGTAACCCAGAAAGACGCGCGTTATGTCATCCCCCCACCCTAAATCAATCGCGATGAGCGTGTTGGGCTCTGGGTTACCTTCCACCGACAGCTCACATCGACCCGGCGTATTGTGACTGAAAACGATGCGGTGGCTTTTTACTTTGGTTTTCTGCTTGCCCACATACGCACGGCAAAGAAATTTGTTATTGATGGTCATGGTTAACCCTCGTTTACGCCAGTGCGTTATCCACGCTTTTCAGCACCTTCATCACGCCAGTTAACTCCACTTGCGTATCGGGCGGCACGTCTTCAGTTTGTCCGGTTTCAACGGGCGTTTTTACGCCCTGCACTTTTTGCTGCGCGGCGGGCTTATCCGGTTGACGCTGTTCGACTCGCTCTGGTACCGATAGGTGTTCGACCAGCTCAAACGACACGCTCCACTGGCGGTGAGATTCTTGTTCATCGGCGCGCACGACGCCTTGGAATTTCACTTGGCGAATCTTTAGAGCTTCTGCGGTTTGGTTACTAATACGATAGATTTGGCGCGCATCGTTGTCTTGGGCTTCCGCCATGCTGAACAAGTGAGTTAATAACTGGCTTTTCGTAAAAGGGATCACGCCTTTCACCGTGAGTATTTTACCCTTGCTGCCCATTTCAGCTTGGTCAGTGGCCGAGGTTTGGCCGGACATGTCTTGTCCAGCCAATTGCTGACGAACGCCAATGCGCAGGTTTTTTAATGGGAGCTGAGCACCATTAAGAATGAGCATACTATCGCCCTGGCTTCAATGGCCATACGACCTCTTCGGCTGAGCTGTACGCCTGCGGTAAGTCTCGCAGTGCTTGCCTGTAGGCCAGATAGCTTTCTTTGGTTTCAGCGCTGAGCGGCGCATCTGGCATCATCACCCAATCGGTTTGAGCAATGAGCGCATCGCGACGCTCTCGAACCTCTAGCCACTCTTCTTCCACTAACCCATCTGTAGTCACAATCAGTATGGTCATGTTGTCCCCTTATTAAGCGTGTTTTTTTGCAATGACTTTCGTGAAATGGTCTTTCAGGTTATACAACCTTGAATGCTTTCGACCTTCTGGCCAAATGCCAGGCACGACGCTCGGCAACGCAATCATGACCACATCACCCACTTCTGTTTTGTCATCGAAAGTAAAATCGACATGTCGATATTTTGAGGCGCCTGGCGTACCTTTCACTACCGTTCGTAGCTGTACCCACTCCCCATTCGTATCCCCTCCCAACCACCTTACTGAAGTTTTACCGATCACTTTGACGTAGCGAAGGAAAGAGGTCGCAGGATCGTATCTGAGATGCTGGTCAGCAATATGGGCGTCATAACTGGTTCGCTCGATGAACGATGTATCAAGTACTCTGATTTTTAATATGTTGAAGGAGCGAGACCAATGTTTGGTGTCTGCGCCTATCCCCATGAAGTCGAGTAAGGCCCTCACTTCTTCATGTCGCTCCACCGCTACTGACCCCGAGACCGCAGGAATCATTTCCAAATGACAACACTCTAAAAAATCCGGCTTAACGCCCCAGCCAATTGGGATTTGATTAATGACACCTTGTTTATTGGGCTGCTTTGCGACATAAAAGTCTCTCATGTCAGCATTGTAATTAATCGCCATGAAGCCCAAGTTATCCGCCGTTGCTTCAATCGCACTTTGTGCCTTTTTTTGTGCGTCCGATACGGACTTATCGATGCCCGCCATTTTCTGATTCACTTCTGCCGCCAACGCCTGACTGGCTTGCGTTTGTTGCAGTGACGCGTTGATGGCCTGAGTTAATAAAGTATCGGTATGGCTCATGTTATTTCTCCATTTCTCTGATTTTTTCATTTAACGTCATCAGCATTTGCGCTTGTTGAATCGCATTCTGTTGTGAAGTGAATAATGCTGTGGTCAAAGACACATCCATATCAAAGCGCCGATGCTCTGCTCGTTGATGTGCCCGACTGATTGCCAGCCTCTGCTCGTCATACTGATGCTCACGCGCGTTCGCTTCCGCGTCCATGACTTCTAAGCGCTGCCCCAAAACACGATTAGCGTCTGACAGCCTCAAGTTTTCATAGCTTTGTTCAACCACCTCCTTTTGGGTCTCAATGAGACCGACGGTTAGCTGAGCAAGCAAGGTGTCCATGTCATCCAGCTTAGCTTCATAGTTAAACTGCCACGTCTCTGGGGTCACCGTGATTTGGGTGATGGCTTGAGCGCCCGAAAACTTCAGCAAGAAGTTACGCGTGAGGTTATTGCCCTCTTCGCCAGTGCGCTCTTGGCTCTTACGTTTGGATTGCACTACCATGTGATTGGCCGACACCAACACCCCTTCTTCGCTCACCAGCCCAAGCCAGTTGAAAGCAAAGTTGCCCACGGTGTTGTCTAAAATCAGCGAGTACACCACCTCATTGTCATTCACGCAGGCACTGCGCGTCGGCGCACTTCGATAGACAATCTGACGACTTGACGGCAGAGATTGGTCGCGTCGTGGCGGCGTCTTCGGGTCGAGGTTAGGCACATGGGCCAACACAAATTCGCGGATCACCAACGGTTGTTTGGCGTGTTGTTTTCGAGCGATCAGCTGCTCGCCTGCCAGAGTAATGACGGCCATAATTTATCCTATTGATGCGCTGTAGGTTTCATGGGTATGACTGAACTCAGCCACCGAAATATGCGGGTACGCCGCCGTGGTCACGTCAAAGCTGTATCGACGGCAGGTTCTGCCATACTGACGAACCAAGGCGTCCATCAAACCAGGGACTTGATTCAAATCGTGGTCTTGCACTTTCACGCTCACCACATCCCAGGGGTAATAACCGAGTCGCTCATCGATTTCGATATGGGGATAGCCCAACCTATCGAACATGGTTTCCCAGCCCACTTCTGAGCCGCCTCCGATAGCAAACGCGTACGCAAAATTCACTCGAATGCGGTAGATGTGCTCGGGCTCTTGTGGCAAACGTTCGATGTCTCGCTGCCAAGCCATCAAGTCCACCAATTCAATCGGGGCGACCATCGGGTCTAGCTGCCTCAGCGGCCACTCCAAGATGTCTTGAACGTGAGACCAATAGCCGAGCAGCGCTTGGCCGAGCTTGTAGAGCTCGCCCTTGCCCATCCAATGCTTGAGCGTAAAGTTAGGCCGTTTCAATGCGTATCTCCAACTGCTTCATTCTTGGCACTTCCATGCCATTGCTCAGGTCCGCATTGTCAAACTCAATCGACGCCAAGACGGGAAACTCACCGTGCAGCTCTTGCGCTAACTTCGAAAAACTAAAGCGCGAGGAAGGCTTGGTTTTGGTCGCCTGATAATCGGTGTTTTGCCTAAAGGCCGAGCCAATAAACAGCGCCATGTCCGCTTTCAGTTGCGCGTTTTCTTCAGCAGACAACAGGCGCGCCACCCAGACTCGACACGTCACCGTGATGGTATTGCCTGGCATGGCGTACACCTTAAGGTCATCGCCATGGCCATGATTGCCTTCTTGGTTGATGTGCGCGTTTAAATCCGCCAGCATTTGCGGCGATGGCTCACCCGAGTCCAACAAGATATAAGCGTTGGCCGAGCCAGGCCCTCGCGGCGCGTTGTGCTCGAAGTAAATGTTTTCGCTGTTGATGCCGGCGCGCAGCATCAGCAATGAGCGATACGCCGCATCGATGTGCCATTTCGCCACGCCACTGAACTGATTGCGAATACGCACCCTCAGTTGGTCGTCGGTTTCTTCATCCGCGCCCGCGTTAATCAACCAATCGGCCGAGTTCACTACGCGGCTAATACCTGGAACCGCCGACGTTAAGACATGGAAGTAGCCTTCGCCTAAGTTAAAGGCGGCGCCATGGTGCTCAGCCTCCACTCTGCCAATGATTGAAGCGGCGTTTTCCGGCAACGTCGTATCTTGGCTCAGTAGCACTCGATACACCGCGCCGTTAATCGGGTCAGTTTGTATCACTGTGCCCTTGGGCACTACTATCGCTGGCCCTTGCTGCGCGGCTCGGTGAATCACGACCTGCCCAACGGCTTTGGTGGCGGGTTTGCGCTTCACGTTGAACTGCCACGCCCACAGGTCGAGCCATTTGTCTTTGGCCGTGGCCACGAACATGTTGGGCAACACGTACCCCACCAAAAAGCGGTTCACTAACCACACCGTCGGGCCAATCACCATGGTTTCAATCAAGCGCCAAAATGGCGAATATTGAGAGTCGTTAGCGATGGTGCTGCCCTGCTTCGCCGCTTCTTCTTTGAGCGTCGCTTTCCACTCTGACGCCTCAAGCGGTAACCCCGCTTTTTTCGCCAGCTCGGTAAAGTTGGGTTTCGGAATATCAGTCAACCTGCACCTCTGTTGTTACGCGGCCAAATTGCACCGTCTCTGCAAAAATATACAATTGCCCATCACTCACTTCTTCGATGCGCACCGTCCCAGGCACCAAACGAACGTCTTCTTCCACTAACAGCTCTAACTGTGTACGCGCATCGGCTTTTTTCGCGGGGCTGCGCTCAGCAATCAAGTGGATGGCTACGTTGCTTTCAATGATCGCGTGTTTGATGTCTTGAGCAATGACCGCTCGGTCTTGGATCAATACAGGGTTTCTACCTGCATCGAGTACCACGTCACCGTTTTCAATTAAGATGTCTTGATACACGTACTCCGCCATTAGCCTGCCGCCATTTCTAATTCACTCGCCATGTCTTGTGGGCTGCTCATGTAAGTGGGGTAAATCGCCACACCGCCGTAATTGGTTGAACTCGTTTGATAATGGGCAATGCTCTTGGCCGCGCCACCTGGCTGGACTTGAGTGTGAGGCACTGCGCTTTGCACAGACTTGGATTTCACCGGCGTGGTGTCCTCCTCATCACCCAAACCAGGCAACCAATCAACCAGCCCTTTGAGGCTTTCCCAAATGCCCGCTAATTTATCGGTGAACCAACTGAACACGCTGCCAAAGATATTGCGCATCGCGTCAGCCATTTGGCCAATAAAGGCAAAGCCGCTGGTATCGGTAAAGCCACTCATTACCCATTGCCATCCCGCCGATAGGAAATTGAAAAGGGTTTGAAATGGCAGGGTGATAAGAGTGATCGCCCCTTCTAATAATTGGAACCACGTCGTGTCATGCAATGAAGCGATCAATGTTTGCCAGCCCAACGCTAAGTCAGCAAAGCCTTGTTTTAAGCGCCCGACCATTTGCTCAATAAAGGCAAACCCGCTGGTATCGCTAAAGCCGCTCATTACCCATTGCCAACCGGCAGCAATGGCTTTAAAGACAAAGGTAAACCCATTCATGAGAAAACCTATCGAGCCAATGACGCTCGCAATCACCCAGCCCACGCCTGTTGCCACGACACCGACCACATCCAACACACCTGATAACACCGACCCAATCGCTGAAAAGCCGACTTTCATGGTTTCCCATAACACCTGAAAACCGCGAAGTAGAACGTCGCCCAGTATCTTGCCCAGCTCCATCACGATATTGAGCAAAGGCTTGAACGCATCAAACAACATCGATACCGCCCGCATAGCTGCATCAGCGATATATTCAATGGCCTTAAATACCGCGTTATCCCCCAACGAGGCTTTCAAATCATCCCAGTAATAAATCAGAGCACCCACAGCGGTTACTGCAGCTATCAACGCCCCCACAATTAAAATAATCGGATTGGCAGCGATGGCGATGTTCGCGGCGAGCATCGCAGCACGAAAAGCGCCTAAGCCTTGAGTGAGCAAAGCGCTCACTCCCGCGAACAACTTCATGGTAAGCAGGTAAGTGGCCATCACTTGTTTGCCCACTCCCATCATCAAGGTAAATGCACCGCCAGCTGCCGCAGCACCTAAAATCGCCATGGCTGCAAAGCCAATGTATTTAGATAGGTTCGGGAACATCTGAGTCCATTGAACGATGGCGGTCGCGCCTTCGGCCATGCCGCCAACAACAGGCAAGATGGCAGGAAGAAGCACAGAGCCAAAAGCTGCACTGATGGCAAACACGCCTTGCTCTAACCGCTCCCATTGGTCGGTCATGGCGCCCGCCATTTGCTCAGCCACATCAAGTCCTTTGACTTTGCCGAGCTCGTTTATTGACGTGGCGAGCCCATCGGTGTTTTGCATCAATAGTTGGATCATCGCCGACGCTTCTTGCGTGCCAAACGCTTTGCTCAGCTCTGCGGCTTCGGCAACCGAGATGGTTTCCCCGTAGCGTCCCTTGATTTGGTTCAAGATATCGATCATCGGCAGCATTTGACCTTGGGCATTGGTGAACTGCATGTTCAAGGCGGCTTGCGCTTTGGCCGCGCCGGCTAAGAACGCGCGGTATTTAGTCCCCGCTTCACTGCCGCTCATGGTGGACTGCAACGTACCTAAAATCGCCATCTGTTCGGTCATCCCAACCCCCACCGATGTGGCGGCGGCGCCTATTGAGGTGAACGCCGATGACATACCATCGCCCGTGGTTTTGAACATCTGCACCGCTTTGGCCGTTTGACCACCCAGCATATTGACCCAATCCGCCTTCCCCATCTGGTTGGCGGAATGTTGGAAAATGCCGTACATGGTGCCGACATAGTTGGTGATGGTTGCTGTGTCCGCTTTCGTTGCGGCAGCCAGTACCCCTGACGCGCGAGTAAACTGTGGGAGTTCATCGCCCCCTAACCCCGAAATGGCCGACTGAATATCATAAGAGGCGGCCACAAAATCGGCGGCTGACTTGCCATAGTCCACCGCAAACTCCAGGGCCGTATCGCTGAGCTGCTTAAGCTGCTCATCCGCTACCCCGAGAGATTTCACCTCACCTAACGCCCTGTCCATTTCAATGGCGGGCATTAAGGCTTGTTGCAGGGCAAAGCCCGCGCCCACCATACCAGCGGCGCCCGATACCATGGTTTGCGTCCCTTGCTTGTAGGTGTTCGTGACATCGGAGAGTTGGCGCTGAATGTGGCCCAGAGGTTTTGAGATCTGGTCAATCAATCCAACTTGAAATCTAAGAGCTTCTGGTAACATTCACTTCTCTCTACTGACCTAATCGCTAACCACTAAAGGCTTTGGCTACACCGCTGGCGGTGACAGCTTGCATGTTTTCCCAATGGTTCTTCTCCAACCAAATCGCATAAGCCAGGTTCTGCTCGGTATCGGGCTCATGGGGTAGCCACTTGCGCCGCCACGCGTACATCTTTTGCCTGTCGCTGCTCTCAATAACAGCGACAAGCCCATCTATTTTTTTACCGAGATGGAAAGCTTAGGTGCGTACTCTTTCAGTACTGCACCGTAAATCTGCGTTGCTGCACCTGGGTTCTGCTGAGTAAGTGCACGCAGAGCATCTTTTGAGCCTTCACTCACACAGCTCATCAAGAAGTTATGTGCCGCGCTACTGGCATCACCTTGCAAGATGGTGTTTTGAGCGTCGTCGTACTCAGCTGGCGTTGGGTTGAATTCAAGATCTGCCGTACCAACAGTTAAAACAATGGGTTTTGTCATGCTGCTTCTCGCTCTGTTTTATCTAACTTTGCATCTAGACGGTCGAACCGTCCGTTAATTGATTCTTTCAAATCATCTACGGCTTCCCGCAGTTCGTGTTTGGTGGCGTACTTTTCTGCTACATCACCGCGTTGTCGCTCTATAGCCAGCTCACAATCATGGATACGGCGGTCATGGTCTCGGGCTGTGGTTTGCCCTTTATCCGTTCTGCCAAATACCAGATTGATAATGGTGATGACCAACGCAATAACCGCCACTCCCACCGATAACCATGATGAGTCCATCGCTATTCCTTCTGTGGAATTTCCTTCAGGCGTTTGCCTTGAAGAGAGGCAATCACATCGTCCACGGTCTCTTGAATCACGTCGTTGGTACTCAAGTCACGAAGCGCTTCAAGCCCCCAAATAATGGTGCGAGACGCGAATCGCTCAAGCACCACTTTCCATGTAATTTGAAGAAACAGCCCTTTCAAAATTTCGAATAAGGTTTTGCCGATGATCCCCGTTAAAAAGCTCATGATTGCTCTCCCATCATGGATAAATAAGCGTTGAGGTAATCCGCTTCTGTGGCTTTTCCTGCGGACGTATTCCAGTACTGTTTGGCGTAACGCGCTAACCCTTCTAGGTCATCCGCCTCTGGCAAGGCTTCTGGGAATCGGATCAGATTCAAACGCGCCGTGGCTACCGCAAACTGAGGGGAAATCACCATATAGTCCGCATCCTGTTTTTCGACGGAATCGGCGGTCAACGGCGCAAACATCGAAAGCGCATCCAACAAGTGAGGCCGAGTTTTTCCTAGCCATTCAATCAACCAGGCAAAGGTGGCTGGCTCCATTTGTGTAAACCCAAGTGCTGGGCCTCGCACCTGCTTAGCGTAGGTCAATGCACCGGATTCATGGGCCACAATCATCAAAATCAGATTGATGGCGGCTGGCGTGTTCAGCTTGCCGTGCCCACCGGTAACCATATCTAAATGGTCGAGCACCGGCTTAATCACATGCTCTACAAAGAGCTTTCCTAATTTCATCGTTTCATCTTCTCCAAATCGCTTTGACAGTGAGTGCAGTACTGACATCCCACGATGTGTTGGCGGCGAGCTTCAGGGATGGGGTCGCCGCACTCGCCACATTCCTGCGCGCTCTCCCTTGGTGTTTTCGGCTTAGCACTTGCCAATTGGTTGGCCAATGCCACCTCTGTGAGTTGGGCTTCAATGTCACAGGCATGGTCGATAACATCTGGCATCCTGCCTCCTTACTACTGAACCAGATCTGCGGTTTCATCGGGGCGCAGGTATGGCACGCCGTTGATTTTCACAAAGTCTGGGCTGGTCACTTCGAACGGCAGCTTATGGACGAGCGCACTGCCTCCGTTGGTGTCGGCGTCGAGTAAATCCGAGATCTTTATACGACAGCCAAAGGCTTCGATTTTCAGTTCGTCTTTATCAATCTTGCCGTAGAACAGGGCATCAAAGTCCGGCATACCACGCCAGGATCCGACACCTCTAGCAGCCTTGCTCAACTGATTAAATTGCTGCGTGGTAAGCTCCATCTCGCCGCTGGCTTCGACATCGCCATCAACGTAACCATCCGGCACCCCTGAGGTTTTATTGACGGCGGAATTGTCGGTAATCGAGAGGCTGACCTTTTGCGCTTTGAGCTTGTAGTCGCCCATTGAAAAATGCATGTTCTTACCCGAAATTCGCATGCTCATGGATTAGGCCTCCGTGTCGGCTGGGTTAGAGAGATCGAGACCAATATTGACCACGATGTGTTTTGGGCAGTTGTGTGGGCGCACCATCAAACCAATGTTGACTTTGGTTTTGCTCATCCACTGAATCGACACGTCTTCTTCACGCGGTGCCATGATTTCGCCAGGGAACGGGATCCCTCCAATCTCGGTGGTCTTCGACATGTCACGCATGTCTTTGCTGAAGTAAGTGCGATTGAGCTCGATACTCGGTGGCGTCGAATTGAGAATGCGATCGGCAATGCGACGAATCGCTTTAATACGCACGCGGCGGTTCAACTTGTGAACGGGGCGAACGTACTCTAAAAATTGATAATCTCCGCCTTTGGTTTCCAGTGTGGTGGCGTCAGTCCAGTACACCCCTTCCATATCGGCGTACCATTGCGGCAAGGAGTAACGCGCATTAGCCAAGGCCGAAATGGTGCTCATTTCCAGTGGTTTGCCGGCGCTGTCGATAGGCATCTCACCAAGACCCAAAACACTGCCCGTGGCCACTCGCATTGGACTATCAGCCACGGTCACCGCGCGATCACATAAACGACCACCCAATACCCCGATGTTATTGCCATTGAGCATAGGAACGGGCGTGACCATATTGGCCGATACGCCATTGACCAACGTCAACAGACTGGTTTCATATTTGGCCCAGGTTTGCTTACTCTTATCGATGCCAGGACACGCCGCCAAAAAGAACACCCAACGGCCCAGCTTGCTGGTGAGCTCAGTTGCTTTGCTTTGCATCGCTTGGAAGTCCGCTTTGCTGCTTACCACATCGACAACGCACACGCCTTCGAACGAATCGGTTCGATTGGCAATATCGACGGCTTCCTGCCACGTTTTACCCTCAGCGAGACCAAACACAGCACCTGTCCAATTCTGCTTTCCATTAAGCTGCGCGGCTTTCAGGTTCGCGCCCAGCAAGTCATCCGCGACGACATCATCAAGGTTGGTCATGTTGTTGACGCGTGTGACTTTGCCTTGCAGCGCTGCTTTATCGGTGCGCCCGATATACAGCAGGTGGCGTTCAATCTCTGGGATCCCGCCTTGCCCTAAATTGAGGTTGTTGACCTCGACCTTTCCGGTTGCCATTGATTGTTTCCTCGCTTATTTTCTCGTCTTGGCCTGCTCAAAGATTTTTATGAGTTGGCGGGTTACTTCGCTTTCTTTACTGCCTAATATCTGGCGCTCGACTAAAGGGATATCCCAAGCGGTGACACTGGGCTGATTGCTCAGCTCTCGGATAATTTGCCCAGCTTGGCCATGGCTAACAGTGGCCATCAATAACTTGAGTGAGGGTTTCTTCCTTCCCTTGCCACTCTTTCGCGCGACCGTGTAACCCAGCTCCCTCAGTTTTCGCGCTTGTCCTTTACTGCAAGGCGCACTGAAGTCGGGGGTTCCCCAACGCTTTTGCATTTGGCGCTTGGTCATTTTTTGCTTTTGACCAACGTGATGCCTGGCTGCAATTCTTGCGGTGAGCTTGTTGCTCCAAGTTAGGTCAAGCATGTTGGCGTTTCGTACATAAGGGGTTAATCCCTTCGCCATACGGCGCATCACTTTGCCGCGCTTCTTCCCTTTTTTGGGGGCTAAGGTTTGCCCTCGAACGTCCTTTTGTTGCTGAATGCGTTTGCGTGTATTGGCCTTTTCCCAACGGCCAAGGGTTTTCAGTATCCAAACTCGCTTTTTGGGTGGTAGTGCTAACATGGCCAACTTTTCTTGCAGGTTGAGCACATCCCTTCTATTCGCACTAATCGTCGGTTTCATTCACCAACTCCGCTTCTTCTGCGGTGTAAATCTCCACGGCTTGAACTCGGTATTTAATTCCGCGCCAGGTAATCATTCCGGCTTCTGAATCTGGTACCAACTCGATAGGTTCCATCAGCTCAAGCTCTATGCTCACATCAGCGACTTCATTGCTGATCACATCCACCGATAGCATGGGGTCTTCGAGCTCTTGCTCGTTTCGGTCTTCTTCATGGTCGCTTAACCAACAGGCAACCAGAGCTAACAAACAACGTGGGTCTAATAACTGGTGAGGAAACTCCTCCACCGAAATCACAGCGTTATATTTCCAGTAACAGGCGATATAACCATCGTTCCCACGGTCTTCACCGCTTGGCACTATCGAACCGTTCTCTTGCCAAGCATCAATTTTGTTATTGAGCACATTGCTATTTAAGTGACTAACGATGTAATCCGTTAAGTGCTCAAGCTTGGTTTTGTTGTAAACCGTGTCGCTCATATAGCTTCAATTCCGTTTGCACTGCGGCCAAGCAACAAACGAACATCTTGGTTACTCTGAGTAACAAAACGTGCCGCCTGTTCTGGTTCATCAGTTGCCACGCTTTCCCCTTCCTTACGGCGATCTTGCGTGGCGAACTCTGGCAATAGGTCAGCGTGGGCCAAACCATAAACCGCGCGCTTATATGCGGCTATTTTGGCTGAGCTTAGCAGTGGCGGAAAACCGTCAACCAACAGGCTTGCAAGTCTTTGTTGGATATTCATAGCCGCAATTCTCACGGCAGCAGCCATAGAATCGTTATCAAACGTATGGGGAATACGGCGCAGCTTGCGGAATTCATCGGTCGATAAATCTGGCCAACCTTCACCTTGCATGGCGGTATTGGCTGCACTAGTAATTTTTCCACCAAAGCTCATCACGATTCCTTCTTTGAATAAGTGCACCTCTAGCCACTGGGTCGACGAGTCACAATGAGCTTTTGCTATTGCACTCTCGCCAGCCGAGGCGCGGTGGCGTAGGAGTTTTTAAAGATTCTTGCCTTCTTGAATGGCACGAATACGTTGTTCAATTTTCTTAATTTGGGTACCCACACCCACTTTCTGGTGCTTATCTTGAGCGTGTTGAAGCAGAGCCAAAGCCTTTTCCAACGTTTCCAAGTTGCCGATTGCTGTCGCTTGCGGTTGGCCTTTTTCATTTCGAATCAGGTATAAGCCTGCAAACTTGAACCATTTGGCATGAACCTTCTCGTGTAAGCGCCAACCTTTCTCGACCTTCTCAAATACTTGGGAGAAGTAAGGTTCAATTGAATTTCCACGTTCCGATTCGTTTTCAGCCCAAGCAAGTACTTCATCAGCACAGAATGTCGGCCAGTCACGGCGGAAGTTCTCTGGCGTTGGCAAATCACGTTCGATTGCCGTCATACACCACTCAATCGCGGTATCTAGCTCTTTAATATCGAATAGCCAGATCACCAAGTTGGTAAAAATTGGGTTTTCGAACTGCTCACCACTTTCTAAGTAACTTTGAACATACGGCTTGTATTTCGGGACTAAGACATTGCGCTTATGCTCGACACGATCAGCAATCGCATTGAAAGAACGCAAATGCTTGCGGTCTTCTTCGAAGTCAATCAGCTTGATGTGCAGGCTATTAGTGTCTGCAACAGAGACGGTCTCTGGCGCAGACTGGTTAGCTTGCTTTTCAAGAATCTGTTTGCGCTGTCTTGCTAATGAACTAACCATTGTTCACCCCTTACGCGGCTGCCGCAGTGTCAACAACTGTGACCGCTTCGATTGCAGCAAACTTTTTAAGGTTGCCCACAGCATAACCTTCCATGCGGATGTGGTTTTGCTTAAAGCGAAGCTCATCTTCATCGTTCTTCTGCTTGCGCCACTGCGTCCCTTCTTGTGTAAGGATTTGCAGATTCTTTGTATTGGTTACCCAAATTTGATTAGCAGGGAAGAACGGAGGCGTGTAAGCCTTTTTACCCGCAATCGTCTTAGCTAGGCTTTGCGCCGCTTTGTGCTCAGTTGGGCTATCTGCTGCTTCAAGCAAACGGTGTTGTTCAGCCGCCACCAAATCAGAGCCAACCAACACAACAAGATCAGGGTCTTGGCGATGCTCTGGAGCAATGGTTGTATTGATTAAGTCCTGCACCAACGAATCAAGGTTTTTGTATGAACCTTGGGTCGCACCTGTTGGATCAAGGTCGGCTGACGCTAGCACTTGAGCTGCTGCTTTCTCTTTTACAAGTTTTAACCAGCCCTTGTTCACATCTTGCCCTAGCGGATTGGCAACTGGGTCGGTTTTGGCTGCGATAGATGTACCATTGAAACCAATACGCAGCATGTCTAAGGCAAAGCGACGAGAGATAGCGTTTTTCATCATGGTTAGCCACTCGTTCTTTGAGCCTGAGTTGGCCCACTGAGTCATGGTTTCCCACATAATGTGTGCGCCTGAATCGGTTTTTGTCAGTTCGTAGGTATTACCACTTTGGCCCACTTCAACACTAAAGCGCCCAGTATCGGAGCGACCTGTAGACAGGCCATCATCACCCACATCGACCACTTGGCCTTTAATTTGTTGAACAGGCAGTAGTGAAACCATTCCAAGAAACGCATCAGACTGCATAATTGCTTGGCGCAGCTTAGTTTCCATTGGTGGTGTTAGGTTAAACGTCTGTGTGCCCTGTGGAGCGTTTGCCGCTGATAGCGTTGCTGTGCAGAACTCTAGTAAATAGGTGGTTGATATTGCATTCAGCATTTAAATCATCTCCGTGGTTGAGAATTTGTCATCAGCACCTTCGCCCTTTGGCTCTTGGCCAGGTGCTTCCTGTGAAAGTTTGTTGAACTGGGTTTCGAGACCCTCCACTTTCTCAAGAAGCGGTTTGAGTTTTTTATCCAGAGTGGCAGAGAACTGTTCGAACACTTGGCTTTGTTCTTGTTCTTCTACTGGTTCTTCTGGGATTTCTGCATTGAGATTGAATTCTTCGGCCAGTTCTTTTTTGAACTCACCTTTGAATACAGAAAACTGCTCTTTCAGTGCTGCTTTAAGTTGCTCTTCAGTCACTTCGGTATCCTCGCCTATTGATGGAGTTTCTGGCACTTCATCGCCAGAAGAGAAAAATTCATTGAATGCCGCAAAAAAGCGGTCTTTCTTGGTGAAACAGGCTGAAAAGTCGATTTCTTCAAGTGCACTGCATTTAAGTTCGGTTGTTTCACCTTGCTTACGAGAGAATTGAAGTAGCGAAGTACCTGTGGAGGCTGGGGAGTCAGTCGCAGCTAGGCCCATTAAGTAACAACGCCCTTCGCCCTTGTAATCGGGGTTTGGCTCAATGGATGTGAATAGCTTTTGCTTTTTACGGTTTGCTTCAAGCATGTAATCGTTAGGCTCAAGCTTTGCAAACAAACGCATTTTGCCGTCTTTCTCTTCCGCTTTAAGCTCTACTACCTTGCCCCAGTTTTCACCGAAACCATAAAAACGACGGTGCTCTGGCCAAATCAATGCTGGGTATTCCTCAAGCGAATAGTTCTCCGCCATTTGAGTTAGCCATTCACGGGTAATTTTGCGCCCGTCTACGGTTGGCCCTTCTGTCGCTATGATTTTCCAGTCACTAATTTTTGGCATTTGCGCTCTCAAGTTAGTTATTTACATCTCTGTTTGAGCAAACAATACGCCTTTGAATAACTGCTTTCAGCCACTTCAATTCCTAGAAATTCGGATTTTATCCAAATCCGAAGTCATCCGAATTTTGCTTAGTCATTTCAGAGTTTTCGGGGCGTATGATGCAGCTATGGCATATTCAGACGAAATAAAAGAGGCCGCGAAAAAGCTTTATTTACGCGGATTACCTCCAAAAGAAATAGCGGCGCAACTTAACCTAAATAGCGACCGCATCATTTATACCTGGGCGGAGAAATTCGGCTGGGCTTTGTTGCTGAACGAACTATCTGTAGAAGAAATGATTAACCGCCGTTTGGCTGTGTTAATTGATAAGGACGAGAAAACCGATCAGCAGCTTAAAGAGATGGATAAACTCATAGACCATCACGTTAAGTTGCTAAAAGCGAATGCCGATGCAAAAGCCAAAGCTGAACGCATGCTTTCGCAAGGCAGCTCGAAGACTAATGGTTCTGAACCAGCTAACCAAGGCCGTAGCGGTAGCAACAATCGCAAAAAGAGCCGCAAGAAAAACAGCATTGAGCACCTAGCCGAAGAAGACTTTAAACGCTGGCATGAATCGCTATTCGAATATCAGCATGTCATGCGTAACAACATTAAACAGCGTATTCGCAACATTCTTAAATCACGCCAAATCGGCGCGACTTACTATTTCAGTGGTGAAGCGTTAGAAGATGCAATTCTAACGGGCGATAACCAAATATTTCTTTCGGCTTCTCGCGCTCAAGCGGAAGTTTTCCGCAGCTACATTATTGCCATTGGTAAAGAGTTTTTAGACATCGAATTAACCGGCAACCCGATCATTCTTTCTAACGGCGCAGAACTACGTTTCCTATCAACCAATAGCAAAACAGCCCAGAGCTACCACGGCCATGTGTATGTTGATGAATATTTCTGGATACCTAAATTTGATGAGCTAAACAAACTCGCTTCAGCAATGGCTACGCATAAGAAATGGCGTAAAACCTACTTTTCTACGCCATCATCGAAGATGCACCAGGCTTACCCGTTTTGGACGGGCGACCAATGGCGTAAAGGCAAAGAGTCTCGCACCAATATTGAATTTCCAACCTTTGAAGAATATCGCGACGGTGGCCGACTCTGCGACGATAAGCAGTGGCGTTATGTTGTCACCATTGAAGATGCCGCTAATGGTGGTTGTAACCTATTCGACATTGACGAACTGCGCGAAGAATACAGCCAAGACGACTTCAACAACCTGTTTATGTGTGTTTTTGTCGATGGTTCGCTTTCTGTCTTCAAGTTCTCTGATCTTGAAAAAGGCATGGTGGATGCAGCCCACTGGCAAGACTTCAAGCCAAATAACAAGCAACCTTTTGCCCGTCGAGAGGTTTGGTTAGGTTATGACCCATCTCGAACCCGAGACAATGCCTGTTTGGTGGTTGTGGCACCGCCTGCAGTATCGGGTGAAAAATTTCGTGTATTGGAAAAGCACTATTGGAAAGGTCTCAACTTCCAGTATCACGTTTCGGAAATCGACAAAGTATTTCAGCGTTACAAAGTCACTTACATTGGCGTTGATACCACGGGTATTGGTGGCGGTGTTTGGGACTTAATTTCTAAGAAATACCCGCGCGAAGCTCACGCAATCCACTACAGCAACGAAAACAAAAACCGCCTTGTGATGAAGATGATCGACATTGTAGAAGCCAAACGACTTCAATTTGATGCCGAGCACAAAGATATTGCTATGGCATTCATGGCAATTAAGCGAGTACCGACCGCCAGCGGCAACGCGATGACATTCAGAGCGGAGCGCAGCCAAACCACAGGCCACGCCGATGCATTTTGGGCAATTTCTCACGCCATTATTAATGAGCCGTTAGATCACTCAACACCAACTAAATCAACTTGGGCAACCGCAGCATGACCGAGCAAAGAGAACCTTTAGTCAAACAAGAAGAACAAGCACCCGAGTCGGTCTACCACATCGACTCCGCTCCTGAAGCTATCGACTCTAATAGTTGGATGACTTCCTACTCAGATTTGTTTTACAACGATTCCGATAACTATTGGGAACCGCCAATTTCGCGCAATGGATTAGCCGACATTGCCAGAGCCAACGCCTATCATGGCTCTTTATTGATTGCCCGGGCCAACTATGTCGCAGGACGATTTCAACAAGGTGGTTCGACTCGGCGCAGACACATTCAAGCCTTTTGCCGCGATTACTTCACCTTTGGTGATGCCGCTTTCTTAAAAATCCGTGATGGCTTTAAACGTGTGGTGCGCTTGCATCCGTTACCGGGCATGTACTTACGCAAACGCAAAAACGGCAACTTCGTTATTCTTGAGCGAGACAACCAACAACGAGAATACCGCAAAGAAGATTTGATCTTCTTACCTCAGTACGACCCGCAACAACAAGTTTATGGATTACCCGATTACTTAGGCAGCATTCAGAGCAGCTTATTAAATAAAGATGCCACGCTATTTCGCCGCCGATACTACAAAAACGGTGCTCATATGGGCTTTATCTTCTACGCTTCTGACCCGAACCTAAGTGAAGAAGACGAAAAGAAGATGAAGGAAACCATTGCCAGCTCTAAGGGCGTGGGTAATTTCCGCAGTATGTTTGTAAACATCCCAAACGGAAAAGAGAAGGGTATTCAGTTAATTCCGGTTGGTGACATTGCTACTAAGGATGAATTTGAGCGGATTAAAAACATTACCGCCCAAGATATTTTAGTGGGTCATCGCTTCCCGGTAGGTAAAGCAGGAATCATTCCTCAAGGCACTACCAGTTTGGGTGACCCGATTAAGATTGGCAGCGAATACGCCAAAGATGAAATTATTCCTGTTTGTGAACTGATTATGGATGAAGTGAACAGCGACCCAGAGCTCCCTAAACGGCTCCATTTGAAGTTTGATACCGATAAGGTAACAACAGTATGAAACTGTACAAAAACACAGCCATTGACGTAATATTATGCTGTCAGTCAGTTAAGTTAGGTCAATGTATGCGAGTGTATTGCAAATGTGGTGAACGCGCGATTATAAGTAGAAGCATCGCTAAAGATGCCAATTGCGCAGATTTATCTTGTTCCTGTTCTAACCCAGAATGTGGGCATACCTTTGTGAGTTCTATCGGCTATCGCCACTCACTAAAACAGTCAAAACTTCATTTCGGAATTGGCGCAACTAGCAAGCCGTCTTTGTTTGGTAGTCGCATTACTTGCGGTTGTGGCGAGCGGGCGGTGATTAATAAAACCAACCGCCTATCGAACGACTGTGCAGATTTATATTGTGAGTGTAAGAACCCAACTTGTGAACATCAGTTTGTTATGTCTTTGTATTTTTGTCACACGCTAAGTCCATCATCGAAAGACACCGATGAATTGACGAACTGCTTAATCAAGATGTTAAAGCCTGGACATCGAGACCATTTAAAGGAGCAGTTAGCTTTATTTTAATAAACCCTCATAATTAGGCCCGGTAACATGGACAGCTTCTAGCTGTCCTTTTTTATGGGCAAGAATCAATGAAATTAAGAACATGCCAATGTCTTGGTTTTCTTCGTGGTTCCCGCTTGTATCCTCAGCCAAAGCGCATAAAACAAACGCCTCCGCATTATTATGTAGTTCAGACATTAAGCCTCCCAACTGACGATTTACTGTATATTAATACAGTAGTTTTACCTGTACAAATTTAATTACTTTTTATGTGGTCAACTACACTTAGATAATTCAATGACTTTTGCAGCTAAGTCTAAAGACAAAACAACTCTAATCATTTGAATTATTTAGCATGCATCTAACTGCTAACCTTGACTGGCTTTTCATCCATCAAAAACACCAAATATGGCGCACTAAGGGGATAGAAATGCCAAAATTGAACAGCAATACCTATCGAAGAGTGCAGCGACTCGAGCAACACCGAGCAACATCGAGCACTGATCAATGCTGAGCAGATAGAGATACTATGCAATCATTACAACATCAGTTTATTGGACATAGCGCGAGGTACAATTGACTTGCGCCCCGCCAACCCCTGCGACCTGGTTGAACACCTAGAAAGACTGCCTGCGCCTGTAAAAAAGTCGATCACAGAACTGGTCAAAGTTTTAAGCCGCAGTATTGAGTGACTGCCAATCACGCTCGTACAATGCATCTTGCACAGTGCAAAAGTGGATAAGCACTTTTACCTTTTCTTCCAAGGTTCGGGCCTTCGCCAACTCTTGATCTCTTAAATCAACCATGTACTGATAGGTTGTTTGAGGGTTAATTGAGTTCATCTTCTTCTCCTACTTCTTTGATGTACTTTCAGCATACCTAGACTGAAAATTTTTCCGAAATCACGTAACCAAACGGCTTTGTTGAAACGCACTATACACAGCTCAAACGACGCTCAAAATATCACCAGATACGATCAGCGTTTTTCCAAATGCCGCATAATTACCAAGCTAACATGGTTTAAAAACTTCCAAAGTCGCCCGTGGTTACTGGGCTGAGCCTTGGTGACTCACACCAACCTACCAGAACTATTTTTATGTCAACCTTTTGAGCGGCCACTTTTTCGCAAAAAAATTCTCTAATGCCGATGACTAAATTGAGCGTTCAAAAACGCCAATGACAAATCAGTTAAACGGATTGGTGCTTAATTAAAAAAATTGAGTGTGGAGAGATGAGAAAGGAGGGTGTATTTATAGTTGCGAAAAGCAGATCGGCTGTCAATAGGCGAAAAAAAACGACGGCTGTGGATAACCGTCGTTTCAACCCACCTTAATTATGTTGTGGATAAGTGGAAATTCTTTTTCTTTAATTACATGCAGTTGCATTAAAAAATATAACAAAAATCACATTAAAACGGACACCTTGCCCAGTACTTGGCTAGCACTTTTGCGATGTATTCACACAGTTCATTCAAGTCTCGATATTCCAAATAGAAATTACTGTCGACAAACTGCGAACCGCTAGATGAGAAATTCGGTTGCGCTTGACCTTTTCCACCGATACCCAATTCAAAGGTCTCTGAGAACTTGCCGCTTCTTGGCCTTACATTGAATTTAATATGGTATGTCCAATGGGTTTCAGATTGGCAACGTTGATAGTGAGCCGGTATCAAACCAGAGTCGTAAAAATTTGGGTAGGTGCTATTTGGGAGTTGGTTGCCAGCGAACGGCGGAAGTGTTGGAAGATTTGAACGGATTTGGTTAGCCATTTGATTAAAGGCGTCGATGTAGGCTTCTTTGATTGCTGTGGCTTTCTTGCCTGTAAATCCCATAACTAAGAACATAAAGCCGTCTTTGGTCATTTGGTAGGCTTACTGAAATCGTCCTTTTGCGTCTAAATAATCAATCTCCTCAAAATTGAGGGCATTGAATTCTTCTGAGCAATCCAAATTGCTAAGGGTACACATTACATTATCATGCCGTTTACCAAATGCTTCTGCAATTTTGATTGAAGTCGTTCTAAGATCACCGTGATTTTCTACAACGGCATTTTCAGTTGTGCTAAAGCTACACATAAAAAACCAGCTAAAAGCTGGCGTCTATGCGCCTATATCTAAACGGGGTACTAATCCCGGCACTGGATTAAGCCAGTGCTCTATCACACTAGCCGATGTGAACTATAATAGTCAATGGTGTGTAATGATATTGATGAACATTGACTCATATTGATAAAGAACTGACAATGTGATGATTGTTTGAAACTTTGGGGTGATGTATAGTCTGCGTCCTCAAGGTTCGTATATACTTTTTATATACTGTAATGCTTCCAATTCTATCAATAAAGGCACTGTAATTTGAGTTCACCTGTAGCACTTGCAAATACTAATGATTTGTTAAGAGAACTGTTCTGTTATCTTGGAACAGGGAAAGCTCTCGACCCTTTTACGAAAGCTCGCCTGCTCAAAGAAGCTAAAAAGCAAACAACTCTTGATAGAATGCATACTTTAACAGCATACGTTTATACGATTGCTGGCGAGAAAGAACTCGCTAAAGAATCAGCATTACGAGGATTAGAATACATCGCTGATCCCGCAACAATATCTAGTTGCTTATCTATACTTCAACTAAATGCTTTCCCTAAAGTAGCTATTGAACAAGTTAATCAACTTCAAAACTTTTTAGATGACCCAAACTATCTACCTAGTTTTACGGCATTCTTTGCTGCTTACCCCGATGTATTGCAAATGGAGCGCGCTATGACAAAACTGGAAAAAATGAACCTGTGTTCTTCCGGTGACATTGGCCATCTTTACAATTACTTTCAAACCGTTTCTAGCACTGTTGATACAGCAGTTGAAGAACTAGAACTAGAGAAATCCATATGCTCTCGTGTAATTGGCCTAGCATCAGGGGTTGCACAAAAATCCGGAATCATTCTAAATTCAACCGTGCTCAAAAAACAACCTGAGTCAGATTGGTTAAGTATTGTCCTCAATGTAGAAACCGAAACCACAAGACAATTGGCCGAGCTAAATTGGGATCTTGTAGGTGAGCTAATTGATGCGAACTTAAATACTCCAACTATTGTGACCCGATTTGAAATGGTTGAACCCGGTGAAACTGTTGCGAGATGTCGATATGCCGATTAGCCCAGAAGAGTTACTCAGTTTTGCAGAGGGTATTCACGCGAAAGACGAAAACTGTGAAGTACACAGACGTTCTGCGATTAGTCGTTATTACTATGCGATGTACCACAAAACAAAGTCTATCCTGAAACTAGAACCTCTGCTATACACTAAAAGTGATCACGAAAACCTAATTCGCTATTTACAAAGCGATGCCCGAGATGATGAAGACCATAACTTCCGTGCACTTTTTATGCTAGGTGAGTCTTTGAGGCAAGAGCGAGACAGACGCAACCTAGCAGATTATGACCTCGATGTAGCCATAACGAAGATCAACACTGAAACTAGCAAAGATACCGCTAAGCTATTATTTGAAAAATCAGATGAACTTATAAATGTGAGTTCAGCAAGCTAATTGCAAGTCTGCTGTATAGAATATCTAAGCACACCAATTGGTGTGCTTTTTTATATGTAACATAACCCTAGACTAACTATTTACGTAAATAGTTAGTCTTTGTACACCCACTTCTACGCTAATGGCCAGTCGTCCCCATCAGGGAAAATCGACAGGTCGGGTTGTTGATACTCTTGCTTTTCTGGTTGGGCGAATAGGTTGTCCCAACCCTCGAAATCCATCCAATTGGTGTCGTCCGAACGTTGACGGCTCACTTCTACCAACTGGGCAGGCCGTTTATTGCCGTGTTCGTCTACCTCCGCAGGGCGGATTTGAATACTGGTTGCATCGTCGATGCGAATTGAGCTGCCTTTTAGCAGTGCGGCCAGCGCCGCTTCATCAATATTTGGTGATTTATTCGCCTGCTTATCCTCTTTACTCTGTGAAGAACGTGGGTCTAATAATCGGGTTAGCTGATCGCAGACCTGTACATTCTCAGGCTCCGTACAGTTATTGACAGAACTCCGAGAGGAGCCAGAGGCTCCAAAAGCGGTCGCTTCGCTCCCAAGAGCGCACGCTTTAGCTCCATCGTTAACCTTTGATTTCTTCTGAATCGTCCAAGCTTTGGTGCGTGTTTTGATGGTTTCTTCTGGTGTAGTGAAACCCTCAATTTTGCGGACGTCTTCGCCATGTGGTGAAGCGAACGGCAGAACTTCATAAGAATTCACGATCAGTAAATCTTCACGCTTAACGAATGGGCCACCTTGCCCCATGATGTAACCTTGCCAGTTACCATGGTCAGCAGCTTTTAAAGTGTCTGTGATGCTTGCGTCTTCGGTCTTCATGCGTGACTGGTAGCTATCACCAATCACTTTCATTAACTCTTCATTGGTGATCAGCTTGCTCGGCTTGATAGGCCCAACAAGATCACGCTGCAGCATTGAGTAAATAGTGAGTAGGTCGACACGCTCTTGCATGAAGAGGTATTCCATAAACGCTTTTTTGTTCTGGTTAGCGAAGCGGCGTAGCTCACGGTAAGTCGTGACTGGTGCACCACCGAAGAACTGGAACTGGCGAATGTTCCAACGGCTTTTCCAAGCACTCACATTCTTCGCCATGTCTTTAACTGGCTTGCCTGTTTCGTCCGAGATCTCCCCGTCCATTGCAAAGCCGTCAATGTTCTTTGAAATGTATTTGGCGATGTAGCCCGTTGCTGTGCCTTTCTCTGAGTCAATAAAACCCAAGTCGCAACGTGGGCGGTAATCTAGCGGCCCAACGTAAGCACCTTTGCGAAATGGCTTTTTTTTCTCTTTCTCAAACTCTGGGTGCAGTTCGCCACGGTCTTCTTGCGTGGCGTAAGAAATGAAGATGTCACGCACTTGCATCACGTCTTCTGGTTTTACCCAGATCAGCAAGTGCCAATGTGGTGTGCCGTCGTGATGCGGCTCTGCAACGCGAACACCAAACCAACGGATTTCTTCACGACCTAGTTTGGCGCGGACTCGCTGCCATACGTTGTTTAGGTAAGATTGCGCATCACGTGGGCTTGCACCGTTCCAGTGACCAATAAAGCCGCCTTTCTTGTATGAGTTGTGATACTTAGATGGAGTGGTCAACGTTAAGAACAGACCTTGCAAACCCAACTCGTTGCCAATGTCTTCACAACCACGACAACGCACCATTAATTCATGACGACGAATAGCAGGGTTAGCCACACTCTTTTTGACCATATCCCATAGATCAGCTTCTTCGCCTGTTTCTTCATCTAATAACTGGCATTGCTTAATGTATTCATAGTTAGCAGTTTGCTGCGCTTGGTGTTCACGAACGCAGTCCCATGACGCATAAGGTGATGCTTTTGAAGAGACTTGCCCCATAGCAATGGCTAGGTGCTCACGCATGATTTTGCGTGTTTTGTTAAGGCGTCCATACCACCACTTTTCATCTAACATGCGTGAAATGTCATTCAATGCGGTTAGGTCAGTTTGTTTCTTTTTCTTGCGCGGTGGAGTCATACCAAAGTGACAGACAAATTCGGCTAATTCTTCATAGCCGATTACCTCTGGAATTTCGACTTCATCCAGATCACGATTAGCTATACGTGCAGCGATAAGAGGGAATTTAGCCTTAGTAATTTGGCTAATTTTGAATGCCATGTCTTTAACTTCTGACGGCTCAAGCTCTGCCAGTAGTCGACTTTTAACTGGTTTGCGGTTGCGCTCTGCCTTTTCGAAGTCAAAACGCATTTGCTCTTTTTGTGCAAAGTCGCTTTGCTCAGCGTCGCTAAACTCTTCACTAAGCAAAGAAACCTTTTGGGTTGTCGGTAACTTTTTATATTTGCGTAAAACCATCAACGCACGTTCAGCGGCTGGCCCCATACGTTCACGCAAAAATATGTTGGCATCTTTACGACCTTTCTTTTCGAACACTGAAACGTAACGAGTAACAAAGTACTTGGTTAGGTAGTCCGGTAGGTCTTTAATCTTATCTTTCGCCCACTCGAAATCGTTTGGGTTAGCTTCAAATAGCTTACGTTCCAGAACACTAAGATCATCAGGTTCAATAATTGTGTTGTATCGACGCGAAACAAAGCAACCCGCTTCAACCTCAGTTAAAGGGGCTTGCCATGGAAGATCGTATAGGTCGATTTCAGTTGGTTCTATTAGGATGCTCATGCAGCTACATCTTCACTGGTGAGCCACAGCCTTTGCACATAAAATCTTTCTTCTTGATTTCATGTGAGCACTCATTACACACAACTAGGCCAGCAGAAATGATATTGCTCAGACCGTTAGGCAAATTGAAACGGTCACCTTTATCCCAGATAAACCACATGTATTCGCATGAGTCAGAACCACCGCCCACAAAGCGAGGACGTGGAACGATAACAGGCGTTTTTTGAGGGAATCCAATTTCACGCCAAAAAGGTAAGCGTTTTGTTGAGCCTAAATAGTTAACACGTTGCAAGTATGCCATTGTTCCGTCTGGCGCTAATTCACTTAGGCTTTTTCGAATGAACTCTTCTGTTAGAGAAAATGGTGGATTAGTGATGATCACGTCTTGGGTACCGAAATCTGTTGTTAGGTAATCAATACCTTTTTCGATTTCAGCAAATGACTTTTGGCTTTGTGGCAAAGCTATCTTGTCGAAGATTGCGCCAGTGCCGAAGCAAGGTTCTAAAAACTTGTCGGTAGGACGAACGGTTAACTTTGATAGTAATGCGCCGACAACTTCTGGCGGCGTTGGGTACAGCTCACGAGGTTGCACTTTTCCAGTAGTTGAACTCATGCTTCCACCTCTGCCTCTTCTTCAGCTTGTTCACGGGCTTCGATGATCAGCTCTGTCAATTGGCCTTCGATAAATAGAAGTTGCTCAAGTGCATACTTATCTTTTAGGCGGACTTCCTCATCTAATAGCTTACGGTGGACGTTTGATTGGTAATCTGTATTTGCTGGATTCACGTAGACTTTGAACTTATCTACATGCCCTGAGAAATCCGTGAAGACATGAATCACATCCGTATTCGCCATTGCCAACGCATTGATAGCGTTAACGATGTCGAATACTTCTCTATCTGTATTCAATCCACTAAGTAACTTCTGCTTAATTGCCAGTGCTTCGGCAGGTAAATCGACATGACCAATTGAACTAACATTGCGGTTAATCACTTGGTCTATTAGGTTTCGTGCTTCGGTTAGTTTTTCAAATGTATTCATCTTCTATGCTCCTACGCTAAGACGAAAAAAGCCCCCGATTACAGGGGCAAATGGCTGGCTAGGCTATTAAATAACTTTGCTGATATCGGAATGTTTTAGACGGCGAACATCACCCACTTTGCGGTCGAATTTCATCACCATCTCTTTAAGTAGCTGCATTCCAGAACGGACTTTTTGCAACTCAAGGTCATTGAATGAATCAAACTCACGGCTGTAATCTTTTGGTGGCATACCACCTGCAATCAGAATTAAGCCACGGCTACGATCATTCATTTCGTTATACATATCGCGCAGCTTTCTACGCTTTGCACTTTTATCGAAAAGCGACTTACACGCGGCAATGCTATCTGCTGCGCTTGGCGCTCTTCCTTTATGTGGAGAGGGCTGCATTTCTTGTTGTCTAGCTAACTGACTCATGGTGTTCATATCCTCTTAATCGGGCTCAAGCTGGTTAGGCTAAGCCTGGAATAGGTGCACCATTAGCCAGAAAATCTGTGCCAAATTGCATTAGTGGCTGCAGGCCTGTGGTGCGGTGTTCAAGGTCATTAATAAGCAAAACCAGATTACCCAAAGCGGCTTGCGCCTTAGCTAAGGTTTTGCGTTTAGTAGATCGCGGTAAACGCTCTGCGGTGCACATGGCTAACGCATCGCTAGAAAGCTCACCAGAATGTGCGTTTAGCTGAAGAACTCTTTCAAGCAAGTTGAGTTCGTCTTCATCTTTTGGAAGTGGAATGGTTACAACACCATCATTAGTAAATAACGTGTTTACGATTGAGTAGTCACCAGAAACGCGGCTGATTAACGCCAGCTCAACAGGCTTAAGTACATGGGGTTGATTTGGGTTCAGCTTGTTGCGAAGCATCGTGCCGTTAAACTCAAGCTTTCGGGCAATCGCTTCAACATCATGATTGACAACAAAATCACAGCAAGCAGCATCAAAAGCTTGTTGTTTGCGTTCACGTAATAAACACATTGAGTTATTTGCGTCCATAACTAATACTCAAATGAAGAAAAACGGAACGAAAACGAATGAGCAACCAACAATATCGAGCCATAGTGGACATACGTTGGGGTACTTGTCTTCCCATGACTTATTCGTGCCTTGCTGGGTGAGTTTGGTTTTAGGTGAAGTTGCGAAGCTCATACCTTTTGCTCCGCCAACCTTTCCATGTATTTGACCATGTTCACCATAATCAGACCTTTAGAGCCGTCTTTCGGAACAATAGGAATATTGCCAAGGTCTTTTTGGCGATCAAATGAAGAGGAAGACATGCCAGTACGACGCAAAAATTCCTTTTTTGTGCATACAGGCGCATCAATTGCTATTTGAAGTGTTGCCATAAGTGGTATCCTATTCGTTTGAGATTTGTTGATGCTTAATGGTGGAACATGGCAGCATCAATTGAATATGAAATTATAATTGATCGAAAAAACAATCAAATCAAGCTTCAAATTCAATTTAATTGAAAACAGGATTGATAGCGATTGATTTCGAGATCCAGATCTATTTATGACAGGGCTAATGAAATGAGTCGAATTCCAGCTAAGATTCCCCCATTCGAGTACTCAAGTGGTCGAGAATTCACGGATAGACTAAAAATAGTGACAGGTTGTAATAGCTATAACCTGCTCGCCGACCACTACGGAATCCCAAAATCGACCATCCTAACTTGGCATCATCACGATCGAATTGCTCATGAGTTAATTGTTCGAGAACACCTAGCATCCGGTGCATCAGTTAAGTACCTTGCTCTTGGTGAAGGTGAACCGTTTTCTGGTAGCAGCAGTCCGAATGAGAATCTCGCAACATACAAGCTTGAGGCTGGCTTATTAGAGAAATCCGGCAGCATGTCTTTGGACTTGGCGACCCTTGACCGTTTTGGTCTAAAGCCATCAAACACCCAAGTCATTGAAGACGATGCAGGGATTTACTACATCAACAAGGAATCTGTTGACCCAATATCAGGCGATTACTTGATTGATGTAGATGGACGCTTGTCTATCAACTACCTGCAGCGT
This sequence comes from Vibrio sp. Isolate32, assembly GCF_022397955.1. Lineage (GTDB taxonomy): Bacteria > Pseudomonadota > Gammaproteobacteria > Enterobacterales > Vibrionaceae > Vibrio. The sequence goes on along the minus strand of NZ_JAKEUQ010000004.1, from coordinate 53,780 downwards.
TTACCAGGTAAGAAATTAGCGATCGCGTTTGACACATCGACCATTGAAGTATCCGAAGAAGATATAAAAGTACTTGGCCGTGTAGCTATGGAAATGAAGAAGAGATAGCACATAACAGATCAAAAATAAGCACCATTCATCATAATTACCACTTAATTAACAAGGCTAAGAACTTGTTTACAAAACCTGTCGTGGCATCGTCATTAAACCAATAGACATTAGTTTACTGTCGATGTGTAGGATGTACGTGGTAAGAAAGAAGAGTTCGATATTCAGCGTCCTGGCATAGGTCACTAGAGTTTGCACCTTGAAAGGCACGGACGTTAAGGATATCGCATTATTAATTAGCTCTGGCTTTTGATGAATGACTACATTTATCTAGTTAAGAATAAAAAACAGACACAATTATGAGCCAAATATTTAAGCCTCAAAAGCACCTAATAAATATCTTAAAAAACACACAAAATCACCACCCTAATTTCACCCTGTTTCTAGGGGCTGGTGCTAGTGTAACTAGTAAAGTTAAACCTGCAGGAGAGCTAATTAAAGAGTGGCGGCAGGCCTATTCTGATATGTACGATTGCGAAAGTGAAAAGCTAGAAGATCAATACTGGTACGGTAAACACCAAGAATACTCTGTGCTCTTTGAAAAATTGTACGATCAGCCAAGCCAACGCAGAGAGTTTATTGAAACGTGTATAGATAACGCTAAACCTTCTTGGGGATATATTTACCTTGTAAACCTTTTAAAAAACAAGCATTTCAATACCATATTTACAACCAACTTTGACGACCTTGTCAATGAAGCCTGCTACACATTTTCAGACAGCCTTAGGCCAATCGTATGCGCTCATGACTCTAGTATAAATAGCGTGCGACTGACATCTGAACGCCCTAAAATCATCAAGCTACATGGTGATTTTCTCTTCGATAACATCAAAAATACTGTGCGAGAATTAGAATCTCTTGAATCTAACATGAGAGAGAAATTCAAGCAGTATGCAAGTGAATTTGGATTAATTGTTGTCGGCTATGCTGGCAATGACCGTTCTGTAATGGATACTCTCAACACACTACTTTTCACAGGGGAACACTTTCCACATGGCGTTTATTGGTGTGTTAGAGAAGATACAAAGTTTGAGGATTTATCCGAACCTCTGAAAGCCCTAAGCCGATTCCCTAATTTCCATCTAGTAAAAATTGATGGCTTTGATGAGTTTTTTGCTCAAATTCATCAAGCGTTAGATTGTGACTTACAGCAAGAAGTATCAGACCCTTATAACGCTTTAGTGAAGAAGCTAAATAAAACGTTTAATAATGACTCGTCTTACGATGCCATAAATGACGCTGACTTATCTCCCGGTCAAACAATAATCCAAAGAGACTACAGTCGTTTAGTTGAGCAATTATCTGAAATAGGTACTGCAACTAAACTCAGAAAGCAGTTATCTGATGCACTAAAAGCATTAGATGAAGATATCCTTGATAAAATTAATACTGCATTTGAAAGTATGGACGACCAAACTTTTAAAACTTCAATGCAAGACTTTTTAGATATTGTTAAAGCAAATGGTGGGCGACCATTAATGCCGGTGCCAAACTACTTGTTGGCTCGTAACTATTTCAAGGAAGAGAAATATAATGAAGCGATAACCTATGCTCTCGATGCTATCAAGGAAGACCAAAATGCTTACCCTACACCTTTAGCTATTGATTCGATGGTAAATCTAAATGATTTCACGCTATTTGATGTACTTATAGATACAATCAAAGGTTTAAAAATCAATGATCGTAGTTTCAGTTCTATTCTAGATAGCGTCGTTGAACTAACTTCTCAAAACATGTTGAATGAGGCTCGCATCACTTTAGATCTGATTCGGTCATTTAATACCAAGGCTGCTCATCGACGCTATATTGTCCTTAATTCAATGCTCATAGAGATTTTGGATAAAGGTGATAAGGTCCATTTCAGTGAAGCTGAAATAGATCGTCTAATTATTGAGTTCCAGTCCTCAGTAGAAAACTCTTCAGATCCATGGGGTTCTCTAGGGCTCGCTATCATTTGTAATCATTTAAATATTGTCGAGGATATTTCATTCATAATTGATAGCACAGATACGGAAGCATTATCACACTTGTTAGATTCAAATATGCCAATCAAGCGCTTGATTTCCGAAGAACTGAGTGCCACAATGAGATCATCTCTTGAAAAACGCAACATAGGAGTAAATAATGAACCCAATTAAACAAACTACTTCTAAGCCGAGAAGCGCAAAGCAAACCAGCCAACTACTTAAAGAGCTGAAAGCTCAACTTAAGAAGTAAGACAAGATTTCATACATTAAAAGCCGCTATTGCGGCTTTTTTTAATTCAATAGAATTATGTCAGTTAGAAAAGTAGAAGACGGCAACAAAAAACCATGGCTTTGTGAGTGTTACCCCCAAGGCCGAAGCGGTGCAAGAAAACGTAAACGCTTCGCGACCAAAGGCGAAGCGGTGGCTTATGAAAAGTTTCTAATGAAAGAGGTTGATGATAAGCCTTGGCTGGGTGACAGAAAGGACTTGCGCACACTTCATGATTTAGTTGAACTTTGGTACAAGCTTCACGGTCAACACCTTAAATCCTCCCAAAAAGTTTACCCTCGTCTTCTCACCATAGTCGAAGAACTCGGCAACCCGTTTGCAATCAAGTTTACGGCAAAAGACTTTGTTCACTGGCGTTCTAGCCGTAAAGCAAAAAACCGATTTGGTAGTGAGACAAACACTGGTAAGTTGATTTCCGCACCCACTAATAATCTCGATCTAAGATGTTTGAGGGCCGTATTTAATGAGCTGACTGCACTTGGTGAGTGGACGCAACCAAACCCACTTGCAACTGTAAAATCGATTCAAGTTGCTGAATCTGAAATGGGCTTTTTCTCAAATCACGATATTAGTACGTTATTCAACAGAATAAAAAAAAGTAAACGAGCCAAAGAGTACGAACTGATATGCAAAATTTGCTTATCGACTGGTGCCCGTATTTCCGAAGCTAACAACCTACGTTTGCCGCAGATTACAAAATACAAGATCACTTTTCTTGATACCAAGAGTAAGAGAAACCGTACTGTGCCGATCACCGAAAAGCTTTATAACGAGTTGATAGAGTTTAAACGAACAGGTGAAAAGGATAAGTTGTTTAAATGCTGTCTTTACGGCATTGGCTATATCGTTAACAAAACATTTCCAAACTTACCGAAAGGACAAAACACTCATGTGTTTCGCCATACCTTTGCCAGTCGGTTTATGGAAGAAGGGGGCAATATTTTAGTATTGCAAAAAATCCTTGGTCATAGTGACATCAAACTGACTATGCGGTACGCACATTTTTCACCAGATCACCTGATTCAAGCTGCCGAGTTAAACCCTATTTCAAGATTAGGTCTGTAGCCACTTTTTAACTAATAATGGCGACAAAGTGGCGACAATTTTTATTGATACTGAAGGCTAATGGGTGGTATTGATTAGACAGTCGAAAAGTAAGGTATTGAAATATATTGAAAAGCCTTTATTTTACTGACTTATAGAAACCACTATCAATTACACTAAGTAGTTTGTGATCTAAGCCCGATTAAGCTGTAGATTAAACGAGTTTCAAAAGCAGTACATAGACAGCACCACTCTTAACGGATGTGGTGCTTTTATTTGGGAATAATTAATTTGAGCAACTAAGAAGGAAAAAACCCCCCTTCTTACAGAAGACACATAGTGTTAGAACTTAATTACAGGTGGGGCTATCTCAACAGGCACGCCGTTTTGAGCAAAGATAACCGCTTTCGCCTTTGAATTAGGCAGTTTTGCGTCTTCAAGCCACCATTTTAATTCCATAGGAATCTGTAATGATTTCTTTGATCCATCGCTCCGAGTTAATGGTTCATGCGCTTCAACAAACACACTTCTATCGGGTTCTAATGACACCTTGATCGGCTCATTAATAATGGTGACCTGCTCGCCACGGCTTACCTGCTCAAAAAGCCACTCAATATCTTTAGGCTCCATTCGGATACAGCCTGAGCTAACACGCAGGCCAATTCCAAAGTCCTTATTGGTGCCATGTATAAGGTAATCCCCAGCTCCATACGCAAGTCGCAGCGCATACTCACCTAAAGGGTTTTCTGGTCCTGCAGAAACGACTTTCGGTAACTCAATGCCTTTCTCTAGATACTCTTTACGGATTGACTTAGGTGGGGTCCAGGTCGGGTTTGGTCTCTTTTGGCTTATCTTGGTAATCATCTCTGGGGTATCACGTCCAATCCTGCCAATACCGACAGGGAATACGTGCACCTGATTTTTCTCTGGCTCGAAGTAGTACAACCTAAGCTCAGCCAAGTTAATCACTATCCCTTTTCTTGGGGTATCAGGAAGAATGAGGCGGCTAGGAATACTTAGCACGTAACCTTTGGGTGGAAGAAAAGGATCAACACCTTTATTTGCCGCCATTAAAGAGAGAAAACCGATATCGTATTGCTTGGCAATGATGGCTAACGTTTCACCTACAGCAACTTCATGCTGCTGTATCCTACCAACAATACGGCTCTCTTTCGAAGGAAGCTCAAAAGTTGCCGCAGAGGCCCACGACGACGCAATTCCAGCAGCAATCAAAGTCCCTTTCACAACAAACCTAGTAGTTCGCTGTACGAGCAAAGCAATCTTACGTGTTTGTGTTTTCATGGAGTAAAAAAGCGTCGAGTTAGCGCAATACAACATACAATTCCTTGGTTTGCCGTCTTTATCAAAGTTTAGATTATCGCTGTTCAAACGTCTCTACAATGTATTGTTACCTCAAACGCCATATGCAATTGCTCTTTCGTTTGAGTGTTTCCTTTACCTGACCTTTAATTTATCCAAACAAAATCGATTGCCCTTACGCTTTCAACAGATTTGGTTATAAATATTAATGAAACGATAATAGCAGACCCATTTTGTGACTAACATCTCATGGAAGCTCGTTTTAACTCGCTAATATTGCCTCAACAAAACGAATTCAATTCAACAGAATCGGTAATTGATTAAATCCTGTTCCTATAATTACCCGTTTAAACTTTGGAGAATGACCATGGCTACACCTCATATTAACGCTCAAGCTGGTGATTTCGCAGAAACTGTACTGATGCCGGGTGACCCACTTCGCGCAAAATACATTGCTGAAACATTCCTTGATGACGTTAAGCAAGTTTGTGACGTTCGCAACATGTTTGGTTACACAGGCACTTACAAAGGTAAGAAAGTTTCTGTAATGGGCCACGGTATGGGTATCCCATCTGCTTGCATCTATACACACGAGCTAATCGCTGAATACGGTGTAAAGAACGTAATTCGCGTAGGTAGCTGTGGTGCAGTACGTGACGACGTTAAACTAATGGACGTTGTTATCGGTATGGGTGCTTCAACAGACTCTAAAGTAAACCGTATTCGTTTCAACAACCACGACTTCGCTGCAATCGCTGATTTCGGTCTTCTAGAAGAAGCAGTAAACCAAGCTCGTGCACAAGAAGTTCCAGTTAAAGTTGGTAATGTGTTCTCTGCAGATCTTTTCTACACTCCAGAAGCTGACATTTTCGAAAAAATGGAAAAGCTAGGCATCCTTGGTGTTGATATGGAAGCGGCAGGTATCTATGGTGTTGCTGCGGACCTTGGTGCTAAAGCACTGACTATCCTAACCGTATCTGACCACATCATCCGTGGTGAGAAACTAAGCTCTGAAGAGCGTCAAAAATCTTTCAACGACATGATGAAAGTTGCTCTAGAGACAGCAATCAACATCTAACGATTTGATAAAATATACATTGAAAAGCGTTACCCCGCAGCCAAGCTCACTTGGCTGCTCAAATAATCCCGAGGGGGAGATCGTGTCTAACGACAAGCTGCCAAAAGATGCGGATGGTTTGCAACTCAACTTTTGTAAAACATTGGCGTGTGACAACTTTGGCTTGAGCGATGCAAAACGGTATGTTTTGCAACACGCTAACCCTAAGCGTCCAGCGATGGTTTGTCGTGAATGTGGAGCTTTCCCCCCCTTACTTAATAACCGTGAAGTGTTAAGCGAACTTCATCGCCTAAGACAACTTCACAGCGATGGACTCCCAGCTTGTTGTAATGATGATTGCGATAACTTTGGCTTATCGGTTCATACTCACAAACATCTTTACCATGCCTTTGGCTACAGTGGCGACAGGCAGCGTTACAGGTGCAAAGATTGCAAATCAACCTTCGTTGATAAATGGTCTGGATCCAATAAAAAACTTCAATTTCAAGAGAACCTCATGGGCCTATTGTTCATGGGTTATTCCGTGCGTGAAATCTGTAGAAAATTAGAAATCAATCCAAAGACTTTCTATGATCATGTTGACCATATCGCTAGCCGTTGCCGTCGTAAATTAGCGATGCTCGATGCTCGATGGGTTAACCATGCGAAAGATTACGAATTCGCTTCTCACTACCAACGTCTACAACCACAAAGCAACAACGGTGTGGTGTGGATAGTGACGGGTGAGGCGCATTCTGGTTATATCCTTTGCCAGCACGTTAACTACTCTCAAAATGAAGAACCATCAGGGAGTGTTGACCATAATCCTTATGATGATGTTTCGCGTTTTGTATCCAAAGAGCACTCTTCAGAGGCTAATCTCGAACTACCTCAGCCCTCTGACAAGCTAAAAGAGCGCATTGATCAGCAGTATCAAGTGATTCTAGCAAGAGGTAACGTTGAGGACCCTATGGGCAACCTCACTGCATTTAGCTACCCTTCAAAAGGTGCACTAATTCGGCCGCCTTATACCTCGTATGCACACTTTCTAAATGTGCTTGGTATGTGTAATGAAAACAAGCATGTCGCCATCTATATGCCACAAGATCCATTACTAAGATCTGCCGCTTTAAGCGTATGTTTGCCGCGTATTCAGAGTCAAAATATCGACCTTATGTATGTAGAGGAAGACTCGGGCTGGCAAGACGATCAAAGTTTTGAAAAGATCGACATCGTTCACATGAGTTGGTGGCGTGATCGCTGGGCTATCGCGAATCAAGGTGATAATCAGAAAGGCATTTGCTACCTAACGGGTAACAATCCAGAACCAAAACAGTGGTTTAACACTGCCTCAATCCAACAAACTAAGTTCTATCAACAGCGCTTTCAACTGTTATTTGATAGCTTCATAAATGAACCTAGACGTAAGCTTCGTCCTGGGGGTATTCTTCCATTACTCGACATTTTTAGAGCTTGGCACAATCTGTGCTACCAAGATAAGCAAGGGCTCACAGCAGCGCAGCGCTTAGGTGTAGCAGAGCAGCCATTGACCCTAAAGCAACTACTTTTATAAAACGGATATCTAGATAATTATTCGGGAACTCATTGATTTTAAAGTGAGAACATGAGGTAATACTCATAATTGGAAAAAATTCGTGTTCCTTTGACGCTCTAGGAAAGATAATTGGTGCTTATCTCAAATTGCACTCTTATAATGATTGTGTTATCAATATGTTCAATAATTATGGATCTAAATCTTGGACAAAAATCAGTACCTTCTTGAAACAGAACTAGAACAACTCAAAACTCGCGCCGACTCTGAACCCTCTGTGATCCTAGAGGTTGCTCAACAATGCCTAGTCAGGTCAGAGCAAGTTTTATTTGAAGAGGGGGCTATACAGTCATTGATGTTAATTGCAAGATGCTGTTGGAACCTAATGGATTACTCGAAAGGTTTGAAATACATCAAAGAAGCCTACAAACGCCAAAGCCGATTAGATACCGACCTTTTTCTTCCCGAAATTCTCCACTTACATGCACTCCAGTTCTGGGGACAAGCCAAGTATTACTCAGCTCAACAGTTCTGGATCAACGCCTTAGAACAATCTGCACTGGTTGATGAAGTCGAGATTCAAATTGAATGTCTCATTGGTCTTGGCAACATTTGGCGAATGACTCATGAATATAAGCTTGCACGTTCTACCCACCAACTAGCCGTTAAAGTGGCTAATAACAGCCGCATCGGTTGGTTAGAAGGCAAGTCAAGAATACTGCTCGCCTGGGATTACTACCTGCTTAACAACTATGTCGAAATGTTGTCGGTGCTCGACGGTGCGGAAGAAGCGTTGAAAGAACATAAAGATAATACTTGGCATGCAGAAATATGGGACTTCCGAGGCCTTGCACTACTTGGCCTTGAGCGTTTAGATGATGCTGAGCGCGCCACAGCCAAAGCGCACAATCTAGCCGTAGAACACAACCTTGTCTGGATGAAAGCGCACTCTTACATCAGTCAAGCTCGATTAGAACTCCTGAGAAAAAGGCCGAAGCAAGCAGCCGAATTACTCAGGCTCGCTGAACACTCTGCCAATGAATTCGATAATGGTGAGTTACTTAACCAAATCTGTTACCAGCAATCTTTGGTTGCAGAAGAAAACCAAGACTTCAAAGCTGCGTTAGTCGCCTTTAAAAAGTACCGTGAATATTCTATCGGTATGCTTAAAGAGCAAACTAATCGTGTCGGTTTAGACAAAGCACGCAGTTCAAAACGCCAACTTGAGCAGAGAGCACGAAAGCTCATTAACCGTATTCGTGGTCAACACGAGTACGATCCTGAAAAGCCCCTCTCTTATGTCGTATCTGAGACCTTTTGGTGGGAGAAACTGGTACTCTTTAAGACAGAACTTAAGCGTTCAAACCACAGCATCATTATGTTCCATCATGTAGATACCGATTACTTAGATGTCTGTACCGAGATTGCTCATACCTTGTGTAACCAAAACGACTTCATAGCAAGGCTCAGTTCAGAGCGTGTTGCGCTTATGCTTTCTGAAAAAGGCGAAGTCGCAGAGCAAACCTTCCAAACTCTCAGCACCATGCTTGATATCTATCCGTGGCATAGAAGAGGATTAAAAGGTTCGAAACCCACTGTCAGCCTCAACGATATTTTGACGTTCCCGTTCACCCTTGAGCAACTAGACGAAGACCAAGCTGAGGTAACAGCGTGATGGAAACTCTACTAAGCAAGATCACAGACGCCGGTTTAGACCCTTCATCGGTATCAGGTGAAGAAGCAATCATATTCTGGAACCATATTCGTCAGCACGTTTCGACTACAAAAACAGAGCAAGCGCATTGCTATATTATCAGCTCTGAATACCGTGCCGAATTACAACAAAATCAAACCAGTATAGAAGAGCTAAGACTTGCTCTTGACCTACTTCATCTTCCTGTGGATATCGAAGACATTCTTACAGTAAAAACAAGCTTAAGTGACCGCTTAGTCGAAATCGGGGATTACACTTCTGCACTGAATGAATTTGTCAGCTCCTCAACCATCGCTGTTCAACACGGCTATATCGATGAATATGTATTGGCAATCTTAGGCATGGGGAACTTATGTGATGCCTATGGTGATCACAACAGAGCCATTCGCTACTATCAAAAAATTGGTAGTATTGACCATGCGATAAGCAGTCGCTCACTCCGCCTCAAGTTCAAACTCCATATGGTGGCAAGCTTGCTCCTGCTCAACCGCGTTACTGCGGCTAGCGATTTACTGAATGAGTGTGAAGAACTGAGTATTTTGGTCAGTGACAAGCTACTCACTGCTCAGATATTACTTTACCAATCGAAGATGCTGCGCGCTAAGAAAAGATACCATGAAGCGCTGCGCAGTCTGTCTAAAGTTCAATATCCAGCTAATAATGCTCAAGCAAGCTGGCTTGCGACCATGACTCGGCTAGAGTTAGCACATTGCCTAAGTGCAATAGGAAAGCAAGACTATGCAAGCATGATCTTATCGAGCACAGACAAGCGTGTGAAAGCAAACTCATCGCCAGTGCTTGCTATGCGATTCTGCGACTCTCTAAGTGATGTATGTATGAATCAAGGGCGTTTTCAAGAAGCCCTGCGCTATGAGAAAAAAGGTTACCGAATTGAAACCGACCTGATGAAGCAGATCCCGATCAGTGAGCTCGGGGCGAGTCAGTTACGCCGTCTGTCACGTTTTGAGTTGCAGCTCAAACTCATCCTCTCTGAACAAGAAAACAGAGAACTGAAAGAGACGACTGAACAACACAAGAATGCAGTTGCTCAACTACAGCAAGATGTTTTCACCGACCCGCTGACAGGGTTACACAACCGTCGCTGGTTAGATGTGAAATTAAAGGATATGTTGCTACATGAAACCTCTTTCGCACTGATGGTTATTGATATCGACCACTTTAAATCTATCAATGATGAGCTGAGCCACTTAGTGGGAGATAAAGCGATCGTCAACGTCTCTCAAGAACTTAGATCGTACTTCAAGTTTAGGGGCGTGTCGTGTGTCAGGTTTGGTGGAGAAGAGTTCTTGGTCATCCTAGAGAACAGCGATCTCGCTAAGGCAGAAATGCATTCTGAAAATTATCGAGAACGCATCTTCCAATTCGGATGGCATGAAATACTTGGAGAACGAGGTTTAACTGTGAGTATCGGTATCACTTTACATCGTGAGGGAGAGAACACTCAACGTACCTTCTACCGTGCAGACAAAGCCTTATACCGAGCCAAAGCCAATGGCCGCAACCAAGTGTGTACTGAATAGTAGAAATAGCAGCAGTGAAAATGGAAAGTCATTCGTATTCTGCCCTCCCCTTCTTAATAATCAGTCGCACTGAACAAAACGACTGATACTGACAAAATTGAACTATTGATAGAAGAAAAGAGAGATCCCTGCTAAAGCGACAAGTGTTCCAATCACACTTTGCTTAGATACCTTCTCCCCTTTAATAGCATAAATAACCAAAATAAAGACCGGGCTGGTCGCTATCAACGTTTGTGCAATCGCAGGGTTAGCATTTTTCAGTGCCACTTGTTGAAGCCATAGAGCGAGAAACGTCCCGACAAAGATTGCCCCTAATAACCACAGTTTATTGAGCTTGGTCATTTTCCATAAATCTCTTTTTATCGATGAATACGGCTTCTTTTCAACGAAAGGGATAATCAGCATTACGGCAAACACACCGACCGTCAGACGAATCAAAGCACCTAACAATGGTGGGATATCACCCGCCACTAACACGTAATGAGAAATAACCACACCAGATGCCTGACAGACACTCGCCACAAGCCCATAACCAATGCCACCCCACTGCGCTTTGTCATTCGATTCACCACTCGCCGATTTTGATGACTGGAAGATAACGAAGGTCACCGCTAGTGTTGTAATCACGACACCGAACCAACCTTGCACTGTCAATACAGCGCCAAGGAACATTAATGCCAGCACACCAGAAAGAGGCGGAGCTAAAGACTCCAGTAACAACGTCTTATTGGCACCGATTCTTTTCAAAGCCGCAAAATAGGCGCTATCTCCAATTGCAATGCCAATCACACCTGAAATTGCCAATATCAAAAAATGGTTGGAACTCAGTTCAAACTCCGGCATCGGGATAAGAGGCATGACGAGCAACATCATCCCAGACGCCACTATTCCCTTAACAATGTTCAATTGCATCGCAGAGAATCGATGTCCAAATTGCCCATAGATCCATGTCGCACACGCCCACACAAGCGCAGCGCCAATGGCCGCCAATTCACCTATATACATCCGTAGTTATCCCTTATGGTTATGCCTGTCATTTAGAGTCTTAACTGTCATCATTTCAGCTGAAGTATCAAAACAGAAAGCCGAAATAGCCTCTTCAAACGCGATGAGATTTCATAAGACTCATCAATGCTTTTATTCGCATTAGAAGCGACAACACATTATTTTCAACTCAGTAAATCATTTTTATAACAATTACTTGGATGATAGCGTAGTATATTTATAACTAATATCTAACATTACAAGGATCTGTTATGTTTTTAGACTACTTTGCACTCGGTCTACTGATTTTCGTAGCATTAGTCATCTTTTACGGCATCATCGTTATTCACGATATTCCCTATGAAATTGCGAAAGAACGTAACCACCCTCATCAGGATGCTATTCACGTGTCAGGCTGGGTGAGCCTATTCACCTTACACACTATTTGGCCCTTCCTTTGGATCTGGGCAACTTTGTGGCGTAAAGATCGTGGTTGGGGCTTCGCAAAATTAGAAGAAGAGCAACACGATATTCATCATCGCGTCGATATTATCATCGATCAAATGAGTACCCTTCAGGAAGAAATCGCGCAGCTCAAACAAGCGGGCACTGAACAAAGCAGCCCAAAGAAAGGTACAAAAAACGTTCAAAATCAGGAGGTTAAGTAATGGATTTACTGCTGATAATGACCTATGCGGCACTATGTATCACCATCTTCAAAGTATTTAATATCCCGCTAAATAAATGGACAGTACCTACTGCCGTTCTTGGTGGTGTCATCATCATAGGCACTTTAATCCTGCTGATGAACTACAACCACCCTTTCACTCAAATTGGCAATCAAGTTTACTCAACAACACCAATCGTTTCAGGCGTTCGAGGTAAAGTTATCGAGGTTCCAGTAGAGGCAAACAAACCTCTTAAGCAAGGAGATATTCTTTTCAAAATCGACCCTATTCCATTCGAAGCTGAAGTGGCAAGATTAGAAGCCAAAGTAAAAGAAGCGAGTCAAGGTGCTCTTGGGATGGAGTCACAAGTATCCGAAGCAGAAGCAGAAAAAATCAAAGCTATCGCAGAAAGAGATAAAGCACAGCGTGAGTTCTCTCGTTACAAGCGTGGCTATGACAGCGGAGCCTTTACTGAGCAACAATTAGATACTCGCAGACAAGCTTATAAGGCATCGGAAGCGGCAGTAAAAGTTGCAGATTCAAATCTACAACAAGCAAAAATCGCCTTAGAGTCTGAAATTGGAGGCGAGAACACCGCAGTTTTAAGCTTATTAGCTGAATTACGCAAAGCTCAGTTTGATTTAGAGCAAACAGTGGTTCGCGCTCCCACAGACGGATACGTTACTCAACTCGCACTGCGCCCTGGCGTTATGGCAGTACCACTACCTTTAGCTCCAGTCATGACTTTTGTTCACACAGAGGAACAATTCTATACCGCAGCGTTCAGACAGAACTCCTTACAACGCCTACAACCTGGTTACGAAGCTGAGTTTCTATTTAGAGCATTACCAGGAAAGGTGTTTAAAGGGCGCATCGAGGAAGTGATCCCAGCCATTGGTGAAAGCCAATTCCAAGCTCGAGGCACACTTCTAGGTACTGACGCACTGCGTACCAGCGGCCGTGTATTTGTTAAACTGACCATCACTGATGATCTGTCTGAGTACCATTTGCCTATGGGTACTGCCGTTGAAGTGGCCGTATATTCTGACAGCTTCACTCACGTATCTATTATGCGCAAAGTGCTTATTCGCATGAAGAGTTGGCAAAACTATCTATACCTAGACCATTAAATCGCCCTCAGTATACGACGCCTCCGCTTAACACATTGTTAAGACGAATGAAAAAACCAGACCCGTTCTGGTTTTTTTGTTGCTTGATTAACCGTAAAATTGCGCTTTTTACGCGATACTTATGTGTTCAGATGGAATTTTAGACATCTAGACACTTACCTTCCCTTATGGAAGGGTTCTACTGTATAATACGCGCCTCATTTTTTATATTTGCCCAAAAAACGCTCCCATTGAGACGCATGTTAATAATGGTGAATATTCGTTCTTTATTTTGCGTTATCTTTCAGTATTCGAGGTTATCTATGAACTTTTCAGCTAAAACAGTGGTTGTTATCGCCATTGGCGCGGCACTATACGGCATTGGTGGTTTACCTATGTTTGGTGTCCCAGTGTTTGCGAACACGACATTGAAACCAGCAATGGCAGTTCTAGCACTTTTTTCTGTTTTGTTCGGCCCTGTTGTTGGCTTCTTAGTTGGCTTTATCGGTCACTGGGTAACGGATTTGTTTGCAGGTTGGGGCGTATGGTTAACTTGGGTATTGGGCTCAGGTATTGTGGGTATGATCATCGGTTTGTTCCCGATGTTAACCAAAAACCGCCTTCAGCAAGGTGAGTTACCTATGAAAGACTTCGCGCTGTTTGTGGTACTTGCCCTTGCCGGTAATGTGGTCGGTTACGGCTGCTCTGCGTTCCTAGACACCATCCTATACGCAGAACCGTTTACTAAAGTCTTCACACAACTGTCTATCATCGCAGCGGGTAACACTGTTCTGATCGCTGTTGTAGGCTTCCTGATCCTCAAATCAGTCGCTAAGCGTAACAAACAAAGCCGCAACCTAACTGAGGCATAAGCGCTAATGACTATAGCATTTTCGAACTTCTCTTTTAGATATGAGTCGCTGGATAAACCGACGCTAAAAAATATCAATCTAAGGATAGAGAAAGGAGAGAAAATCGTCATTATTGGACCAAGTGGTAGTGGTAAATCTACCCTAGGTCAGTGCCTCAATGGTCTAATACCTCATGCAATCAAAGGTGAGGTAACGGGCTATTTAGAGATCAACGGCAAGAATATCTCTGAGTTTTCAATACACGACTATACCGAGCAAGTAGGCACAATATTGCAAGATACTGACAGCCAATTTGTCGGTTTGAGTATTGGCGAAGACATCGCATTCGCGCTGGAAAATCAGTTAGTGTCGAATATTGATATGTACCCTCTGGTTAAGTCGACAGCAAAAATGGTCGACTTAGCAGATATGCTTGATCGCTCGCCACATGATCTATCCGGCGGCCAGAAACAACGCGTGTCATTAGCGGGCATCTTAGTTGATGACGTTGACATCCTGTTGTTTGATGAACCTTTGGCTAGCCTTGACCCGAAGACGGGTAAAGCGACGATCGAAATCATCGACCAGCTTCATAAAGAAACCAACAAGACTATTGTGATCATCGAGCATCGTCTTGAGGATGTTCTACACCGTGATATCGACCGAGTGATCTTGATGGAGCGCGGTGAAATTGTTGCGGACATGACACCCGATGAAATCTTGGCTTCTGAACTACTTGAAACACACGGTATTCGTGAACCTCTTTACTTATCAGCGCTTAAGGCGGCGAAAGCCCCACTAACCAGTGAAGATAAGCTTTCAAACCTCAAAGCTCTAGACTACAAAAGGTTCCGCCCTGCCGTTCAAGCTTGGTTTGCTGAGCGCCCAGCCCCGGTAGCAGAGAAGCAGTACCCACCTTTACTTGAAGTTCATGGTCTAACTTATTCTTATGACGGCGAGAGAAACGCACTTGAAGATGTGAGCTTCCAGATTGGCAAAGGTGAGTTTGTTTCGATTCTGGGCAAAAACGGTTCGGGTAAATCTACCATCACCAAACTCATCATGGGAGTGATCGATGCCGATTCTGGCTCATCATATCTAAATGGTGAAGACTTATCTGAGCTTTCTATCTTCGAAAGAAGCCAGAAAGTCGGCGTAGTGATGCAGAACCCAAACCACATGATTTCACATCATATGATTTTTGACGAGATTGCTTTTGGCCTTCGTAACCGCAACATTGCGGAAGATCTTATCAAAGAAAAAGTAGAGAACGTTCTTGATCTATGTGGGCTGAGCAAGTTCCATCACTGGCCTATCGAAGCACTAAGCTACGGCCAGAAAAAACGTGTAACGATTGCTTCTATCTTAGTGCTGGAGCCCGAGCTTCTTATCTTGGATGAACCGACTGCAGGTCAAGACTACCGTAACTACACATCTATGCTGGCATTCATCCAAAAGCTTAACCGTGATCTAGGTATTACCGTTGTGATCATCTCACACGACATGCACCTCGTTCTAGAGTACACCACACGTTCTATCGTAATCGCAGACAGCAAGTTGATTGCCAATACCGCGATGACGGAAGTATTTAGTCAACCATCGCTTCTAGAGCGTGCAAATCTCTGTACCACCAGTATTTATGAACTCGCGACCATGATGAAAATCGACGACACTAATGCATTTATGCAGTACTTCATCGACTACGAGAGAAGCGCTCAATGAACGCATCAAAAGTAAAATTCGGCATCAATTACATTGATACTAAATCACCGCTGCATGCTCTCAATGGCATCACGAAGTTTGCACTCTTCTTAGCTTGGGTAACAGTCGTATTAACGACTTTCGACCTTAGGTTGATCACGTTACTTATCCTAACGGGGCTATACCTGCTCAAGCTCACCAATGTACCTGTGCACGTGTATAAGCCTTTGCTATTAGGTACGGCGAGTGTATTAAGCCTAAATGCTGTGTTCATGTATCTACTTGCTCCACAGCAAGGAACAGAACTCATCGGCAGCGAAACTTTATTGCTAACATTGCCGGAAAATTACTCATTAAGCCAAGAGACTCTGTTTTACTTAATTACTGTCACTCTCAAGTACATGAGCATGTTTCCGATAGCGTTAATCTTTGTATTCACAACGCATCCGACTGAGTTTGCAGCGAGCCTCAACCGTATCGGCGTTCCGTACAAGATCGCCTACGCGGTAAGCTTAACGCTGCGTTACTTGCCTGAAGTAAAAAAAGACTTCATCAATATCATGTACGCTCAGCAAGCTCGTGGAGTAGAACTATCGAAGAAAGCGCCGCTTATCACACGTATTAAAAATATTGCTAAAGTGTTAGGCCCACTAATTTTCACAAGCCTGGATAGAGCAGATGAAATATCCAATGCCATGGCGTTACGTGGCTTTGGCCGACACAAATCACGCACTTGGTACAGCTACGCACCATTAAAACGTCTCGACTTTATTTGGCTATTTATCATTGTTTTAATTGTGATATTGGCAATCTTAAAACGCATTCTTGAACCAGCTTTGTTTTGGTATCCATTTTAAGCAAAGAGTTAAAATGATACATCGCCCTGTGGGCAGTGTGTCATTTTACACGCTCATTCCTGACTAAAACTTAACCAAAAAAACACAACCATCGCGTTTTGGCGATGTTTTAACCGCTTCCTTGCTTATTTCGTTTGTATATAATTTGGAAGCTCATAACACAAACTTACAGTATGTTGCACTTAATAGGAATTTGTAATGGCGCGAATTACCCAAGTACAGAAACTAGAAAACCAAAAGCACTACGATGAGATCGTACTAAGCCTTTTTTTAGCTGAAGGACATGAAGCATTAACTTATGCAAGGATTGCTCAGGAAATTGGCATTAGTTTAACGACGCTTCAGGGTTACTACCCATCGACTCGTGCTATCCGCTCCGTCTTACACCAACACATGCTGTCGATTGTTATAGAGAGTCTAGACTTCTCCTCTGAGGAAGCCTTTGTTCAATCATGGCAAAACGCTTTAGATAATGAACAATTCCGATACGTGATAAAGTTGATGTTCTTTCACGCGTCTCAGGTTAAAAGCCCTGAAGCGTTCAATATCAGTTCAGATGGTGTATTCCGAGATAAAATGTTTGAGAGCTTTGGAACTGACTCAATTAGGATTATTGAAACCGTGGTAGGACGCTCCATGCTTTATCTTACGAACTTCAAGCAGCACTAAACGAGATGCTCTGAAATAGAAAAAGGGAACCATAAGGTTCCCTTTTTTGTACTATCTACGCTCGCATTGTGTCGGATTACATTACGGGTTCAGCTTGTAAAAAATAGTCGACAATGGCGGTAGACGCAGCTCAATCGAGGTATCCAGCCCCTCACTCTGAACCGTTTCGATTTCGACAACCTCTTTCAGTTCATAACCACTGCCGTTGTATTTGGCATCATCAGTATTGAGTAATAGGCCGTACTTACCTTGTGAAGGAACACCTAAACGGAAATTATCATGCGGTACTGGCGTAAAGTTCGATACCACCAGCACGCGTTCACCTGACTCACTGATACGCTCATGAGCCAAGATGCTCGCCTCTGCAGAATCTTGAAGACGCCATTCAAAGCCTCGTGGGTCGAAGTCCAAATCATGCATCGCAGCTTCATTGAGGTAAAGATGATTGAGATCTTTCGTTAGCTTTTGAACACCTTGGTGACGTTCGTAGTCTAATAAGAACCACTGCAGTTGGTCATCATGGTTCCACTCTGCTGTCTGACCAAACTCGGCCCCCATGAAGTTAAGCTTCTTACCCGGTTGGGCGTACATGTAACCCATGTATGCGCGTAGGTTAGCCGTTTGCTGCCACTCATCACCCGGCATCTTGTTATGGATAGAACCTTTACCATAAACCACCTCATCGTGAGACAGAGACAATACGTAGTTCTCACTGTGTGCGTAAACCAGCGGGAAAGTAATCGTATCGTGGTGATACTTACGGTTGATTGGATCTTCTTGGATGTAAGACAAGCTATCGTGCATCCAACCCATGTTCCACTTAAAGCCAAAGCCTAAGCCGCCCATAAACGTGGGGGCAGAAACACCTGGGAAAGCCGTCGATTCTTCGGCAATCGTCATCGCATTCGGGAAGTGTTTGTACACTTCTTCGTTCATCCACTTAAGGGTTGCAATGGCATCATAGTTTTCGTTGCCGCCGTCTGAGTTCGGAATCCATTGATCATGGCTGCGTGAGTAATCGAGGTAAAGCATCGAAGCGACTGCATCAACACGAATGCCATCAATGTGGAATTGCTCGAACCAGTACAATGCGTTAGAAACTAAGAAGCGACGCACATGCTCTTTACCTAAATCGTAAATGTAAGAGTTCCAATCTTGGTGCCAACCACGACGTGGATCTGGATCATGGAACAATGGCGTACCATCGAAGTTTGCTAGGCCGTGATCATCACTTGGGAAGTGAGCAGGAACCCAATCCAGAACAACACCAAGACCCGATTGGTGACATTGATCGACGAAGTATTTGAAATCATCTGGAGAACCGAAACGGCTAGTCGGTGCAAATAGACCTACTGGCTGATAGCCCCAAGAACCGTAGAATGGGTGCTCTGAAACTGGCATTAGCTCAACGTGTGTGTAGCCAAGATCTGTTAGGTATGGGATCAGCTCTGCCGCAAGCTCGCGATAATTTAAGAATTCACCTTCAGCTCTACGCTTCCAAGAACCCGCGTGCAGTTCATAGAACGAGAGCGCTTCTCTACGCTTTTGCGTTACAGGGCGATTCTGCCATTGAGTATCTTGCCACTGGTAACGAGCGTGATCGTAAGTCACAGATGAGAACGAAGGGTATTGCTCAGAGTAGAAACCCCATGGGTCAGCTTTGTGTGGTAAGCCTTCGCCATTTGGTCCTTTTAATTCAAACTTGTATTGAGCACCTTCTTCCAGTTCAGGAATAAATAGGCCCCACATGCCGTAATCTAGGCGTTGCATTGGGTGGCGACGACCATCCCAAGCGTTGAAGTTACCCACCAAACTTGCCGCGGTTGCATGCGGTGCGTACACCAAGAAACGCGTACCTGAAATTGTCTGACCATCACGCTCTAGCGTGATAAACTGAGCCCCCATGTGATGGTACATATCCTTAGGTGTGTGAAGATCTTCGTAGCTCGCGTACAGATCGTGATACTGGTACGGATCATCGATGATCTGTTCTACGCCAGCCCAATCAATCGCAAGCTTATAGTGAGTGAAACGTAAGTCTCTCTCTTGCTTAAGAATGAAACCACTTTCACCCTCTCGCGCTAACTCAATACGAGGTTCCTTTCCAACTATCAACTCGACTTTATCTGCCCCAGGAATCCACACACGTAATGCGCCTTGCTCAGAAGGCAAGTATGGCCCTAAAAACGCAAATGGATCTGTGAAACAAGCCTGTGATAGTTGGGTATATATTTGTTTTTGCTTTGAAATCGAACTTAGTTCCAAAACGTTTCTCCCTAACCAAACATCCAAAAAAACATAATACAAAAATGCCCGCTATTAGTGCGGGCAATATAACGACGGTTTATTCTACCAGATGAGCATTCATTATTGAGTGACCGAGGTTGTAGTTTCGTACGGCGTAAGCAAAAAACCACCTAATTTCAAGTCACTCAACGTCATTACTTACCTGCTTTTTCTCGAACGTCAGTTAGCTTAGAAGCGATACGATTAACCCCTTCATGAGCAAAGATTTCGTCCAAGTTCATTGATAGTTTACGACGCCAGTTAGGGTACTCATCGACCGTGCCAGGAATGTTTACCGGCTTATCCATCTCTAACCAATCTTCCAGCTGAACACTCAGTAGTGTTGAACCACCAGCAGCTAGGTGCAGTTGAAGAGCTTCAGCAAGGTAAGAATCCATCGGCACTTGGCTCGCATCGCGACCAACACCTTCAGGTAGGAAACCATGCCATGCCACTGAGTCTAAGATACCTTGTTTGCACTCAAGACGGTCATCGAACAGAGTTTCTAGCTGTTCTGCGTCTGGGTATAAACCAATCTCTTGACCCATCTTCAAGTCATCACAGTGCCAGAAGCCACGCAATGTTGGCATATCGTGCGTACACAGTGCCGCCATTGATTGTGATGCATAGTGTTTCGGTGAGATGAAACCACCGTCTTCTTCTGATGTTTCAAAGAAGAACACCTTGTAAGAGTGCACGCCAGCATCTGCTAGGATGTCTACGATCTCATCAGGCACCGTACCTAAATCTTCACCGATAACGCTACATTGGTAACGGTGAGATTCGAGCGCTAGAATCGACAGCAAATCTTGCACTGGGTAGTAGATGTAAGCGCCTTTCGTTGCATCTTCACCTTTTGGAATCCACCACAGGCGAAGCAGTCCCAATACGTGGTCAATACGCAACGCACCACAGTGCTTCATATTTGCACGAAGTAGCTTGATGTAAGCATCGTACCCCGTCGCTTGAAGAACTTCTGGGTTTAGCGGTGGAAGACCCCAGTTTTGACCCAATGGACCAAGAATATCCGGTGGAGCACCGATGCTTGCATCCATCACAAGATTACCTTCATCAGCCCAAGTTTCACTGCCTGAATCCGCAACGCCTACCGCTAGATCTCGGTACAGGCCAACCGCCATGCCTTTTTCTTCTGCCAATGACTGAGCATCGTTGATTTGGCAATCAGCTAGCCATTGTAGGTACATGTAAAGAAGTACTTTATCTAGGTTGTCTTTGATGTACTTTTGAGTCGCTGGGCTGTCGAATGTACGGTATTTCTCCGGGAATACGGGCCATCCCCACATACCAGAATCTTCAGCATGCAATTCACCATGCAGAGCATCAAATGCCGCTTGGTGCATCAGGCCATCACCGCCCTCTTCAACAAACGCTAAGAATGCTTGTGCGCGATCGCTGTTTTTGTCTAGATGACGAGTTTTGAATTCTGTAAATAGCAGAGGCAAGATGCTCATCTTCAGCTCAGACACTTCAGTGTAGTTCACCCAGTGTGCATCACGCACTTTCTGAAGGCGCTGTTGGAACTCTGCGCAGCCTACCGTTTGTTGCGCTTCAGCGCTTAGTGCAAATTCAGGAACTGAGCTCACATCAATGTATAGAATGTTCAACCAACGACGTGAAGACGGGCTGTATGGGCTCGCACCTTCTGGGTTCGCTGGGAATAGAGAGTGAATTGGGTTAAGACCAACGAAGTCACCGCCGCGAGACGCGATATCAGCAACCAACTGCTTCAGGTCACCGAAATCACCAATACCCCAGTTATGCTGAGTTCTTAGCGTGTAAAGCTGAACACTTGGTCCCCAAAGCTTTTTGCCTTCTTCGATTGACGACTGCTTAAAGCACGCTTTAGGCGTAATGATTAGCGTCATTTCATAAGGCTTTTTGCGGCGCTTTCGGCTCACAATTAACTTGTGGTAACCCCATGCCAGATCATTTGGCAATGCAAACACTAAAGGGCCACCCTCGGCACGATCATCACGAACCACTTGAGATTGAAGATAGCCTTCAAGTACCTCTCCTTGCTCGGTCTCTAAACGCCAGCTGAACTCACTCTCACGAGCGCTCACACCTAGATTCAGCGCCACTTCTACTGGCTCACCATCACGCAAGACAAGAACTGGGTCTAGTACATCTTTTTTGTGCTTTCTTTCTGCTGACTTAAGCAGTGCATCATCGCTGCTTGTATCGTAGCCCAATGAAGCCAGTAGAGATGTAATTGTCTCGTCTGATACTTGTGCTTCATCGCCCCACGCACTAACGTAACTGTCGGCAATGTTTGCCATTTCTGCGACTTGTTTTAATACGGTCTGTTCTTTCATCGCTCTCTCCGAAAACATTCTAACGCTTTCAATTTTGTAGGGTTGTTATTTAATCTGTTACTAATCAATTAGCTTGTGACAATCAGTTTGTGAGCATTGCTATCGGTAAAACCATCTGTTTGCTCACAAGCTAATTGAGCCAAGGCAGAGGCTGCCTTGGCTACGTTGAAACTATTAACGGTTAACCGCTTCAAGTTTCCAAATGTTGTTCACGTAATCGCGGATAGAGCGATCCGATGTGAACTTACCAACGAGTGCTGTGTTAAGAATTGCTTTCTTAGCCCAACCTGCTTGGTCTTTGTATTGCGTGCCCATGTCTTCGTGCGCTTTCACGTAAGAGGCGAAGTCAGCAAGACATAGGTAAGGGTCACCACCGTCTAGCAGGCTATCAAACGTTGCACGTAGAAGACCTGGTTGACCTGGAGTGAACTCATCGCCAGTCAGTAGGTCTAGAGATGCTTTCAGTAGTGGGTCTGCATTGTAGTAGTCGTATGGGTTGTAGCCCTGAGCTTTCAGTGCTTGTACGCCATCAACGTCTAGACCGAAGATGTAGATGTTCTCATCACCCACTTCTTCACGAATCTCGACGTTCGCGCCATCCATCGTACCGATAGTTAGCGCGCCGTTTAGAGCCATCTTCATGTTGCCCGTACCTGATGCTTCTTTACCAGCAAGTGAGATTTGCTGAGAAACATCTGCTGCTGGGATGATGATTTCAGCCATGCTTACACGGTAGTCAGGGATGAATACCACTTTAAGCTTATTGCCGATGCGAGGATCGTTGTTGATCTTCTCTGCAATCTTGTTAACTGCGAAGATGATTTCTTTCGCTAGGTGGTAACCCGGTGCTGCTTTCGCTGCGAAGAAACATACGCGAGGCTCACACTCGAAACCAGGTTCGTTAAGAATACGGTGGTACAGAGATAGAATGTGTAGCAAATCTAGGTGCTGACGCTTGTATTCGTGAAGACGCTTGATTTGAACATCAAAGATAGCGTTAGTATCTAGCTCGATACCCATGTTCTCTTGAACCCAATCAGCGAGGCGCTGTTTGTTTTCTTTCTTAACAGCCATGAACTCTTTTTGGAATTTCGCGTCTGTTGCAAACTTAGCGATGCCTTCTAGCTGCTCAAGTTTTGCAGGCCACTCAGTACCGATCTTGCCAGTAATTAGCGCAGATAGACCTGGGTTACAGAACTTCAACCAACGACGTGGCGTGATGCCGTTCGTTACGTTAGTCAGTTTACCTGGGAAGATTTCGTTGAACTCAGGGAACAAGTCTTTCTTAACCAGTTGAGAGTGAAGCGCAGCTACACCGTTTACTTTGTAAGAACCGATCACACATAGGTTTGCCATGCGAACCATACGGTGGAAACCTTCTTGGATGATAGAAAGCTTCGCTTGCTTCTCACCATCACCAGGCCACATCTTGCGAACTTCTTGTAGGAAGCGGTGGTTGATTTCAAAAATAATTTCCATGTGACGTGGAAGAAGACGATTGATCAAAGATTCAGACCAAGTCTCTAGCGCTTCTGGAAGTAGTGTGTGGTTCGTGTAAGCGAACGTGTGAGCACTGATTTCCCATGCTTGATCCCAAGATAGACCTTTCTCGTCAATCAGGATACGCATTAGCTCAGGAATCGCGATCGTTGGGTGTGTATCGTTCAGCTGAATCGTTTCTTGCTTAGGCAGATCTTCTAGAGAGAAACCTGCGACTTCGTGGCGACGTAGAATATCGCGAACCGACGCTGCTGAGTGGAAGTACTGCTGCATTAGACGCAGAGTCTTACCTTTCTCGTGGTTGTCGTTCGGGTAAAGAACTTTAGTGATGTTACCTGCATCGATTAGCGAGTGTTGCGCTTCGAAGTAATCACCGTTGTTAAAGCTTGCTAGTGAGAATGGTGCGATTGCCTGGCATTCCCAAAGACGCAGCGGGTAAACCGTGTTTGATTCGTAACCTACGATAGGTAGATCCCAAGGCATTGCTTTTACTTCCATACCTGGAACCCAAGTACGAACTTCTTTACCGTCGATGAATTCAACGTCTACATGACCGTAAAAACCAATGTGTTGTGCTAGTTCTGGACGAGCTACTTCCCATGGGTAACCTTCAACACCACGCCATGCGTCAGGTGCTTCTTGTTGGCGACCGTCTTGGAAAGACTGTTTGAATAGACCGTACTCGTAGTGAAGACCGTAGCCTACTGTTGGGTATTCTTGAGCGGCACAAGAATCCATGAAACAAGCAGCTAGACGACCAAGACCACCATTACCTAGTGATGGGTCACGTTCTTCTTCTAGAAGGTCAGTTAGGTTTTGACCTAGCTCTTCCATTGCATGAGTGATCTGTTCATACAGACCCATGCTGATCAGGTTGTTACCAGTTAGACGGCCAATCAAAAACTCAAGTGATAGGTAGTTAACGCTCTTCGCGTTCTTAATTTTTTCATCATTTTCAGTTTCTAGCAGATCAAAAGTCGTTAGCTCTGCAAGAGCACGACCCATTGCTAGATACCATGAACGGCTGTCTGCTGTTTCAACGGTTGTTGCGTAGGTTGCAGATAAATGTTTCTTAACACTCTCTTGGAATGACACTTTATCGAAAGTTTTTTGCTGAGTTGGTTTCATTTCAGAAATCTCGCTTTTAATAGTTCTAATTCATCTGTGACATATCGTGCATGGTCACCATAAACTAAACATCCTCCCGCTAACGCAACTGACTAGGAGTAGATGGGAGGGCGTAGGGGGCGTACCGACATAGGGTTAGTGATCTGACTCTCATGTTCTGACTTCGAACAAAAACTTGGAGTGACTAAGATCACAAGCTCCCGTTCGATAACTTAACTTCAATTGATGTGACTTTTATTTAACCAGATTAAAGTCATTGTCAAATCTGATATTCAGATCACAAAAATAATTCCCGGCTCTCATCTTTTGCATAGATTACCGTGTAGGGATGAACAAAGTCACATTCACAAACCAACCCACAACGTGAGCAAAGTCTCAAATAAAGGGCGTAGACACCCAAAAACATGCAGGAGCGCAAGGTTTCTGAGGAGGATCATGGTCGGTGCCGTTTTGCTTCACGTAACATAGGCACAGACTTAAGTAATTAGGCAGATGTGATTGGGCTTACTCCATTACTATTTAAGAATCCCAAAAACATAAGCCACGGAATAGGTGAAAAACTTCGACATGTGGATCCCTTCGAAACTGACTCGTCCCGGCCGCTTACACAATGCAATTCTGCGTCCTAGGGTTCTCGATCTGCTTCAGAATGCAGATTGCTATAAACTCGTACTGTTCCGCTCCCCTGCTGGATACGGCAAGACCACCATGGCTGCCCAGTGGTTGGTAGATAAACCCAACGTGGGTTGGTATAGCATCGATGATAGTGACAACGATGCCTTCCGTTTCATTAACTACCTCCTTCAATCACTCAATAAAGCGACGCAAAACGCCTGCCCTAATGCTCAAAAACTGGCAGAGAAAAGACAATTTTCATCGCTGCACTCTCTATTGAGCGAAGTGTTCGCCGAGATGTCTGAGTTCCATCAGGAATGTTTCCTTGTGTTGGATGACTATCACCTGGTTAACAATGACGACATCCACGAAGCCATGCGCTTTTTCCTTAAGCACATGCCCGACAACCTCACGCTTGTCGTTACTAGTCGTGGCACACCACCGCTTGGTACGGCAAACCTTCGTGTTCGTGACTTAATGATCGAATTAGGCAATGACTCTTTGGCATTCGATACCGAAGAGACCACACGCTTCTTCAATCAACGCGTTGCCGATGGCATCGATGACACAACAGCCGATAGTATTTGTAGTTATGTAGAAGGTTGGCCTTCTGCATTACAACTGATTGCGCTTCAAGCACAGCACCAAAAGCGCACATTAGCGCAGTCTGCGGAGTCGTTCTCTCACTTCAACCATGCTCATTTGTGGGATTACCTGATCGAAGAAGTGTTCGACCTACTAGACAAAGAAACCCGCCAGTTCCTTATGCAGTGCTCAGTACTTGATCACTTTAATGATGAATTGGTGTGCGCACTTACTCAGCGCGAAGATGCGCTCGGTATGATTGAATCTCTCAACCGATTTGGTCTGTTCATCTACCCTCTTGAGGGAGAGAAGAACTGGTATCGATTCCATAATCTATTTGGTGAATTCCTTGCCCATGAGCGTCAAGCTCGCATTCCGCAACAAGAAGCAGAGCTGCACCGCAGTGCGGCAAAAGCGTGGATCAAACAGAAGACACCGCATCAAGCACTGCGTCACGCACAGCGTGCCGATGATCCTGATTTGATTGTTCAGATCCTCAGTGAGCACGGTTGGCAGATGTTCAACCAAGGTGAATTGTCATCACTAGAGATGGCAATTAAGCAGCTCACGACCGATCAGCTCTACAGCGAACCAAAGCTGTCGATGCTACGCGCATGGTTGGCGCAGAGTCAGCACCGCTATGACCAAGTGGGTACCTTGTTAGAAGAGGCAGAAACTCAGTATCAAACACGAAACATCGAGCTAGATACTCAACAACAAGGCCAATTCAACGCCCTACGCGCACAAGTGGCCATTAACAGCAACGAACCAGAGAAGGCACTCGAACTTGCAGAGCTTTCTCTAAGCCAGCTTAATACCACGGTTTACCGAAGCCGCATTGTGGCAACCTCAGTTGTTGGCGAAGTCAATCATGTAATGGGTAACTTAAGCCGTGCTCTACCAATGATGCAACAAACTGAGAAATTGGCTCGCCAGTATCAGGTTTACCATCAGGCACTGTGGGCGATTCTGCAACAGAGTGAAATATTAATAGCCCAGGGCTACGTTCAAGCTGCATTTGAGCTACAAGACAGCGCGTTTAAATTGATCGAAGAGCACCAACTAAAATACGTGCCTCTGCATGAATTCTTACTGCGTGTTAGAGCTCAAATATTCTGGTGTTGGAACCGATTAGATGAAGCTGAAGAGTGTTGCTACAAAGGCTTGGATATCCTTGGTCACCACTCTCCAAGTAAACACCTGCACAGTTATTCAATGCTGGCTCGTATTTCACTGAGTCGTGGAGAGATTGATAAAGCGTCGAAGTTTATTGACCAAATTCAGCACCTATTACGTCAATCAACTTACCATGTAGATTGGACGGCAAATGCTTCTCTCTCATTAATTCTTTTCTGGCAAGTAAAAGGCGATAAAGACGCTATTCGTGGTTGGCTGAGTGTCGCTGTTCGACCGGAATCGGCAAGTAATCACTTCTGTCAACTGCAATGGAGAAACATCGTTCGTGCTCACATCATCCTTGAGCAGTACGAAGAAGCAGAACAAGCGCTGACTTTCCTTAAGAGCGAAGCCCAACGTTCGCACCTGATTACCGACACCAACCGAAACTTGATCGTTGAAGCGGTGTTACGTACACAAATTAACGATGAAGAGAACGCACGTGTATTGCTTGAAAAAGCGCTTCATATGACTAATCAAACTGGTATGGTCGGCAACTTCTTGGTCGACGGTGGTACTATCGGACATCTCTTAGATAAGTTGAGTAGCAAGCCTGGCCTAGGTGATTTAGAACGCCATCGCGCTCAACAGATCATGAAAGATATCTCAACCACCCAACGCAGCCGCTCTGTTCACTTCGATGAAGACTTTGTCGAGAATCTAGTTAATCACCCGAATATTCCTGAACTTGTGCGCACTAGCCCACTCACCCAGCGTGAATGGCAAGTACTTGGTCTAATCTATTCAGGATTCAGTAATGAACAGATCGCTCAAGAACTCGATGTAGCGGGTACCACCATCAAGACTCACATCCGTAACCTTTACCAAAAGCTCAACATTGCTAACCGTAAAGAAGCAATCAGCACTGCAGAGAACTTGCTGCAGTTGATGGGGTACTAAAACGAATTCGAGATTGATTCAAGAAATGCTGAAGCTAGTCGCCGATGGTGGCTAGCTTTTTTTTGCTTGGAGCATTGGGAGAAATAATAGCTCACCAAACGACAGGCAAAAAAATAGCCAACCGCAATAATCGCGATTGGCTCTATATATTTGTGAACAAATCATAAGTTCACTAACAACGTCAGTTGGCTAGGTGACCCTCGGCTTAAAAAGGGTCAATGTAAATTATGCATTTAGCGTGCCAACTTTAAATAAGCCATTTTATAAGCCCTGTAGCGCATAAACGCCTCTAATTCACAATGCGAATTGCAAGGTGCATTTGCATAATGCAACAAAGATGCAATATTGATAGGAAATAAGTTTCACTGTGGCAGTTAATAACAAAACAACAAGCAGTTGTATTTACAATGCAATGCAGATATTCACTTCAACTTATTGCCTTACAATTACCCAGGTAATTAAAGCACCCTAGCAAAGGCATATTCATACTTTTTTTACACTAAAGTTTGTATACTGCACAAAATCATCCTCAACTCTATGAAGCAATGAACTACTTAAGTACTTTTTTCAAAGGCATGGCCATGGGCGCAGCTGACGTTGTCCCAGGCGTTTCAGGCGGCACCATCGCATTCATCACAGGTATCTACGATACACTATTAGAAAGCATTCGTAGAATTAACCCTAGCGTACTTCGTTTATGGAAGCGTGAAGGCTTCAAAGCTGCGTTTAACCACATCAATGGCTTTTTCTTAATTTCTTTGTTCGCAGGCGTATTTACCAGCATTGCGACATTCGCAAAACTGATTTCTTGGTTATTGGTCACTCACCCAGTACCTCTATGGTCATTCTTCTTTGGCCTGATTTTGGTGTCGGTTTTCCATATTCTTAAACAAGTAGAAAAGCGCGATATTATTCGATTCGTGTTTTTACTGCTTGGTGTTGCCTTTGCTTACAGCATTACAGTGCTTAAACCACTGCAAATGGAGCCAACCAGCATCAACATCATAATTGCAGGTGCGATCGCGATCTGTGCGATGATCTTACCTGGCATATCAGGCAGCTTCATTTTGCTGTTAATTGGTATGTACGGCCCTGTACTTGGCGCCGTGAAGGAGTTCCAGATTGACGTGCTTGCCCTGTTCCTTGCGGGCTGTGTGATCGGTCTGCTGACTTTCTCACATGTACTGTCTTGGTTATTGCGTTCATTCCGTGACTTCACGCTTGTGTTCTTAACCGGTTTGATGATTGGTACACTACCTAAGATCTGGCCTTGGAAAGAGACCATCAGCTGGCGCATCAACTCTAAAGGTGAACAAGTGCCTCTCATTCAAGAAAATTTGTCTCCATTTAACTTCGAAGCCGTCACCTCTCAGCCTTCTCAACTGACTTTGGCTGTGATCATGATGTTGGTTGCCATCGCATTAGTTCTTGGCTTAGAAAAGTTCGCCGATCGCAATGCTGACTAACCTCTAACAATCGTGCGGCATTTCGCATGTAGGGTGCTTTGCTTAAATAGCAACGTGCCAGTAAATTGAATCAAAGCGAAGCTACTGGCTTCGCTTTTTTATATCTACCATACGCACAAAATTGCTTTTTGATACAAGCACGTATTGAGTGGTGTGATACCATCGCCGTTCTTATAAAATCAAATGAGAACACGACATGCACCCAGCATTAAAGGTTGCTGCGCTCGGTATTGCGCTAGTCGCTGGCTTTTATGGACCACAGGCAGTCGAGCAATTTAAATCGGTAGTAGAGAACCACTCTCCTGACGTCAACTTAGATGACTACTGCATGCTTTCAACAACTTCGTGCGAGCAAGACGCCGTTGCTATGACCCTTGAGCATGAAACAGCTCAACCTCTAGTCCCAACAAGAATCAAAGTGGTGTGGGAAGGTGCGGCCTCTGAAACCTTGATGCTATCGCTGACCGGTTTAGAGATGGAAATGGGCTCAGCACGTTTCCAATTAAAAAATATTGGTAACAACATCTATGAAGGTGATGTCATTTTACCCGTGTGTACCATGGATCACATGACTTGGCTTGGTGAGCTCACCGATGGTGTTGAAACCGTAAGACCTGCAATAAGGATGGCAAGATGAGTAAGAATTGGTCGCTAGCGCTAGTTGTAGCGTTTGTACTTGGCTTTGGAGTAAAAAGCTATCTCGATGGTCAAACAGAGGATCAAGAGCAACACGCTGAAAAGCAACAATTCTCCGAAACAACACTTTTTGGAAAAGACAAACAACCAATAAAACTCTTTGACGAAACCGATGACAGAATTCGTATCGTTTACTTTGGCTTCACACGCTGTCCTGACGTTTGTCCAACGTCATTAGCGATGCTAGCTGGAGCACTCAACCAAATCTCTGATGAATCGAAAGCTAAGATTCGCCCGATGTTTGTTTCTCTTGATCCAGAGCGCGATGCCGCGGAAGCGTCATACGAATACGCGCAGTACTTCAACCCAATGATTGAAGGTATGAGTGGTCCATTGGATGTAACCACGAATCTGGCACATAAATACGGTGTTATTTTCAGAAAGACACAGCTTGAAGGTTCAGAGCTAGAATACACGCTTGACCACAGCTCATATTTCTACTTTTTAAAGCCCAACGGTACCTTGATTACTAAAGTACCGCACACGTTGACGCCTGCGCCAATTGTTGAAGCGATCAACACATTGACGCGCTAGTGTGCTAAGTCACTCTAGAAACAGCGTGTACACAAATAAAGAACTCAACTAATAGAGTTCGAAACGTAAAGTCAGGTCCCAGACCAAAATATAAAACAATAAGGACAACAACATGAAGTTAAAAGCACTTGCTCTAGCAGGCTTATTGCTCACTCCTCTTGCTCACGCAAAAAGCGACATCATGGTTCATGACGCCTACGCTCGTGCGACACCGCCAACAGCAGTGAACAGTGCAGTGTTTACGACCCTGATGAACCATAGTGAAAAAGATCGCGCTATTGTTTCTGCGACAACACCAGCAGCAGGTAAGGTAGAGCTTCATGATGTTATCGTTGAAGGTGATGTGATGAAAATGCGTCAGGTTCAACAGATCACAATCCCAGCAAATGGTGAAGTGGTATTGAAGCCTGGTAGCCTACATATCATGTTGTTTGATCTCGCAAGCAGCCTGAAAGAAGGTGAGCAAATCGAAATGACACTGACTTTCGCGAATGGCGAAACACAAACTTTCGAAACACCCGTTAAGAAAGTAATGAGTGGCATGAAAAAGATGAATCACGATCATCACTAATTCTAGAAACTGATACTCAACGAGTCTTATTAAGAGTCGCAACACACATCGGTAAAAAATTAGACAAATTAAGTCACGATGACTTCTCGCCATCGTGGCTTTTTGTTAAACTGCGCTAGCTTTCTGTGCAAAGCGTGACCACATTAATAACCAAGGAGAAGAGAAGATGATTGTAATGAAAACACTAAAACTGGCAGTAAAAGTAACGCGTTAATTTTGTTTGGTTAAACCAACTTTAATCTCGAACTACCAACATTAAGCCACAAGCTGGCTACAGCACACTTTTACCCGGTTTACACTTGATCGCACATGATCAAAGCATGCTCACTACGCATGAATCAATCCGGGGTCCTATCTATTTGAATGCGACCCAAACTCTAACGCATTTTTGACGTCTCGACGCTTTTTGGGCTTTAACGCTTCTGGTCTCACCAATAATGAGAGATCTCAGAAGAAGTAAATACTCTCGTAAGAAAAGAAAGCTCGCACGTCTGGGTAAATAGACATGAATTCACAAACTGCATTTTCTCATCCAATGTCACTTCAACAACTTGGATGGCAACCTGTATTTCAACAACAACTGACATTTGAAGATTACGATCATTCAGTGATCGCCCGTATCACCGCGCACCATCGCAGTGGCTACACATTGGCGTCTGAACAGGGCGAAATCACTCTACCCATTCATCACAACCAACCTGCAATGACCGTTGGCGACTGGGTAATATTGAACTCTAAACTGCAGTTCGATCGCTTACTGGAACGCCAATCGCTCTTTAGCCGAAAAGCTGCGGGCAGTCGTGTTGCTGAACAATATATTTCAGCCAATATCGACACAGTGTTTATCGTGGTTTCATTGAACAACGACTTTAATCTGAGTCGCATTGAACGCTACCTGGCACTTGCTAATGAAGCACAAGTTGAAGCGGTTATCGTCCTGAATAAGAAAGACTTGTGTGACGACTACGAAGACAAAGTACAACAGGTTCAAAGCTTAGACCCGATGCTCATGATCGAAGCGGTCAACAGCCTAGATCAAGACTCAACCCAAGTGCTGTCACCTTGGTGTAAAACCGGCAAGACCATCGCGCTAATGGGCTCTTCTGGTGTGGGCAAGTCGACGTTGGTTAACTCATTGCTAGGTGAAGCATCGCAGGCAACAGGTGGTATTCGCCTTGACGACAGTAAAGGCCGTCATACAACTACATCACGATCGCTCCACTTGCTCGTATCAGGTGGCTTGCTACTCGACACTCCAGGAATGCGAGAGCTACAACTTGCAGACTGCGCTGAAGGCGTGAGTGAAACTTTTTCAGACGTAGAAGAGTTAGCAATGCACTGCCGCTTCTCTGATTGTCATCATGAATCAGAACCGGGATGTAAGGTAAGGGCTGCGATTGAGAGTGGTGAACTGTCTGAGAGGCGATTTACTAACTATCAAAAGCTACTGAGAGAACAAGCAAGAAATGGGGCTTCTCTTGCAGAGCAACGCGCTAACAATAAGCAGCTTTCCAAAATGTATCGAAACGTACAGTCAGAAAGCCGCAACATTAAGAAAGGTTCTGCTTAAACAGTTGGCACATGGCCGCGAGTTAAGTTCATAGCTCATCGTTTAACTGAAAACGTCCAGCCCCATGGTGTTGATCGCGTGGGGCTTTTTGTTTCAATTAGATAAGAAAGCGACTATCTACGCACACAATGTTCTTACCAATCGCCATTTACATCTTCAAGTTGGTAGTATGTTAGCTCTATCAAATATGAATTTGCAGATTTATAACTCAATCAAAGCACATTTATTTAACATTTATCCCTAAAAACACCACTTAGCGCAAACAATCGCACTAAAAGTAAACTATTCCTAGACACCCGCTACGATCCCGCTAATATGACCGCCCATTCCACTAGTGTATAGTCGGAATCGTTACAACTTTATAAAAGATACATCACTATAATAAATTAACAATTGCAGGTATTTTATGCAAAATCACAACATGCTCGCCCGCATCGCTCGTGGGAATCTTGTCCTACAGATCCTTGCTGGTATTGTTTTCGGTGTCGTTCTCGCCATGGTTTCTCCTTCAGCAGCTCAAGACGCAGGCCTTTTAGGTAGTCTGTTTGTTGGCGCTCTGAAAGCTGTTGCCCCAATTTTAGTATTCATTCTTGTTGCAGCTTCTATCGCAAACCAAAAGAAAGGTCAGCATACTCATATGCGTCCAATCATCGTGCTTTACTTGATTGGTACCTTCTCTGCAGCACTAACAGCAGTAGTATTGAGCTTCATGTTCCCAACCACTTTGACACTGGTTGCAGGCGCAGAAGGTGCTAACCCTCCTCAAGGTATTGCTGAAGTTCTTCATACGCTTCTATTCAAACTTGTAGACAACCCGGTAAGCGCGCTAATGAACGCAAACTACATCGGTATTCTTGCTTGGGCTATCGGTCTTGGTCTTGCATTGCACCACGCATCTGCAACAACAAAAGCGGTTTTCGAAGATCTAAGCCACAGTGTTTCACACATTGTTCGCTTCATCATTCGTCTAGCGCCATTTGGTATCTTCGGTCTAGTTTCAGCGACTTTTGCGACCACTGGTTTTGAGGCGCTAGCAAGCTATGGTCAACTTCTAGCGGTACTGCTAGGTTCAATGCTAATCATTGCTCTAGTGGTTAACCCACTGCTTGTTTTCGTTAAAACAAAACAGAACCCATACCCTCTGGTATTCCAATGTATTCGTGAATCAGGTGTAACGGCATTCTTCACTCGTTCAAGTGCTGCGAATATCCCAGTAAACATGAACCTTTGTAAGAAACTAAACCTAGACGAAGACACTTACTCTGTATCTATCCCACTGGGTGCAACCATCAACATGGCAGGCGCTGCAATCACTATCACTGTGTTAACGCTGGCTGCTGTACACACCATGGGTATTGAGATTGATATCTTCACTGCAATCCTACTAAGCCTTGTTGCTGCGGTATCGGCATGTGGTGCATCTGGTGTTGCAGGTGGCTCACTGCTACTTATCCCTCTTGCATGTGGTCTATTCGGTATCTCAAACGATGTAGCAATGCAGGTGGTAGCGGTAGGTTTCATCATCGGTGTGATTCAAGACTCTGCTGAAACGGCGCTTAACAGCTCAACAGACGTAGTATTCACAGCTGCTGTATGTAAAGCTGAGCAGAATAAAGCTTAATAAGCCTTTATTCGCTCTCAAGCCAAAAGCTATATAAAGAAAAAGGGAAGCATCTGCTTCCCTTTTTTGTTGTCTCAATATCATTATAACCACTCAAGCAGTAATCAACTTATCACTATGGATAACGTGTTCCTTAGATAATCCAGTGAACAGCACTAATTAGCTTCTGCTCCAATTAGACTGACTAAAGTCTAGAGGGTCAATAGTCGGGTTAGCTTGCTTCTCTGTTGGTGCTTGCTCTCTATTCAGTTGCTCTGTACTCGGTTGTTGGCTGTAATCGTTATTCGCTTCTTGTGCATTCGATACCGGTATTTCTCGATGGCTGGTCTCTATATTTAAAGACTCACCCTCTTCATCAGATGCTTCTTTCACTTTCTTTGGAATCGGTATATTGCGTTTGTAGAGCTTGTTGAGCGCTTTGATTATAGAGTGCTTAGTAATTGCTTGTTGGATAAGTTTCGTCATTATCGGTTTAGTCAGCGCTTGTAAGCCTACAACCGCATCGACACCCAGCTCACCACCTACTTTATCTCTCAGCGACTTAGCTTCTGAGTAGCCAAAGTGAGCAGATAGAAATAGCCAGATATAAGCAATCGCATTGCCGTGTTCACCATGGTCGATCCATGCTTCACCCGCTCTAAACATCGCCTCTGCACTGTTCTTTTCTGCTGCTGTCTCAAACCAGTACACAGCCTCACTATGGTTAAGCTCTACGCCAACACCATTTAAGTAACTCATACCCAGTTTGATCTTGCCGTCTAGGTTGTTTTTCTCTGCCGCTTTGCGATACCAATCAACCGAGCTTTCTGCAGAGTAGTCCGGGTTTTCTTTGTCTAGGCACCAGTCACCCATGAATAGCATCGCTTCAGTATTACCACCAGCGGCAGATTCTTCAATATAGGTGTAACCCTTGGGAATGTTCTTTACGGTCCCGCGGCCATGAACCAGCGCTTTGCCCATCTCAAATTTCGCCGACATATCGTTATCTAAGGCTGAGATAGCAAGCTGCCAAAAGTTAGCTTGTTCTCTTAAGATCAAGTCTTCTTTTCGCTTCAAGCTTAAGCGCACAATACCGTACATGCCGTTGACGTTATCCAAATGTGCCGCTTTATCGTACCAATATAACGCTTCCTTGATATTGTTACGCTCCGCTTCTTTCGCCAAAAATAGAATCGATGGGACATGCCCGGTTTCTGCTTTAAAGTGGCGCTCTTTTTGTTCTTGGATACGTGCTTTTTCAATCGCCTTTCGGTAAGCGACAGCACGCGCTTTACGTTCTTGTTCCAAGCGCTGTTTTCTCAGTGATAAAGAAATCAGCCACACGGCAACAAGTATTAACGAAAGAGCAGTCGCACCAATTGCGATTCCCATTGTACTCATAAAATGTTTAACCTAATTCGGTTTCTTTCTACCCTATATCGGCCACAAGCAGCCTATATTGAGTACTTAATTTCTGGGGCAATTAGCCCTGCTGGTGACAGGAGACGTAGTCTTTACACACTCTGCCTTAAACTTGATTCAGTATCTCAGGAATACATAACGATAAGAAGTCTGCAAAGACTAATCCGTACGCAACCCACAAATCGTGTGATCTTGCTTCAATAAGGATGTTATCTCAAGTTTACCTTTCATCAAACGAGGCTAAACCGCTCACCAAAAACTGATGATTCAAAGCCTGTACCTGAAAGCAGCAGTGATGCATACCTCGCACCAAATATGACAACGTCACATAATACATGAAATATCAAGGCCTATGAAGCGGTCCTGATCGTCGATCAGGAAGTAAAAGTTGATGGCTACGTTCTGGGTACAAAAGCTCACCCAAGTGGTAAAGAGGTGATTCACAATCACTAACTTCGATTCAAGACGCACTCTTTGTGGGAAAAGAGCCGCTCACGCCAGCTATAACTGAACTTTACATTGTAAATTAGTGAGCGCTAGAAAAGTAAAAAGAAGCCAGTTCGTGTGACGTTCTGGCTTCTTTTTTGATTTGATATAGCAGAGAAACCGTTAATCTTGCTGCATCTTCTCCCAAATCGTCGGCGACCCAATATAATCTTGCACTGAGGTGATGAACTCTTTTACTAGCTTGGTCTGCTTACGGTGTGGGTAGACGGCGTATATAGCAGTATCCGCTGTTGAAATGGCGTAATCAGGAAGCAGTGTCACTAAGCCCAACTCTTTCATGGAGGCGTACAGATTTGATTGATCAAGAAAGCCATAACCTAAGCCATCTTTCACACAAGACACCATAGTACGAACATCACTCACCTTGTAGTTACCACGAATCGTCAGGCTCTGGAAAGTGTTGCCATGCGGCTCTTCACTGATTCGAAGATGATCAACGGTCATATCACCGTTGGTATAAATCACGGCAGGCAAAGCTAGCAAATCTTGTGGTGTTTTAGGTTCACCTTGCTGCTCAACAAAGTCATTTGAGGCGACCAGCATGAAATTGCTATCAGCTATCTTCTTCGCAATCAAATTCGATTCCACCAGCTTGCTAAAGCGAAACGCGATATCAAACTGCCCGGCAATGATGTTGGCGATCTTATCGTCCAAGGAAAGTACGATCTGAACATCCGGGTACTTTCTCATAAACTGAGTGATGATAGGTTGCAGGTATTGCTGACCAAAATAGATCGGTGAGGTAATTCGTAGCACACCTTTAGGCTCAGACTGGTACGAATCAGCGATACCTTGAATCTGATTGATGGTGTCTTTCAACACGTAGGTTTGCGCGAGAATATCTTCCCCTGCCGACGTCAAAGAAAACGAACGAGTAGAACGGTTGAGTAGCTGAACACCCAAGTC
Organism: Vibrio sp. Isolate32; assembly: GCF_022397955.1. GTDB lineage: Bacteria > Pseudomonadota > Gammaproteobacteria > Enterobacterales > Vibrionaceae > Vibrio. The sequence continues at coordinate 16,551 of NZ_JAKEUQ010000004.1, read as the reverse complement.
TTGCTCAAGCTTTTTGATCTGTTTAGAAAGTGAGGAATTGTCCATGTCGTGCAAAGTTGCCGCTTTGGTAAACGACCCTTGTTGAACCACATCTAAGAACAATAACAACTGATTGGTATTGGGCACTGCGCCGCTCCTAATTTTAAGCTCGATTAACGTTCATCTTTAGGGGTGTCCATCACCACCATGGTTGTGATGGATTGAACCTGAGCACACTCCCCTAGCACATCGGCATGAAACTTCTTATAGCTCGGTAAGTCTTTAGTCTCTACTCTCAACAAGTACTCGTTGGCACCGGTGATGTTATGACACTCAACCACCTCTTTCTCCATAGCGACGTGCTCTTCAAACTCCAATTGAGCAGATTTTTTGTGGCTTGATAAACCGATCGAAACGTAGGCGATAAAACCCACGCCCATTAAGCTGTTATCTAGAATCGCACGATAACCTTGAATGATGCCCTTGCGTTCAAGATCTTGTACACGCCTTAACGTCGCTGAAGCCGACAAGCCAATTCGCTCTGAGAGCTCAATGTTGGAGATTCTGCCGTCCAACTTAAGCTCTTGCAATATCCTTTCGTCAAATCTATCCATAAGTACTTATTATTGTGCATTTAGTGATAATAGAGGAAATAAAAGCACATAATTGCCTCACTTTCCACCTACTATGTTTCTCAACACGTGAAAGTCATGACCGGTCAGTCACTTCGTTCATTTTATTGCTGGAGAACCATTATGCCTTTAGAACAACTTAGCGCACTTGCTTTGTTTGCCTTTGTCTCGACCTTCACGCCAGGTCCAAATAACATCATGCTTATGACATCAGGTGCCAATGTTGGCTTTGCCCGTACCATTCCCCACATGCTTGGCATTGCTCTGGGGTTTGCAGCTATGTTGCTATTGGTTGGCTTTGGTTTAATGGGGATTTTCAACGCCTATCCAGTGACTCACCAAGTATTGAAATACCTGAGCCTTGCGTACTTGGTGTACCTCGCTATTAAAATAGCAAAGAGTGGAAAAGCGAAAAGCACTGAAGCTTATAAACCGATGACCTTCATTGGCGCGGCAAGTTTTCAATGGGTTAACCCGAAAGGTTGGTCAATGGCACTGACAGCCATTTCTGTTTATAGCAGTGGCAGTTCATGGTGGGAGCTTGTGATCATCGCCGCGATATTCACGCTAGCTAACCTGCCATCCGTGACTTTCTGGACGGCAGCAGGCAAGCAACTACAACACTGGCTAACAACGCCAGTCCGCATCAAAAGCTTTAACTATGGTATGGCTGGCTTGCTGTTAGCATCAACCATTCCGATGCTCTAATCGAATAACTTCTATATTTTAACGGTTGGTACTCCACTGCTAACCGTTATTCTGGTTATAAATAACCAGCAAGCTCACTAACCCAACGGCCAAACATCGCCTGTCCGCTCGGCGTTAACGTCCAGACAAACGCCGCGACATTGATGACCACTGTTAACCAATAAATCGCTCTGAACGGCTGTTTTTGTGTTTTATGACGTAGCTTATCTTGTGCGATCAAAGCCCCTAACCAACCACCAGCTACCGAAAAGATGTGCAGGGTTTTCTCTGGCACGCGCCAATTACCATTAATCGCGGCTCGCTTGTCTTTTGCGTACACAAAAAACGTCACGACACCGATAGCTAAATACCACGCCAACAGCGCTTTGGAACTTTCCGCAAACAACGCAGACACCGCCACCAGAACCAAATAAGTGATAGCGATTTGAATAGATGAAGACAACATCAACTCCTTTTGGGTAACAGCTCACATACTGTGGCAATTACGCCCTGTAGATTTTGATAAGGATGAGTAAGGCGTATTGTAATTCGGTTAGCCTGCAAAAAATAAACAAGCCCTTTCATCCCTACATAACATGATGGAAGTTAAAGGAATTATAAATATGTACAACCAAAAGTACGCCATCTACCAAGTTTTTACGCGTTTATTTGGCAATAAAAACACCCAACATGTCCCGTGGGGCACCATTGAGCAAAATGGCGTTGGTAAATTCAGTGATTTTACAGACAAAGCGCTGTCTGAAATTCGTGAACTTGGAATGACTCACATTTGGTACACCGGAGTTCTTCACCACGCGTTAATCAATGACTACAAACACATTGGTATTTCAGACGATCACCCAAGCGTAGTAAAAGGACGTGCGGGCTCTCCTTATGCCGTAAAAGATTACTACTCAGTTAACCCTGATCTCGCTGATAATCCCGAGCACAGACTAGAGGAGTTTGAGACGCTAATTAAAAGAAGCCACGACCACGGCTTAAAGGTGATCATCGATATCGTCCCTAATCATGTTGCACGTCATTACAAAGGGTTAAACAACCCCGACGGCGTAAGTGACTTTGGCGATCACGATGACACAACCCTCGAATACCACCGAGACAATAACTTCTACTACATCCCTAACAGCACTTTTGAACTGCCAAATATCGAGCCCGACTTTACCCCGCTTGGTGGTGAACAACACCTAGCCCTACACTCTCCGTTTATCGAAATGCCCGCTAAATGGACAGGTAATGGCTCACGCCTAGCTAAACCCAACTTCGACGATTGGTATGAAACCGTGAAGATCAATTATGGCATACGCCCTGACGGTTCAAAGGACTTCCCTGAATTACCGAGTGACTATGCTCAACGTGATTACCGAGATCACTTCGATTTCTGGAAATCTATCGATGTGCCTAACTCTTGGGTTAAGTTCAGAGACATCGCCTTGTTCTGGTTAGATAAAGGCATCGATGGGTTTCGTTACGATATGGCTGAAATGGTGCCTGTTGAGTTTTGGAGCTATCTCAACTCATCAATAAAGATGCAAAAACCCAATGCCTTTCTAATGGCAGAGGTGTATCAGCCAGACTTATACCGCGACTACATCCACTTAGGAAAAATGGACTATCTATACGACAAAGTGGACCTATACGATGGACTCAAAGCCGTTATGCAGGGCAAAACTTCAACAGCCATCATTCCCGAGATTCAACATCAAATAATGGACATAGAGCACCACATGCTGCACTTCTTGGATAACCATGATGAACAGCGTATCGCGTCTCCTGAATTTGTAGGTGACCCAAATATTGCCAAACCTGCAATGCTCGTCAGCGCCTTATTGAGCAGCTCACCGACTATGGTTTATTTTGGGCAAGAGGTAGGTGAACCTGGGGCAGAAAATGCAGGTTTTGGGCAACCCTCTCGTACATCCATCTTCGATTTCGTCGGTGTTCCACAGCATCAAAAATGGATGAACCACGGGGCATTCGATGGCGGGCAATTAAACGATAGCGAAAAGCAGCTGCGTCACTTCTACCAGAAGGTGATGAACTTTTCTCTCGAGCACTCTTCAATGACAGGACATTACCGAGACTTACACCAAAGCAATAATTTGAGTGATTCGGTTTACGCATTTCTACGCTATGACGACCAAGAGCTAATAATAGTTGCTGCGAACTTCAGCCAGCACGCTACAGAGCGTGTTTGTTTGGTTATTCCACGTGATGTAATCCAAGCAATCAAAATTGTGGATGGCAGTTACTTGCTTAATGAACATATCGAATCTATTCAGCAACAAGAATTACACGTAAAGGAAGGAATTGGAGGCTTCAATATTGAATTAAAGCCGCTGGCATCGTTGGTTTGGGTATTACCATTAAATAATTAACACCCTTGACGATATTATATAGAAAGAGAATAAAGACCAATTGACAATTAACTTAATTTACACATTAAATTAATAGCTAAACATTTCGATATCTTCCTCACATTTATAAGGATGAGCTCTCATCCTTATTCTCTACGCCTAGTTACTACGCCCTATCCTATTGATATTAAAAAATGAGTTCTTGGTCCAAGTAAATCTACATAAACCAAGTACAAATCGTGATATCGACACTAGGTTTCTTATTTTTACTTATTAAAAATAACTTTACATATAGACATCACAAATAGTTGACCGCCGTTAAGACTAGGATATTCATCTTCATAAAAAGTGAAATATGGATATCGAAACGTGAACAATATAAATATTAATCAATGTTTAACTCTACGAAATACCTCTAACAAAACAAAGAAAATAAACTTCAAGAAATCGACCTTAACCAAAGCGATTTTACCCCTTTTCACCGCTACTTTAATCGCAGGTTGTGGTAGTGATAATAACAGCGACAGCGGTACCGACACTGGCAGCAGTGGTCTATACCCTGCAGCAGAAAACGAAGTGGTTATCTACTACAAACGTGATGTTGCCGCAGTAAGCACTTCTGAATCGACTTACGACGGCTGGGGACTGCATCTGTGGAATGGTGAAGGCTGTACCAGTACCGATTTAGTCGGCATGGGGTTAAGTGAGACTGGTACCGATTGGAACAGCCCTTACGAATACGACGGCATTAGCGATACTTACGGCGCCTACTATGTATTAAAGGTGGATCCCGATGCCGCTGACCCACATAGGTGTATGAACTTCATCTTACACAATGGTGATGAAAAAGCCTTTGGTAGCGCGAACTCAAAAGTTGAGCTAGATAAGCTCGGTGAATCTCAAGGTGTGTTTGGTTTCCATGGCAGCAGCGAGTTGTACTACCAGCCTATCTCAGAACGACCAGTGAATATTGATGGTCAAAAAGCACATTGGCTTGATGCTACGACCATAGGTTGGGAAGCGGCCAGCAATGCAGACTCTTTAAAACTCTTCTATGCATTGGATAACAGCATCTCAATGAATGATGACAAAGAGATCATTGGTGGTACTGCGATTGAACTAGTAAAAGATGGCGAACTATCCTCGGAACTCAAAGCACGTTTCCGTCACTTAGCCAGCTTACCTGCGGTCGCGATTGACGTGGATAACCGTACGCTACGCACCATTTTAAAATCTCAGATCGTCGTCGTAGCTTACAATGCCGATGGCGATGTTATCTCTTCAACTGAGGTTCAAAAGCCTGGCGTGCTTGATGCGGTGTTTGCTAGCGAAGATGCAGGTAATGCCACCAGTGAACCATTAGGGGCGATAGTAGATGGTGACTCTGCAACCTTTAAACTTTGGGCTCCAACAGCGCAAGATGTAGAGCTCGTTCTTTACAGTGAAGATCTACAAAGCTCACAAGTCATACCGATGACAGAGAATACTGAAACGGGGATTTGGGCGACAGAAGCGGTGTCAAACGCAGTGAACCAATACTACCGTTACCAAGTGAAGGTTTACCACCCAACCACCGGCAAAATAGAGAATCGCCTTGTGACAGACCCTTACTCTCTCAGCTTGTCAAAGAACTCAGCATACTCTCAAGTCATTGACCTTGATGATGCATCCTTGATGCCTGATGGCTGGACTGGCTACGTTCGTCCTACTGTCGAGAAAGACGAAGACCACGTTCTCTACGAATCACACCTGCGTGATTTTAGTTTCAGCGACAAGCTAGGTACTGCAAGCCTGAACGGAAAATACCTTGCTCTCACAGAAGCAGAGCGTGAGTCAGTCAAACACCTGCAAGCTTTGCAAGATGCGGGCTTAACGACGCTGCATATCTTACCGGCATTTGATATCGCTACCGTTGATGAAGATAAAGCGAGCCGTGTCGATATCACCGACACCGTTGGCAAACTGTGTGATGTAAAACCCGCCGCAGCCTTATGTGGTAATGAAGATGAAAACCGAACGATTGAGGATGTACTCGACGGCTATGACCCTTCAACAGGCGACGCACAAGCGTTAATGAACGACTTACGAATGCTCGACAGCTTCAACTGGGGTTACGACCCATTCCATTACACCGTGCCTGAGGGAAGCTACGCGACGGATCCAAACGGATCTAAGCGTATTCTAGAATTCCGTCAAATGGTTAAGGCCACGCACGACATGGATCTCAAGCTGATCATGGACGTGGTATACAACCACACCAACGCATCTGGTGTGAATGATAAATCCGTACTGGATAAGATTGTCCCTGGGTACTACCACCGACTTAATGTGAATACTGGCGGCGTGGAAAACTCAACCTGTTGTGACAACACTGCGACGGAAAACCTAATGATGGGCAAGTTAATGGTCGACTCGCTCAAGGTGTGGGCGGACGATTACAAAATCGACGGTTTCCGTTTTGACTTAATGGGCCACCAGCCAAAAGATGTGATGGTCGAAGCACTGGAAGAAGTGCGTAAAATTGACCCGAACACTCTGTTCTACGGGGAAGGCTGGGACTTTGGTGAAGTCGCCAACAACGCTCGCTTCGACCAAGCAAACCAAATCAACATGGCAGGTACAGAGATTGGCACATTCTCAGATCGTTTGCGTGATGCAGTTCGTGGGGGTAGTCCGTTCGATGGCGGTGTTGACTCAGAAGGAAATCATCCGCTTCGCTTTAATCAAGGCTTCGGTAACGCAGCTATCGCCAATGAAGAAACCAAGACAGATCAAGACTCCATCAACGGTCGCTTACACAACCAAGATCTTGTTCGCTTAGGGATGGCAGGTAACCTCGCTGAATACGTACTGATTGATTACAAAGGCGATACCAAACTGGGTAAAAACGTCGACTACAATGGCGCACCTGCGGGTTACACCAAGATGCCTTCAGAGAACATCTCTTACGTATCAAAACACGACAGCCAAACACTTTGGGACAACAACGCATACAAAATCGCAACTGGCACTAGTTCGGCAGAACGCGCTCGTATGCAGTCGGTATCTCTCTCTACCGTGATGTTGGGCCAAGGCATACCATTCATCCACATGGGTTCGGAACTGCTGCGCTCGAAGTCTATGCAGCGTGACTCTTACGACTCTGGTGACTGGTACAACCGTGTTTTCTTCGATGGATCTGACAGCAACTGGAATGTCGGCTTGCCTCGTGAGGACAAAGACGGAGCAAACTGGGATCTGATCAAAACCATCATTGCTGATCCAACGGCCAAACCAGACGCAGACGACATCGAGTTAACTAAGCAGCAATTCCTAGAGCTATTAAAGATCCGTAGCTCAAGTGAGCTTTTCCGCTTAGATACAGCTGACGAAGTCATGAAGCGAGTCGATTTCCGTAACGTTGGCGAAGACCAAGTCGAAGGCCTAATCGTGATGTCTATCGATGATGGTGTATCAGCAGGCGAAGACCTTGACCCAGCGAACGATGCGATTGTCGCAGTTGTAAACTCAACCAATGAATCTCAATCGTTCAAAATCACAGGAGCGACAGGTTTTACTCTTCATGACGTTCAACAAAACTCAGCCGATGACATAGTGAAAGGCGCAAGCTTTGCTAATGAATCATTCACAGTTCCAGTCCTAACGACAGCTGTGTTTGTACAAGCACAAAGCGATGCGCAAGGTACTGGTTTGCCGGTTGATAACTCAGACAAGGATGTATCTAGCATTCCTCCATACGGTCAAACAACCGTATACGTGCGTGGTGATATGAATGGTTGGAACCCTGTGGATGATTGGGCGATGAGCTTTGTTGCTAATGGGGTTTATTCTGTAACAGGCAACTTAGAAGCGGGTAGCTATGGCTTCAAGTTTGCGGATGCTGATTGGAAAACTCCTAACTTTGGTTGCGATTCTGTAGAGCTTGCAAGCGGGTCAATCGATATTGGCACAGGTGGTAACTGCCAACTAAACGTAACTGAAGCTGGAACCTACACATTCACCTTGAATGCGATTCACGAGCTGGATGACGACGTAGATGGTCCAGTTATTTCGGTCACTAAGGAGTAAGTCTGAAAGGATCAAAGTTAAGTAACAGATAGTAAAACCAGCGAAAGCTAGCCTTTGGGAGACGTCTGTCTCCCTTTTTTGTGCCCCCAATAAACACCAACCTAAAAATGCCTTCCCTACTATCCGTGAGCCATATTCAACTTTTTATGATCAACTAACGTCTTGCGTTCTAGGTAGAACAGTTCTTCTTCATCAGCACTACAAAATGCAACCCGAATAACCGTAAGTCGCTATATTTGAATTAAGTATATTAAGTAGAGAAAAGAGAGGCTCTGTGAGGACAAAGCTATTTACTCCATAGAATATTACGCCACTAAGGACCGTATTTAATAAAATCGACGGCTCACGAGATTCGACAGCATTCATAAACTCGCTTGTTTCGAGCTAATTGATTTTAACCAATGTGAATATTTCATTTATAGCTGACAATAAAAAAGGACCCTATTAGGGTCCCTTCTCTTAAACCAGACTTTGTAGTTGTATCAGTTACTTTTTATTGACTGCTTTTACAAAGACTTCTTGTGCGCCTTCAATGCCTAGTGCTTTCGCTTCGTCTAATAGACCCAAAGCTTTTGGAATATTGTCTGCTTCGACAGCGGCTTTGATCGCATTGTGGTAGTAAGTTTGTGTCTCTGGTTGAATTGTTTCAACCTTCGCTGCTGCCGCTGGCTTAGCGTTAGATTCACTGCTTGAACCGAACGAGAAGAAACCAACTCGATCAATAGCGACTTCGATTTTACCAACGTTTGAGTTTGGAACTGGAATATCTTCTACTTCTGGTAAGTAGTTACCACGGCCTTCCGCGTCTAAACGAGCAGGGTGAATAACATCAGTAAAACCATCAAGGTCTTCTTGTTCTGTGTAGATAACTAAGTAAACAGACTCAGCGGTTGTCGGAGGGTAAAAATCGTTTTCTGCGACAAGGCGGTTGCCCAAATGCAGCCTAGGCTTCGCGTATTCGAAGCTATCTTTACCGTAACGCTCTAACTCACGACCATTTTTATCATAAATAACCGCATTAGGAACAAACGCAGTGTCGCCGATCATACTTGTGATCTTAATAGAATATTCACCACGATCCGCTGGTAGCTCGATCGCTACTACAGGGCTGTTTATACCCTGATAGTTCAAAATTTGGCTGTCTGGTGTTATATCGAAAATTGCCGAGCTTGGAAGCTTCAACGGGGCAAATTGAAGACCAGCAAGAGAGTTAACTTGTTCAGCTTGTGCCACTTGCACTTGCTCTACAACTTGTGCAGATTGACAACCGGCCAACACAACACAGCCACTCAACATTAGAGCTTTAAAATACATAACTCTTCCTTCTTGTTATTTTTTTAAGAAATTTACTAACTTTAATTACCACAAAGAAAACTATTCACCTAGGGCACGATCACCTTAATCGTACATTCCTTAAAAAAATAGCCGACGCGAGCCGGCTATGAATTAGGACAGTTTAGGGTTGGTTAAGCTAAGTGTTTACCACCAAGCTTCAGCTTGGATACCGAATACATACTCTGTATCGTCGCCGTTGAATGCATCTTTGTTTTCAGTATCTAGGATGTAAGAGCCGTAAACGCGGATTTCAGGACGAGCCCAGAAGCTGTCACCCATAGCCCAAGCTTGAGCTACTGTGAATTTAGCGTTACCGAAGTCTTCTTTCGCTAGACCACCATCAGCAATACGCTCACCAGCGTTGTAGCCAGCTTCAAATACTGTGCGCATTGTGTCGTTCCACTTGTACATTGGACGAACTACAGCAGAGTACTGGTCGATGTCAAAAGTTTTGCCTGTCGCTTTATTAGAGTCGTCACCGTCGCCACCAATTTGACCACCGATATCGCTACCTGCTAGGTAAGCTAGTTGGTGACCCATTTCCCAAGATTCGCCAAGGTTCATTACACCCCAGTTAATTAGACGGAAACCAGATGCTTCGTTGAATGCTTCAGTACCACGTGCGTAGTAAGAACCAGAACCCCAGAAGTTTGCAGCTTGTACGCCGTAACCGTTAGTACCGTACTGAAGTACTGTTTGGTGGAAACCGTTGCTCGTTCCTTGATGTACAATTGCAGAAGCTAGTAGGCCGTCGTCAGCAGACTCGCTTGCGTCATTTGAATCAGTTGCGAAATTGTATGCCAATGCTAATTCTAGAGATGCATCTTGCCATAGGTCGATATTCGCTAGACGAGCATCAAAGATGTAGCCAGTTGAATCATCAGTCGCGCCATCTTGGATTAGTGCAACAGATAGCTTTTGGTCACCGATTGAGATGTTTTCAACACCACCACCAGTACCAGATGTGTTTAGGAAGTAGAAGTCAGTGATATGGATATCTTTACGTTGGTAGTATGTTTTACCAGCCCAAAGAGTCGCTTCTTGGTCGAAAGATAGAACGCCTTTCGCTTTAACTGCGAACTGAGCAACGTTAAAATCAGAATCTTCCCAACCATTTGCGCCTGGTGCACCAGAAGCAATCATTGACTCAACGCGCCACGTTTGCTCACCAGTTTTTAGTTCTTCAGCCAAGCCAAACTCAGAATAGTTGTCATTTTCGTTACCTAAACGACCAATACCCGTTTTATTAACTGAGATATCACCATTACCGTTGCCGCTGATACCAGTACCAGCGCGCATGTAACCATTAAAGTCAACAGCGAACGCAGAGCCAGCAGCTAGCGTAGTCGCCACTGCAGCAGCAATCAAACTTACTTTTTTCATTCTTAACTCCATTAAGGACGATTTATTTTAGATTTTTATATTTTGCTCTCTTGCGACAACCAAAGGCAGTTATGGCGGACGTAAGATAGAGAGGTTTAGGGTTTCCCCTGATTCGTTTCAACGGAGCCAATATTAAGAGGGGATGACAAGTTTGACTTCCTCCACCCCCAACTAAATTAAGGGGGACTAGAGGGGAGTAGAAAATAAACAGAATGGTGTTTTAAAGAGGTGGATCACTTAATCTAGGAGGAGTAGACAGCACGAAGATCTAATTATTCAGCATAAGTGAGATCTACTTCAAATATATAATTTGAACTTCATCGATCAATTATTTTTTTACCGTAATTAATCTGTGAAGATGCTTGACCTTACTGTGACAAAGCCTTTTACTAATAGCTCACTGATGTTGATAAACGAACAAGAAATCAAGCAATGACTAGAACGCTCGCTCGCCCTTACCCGCTAGGCGCAACGCTAGGTAACACTGGCTGCAACTTCTCTATTTATTCTCCTGACTGTCAATCTCTCTCACTCGCTCTTTTTAATGAGAACGATGAATTCACAACTTATAAATTGGACAAAGAATACGCTGATATTCGATATGTATTTATCGAAGGTATTAAGGCGGGGCAAAAATACGGTTTTATTGCAGAAACAGATAATGGTCCAATATTACTTTCTGACCCTTATGCTAAAGCGATAAGCGAGCCGCTCCACTACATCACACCTTATAGTAATGAGAAAAGCTTTGCGATGGCCAAGTGCGTCGTTATTGATGATGCCTTCGATTGGCAAGATGTCGAAAAGCCACGAATTAGCCGTGAAGAGACCGTTATATTTGAAACGCATGTTAAAGGCCTATCTCAAATTCACCCTGAAGTCGCAAGTAATATTAAAGGCCGTTACCTGGGGTTAGTGAGCCCAGAGATGCTTACATTCTATAAGCAACAAAACATCAACTCTCTACAGCTTTTACCTGTTACGGCCTGCATGCACGAGCCTCACCTGCTTGATATGGATAAAGTGAACTATTGGGGCTACAACCCTTATTTATTCATGGTACCAGACCCTCGCTATGCAGAAAAAGACGCCGTCAAAGAGCTCAAAACAGCTATTCGTGAGCTACACCGCAATGGAATCGAGGTGATCTTAGATGTGGTGTACAACCACACAGCAGAAGGTGGCGAAGGCGGGACAACCTTCAACCTAAAAGCGTTAGATGGCCGCACGTATATCAAGCACGGCTGTCATTACGCAAACTTCACCGGTTGTGGGAATACAGTCGACCTCACCCACCAGCCAGCACTCAACTTAGTTATGGACACGCTTCGTTACTGGGTAAGCGAATTCCAAGTCGACGGCTTCCGTTTTGACTTGGCAGCTACATTGGGACGCGAAGGGGATAACTACAACCCTGAAGCTGCTTTCTTTAAAGCTGTGGCTCAGGATCCAATGCTTAAAGAGACCAAATTAATCGCGGAACCATGGGATATCGGCCCAAATGGCTACCAAGTAGGTAATTTCCCGTTTGGTTGGAACGAATGTAACGACAAACTGAGAGACATTACACGTAGTTTCTGGCGTGGTGACCAAGGCTACCTTAAAGAGTTTGCTACACGCCTAATGGGCTCTCGTGATATCTACAGTGCGGCGCACTGGCCTTACAAGCTCACCGTTAACTACATCACTTACCATGATGGCTTCACCATGCAAGACCTTGTCTCGTACAAGCATAAGCACAATGAAGAAAATGGAGAAAGTAACCGTGATGGACATGGTGACAACCGCTCTGAAAACTACGGCGTAGAGGGTGAAACCGAAAATCTGTTGGTTATCGCGACTCGTGAAAAGCAGAAACGCAACTTCATGGCGAGCCTGCTGTTTGCTTTCGGTATTCCACACATTCTAACGGCAGACGTGTTATCCCATACTCAAAAAGGTAACAATAACGCTTACTGCCAAGATAGTGAGACGAGTTGGCTAAACTGGGAAGATTCAGAGCGTAAGACCTACTTCAAAACTTGGCTATCTGAGATGATCGCCGCACGCCAGAAATACATGGTGCCTTTTATCAAAGCGTTCAGTGGCGAGAAACGCAACTCTAACCGTATCTTCTGGAGCCGTGTTGATGGCACGCTGATGGAGCATGATGATTGGAACCGCTTAAGTTCAGTAGCACTGCACCTTGGTATAGGTAAAGATGGCGACGAACTGATTTACCTCATCAACCAAACCAACGTCCCAGCGCGTTTCAGCTTACCCAATGATCGTGAACAAAACTGGGTGACGATATGTGATACCAACCTGAGAAATGTCAAACCAGATCACGCGGAAGGGGAAATGTTGCTCTCACCGACATCCATGGCTATTTTGCACTACTCACCAAACAAAACTGAGTTAAGTAAAAGTTAAGCCCACCCAATAAAAAAGCAAAAACCATAAAAGCCAGTTATATTTTTAACTGGTTTTTTGTTAGCTGAATATCACAAAACTCATTCTTTTATATGGAATCATTTGCATTGATGTGATGGCTAAAACTGTTTAGTATGGTCATACTCTAAAAATGAATCTATCACGTCTTTGGATATCATGGCTTTACCTAAAACACTTATTCGGCTTTTCAAACCATACATAATCTTATTAACCGGAGGAATGCTTTACCTCGCAGCAGCTCAATTAGAAAAAGTAGAGAGCGCAGCAACCAACCAATCAGCATCAAACATTCGTATCGCAAGCGCGACTATCCGTTCCAACATCGAGGCCGCATTCGGCAAACTCTATTTCTTAGAAACCAGTCTAGGCTTACCCAACGCTACTGACTATAGCGACCAAAAGTTTCGTGAACTCAGTGATAATATCCTAAAAAGAACACCAAACTTCTCCGATATCATCCGATACCAACCTAACTCCCAACATTACGTCTCCACCCGTGGACTTCCTCTTTCCAATGAACAAATCGCCACAATACAATGGCACTCAATAGACGGTGTTGTTGAAGATTTCTATATCTCTTCCGTTTACCAAAAAGCAGGTGGGCGATGGGTTTTCGCGGTTAAACACACTGCCGAAAAGCTCAACGAAGAAATCTGGATTGAGTTTGATTTACTGCATACCACACAAGGTTTAAGAGATTTAAAAACGCTAAATAATGGCTATGTATTTGTTGTAGATAAAGCAACTGAACGACTCGTTTTCCATCCAGATCCAAAACGAATTGGCTCGAAGTCCATTAGCTATCATGCGGGTATTAGCCACCAACTTTCACAAGGGCAATTGGCCGGAAAGCACGAGTACTACTATCAAGATAACTTCAAAATATCGGTATTTGATGCAGACAACAGCTTGAATTGGGTGTTTATTGCGGGCACCGATCGTCATGATATCCTAACCAGTTCACATCAATTTACCTTAACTGGCGTGGTGTTAGGCTCACTACTGCTACTGTGGATTGGGGCAAACTATCTTGCTTACCGTTTGAACGTATCTCTGTCTCAGCTCAATAAAGTAGAGGGCCTTGCGAGCTTTAAACGCAAGCTGAAGTCTATTTTGGATAACTTTACCTACCATAAAGGTATTCAGTTCTGCCTATATCAACCAGAGAACCACTCATTCAGTACGCTTGATTATCATGGGAACAAATCAACGGTGCATTGTGACAAAGCGCTCTCAGAACGTTTTGTCGAAAATGCTATGGTTTATCGAAACGGTAAAGACGCTGATCCACTCGCCCGTAAACTCAAAATAGACCAGAGCCACTATTGCCTCCCTTTATACTCACGTCAGCAGTTAATTGCGGTGTTATATGTGAATGCGAACTTACCTATTAGCCAGAATATCTTGCGTATGATCAGAGATTACACGGAAGTCTCACTGTCTAACTTACTGCTTCAGCACCAGTTGAATAGCAAAGATCTGATGACGCAACTAGATAATAAGAGTAGCTTCAATCTTGCATTGGAAAACTACGCCAACCAATCAGAAACCTATATCGCTCTACTCGATATCGATAATTTTGATCACTTAAACCGAGCTTATGGTGAAACCGTGGGTGACAAGATGATCAAGCAGACAGCAGAAGCACTGCGCTCATACTTTCCGAAGCCTAAAGGACTATGTCTTGCTCGTGTTGGAGGTAAAGAGTTCGCGGTATTATTCAAAGCAAACGACGCAAACGACGCAAAGTTCCAACTAGACCAGTGCCGAATTGGCGTAGCAGAAAAAACGATTGTGACGCCAGACATCAGCCTCTCTGTAGGCGTGAGTGTCGGTTTTTCACACATAGAGGGAGAGCCAGATACAGCCCTAGCACTTGCGGAGCAAGCAAAACTTATCGCTCAACAACTTGGAAAAAATCGAGTTGAAGGCCATATCAGGGCAGTTGCAAAGGCTTCGTAAGTTGCCCTAATAAATCCCTTACTCGGATACCGATGAAAACAAAGCACCTAGGGTTCACGCTCTCGGTGCTTTTGTTTTTATAGAAAGTCATTACAATGCGCGTTCAACTCGACAACCTCACCTTTCCAACGATACGAACCTTATGAAGCTAAGTAACCGACTGCAAACTCTCCACTCCCTTGTCAGTAATGACTACCAACACATTTGGGACTGTTGCTGTGATCATGGCTTCTTGGGTGTTCAACTGTTGACGGATAACAAAGCCCCTCACATTCACTTTGTCGATATTGTTCCATCTCTAATGAACGAGCTAGAGAGCAAACTGGTGCGTTACTTTCCCCAAAGCGAGATGGCACAACAAAAAGTCACTAGCCAATGGCAAGTCTACTGCATGGACGTCTCTGCAATCCCATTGGAACAACACACGGGCAAGCATCTCGTCATCATTGCAGGAGTCGGTGGCGATCTAACGCAGAAGCTTGTGGACGCTATTCATCGTCAACATCCAGACAAAACGATCGATTTCTTGCTCTGCCCTGTGCATCAGCAATTTGAGCTAAGAAGCCACTTAAAATCGCTCAAGTTCGGTCTGATTGATGAGGTGTTGATTGAAGAGAATCGCCGCTACTACGAGATTTTGTTGGTCAGCAATAACCGAGGCGAAAGAGAAGACACTTCGACAATAAGCGAGATTTCAAACGTCGGTGATAAGATATGGACTCCAAACAACAATGAGCAGATTAAGGTATCTCGGCAGTACAAAGCTAAAACACTGCAGCACTACTTGCGTATCCATCAAGGGCAGGAGAAACAAGGTAAACCTAGCCAAGTGATGCATATTATTGATGCCTACCAAGCGGTTCAACCATAGTAAGTACTAACTATATTGTTGAAAATTAAGAAAGTCGAATCAATAAAAAAGGTTCATCGCGGATTAGCGGGAACTAAAAACAAAAAAAACGGTAGTAAGTGATAGGGTTTAGTCGCCAAACAAAAATCATACACAAACTACCGTTTCCATGCCGAATCATACTTTCCTATCTTCATTCTGGGAAGGCTTTAAAATAGTAAAGTCTCACCAGACAGCATCACTTATTACCCTGACTCTTAAACCTAACTCTGAGGCGAAATGCCCTTGTGGTCTTGAGGCCGAGGCTATCCATGAGTATCATCATTTATCTATCGATAATAATCGTGCTGAACGCGCCATTAAACCGCTGGCCATTGGCAGAAAAAATTGGCTCTTCTCGAACACACCAAATGGTGCTGATGCGAGCGCGATGCTTTACAGCATCGTCGAGACAGCGAAAGCCAACGGCCTTATCCTCTACGACTACATGGTCAAGTGCATGAAAGAGCTCGCGAAAGCTGAGCCTGATATCGATGCGCTCCTACCTTGGAACTTCAAACATTAACAACACCGCCCCGTGGGTTCATGGGGCGCATACTATAGAACAACTACTGCCTCTTCTTCCTATTAAGCATATCTCCCAGTTAACGAGCGTTCATTGGCACACCATTAAAGAGATAGATAAGCGCCGACTTCAACAAGTAGTACCGCCAGTGAAATGGGAAGAGCTAAGGCAACTCGTCATGGACGAGTTCGCGATCTTTAAAGGACATCGATATGCCACGGTCATCGCTGACGCAAAGACTCACCAAGTCATTTGGATAGGATTAGGTCGTAGCCGCAAAGA
>NZ_JAKEUQ010000039.1 GCF_022397955.1 Vibrio sp. Isolate32 | reverse complement strand
CTCTCACACCTCTCGGCGCCAGAACCTAAATCTGGTGCGTCTACCAATTCCGCCACGACCGCAGCAAATCTTTGTAGTTATACTGAGTATTGGTAACTCAATAAAACGTTGTGCTCATTGCTATTAGCAAGGAGTTATAAATAGTGGCTGGGCTACCTGGATTCGAACCAGGGAATGCCGGCATCAAAAGCCGGTGCCTTACCGCTTGGCGATAGCCCAACAATGATATCAATGAAGATATCTGAATGATGGTGCGGTCGGAGAGACTTGAACTCTCACACCTCTCGGCGCCAGAACCTAAATCTGGTGCGTCTACCAATTCCGCCACGACCGCAGCAAATCTTTGTAGTCATACTGAATATTGGTGATTCAATAAGACGTTGTCTTTCTATTTCAAAAGAAAAGTGGTGGCTACTGCGGGATTTGAACCTGCGACCCCATCATTATGAGTGATGTGCTCTAACCAACTGAGCTAAGTAGCCAATAATAAATCTAATCGATTCATTATTAAATAGTGGTGCGGTCGGAGAGACTTGAACTCTCACACCTCTCGGCGCCAGAACCTAAATCTGGTGCGTCTACCAATTCCGCCACGACCGCAGCAAATCTTTGTAGTTATACTGAGTATTGGTAACTCAATAAAACGTTGTGCTCATTGCTATTAGCAAGGAGTTATAAATAGTGGCTGGGCTACCTGGATTCGAACCAGGGAATGCCGGCATCAAAAGCCGGTGCCTTACCGCTTGGCGATAGCCCAACAATGANGTTATAAATAGTGGCTGGGCTACCTGGATTCGAACCAGGGAATGCCGGCATCAAAAGCCGGTGCCTTACCGCTTGGCGATAGCCCAACAATGATATCAATGAAGATATCTGAATGATGGTGCGGTCGGAGAGACTTGAACTCTCACACCTCTCGGCGCCAGAACCTAAATCTGGTGCGTCTACCAATTCCGCCACGACCGCAGCAAATCTTTGTAGTTATACTGAGTATTGGTGACTCAATAAAACGTTGTGCTCATTGCTATTAGCAAAGAGTTATAAATAGTGGCTGGGCTACCTGGATTCGAACCAGGGAATGCCGGCATCAAAAGCCGGTGCCTTACCGCTTGGCGATAGCCCAACAATGACATCATTTAAGACATCTAAATAATGGTGCGGTCGGAGAGACTTGAACTCTCACACCTCTCGGCGCCAGAACCTAAATCTGGTGCGTCTACCAATTCCGCCACGACCGCAGCAAATCTTTGTAGTTATACTGAGTATTGGTAGCTCAATAAAACGTTGTGCTCATTGCTATTAGCAAGGAGTTATAAATAGTGGCTGGGCTACCTGGATTCGAACCAGGGAATGCCGGCATCAAAAGCCGGTGCCTTACCGCTTGGCGATAGCCCAACAATGACATCAATTAAGACATCTAAATAATGGTGCGGTCGGAGAGACTTGAACTCTCACACCTCTCGGCGCCAGAACCTAAATCTGGTGCGTCTACCAATTCCGCCACGACCGCAGCAAATATTTATAGTCATACTGAATATTGGTGATTCAATAGGACGTTGTCTTTCTATTTCAAAAGAAAAAGTGGTGGCTACTGCGGGATTTGAACCTGCGACCCCATCATTATGAGTGATGTGCTCTAACCAACTGAGCTAAGTAGCCATCTGAGAGCGAGACAATATAATATAATCTTGCTTTCAATGCCATTATCTTTTTAAAGATAATTACACTTTAAATTGTGGCTGGGCTACCTGGATTCGAACCAGGGAATGCCGGCATCAAAAGCCGGTGCCTTACCGCTTGGCGATAGCCCAACAATGTTATCAATTAAGACATCTCAATATGGTGCGGACGGAGAGACTTGAACTCTCACACCTTGCGGCGCCAGAACCTAAATCTGGTGCGTCTACCAATTCCGCCACGTCCGCTTTATTTCCTAAAAACTCTTTATAGTTAAAAACAAGTGTTTAATAACGAATAGAGTGCTTAGGAAATGGTGGCTACTGCGGGATTTGAACCTGCGACCCCATCATTATGAGTGATGTGCTCTAACCAACTGAGCTAAGTAGCCATTTCCAAATTGTTGCTCATTTTGAAACGTTGCCGCTTCGCTGTGAACGGGGCGCATTATGCGTAGTTGAGTGAAACCCGTCAACTTTTTTTTTGAATAAATCACGAATAAACATCTGTTCGGTTTCTTTTTAGTCAAAGAGACGTATTTGTCGGCAAAAAATAGGTCAAAAAGGCGATATATATAGGAAGTTAACTTTCTGACGCCGAACTCTTGCGAAAGAGTAAAAACAAAAAGGCCAGTGAAATTCACTGGCCTTTTAACCGATATTTAATCAGCAATTATACGTTGAAGCGGAAGTGAACAACGTCGCCATCTTTTACGATGTATTCTTTGCCTTCTAGACGCCATTTACCTGCGTCTTTTGCGCCGCTCTCACCGTTAAATTCGATGAAGTGATCAAAACCAACAACTTCAGCTCGGATGAAGCCTTTTTCGAAGTCAGTGTGGATCTTACCAGCCGCTTGTGGAGCTGTTGCGCCTACAGGAATTGTCCAAGCGCGAACTTCTTTAACACCCGCAGTGAAGTAAGTTTGAAGAGTCAGTAGCTCGTAACCCGAGCGGATCACTCGGTTTAGACCTGGTTCTTCGATACCCATGTCCGCTAGGAACTCTTCACGATCTTCGTCGTCAAGCTCAGAAAGCTCAGATTCGATAGCAGCACATACAGCAACAACAACGTTGTTCTCTTTTGCAGCGTATTCACGAACAGCATCTAGGTAAGGGTTGTTTTCAAAACCATCTTCAGCAACGTTTGCGATGTACATTGTTGGCTTAAGTGTTAGGAAGTTTAGGTAGCCGATTGCTGCCGCTTCTTCTTTCGCTAGTTCAACAGTACGCGCCATACCACCTTCAGTAAGAACTGGTAGTAGTTTTTCTAGTACAGTGATTTCGAATTTAGCGTCTTTGTCGCCGCCTTTTGCTTTCTTAGCGTTACGTTGAATTGCACGCTCACAGCTGTCTAAGTCAGCAAGTGCAAGTTCAAGGTTGATCACTTCGATATCTTCGATTGGAGATACTTTGCCAGAAACGTGAACGATGTTTTCGTTTTCAAAGCAGCGTACAACGTGACCGATCGCGTCAGTTTCACGGATGTTTGCTAGGAATTTGTTACCAAGACCTTCACCTTTAGATGCACCAGCAACTAGGCCAGCGATATCAACGAATTCCATCGTTGTTGGAAGGATCTTTTGTGGATTAACAATTTTTGCTAATGCATCTAAGCGTAGATCTGGAACCGGAACGATACCTGTGTTTGGTTCGATCGTACAAAATGGAAAGTTTGCTGCTTCGATGCCTGCTTTAGTCAGTGCGTTAAACAGAGTTGACTTACCAACGTTTGGTAGACCAACGATGCCACATTTAAAACCCATGATATAAACCTTATTCTGCTTTGAACGTATGTAAGCGATTTTGTGCTTTTGGTAGGCCATCTTTTAATAAGATGTCTAGGCTGCGAACCGATTCGTCAACGACGGCCTCGATACACTCTTGCTCTTTTTGTGGAGCTTTGCCTAATACATAACCTGCAACTTTATCTTTGTGTCCAGGATGGCCGATGCCTAATCTCAGACGATAGAATTCTTTATTGTTACCCTGTTTGCTGATGATGTCTTTTAGACCGTTGTGTCCACCATGACCACCACCTTTTTTGAACTTTCCAATACCAGGAGGAAGGTCTAACTCATCATGAGCAACCATGATCTCTTCTGGTTTAATTTGGTAGAACTTTGCTAAAGCTGCAACTGCTTTGCCTGACAAGTTCATAAAAGTCGTTGGGATCAGCAAACGAAGATCTTCGCCATGAACCATGATACGACCCGTTAGGCCAAAGAACTTTGGTTCGTTCTTCAGTGTTACGTTGTGTACACGTGCTAATTCTTCAACTACCCAAGCACCCGCATTGTGGCGAGTTTTGGCGTATTCTGGACCTGGATTAGCCAGTCCAACGAGAAGTTTTATTTGTTGGCTCAAGGTATGGATCTCTCTTGGGATTTCAAAAAGCGCCGTATGATATCACAGTTTATGAAAAAGGTGCGAGCTAGCTGATAGCACCATGATTATTCCGGGATGTGATAAACAATGGTCACCAGACATAAAAAAAGCACTTCATCAAATGAAGTGCTTAATTTCTTTCTCTAACGAGTTTCTAAAACAAAGCTTAAATAGCCTTGATCAATTGAACATCGCTGAGATTGATTCTTCATTACTGATACGACGAATCGCTTCAGCAAGCATGCGAGAAAGGCTAAGTGTTGTTACTTTACCTGTCGCAGCCATCTCTGGAGATAGAGAGATAGAATCCGTTACAATAACTTGGTCTAGAACAGAGTTTTTGATGTTGTTCGCAGCAGTACCAGAGAAAACAGCGTGAGTTGCGTAAGCGAACACACGCTTAGCACCGCGCTCTTTAAGCGCTTCAGCTGCTTTACATAGTGTGCCACCAGTATCGATCATGTCATCAACGATAACACAGTCGCGGCCTTCAACATCACCGATTAGGTTCATTACTTCAGAAACGTTAGCACGTGGACGACGCTTATCAACGATAGCGATATCAACGTCACCTAGCGCTTTAGCTGTTGCACGAGCACGAACAACACCACCAAGGTCTGGAGAAACTACAACTGGGTTTTCTAGGTCGCGGTTAGCCATGTCTTCTAGAAGAACTGGAGTACCGAAGATGTTATCAACTGGTACATCGAAGAAGCCTTGAATTTGCTCTGCGTGCAGGTCGATAGTAAGAACGCGGTCTACGCCAACGTTAGAAAGGAAATCTGCAACAACTTTTGCAGTAATTGGCACACGTGCAGAACGTACACGACGATCTTGACGGGCATAACCGAAGTAAGGGATTACAGCAGTAATACGGCCAGCAGAAGCACGGCGCATTGCGTCAATCATTACCACCAATTCCATTAGGTTGTCATTGGTTGGTGCACAAGTTGATTGAATCAGGAATACATCGCTACCACGAACGTTTTCATTGATTTGAACAGCGACTTCGCCATCAGAAAAACGGTCTACAGTAGCATCGCCAAGAGAGATGTATAGACGATCAGCAATACGTTGGGCTAGTTCAGGTGTTGCGTTACCAGCAAATAGCTTCATATCAGGCACGGTGGAAACCTCGGGTTGCGTCCAGTTTTAAATAGATTGTGGGTGGGCTGAGTGGTATTCAGCCAACGTTTCTTTCAAAGGAGAAATGTTTCGTCCTTTCGCTACAAATGCGGAAACGGTGTCAGGCAGCTTTTCTCGCACCAATTCGGCGTCTTTTTTGCTGTTAAATTCAGCAAAAACACACGAACCTGTGCCAGTCAATCTCGACGGCGCGTATTGTAGCAGCCATGAAAGTTGCTTATCAACCTCTGGGTACAGCATTCGCACAATTTTTTCGCAATCGTTTACGTATTCTTGCTCTAGAAGCGTTGATAGCGCTCGCTTTGGCGTGTTTCGAGTTAATTCTGAATGTGTGAATATGTCTACAGTTGCTATGCTCACCTGAGGTTTGACAACGAGATACCATTTCTCATCCGGATTAGCGGGTTGCAGCTGTTCTCCAACTCCTTCCGCAAAGGCGGCGTAGCCTCGAACGAATACAGGAACGTCAGCCCCTAGTTTCAGTCCGATCTCTGCGAGCTGATCATCAGACAGGTTGAGTTGCCATAGATAGTTAAGTGCGACCAACACGGTTGCGGCATTTGAAGAGCCTCCGCCAATACCCCCCCCCATAGGAAGTACTTTCTTGAGTTCAATGTCGGCACCGAAAGAGGTTGAGGTATATTGCTGCAGCGCAATAGCGGCTTTCCAAATCAGGTTGTCTTCTGTAGCAACGCCTGGAATTTCAGGTGTGATGGTTATCGAGCTTGTTTCTCGGTTTGCGGTAACCGTCAGTTCATCACCAAAATCGACAAACTGAAACAAGGTTTGAAGTTCGTGATAGCCATTGTCACGTTGACAAGTGATATAGAGAAATAAATTCAGTTTAGCTGGAGAAGGCCAGTGGGTTGGCGTTGTAATCATTTTTTCAGTGTCCACTTCGAAACTACAATGTTGATTTTGTTTTGGTCTTGTTTGAATGACAGTCGAGTTGGTAGAGGTATCGACTGTGTAGCGGCATCTGTGCCTTCAGACAGTTGCTGATTTGGCAACTCAGTATTGCGATAGTTAGCAAAACTCAGTGTCCATAATTGGTTGCTTACTTGTTTGGACAGAGATTCAAGCGTGTTGGTGCTGTTTAGTTGATAGCAATCGGCTTGGTCAGGAATACCAAGGAACCATTGTGGTAGATGATCAATAGGGATCTGCAAGCCTGTCAATTGCTCAACTAAAACGGAAGCACTCGCATGAGTAAATACTTGGTCATCATAGGTCACGACTTTTGCGCCCGATGACTCAATAGTTAGGTTCAACACCGTTTGACCGAGAAAAGTCGTCAGCCTCAATTGACTTTGACTTGGTGAATGTTTCCAAATGAAATTTAGGCTTTGGCGTTGCTCGGGAGAAATGTAAGCGAGCTTACCTGCGGCTTGATAATTTTCTATCTTTAAAAGCCGATCTTGGTGACTTTGCCATTCGACGCTGGTTGGTTGTTCTGGGATAGACGAGCAACCCACCATAATTATTGTCATAAAAATAAGAGACGCGATTTTGAGAAGCTTGCTCATATTTGCTCACAACTTGTTCAAATTTATCTAAAAAACGCTTCAACTATAGCATTGAATTCACGAAGTCAGGAAAACAAATCCCGCTTGCTCTTTAAATAGAGCCATGCATCAAGTAAAATTCGCCCCTTGTTTCCATTCCCTGATCGAGAACTTCTGATACATGTCTTTGCTTGCCGTAGGTATCAATCACAATACAGCGTCGGTTGAATTGCGAGAAAAAGTCGCTTTTGGTCCAGATAAATTATCTGAGGCACTCAAGCAACTTAACGCAAATGCACACGTAAATGGAAGTGTCATACTTTCTACCTGTAATCGAACTGAAGTGTATTGTGACGTCAAAGGCGTTGCAAAAAACAAGCTTATCGATTGGTTGTCAGTTTTCCATCAAGTTAGCCCTGAAGAGCTAAAACCAAGCCTTTATATCCATGAAGAGCAAGCAGCGATTAAACATTTAATGCGTGTAGCTTGTGGTTTGGACTCTTTGGTATTGGGCGAGCCGCAGATCTTAGGTCAGGTGAAGCAAGCTTATACAGACTCGCGAGAGAACAAATCTGTTGATGCATCAATGGAAAAATTGTTCCAGAAATCGTTTTCTGTCGCGAAGCGTGTTCGAACTGAAACAGAGATCGGCGGAAGCGCGGTTTCGGTTGCTTACGCAGCTTGTACTTTAGCCAAACACATATTTGAATCCATTGCTGATTCAACCGTGTTATTGGTGGGTGCGGGTGAAACCATTGAGTTGGTGGCCAAGCATCTTTCAGCGAATGGCTGTACCAAGATGATTGTGGCTAACCGAACTCGTGAGCGTGCTTTAGGGCTGGCTGAAGAGTTTGGTGCTGAAGTGATCAGCCTCAATGAGATCCCTGATCATCTGCATCGAGCGGATATTGTTATCAGCTCAACCGCCAGTCCGTTACCTATTATAGGTAAGGGTATGGTAGAGACCGCTCTTAAGACAAGAAAACATCAACCGATGCTGTTGGTTGATATTGCGGTTCCGCGTGATGTGGAATCTCAGGTTGGCGAGTTAAACGACGCCTATCTTTATTCAGTGGATGATCTACAGTCGATTGTTGATGGCAACATTGAACAACGCAAAGTGGAAGCGATTCAAGCGGAAGCAATAGTTAGCGAAGAAAGTGCAGCATTCATGAGTTGGATGCGTTCACTACAAGCTGTAGACAGTATTCGTGACTACCGTAAATCGGCCAACGAAATCCGAGAAGAATTATTAAGTAAGAGTTTACAATCACTTGCCGCTGGTGGTGATCCTGAGAAAGTCTTACTTGAGCTAAGTAATAAGCTCACAAACAAATTGATCCATGCTCCAACGCGTGCACTTCAAAGTGCAGCAGAGCAAGGAGAACCTGCAAAATTAATGGTCATTAGACAGAGTTTGGGTTTAGAAAACCCTCAATAATATTAGACCTCTAACAGAATAAGACATTATGAAAGCCTCGATTCTAGTAAAGCTTGAAACACTTGTTGAACGCTATGAAGAAGTTCAACATCTACTTGGTGATCCAGATGTAATCGGGAATCAAGACAAATTCCGTGCACTTTCTAAAGAGTACTCTCAATTAGAAGAAGTGACGGCTTGCTTCCAGTCATACCAGCAAGCTCAAGAAGATCTAGAAGCTGCTGAAGAGATGGCAAATGAAGATGACGCTGAAATGCGTGAAATGGCTCAAGACGAAATCAAAGACGCAAAAGCGGCGATTGAGCGTTTGACTGATGAGTTACAGATTCTTCTGATCCCAAAAGATCCAAACGATGAGCGTAACTGTTTCCTTGAAATCCGTGCAGGCGCGGGTGGTGATGAAGCGGGTATCTTCGCGGGCAACCTGTTCCGTATGTACTCTAAGTTTGCTGAGAAGAAAGGTTGGCGCGTTGAAATCATGAGCAGCAATGCTTCTGAACAAGGCGGCTACAAAGAGATGATCGCTAAGGTTAGTGGCGACGCTGTTTACGGCACAATGAAGTTTGAGTCAGGCGGTCACCGTGTACAACGTGTACCTGAAACTGAGTCTCAAGGCCGTGTTCACACGTCAGCATGTACGGTTGCAGTTATGCCTGAGATCCCTGAGGCTGATCTTCCAGAAATCAAAGCGGGCGACCTTAAAATTGATACTTTCCGTGCATCAGGCGCGGGTGGTCAGCACGTTAACACCACGGATTCAGCAATCCGTATTACTCACTTACCAACGGGTACAGTAGTAGAGTGTCAGGACGAGCGTTCTCAGCATAAAAACAAAGCGAAAGCGATGGCTGTTCTTGCTGCGCGTATTGTTCAAGCAGAGGAAGAGCGCCGCGCGGCAGCTGTTTCTGATACACGTCGTAACCTACTAGGTTCTGGTGACCGTAGTGACCGTATTCGTACGTACAACTACCCACAAGGTCGTGTTTCGGATCACCGTATCAACCTAACTATCTACCGTCTTAACGAAGTACTTGAAGGTGACATGCAAAGCTTGCTTGATCCTGTACTTCAAGAGCACCAAGCCGATCAGCTTGCTGCACTTGCAGAGAACAACTAACCTGTATGCAGTCAGCATATACGGTTGAAAGTGCTTTAAAAGCAGCAATCGTAAAGCTTCAAGAGGGTGATAACACATCACCCTCAATTGATGCCGCGGTACTGCTTTGTCACGCCTTAGATAAACCAAGAGCTTACCTGCTTACTTGGCCTGAGAAGCATCTCACCTCAGAGCAAGAGTCTGAATTCAATGCCCTTCTAACACGTCGCTTAACTGGTGAGCCTGTGGCTTACATTATCGGTGAGCGTGAGTTTTGGTCACTGCCGTTAAAAGTTTCCCCTTCTACATTAATCCCTCGCCCAGATACCGAGCGTTTGGTTGAGGTGGCTTTGGATAAAACTTACGGCAAGAAAGGTGCGATTCTAGATTTAGGGACAGGTACAGGTGCTATCGCGTTAGCATTGGCGTCTGAGATGCCGAATCGACAGGTAACGGGTATTGATCTTCGCCCTGAAGCGCAACAGCTTGCGACAGAAAATGCGAAGCGCTTAAACATCACCAACGCTACTTTTTTGCACGGCAGTTGGTTTGAGCCTTTGAGCTCTGAGGAGACTGTGAAGTTCTCTCTGATTGTCTCTAACCCGCCATACATTGAGAAGAATGATCCTCATTTGTCTCAAGGCGATGTGCGTTTTGAGCCAATCACGGCACTGGTTGCGGAAGAGAAAGGACTCGCGGATATTCGATACATTTCTGAAAATGCACGCGGCTTTTTGGAAAATGAAGGTTGGTTGGCATTTGAACACGGCTACGACCAAGGCTTGGCTGTGCGTGAGATTATGCAGGCGCTCGGTTATCGCGATATTGCCACAGAGAAAGATTACGGTGGTAATGACCGAGTGACACTGGGTCGTTATTGCTCATAGTTCGTTGTCGTTTGCTTAGGGGGCCCAGTAGTTGTTAGCCACTCATATAACCCTAGAGGGTGAACTTATGAAATTGATACCTTTAACGCGAAATTACATTTGACTCGATAATGCATTTAACGCAGAAATACAGAGCACTAACTGCTAGTGTGTCGCTCGTGTTAACGAAAGCACATATAAAAATATAAAGGAATACCATGTACGAAGGTTTAAAACATTTTCACCTACTAACGATTGCGATAAGCGTGTCACTTCTTTCAATTCGTTTCGTTCTTATGATGGCGAACTCACCAAAGCTTAAGCACCCTTTCTTGCAGCGTTTCCCTCATATCAACGACTCGTTGCTATTGCTATCGGGTATTGGTTTGATTTTTATCACTGGCTTTATTCCATTTACTCCAGCTGCGCCATGGCTAACAGAAAAGCTAACTTGTGTGATGGCTTATATCGCACTCGGTTTCTTTGCGCTTAAGTTGGGTAAAAACAAGTTATTGAGAGTATTCTCGTTCTTCGGTGCGCTTGGCTGGTTAGCGATGGCTGGCAAAATTGCGATGACGAAGACACCAACATTTTTCGGTTAATGATCTCCTTATTTCGGTTAACTACCTATGTACGAATTTTTTGACGAAGACTTTGACCAGCTAGAATTAGCTGAAGGTGCATTGATCTTAAATAAAGCGATTAACCCAGATACTCAAGACGCTTGGGCTGAACAAGAGCTGGCGAGACTGTTTAAAGAAGCTGAGTTTGCTTTGGTTCATGAAACTGACGAGCAACAGAAGTTTGAGTCCTTTATTCGACTATTCTTCTATGAGTGGGGCTTTGCGGGTGATAAAGACGCTTACTTCTCTTCAGAGAATGCTTTCATCGATAAAGTGCTAGAGCGTAAGAAAGGTATTCCTGTCAGTCTTGGTGCGATCTTTCTTTTTCTAGGTCGCAAGCTAGGCTTTCCAGTAGAGGGAGTCTCTTTTCCGACTCAGTTTCTACTTAAAGTGACTTGGTACGGCCAAGCTGCAGTATATATCAATCCATATAATGGTGAATACGTTGGTGAGCAAACGCTACGAGCGTGGCTGATCGGCCATAATGGTCCGTTAGCTGAGCTTAAATCTGAGCATCTAGAAGTGGCTGACCATCCAACAATCATTGGTAAGTGGTTAGCTTTGCTAAAGAGTGCACTACTGAGAGAAGAGCGTTATACGCTAGCATTGAAATGTACAGACCTTGCATTAACGTTTGTACCTGACGATCCGTATGAGATTCGTGACCGTGGCTTCATCTATCAACAGCTGGATTGCCACCAAGTAGCAGCAACAGATTACCAATATTTTATCGACCAATGCCCAGATGACCCTGCATCTGAGTTACTGAAATCTCAAGTGAACGTCATGAATGAAAAGAGCGTGGTTGTTCACTAATTAATAATTATTTAGAGAGAATATGATGGAACAGAAAACAGTTCATATTGGCGATATGCCAATTGCTAACGACAAGCCATTTACGCTATTTGCGGGCATGAACGTTCTTGAATCTCGCGATCTAGCAATGCAGATCTGTGAGCACTACGTGAAAGTAACTGAAAAGCTGGGTATCCCTTATGTATTTAAGGCGTCTTTTGACAAGGCAAACCGCAGCTCAGTTCACTCATACCGTGGCCCTGGTATGGAAGAAGGGCTAAAGATCTTCCAAGAATTGAAAGACACATTCGGCGTGAAGATCATCACTGATGTTCACACTGAAGCACAAGCTCAGCCGGTTGCTGATGTGGTTGATGTTATTCAACTTCCAGCATTCTTAGCTCGTCAAACTGACCTTGTTGAAGCGATGGCTAAGACTGGTGCCGTTATCAACGTGAAGAAGCCTCAGTTCATGAGCCCGAACCAAGTTGGCAACATCGTGGATAAATTCGCTGAATGTGGCAACGACAAGATTATCCTTTGTGAGCGTGGCGCTTGCATGGGTTACGACAACCTAGTTGTAGATATGCTTGGTTTTGGCGTAATGAAGAAAGCTTCAAACGGCAGCCCAATCATCTTTGACGTAACGCACTCTCTACAGATGCGTGATCCTTCAGGTGCTGCATCTGGCGGTCGTCGTGAGCAAACGGTTGAACTTGCAAAATCGGGTCTTGCGACAGGTATTGCTGGTCTGTTCATTGAAGCTCACCCGAACCCAGATCAAGCACGTTGTGATGGCCCATCGGCACTGCCTCTGGATAAGCTAGAGCCGTTCTTGAAGCAGATGAAAGCACTTGATGACCTTATCAAAGGCTTTGACCACATCGATATTAAGTAATCGAACTGTATAGAATTCAAAGCCGGCGCAAGTGTCGGCTTTTTTGTATCTATAGCTAAGTGAATGGATACTAGCTTGAGCTCCTTAAACTAGCGTTAGTGTGGTTTGTAGTGTTATAACGTACCTATTAAGGATCTGGTAAATCAAATAAATTTAACGAACGTCACATTATGGGGAAGCTGAATTGAGTAAATCACAAATAATCTAAAAAATTATGAAAACGTTTGCCTGTGATCACTTATTAGCTCAAATGCAACTTTGCCGATTTGTTACACACTCGATAGGAGATTAAGGTGATCAATCCGACATAAATATGAAATCACTCTGTTAGGTTTACCGTCTTAATTTAAACTACTTCATGTTTTACTCATTTCTAACGATGTGTTCTAACGTACGTCTGTTGGGTTTGAGTGATAAAAAAAGCAGTGGATTCCCCTAAAAAGTTCAAAGGTATGACAATGAAGCAACGCCTTATTCTAAAGACAGCACTAAGTGCTGCAATTCTAGCGACTCTAGCTGGGTGTGCGTCTCAATCAGCTCATGATTGGAACCAAGACGAAACTTACAAGCTAACAATTCTTCACACAAACGATAACCATGGTCGTTTCTGGCAGAACAAATACGGCGAATACGGCATGTCTGCGCGTAAAACGCTTGTTGACCAACTTCGTGCAGAAGTTGAAGCAGAAGGCGGTAGCGTGTTGCTTCTATCTGGTGGTGACATTAACACTGGTGTACCAGAGTCAGATCTTCAGGATGCAGAGCCTGATTTCAAAGGCATGAACAAAATTGGTTACGATGCAATGGCATTGGGTAACCACGAATTTGATAACTCGTTAGACGTACTGCAAAAGCAAATTGATTGGGCTAACTTCCCGATGCTTTCAGCAAACATCTACGATAAAGCTACGGGTGAGCGCAAATTTCAAGCGTACGAAATGTTTGAAAAACAAGGCATCAAGATTGCGGTTATTGGTTTAACAACGGAAGATACCCAAAAGATTGGTAACCCTGAATTCATCGCAGGCATCGATTTCCGTGACCCTAAAGAAGAAGCGAAAAAACTGATCGCTGAACTTAAAGAAACAGAAAAACCTGATCTAATCTTTGCTGTGACTCACATGGGCCACTACGAAAATGGCCAGCGTGGCGTTAATGCTCCGGGTGATGTAGCACTTGCTCGTTACCTAAACGAAGGCGATCTAGACATGATCGTTGGTGGTCACTCTCAAGAGCCTGTATGTATGGAAGGCCCTAACGTTGCGAAGAAAAACTTCAAGCCGGGTGATGAGTGTAAGCCTGACGTACAAAACGGTACTTACATCGTTCAAGCCCACGAATGGGGCAAGTATGTAGGTCGTGCTGATTACGAATTCCGTAACGGCGAACTAGAGATGGTGAGCTACGATCTGATCCCAGTTAACCTGAAGAAAAAGGTTAAGATCGACGGTAAGAAGCAACGTGTTCTTATCCAAGATGAAATCGCACAAGATCCAGAGCTACTTGAATTCCTGCGTCCTTTCCAAGAGCAAGGCCAAGCACAGTTAGAAGTTAAGATCGCTGATACAAACGGTAAACTTGAAGGTGACCGTAATGTGGTCCGCTTCCAACAAACAAACCTAGGCCGTTTGATTGCAACGTCTCACATGGAACGCGCAAAAGCAGATTTTGCAGTAATGAACTCTGGTGGCGTTCGTGATTCTATCGAAGCGGGTGAGGTAACTTACAAAGACGTACTAACAGTACAACCTTTTGCAAACATCCTGACTTACACAGATATGACGGGTAAAGAAGTTCTTGATTACCTAAATGTAGTGGCAACTAAACCAATTGATTCTGGTGCTTACGCTCAGTTTGCTGGTATTTCAATGACAGTAGCGAACGGCGAAGTATCGAATGTACTCATCGGTGGCAAACAACTTCGTCTAGGCGAAACATACCGTTTCACAGTACCAAGCTTTAACGCTGCTGGTGGCGACGGTTACCCTAAACTGTCTGACCACCCTGGCTACGTAAACACTGGCTTTGTTGATGCTGAAGTATTGAAAGAGTATCTAGAAGCAAACAGCCCGGTTGACGTGAACAAGTACGCGCCTTCAGGCCAAATGGTTTACAAGTAATTGAACCCAATAAATTTAATTACTAGGTGCTGAATTAGATTGACTCTAGCACCATGATAAATTTAACTAAAGCGACGCCTCGGCGTCGCTTTTTGTTTATCTATCGTTTGGATTTGTTATGACCCCAGCAATCAATCTTGCCAAGAAAAAGAAAATCGCTCATACCGTGCATCAGTATCATCACGATGCGAATAATACCAACTATGGATTAGAAGCGGTTGAAGCGCTTGGTCAAGATCCTAAACGCGTGTTCAAAACGTTGTTGTTCTGTTTGAACGGTGTGGCTAAAGACTTGGCTGTGGCGGTTATCCCTGTGGACCAAAAGCTAAACCTAAAACTTGCAGCAAAAGCGGCGAAAGGAAAAAAGGCTGAGATGGCGAACCCTGACATCGCGCAGAAAACCACGGGGTATGTTGTTGGTGGAATTAGCCCACTTGGTCAAAAGAAAGCATTGCCTACCTTTGTTCACTCCAGTGCCACTAATTTTGAAACGATATGTGTGAGTGCAGGGAAACGAGGGCTAGAAATTGAACTCGATCCAAAAGACTTAGCATTGCTGACTCGCGGTCAGTTTGCTTATCTATGCTTGTAGGTTGTCGCCGTCATGGTGATAAAATTATCGAAAAAAAACGCCCACTAAGCTAACTTAGCGGGCGTTTTTATATCGAGTATCTATCCTGAAATGTGTTTGCACATTGAGGATGAACTATGACTACTTCTTCAGACCTAAAGTACCACTCACACGTTTCGGTGCAGGCTTACTCGGTCTGTTTGAATCTTGGCTGCGGTTTGCTGGTTTACCGCTTCGACGATCGTTGTTGTCGCGATCTTTACGATTGCGGTCTGAACTGTTTCTATCTGAATTAGAACGTTCAGAACGAGAGTTCGATTTCCAGTTCTCAGTATTGCCGCCGCTGTCACTATTCGATGAGTTACGGCCACGCTTCGAATTCGGCGCATGACGGAATTCATCTGCATTGTTACCGCGGTAAGTGCGAGTGCGGTTATCTTTTTGATTACGGCGCGCTGTGGAAGTTTGGTTCTCTTCACGGCTATCAAAAAGTTTCGCGTCAGTCGCCTTACGAATACGTTGACCTTTTGCGTTAATTTTTGACGCATCTTCAGTGCTTACTGAACCTTCACACATTGCTAAGATTTCAGTGATCTCTTCGTAGCTCAGATAGCGCCATTTTCCGTTAGGAATACCGTCTAGTGAGATATTCATAATACGAACGCGGCGAAGCTTAAATACTTCGTAACCTAGAGCCTCACACATACGACGAATCTGACGGTTCAGGCCTTGTGTTAGTGTAATTCGGAATGAGAATTTGGTCTCTTTTTCTACTTTACATGGCAAAGTCACCGTATCGAGAATATGAATACCAGCGCCCATTTGCTTCAAAAACTCAGTCGTAATCGGCTTATCTACGCGCACCACGTATTCTTTTTCGTGGTTGTTACCTGCACGTAGGATCTTGTTTACGATATCACCGTCGTTGGTTAAGAAGATAAGTCCGTCAGAAGGCTTGTCTAGGCGGCCAATCGGGAAGATGCGCTTATGGTGACCGATGAAATCGACGATGTTCCCGGGAATATCACGCTCAGTGGTGCAGGTAATGCCTGTCGGCTTATTCAAAGCGATGTAGATTGGCTTCTCTTTCGAGCGAACCGGTTTGTTGTCGATTTCAACATCATCACCTGGCATTACTTTGGTACCCATTTCTGGGATTTTGCCGTTAATAGTAACTCGACCTGCATCAATCAGTTTGTCGGCTTCGCGGCGTGAGCAAAAACCAGTTTCACTGATGTATTTGTTAAGGCGTTTAGCTTGGGATTCTTGTGACATGATATTCTCTTAGCGTTTCACAACGGAAATATAGGGAAACAAAAAAGCAACTACAGAGCAGTTGCTTTACGTTTGAATTCGTTAACTGACGACAATTTTAGCACTTGGTTTGAGTCTAGGCACTAAATATCGATCTTGGGGTGAAAGCCCGTTCCAGAATTTCGATGATCAGCTAGTACGTTTTTGATGACGCTCTCTATTTTCTAGTTTCTTCTCATTGCTTTTTCTAAGCATGACATAAACAGCACCGGTACCACCGTGAAATTGCTGTGCTGAGTGTACACATTGCACATCGTTGATCTGAGTAAGCCAGTTAGTCACGTAGCTTTTCATCATCGCTGGTGGGTTTGAGCGTTCTCCTTTCCCATGAACAACAATGACAGTGCGAACATCCATTCTTAAGCATTGGCGTAAAAATGACAGCACTTCGTTGCGAGCATCTTTCAGCGTCTTTCTATGGAGATCGAGTTTGGCCTGAATGGGGTACTTACCTAAGCGCAGTTTTTTGTATACGCCTTCCTGAACACCATCCTTCTTATAAGCAATAACGTCGTCTGGCTTAACCATCGGAGAGTAATCGAGTGATAGGTAATCTTTCTCATCATCAGAGAGCCACATAGCGGCTTCACGCTTAGCAAGCTGAGACTCTGTAACGCGATGTACTTTCTGGTGTTCTGCGGTGTCATGGTCTATACGTTTAACATCGCCCATCATTTGTTGGAATAGATCTAAATTGTCATCATGAGACATAGTGTGTATCTCAAGTTGGGAATAATAGATTAAGTATACCTAAGTTGGGGTAGGGTTTAAAAATGAAAAAACCGGAGGAGACAAGAGAAGTCAGCTCCGGTGCAAAGCGTTTTCATATTTACCGATAGTAATGAGGCTTTAGGTAAATGATTTAGGCTGAGCGACTCTAGTGAGGAGATTTGTCAGTAATAACTTTGTAGATGAAGAAGCCTCCATAAAACATCATGAGACCCAGAGCCCCGAAGATTACTATCATTGAAGATAGTCCCACCGCATTACCAAATAGGAGATCTAGCCAAAAGTCCATGTGTATACCTCAAAGTTATATGACATGGGTTAGTGTATTAAGTGGCATTATCAATTCACTGATCTGGATCAATCCTGTTGCATAAGTTAAATACTTGTTGGTAACTGTGTGTTTTTCGTCACATTGAGCTTGTTGTTGTATGTCTTTTGCTCGAACGATTCAAAATCGCAATAAATATGATAAAAAGCCCTTGCGGATAAATTCTGAATCCGTATTATACGCTCCATCGACAGGCAATGAGCCAGTTAGATATCTCGGTGAATAGCGCAGCTTGGTAGCGCATCTGGTTTGGGACCAGAGGGTCGGGGGTTCGAATCCCTCTTCACCGACCACTTATAGAAAGCCTGCTCAGTGAGCAGGATTTCGTCGTTTCGGGATGTAGGAAATAGGATTAAAACCCAGGCGGGGTTCGTCTGATGTTTAAAACAAGCTCTTCACCGATTACATTGAAAAAAGCCGTAGCACTCTTTGTAATAGAAGGGGCTACGGCTTTTTTGTATTTTGGTATATGTGTAATTCTCTAGAGCGACGAAGGAGCGAATTGGGAATCTCTTGTTCTTTTAAACGCCCTGCATAGAGACAAGGATTGATCCAATAGTCTCAAACCTATTTACTTAACATCACAGGTAATGCTCTTGATTGGTGTTTCCGAGATAACAAAACAAGCATACGCTTCAGCTGGCTTAATTGGGGCCAATTCGAATGTAACCAGCCTTTACCTCATCTTCATCAAACGTCACCGAGTGAGAGATACCCGTTTGGTTGTCGTAAAAGCTCGCTTCAAAATTGTTGTTCATTTGGCTTGCGATACGGTTTCGTATTGTAGACGTTGTGAACGTAATATTGGCGCAGTGCATCGAGGGCTTCTCTGCAATTAAAAACTGGCCGCTTTCTTTATCTAATACACCGCCTTTGGTATCCGGTTGAATATCTATAGCCTGAAACTGTTCAATGGAGCACGTTTCTTTGGCTGAGGTTATTGAGGGCGTCAGCTGTTAATAAACATCCTTTTATATCTAAAGTATCTAACAGATTTCTTATCGCTGTTAGCTCCATCCCTTTGCCCTCACAGGGGTGATGTGTGAGAGTCAAACCTTCGTCAACGCCGAATGCTGAGACCGTATAAAGAGGATTATCTTGCTTATTCGCTTTAGCTCCTTTTAGTGCCTTTCCGTCCACACTGATGATGGGCTGAGCATGCTTCTCCCTATGCAAATTAACCCAGCCCACCATCGCTTCTAAGAGCGTTTCAGGAAAAACAGCCCTCATAATGGCTGCAATATTATGTTGGGTAGGAAGGCCATTTTCGTAGGGGAAATATTCACGTAACCAGTCGATATTACCTTCACCAAAATCTTTGATATCCGTTCATTTATTTTGACCACACAGCATGGCTGTTATGGCAACAAAAGCGACTTCCATAACAGGGTAGACTTGGTTGATGTGCGAACGTGTATCTTTCACTTTTTTTAGCTCTTCAATGATAATCATAAGAGTCTCTCATGTTTTTTACTTCATGATCTGATCGTGACTATCAAAAAAAGTTCCAATTAAAAATAAAGTTATTTATATTCAATAACTAAAGTTAGATTCCGCTCTTTTGATTTGTAGGTTTAAAGCTATTAGATCATAGTTGTTAACAAAGTGCGATTTCGCCCTTGAACGGGTATAGGTATTAAGTTGCAGATATTATTGTTTCAAAACTTCACATTTATCATACACATGACTATGATTGAAATGTTTAATAAAAATATGAGTAAAAGGAGCATTACTTTGAATTTATTTAAATTATCAACTGTCAGCTATTGTGTACTAGCTGCTTCTTCGCTATCTGCTCAAACTTTAGAGCAATCCATTACTTTAACTCTTTCGGCTAACCCTGAAATTAAAAGCGTATTTCACGAATTTGCTAGTGCGAAAAAAAACAGAGATGCATCTGAAGGGGCTTATTTGCCAAGTGTAGACTTCGATGCGGCCATTGGTTATGAAGGCATTAAGCCTGCAACAAAAAGTATTCCTGATACTGATTACACAAAGAAAGAGGCCACAATATCGTTAACTCAACTACTGTGGGACGGAGCTTCTACTCAGAATAATATAGATAGAGCCGCAGCCGAAGCTGAGTCGATAAGACTACAATTGATATCGGACATAGAAGATAAATCGTTGGAGGTTGCAAAAGTTTATATAGATGTGGTTAAAGCTGAAGAAATACTGGGGCTATCAGAGAATAATTTAGAAGTACATTTAAA
Source organism: Vibrio sp. Isolate32 (assembly GCF_022397955.1). Lineage (GTDB taxonomy): Bacteria > Pseudomonadota > Gammaproteobacteria > Enterobacterales > Vibrionaceae > Vibrio. The sequence continues at coordinate 6,739 of NZ_JAKEUQ010000039.1, read as the reverse complement.
AATCTCTAAAGATATTAAGCGAAGAGTTGAGTCCGGTATAGGTTCAACTGCAGATCTTCACCAAGTTAATGCTCGTGTCGCAAAGGCACATAGTAACCTAGCTTCGGCACAAAACAACCTATACGATACAAATATACGGTTTACCAAAGTAGTTGGTGAGCAACCGAAAAACCTTGTCTCTCCGCAAGCCGATTCATCGGTTGTTCCTATCGATTTAGCTGATGCATTAGAACTGGCCTTTGATAATCACCCAGTGATAAAAGCATCTATGGTTGATGTCGACGCTGCTTTTTTTCAATACGAGCAATCAAAAAGTAAGAACTATCCCACATTCTCGATTGAAGCCTCTCAATCTTGGAGCGATGATGCAGATGGCAATAAAGGTTCAAGGCAGGAGACACTAGCGATGCTTAGAGTGCGTTATAACCTTTATAATGGCGGTTCTGATTCTGATCTTTCTGAGAGTGCTGCTTATCAGCTGAATAAAGCGAAAGACCTAAGAGACTCGGCATACAGGAACGTAGAGGAAGCTTTGAATTTGTCTTGGAACGCTCTCGATTTTATATTGAAAAATAAAAATTTCACAGATGAACGTGTAGAGTCTGTATCCGCTACCGTTACAGCCTATCAAAAACAATATAAAATTGGTCAACGTACTTTGCTAGATTTGTTAAATACAGAAAACGAGCTTTTCGAAGCTAAAAAAAACCACCTAGATCTAAAATATGATGAACAATATGCTAGGTACCGCATTCTTAATTCAGTAGGCTTGCTTATCAACTCATTGTCTATTGAAACCCCAGATGAGTGGAATCAAACTGTGGAGTATTGATTGTGATTAGAAACTTATTGTTATTTTTTTGTGTTGTTATGAGTTTTCAAACTCTTGCTTATAAAGAAGAAAATAAAACAAACCAGCAACAGTCAATCAGATCAAAAAATTTGAGTTCAACAAGCGAAACTAATGGAGTCATAAGTGAGCAGGTTAAGTGCCTTGTTGGTCTTTTACCTTACCAAGCTAATCACGACAGTTGTACCACGAGCATAGTCCCAGAAGGACTGAGTTTATTGGAAGTCTACTTCATACATGACTCTTTTGAAGTGCCCAATACTTTTATTGATGAGATTCAAGTTATTGCTCGATTTATGAATAACTACAAATCAACATCAATTGAGTTATTCGGCTATGCCAGTATGTTGGGTGATAGAGAATACAACTTATACCTTTCGCAAAAGCGGGCGGCTTCAGTTAAAGACATACTGACTCAAAATGGGGTGGATCCAGAACGAGTCAAAATCGTTGGTTTTGGTGCAAGTCAGGTAAATAGTACTAATTCTGCAGAAGATAGAAAGGTAATAGTTGTTCTTACTTCATTAACAGAAGAGCTACTTGAAGAGTTGGTTAATTAATATTTAGAAAATAAACGCCTTAAGGTTTTAGTGCCATAGGCTCTAGAAACACTGTAGCCCAGCAGTTAGTGTATGTTTTTAATTATTCAAATTATTCAAATTATTCAAATTATTGAAATAGTTATCGCATGCTAGCTGTAATAAACTTTTTAGTGCGTCGGACTTGGATTTTGTTTCAAATAAAGGTGAGTTTAATTTCTTAGACTTAATTGAATTATACTGGATATCGCACTGTTTTTACTGGAACTCCTGTGCCGTGCAAGTTTTGTTAGGCTCTACGCTATCGTTTTGCTGAATACTTTGTTGAAGCTCAATTATCTTTTGTCTATTCTTTACTTATATTTTGTTTTTTTAAGCTGTTTAAAGGCTCGGGGTTAAATATGGAAATATTACTTACGATACAAGAAGATGGAACGGTTAAAGAAGGGAAAGCCCCTGGATCGACAAACCCTTTATTTTTATTGAAAGGTGACTCAGAACCCTACTTGTTTTTTGGTCAACTAAACGGTAGCAGTGTGCAGCAAACTGTCGAGGATGTCTCATCTCAAGCTCAGTTGGATACTATTACCCAGTTGATAGAAACTATTGAAGAAGGGGGAGATGCAACGTTAGTGGAAAACACGGCCCCGCAATCTGGTAATCCAATTAGCTCATCAATATCCACAGCATTTACATTAGAGTTTGCCGGTTTAGATATTCCTGCAGTTTCTACATTTTTCGAAACATCTCCCTTATCTATTAATGAGCTTGAAAACTTAGATTCCCCATTAACTGAAACTCCAGATCTGACTGCCGGTAATTTCCCTCCAACATTATCAATTTTGGAAGCCACAGACGGTTTTGTGAATGCGAATGAAAACAGCGATGGACTACAAGTGTCGGTCAGTCTCCCTACTGGAGTAGAAGCTGGTGATACCATCACTCTTGCGATCACGAACCCAGACGGTAGCGTTACCGAGCAAACTTACACAGTGACGGCGAGCGACATAAGTAACGGCTCAGCAGGGATCACCATTCCGTCTCTATCCGAAGATGGCAACTACAGCATTACCTCGACCATCAGTGATGCCGCAGGCAACACTACTGGCTCAAGTACGTCAATCGATTTTGAACTCGACACCACCGTGCCGGGAGATGAAGACGGTGATGGCAGCAGCGATACTGCCCCAACCTTGACAATAGCCGAAGCCGCTGATGGTTTTGTGAATGCGAGTGAAAACAGCGATGGGTTACAAGTGTCGGTCAGCGTTCCGACCGGAGTCGAAGCGGGCGATACCATCACTCTTGCGATCACAAACCCAGACGGCAGCGTTACCGAGCAAACTTACACGGTGACGGCGACCGACATAAGTAACGGCTCAGCAGGGATCACCATTCCGTCTCTATCCGAAGATGGCAACTACAGCGTTACCTCGACCATCAGTGATGCCGCAGGCAACACCACTGGCTCAAGTACGTCAATCGATTTTGAACTCGATACTGTCGCTAACTCTGGTGTAACAGCCGTTACATTAGACAGTATCACCGACGACACTGGCGTGGCGACGGACTTTGTGACTAATGATATTGATGGCATTGTCGTGAGCGGTAGCCTGATTGGGACGGTCAATAACGATATTGTTCAAGTGAGTCTAGATGGTGGTACTACTTGGAATAATGCCACGGTCAGTGGGTTATCTTGGAGTTATGTGGACGCCACCACCCGCAGCGACGGGGAAGTGCAGACTTACCAAGTGCGCGTACTTGATGTCATCGGCAATGACACCGAGTTAGCTACAAGTCAAGATGTGACTTTTGATATCGATGGTAGTGGCGGCGGCACCGGTACGGGTACCGGTGGCACCAACTCGGGCGTGACGGCGGTCTCTATCGATACTATTACTGATGACTCAGGTGCGGCAGACTTTATCACCAACGACGTCGATGGCATTACCGTGAGCGGTAGCCTGATCGGGACGGTCAACAACGACATCGTCCAAGTGAGCCTCGATGGCGGCGCGACGTGGAACGACGCCACGGTCAGTGGCAGCAGCTGGAGTTACGTGGACAGCGCCACCCGCAGCGACGGGGAAGTGCAGACTTACCAAGTGCGCGTGCTCGATTACGTCGGCAACGACACCGAGCTCAGTGACAGCCAAGATGTGACCTTTGACATTGACGGCAGTGGCGGCGGCACCGGTACGGGTACCGGCGGCACCAGCTCGGGCGTGACCGCGGTCTCTATCGATACTATTACTGATGACTCAGGTGCGGCAGACTTTATCACCAACGATGTGGATGGCATCACCGTCAGCGGTAGCCTGACCGGGACGGTCAACAACGACATCGTCCAAGTGAGCCTTGATGGCGGTGCGACGTGGAACGACGCCACGGTCAGTGGTCTATCTTGGAGTTACGTGGACAGCGCCACCCGCAGCGACGGGGAAGTGCAGACTTACCAAGTGCGGGTGCTCGATTACGTCGGCAACGACACCGAGCTCAGTGACAGCCAAGATGTGACGTTTGACATTGACGGCAGTGGCGGCGGCACCGGTACGGGTACCGGCGGCACCAACTCGGGCGTGACCGCGGTCTCTATCGACAGCATCACCGAAGATTCGGGTGTGGCAAACTTTATCACCAACGACGTCGATGGCATCACCGTCAGCGGTAGCCTGACCGGAACAGTCAACAACGACATCGTCCAAGTGAGCCTTGACGGCGGCGCGACGTGGAACGACGCCACGGTCAGTGGTCTATCTTGGAGTTACGTGGACGCCACCACCCGCACCGACGGGGAAGTGCAGACGTACCAAGTGCGCGTGCTCGATTACGTTGGCAACGACACCGAGCTCAGTGACAGCCAAGATGTGACCTTTGACATTGACGGCAGTGGCGGCGGCACCGGTACGGGTACCGGCGGCACCAACTCAGGCGTGACCGCGGTCTCTATCGATACTATTACTGATGACTCAGGTGCGGCAGACTTCATCACCAACGACGTCGATGGCATCACCGTGAGCGGTAGCCTGACCGGCACGGTCAACAACGACATCGTCCAAGTAAGCCTTGACGGCGGCGCGACGTGGAACGACGCCACGATCAGTGGCAGCAGCTGGAGTTACGTGGACAGCACCACCCGCACCGACGGGGAAGTGCAGACGTACCAAGTGCGGGTGCTCGATTACGTCGGCAACGACACCGAGCTCAGTGACAGCCAAGACGTGACCTTTGACATTGACGGCAGTGGCGGCGGCACCGGTACGGGTACCGGCGGCACCAACTCGGGCGTGACCGCGGTCTCTATCGATACTATTACTGATGACTCAGGTGCGGCAGACTTTATCACCAACGACGTCGATGGCATCACCGTCCAAGTGAGCCTTGACGGCGGCGCGACGTGGAACGACGCCACGGTCAGTGGCAGCAGCTGGAGTTACGTCGACGCCACCACCCGCACCGACGGAGAAGTGCAGACGTACCAAGTGCGCGTGCTCGATTACGTTGGCAACGACACCGAGCTCAGTGACAGCCAAGATGTGACCTTTGACATTGACGGCAGTGGCGGCGGCACCGGTACGGGTACCGGTGGCACCAGCTCGGGCGTGACGGCGGTCTCTATCGACAGCATCACCGACGACTCGGGTCTGGCGACGGACTTCATCACCAACGATGTGGATGGCATCACCGTGAGCGGTAGCCTGACCGGGACGTTCAACAACGACATCGTCCAAGTGAGCCTTGACGGCGGCGCGACCTGGAACGACGCCACGGTCAGTGGCAGCAGCTGGAGTTACGTCGACGCCACCACCCGCAGCGACGGGGAAGTGCAGACTTACCAAGTGCGCGTGCTCGATTACGTCGGCAACGACACCGAGCTCAGTGACAGCCAAGATGTGACCTTTGACATTGACGGCAGTGGCGGCGGCACGGGTACGGGTACCGGCGGCACCAACTCGGGCGTGACGGCGGTCTCTATCGACAGCATCACCGAAGATTCGGGTGTGGCAAACTTTATCACCAACGACGTCGATGGCATCACCGTGAGCGGTAGCCTGACCGGCACGGTCAACAACGACATCGTCCAAATAAGCCTTGATGGCGGCGCGACGTGGAACGACGCCACGGTCAGTGGTCTATCTTGGAGTTACGTCGACGCCACCACCCGCACCGACGGGGAAGTGCAGACTTACCAAGTGCGCGTGCTCGATTACGTCGGCAACGACACCGAGCTCAGTGACAGCCAAGATGTGACCTTTGACATTGACGGCAGTGGCGGCGGCACCGGTACGGGTACCGGCGGCACCAACTCAGGCGTGACCGCGGTCTCTATCGACAGCATCACCGACGACTCGGGTCTGGCGACAGACTTCATCACCAACGACGTCGATGGCATCACCGTGAGCGGTAGCCTGACCGGCACGGTCAACAACGACATTGTCCAAGTGAGCCTTGACGGCGGCGCGACGTGGAACGACGCCACGGTCAGCGGCAGCAGCTGGAGTTACGTGGACGCCACCACCCGCACCGACGGGGAAGTGCAGACTTACCAAGTGCGCGTGCTCGATTACGTCGGCAACGACACCGAGCTCAGTGACAGCCAAGATGTGACCTTTGACATTGACGGCAGTGGTGGCGGCACCGGTACGGGTACCGGCGGCACCAGCTCGGGTATCACTGGTGTTGCGATAGACAGCATCACCGACGATTCAGGTCTAGCGACGGATTTCATCACCAATGACGTCGATGGCATCACCGTCAGCGGTAGCCTGACCGGCACGGTCAACAACGACATCGTCCAAGTGAGCCTTGATGGCGGCGCGACGTGGAACGACGCCACGGTCAGTGGCAGCAGCTGGAGTTACGTCGACGCCACCACCCGCACCGACGGGGAAGTGCAGACGTACCAAGTGCGCGTGCTCGATTACGTCGGCAACGACACCGAGCTCAGTGACAGTCAAGACGTGACCTTTGACATTGACGGCAGTGGCGGCGGCACCGGTACGGGTACCGGCGGCACCAACTCGGGTATCACTGGTGTTGCGATAGACAGCATCACCGACGACTCAGGTCTGGCGACGGATTTCATCACCAACGATGTGGATGGCATCACCGTCAGCGGTAGCCTGACCGGGACGTTCAACAACGACATCGTCCAAGTGAGCCTTGACGGCGGTGCGACGTGGAACGACGCCACGGTCAGTGGCAGCAGCTGGAGTTACGTCGACGCCACCACCCGCACCGACGGGGAAGTGCAGACGTACCAAGTGCGCGTGCTCGATTACGTCGGCAACGACACCGAGCTCAGTGACAGCCAAGATGTGACCTTTGACATTGACGGCAGTGGCGG
>NZ_JAKEUQ010000038.1 GCF_022397955.1 Vibrio sp. Isolate32 | reverse complement strand
TACTCATGGATAGCCTCGGCCTCAAGACCACAAGGGCATTTTGCCTCAGAGTTAGGTTTAAGAGTCAGGGTAATAAGTGATGCTGTCTGGTGAGACTTTACTATTTTAAAGCCTTCCCAGAATGAAGATAGGAAAGTATGATTCGGCATGGAAACGGTAGTTTGTGTATGATTTTTGTTTGGCGACTAAACCATATCACTTACTACCGTTTTTTTTTGTTTTTAGTTCCCGCTAATCCGCGATGAACCCTAAAAAAGCCCTCCAAAACAATGTCCTTACTGACTTGCTCTAGACGACAGGCAGATAAACATATTGATACACCTGAGACCGAACAAATATCCGACCTACAAGACGATGACAAAGGTGTCGTTGTCCACGCGAGAGACACCTACTCAGCAAAAAACCGCAGCGGCGTTAGTTAGTCGACAATGATGTTTGTGGAGAAACGATTCATACGGAAGAAATCAGACAGCTAAAAATACCCTTTGCTCATAACTCATTTGAAGTGAACCCAATCTTCTCAGACCAGATCAGCAAAATGGCAGAGTTTCTTGAAACCTACAAAAGTGTACCGATTGAAATACAAGGCTATGCGAGTAAAGTTGGTTATAGTAAATACAACTTAGAACTTTCAAAGAAATGAGCTCACCACGTCGAAGATGAGTTGCTATTCAACTGCATCGAACCAAACAAAGTTGTAGGTTACGGTGAGGATCGTAAGAAAGTGAAGGTGACGATGCGGTATCACACGCTTTGAACCGAAGAGTAACCGTAACAGTGTTTGGCTTATACCAATCGTAGTAAATAACTGGTCACCCTAGCTTGTTAAAACCTAGATAACTTCGTTAGAATTTTTGATTGTAGAATAACTACTTATCGAAAAATGCTGCTTTGTTCTCAAGCTTTCTTCCTACCCTATTTTTGATCACTTACTTACTGTGATCAGTATTAAGCAAACAAATCGTTGAGAAGTAGACCATTTTCACCACACTTTAAAAATAGACAAAGATTCGACTATTACAAAACGTAAAGAAAGGCGCTAGATAAAAAGAGAAAAGCCGCGATAGGACTGCCCATCGCGGCTTTTTTTGTTCTTTGTAACCACATAGATCTCGTGAATGACTCTGTGGTTCTTTTTGCTACTCAGTAATAGGCTCAATGGTTAACCGAGCAAATTACCGATTAAAGTTTGACTTCTTGATGCTTAGTTTTCGGTAGAGAAATACTTAGCAGGAAGTAACCTAAGATAGCAGCAGTCGTTGATCCCATCAGGATACCTAATCGAGCAAGCGTATCAAAATCTGCATTCGTTGGTCCAAATGCCAGTGATGAGATAAAGATAGACATCGTAAAACCAATACCACACAACACAGATACCGCGAAGATGTTCATGAAGTTCACACCTTCAGGAAGCTTAGCTACGCCCGTTTTCACAGCGCCCCAGCTGAATAGGAAGATACCCAGTGGCTTACCAACCAGTAGACCCATAGCAATACCAAGCGGTAGCATGCCTGTTAGGTTTGAAATTGAGATGCCTTCTAGTGATATACCTGCGTTTGCAAATGCGAAGATTGGCAAGATTGCAAAAGCAACGTATGGGTGCAGAGCATGCTCTAGGTGTTTCAGCGGAGAATGTTCTCCTTTATTACCTTTCAGTGGGATAGCAAAACCAATGACTACACCAGCCAATGTTGCGTGAACACCAGACTTCAATACAGCGAACCATAGGATCGCACCAACAATTAAGTACACGCTCAGCTTAGTTACATGCTTGTTGTTTAGCATGAACAACACACCAGTCGCGATGAAACCAACCGTTAGTGCAAGCGTTGATAGGTCGCCTGAGTAGAACAATGCAATGATAACAACAACACCTAAGTCATCGATAATTGCGAGAGCTAGCAAGAACACTTTCAAGCTGACCGGTACGCGGTTACCTAGAAGAGCCATGATACCTAACGCGAATGCGATATCGGTTGCTGCCGGGATAGCCCAACCTTGAAGCGCTTCAGGATTACTTGAGTTAAATAGCACGTAAATAAGTGCAGGAGCCAACATACCACCTATAGCAGCGATAGCCGGGAAGATAGCAGTCTCTTTAGACTTCAATGCGCCTTCTAAAAGCTCACGTTTTACTTCTAAGCCAATTAGAAGGAAGAAGACAGCCATTAAGCCATCGTTAATCCAGTGAGACACAGACATACCTAGAACGTAACTGTGCAGGACACCCTGGTACATTTCGTTCAATGGTGAGTTTGCTACAAACATTGCGATCGCCGCAGCGATGACTAGGATGATGCCGCCAGCAGATTCCAATTTAAAGAAGTCACGGATGACGTCGGTCATGATTTCGCCCTTATATTTATTATTTAAATAAACGAATAACAAAGAATAACCCGGAGTTTATATCTAAGCTTTATCGATAGATAATCACTTCTTCGGATGTTTAACTTCGGTTTTTCCTACAAATACTAAACAATACGTCGTATATCCCATAATGTTGTTATGCACCATAAAATAAGTATAGATGAGATCACCGAGGCTGTATGCACAAATAATTCGAGTCTGGTAGGAATAGAAAACATAAAAAAAGGCTATCAAATGATAGCCTTAGGTGTTTTTTAGTAACCTGTCAACTGCATAAAGCCTGTTGCTTCATGGCTTCCACTCGCCATAATCGGCCCTTCCCAATATGGTATGACAAAAGGTAGCCACATATCCCTACGTTTGATACGTGTCGTGAGGTTGATATTGTGTTGAGGCACATTAATAATCCATTGCAGTGGCATTCTTCTACCATTCAGTAGCGTCGTATTCTGCAAAGGCTTGATAGAAATATCGGAGTCCGTGAGCTGATACACTTTGCCAGAACGAGTAGCTAATGTTCCGAATACATAAGGCAGCTGTTGATTATGGCGATAGCGGTTAATGCTCAGCGCAGTACCGTCATCAAGGTTAAATACAAACCAATCCCAGCCTTGCTGACCCACTCCGAGTAAGCCACTACCCCACTCTTTATGTACCCAAGCTGTGCCTTCGACTTCCTTGGCAACGCCATCCAGATTCAACACGCCACTTAGAGACAAGAACGGAGCGCTGAAGTTATAAGACGCAACTGGTAATAAATCGTGCTTTTTCTGATAGCCGTTATCGCCGTTGAGCACATATGGACCTTTCGCTATAGTGTCGAGTTCAAGGCCAAACGTATCAGTTTGCACTTGAAGGCGACCAGGAAATGGTGTGCTACCAAGTGCATTCCAGTTCCAATTATCAATCCAAATTCTAAACGGACGACTGGTCATTCCCGCCTGACCAATACCGCCACGCGCTAAACGCTGTTCTTTCCAGACTTTGGAATCAGAAGAAATCACAACATTTGAAATATAGACCTGAGGACTTTGCCATCCCGGAGTCTCACGTTCGTCAGTAGCTATACGGAAGAAGCTCCACTGTACTGAGTACTTTTTACCGTCATCCCCTTTAAGAGAAGCAAAGTAATGCCACCACTCATGTTGGAATTCTGGGTGGAACTGGAAGTCGCGAGGCAATGAAACACTGCGATCTGGAAGCACAGGCTCAAACACATTGAAATGTTCGCTAACCAGTACTGAGTTAACCTCGTTAACCCCCTTTTCACCAACGTCAACAAAATAAGAGTAGTACGCCCAGACACCTAAAATAGTACCAAAGAAACCAATCAGTAATAGAGATGAAACAAATCGGTGTCTGAGTTTCGTTGAGCCATTTCGTTGAAGCATATTAAAGCGCATCCCTCAATGATTTCATCGGGGTGTTCCGAATCATTCTCATCACTGGTAAAGCACCAGCTAACATCAATGCTGCCATAGCCCACGCAAATGTCTGTAAATAGTCCCAAGGAATCACTTGTAACTCGAGTGACCACCCAAAAGACTGCTTAATAACGATATCAACAATCAAGCTTGCTAACGCTAAACCGAGCGGAATCGCAATCAAGGAAGAAATAAGTCCGAACACAAACAGCTGTAAACTACCAGTCAGAATCAGTTCTTTCGCAGAGACGCCCAAACAGCGCTGCAATGAGATATGCCTTTGTCGTGACACCTCGCCAGCTACAGTCGCGAAGAAGATACCGAACACGGCTATTACCAAGGTAATGTTACCCAAGGTATCGGCAATTGCGAAGGTTCTATCAAACACTCGCATCGCCTGACTGTGAATATTGTTGTTATCAAACACGCGTTCAGAGCTAAGCCTGAATACGCTTTCTAAACGGCTTCTAAGACCAACAGAATTGACGTCATCTTGGAGTATCACGCCAAGTCCGACATTACCCCGACCAGCAAAACCATACAGCCAGTTTCGGTGGGACATCATCACTTGGTGATAAGGGTTGCCATAATCATAATAGACACCAACGACCTGCCAACCAGAACCGAGACTATCATTGAGATCAATGTAGTCGCCCGGGCGGATACCCAGTTTGAGAGACATTGACTCACTGATCAACACACCTTTGGAGTGGTGCAGGTGATACCAATAGTTAGGAATACCAAGTTTGATCGTAAGCGCTTCTAGTTCGCCTTCAGAAGGGCCAGTACTGACCACCTGAATACTGCCGACTGGAGACGCAATGTCTTTCTCCCAGCGCCACCAAACCGAATCCACTTCAGGTTGGTTTGACAGCCAGTTACTCATACGAGCAGCGGCATTGTTGGTTGGGTAGATGTAAAGATCTGCGGCCAAACGCTGTGTTAGCCATTTATCCGTAGTATCCCTAAAGCTACCGACCATGGTTTCTACACCAATATTCGCAGTTAGCGCCAACATAAACGCCATTGTTGCTACACCACGATAGCTCATACTTGACGCTGCATCAGCAAAGAACCAGCGAGCTCGAACCCAGCGCAATGAATAAGATAAGCTATTAAATAACTTCCACATCAAGAATGGCGTAAACAAAGCCACACTAACGAGCATCAATGCAATAATCGCAAAGCCAGACTCTTGAGTCTGAGGAGCTTGATACACAGCGACAGCTGCAACCAAGAAGCCACAACCGATCAATGCTTGCCAAGTAAATTCCGTACCGGCAAAACGCATCAAAGACAATCGAGAGGTCAAACGAATAGGTTGCGACCTTAGTAAACGAACCAATGGCCAAGCACACGCTAGGAATGCACCAAGTAGTGTCATTAGCAAGCTGTAGCCGCTCCATCGCCAATTCCAGTCGATAGTTAGGCCAACGTTGGCGTCATATAAGTCACCTAAGCTTGAAGATACCGCCGGTAACAATTGGTTAGCCAACATGACACCAAATACATTACCGCAGATCCAACTCAGTACCACCAGTAGCAGCAATTCTAAGCAAAGCGCTTTAGCCAGTTGCCAGCCAGACACACCCGTCTGTCTTAAGATTCCAACTAACGGCTGACGTTGAATAAACGACAGTGACATCGCTTGATAGAAAATAAACAAGCCAACCACAAACGACAGCATACCCATCGCTTTAAGATTTAAGTGAAAAGCACTAGTCAGCGACTCTAGCTCCGCTTTAGAGCTGCGGGTGATCGTCAACCCATTCGGCAACATATTTTTTAGGCGCTCAAATTTCTCAGTAGACATGTCTGAGCAAGCAATCACTGAGAGTCCTGCACTGCGTTTAAGCATGCGGAGCAAGGAAATATCTGCAATTAACCTGGTGCCATTAATCAGGTTGTTTTGATCGACAACCACGGGACCAAGCTCGGAGCCATCCATCAGAGGAATGTAATCACCGTTGTTCCATTCCATATGTTCAGCAAGATCATCACTGACAAGGATTGGATATGGCGGTTTCATGAGGTTTAAAGTGGTGAGATCTTTTAACGCAATACCCGGCTGCAACTGAAGCATAGAAACAGGGTCTATGCCGATAAGCATGAAGTTCGCGCCGTTTTCATCAGTGATACGATGGTGGTCAAAAGGAGAGCACTGTTGAAAGCCATCACGGCGAAGCTGGATATAAAAACCTTGTGGGATCTTATTAGCGTTGTGTTTTGGTCGAATACGGTAAGGAAGAGGATTCGAAAAGAGTTTTTCGCCATGTGCATAGCTTTGCTTGGCGTGTTGATTGATAGCAGTAACACCAACCAAAAGTGATACGCCGAGGGTTAAACCAAGCCATACCAAGATAATCTGAAGTGGGTAACGTCGATAGTGACCAAGTAGCGCTTTAACTACGGGCCATAACATGCAGTTGCCCTCCTTGTAAGCGAATTCTGCCATCCATATGCAGTGCAACTTTCTCACTGTGTGTCACCAGCAACAAGGTACATTCTAATTGGCGGGTCAAAGAGGTCAGCAAACGCATTACCGCTTCGGCGTTACGCTCGTCTAAACTTCCGGTTGGTTCATCGGCCAACAAGATTTTTGGTTCCATATACAACGCACGAGCAATGGCTGCACGTTGTTGCTGGCCACCAGACGCTTCTTCAGGGTAACGTCCGAGCAAAGGCATCAGGTCTAAAGCAGAAAGAATCTGTCTCCAGAGTCCCTTATCTTCAGGTAAACCTTTTAACTGGCGACAAAAACGGATGTTGTCGGCAATGTTAAGCGTCGGCAGCAAGTTGAACTGCTGAAAGATATGACCGATGTTGTTTCTACGATAAGCGGTGCGGTCACGCTCGGTAGAGTCGTGCATATTGAAGTGAGGGAAAGCTATTTCACCTGAATCAGCGAGGTCTAAACCCGCGATAAGGTTCAATAAAGTACTCTTGCCAGAGCCACTTTCTCCCATTAATGCCAACTGGTCACCTTGGTTTAATGTTAATTCAGCACCTTGCAAAACAGGGTGAAACTCTCCCCCATCGACATAGCCTTTACACAGGTCTGACAGCTTTAACATTAAACAGCTCACATTAGTTAGAATTTGGAATGAGAATCTACACTAATTCCCTGTTAGGAGGAAGTATTTTGAAAGATAGATCACACACCAACGATAAAGTGATGGAGTTGATGCGCTCTACTTCAACTTCCTATCAAGTTTTTAATCCATTTTCTTGTTTTCATGCGATAGAGCGACCCGCCCCACTTAAGCACTTCTTCAGTGAGGAAAAGTAAATACACCCACTCAGGTGGAAACTTGAGGTAGATAGCCGCGATAGCAGCTAATGGAATGCCAATCACCCACTGTGCAATCAAATCTTGATACAGACAGAACTTAACATCACCGCCCGCTCTCAATACGCCAACAATTACGGTCATCGGAATAGAGCGGATAACAATGCCCACACTGAGTATTAAAATAAACTTCTCAGAGAGTACACGTGTTTCTTCCGTTAAAGCACTAAAGGCATTCAAGATTGGCGCTTGGACGAAATAGAGAAAAATCGCCACAACAATACTGGTTAAGAAACACAGAATCGTTAAGCCTAATGCTTGATAATAAACCGCTTCATTGTTCTTCGCGCCAAGTTGGTTGCCCACCAAAACAGCCGCTGCATTGGACAGACCGATCAATAAACTCAATGAGATAGATTCGACTGGTGTCATCACCGAAAGTGCCGCTAAACCTTGAACACCCGATTGTCCCATGATCGCGTGGTAAGCAAACAAGCCACCCGCCCACGCTAAGAAGTTAAACGTGGTTGGTAAAGACAACTTCAAGAAACGAAAGACTTTCTCAACTGTCGCAGCCGCTTTGATATCACAAAATTTAAAAGCTAATAGGTGTTTAGAGCAATAGAGGTAGCCATATAAGGTTGCCACTTCAATGGCGCCGCTCAATACCGTCGCAATCGCTGCGCCTTTGATTCCAAGCGATGGAAAGCCCAAATTACCAAAGATCAAGACCCAGTTTAAGAACACATTAGAAAGGATGCCAATACCACTAAAGAAAGTGCTTAACCCAGGTTTGTGCATCGCTCTCAAACCTACCGCCATACTACTGACGCACGACACGGCCAGCATGCTAAATGAGGTGATGACGATGTATTCAACACCGAGGCTGATGACCTCTTGAGAGTCGGTCGTCACACCCATGATTTGCGAAGGGAAAGAAACGAAGAAAACAATGGTCAGCAACGCAAACAGGGTCGAAACCAGCCACGTCAGCGCGGTACTTTCTCTGACGCCTTGTTTGTTTCCCGCACCCCAGTATTGAGCCGTTAGCAGAGCACCACCAGTGGTCACACCCACCAGCATAATAGTCGTCACAAACATCGCACGGCTTGCGACACCAACCGCCGCAATATCTGCCTCCCCAAGTTGGCCTAACATCAGCACATCCACCAAACCTCGGCTTGAAAACATGATGCTCTGCAAAGTGATTGGCAAAGCAATGGCAATCAGCCTGCGAACAAAGTCACCATGTGTATGATGGATAATTGAAGAGAGCAGCATAGGCACACCTGAACGGAACGTGTTGATGAATATAGATAAATATCGCGCTATTATATCAATGTTCGGTTTTTAACCACAGATATAAATGGAGTAACGATGAAGAAAGTACTGGTTTTAGGCGCTTCTGGATATGTTGGTTCACAGTTGCTTCCTCTGCTGCTAGAACAAGGTTATCAAGTAACCGCTGCAGCAAGGCACATCGACTACTTAAAAGCGAGAACCGAGCCTCATGAGAATTTATCACTCGAATATCTCGATCTGGCTGACCAAGCGGCAACACAAGCTTTAGTCCCCGATTTTGATCTTATCTTCTTCCTCGTCCATGGAATGGCAGAAGGCCACGACTTTATTGATTACGAGTTGAACCTAGCTCGCAACTTTGTCTCTGCACTTGGCCCTATAAACCAGCACGTTATCTATCTAAGCTCGCTGCAGCCTCAAACCGGTGACTCAGAGCACCTTCAAGCGAGAAAGAAAACCGGTGAACTACTTCGTAAAGGACCAGTACCGATAACCGAACTTCAAGCAGGCGTGATCATAGGCCCAGGCTCTGCGGCATTCGAGATCATGCGAGACTTTGTGTACAACTTGCCGATTATGATTGCGCCAAAGTGGGTCGACTCAAAAGCTAACCCTATCGCATTGAAAAACCTCAATCACTACTTATTAAAGCTCGCGCAAGATACCCCAAGCGACAACCAGACCTTTGAGGTTGGTGGTCCAGATATCGTTTCTTATCGCAATCAATTTGCTCATATTGCCAAAACAGCCGATCGTCCACTCAGGCTGTGGGCGACATCGCTACTGACACCAAAGATTGCTTCATATTGGTTAGGTGTGGTGACTTCTGTGCCGTCCAACATAGGCAGAGCACTGCTTGCAGGCTTAAAGCACGACTTCATCGCCAGTTCGACCACCATCAGAGAAAAGTACCCTCAGAAGCTTGTCTCGTTTGAGAGCATGGTTGAACAAGCCATTCACGCTGAAGAAAACTTTGTCAAAAGCAATGTGTGGGGCTTTGATAAAACCGCCTTCAAACGCTGGCAAGCGGGATACGGTTATTACCCGAAGAAAACAGGCGCAAGTATCACTTCAAGCGCTTCACTGGAATCGCTCTGGCACGTAGCTCAGCAAATCGGAAGCCCGAAGCAAGGTTACTTCTTCGCTAACGCTTTATGGCGCACACGCGAATGGTTGGATGTTCTTTTCGGTGGCGGTGTACCGGTTCGACAAATGCCAGAAGGACTCAATCTAAAAGTCGGTGACAAAATCGATTCGTGGAAAGTCATTCGTTGTGAAGAAAACCAGTTTTTATCTCTACTATTTGGAATGAAAGGCCCCGGTTTAGGGCGACTTGAAATTACCGTCTCTGAGCACGGTGATTCTCGCGAGCTGAACATCTCGGCTTGGTGGCATCCAAAGGGCTTTCTAGGATTACTGTATTGGTTTGCGATGATGCCAGCCCACCTGTTTATTTTTAAAGGCATGGTGAAGGCGATTGAGAAGCAAGCTAAAGAGCAGATGCGGGATTCGAGTGTCGAGATGCGAAGAGATTAAAAGCGGATACGTATTCAAGTGGTGAGATGAGAAAAGATAAGAAAGATGCGAGTAAGTGGCTCTTCGTATCACTTATCTCGCATCTCGTATCTATCCGTTAGCCAATAACGCTAATTGGGATCTCAGCCAACTGGTTGCCTTGGTTAGCTGGGTATACGATGTATTCACCGTGGTACTTCACTGCAGACTTATAGTCCGTCACTTTGTGAAGCATAAAACCCGCTTCCATCGCAGCTTGGATAAACTCAGCGTGGTTACCACGAACAAACCAGTTCATTGGTTTAACCATCAACTCACCGTCAAAAGAGTCGTCGCACTGTTTACCACACAAGGCAAAAGAGTGCTCACCATCGGTGAAGAATTGAATCTTACCGCCAGTTGTTAGCTCATCTTCACTCGATACGCTCCAACCCATCTCGTACATTTTGTCCATGAACGCTTCAACATCACTGTCTTTTAGCGCTTTAGGCTCTTCGCCTTCAGGGAAAAAACGTCCGTAAAACGCAGAAATACGTTTAAAGGTAAAAGTTAAATCAGAGTTGTTGCCTTTTGAGCGACCCTGTTTCTGCCAGCGAACCAAGTCCGGCACAATCACACGATCATAAGCTTGAGATTTAATCGCTTTTGTTACCCAACGAACAAGGTAAAGGTTGTTCGCGATAGGCGCGTCAATGGCTTTGCCTGACTTATGTAGAGCGTACAGCTCGCCTAACGCATCATTCACTAACTTCTGAATTTCAATATAGTATTTTGACATTATGCCTTCTTTCCTAATGTCCAATATAGTAATGCTGACAGTATTGCACATGCTGCCATCACCATAGCCATTGGTCCTGCAGTGTCACTTGGTAGCATGGCAACAATTGCCCCCACCACAGAACCAGTACCAAATCTTAATGTGCCCGCAAGCGAAGACGCTGTACCGGCCATATTCGGGTATCCGCTTAAAAGCAGTGCCATCGAGTTACTACCAATAGTAGACAGTGTGCCGATAAACAGCATCACGAATGGCACAATACCCCACAAACCGATATCTAACATCCAACCGACTAACAGACCTAAGCCCGCAAACAGTTGAATGGTTAAGCCGACTCTGAGCATAGCGTGAGAGCCCACTTTCTTAACGATTCGACCGTTGATGCTCGTCATCAAGATCATAGCAACAATGTTCATACCAAACAGGTAGCCAAACAGATCAGGGCGAACACCATAGATATCAATGTAAACGAATGATCCAGCCGTTAAGAACGCAAACATCCCTGAAAAAGAGAATGCACCAGAGAAAATCAAGCCCATCGCCGTTGGGTTCTTACACAAACGCGCGTAATTACGAATCGTTGTTTTAAAGCGCAGTGGCTGTCGCTTTTCTACAGGGAGCGTTTCAGGGATCTTCATCGATACCGCTAGAATTACGATCACAGCGAAGATAGCCAGTACCCAAAAAATAGAGCGCCAACCAAACCATAATGCCAAGTAGCCACCAATCATCGGAGCCACCAATGGCGCTACCGTCATCACCAAGGTAACGAAAGACATAGTTCTCGCGAAATCTTCACGATCGAACATATCTCTTACCACCGCTTGGATGATAACGGCCGCAGCAGCACCAGCAAAGCCTTGAGCTGTACGGATGTAAGTCAGCGCTTCAATGCCGTGCGTTGTCGCACTCACCATAGAAGCGATAGCAAACAAGAGCACACCAATAAGCAGTACAGGTTTACGACCGTAGCTATCCGCCAACGGACCATGCAGTAACTGTCCCAGAGCAAAACCTGCGGTATACGCTGTGAGTGTGATCTGCACTTCACCCGCTGTCACACCAAGATCTTTGGCAATCGTAGGCATAGCGGGCAGGTACATATCGATGGCGAGTGGTGTCAGTGCACCAATCGCACCCAGAACCAAAAATAGCATCCAACCTAACTGCGGAGTTTGTGGTTGTGAGTTTGGTGTCTGTTGGATAGATGTTTGCATAACTCTCCGACTAAGTACTAGGTTTTATGTGAGCACGAGCATGCACGCAGTAATATACGAACACGCACAGTGATACACGAATATGCGCACACATACATGAACATATAGTAATAATGGCTGAAACTGTCCTAGTACCAGTCAAAATAATCAGCCGACGCTATCCTTGGTCGGCTACATCCACGATAGAAAGGGTTACTTCCAGATAGAGTCGACTTCTTCTTGTGTTAGGTAACGGTATTCACCTAACTCTAAAGATTCGTCCATCTCAATTTCGCCAATACGTTCACGGTGCAGTGCTTCTACCTTGTTACCAAGTGCTGCAAACATGCGTTTAACTTGGTGGTATTTTCCTTCGTGAATCGTTAGCAGCACTTCACGTTCTGCACGAACTTCTAGGTGTGCTGGAAGTGTTAGGCCATCTTCGCTCTTAAGCTGGATGCCCTCTTTGAATTTCTCAACGTAATCGTCTTCAACAGGTTCAACCAACCACACACGATACGTCTTCTCGCACTTATGCTTTGGCGATGTGATACGGTGAGACCACTTACCATCGTCGGTAATCAACACAAGGCCTGTTGTATCAATATCTAAACGGCCAGCAAAGTGCAGCTTGTCCATTTTGATTTCATCGAGTAATTCAAATGCGATACGATTTGCGCCATCTTCATGCGAACAAACAAAGCCTTCTGGCTTATAAAGCATGATGTAACGTGGGCCATGAACATTCAGTTCATTGCCTTGCCATTCCACAACGCACTCTTCAGTTACCTTGAGTGAACCGCTTTTTTGAATGACATCATTAACTGTCACTGCCTTGGATTTTAATAAGTGTGTTGCTTCTCTTCGGGTGACGCCTAATGCATCGCACAGAAATTTATCTAAACGCATGAATACCTCAACTAATCTAAGTCGGGTATTATAGTCACCTTTGCTCAATTAGTTGAGCTATTTCACACTATTTGTTTTCCTTCTTACAAGACGCGATATGTATACACTCCGCCCGTACCAAGCTGATTCCGTAAAATCAGTGATTCATTACTTCAGAAAACACCAAACTCCGGCTGTTCTCGTGCTACCGACAGGAGCAGGAAAAAGCCTTGTGATTGCAGAACTGGCAAGGCTTGCGAAAGGTCGTGTATTGGTACTTGCTCACGTAAAAGAGTTGGTTGAACAGAACCATGAAAAATATGAAGGTTACGGACTAAAAGGATCGATTTTCTCAGCGGGTTTAGGACGTAAAGAGACCGACCAACAAGTGGTGTTTGCTTCGGTGCAATCCGTCGTTCGAAACCTCGACTCATTCTCAAACCAATTTTCACTGTTGGTTATCGACGAATGCCACCGTGTTCCCGATGAAAAGACCAGTAGCTATCAGAAAGTAATCACTCACTTGCGAGAGAATAATTCTGGTATCAAGGTGCTTGGATTAACGGCTACCCCATATCGTCTTGGGATGGGTTGGATTTATCAATATCACACTCGCGGGCAAGTGCGTTCAGATGAGCCACGCTTCTTCCGTGACTGTATTTTTGAGCTGCCGATTCGTTACCTACTCGACGAAGGCTTCTTAACACCTGCCCGCATGATCGACGCACCCGTTTTGAGCTACGACTTTTCGCAGCTAAAGCCTGCTAGCACAGGTCGCTACAAAGAAGCTGAACTCGACATGGTGATAGAGCAATCGAAACGAGCAACCCCACAAATTGTCGACCAAATCATTCACCTAGCCCAAGACAAACTAGGCATCATGGTATTCGCTGCGACCGTTAGGCACGCTCAAGAGATCCTCGGCTTATTGCCAGAAGGTGAAGCTTCAATTGTAATTGGCGACACACCAACACTTGAACGTGACCAAATCATCAGTGATTTCAAAGAGCGTAAAATCAAGTTCTTAGTCAACGTATCGGTATTAACCACAGGTTTTGACGCGCCGCACGTCGATTTAATCGCGATTTTGCGACCTACAGAGTCCATCAGTTTATACCAACAGATCGTCGGTCGCGGCTTACGCCTGTCACCAGGTAAAAAAGAGTGTTTGGTGCTCGACTATGCAGGCAACAGTTATGACCTTTACCAGCCAGAAGTGGGCGATCCTAAACCGGATTCAGACAGTGAAATTATCACTATCCCTTGCCCTGCCTGCGGCTTCAATAACAACTTTTGGGGCAAGCTAGACAGCAACGGTTTCTTGCTTGAACACTTTGGTCGTAAATGCCAAGGCTACTTTACTGATGAAGACACTGGCGAACGCGAACACTGTAACTATCGCTTCCGAGCGAAATATTGTGGTGAATGTGGCGCAGATAACGATATTGCCGCGCGTATTTGCCATGAGTGTGATGCAACCTTAGTTGACCCAGACAAAAAGCTCAAAGATGCACTGAATCTCAAAGATGCCTTGGTATTTGAGTGTTTAGAAATGGACCTCAACGTGCTTAAGGACGAGAAAGGGAAATCACAACTTAAGGTCACCTATCGCGGGGAAAACCAAGCACAAGTCCATGAATTTTGGTCATTAACCACCAAGAAACAGAAGCAAAACTTCAAAGATCAATTTGTTCGCCCTCACCTTGCGGATAGACACAGGCCTTTTGAGGAGGCGTCACCGTCGAAAGTGGTTGCTCACCAACATAGGTTCCGCCCACCTCAATTCGTGATTGCACGTAAAATAGGACGCTTTTGGAAAATGAGAGATAAGATATTCGAAGACGAACTCCAACAACGCTAGATCTTATGCTCTTAACACCCAAAGTTTAGCCTTCTGTTCTAGGGCGTTACTATTAAGCGTTAAGTTTTCGGTATCAAATTCTCATTATTAATCAAGTTCACTTTCTGTTCAGAATTACTTTTTTATACTGAACGCTATCAACCTTCTCTAGGATTCGCTATGTTTAGTAAAGCTATGATTTCATTGTTTTCTATAAGCTTAGGCTTATTTGTTTCTGCTGGCGCATGGGCTGACTCACATCATAATGGTCACGACCTAGTACAAGACGTTCACAAAGCAGGAACCCGTATCGAATTCGAAGAAGATCAAGACGAAGTCTATGAAGCGGTTCGAGAAGGCTATATTCGCCCTTTCTCTGAAATGTATGCCGCAGTAGAAAACGATCTTCATGGCCGAATCATTAAAGTCGAGCTAGAAGAAGATGATGATATTTGGGTGTATGAACTAAAAATTAACTTCCAAAACAACATCATAAAAGTTGAATACAACGCCGAAACGTTAGACATGTTAAAAATTGAAGGCCGCAACTTTAAAAACGCAATTAAGCACGGCAACTAATTAAGCGCGACGAATAGTTAAGCACGACGAACAGTCATTACAAGAATTAAGAAGAACAATTATGAAAATTTTAGTCGTTGAAGACGAACCTCGTTTAGGCCAACAGATTATTGAAACACTTGAGGGAGCTGACTGGGTTCCAGAACTTTCTCAAGATGGTATCGACGCACTCTACCGTGCAACGTCAGAAGAGTGGGATGCAATTGTTCTCGATTTAGGTCTACCGAAGCTTGATGGCCTAACCGTTTTAAAAGGCATTCGAGACGAAAACATCAACACACCCGTCATTATCTTGAGTGCTCGTGACACGCTGACCCAACGTGTTGAAGGCTTGAATGCCGGTGCTGATGATTATCTCACTAAACCATTTGAAATGGTCGAGCTGATTGCCCGTATTCGCGCTCAACTGCGCCGTGCTTCCGGCAGTGCGGCACCTGTCCTTCAAATTGGTGATTTAAGCTTAGACACTCGCAGTTCAAAAGTTTTGTGGCAGGGCCAAGCAGTAAACCTAACGGCACTGGAATATAAGGTTGTTGCGTATTTCATGCACAACCAAAATAAGGTTATCTCACGCACTGAGCTGGTTGAGCACATCTACAAACAAGATTTCGACCGCGACTCAAACACGGTTGAGGTATTTATTGGTCGTATTCGTAAGAAAATCGCACCTAAGATCATCAAAACCGTGCGTGGCCTTGGCTACCAACTGAATGCTGAATAGCTCTGTCGTCAATCACGCCTGAGCAACCATTAATTAAGTGGACAGCCTGTTCTGATCATCGCAATACGACAAGTCGCGATGAGCAAAGGCCGGCTGGAAATGCATGAATCTAAAGAAACGAACACTTAAAAACATCAGTCTGAAAAGCCGCTTGCTCCTCGCTGCGGCTTTTTGGCTAGGTGCGATGATATTAGCGGCAGGTGTAGGGATTCCGAAACTAGTTAACGACTACCTCGTCGATGATATGAAACAGCAGCTTGGCTTAACCATGGATGAGTTAACCGCCAATATCGAAACCAATGACAATGGCAACTTGATCATGGCAGAACGTCTGTCTGATCCTAGGTTCAACCAGCCCTATAGTGGTATTTATTGGCGCGCCGCCACCCAAGATCAGATCATTCGCTCGCGCTCCCTTTGGGATAAAGACCTCACTATCAAGCGTTCACCTATTCACACCTCTGTCAAAGGGCCTGAGAAAGAAAAACTGATTTACATCGAGCAAGATATCTATCTGCCTGAACTGAGCGACCCTGTCACGATCACCATTGGTATTGATGAAGACCGGTTAGAGTCGACACTGGCCGAACTGACTGGTCAAGTCTGGTTGATTCTGATGCTGCTGTTTGTTGGCGTGCTTATGTTGATTGGCATTCAAGTCAGCTGGTCGCTGCTACCGCTCAGTAAAATGCAGCGCGAGTTGGTGATGCTAAGAAACGGCGAGCAACAAGGGTTAAGCGATAACTACCCGAAAGAGGTTTCTCCATTAGTCTCGGATCTCAATGCCCTACTCTTCCACTATCAAGAGTTATTGGAGCGAGCTCGCAACCACGCAGGAAACCTATCTCACGCGTTGAAAACACCGCTTTCAGTTCTGAAAAATGAGATAGAGCGACTTCCAGATGAGGACAAGTCACTGATACAGCAACCCATTCATCAAATCCAGAACCAAATAGACTATCACCTTGGCCGTGCGCGCATGGCTGGTGCAATGAACATTCTTTCAGTGAAGGCCTCACCCTGTGAGCGTGTTGAAGCTATCTCTATGGCGTTTGATAAAGTCTACGCTGCCAACGAAGTCACCATGATTAACGAGCTAGACTCCGAGATTGAAGTGGCTGTAGAAAAAACCGACCTTGATGAAATGGTCGGTAACCTACTCGAGAATAGTTACAAATGGGCGAACAGCATTATTCGTGTCCATGCAAATGAACTCGACGATGGCAACATTGAATTGGTGATTGAAGATGATGGCCAAGGCATTCCTGAAGAGAAACTTCAGCAAGTGACCAAACGTGGTGTTCGACTTGATGAAACCACACCAGGAACAGGCTTGGGGCTTAACATCGTGAATGAAATGGCACACAGCTACAGAGGCAGCCTAACACTCAGCAAAAGCTCAATGGGCGGATTAAAAGCCTCTCTGGTGCTTAAAATAAGTAAAGGCTGAACAAGCTAAGTAAAAGTTAAACACAATAAGCCCTAACGTAATGCTAGGGCTTAGTTCTATCGACCTTATATACAACTCTATATATCGTTCACAGCAACATCTAAAGCTTGGGAATCATCACTCAGGCTCGTTGCTCCAATCATTAAAATTCTACCATCAGTATAATAATCATGATCTTCATTGAGCACTTCCACAGTTGCCAGTGGATACTTGTCTAGTTCAATATCTGGTAGTGAAGTTCGTATCTGATTTGCAAGCCTATCGCGCTCTTCATCCACATTAGGGTCAATATTGTGAAGTATGGTCACAATGCCTGAGTAAGGGGTGACTTTAAGACCATCATCATAGCTGATTGCGCCTAACCACTGAGGCTGGTTAGTTTGAACATCAACACCAGCGCGCCACCAGCGAATATGGCTGCGCTTCATCAAATTACCCGGCAATTGAAAAGCCATATCTTGCGGCTTGTCTCGCCAATATAAATCTGACACGGGTGGCGTTTTGTCTTTAAGCAATGCCAAATAGCCAGCCCATTCGATCTCATTTCGAGAGAAGGTTTGATTCTCTATCCAGCCTAATTGCTTCATTAAATCTTTTGGGGTTGCTCCAACATAAATGACGTTGATCGCTTGTGCCGAATAGAACGAAGATTTGCCAGGGAACGCTTTATAGGTAACCGAGTTCCAATCTACTTTGTTTATTAGAGCCGTCTCTTGTTGATTCTGAAAGTCGTCCGCTTTCCAAAAAAAGTGAGCGTAGTTCGCAAACAATACCCACGCCAACAACAGCGCACTCGACTTAAGGACCAAGCGTCGCCACTTCATTCGATAACCAATGACGGTGAAGACCAATACCGCGAACACGCCTACGATCCAACTATTATGCTCGGAGATAAATATCTTAAGGCTATTAAGCCACGGAAAGTTTTCAACGCCGTGCGCCAGTAACATACCCCAAGCAACAAATTGCCCGCCACCAAGAGCCAAGCCGATAAAGGCCAATACACTGAAGTTGCGCCACGGTACACGATGCGAGCCAGCTATAAATGGCACAACCCAAGCGATAGGCCCTAATAAACGAGCAAAAAGAATGATGTATGTGCCTTTGCGAGCAACCAGATAGCGGCAGCGCGCAATTAATCTTTTGGTTTTAGGACAAAACTTAATGAGCCTTCGTTGCGCCTTAGCACCGTATTTATAACCAATGAAATAACTGAGTTGGTCACCAAGCAAACCACCTAGCATCACCAAAACCAACGCCATCCATGCACCTGAATACAGTTGAAAGCCCGCTGCGATAAAAAAGGGCTCTCCCGGTACAAATAGGTTTGGGCCTATGAGAGCATCACCCAATGCCCCCAAAAACAGCCCGAGTCCATCAAACATAACAACCTCAATGCTTACTGTTCTTTATAGTGACCAAACTTGTAGTTCATCTCGTTGTTACGCATTTCGCCTTTAAAGAAGCGTCTTACGTTGGCTTTAAGGTAAGTAGAGCCTGTCTTCACAACGCCATCTTGGTCTAAACGACGTGGGTCAAAACCAAAAGTCATATTAAGGAATCTAAATCGCCATGTTTTGCTCGCACGTTTTACGTAGTCACAGTCTTCACACAGTACGATCTCTTCATCGAAACCGCCGATTTCATCATGCGCTCGTTTCGTCGAGAAAATACACGCGCCAATCGCCGTCGGGAAAAAGAACTGGGTAGTAAATAAGCCTGCGTTAAATAGCCCGTAACCAAACTTGTGTACAAGCGGCAGACCTTTCGATCTCATATACACACCCGCAACTTCAAGCTTCTTCTCTTCTAGTTCATAAAGCGCTTTCGCAAGGAAGTTTCGAGGCAAGCTCACATCGGCATCTAGGAAAAGGATCCGGTTGTATTGCGCTAATGACGCACCTGTATTTCGGCCAAGGCTCACACCACGGTTTTCCATATGATGAACAGTTAATTTTGGCAACGCGTTTTCAAAAGCTTGTGCCACTTCTCTTGTGTTGTCTTCACTGTTCGAGTCGACAACAATCACTTCAAACTCTTGGTGGGTTTGCACGCTCAACTCTTCCATTAAGCGGCTAATGCGTTTCTCTTCGTTTAGCGTAATTACGACAATGCTTACCGGTTCCATATTTTCACCTATTCATTCTGCTGTTTAATTAACACTAAGATTAACGAACTAAGCCTTAACCAAGTCTTAGGCAAACATTCATTTTCCGTTCATTAACTTGATGATTTAGCGGTGATATAAATAGATAAGAGTGGCGATGTAAAAGGGGTTAAAATGCGCTAAACAAGCGTTAGCGAACGTTTTATCTCCAAACGAACCCATTATCGAAGGAAATTCACTTTGAGATGGGCTTCTGACTTGCTCATATTGGAATGTGATGTTAGTATCCGCGCTCGCTTAAGCATGAACTCGTTTGTGCCTAAGCATTACCACACACTCAAGGTCGCATTGAGGTGTGAAGTTAATTTTTACTAATTTGAGAGTAAAACTATGAAATTTGAAGCAGTAGTACGTACTGAACTAGGTAAAGGTGCGAGCCGCCGCCTACGTCACGCTGGTAAATTCCCAGCTGTAATCTACGGTGGCGAAGCTGAAGCTGTAGCTATCGAACTTGTTCACGCTGAAGTGATCAACCAAATGGATAAGCCTGAATTCTACGAAGCAATCACTCTACTGATTGACGGCGCAGAAGTTAAGGTTAAACCACAAGACGTTCAACGTCACGCGTTCAAGCCAAAAGTTGAGCACATGGACTTCATCCGTATCTAATTCCCTACCAAGGAATAAGATTGGATTAATCCAGCCTTCTGCATAGAAAAGATAATCGATCTTACCAGTCGAGAAATCTAGAAATTCGAAACCCCGATGCTACCAACATCGGGGTTTCACCGTTTTTGAGCCCTCAAAAACGTCGTAAATCTCTCGCAATACACTGAAAATAATCAACTTTCCCCTTCCCCACTTTATCCCAATCTTGCTTGGGTGGATTAAAGGTGGACGAAAGGTGGACTTATACAGTAGTTTCTCTCCCAACTATCTTAGACCCATTTTCGCCATGACTCAAATCACCGCCCACATCCCCTACTTTATTCTTTAACTCTAGAGCATATCTGAAAGTGCCCTCAAAGAGCCTCTAGACGGCTTCCGAGAAAATCCTATATCAGTGTTATACTTCCGATTAAATCGCTTACTGGTGAGGCTGCAGAAATGGATAAAAAGACTTTTACCGAGCAAGAGCTACTCGAAGGATTAGATGCTCATACTTCACATGCAGATGAACTGGCTGAATTGGTTAAGGTAGAGATAGATGTTGAAGAAAAATTAAAAGAAGAAAACAGGCCGAATAGCACCGTTAACTCACATTGATGAATACACCTCACGTAGAGATAAAAAACAAACTCCTTTACATAAGATGTACTAATTCAGTACCTGATCTGACAGACACCCTAGAAATTAAGACAAGCACGTTTTGGCGAAAACCAGCGTGCTGTCTAACTCTCCAGAAGGTAAACGCCTAGCATTAGCTAAACGTGCTTCTTGCTGGTAGCCACATCGCTGCGCCACTGCCTGACTTTTCACATTCGTTGCTGCCATTTTTATTTCAACCCGCTTTGCCCCTTTATCAAGAAAGGCAAACTCTTCAACGAGTTGAATCGCCTCGCTCACATAACCAAATCCCGTTTTCGAAGTTCGTAACCAATAACCGATTTCAAAACAAGGTATAGAGTCGTCTCGAACAATAAAACCAATGGCGCCGATGAACGCCTCAGTATTCTTTTCAATAATACTGAACCAAAACTCCCCCACAAAATTAGAGAAATTACTGGCAGCCTCTTGAGTATTGAGTTCAAGTTGTTGCCGAGTTAAGGATTCAGAAACCCAAGGCAGGAATTCGGACAACTCAGCCATACATTCTTGAACAACGTTAAACATTTCATCAGTATGGATTAATGAAGGAGGTGTTAATTTAAGTCGTTCACTTTCCATTACTCTCACCTTCCCACTCTGAGCGAAGCATCGCTAATACAACGGTATCCCACCACTTATTTTTGAAAAATCGGTGCTCTTTAAAGCAAGCTTCTTGTCTCATCCCGAGTGACTTACACAATCTTATCGCCGCTAGATTCTCACCAATGGTTTCCGCATAAATTCGATGAACACCTAACTCTGAAAACCCAAAACCAGCCAGAGCATTGGCCGCTTCTATGGGTAGCCCTTTCCCCTGAATCTCTCTCGCAAAAGCGCAACCCATTGAAGCTTGCTGGTTATCTTCAAGGCGTAAACACACGGTTCCGATAAACTTCCCTGACTCTTTACTTTCCACAGCTAATTGATAGGACTGACGAGGATCTTCCTCAGCCTGTTCAACAAACAATTGGGTGAGTTGATGGTACTTACTAGGCTCACAATCAGTTTCATCATAGAAACGCTGATATTTGGCGTCCTGTGACATGGCCACAAACGCGCTTTTATCTTCAAGCGTCATATCTCGAAGAACTAATCGGTTAGTTTCTAGTTTGAACATCAAAACTCCTTTTTATCTGTCTCCTAAACTGCATTACGTTACTGACAGTCAAGCCAATAACGAGCTACTGGACCAGGAAAAACTTTACCAAAAACTATTTTTTCAAACTTACCGCCATTTGCCTCAATGACTTTTCGTGAAGCTATATTGTCTTCGTCTGCGGTAATCAAAGCTTGTTTAATACCCAGAGAGCTCGCTTTTGGAATAGCTAATTTGAGCATTGCCTTACCATAGCCAGAACCTCTCTTTGAGGGAGCAATATCGTAGCCAATGTGCCCCGCTTCAAGTGACAGAAACTCATTATCGATGCGATGACGAACACGAATGGCGCCGAGTATCTCTCCCTCATCACTCACTAACCAATAATGATTACATGGCACATAACCATCGGGTAAGTTAACGCCTCTAGCCTCATCATCTAAGCATTCAATATAACGAGAAAAATCAAGAACACCGTCTTTGTAATAATCAGAGTTATCGATGTCGTGCTCCAAGAAGTCTTGATAATACACCTTAAAAGCGGACTCAAATTCTTTTGAGGGCGATACTAGTTTCATTGTTATCTATTCCTCTTACGATAAAATTAAAGGATCTTTCTAATTAGCAAGATGAATCTGATAGGTTCCAATTTGACTGCGAGTAAGTATGAGTTCATCAAACCCATTTACGATCAAATCCGCTTGGTTCAATTCTTTTCTGGTATGGCTGGTTAATAGAGCGATAGTGAAACATCCTGCCTTCTTAGCAGATAGTACGCCAGATGGTGAATCTTCAACTGCAACACAATCTTCAGTTTTTGCGCCTAAAGCTTCTGCTGCCTTGAGGAAAGGATCCGGTGCTGGCTTACCTCGTACCACATCTTCAGCACAAATCATGACCTTTGGTAACGTAAAACCGGAAGCTTCTAAGCTTGTTGTTGCGACGGCTCTTGGCCCACTAGTTGCGATTGACCAGCAATCCGGACCTAATTTTGATAAAAAATCATGAGAATTTGGTATAGCCTTGGCGCGCTTCATCTCTTGGGTCGCAATAGCTTTAACTTTATTGACCTCAGTGACATTGGAGAATTCCATGCCAATACAGCTCAGTGTCTCTTCGATTTTTCGCCCATGGATATACTCACTCATGGTTTCAAAACGAACACCAACAGTCTTGCACCATTTTTTCCAAATATTGTCGATAACCACTTGGGTATCAACCAGTGTTGCATCTACATCAAAAATAAACTTCTTACATTCAATCATGAACTCTACAACCTATGAAAAACACTTTGATACAGCATTGATATGAGCAGATAACACACATTAAGACGCCATGACTTTAATACCAAACAGCGTAAACAAGCCGCCGGTTATATAATCCATGACACTTGAGATACGCGCATAAACACTTTTTGCTGCTCGATGTGAAAAGGCTGTCGCCAGAAACATATGCCAGCATAAGGTAATACCAGACATAGTCAGCATAATGGCGATGACCATCGGGATGGTAATATTTTCAGGCATAGAGACACTAAACAAACTCACCACAAAGAACCCCGTTTTAGGGTTTAAGATGCTAGTGATGAACGCAGACATAAAGACTTTTCTACTTGAAGGCAGCATCGCTTCGCTAGTATTCAAACCTTCATCTAGCTGTTTGGCTTTTCGTGTTGAAAGGATCTGGCGCATACCCAAGTACAACAAATAACTGCCACCAACGATCTTCATAACGCTAAATAGTGCCGGGAAATGGGAGAACAAAATAACCAAGCCAGTGCATCCAAACAGTGACCACAGCAATATGGACGTACTGACACCAAAAGCAGAATATTTTGCTAGCTTTCGGTTGTAGTGCAGCGCTGTGTTAATCGTCAACAATACATTCGCGCCGGGTGTTGCGACTGCCAATATCCAAATCAACGCAACGTGAAGAAGAACCAATAAATATTCCATTCGTCTCTACTCAATTCAATCAAGCTTTAGTAATGATATCGCACGCATCAACGGTTTTACGTCGCTTGATTCACAAAGTTAGTGCGCTCGAACGTGGTGTGATGAGTGTCTTTCAACTCAGCATTAGAGTCCACATTTAGAACTAAAAAATGCCAAGCCATAAGATTCAACCAATCAATTTAAGATTCTACTCTCGACACTTTACTAAGCCATAAAGTTCCAGTAGTTGCCTGCCATCACTAGGCATCCCTTCATAGGCACCAAACGCACTAGGGTAATAGATAGGCAATGCTGTCATCACAAACTGAGCCAATGAAAAATAGACACCAAAATTAATAACGTAAGAAGCGATGTAAGGGAGTTGATTGCTATTAATAAAATACAACGATAGACACAGGAGTAATGAGGTAAGCGGCCCCATAACTAGAGACCATGCTTGTAAGGATTTACTGCCCTGTTGAGTTATTGAGGCAAAGCCAACATTCATTGAAAAGCTTGAAATTGACAGTGTGAGATTGCCAATTTGAACAACCTTGGCCTTTTCGCTATTCCCGAGGGCCACCTCGACTTTGTGACCCGCAATAAGCTGAGGGATTGCATGACCCAATTCATGCAATAAGGTGGCGATAGGCATCACACACAAAAAGCCTATCGCTAATCCAATCAAACTATTCAATCTCAATCTCCCTATTTAGAACGATAGCCACTGATAGAAAGAGGTAAATGGTTGGTAGAAAACCTACTGCCGCTTATATTGTGTTGGACAATAACCTCTAGACACTTCAGAGCTACGAAGTTTTACATGTTTTGTCGCACGACCTGAGACGCGAGCGCGCCACAATTTGAAGCTACCTGGCTTCATATGGCTGCGCATAAAACGAATCACCTGTGATTCATTTAAACCAAATTGGTGTTCTATTGCCTCAAATGGCGTTCGGTCTTCCCACGCCATTTCAATAATTCTTGATTCACTCTCTTTAGATAATTTCATTGTCTACCCATCCTTTAAAATCTGAGTAGAAGTACGCTCATTCTCACTTTTTAGATCAGGGCTTTACCACGAATCGATAAGGAATCATCAAACAAAAAAACAGATATTTGTCGCTATCCTCTTTCCAGCCACTCGCTACGCAGCATCCCATACTTCACCGAATCATAATACTCGCCTTGGTAATATCGCACCTTTCTCAGCCTAGCCTCTTGCTGGAAACCCAGCTTCAAAGCGAGAGACATCATGCGCGGGTTACCTGACCAAGTTGTTAGCCCAACTCGCTCAATCTGTTTGTTTTCGAATAAGTAAGTAACCCAAAGCGGAAGCGCCAATGCTGCGATCCCCTTCCCCCAATAATCAGAGTTATAAATGACTACGCCAGCTTCGAGCCAACGTGTCTCTTCACACTCCCAGTAGCAACTCACGGTCCCAACCAGTACACCGTCGACAACCACCAGCTGCAGGTCATCGCCCTCAAGCAGCCGTTTAAACGAATGCGCTTCAAAGTTTTCTAATGACGGATGAGAATACGAAAAATAAGGGCCATTAAACTTAGTCCACTCATCGTTTGAGATAACCAAAGCATAAATGGTAGCTAATTCGCTAGGCATTGCTGGTCTTATCGTTATGTCCATTCGCTTTCCTTGTACTGTTTTCCTTAGTCCAAATAACCCTAAGTTATCAGCTTTGGTTGTTCATCGTAATTGAGTTGAAACCCTTCAGAAAGTAAAAAGCTCGCCAATAATGAAGAGCCTTGTTTAGGGTTGAACCATGCTAACTACAAGGTCGCACTTAGCTTACAACTTGTTCTCGCAAACTGACTTCGACACTTTTTAAGATCTTAAACTCTTCACGAGTACAACCTCGAGCTACAGATACCCAATGATCACCAGTTTCGTCTGATCCTTTAAACTCTGCACGAAGCTCGTATTTTCGCCACGAAACAAAAGCCAAAATAAAGGTCAGAGCGAACATAGGTAACCCAAACTGAGGTACGAACGCCCAAGTTGCTGCAGATAGCATCAAGGCCAATGAAATAACGTTGATTGCGTTTTCTTTGATGCCCAGTTGTCGAATTTCTAGCTGTTTGATTTTACGTAAGCTATAAACATCCTTCTTGACTCGAAGTTCATCAGAGCTCACTAGAAAGTCAGATGCTTTGTATGGTCTACGCAGCCTCAATAAATTCGCTAACCTATTGCGTGTTGGTTTCTTATTCATCGCCTTTCTCCATGTTATTAAAGGTTAGTAAAAACTAATATAATCATAAAGTTATCGGTGAACGCTTATTTTATAAATCAAGGGGGTGTAAAAAGCAAGAATATGGAAATTAATAACATTTATAACAACACCAACAAAGCATTCAAGATATAAATCAATCCATTAAGACCTAGCTGCTGATTTGCACTGTGTAGAAGGTATTCACCCATTGATTCTTTGCGCTACTCATAATGAATGCTCCCATTAAGCAGCACTCTTCATCGTATTTTGTAACCAGTTATTTCAATTCATTTTGAACACGAGAGTCGTCTGCTTATAGTTTGCTGAAGCCCTATCACATAAAGTGCTTCCTCAAATAGACTCCATCAAAATAGAAGCACCCAGTCATCAGCAATTTGAATGGTTCAATCATTCATCTACTCATATCAGCGTAAGCTATCAATTAAGCAATTGATCTCATAATCTCAGACCTGTATGGTTACTTTATACACACTGTTGCCTAATGGAGATGGAGATGACGATGGACGAACTACTAACGCATGCTATGGAAGAGAAACAACGCACGGTCGTGACTAGCTTATTTGCAAAAAATGGGTTTAAAATCGCAGCGACAGATTTTGATGATGTGACCTTTGAACGCGAAACCGTTTTGGTCAATGTTCGATTTGATGCCTCTTCTAATGTTGAATCTATTTCGCTATCCAACCAGTAACGTTGAAGAACATTATACCAAAAGAAGAGTGACACCATGCTCGAACACCGTAGTGTTAAAGAAACCGCCACCTTATGAATTTATCTCAATAAAAAATTCTGACCAACAAGCTTTGCCGTGCGGAACAGCGACTCGACATACGGGTTATCATCACTGACTCTCGGGCGGCTATACGGTGAGACTGATCTGCTCCACTCAGACTGGACACCTCATTAAGCGACATTTTGCTGTTCAAAGTTAGCTGGGCTTAGATACCCAAGAGCACTGTGCCTTCTCGTCCGATTATAATCAACCTCAATGTACTCAAAGACTGATCCGCACCAGCAGTTTTAGACATCGAGTTAAGTGAGTACAATCACTAACGAGGTGAACCATGACAAGCAAGAAAAAACGTATTATCCATTCCCCTGAATTTAAAGCAGAAGCCCTGAAGCTAGCAGAGAAAGTGGGAGTAGCTGCGGCAGCGAGGCAACTGTCATTACACGAATCCCAGATCTATGGTTGGCGTAAGGCAGTTAAGAGCGACACCAGCACCAGTCAGCGAGAAAAAGATCTAGCCG
>NZ_JAKEUQ010000037.1 GCF_022397955.1 Vibrio sp. Isolate32 | reverse complement strand
AACGCGCCATTAAACCGCTGGTCATTGGAAGAAAAAATTGGCTCTTCTCAAATACACCAAATGGTGCTGATGCGAGCGCGATGCTTTACAGCATCGTCGAGACAGCGAAAGCCAACGGCCTTATCCTCTACGACTACATAGTCAAGTGCATGAAAGAGCTCGCGAAAGCTGAGCCTGATATCGATGCGCTCCTACCTTGGAACTTCAAACATTAACAACACCGCCCCGTGGGTTCATGGGGCGCATACACCAGAGGCATACAATTCAACTTGTTGGCTGACTGAGTGGTACAAACCTAAGTGAATAGATAGGTCAGACAACGTCGTAGAAGAACGAGTAGTCGCAGAAGAGTCAAAACCTAAGAAGAAAGTATCGTTTAAGGCATAGTTTCCACCGAAATAACCACCGTAAAGCTGCTTACTCCCTGAATTATTGTAGGCTCCATCAAAATAATCTTGAAAGCCATCATCACTGACTCGTCAAGTCTAATTACCCCGTATAAAGATAATTAGAGCCTTTTGACGCTAAGCAGGAGAAGCTCGTTAAGCTCAAAACAATGGCGGTAACAATAAGGGGACGCATGCTGGTAACTCTGTTATTAACGTGGGATATGGGAAGTGTAACTTAATCGTAATTGAACGGTGTTTTATTTTGTTTCAAATGTTTACAATATATATGTTCCAACTTCCCTCTTATGCAAATCCACACTACCAGTGTATACATTCCGCTCCCTTACATTTGCTTAAAGAACTTAAAAGTACCGCAATATAGGATCGGATAGAGTAATTAATCAACAATGGTAACGAAATGCTTAGAAGACTATTCACTACATTTACAATAATGCTTAGCTGTAGCAGTGCCAATGCTGCTTTTTTCGAAAAAGAACTTTATACGCCTTTAGCTGAAGCTTATTCTTCTGATAAATCGATAGACAAATTCTTCTCATTGACATGCAACCCGTGTTGGAACATGTCGACACTGTTCGAAAAGAATAGCCGACTAAAAGAGCTAGAAATCAACCGTATTCATGCAGTTTTTGATGATCTGACTGAAACTTCGGCAAGGCTCTACTATACAGCTAAAGTTCAAGTCGACCCGGTTCCGCATGCTTTGCTTTACGAACTATTTGCAATCGTACAATCAACTGATGACCTAAAACTTTCGGATGCTGATTTATTATTTTCTAATTTTAAATTGCTCAATACACAGCAGTTGTCAGAAGATCAGCTCGTTGAAGCCGAATCAATGATCCACGACTCTATAAATCTAACAGAGACGGTCCGAATCTCGGCAATTCCTGCATTTATCGTCAATGGCAAATACAGCGTAAATTTGTCGAATCATCGCTCTATTGATCAGTTTATTGACACACTTAACCGTCTAAAAGACGCATAACGTATCGAGTTATTAGGAGGAAGTACACTTCCTACTAATATGGTAACATAAGACTATTCTCTACGAATCACGAGTGTGACTTTTCCTCCAACATTATTGTTTGAAAGCAAAACAACCCCATCTAAAACCTTCGTCAGCTCAGATATCAGTATTAATCCAATACCATATCCTTGCTGTGATTTAATTTCCCCTAGCGTCCCCGCATTGAACGCCCTAACGATTTTCTCTTCTATGCCACAACCATCATCACAAAAACGTAGCACGTCATGTTTAGGGTAACGAGCTAAAGAGACCTTGATTTGTGATTTTGCATGCTTCAACGCATTCGAGATAATGTTGAGAAATACAATTCTTACGATAGCGCTATCTGTTTGTACAAACGTGTCACATCCATATGTTGTCAACGTTTGATGTGAACCAAGAACATTGTTGAACGATGATAGAATAGTTTGCAGGTTAACTTGTCTTTTAACTGCTTGGATATCTCCGTTCATCAATTTAAACAAATACAAACTGCTCTCACATAAGGTGTTCAAACTATCAACTTGAGTTGCCAATTTCTTTG
Organism: Vibrio sp. Isolate32; assembly: GCF_022397955.1. Lineage (GTDB taxonomy): Bacteria > Pseudomonadota > Gammaproteobacteria > Enterobacterales > Vibrionaceae > Vibrio. The sequence goes on along the minus strand of NZ_JAKEUQ010000037.1, from coordinate 30,693 downwards.
TCAGATACTGATTATCACCTTGTTCATAAAGGAGCATATCACTAGTCAGTTGAATTGAAGCTAGCGGAGTGCGAATGTCGTGTGGCAAAGATGCATAGATAACTTTTTGTTTGTTTATCAAGCTACTCAGCGATTCTGCCATGGTATGCTGGCTATCAATTACGTTACGAATGGGGTCAGGACCTGTTCTACAAGCGCGACTCGAAAAGTTTCCTTTCATATACTCATTTGATAATCGCTGCATTTCTTTCAAGCCATTCGACCAAGACCGCAGTAATATCAAGAGAACGAATAATGTGCATGTAACCTGTAATAAATCATCAAGTAAACCCAGCCACCTAAGTCGCTTAACATGTGCGTCATCCTGATATGCTTTACTGTTAAATGAACCGAGAATAAAACGGTCAGTATCATAACGTTTTACAATTGTATAAATGTCGCCTTTCGATTGGATTTTGTCAGTATCTGAAACTACATCACACTGAAATCGCCATACATTATCTGCACTTCTTTGTAGGCTCTGATCATGTTCAAGAAAACCTTCAATAACCATTTCAACACGTTTAAGGTTGAGTTCCCGCTCTGCATCTTTTTTCATAGGAAGAATAAGGCCAAAAGACAATACCGAACTAATTAAATAGCCTATAACAACGGATGCAACGATTTGAGATAAAAAAGCATTCATAACTTGCTCACTGGATGCGCTAAATAAAACCCTTTCGCTCTTCGATTTTTAATTAGCTGCACCTCGGGTAAGTAACGAAATAACTTTTTACGTAATGAAGAAATACGCATATAAATGGAGCGGTCTTCGACATGGTAACTAAACCCATGAATCTTTTCGAAAATATCACTAACCATCATAGGCATATTTGCATCGATTAAGACCTCGACCAGTTCGTATTCTGAAGGAATCAAATTTACAACAATGTCGTTATAAATAAGAGCTGAATCTTGTTCGCGCAAGTAGAAGTTGTTTGAATCACAAGAGGTAGTTATTTTTTTGTCAACCACACTCAGTTGACGCTTAATACGCTCAACTAACACATTACTACGAATAGGCTTCGAAACGTAATCGTGCGCCCCTAATACAAGAGAATTCGTTTCACATAGTTCACTATCATTGGCTGTCATCATGATAGTCGCAGAAGGTATATTTTTTCGTTTTACTTCGCTTAGGATTTCCAAACCAGATTGCCCGGGAAGTTGTATATCTAATAAAATCAACCTAGGCTTTTTTGATTCAATGTGTTCTATCGCTCCTTCTCCCGTCGCTAAAGAATCAACGTTAAACCCCTCAACAATTGACAGTAAGTAACTGAGCATTTCTCTCAACTCGTTATCGTCTTCAATAATTAATATGTCTAACATTTAACAGCCTCTTTTTATGCTTACTAAACAACTGATAGCATACCTTAAACTAGCTTAGGATTCTTTAAGTCAATGTAAGCTACCCTGAAAATTATGCTTCGCCGTTACTTCATTACTCTTTAACTCGATTACTATCGATACGAGTACAAGCGATGTAATCTGACGTGAATAATAATTTGACGGGGGTCATGTCAATTGAGCAAAGAAATAACTTTTCCTGCTAGTTTTAACTTGCTATCAACAACAGATTTACATAGCTATATTACTTATGCCAGTGATAATTTCTGTACCGTTGCTGGTTTTAGTTATGAAGAACTAGAGGGGCAACCACATAACTTGGTTCGTCATCAGGATATGCCAAAAGCTGCATTTAAGGATATGTGGTCACATTTGCAATCCGGAAAATCTTGGATGGGGCTCGTAAAGAATAGAACTAAAAACGGCGATTACTATTGGGTGGATGCATATGCAACCCCAATAAAATTGAATGGAAAAACTGTAGAGTACCAATCTGTTCGTCTAATTGCAGATCAGGAGAATGTTTGCAGAGCTAACAACATATACAAACGCCTAAATAATGGAGAAAAAATAAAAAGATTATCACTACCAAAACTAAAGCTTTGGCAAAAAATAACGCTATCGAATGCTCCTTTATTCTTGGCTCTGGCCTGCGCAACACCGGTGAATTATAGTTTAGCTTTTGGACTATTTACGCTATCTATGACATCGACTTTTACCTTAACAAGGCGACTCGATAAGTTAACAAAAAACGCACAGAAGATTTATGACAACCCTTTAGCACAGTTAATATATACCGGTAGTCTAGATGACGTTAGCCAAATTGAACTGGCACTGAAAATGCGAAAGTCAGAGTTAAACGCCGTAGTAGGAAGGATCCAAGCCTCCAATACAGATACACTCAATACTGCGAAAGACAATATGACTGCTGCAAATATTACATTGACTAATATTAGTGAGCAAAACGATCAATTATCACAAACCGCAACCGCGATCACTGAAATGGGCAGTGCGATTTCAGAAATTGCTGAGAACGCGTCTAGCACATCGAGGAATGCGGAGACTTCTATAGAGTCAGTAGACAAGTGTAAAAAAGCGGTCAACGAAACAGCACGACACATATCACGAGTCTCTGATGAGTTGACTCAAACATCGAGTTCTATTATCAAGCTAGTCGAAAAGCTCGATAGCATAGACGAAGTCGTGGACTTGATATGTAAAGTTTCAGAACAAACAAAACTGTTAGCGCTAAATGCTGCAATTGAAGCTGCTCGCGCAGGAGAACATGGTAAAGGGTTTGCGGTGGTAGCAGACGAAGTGAGAACTCTTTCACAGCAAAGCCAAAATGCAACCTTAAAAATCACCACTCTGACATCTGAAATTCAAAGTCAAACCCGTAAAGCCGCAATGTTAATAGATGACGCTATTGATGCATCTAGCTCATGTATCGAGGCTTCTGATGAGACGGAGAGAGAGCTTACTGATGCATTGCTAAACGTGAACAACATATCTGACAGAAGCGTTCAAATTGCAACCGCTATTGAAGAGATGACGTCTGTTAGTCACGAAATGAACCAGTCGATACAACAGATATATGACAAATCGGTAGAAAATCAGCGTGCTGCCGAATCTAGTACCAAGTCAAGTGACCAACTGACTCAATATCTAGAAGATCAACAAAACTTAGTGGCCCAGTTTAGGCAAGTTTAATATAGCCAACAAAGCTCAATACAAGTTTTTTAACCCTAGTATTTCACAAGAATAATCACCATGCCAGTAGGTAGAGAATCCTGACTCATTGGCATGGTGACCTTTTCCTAATAAATAACACCTCCCCCCCCCCCCAAAAAAAAATTAGGCTTCGTTCTCAAATTCAAGTTCAATATCCATAATAGGTTCGGAAACCTAAATTTGTTGGCAAGCAAAAATAAAAATTTGATAGACTCAGGCCAGATAGTACCCCAATCGGTGCGGAATACCGCATTCAACGAGACTGGGCCTAATTCCAGGTGTCTACGTAAGTAAGCATCGTTATACTTCGGAACAGATAACCAAATACGTCGCTACAAAACTCCCTTGACTATTTGAGCAATGTAAAACTTATTAATGCAATACTCCCCAAATGGGTCAGAAAGACCCGGGGGTTTAAATGGGCTTCTTACTCTCCCCAAAGCACTAATTACAAAGAAAAAGAAACATGAAGCAGTACGATTGTAGGACAGTAGTCAGATGAATTGCTTCGCTTCGCAGCCTCCTCTAAGCAGTGTTAAAACAACACTAACTATCAATCTTAGTCATTTTGAAACTTGCTTTTCTTATCTTGATACATGCGCTTATCCACCACTGCAAGCGCTTGCCCCAAAGATAGCTTATCCATGTCAACAATCAAGCAACCTAGTGAAGTCTCAATATTCATTTGTATCCCATCAAGGTTGACCTGGAAACATTTTAACTGAGTAACAATACCACTCAAGCCTGGAGTAACTTTATCACATATCAGAATAAACTCATCGCCGCCGATTCGGTATACGTTTCCCGGCCACATTGAAGAGATAATTTGCGCATATCTCGCGAGTATACGATCTCCGGCCTCATGACCATAATTATCATTAATGTACTTAAATTCATCTATATCAACATAAAGTAAGACGGAGTTTTTCGGGAGGCGATTTTTGACTTTACGATAGAGTGCTCTCCTATTACCTAGATTTGTTAACTGGTCAGTAACTGACTCTTTATATAGCGCAATAATGATTATAAACATAACAACGCCAGCTATAGCGATAATTACCGAGCCAATGATCACAAGATTCTGAACCTCGACCATAGATGTTCGCCAGTTCTTTCTATAATCATAGCGACCAATTAACTTTTGGAAATCAAAGATTTGCAATGCTTCAGAGAAAAGTTTTGCATAGACTTCACCTTGTTTATTATTTTGAAAAGCAGCAGCGATGCCATATTCGATTGGAAGTTTGAATTTTCTCATGACCTCTATGGGTAGTTTATAATCTGATTCAAACATCAATTTATGAAAATTCGCCGACCCTATAGGCATAATATCAATATGTCCCTCCACTAATGCTTTAGTTAAATCATCTTGATTTTCGTAAATATATAAAGACTTACCTACTAGTAAATCTTCTAACAGCTGTTGAAAATAGTCTCCCTTAATCACACCGATACGTTCAGAGGCTACTTCAGAAAAACTTAGTTCACGATCACTGTTCGAAATCTCACTAACAAAATATACATCGGGGTAATAATAAATTTCACTAAAGTTAAAGTGTGCTTGTCGCTCATGTGATACGGCCATCGATGAAATCATGTCAATCTCGTGTTTCTTAAGACTGGAATAGATGCTCTCCCAAGGTTCATCAATGTCGTTCGTAAATCTACACTCAAAACCAAGTAAATCGCAGGCTCTCTCTATCGCAACCCGACTCAAGCTTGAATCTCTTACCATCCCATCTTTGTACAGATCCTCCGACTTATAGTTTATAACCGGAGCTGAGCTGAGTCCATGCAGACTAACAGAACTCCTCAAGGCCGATATGCGAAGTGTGTTTTCCCTGTCCTCAACAAAGCGTAATGATCTAGATAAATATTGATTTTGATCAATAGCTTTATTTAATAAAGAAATGTAATCGCTATGCTTTCCTTTTAGAGATGCAAAACCAGCAGGTGGAATAAACCATGATTTGAGAAGTCTTTGTGCGTAAAAACCTTTAGATAGTAGCTCTTCAAGTTCATTGAGGCTGCCAAGAACAGCTATGTTTTTTTTACTTCTCAAAATCGAAGAAACTTTCTCGGAATGACCATAAGTACTGATCTTTAATTTTGCGTCTGCTCGTCTTAAAAAATCTGGATATGCACTTCCCTCTTTGACAACAAACTCGTCCACATGACTGTTAATAATGGGGGTATTACTAAATACAAAAGAGTAATCCACTGAAAATGGAAGGGTAAAATCGAGAAATTTATCGCGCTCTGCAGTAAAATTTATGTTTGATATAAAATCTATTTCATTCAATTTTAACGCTTTAATTGTAGATTCATAACTATTAAACCTCAAAAACTCGAACCTTATTCCAGTATCCATCGATAATTGTTTTAGAGTTTCATCTACTACAATATCATCACCAGCAACACCAATTTTCAACGTATTAGAATATGTAAAAGGAACCCAAAGCGTAACGAACAAAATAACAACTAACCTAATCATCATTTATATACCTCACGTTTCCTACCTAAGTTAAAAATATTTACAAATGATGTTAAGTCCATAGGTTTATATAAATAGTAACCTTGGACTAAACAAGGGCCTAAATCCTTAATTAGGTTCAATTGACTTCGGTTTTCAACCCCTTCAACGACAGTAATAGCACCTAATGCCTTAACCATGTGGATGGTAAGGGTAAATATTTCTTGTCCGATACTTGAGTCAACATTTTTAGTCAATATTCTATCGATTTTAACCTTATCAAACTTATACTTAGAGAGGTAACCTAATGAAGAGTAGCCAGAACCAAAATCATCTAAAGCTATAGATACACCTAAATCCCTAAGTTCTGATATTTGTAGAACTGTGCGAGATTCATTATTTATTAGGACATCTTCCGTTATTTCTAACGTAATTTTTCTATAATCAAAGTTATTCTTATTTACAATATCAACAAACTCTTTCTTAAAGTTTCCAGATAAAAATGTTGAAGGTGAAACATTGATTGAAATGTTTTCTATTTCCGCCTTGCTACTCTTTTGTAAAGAGTTAACATCCGACAATGCTCGATTGATTACCCATAAATCTAGATCAACGATCATACCAGTAAGGTGAAAATCGGAGATAAATGTTGGTGGCGTTATCACACCTTCTATTGATTTATGACGAATTAATGCTTCTGCAGAAACAACTTGTCTTGAGTTGTTGTCTAAGATAGGCTGATAAAACAGCTCAAAACTCCCCGTAGACTGAAGTTTTTCGATTCTACGCTGAGCTGAAATGTTTTTATTTATCTGCCCGACTACGTCACTCACACCGACTGATTGACGACTATCTTCGTAGTCAAAAAATTTGTCATTAGTTACCTTCGAACTAGCATTCAGAGTTAGTCTACTGATTCTCCTAAAAAAGGGATAATAAATTAACATTCCAATTACTAGGTTTAACAGTTGAACCAACATTTCACTAGATGCCCACCCGTTGACAATATAAGTATTGTAAAATACTGGCATCATCCAAGAGTAACTCTCGTAGACTGGCTCAATAACCCCGAACTCTAACAAGTAATATGACAATGACAGTTCAACAACAGGTGCTAGCATAAACGGTATCATCATTAAGGGATTAAGCATTATAGGAACACCAAAAATAACAAGTTCATTGATGTTAAATATGCTTAATACCAATGAAATTGCTCCCACAGTTCGGTAACGTTCATTAGCACTTAAAATCATACATATGACCAAGCTCAGGGTGCTTCCTGCTCCTCCTATTGATGAATATTGATCAATGAAGCTTGTAAGAATTACAGAGCCATCAGGCGCATACGACTCATAAGTACCGATAAAATTACCACCATTAACGCCAAAAAACCAAAACATGTTTTTGAGCATTATGTAAGTAACAAGTCTCAAGTACTCCGGCACTTCCCAAGATTGCTCTTCAAAAAATTCTGATGATAAATCATATATCGCACTAAATAATACATATACAGTATAAAAACCAATAACAAAAGTTGTGATAATACAAATAGTCCAGATCACTAAATTCATTGTTTGCTCAATTGCTAATGGTAGGTTCGAACGAAAAAACAAGTCCATATCATTTATTTTACGCAATGTTTTAGCAATAAATATAGGAATAACTATTGATATAAACACTGCTGATGACATAAATGTTTGCATAAGGTTAATTTGATTCTTGTCAACCATCAGCAAATCAGAAAGTATAAACATAACTGAAATTGAAGGTGTAATTAAAAGAGCTCTAGAAATTTTATACTTATTGCATAGAAAGAGTGAAAAATACACACATAATAGAACTGGATATAAGTCTTGAACCGTTCGATATGCCAAAAAAAAATTCGATGAAATACTGTGATTACCGGTTATGGAAAATGCATGTGATAATAGAGCAAAACAACCTGATATAATAGGAATGGGAATCAATGTGACCATGACATTACAGATACCTAACAACAGATTACTCTCTAATTTTTTACTCATATTTATACCAAAAATTTTTGTAGATATCGTAAAACTCAATTTTATTCATTGGCTTACCGTAATACCACCCTTGCCCAAAGTCGGCATTCAGTTCGCGAGCAATTGCCAAATCATCTTTATCTTCAATACCTTCTAAACACACAGTGCTTTCCTTGCTTTTTATATAATTGACAATTTCTTTTATATGATTATATCCACCTTCGTTTTTTCTAAGTATTTCCAAAATGCTTCTATCAATTTTAACCGTGTCAAAGTGTATTTTATCTAGTACTAGCAACGACGAATTCCCTGTAGAAAAATCGTCGAGTGAGAATTTTATGCTAGATATTTCCCTCACCTCAAGTATAAATTTTTGAACGAGGTCAAAGCACTCTCTAGTCAATGTTTCTGTTATCTCAAACTCAAGATTATCTAAATCATTGTTAATTGAGATCAGAGCTAATACTTTCTCTCTAAAATCATCACTCGCAATACTTGTTGAACTAACATTGACCGAAAAGTTTACATCAAACATTGATTTTTCATAGATATAATCAATCGTTTTCTTAATCATGATATAATCAAGATTATGAATCTTTTTCTTCGACTCTAATATTGAAACAAATATATCAGGTGAAATAGTCTGATTATTAACGCTTAACCTCGCTAGTACCTCGACACCATACATCTCACTGCTATCTAACTTGATTTTAGGCTGAAAATAACAATCAAATCCTTCATTATTCAGAGATTCATTGATTGAATTTTCTACTAACCTAGTATCCATATAGCTCTTAGCTATTTGGGAGTACTCGTAATGGCAATAATTTTTGTTTTTTTCAGCACTGTTTACCAGCATCGCAGAGCTTGATAATTTAATATCAGAGCAGCAGTCCCCTGTCGTTTCTTTTATACCCACATCTATAATTAGGTTATACTTTGAAATTTGACGAGAAACTTCATCTATACACTGATAAATCAACATATCATCATGACAGTCGACAAAAATAATAATGGCATCATCTAGGTACCTAAAGGCTTTATAGTTAATACACTTAAAAGGGGCAAGTTGCTTTATAAGTAGAGCTAAACTATCGTTACGATGCCTAGATAAGTCATTTACATCATCATAATTATTATTCACTCTTATAAATAAAATATGGCTATGATTCTTATTTCTATAAAATAGATTGATCATTCTCTTATTGTATAATCCATTGATACCGTCGGAGAAATAACTTTTTATTCGGTACGCACAAAGAGTCAAAATCAACACTAACGATATGATATATGTCATGTGCAACTTTTGCCGTTCGACTAATTTACCCTGTGTCGTCTCCTCAATCATATATGTATTAGCCACATCTTCTCTATCAATAAACCCTGTACTTTTAGCGGTAGCAATCAAGTCTGATATAGAGTCATGAACGACTTTTGAGTCTTTCATATTTTTAGGTATTGCAAACACAACAGACTCATAACCAACCAGTTGATTTTTATATTGTTCATAGCCGAGGTTAGCCATAGCTAAATGACCATCTAAATCACTAGCTATAAATCCATTAACCTCTCCGTTTTCAAAACCCTCAATCAAATCATTCGAGCACTTATAAGATATCGTCTCTCTACCATATTGATATGCTACCCGCTCGTTTCGTTGCAACACACCGACACGACCTATTTGCTCACTGTCTTCTAATGTAAACAGACTCTGCTTTAACAAGCCTATGCTCTCAGTCACATAGAAATCCTGTAATAGATCTTCTGAATAAATTGTAAGACGTGATAATTTATTACTTCCTAGCTCGCACTCTTCATCGTCACACTCTCTGGGTTTTATTTTAAAAAGACCCATTTTATTCGATAAATATTGATATTTTGAAAGCACAGAGACATCATTATCATCGTGACTAAAAAAGGGTTTAACATCCACATCAACAATTAAATCCACTTCGATTAAGTTACTATTTTTTATTTCCTCTTTTAGATATATGTCTCCGACGTCCGATAGTGCCGCGTTAAAAGGGTCTAATAAAAAACCAGCATATTCTTTTATAATTCCGACATGTATTGATTTATTAGACGTAATGGGTGCCTTATGTGGGTATAGTTTTAATAAACTTGTGTTGCCCGCTACAAATATTGGTTTGCTATAAAGGTCCGATATGCTTTCTACGTAGGAAACGTTATTGCGAAGGCCAATTGAATGTAAGTAGCTCTGCGCGTCCTCTCCCCACGTTGAGCCTTTCAACGCATATACTTCATCACCTCTTTGAAAACCTTCTTCAAAGTCTAACTTGCTATATATAAAAACAGTTTCATAATGAATAGGGTTAGTGAATGAGAAAGTATCTTCTCGCTGTTCATTTGGGGATAAATCGAATACCGCATGAACTGCACCTCTTTGTGCTAAGTCTAAAAGTTCACTTAATGGTGCTTTTAGTAACTCTATTCGTATTCTTGGTGGTAAATATTTCGCTAAGCTATCCAAATACTTTTCGTAAACTCGCTTTTCACCTGTATCACTCACAAGCTTATCGGAAGCGCTACCTGTGATTACCCCCACTCGTAAGGTCTTTAAGTCTTCATACACAGTCGGAGTTTCATTGAAAATATTCGTGGCAAAACTCTTACTCACCGAGAGCACGCAATATATAAATGTGATCAATACACTTTTATATATATACGATTCGTTCATTCGCATCTAACAGGTTCCGGGATGGATAAAAATAACCTAGAGATTACCGAAGCCTAAGCCCCTTAAAAACCAATGTAACTTAAGGGAAGTTAAGCGAAAATTTAGCTCTCGGAAGAAGGTTGTACAGAAAGAGGAATTTTGGAGTGAAAAATCTTAATTGAAATAGCGTTAAAGCTAAAAGTAGATGGGGTGGTAACGGCTCCATGACAGTTTTATTACTGGGTTAAATGTAGACGCCCCATGAACCCACGGGGCGATCTTGCTAATGTTTGAAGTTCCAAGGTAGGAGCGCATCGATATCTGGCTCAGATTTCGCCAACTCTTTCATGCATTTGACCATGTAGTCGTAGAGGATAAGACCGTTGGCTTTCGCGGTCTCGATGATGCTGTAAAGCATCGTGCTCGCATCAGCACCGTTTGGTGTGTTAGAGAATAACCAGTTCTTCCTCCCAATGACCAGTGGTTTAATTACGCATTCAGCGCGATTATTATCGATAGATAAGTGACCGTCATCGATATCGAGGATAAGTTTCGGCCATTAGCCGAGCGTGTCTTTTATCTCTTTGCCTAGTGGGCTAGAGCCTGATCATCCACGGGCAAACCCGTGGTTTTCTGTATCCACAGAATAAAGGTAGAGAACAACTCGAGTTTCTGCTAATTTCCAATTCATAACTTCTGCGGCAGCACACAAATGAATGAATTCTTAACCCAAGTACAAACCTACATTAACCAGAGCCATAATGATTGGGCCAACAGTGTCCTATTCATCACTATTGCGAGTTTTCTCGCTTGGGTAGCTTGGCGAATTATCCACAATCGCTTAGAAATACTGGTACAGAAAACCCCTTTTCACTGGGATGACCTGCTATTAGCAGCACTGAAAACCCCTGTTAGTACGTTACTTTGGTGTTGGCCTGCTACTGTCTCTATCGGACTGATTCTTCAGGACCAATTTGGAAACGAAATCAACTGGTTAAAAACGCTAAAACACATTTTGATCATATGCACCTTTGTTTGGTTTACCTTACGAATGATCAGCAATACTGAAGCTTACGTCCTAGAGCAGAAAAACAGGGATGAGACTACTGTACAAGCAATTGCAAAAGTAGCTCGTCTGTTCTTTATGGTCATGGGTGGTCTGACAATAATGCAGGCTTTCGGGCTCAGCCTATCTGGCTTGCTGACCTTTGGTGGTGTGGGTGGTTTGATTGTCGGTTTGGCAGCAAAAGATCTACTCTCGAACTTCTTTGGTGGCATGATGATCTACTTCGACCGACCTTTTAAAGTCGGTGATTGGATTCGCTCTCCTGACCGTCAAATCGAAGGTACCGTCGAGCGTATCGGGTGGCGCATGACCATCATTCGTACATTCGATAAGCGCCCGTTGTACGTGCCAAACTCGGTATTCAGTAACATTGTGGTGGAGAACCCATCGCGAATGCTAAACCGCCGAATTAATGAAACCTTTGGGCTTCGTTACGAAGACGCGAGCAAGTTAGCGGTTATCGTGGATGACGTAAAAACCATGCTTGAAACACACCCAGACATCGATGCTAAGCAGACGCTCATCGTGAACTTCGATAAGTTTGGCCCATCAACGCTGAACTTCTTTATCTACACCTTCACTAAAACCGTCAACTGGGTGAGATACCATGAAGTGAAACAAGATGTGTTGCTGCAAGTACTTACAATTATTCACAAGCACAATGCAGATATCGCTTTCCCAACTCAAACACTAAAAATCGATCCACAAGGTTTGAGTGACGTTCAGGATATGACACTTCCTACCGAAGAAGGACCTCGATAGCACAACGGCTCTACTGTTTATCGGCAAGTAAGTGGTTTATCGATAATTAAAAAGAGTGAAGCGTGGTAACATGGCGCCAGAATTTTAATGCACCCTGTACCACGCTATGATTTTACCTGTCATTCTAGCTGGCGGCTCTGGTAGCCGCCTCTGGCCACTGTCTCGCGAGCTTTACCCTAAGCAGTTCCTCAATATTGCTGGCGAACAATCGATGCTCCAGCAAACCCTTTTGCGTCTTCAAGGTCTTGAGGCGAACTTAAGTAACGCAGAATGCGCTGCTCCGTTCATTATCTGTAATGAAGAGCACCGCTTCATTGCTGCAGAGCAAGCTCGATCGGCTAACATCGCGCACAGTGGTATTTTGCTAGAACCTGTCGGAAGAAACACAGCCCCCGCCATTGCACTCGCTGCATTACAGGCTTTAAGTCACACAAGCGGTAACCAACAAAATGAGTCAGATCCAATATTATTAGTGCTGGCCGCTGATCATCACATCGCAAAAACAGCTGAATTTCAGCAAACGGTGGCGAGAGGCGTTGAAGACGCAAAACAAGGCAGACTGGTTACTTTTGGTATTACTCCAAATGCACCAGAAACTGGCTATGGTTATATAAAACAAGGAGAACCACTCTCCCATCATGCTTTTGCCATTGAATGTTTCGTTGAAAAGCCAGACCTAGCCACCGCAGAACAATACATTGATTCGAGGCAATACCTCTGGAACAGCGGCATGTTTATGTTTAAAGCATCACGCTACTTAGAAGAGCTAGCAAAACATCACCCACAGATCCTTGAGGCCTGTAAAAACGCTCTCGAAAAACAAAATACCGACCTCGACTTTATCCGTATTGACGCCGAAGCATTCAAAAGCAGCCCGAGCGACTCCATCGACTATGCCGTGATGGAAAAAACATCGGATGCTGCGGTGATCCCGATGGATGTTGGCTGGAATGATATTGGTTCATGGTCTGCAATCTGGGATGTCAGTGATAAAGATGAACACAACAATGTGATTGAAGGCGATGTGTTAACTGTCGATTCTCAGTACAACTATATCCACGCTGAAAACAAGCTGGTTGCGGCTGTAGGTGTCGAGAACCTCATTATTGTCGAAACAAAAGACGCCATACTCGTCGCGAACAAAGACAAAGTTCAAGGCGTGAAATCGATAGTCAGCCAACTGAATCAAGCAGATCGCACAGAACATGTGCATCATCGAGAAGCGTTTAGGCCTTGGGGTAAATACGATGTAATCGACCTAGGCAAACGCGACAAGGTTAAACGTATCACTGTAAAACCCGGTCACAAGTTATCGCTACAGATGCATCACCATAGAGCAGAACACTGGGTTGTTGTAGCAGGTATTGCGAAGGTGACCAATGATGAGAAAACCTATCTCGTTGAAGAGGATCAATCCACTTATATTCCGCTTGGACATGTACACAGCCTAGAAAATCCAGGGGACGCTCCACTCGAAATGATCGAAGTACAAACCGGTAGCCATTTGAGTGAAGACGACATTATTCGATATCAAGATAGTTACGGGCGGAGCAAACAATCTAGCTCACCTCAAATCAATAAATCGAACTAGAGCGGCCACAATAGAATGAAACAGAATTTAGACCTCAGCTGCTTTAAAAATAACGATATCCGAGGAATCATTGGTAAACAAATCAATGAGCGCCTTGCTTACCTGCTTGGTAGAGCATTTGGCGAATATGTTCTTGCCAGTGTATCTAAAACGTCATTCGATGATTTGGCTCAAATAGTCATTGGCCGAGATAACCGTAAAACCTCACTGCCACTGCAGAAAGCGATGACCAAGGGTTTGATTGAATCAGGGATCAACGTGGTAAATCTCGGTATGACAGGCACAGAAGAAGTCTACTTTGCGACTCGCCACCTACAAGCCATTGGCGGAGTCCAGATTACGGCAAGCCACAATCCAATCAATTACAACGGTATGAAGTTAGTCGGTCTAAACGCTAACCCAATCAGTAAAAACAATGGGTTAGATGTAATTAAACAGCGCATTGAAGCTCTAGAATATGAGAGAATCAGCGAACAACCGATCAGCCATGAACAAGCCGATAATTCCATTAGAACGAGCAGTATTCTCGCTCCTTATGTGGATCACCTACTCTCTTACATAAAGTCGTCAAAGCTACCACCGATGAAGATTGTGGTTAACGCGGGAAACGGCGTTGCTGGGCATGTCATTGATGCTTTAGAGACCAAGTTCAATGAACTGAATGCTCCAATCACCTTCATCAAGGTACATCACATTCCTGATGGGATGTACCCAAATGGCATCCCTAACCCTTTACTCAAAGAAAGCCAAGCTGCTACCCGCAACGCCGTTTTAGAGCATTCCGCAGACCTTGGTATTGCCTGGGATGGTGATTTTGATCGTTGTTTCTTCTTTGATGAAAAAGGTAATTACATTGAGGGTTACTACATCGTCGGTCTGCTAACCAAAGCCTTCTTGCTGAAGGATTCCAATGCAACTGTACTACACGACATGCGCATGACATGGAATACAATAGAGATTGCAGAAAAGCTCGGTGGAAACGCTGTTGGCGTAAAAGCTGGGCATGCTTTGATCAAAGAGAAAATGCGAGAGCTCAACGCTGTGTACGGTGGAGAGATGAGTGCACATCACTACTTCCGTGACTTTGGGTACTGCGACTCAGGGATGATTCCTTGGCTACTCGTCATTGAACTGATCAGTAAGACTCAACAATCTCTTCATCAACTTATCAGCTCTAGCGTAGAAAGATTCCCCTCTTCTGGAGAGATAAATCGCAAGGTAGCAGACTCAGATCAAGTCATAGACCATGTATTATCACGCTACCAAAAACGTGCTGTAAACATCGATCATACCGACGGTATCAGCATAGATATGGGCACCTGGCGCTTTAACTTAAGGAAGTCAAATACCGAGCCACTGATCCGGCTTAACGTAGAAACCAAGCGAGATAAAGCTCTATTGTCACGTAAAGTCGACGAGCTATTATCTTTGCTTGTTTAGAGATACTAACAGCTTCCTATTAACATCAAAAAAGCCCTTACTCACAAAAGCGAATAAGGGCTTCAATTGTCTAAGTCGTTCTAGGGACAAGTTAAAGTCACTAATTTACTTGTTACGGCGAGCTTCAACTGCATCTGCCAGTTGACGAAGTACTGTTTCAGTATCTTCCCAACCAATACAAGCATCAGTAATTGACTGGCCGTATGTTGGAGCTTTGCCGTCAACCAAATCCTGGCGACCTTCAACTAGATGAGATTCAATCATCACACCAAAGATAGCTTTGTCACCACCAGAGATCTGCGCGCTCACGTCATCCGATACATTCAGTTGGCGCTTGAATTGCTTAGAGCTGTTTGCGTGGCTGAAGTCGATCATTACTTTCTGTGGTAGGCCTGAAGCTTCAAGCTCTTGCTTGATCTTACCAACATGCTCTGCGCTGTAGTTTGGCTCTTTACCACCACGTAGGATGATATGACAATCAGGGTTGCCAGCCGTTTCAACGATAGCTGAATGGCCGTACTTAGTTACAGATAAGAAGTGGTGAGAAGCACTTGCAGAGCGGATTGCGTCTGTTGCGATCTTTATGTTGCCATCGGTACCATTCTTAAAGCCAACAGGGCATGAAAGACCAGAAGCTAGCTCACGGTGAACTTGAGATTCTGTAGTACGTGCACCAATTGCACCCCAGCTGATTAAGTCTGCTACGTATTGAGGCGTGATCATGTCTAGGAATTCACTTGCTGTCGGCATACCTATGTCTGTTAGATCAAGCAATAGCTTACGTCCAAGACGCAGACCATCGTTTAGCTTGAACGTGTCATCCATGTACGGGTCATTGATCAGACCTTTCCAACCAACGGTAGTACGTGGTTTTTCAAAGTAAACACGCATTACGACTTCAAGCTTATCGCCCAGTTCGTCACGTAGTACTTTCAAGCGCTTACCGTATTCAAGAGCCGCTTCTGGATCATGAATAGAACATGGACCAACAATAACCAACAGGCGATCATCGTTGTCTTCTAGAATGTTGTGAATTGCTTTACGGCTTTCAAAGGTTGTAGAAGAAGCAACTTCTGTCGCTGGAAACTTTTCTAAAACAGCAACAGGGGGTAATAACTCTTTTACTTTGTTAATTCTTACATCATCAGTCTGGAACATTGCTTACTTCTTCCTATATCTATCCTTGAGCTGAATGTACGTTATCTCACGTAACTTTCCATCAGCACATATCTTCTTGTTCCCTGTAACTTAACTAGTAAAAACTCCAGTTTCAATCACTAATTTAAAAAGAACGCAATTTTTTTTGTGTTTTATATTTAAAACACCCTGTATAACTTTATTTACACACTATCGATTGCGCAATTTCAATCGGATGACGTTGAATGTTTTTCACCCATCACTTGTAAGCAAAACTGTTCTATCAACAGAAACAAAAAAGCCCACTCTGTTAACGTGAGCTTTAAAATTAATTACATTTTTTTCAATGGCTTGACGACACTATCGAGCCCTTCTATTTTTAGCGCTAGGCACAGTTTGAGCAAGTCACCTAGCTCACCGTTTGGGAACCCTTTCTTGTCAAACCACAACAAATATTCTTCAGGCAAGTCAATTAGTGTGCGGCCGGTGTACTTTCCAAATGGCATCTGCATTCGAGCCAACTTAATCAGGTTCTCTTTCTCTAACATTGTTCGGCCTTTCTATGCGTCATCGATGTTCTGTAGAGTATCACCTAAACGTTCAACCCAATAGTTGATTGCATCTTTGGCGTCGTCAAGTGAATCGATCATAGTCGAAAAGTCCTTGTTTCCCGCTTCGCGATCGATCGCTGCGAACAGTGGTGTGCCATCTTGAGCGTCACTCACCAACAGCTCGACACTCGCACTACCAACATTGGTATGCTCTCCTGTCGCAACTTTTGAGATGGTCGACATGGCAAGCCCAAAAGGTAAGACACTACTGGTAACGGCTAAGATAGGATTTGGCATTTCAACGTTACTCAATGCGATACTTAGACGTAACGTTTTACCCGTCGGCTCGCCAACGATCATTTTGTGAGGCGATATTTTCTCCTCTAAACGACTCACTATATGGTCGGTAAGCTCCTGAATTTCATCTTGATCTAACAAACCTTCTTCGGCTAGCACAAAGATTTGGGCAATGACGACAGAATCGTAATAATCCAACTTACTCTTTAGGCGATCGGCGTCACGTAGCCCTAATCTTGCCCAAACGAGATCGCCCCCCCCATCAGGGCCAGTCTGAAAATCTTCATAAGTGGTGAATTTGGTGGCAGTCTTGATTGGGCCGCCTGCACAACCAAACAAAAAGATGCTGGTTGCGACTAGCAAAAATAGTTTTATAAGATTCATAGCGCACTTAGATTGGAAGAAGAACAACAATAAAGTATGGCACACTATATATGGAAAGTTTGTAGAAAAGGGGCTATAACTGAGAGCTAACTCTAAAATTAGTTTTGTTGAACAGTGTGAGCATACTCTACGATAACTTGATTTCCTTCGATATAAACATTTTGGATCTCTCCATCAACACTCATTCTAGTTTTCAAATAGACCACTTTAGGACCAGAGTCATTTCCTTCTTTAAGTGACGGGAATACGTTTCTCGGTTCCAAATGAAGTCGACGACAGAAATGGCTTACAAATGACATAGTCAGCGGCGACTCCCCTCGCAGCACATTTGAGAAATCCAGCTGACTCATACCAAGCTTCTTTGAAAACTCCATCTGCGTGATTCGCATTCGTGATTTTTGTGACATCCACGTTTGGTACAACGCTTCTCTATCTTGTTCAGTGAATTCCATACTGACTCCTTTATATAATTCATACCAATTAATTGTCCGGTTTTTCATACATAACGTGTCAGGGTTCAGTTAGTGGAAACCAAAGGTTTGGTTTTGATATGCACTCAATTGTTACCCAAAGCAAAGTTCAAAAGACAAAACCATTCACAAAAGCAATTAAATCAAATGTTTTCTTAATTTATTTCAATTACTTATATTTAAATAAAGAATACATTTAGCAAGTTAATTTGTGATAAGAATTAAAAGTTCGAGATTAGCATTCCACATTTCAATCTATTGATTCGCATTTATAAAACTGGTTGACTACATTTAGTTTGCTCAAACGCACTTCTGGCAAACTATTTGAAAGAATAGGACGCAAAGCCACCGGTCTGTCGACAAATATTCTGTCTATGATAGCGGGGCCGCCACTTAATAGGATTTAAGTGCACATGCATGCCGGAGTGTTTTTTTGTCGGTCAAAAACAGTAAGGACAAATAATGAAACAACTCCCAAAAAAATCACTCATCGTGCTGTCGCTGCTTAGCGTAAGCGGTGCAAGCTTCGGTCACGGTTACGTTTCTGCATACAATAATGGCGTTGCTGAGAGCCGTGTTGCTCTATGTAAGTTCCCTGCGAGTGATACGCAAGAGAAAAACACCGACTGTGGTGGTATCCAATACGAACCACAAAGCGTGGAAGGTCCTGAAGGTTTCCCTGAAGTCGGCCCTGCTGATGGAAAGATCGCCAGTGCGGAATCTTCTTTAGCGGCAGCGCTAGATGAGCAAAAAGCAGATCGCTGGCTTAAACGCCCTATCAAGTCTGGTTCTCAATACTTTGAGTGGACGTTCACAGCGAACCACAAGACTCGAGACTGGAAATATTACATTACGGAACCAAATTGGAATCCAAACCAACCTTTGGCACGCAGCTCTTTTGACTTAACGCCATTCTGTGTTGTTGAAGGCAATATGGAACAACCACCAATGCAAGTAAACCATTTGTGTAATGTGCCAGAGCGCGAAGGCTACCAAGTGATTCTTGCCGTTTGGGATGTAGGTGACACTTCAGCTGCTTTCTACAACGTTATCGATGTGAAGTTTGATGGCGACGGCCCTATCATTCCGGATTGGGAGCAAGGCGGTCAAATCAATCCAACTCAAGACCTGAACATTGGTGATGCGATTTACACTCGTGTCTTCGATCAATCTGGTGAGAACGCTTCCTACAGCACCGAGCTTGTGATTGAGAGCAACGAGCAAGGCAAAGCAAATAACTGGTCTTACGCACTTGCCTCTAAGATCAATCAAGAGCAGACACAAATCAAAGCGGGTCAATTGAACGACCAAGCCGATTTCGCTCCTGTATACGGTTCGAACCCTATTTATTTAAAAGCAGGTTCAGGCTTTAACAGCGTAGAAATCGGTTACAAAATTGATACTCCAGAACCCGATCATGAGTTAGAAGTAACTGGCTTAGAGTCTGAATACATTATTGATGAAAACCAGCCAACACAGCTTGACCTTACTTTAGCGGCAACAGGCGATATTCAAGCTGAATTAACTGTGTACAACCATAACCGTGAGGCACTTGCTTCTCAAAAGTCAAAATTAGTAGATGGACAAGTGGAAGATGTTCAACTGACTTTATCTAAGTCTGAAGCGGGCCACCACATGCTTGTGGTTGTGACGAAAGATGACCAGGGTAACTTAGTCGATCAGAATACGCTTGATTTCCATCTGATGGATGAGCAAACACCGCCACCAGAAGGCGATTACGATTTCGTGTTCCCCGAAAACATTGAGTCTTACACTGAAGGAACCACAGTGCTAAGCAGCGATGGTAGCGTGTATCAGTGTAAAGAGTTCCCATACTCTGGTTACTGTGTTCAATGGGCACCAACAGCAACTCAGTACGAACCAGGTGTTGGTTCACATTGGCAAGATGCTTGGAACAAAGTGGACTAATTGCTAGCGAGCGATTTAATTACTTTCTGGTAGATGAGTTTGTGTAACCAACCAAACAAAAACGGATGCCTAGAGCATCCGTTTTCTTGTTCGGTAAAAGCAGACACACCAGTTATCAAAGCAAATAATGGTCCGCTAACAAAGCAACAAACAAGAGCATGAGATGATAGATGGAGAACTTAAAGGTCTTCATCGCCATGTAGGGCTCATCACGATATTTAAGAACCCAAGCGTGATAGACAAACCCACCGTTCAGCATCAAAGAAGCACTCAGATATATCCAACCGCTCATTCCAACTAATACTGGCAGCACACATACGATGCATAGCAGCAGTGTATACAGCAGAATTGACGTCTTGGTGTAGGCTATCCCGTGAGTCACAGGCAGCATCGGAATATCTACCTTTGCGTATTCGTCACGTCGATGAATCGCAAGCGCCCAAAAGTGAGGAGGCGTCCAGATAAAGATGATCATCACCAGTAGCCATGCGTTGGAGTGCAACTCGTTAGTCACTGCCGTCCAACCCAATAAAGGTGGCATTGCCCCTGCGATCCCTGCAATGACAATGTTCTGTGGCGTCGCTCGTTTTAAATACATGGTATAGATAACCGCATAACCTAATAGACTCGCAAAGGTTAGCCAAGCCGTAAGCGGGTTAACTAACAAGGCTAAAGTCGCAAAGCCAAGTAAACCGATACCTGCTGCAAAGGCGAATACTCGTACACTGCTGAGCTCACCCGATGGTAAAGGACGACGATTAGTACGAGACATTTGCCCATCGATCTTCTTGTCGATCAAGTGATTAAATGCAGCGGCTGAACCCGCCATCAACCCTATCCCTATCATGCCAAATAATGCTTGCTGTAATGGCAATCCATTAGGCACAGCTAAACACATGCCGACTAATGCTGTTAACAACATCAAAGCAACCACTTTAGGCTTGGTCAGTGTTAAATAGACCTTCCAAGCTGCTTTGTTTTGAGCAGCAACTTCATGAATTGAAGCGGTATCTTGAACCACAATTTGATGCTGTGTTGAAGTTCTACTGACCATGATTACCTCCTTGTAATACACTGTTCTTTAACAAACTCTCACTTGGTTTTCGTTGCCACACTACAAAGTTTGTCACAACCAGACTGACAAGCAGCATCGCCGCAACTAAGTTATGAAGCACTGCTACTGAAATCGGTAGATGAAACCACACGTTACTGATCCCTAAACTGACTTGCACTGCTAATACCAATGCCACAATGACACCCAGCTTTTGGTGAGCTGTTTGACCAAATTTCCACAACTGATACACGACCATTAGCACCGTTAGCGTTGCCACAATAGCACCAAGCCTATGCATGACGTGTATGGTGAGCCTTGCGGGATACTCGAGTACACCAAACTCATAGTTATCATGACCATGCTGCGCAAAGTCGAACGCGTTCTTAAAGTCTAGGTAGCTTATCCAATTCCCTTCACAGATAGGCAGTTGAGTACATACCAACGCTGCATAATTTGAAGACGTCCAACCGCCAAGTAAAATCTGTCCAATTACAACGACCAAGCCAAAAAGTGCAGCAAACTTGATAGTCGCCGAGTATGTCGCTTCACCGAAGCGAACCTGGAAATTAGAGAGGCGACAATAGAGTAAGCAGAGCAGAGACAGCAGAGTGAAGCCTCCCATCAAGTGCGCCATCACCACAACTGGCATCAGCTTGAGGGTTACAGTCCACATCCCTAACAAAGCTTGAAAGATCACTGTTGCCGAAATAAGTAACGGTAGCCCAGCAGAGGTGATGTTCTTCTTAATACACCAAGCGACCACAACAAAGATAAGAAGCCCTAGCGAAACAGCAAAGTAGCGATGTATCATCTCTATCCAAGCTTTATCAGCCTCAAGCGCACGTTCGGGGAATTGGAGGTTGGCTTGGTTCACCGCTTGTGCATCAGACGGTACTGTGAGCTTTCCGTAACATCCTGGCCAATCAGGACAACCAAGTCCAGCATCCGATAATCGGGTATAGGCACCGAGCACAATCACTGTCAGCGTCAGTAAGATAGCCACTCGCATCACGAGCATGAGTAAATCAGAGGCTTTGTTCTGCATCGTTTATCTCCCTATACTTATTCCCTTTCGCTACTAGAGTTCAGCCACCGCGGTCAAACCGAATCACTTATCAGCTACCCAACACGCGACAGTTTAAGAAGCTTTCTGAGGTCATGAATCATGCCTTTAGACTGCCCGACTAACTGCGACGGTTCTGAGACACTTTTATATTCCATAACGAGTTGCCCAAGGGGATCAATGATAACAATCGAAGCTGGTGCGAACTTGGTGCTCAACTGCTCCCCACCAGACAGAAATGACAAATCAGGTTTGTTAAATGCTCCTCGTAATGCATCCCCTTCAGAGACAAACACCACAGCTGTCACTCGTTCTTTATTCTTACCCAGCGCTAAATAGCTTTGATTCAAGTAGTGGAGTTGTTGTTCACATAAGCTATCGCAGTCCGTTGGCGCAATGTAACCCACCAACCATCCTTCTCCTTCCACCGGAGCCGTCAGCCCAAAATCTTGTAGAGTCACTCTTGGCTCAACTAACTCCCCCGTATTTGTCACACCAGATGTGTACCAATTTTGCTCTAATACAGTTTTAGCGATAATTGCAGGTAAGGCGAAGACCAAAATCAATCCGATGAGTACAAGTCGACCACGTGAGCGGCGCTGTTTAAACGCAGCAAGATTAGCATCGGTACTTTCCTTTTTAGTTTGTGTTTGAGGCTTATCCATTTTGATTCCCTGTATTAGTCGCTGCCGGCCACTAACCGTGTTTGTGTCGTTTCAAGCATTTACTTCTTATTCATATGACTATACTTCTTCAAATATCTGAATCCAATCAACAACATCAGTGAAAGCAATACCGCAGCCATCACGAACCATTGAAAAGAGTAACCAAAGTGCTTCTCAGACTTCATCGCCGTCGGGCGCCACAACATTTCATAAGGCCATGAATCTAAGCTCTGAGGTTGGAAGATGAACGGCAACACCTCTTGCCCCATGTATTGTGATAGCGCTTCTATGTTGATGTTTTGAATCCTTTTAGGCGTCGTGTTTTCTAAACCAAGTTGCTGACTTAACGGATTCACCGAACGAGTGTACAAACGCCCAGACACCTCGATTGGTAGCGTTATCTTTTCTATTTCTGGTAGCTCTCTTCTGTCATTACTTGCTGCAACGAACCCAAGATCGATCAAAAGCTGTTTTCTTACATCTTGAGTTTGAACCTCGCCCAGCATGTAAATCACGTATCCAACGATTCCTTGATTGACTTGATTATCCAGCAAGAGAATTAAGCCACTCGGCTCCACTAATTCGACATCAGCTTTCAAGCCATTTAAGGTCGAAGGGGGCACCGGCTGCTGAGTTCCAACATGTGCCTCTCCCCATTCATTGAGCACTGTATCTAGTGGTTTAGAAGGTTGCACTGCTCTCTGCGATAGCTGCTGCTCATACCGTAGTTTCTCGTTACCTCTGTCTAACTGCCATAAACCCAACTTGATTAACGTGCCGACTGACACCAAAGTTAAAGCAACCGCAAACCAAAAACCTTTACTGCGGAACGTTCGTTCACCATGATTCAAACGGTTTGGAGTTATCACTATGGCGTCACCTACCTTTATCCTGTTATTCAAAGTTGTGTTAGTTGTCCTGCTGTTTTTCATCGCATTCAACTTAATGAAAGGGCTTATCCAAATCGCTTCGAGTAAACACAATGGCAAAAAGCTGAGTCATTTCTTGGGGCGTCGAGTCATGTGGTCAGCCATTGTTGTGCTACTGTTATTGCTTGCTTTAGGGTCAGGGGTGATAGCTCCCAACCCTCGTCCTTATTAAGCCCTTTAGCTCTGTTGCTTCGCTATAGCACGTATACAAACACGAATAATCCTAACCAAACCACGTCAACAAAGTGCCAATACCAACTGCCTGCTTGGAATGCAAAATGGTCTTTGGGTGTAAAGTGATCTTTGGCAACCCTAGCTAACAGGACGATTAAAAAGATCGTCCCTAAGCAGACATGTAAACCATGGAACCCCGTCAGTAAGAAGAAGGTGTTGCCATAGATTCCCGATTGAAGGGTCAACCCCATATCTTCGTAAGCATGGATATACTCTTCGACTTGGAAGAATAGGAAGAATCCAGCCAGAACGATGGTGATCTCTAACCAGACGATTAACGCCATGCGCTTGTTTTGTTCGAGGCTTAGATGGGCCATATGCAGCGTGATGGACGAAAGTAATAAGATGATGGTGTTCTTAAGAGGGATACCTTGCCACGGCATAGCTTGTGTTGTTACACCATCCGGTGTCGTAGTCAGCGGCCAAATTGATTGGAACATTGGCCACAATACTTCATGAGTCATTTCATTGTTGCCCGCCCCGCCAATCCATGGGACAGAAATCATACGAGCGTAGAACAGCGCGCCAAAGAAAGCACCGAAAAACATGATTTCAGAAAAGATGAACCAACTCATACCCTGCCTGAAAGAGCGGGATATTTGCTCAGAATAGAGGCCGCTCAAGGATTCGGTTATCACATTGCTAAACCAACCCGCAAGCATGTACAGCAACACCGCAAACCCAACAAACAACACAGCCTTACCAAGCACACCACCAGCGGCATCGGAGCCCATGTTTTGCACAGTTAACCCAGCTCCCACGGCAACAAGAAACAGCGCAATGGCACCGACTAGTGGCCAATGGCTTTGATGTGGAACGAAATAAACTTCCTTTTTAGAACTCATCGCTCAACTCCTTATGTTGATTCTGGTTCTGCAATTCCCTAATTACTCGCGATTACATTAGGCTCGGGACTACTTGATTCCCCGACCACCTCACTCGTAATGTTAAACAGCGTATAAGAGAGCGTCAGTGTGTGAATCGATTCTGGGATATCTGGCTCTATGTAAAATACCAAACCCATTTCAGCACTTTTATGTCCATCTAATGGCTGCTGGTTAAAGCAGAAACATTCCATCTTATTGAAGTAAGTCGCCCCTATCCCTGGAGATACGGAAGGGACAGCTTGTCCCACTAGAGAGTTTTCTGATAAATTTTTGGCAATATAATTCGTTTGAATCACCTCACCGGGATAAACCTCTAATACACGCTCTACAGGCGAAAACGTCCAAGGCATATCAGGTTTGATATGAGACATGAATTCTACCCGAACAGTGCGAGAGTAATCTGGCTGCATTCCACGTGGCTGAACCACAGACACTGTATTGGTTTTGCCATTAATACCCAAAGCCTCGCACATCACATCGTAAAGCGGCACCAAAGCGAAACCGAAACCAAACATCGCCACCACACTCAATACCAAATAACCCGTCAACTTTTTGGATGACCGCTTTGGTTGGTTTTCGTCTTGATTTGGATCGCTTTGCTTATCGCTCATAGTTCATATCTCTAATAGATCTTAGGCGGATGAGTAAATGTATGATGAGGAGCGGGGCTTGATACAGTCCACTCTAATCCTTCAGCACGTTTCCATGGCTTACTCGATGCTGGCTCACCACCTTTTATGCACTTGATGACCAACCACAAGAAGATGAGTTGAGATAAGCCAAAGGCAAAGCCCCCTATCGACACCACTTGGTTAACGTCAGCGAACTGGATAGCGTAGTCTGGAATACGACGTGGCATCCCCGCTAAACCTAGGAAGTGCATAGGGAAGAAAAGAACATTCACTGAGATTACTGACGTCCAAAAATGCCATAGACTGAGCTTGTGGTCGTACATATGTCCTGTCCACTTAGGCAACCAATAATAGGCGGCGGCCATTATCGAGAACACGGCACCAGTCACCAGAACATAGTGGAAGTGAGCCACTACAAAATAGGTGTCGTGGTATTGGAAATCTGCAGGAACAATAGCCAGCATCAATCCAGATAAACCGCCTATCGTAAACAGAACAATAAAGGCAATGGTGAACAGCATTGGGGTTTCGAAGGTCAATGCGCCCCGCCACATGGTCGCGACCCAATTAAAGACTTTTACCCCTGTGGGGACTGCGATCAGCATAGTGCAATACATAAAGAAAAGCTCCGCAAAGACTGGCATCCCCGTGGTGAACATGTGGTGTGCCCAAACTAGGAAAGACAAAATCGCGATACTGCAGGTCGCGTACACCATAGAGTGGTAACCAAACAAGCGCTTGCCACTAAACGCCGGGATGATAGCCGAAACGATACCGAAAGACGGTAGGATCATGATGTACACTTCGGGGTGCCCAAAGAACCAGAATATGTGTTGGAACATGACGGGGTCACCACCTCCTGCAGCATCAAAAAAGCTTGTCCCGAAATATTTATCGGTCAGCACCATAGTCACAGCCCCGGCGAGAACAGGCATCACGGCTATCAACAAGAAAGCGGTGATTAACCATGTCCATACGAACATAGGCAGTTTGAACCAAGTCATACCCGGAGCTCTCATGTTCACGATAGTCACGATGACATTGATTGCCCCCATGATCGAACTGATCCCCATAATATGGACAGAGAATACGAACAGAGCCGTACTGTCTGGGCCATAAGTTGTCGAGAGCGGCGCGTAGAAGGTCCAACCAAAACTCGGGCCACCTCCCTCAGTAAACAAAGATCCAATCAAGATTAGGAAGGCGAAAGGTAGAATCCAGAAACTGAGATTGTTCATTCGAGGTAACGCCATATCTGGCGCACCGATCATCATAGGGATCATCCAGTTGGCGAGCCCTGTAAATGCAGGCATTACCGCGCCAAATACCATTATCAAACCATGGACTGTAGTCATCTGGTTAAAGAAATCAGGCTCAACAAGCTGCAGACCCGGTTGGAATAGCTCCGCACGGATCACCATCGCCATCGCACCGCCAGTTAGGAACATGGCGAAACTGAACCACAGATAGAGCGTACCTATGTCTTTATGATTGGTTGAATACAACCAACGCGCCCACCCTTTTGGAGCAGCATGGGAATCGTGATCATCCATAGGTAAATCATGGCTGTCTAAGGTACCGTCTAAAGTATGACTTAGAGCCTGACCTTCTGCAGGCGCCGATTTCACCGGCTTTTCGATTGGTGAACTCATAGCTGCTCCTTAGCATCACTTTGTGCTTCATCCGCAGAGCCTTCCGCTCCACCCGATTGTTTGACCTTATAGGCATTAACATCTGAAGCTTGAACCACATCGCCAGTATCGTTCCCCCAAGCATTTCGTTGGTAGGTTACGACTGCTGCAATCTCTTTTTCTGTTAACTGATTATCGAAGGCTTGCATTGCCGTGCCTCCTCGACCATAAACAATAGTGTCGATATGAACATCCACATCTCCAAGAGCAACTGGGCTGCCTTTGATCGCAGGAAACGCTCCAGGGATCCCTTCACCGTTAGCTTGGTGACAAACCGCGCATCGAGTTTTGTATACCTCCTCGCCTATGGTGTTCAACTCCTCCAACGAAAGTGACGCGTCTAATGCATCTTGAGCCGCTTGTTGTGCGGCAATCGTTAGCTCTTTTTGTTCTGCTAACCATGCATCAAACTCATCTTCTGCCATGGCATGCACTACTATCGGCATGAAGCCGTGAGCACGACCACAGAGCTCTGCACACTGTCCTCGGTAAACGCCTGGTTCATCAATTTTGGTCCACGCTTCGTTAATAAATCCCGGAATGGTGTCTTTCTTAACAGCAAAAGCCGGCACCCACCAAGAGTGAATCACATCGTCAGAGGTCATTAAGAACCGTACTTTCCGGTCTATGGGCAGCACAAGTGGTTTATCAACCTCCAACAAATAGTGCGCCCCTTTTAACTCAATACCTTCAATTTCTTTGTCGCTGGTCGCCAGCAAACTGAAAAACTCAACATCTTCGCCAAAATAGCTATAATGCCATTTCCATTGTGAACCGGTGATTTTTACGGTGAGTTCTGATTGAGAAGTATCTTCCATCGCTATCAAGGTTTTTGTTGCGGGTATCGCCATAGCAATGAGAATAATTATTGGGATGATAGTCCAAAGAATTTCGACTTTCGTGCTTTCGTGGAAATGAGCGGCCACCGCGCCCTTGGACTTTCTGTGCCTCAGAATCGAATAAAACATCACACCGAATACAACTAAAGCGATTGCACAACAAATGTAGAAGATTAGCATATGGAGTTCATAAACTTGCCCACTGATCTCTGTCACACCTTTTGTCATATTGTATTCGCTGCTCGCATTCGCCCAAGGCGAAACGAACAACGCAAAAAAACTGTTCAAAAGCCACGCTAGCCTACCCAGTAATCTTTTCAAAAGATCTCTCCTTGTCCTTCCTATTTGGATACATGCGACCTAAATATCATTGCGATCTATATGTCGTTAAGAGCTGGACAACATTCATTGTTATTCGGGCTACACCTGAAAAGCCTGAATCTCAATCTAAAACGACATGGAAATAGCCTGTAAACGTACTGCTGACCTCATATCAACTTAAGAACTAATACGGCTCAAAAGCTTTAGAGGTTTCCATTAAAGACTCAAAAACGGTGAATTTGTTGAGCTTTGTTATATTTATGTAAAAGGCTAGTTAGTGATATCCAATTATTCAAGGTAAGTTTACTTACTAAACAGTCAATTATTTGAAGTGGCTTAATCTACGTGCCCTCTAGCCGTTAGAATTTATTTTATATCGAGTTTTACGACCGCCTTAATAGAAACGCCAATCAATATCATTTAATTTAACTCAACAGTAAGTCATACAGACATTAAAAGGTTTAGTGATTATGCAAGATGCAATGAATTGGTTAGCGAGAGATCCAGACCCAAGAACTCGTGAAGAGCTACAACACCTCATAGATGAGAGAATGCATGACGAATTAGAAGATCGCTTTACGCAGCGATTAGAGTTTGGAACCGCAGGCCTTCGAGGAAAAGTAGGATGTGGTACGAATAGAATGAACCGATTAGTCATTCAAGAAACCGCAACTGGGCTTGGTCACTATTTAATTGAACATGTAGCCAACGCGACCATGAGAGGCGTCGTCGTGGGCTATGATGGCCGATTAGATTCGAAGCAATTCGCCATTGATACCGCTTCTGTGCTAACGGCTTTGGGTATAAAGGTTTACCTAACATCGAATGTGGCTGCGACTCCTATCGTTGCGTTTGGCATTGAGCATTTCAACGCAGCAGCAGCCGTTGTGGTGACTGCTAGCCACAACCCGCCTGAATATAATGGCTTCAAGGTGTACTGGGAAAATGGGGCTCAAATTATACCGCCTCATGATGCAGGTATTGCCACCGAAATTGATAATGCAGCAACTAAACCGATCCCTTTGATGAGCCTCAGTGATGCAGAAACGCAAGGCAAGTTAGTTTGGCTCACCGAGGGGTACTATCAAACCTACCGTGCCGCAATCAACCAGAGCCCGTTCGTTAATAACGATATCGAATCTACTAATACCACCATCGCTTATACAGCAATGCATGGTGTTGGCGCGCAAATGGCAGAAGATCTTCTGCACGACTCAGGTTTCCACAAGGTATTCAGCGTTGCAGAGCAAAGAGAACCTGATGGTCACTTCCCAACGGTGAACTTCCCGAACCCTGAAGAAAAAGGGGCAATGGATCTTGTGGTTAATCTAGCAAAAAGCGTCGATGCAGATATTGCTTGTGCTAATGACCCTGATGCGGACCGATTTGCGGTTGCAGTAAGAACAAATAATGACTCATACAAAATGTTAACGGGTGACCAAGTAGGCGTACTATTCGCTCATTACTTACTGTCAAAGCCGCACGCTAAGAACCAATTGGTCGGTAACAGTATCGTATCGTCTACCCTGCTTGAGAAAGTCGCTAACTCTCACGGTGCTACCTACTTCCAAACTCTGACGGGGTTTAAATGGTTAGCTAACATTGGCATGCAGTTGGAAGATGAACAGAACGAATTCCTATTCGCCTATGAAGAGGCGCTAGGCTATACAATTGGTACTCAAGTCCGTGATAAAGATGGTTTGTCAGCCATTGTTGTTTTTGCACAATTGGTCGAAGAGCTAAAATCTCAAGGTCGAACGGTGTGGGATCTTCTGGCTCAGATTTCCTTTGAACATGGTGTTCATACCAATGCACAACGCAGCATCGCACTGGACCCAGATTCACCTTCAATTGGCTCTAAACTTCGCGCAGCACAACCAAAAACAATCAATGGCATTGCGATATCTGTGATTGAAGATCTTCAGTCTTCACTGCGCTTTATTACAGGTGGTGCAACAGAGGCGATAAACCTCCCTGCGAGTGACGTACTCATCTATCATCTCGAAGATGCTTCTCGCATTATCGTCCGCCCTTCGGGAACAGAGCCAAAGGTTAAGGTTTATTACGAAACCGTGACAAAGTTTGAGGGGACAGAAACCTATGAAGATACTCGTCAACGAGGTGAAGAATACATGGAGAAACTCATCGACCAACACCAGAAAGAACTGAACTCTTAGCAGATTAGCGAATTCAAACTGCATCAGTTAAACAAAAAATGGACGCTCTAAGCGTAATGCTTGTAAGTTAAGCATCGTTTAGCGTCTTCTTGGAGGCCTTGTCGCATAGCGACAAGGCCTCTTTTTTACTGCTCTTGGATAACTTCGTTCTCGTCTCTCTGGTAAAACAAAGCTTTCCGACATATCCATTATGTAATTTAATACTTCTGGGATTCGTCCCGGTGCAACTGCTGGTAACAATTGAAGCTGTCCAACCAGGAACAATGAAGCTTGTTTAAAGCCGATTTGATAAGGCATCACT
>NZ_JAKEUQ010000036.1 GCF_022397955.1 Vibrio sp. Isolate32 | reverse complement strand
GATACTCATGGATAGCCTCGGCCTCAAGACCACAAGGGCATTTCGCCTCAGAGTTAGGTTTAAGAGTCAGGGTAATAAGTGATGCTGTCTGGTGAGACTTTACTATTTTAAAGCCTTCCCAGAATGAAGATAGGAAAGTATGATTCGGCATGGAAACGGTAGTTTGTGTATGATTTTTGTTTGGCGACTAAACCCTATCACTTACTACCGTTTTTTTTGTTTTTAGTTCCCGCTAATCCGCGATGAACCAATAAAAAGCGCTACCCGAGGGCAGCGCTTTCTAATAACTATCAGCTAATCAAGATTACTGACGACGCATTGCGTCAAAGAACTCATCATTCGTTTTGGTCATTGCTAGCTTGTCGATAAGGAATTCCATTGCGTCGATTTCACCCATTGGGTGAACAATCTTACGTAGGATCCACATCTTCTGCAGTTCATCGTTCTTGGTAAGAAGCTCTTCACGACGAGTACCTGAACGGTTGAAATCAATCGCTGGGAATACACGCTTTTCAGCAATCTTACGGTTAAGGTGCAGTTCCATATTACCTGTACCTTTGAATTCTTCGTAGATAACTTCATCCATCTTAGAACCAGTATCAACTAGTGCTGTTGCGATGATCGTTAAGCTACCACCTTCTTCTACGTTACGTGCCGCACCGAAGAAACGCTTTGGACGGTGTAGAGCATTCGCGTCAACACCACCAGTAAGAACTTTACCTGATGAAGGAATCACAGTGTTGTACGCACGAGCTAGACGAGTGATCGAATCCAGTAGGATAACCACGTCTTTCTTGTGTTCAACAAGGCGTTTCGCTTTCTCGATAACCATTTCTGCAACTTGTACGTGGCGAGATGCTGGCTCATCGAATGTTGAAGCGACTACTTCGCCTTTAACTAGACGCTGCATTTCCGTTACTTCTTCTGGACGCTCATCGATAAGTAGAACCATTAATTCACACTCAGGATGGTTACGAGCAATGCTTTGAGCAATGTTTTGCAGAAGCATTGTCTTGCCCGCTTTAGGCGGAGCAACAATCAGACCACGCTGACCTTTACCAATTGGAGATGCAAGGTCAAGAATACGAGCCGTAATATCTTCAGTCGCACCATTACCCGCTTCCATCACCATACGTTCGTTGGCGTGAAGAGGAGTAAGGTTTTCGAAAAGGATCTTGTTACGAGCGTTGTCTGGCTTGTCGTAGTTAACCGTGTTTACTTTAAGCAGTGCAAAGTAACGTTCGCCGTCTTTAGGTGGACGGATTTTGCCGCCAATAGAGTCACCAGTGCGAAGATTAAAACGACGAATCTGGCTTGGAGATACGTAGATATCATCTGGGCCAGCCAGGTATGAACTGTCGGCGCTACGTAGGAAGCCAAAACCGTCTTGAAGAATTTCTAGAACACCATCACCAAAGATGTCTTCACCACTTTTTGCATGCGCTTTAAGGATGGAGAAGATAATGTCTTGTTTTCTTAGGCGAGCTTGATTTTCAAGACCTAAGCTTTCGCTAAGTTTAACAAGCTCAGACACAGGTCTGTTCTTCAGTTCAGTAAGATTCATAGTGGTGGAAGTTTGTTTAGTCAAAATAGGATCTGTTTTCTTAAGTTAAGAAGGATTTGGTCACAGGATCGACCAAGAAGAGAAATTCGTTCAATTAACGTGCGATAAATTAGCACTAAAACTAAGACTAGTCCATAGCTTAGAAAAAACAAAACCGCGCATTTGTTAACTGCACGGTTTCTTTTCAATTGCTGACCTGATTAAAGGTTAGCGTCTAAGAACTCTTTAAGTTGAGTTTTAGATAATGCACCAACTTTAGTCGCTGCTACGCCGCCGTCTTTGAAAAGAAGTAGCGTTGGAATGCCGCGAATACCAAATTTTGGTGGAGTACCTGCATTTTGGTCGATATTCAATTTACCGATTGTGAGCTTGCCTTCGTACTCGTCTGCGATTTCGTCAAGAATCGGCGCAATCATTTTACATGGACCACACCATTCAGCCCAAAAATCAACAAGAACAGGGCCTGCAGCGTTGATTACATCGTTATCAAAACCGTCATCAGTTAGCTGCAAAATCTTATCACTCATCTTCCACTCCAATGTATTTTTTAGAACTGGTTGGATGATAACCAGTAAATAGATGCCCTATTGGAATGTATTTACTTTCGTATTGCAAGCTTAAGCTGATATTCTATAGTAATGAAAAAGACGCATATCACAGAGCAAAAGTTCGCCGACTTGGATTTACTTCCGCAAGTCATTGAAGGATTGGAGAAAAAAGGGTTCGATTATTGTACCCCGATCCAAGCCCTGGCGCTCCCGGTACTGCTCACCGGCCAAGACATTGCAGGCCAGGCCCAAACGGGCACTGGTAAAACGCTTGCGTTTCTTACTGCTACTTTTAACCACCTGCTAAAAACACCTGAGCATGAAGGGCGTAAGCCTAACCAGCCACGTGCGATTATTATGGCACCAACGCGTGAACTCGCGATTCAGATCTACAACGATGCTGACTCTCTGGTTGAAAGCACTGGTATCAAGGCAGCATTGGCTTACGGTGGCGAAAGCTACGACAAGCAGCTAGGTAAGATCGAAGAAGGCGCAGATATCTTAATTGGTACGACTGGCCGCATCATCGATTTCTACAAGCAGAAGGTATTTAACCTTAACCACATTCAAGCTGTTGTTCTTGACGAAGCCGATCGCATGTTCGATCTGGGCTTCATTAAAGACATCCGCTTCTTGTTCCGCCGTATGCCTGAGCCAAAAGATCGCCTGAACATGCTGTTCTCTGCGACATTGTCTTACCGCGTACAGGAGCTAGCGTTCGAACACATGCACAACCCAGAGCATGTTGTTGTTGAGCCAGAGCGTAAAACAGGTCACCGTATTCAGGAAGAACTGTTCTACCCGTCAAATGAACACAAAATGGCACTTCTGCAGACGCTAGTTGAAGAAGAGTGGCCTGAACGCGCTATCATCTTCGCTAACACTAAGCACAAGTGTGAGTCTGTTTGGGGTCACCTAGCTGCAGATGGTCACCGTGTTGGCCTGCTAACTGGCGATGTTCCTCAAAAGAAACGTGAAAAGATTCTTGAGCAATTCACTAAAGGTGATGTTGACCTGCTTGTCGCAACCGACGTTGCAGCACGTGGCCTACACATTCCTCAAGTAACACACGTATTCAACTTCGACCTACCTGATGACTGTGAAGATTACGTTCACCGTATCGGCCGTACCGGTCGTGCTGGTGCAAGTGGTCACTCAATCAGCTTTGCTTGTGAAGATTACGCAATCAACTTGCCACCAATCGAAGAATACATTGAGCACGCTATCCCTGTGTCTGACTACGATGCTTCTGCACTGCTAGAAGATCTGCCAGCACCATTGCGTTTACGCACACGTAACCCGCAACAACGCCGCTCAAATAACAATGGCCCACGCAACGGTAACCGTAAACCAAACCAGAACCGTCGCCCACGCCAACCGCGTCATAACAAGGAAGCTTAGTCGCTTATGAGTCAAACAGTGTCACCACCGCTTTACGCTGCAATCGACCTCGGGTCGAACAGTTTTCATATGCTCGTTGTGCGTCATATCGATGGCAGCGTACAAACCATGGCTAAAATTAAGCGCAAAGTGCGTTTAGCTGCAGGCTTAGATGAAAATAATGCGCTTAGTACAGAAGCCATGCAGCGCGGTTGGGACTGTTTGAGTCTCTTTGCAGAGCGACTGCAAGATATTCCAAAAGAAAATATCCGCATTGTCGGTACAGCGACCCTACGTACCGCTATCAATGTGGATATCTTTCTTGAGAAAGCGAACCAGATCCTTGGTTACGACATCAATGTTATCTCCGGTGAAGAAGAGGCTGCGACTATCTATAAAGGCGTAGCACACACTTCTGGTGGCAGCGGCCGCCGGCTGGTTGTTGATATTGGTGGCGCAAGCACCGAGATGATCATTGGTGAAGGCTTCTCTGCGAAAGCACTAACCAGCCTAAAGATGGGCTGTGTTACTTGGCTTGAGCGCCACTTTAAAGATCGCCAATTAACCGCAATCAACTTTAACAACGCCATTGAAGCGGCGAAGTCAACGTTGGCTCCTATCCTAGATAACTACACTGATATCGGATGGGATGTGTGTGTTGGCGCTAGTGGTACCGTTCAGGCACTGCAAGAAATCATGTTGGCGCAAGGCATGGATGAAGTGATTACTCATGCCAAACTTAAGCGCCTACAGAAACAAGCCATGATTACAGAGCGGTTGGAAGAGCTAGAAATCGAAGGACTGACTCTTGAACGCGCATTGGTGTTCCCGAGTGGACTTTCAATTCTTATTGCTATTTTTGAGCTACTTGAAATAGATTCAATGACACTCGCAGGCGGTGCACTCCGTGAAGGCCTAGCCTACGAGATGGTTGATGAGTTGCGCCAAGAAGACATCCGTGCACGTACCATTAAGAGTGTCCAATCACGCTACCAAATGGACGTAAGCTACGGTGAACAAGTTGCTGTAGTCGCACAAACGCTGCTAGAGCAAGCAGGCGCCGAAGCGTGGGTTTCAGAACCTCAAGCTGGTGTGCTACTGCAAACGGCAGCTAAGCTCCATGAGATTGGTTTAACCATCGATTTCAAAAAAGGCGGTGAGCACAGCGCATACCTACTGCAGAACTTAGACCTGCCTGGCTTTACTCGAGCGCAAAAGCACTACTTGGGTGAGTTAACTCGTCGCTACCGTGAACAGTTAACCTCATTACCAGAGCAGCACGCTATCTCTGGAACCAGCAGCAAGCGTATTTTACGTATTTTGCGTTTAGCTATTTTGTTGACTCACCGTCGCAATCCAGCACTAGAGCCTGAGTTTAAGCTTGCAACCGATGGTAATAATCTGACCTTGACGCTTTCTAAGCAATGGCTAGCAGACAACCCGCTGACCGCTGCTGAGCTAGAGATCGAGTCGAATAGACAAACCGATATTGGCTGGCCATTGAATATTGAATGCCTCTGATATTAGTATCTGACACTAGGAATTAAAAAAGCCCAAGTTAGTCTACTAACTTGGGCTTTTTCTTATCTTTGCATTAATGCGTTTCTAATCTGATCCTTAAACGTTCACGCCTGTCGCTTTAAAGTCAGGGTTCACGGCCGTTAGCTTTCTAACAATGTAGTTCAGAAGCACACCGTACATAGGCACGAACAAACCTAGGCTGATAATAAGTTTGAATCCGTAATCAACCAGTGCAATCTCGGTCCAATGTTCAGCCATGAATGGATCTGGACTTTGGTAGAAAGCGATCGCAAAAAACGCGATGGTATCAATGGCATTACCAAATAACGTTGAGCACGTCGGGGCTACCCACCATTGTTTAAGCTGGCGTAAGCGGTTGAAAACATGCACATCCAAAATCTGACCAAGCAAATAAGCCATGAAGCTCGCCGCGGCGATACGTGCAACAAACAGGTTGAACTCACCTAGTTGGCTAAAGCCTTGGAATGAACCTTCAAAGAACACCACTGACAAAAAGTAAGAAACGGCCAGTGCTGGTAACATCACTAAGAAAATGATTTTACGGGCAAGCTGCGCACCAAAAATACGTACAGTCAGGTCGGTCGCTAGGAAGATAAACGGGAAAGTGAAAGCACCCCAAGTGGTGTGCATACCGAAAACGGTAAAAGGTAGCTGAACCAGATAGTTGCTTGACGCAATAATGACTAAATGGAACAAAACTAATAGTGCTAGGGCTTTGCGCTGTTGCGCAGGGGTAAAGTTACTCATGCTGTACCTTTTTAGTTTGGTTTGGGGGTGAGGGAACCCAAATCGAGTCATTTCTTCGAATAATCTAAGAAAGCTCTTACCAATAATGTGAATTAAAAATGTTTCTATGATTTGCTCTATTGAGCGGCGGGCGATTATACATTAATCAATATTGGCTGCAACGGTGAGAACAAGCGCAAACGTTTATCCTCACTTTTGTTAGTGAATGGCGTTAGAAACTATGTTTTAAAAGCTACGCTTTAAAAGCGATGCTAAAAGTTAAAAACCGCGTTTGAAAAGCGCCGCGAGATAATCAAACTCTTCTCGGCTCTCTTCCGCGTTTAACGACTCAAACCAGATTGATTCACTGTAATGTTCAGACTTTAAGAACATTCGACAATCTTCAAAATCAATCAACCAAGAGTGCATGTCGGCGTCCCATTGCTTTTCAATAACAGACGCTGACAGTAACGCCACCAGCTTTTCACCTAATACTTCGTAAGAATCAAAATCAAAACTTGGAGACGTAATCAATAAACGCCCTTCCTCAGCCAAATACTCTCTTAAGCCAAATTCTGTTTGTGTTGTCATTTCCCTATAAACCTTATTCTTATCCTATGAACCAATCATTTTTATAAACTAGCCGATTTTGCAAACTAGCCGTGTATCGTGATGTGATCTTGAATCAAATCGAGGAATGGGTCGGCGTACTTATCGAGTTTACGCTGACCAACACCGTTAACCGCCAGCATCTCACCGTATGAGGTAGGCAGTACTTCAGCCATATCAATCAAGGTCGCATCACTGAATACCACATAAGGTGGCAAACCATCTTCATCAGCAATCGACTTACGCAGCTTACGCAGTTTGGCAAACAGCTTCTTGTCGTAATTTTTGCTGCTGAGTTTATCGGACTTAGCATTACGCACCGCCGTATCCAAACGAGGCACCGCCAATTCCAAAGACATCTCACCACGCAGTAGCGGACGCGCTTCTTCTGTTAACTGTAAAGTCGAATTACGGGTGATGTTCTGGAACAACAAACCTTTATGGATTAACTGACGGAAGATACTAATCCAGTAATCATGGCTGTGGTCGCGGCCAATACCATAGGTAGAAAGCTTGTCATGACCATTATCGCGGACACGGATGTTCTGCATACCGCGCATCACTTCAACCACATAGCCCATACCAAACGACTGATTCACACGGTACACACAAGACAATGCCTTCTGCGCTTCTTGGGTCGCATCAAAATGCTTAGGTGGGTCGAGACAGATATCGCAGTTGCCACATTGCTTCTCACGATATTCACCAAAGTAGTTAAGCAGAACCTGACGGCGACAGGTTTGTGCTTCAGCAAAGGCACTCATCGCGTTCAGCTTGTGCATCTCAACCTGCTTTTGCGGACCTTCTTCTTTCTCATCTAGCATTCGACGCAGCCACCCCATATCAGCCGGGTCAAACAACATCATCGCTTCAGCAGGCAAGCCATCACGACCCGCACGGCCAGTCTCTTGATAGTAAGACTCGATGTTGCGTGGAATATCAAAGTGCACCACAAAGCGTACATTGGGTTTGTTGATACCCATACCAAACGCTACAGTCGCGACCACGATCTGGATGTCATCACGCTGGAAGGCTTCTTGAACGTAAGCGCGCTCGTCGGTGTCCATACCCGCGTGATAGCCCGCAGCACGAATACCGTTGTTACACAGCTTCTCGGTGACCATCTCAACTTTTTTACGGCTACCACAATAGATGATGCCGCAATTGCCCTTCTGAGTTTCTAGGTAGCGAACCACCTGAGACACTGGTTTGTGTTTCTCAACAAGGTTGTAGCGAATATTAGGACGGTCAAAGCTGCCCAAGTAGGTATGCGGATCCACCAGCTGCAGACGCGAGACAATATCTTTACGCGTTGCATCATCAGCGGTTGCCGTCAGCGCCATGTAAGGCACGTGCGGGAAATACTGTTTCAGCTGACCAAGTGACGCGTATTCCGGGCGGAAATCATGTCCCCATTGAGAGATACAGTGCGCCTCATCGACCGCAATCATTGAAAGCGGTAAACCTTGTAGACGTTCAATGAAATCACGCATCAACACGCGCTCTGGCGACACATAAACCATCTTGAGCTGACCTGAGTTCATGCGATTAAACACACTCAGTAGCTGGTCACGTGGCATAGAAGAGTTAATGCACTCGGCTGCTACACCATTGGCTTTCAACTGATCGACTTGGTCTTTCATCAACGAGATAAGCGGTGAGATAACCAAAGTCAGCCCTTCACGAACTAAAGCAGGGATCTGGTAACACAAAGATTTACCACCACCCGTCGGCATTATCACCAAGCTATCTCGGCCTTGAACAGCCAAATCAATGACCTCTTGCTGACCATCGCGAAAGCTTTGATAGCCAAATACATCTTCGAGGATGTTTTGCGCATCATTCGCGGGAGTTGGTGTTTGCTCAGCAATCAGAGTGGCGGTCATTGTGGTTCCTAATCGAGGTATAAAGTCAGCATGCAGCATCGGCAAGCAAGTCGCACATTGTAGAGTGGAATGCTGGCGAATTAAACCGCAAATTGTTAGGTGAAAAGGGTTAACGCTCCTATACTGACCAACTCTCAATATAAATCCTATTAATAAGCACTTCGTGCCAGAGAAAGTGACATGACACAAGACGAACAACAGCGTACACGCCAAGGAATACTGCTTGCGATTGGCGCGTACACCATGTGGGGAATCGCTCCCATATACTTCAAATCTCTCAGTGAAGTATCCCCTCTCGAGATCCTGAGCCACCGTGTAGTATGGTCCTTTTTCCTACTCGCTTTACTGCTACACGTTGGTCGTGGCTGGCGCAAAGTGCGCGATACTCTGACTTCAAAACCGAAAATGATGTTTTTGGTGGCAACTTCTCTCTTGGTGGGTGCTAACTGGCTGATCTTCATCTGGGCAGTCAATGCCAATCACATGCTGGATGCCAGCCTCGGCTACTACATCAACCCTTTGATTAACGTATTGCTTGGGATGTTCTTCCTTGGTGAACGTCTGAGAAAACTTCAATGGTGTGCGGTGGCACTTGCGGCTATCGGTGTGCTTATCCAGCTAATCGCCTTTGGTTCGATTCCAGTTGTCGCTATTGCACTGGCCTTTTCTTTTGGTTTCTATGGCTTGCTCCGTAAGAAAGTGAACCTAGAAGCGCAGACTGGCTTGTTTATTGAGACCTTAGTGATGCTGCCAGCGGCGGCGATCTACTTATTATTCATTGCAGACACAGCAACTTCTGATTTCTTGGCGAATCCAATGCAGCTAAATTTACTGCTGGTCGCTGCTGGGGTAATTACCACTCTGCCACTGCTTTGCTTTACGGGTGCAGCAACCAGACTCAAGCTTTCGACATTGGGCTTCTTCCAGTACATTGGCCCTAGCTTGATGTTCTTGCTTGCGGTGTTGATCTACGGTGAAGCCTTTACCATGGATAAGGCAATTACCTTTGCTTTCATTTGGGGCGCACTGGTGATCTTCAGCTTCGACGGTCTGCGTAATAACAAGAAGAGTAAGCAAGCGAAAAGCTAACACTGATCGTTTTTTACAAGACAATCTAAAGATACAGAGATAAGCTTGGTTGAATTGATGATAATTTGACCAAGCTTTTTTATGCCATGGATAAAGTCCACTACTACTCGACATCTAGCCAAGATATCAGCCTGATCCAAGCTCAATACCAAGAGTTTGCCTTTCAGCGCCACTATCACTTGGACTTTCACATCGGCCTAATCACCCAAGGGCAGCAAAAGTTTGTCTATAAAGGGACGAGCTACCACGCGGGCGCCGGACAAGTGGTGATGATGCCCCCCGATGAGCTGCATGATGGTCATTCAAAGCTCGAATCGGGTTACCAAGTAAGTGTATTTTCTGTCTCACCTCAATGGTTTGGCGATCTTGCCGATCACAGCAAAAATGGTCACGCTTTGAGCTTTTCTGAATTGATCCTCTCCGATCAAGCGACTTTTTTACAATTGCGTAACCTTCATGGGCTGCTTATCAATCCAAACATCAGCCAACTCGCCCAAGATTGCCTGCCATTCGAAGGCTTTTCGACGATTGTTGATCGTTACGCGCAGTTTGGATCGAAAACTCAGGTGAAGCTTGGTACTCAATCGGTGAATACACTCAAAGACTATTTAATGGCAAACCTCGACCAACCGGTGCGCTTGGAGCAGCTTTCTGAGCTGTGTGATCTGACGACGACTCAATTTCAGCGTCATTTTAAGAACAAAATGGGCATCACCCCTTATGCATGGTTAAGCCGCTTACGCATGGAGCAAGGCATGCGATTAATTAAATCAGGTGTCGGCGGTACTGAGGTCGCTCATCAAGTGGGTTTCTACGATCAAGCCCATTTTTCAAAGGCATTTAAGACCGCATTTGGTGTTTCTCCATCGAAAATTAACTAAGTGTTGATAATTTACAATTGAGAGAATCGAAATCACGGTAAGCTGCGCTCAACAACTCTCAACAGAACAACCTAGTTATTGGAACAGATATGAATGAAGTCACCATATTAGTCACGCTCGCCTCTATCCACTTTATCGCTTTGATGAGCCCAGGACCTGACTTTGCACTTGTGGTACAAAACGCAACACGCCACGGGCGACAAACTGGCTTATACATTGCTCTCGGCCTTTCTTGCGGGATCTTGCTGCATTCATTGTTAAGCCTGACGGGTATCAGTTACCTAGTCCACCAGCACCCAACTCTTTTTGCGCTCATACAATTGGCTGGCGGCAGCTACTTACTGTATCTCGGCTTTGGTGCGTTAAAAGCAACATGGCAGCTCATTAGCCACCATGAAGAAGAGACAGACACGGTCAATTCCAAAGATCTAATCCTGACCAACAAACGCCAGGCATTTTCGAAAGGCTTTGCGACCAATATTCTCAACCCAAAGGCGTTAGTATTCTTCATCAGTTTGATGTCGAGTTTGGTGCCTGCCGACATGTCTCTATCCGGTAAAGGCTTTGCGCTTATCATCCTATTTGGTCTGTCTCTGTTTTGGTTCTCACTACTGGCGTGGATGCTTTCGACCAAGGCTCTACAAAAGAAACTGAGTGAAGCGACAGTCTATATTGATGGCTTATGTGGTGTTGTGTTCAGCCTAATTGGCGTCAGTATTCTTTGGCAGTCGCTGTCTGGTTTAATCGCTTAAATTCGAATCAAGATTACAATTCGTTAACAACGTACTGGCTATCTTACCTTTCCACTGCCAATCTAGCTCTGCATATTAAAAGGAGAAGATCATGCAGTGGAAAACAAAACTAACAACCCTCGCCACTTCTACCCTACTTTTTGCCTCTCACATCAGTTGGGCAAATCAAGCTGCCGATTCCGTCGCTCCAGAACAAAGTAGTGGTTTAGAAACCAAACAACTCGTTAAAGCCAAAGAATGGATGGTCACTGCGGCCAACCCTCTTGCAACACAAGCAGGTGCTGATGTACTTGCTCGTGGTGGTAACGCCATTGATGCCATGGTTGCCGTACAACTGATGCTTGGCTTAGTGGAGCCTCAATCGTCCGGTATTGGCGGTGGCGCGTTTCTTGTTTATTTTGATGGCAAGGACAAGCAACTTAAAACCTATGATGGCCGTGAAACCGCGCCACTTGATGCCACACCACGTCTATTCCAAGACGAAAACGGACAACCGCTTAAATTCTATGATGCTGTGGTTGGCGGTCGCTCTGTTGCGACACCGGGCACGGTGCAATTGTTGTGGGACACTCACCAGAAATACGGCAAGTTAGAATGGGCATCACTTATTAAGCCCATTGCTCAGCTAGCTGAAGAAGGTTTTACCATCAGCCCACGTTTAGCGACCTTGATTGAAAATGATCAAGAGCGACTGAGCCGTTTTGCCACCACCAAAGCCTACTTCTTCAATGCCGATGGCAGCCCGAAAACAGCTGGTACTCAACTTAAGAACCCAGAATACGCGGCAACGTTAAACGCTATCTCAAAGGATGGCGCTAAGGCTTTCTATCAAGGCGAAGTTTCTGCTGACATCATCAACACTGTACAAACCGCCAAAGGTAACCCGGGTGTATTGGCACAAAAAGACTTCGACGCATACTCAATAAAACAACGCGAACCAATTTGTTCTGCTTATGAGATCTACGATATATGTGGAATGGGGCCACCGAGTTCAGGCGCTTTAACCGTTGGCCAGATTTTAGCGATGACCGAGCAGTTTGACCTCAAATCATGGGGACCAAACGACGCAAAATCTTGGCAAGTGTTAGCGGACGCTTCTCGTTTAGCCTTTGCAGACCGTGGTATGTACATGGCAGATCAAGATTACGTACCAATACCAACCCAAGGGTTAGTGAATAC
The DNA here is from genome assembly GCF_022397955.1 of Vibrio sp. Isolate32. Taxonomy (GTDB): domain Bacteria; phylum Pseudomonadota; class Gammaproteobacteria; order Enterobacterales; family Vibrionaceae; genus Vibrio. Next base: position 20,539 of record NZ_JAKEUQ010000036.1, on the reverse strand, counting down.
TGACTATTTGCAGGAACGGGCCCAATTAATTACTGCAAGTAAGGCATTAGCAAGTGCGCCATCAGGCACCCCGCCGTGGGATCACGCAATGCTGCGCAGCCAAGATGTATCTATTGAGTTACCGTCCACTAGCCACTTCAATATTGTCGATAGCGAAGGTAATGTCGTATCGATGACCACCACCATTGAGAATGCGTTTGGCTCACGCTTGATGGTCAGAGGCTTCCTACTGAATAACGAACTGACCGACTTCTCGTTCAAGACCCACAACGACGGCAAACCTATCGCAAACCGACTTGAGCCAGGCAAGCGTCCACGCTCTTCAATGGCACCAACTATCATCATGCAAGACGATAAGCCTTACATGGCGATTGGATCTCCGGGTGGTAGCCGTATCATAGGTTATGTAGCACAAGCGATCATTGCTCATACCCAATGGGACATGGATATCCAGCAAGCGATCAACCAACCGCACTTCCTAAACCGCTTCGGCACGCTAGATTTGGAAAAAGGAACATCGGCGGAAAACTTTAAACCTGAGCTCGAAAAGATGGGATTTGAAGTTAACATTCGCGATCTTAACTCAGGTTTACACGCTATTCGCATCACAAAAGATGGTCTAGAAGGTGCAGCAGACCCTCGTCGTGAAGGCGCTGCTATCGGCCAGTAAGGGAAAATACTCCCTTTTTACTCCCTGCCTTGTGCGAGATCTCTCACAAGGCAGTGAGTAAATATCGATATTTAACTGCGAATTTAGGCACCAATATATCGTAACTAATTGAAATAAAACAATACGTATATTTATCGTTCAAATAATTATATGGAAATTCGCTTATCCACCATTGCTGATAAATAAGGAATCGGTAATATGATTGGTGTCGGAAGGATGCTGACACGGAACAGGAAACGCCAAGGACTTGGTTATCTTCAGGATGAAGATTCGATTACTCAGGATGAATAATCGGCATGGATAGCGAAATGGACATTGAATGGACGCAATAGTAACTAGGATGGTTGCTACTAAGGAAAGACAATGGACACCTCTGGATGAGGAAAGGACTGAACATCAGGATGATGTAAAGGACACCGCTCAAGGAACAAGTGACGCGCGCTAACGAGGATTGTTGGCAGATCAGGATAAGATCAAGGACACCGCTAGGAAGGCGACGAAAGGAATACGCTGAAGGATAACAGCACACTATCATGGATTTGATGCATGGAGCACACTTAGTAGCCGGATTGCTGCGAGTAAGACTATAGACCCCGATGAGCGCAAGCTCTCGGGGTTTTTCTTTATTAGTCTACGAATCGCTTATTCATGACAATAAGAGTTCAGTAATCTCTATAACCATACTTACTAGCAATAAAAAGCTGCCCTGAGGCAGCCATTCATAGTTTAAACCTTGTCGCGTTAGCAATTAACCTAGCCTTTCCAAGCGAGCATAGGCTGTCACCAGCCACTTAATCCCTTCACCGTTAAACGCCACTTGTACTCGGCTCTGTGGGCCACTTCCTTCAAAGTTGATGATAGTACCTTCACCAAACTTAGGGTGCTTCACGCGAGAGCCTAAGCTAAAGCCTGTTTCATTGAAGTTCTCTTTGACTGCAGTTTGGCTAAAGCGACCACTGCTCGCAGGGCGACTAACCTGCGCTTTCATGCGAACTTCATCCAAACAAGTTTCTGGCAACTCTCGAATAAAGCGTGATGGTTTGTGGTATTTGTCTTGTCCGTACAAGCGACGCATCTCAGCGTAAGTGATGTACAGTTTCTCCATCGCACGCGTCATACCTACATAACAAAGACGACGCTCTTCTTCTAAACGCCCCGCTTCTTCGGCCGACATCTGGCTTGGGAACATGCCCTCTTCGACACCCACCATGAACACCATTGGGAACTCTAGACCTTTAGCACTGTGTAGAGTCATAAGTTGAACCGCGTCATCAAACTCATCAGCCTGACCTTCACCCGCTTCCAAAGCCGCATGCGTTAAGAATGCTGTTAGCATGCTCATCTCATCGGCTTCTTCAGGCTTCTCGAACTGACGAGTTGCGGTAACCAATTCTTCCAAGTTCTCAATTCGAGCCTTCGACTTCTCACCCTTCTCTTGCTCGTACATCGCAAACAAGCCAGACGATTTAATCACGTGGTCGGTTTGCTCATGCAGACTCAGTTCTATCGTGTCATCTTCAAGCGCATTGATAAGTTCAATAAAGCGGCTCAAAGCACCCGCAGCACGACCTGGTAACACTTGCTCTTCTATCAGAGCAACACTGGCTTCCCACATGGTTGCACCACGATCACGCGCTGCAAGACGAATCGTTTCTAACGTTTTATCACCCAAGCCACGAGTCGGCGTATTAACGACACGTTCGAATGCCGCATCATTGCTGCGGTTACTCATTAAGCGCAGGTAGCTCAAAGCATCTCTGATTTCCTGACGCTCGAAGAATCGCATGCCACCGTAGATTCGGTAAGGCAGGCCACCTTGGATAAGCGCTTCTTCAAGCACACGAGATTGGGCGTTATTACGATAAAGCATCGCGGTATCTTCTAACGCACCACCTTTCTCTTGCCACTCTTTAATCTTACTTACCGTGAAGCGGGCTTCATCAAGCTCGTTGTATGCTGAGTAGACGGAGATTGGCTCACCATCGTTACCATCGGTCCACAACTCTTTACCCATACGCTCAGTGTTGTTTGAGATAAGCTCGTTCGATGCTTGCAAGATGGTTTTGGTTGAACGGTAGTTTTGCTCTAATCGAATCGTTGAAGCGCCCGGGAACTCGTCCAAGAACTTCTGAATATTCTCGATTTTTGCACCACGCCAGCCGTAGATGGATTGGTCATCATCACCAACGATCATCACTCGACAATCAGGGCCCACCATCATACGCAGCCAAGCATATTGGATGTTGTTGGTATCTTGGAATTCGTCGACCAGAATATGCTTAAAGCGAGCTTGGTAGTGCTCACGAATGTGTTTCTTGTCTCGCAGTAGCTCGTGCGACCTCAGCAAAATCTCCGCAAAGTCCACCAATCCAGCACGGTCACACGCTTCTTGATAAGCCGAGTAAATCTTTAACCATGTTTGAGTTACTGGATCATGGTAGGCATCAATGTGGCTCGGGCGCAGGCCTTCATCTTTCTTGCCGTTGATCCACCACGAAGCTTGCTTAGCAGGCCACTGCTTATCATCGAGGTTCTGTGCTTTGATTAAGCGGCGCAATAGACGAATCTGATCATCGGAGTCAATGATCTGGAAATCTTCCGGCAATTTTGCATCTAGGTAGTGAGCACGCAGAATGCGGTGACAAATACCATGAAAGGTACCGTTCCACATGCCTGACGAGCTACCCATCATCAACTCTTCAATACGACCACGCATCTCTGCCGCCGCTTTATTGGTGAAGGTTACTGACATGATAGAGAACGGCGATGCTTGCTCGACGCTCTGTAGCCAAGCGATACGATGCACCAACACTCGCGTTTTACCACTACCAGCACCAGCCAGAATAAGTAGGTTTTCTAAAGGTGCTGCGACCGCCTCACGTTGTTTGTCGTTTAGGCCATCGAGTAAAAGCGAAGGATCTATCATTGGATATGCTCACTACTGGGTATTTATACATAAAAGTTGATTATAACCTAAACACTAGGCTGCGTTTAGAATATTAAGAAGAAAAAATAATCAAAAAATAACATCATCCAATCAAACACTTAACAGTTAACCATCACTAGTTTTGATATTTCTTATAATGCTGTGAAATTATTTTCGGGTTGTTCCTATCCTTTTTAGTAAGCAAGTTAACAACTCATTAACCTGCGATGTGTAAATACTATTAAGTCTAGAGGGAATGACTATGAAAAATTCTAATCTTGCTGTTACAGCTGCAATCACAAGTGTACTAGCGTTTGGCGGTGCCGTTCTTATATCAGCACCTGCGGAAGCAGCAGCGAAAGAAAAATGCTATGGCGTATCAAAAGCTGGCCAAAATGACTGTGCAACTAAAACAAGTTCATGTGCTGGTACAGCAAAAGAAGATAACCAATCTGATGCATTCGTGGTCGTTCCTAAAGGACTATGTGGCAAGTTAACTGGTGGTAGCACTCAATCATCATAATGCCTGAAGGCATAACTGAACCACTAAGTATGGTGAGCTGAATACCAGCTCACCTCCACTACCTATTAGGAGAATCGTTGTGACTCAAACTCTTCACCCCAATGCAGGGGTTGGCCTTAGAACACCGCACTTAGATTTCTTCAACCAGAATTCTGATTTGGTAAGTTGGTTAGAGGTTCACAGCGAAAACTACTTCTTGCCTCATTCTTCACAGCGCCAACAACTCCGAGAGATTCGCAATCATCACCACATAAGCTGTCATGGTGTCGGGTTGTCTCTTGGTTCTGTTGAACGAATCAACCAACAGCACTTACTGCAACTCAAAACACTTATTGATGATATCGAACCCTTCCTGGTTTCTGATCATTTGAGTTGGAGCCAAACTGGCGGTCACTACTTTAATGACCTACTACCTCTGCCTTATACCGAAGAAGCGTTGGATGTCTTCTGCCGTAACGTCATCGAGGTTCAAGACGGTCTGCAACGTCCTATGTTAATTGAGAATCCATCAAGCTACCTTGCCTTCAAGCATTCAACGATTCCAGAATGGGAGTTTTTGGCTGAGGTACAAAAGCGTACCGAGTGTCGCCTACTGCTCGATTTCAATAATATTTTCGTCTCATCGTTTAATCATGGCTTTAGCTGTGAAGAGTATCTCAATGGCATACCAGCAAACCAAGTGGAAGAGATTCACTTGGCAGGTTTTACCAAAAAGAAGCTCGAGCAAGGTGAGATTTGGATAGACACGCACAGCAAACCCGTCTGTGATGAAGTGTGGCAACTTTACACTCAGTGGATAGAGCAACATGGCTCTCGCTATACCTTGATTGAGTGGGATTTAGATATTCCAGAGCCACAAATTCTATTGGCAGAGGCTGCCAAAGCCAGTGAAAAGCTATATCAACATGACAATCAAAGGAGTCGCGCCTCATGAGCTACTCCCTAGCGGATGTTCAATCCGAATTTGCGAATGCACTGCGCTATCAAAATGACGGTGAGCACTGCGACATCGTGAGCGATCATTTTAGCGATCAGCAACGCATCCAAATTTATCGCAATAACTTTGTGATTAGCTTGAGCGAAGTTCTTGCTGCGACTTACCCACTGACTGAGATGTTAGTTGGTGAAGAGTGCTTCCAACAAATGGCGCGTCAACATGTTCTTAGTTACCCATCGACCTCTGGGGATGTCAGTGGTTATGGCGAGCACTTCGAACAAAACATACAAGCCTTTTCTTCGGTTGTAGAGACAGCACCTTATCTTAGTGAAGTGGCACGCTATGAATGGCAAAAGGACAGTTTAGCGAGACACGCGTGTGCAACTCCCCCGAACCAACAGCCTCTCTCCTGTTTAGCTTCCGTGCCACAAGAGCGGCAAGGCGCCTTAGTTTTCCACCTCAAGGATTCGGTAACGCTATTCGATTCTTGCTATGCCGTAATAGCGCTTGAACACGCTATCTACCAACAGCAACTGGAAGGGTTAGACATCAATCGCGCAGAGTTTGGGATACTCATCCGAGCTGAGAATTCACAACTCGAAAGCCACAGCCTAACCGATGAGTGCCACCAACTGCTGATTGAACTTCAATCTGGTAAAGCGCTCGGAAAGGTAACGCCTTCACTACTGCAACATCTGAATGCTGTCATGGCGCTCAACGTCATCTCAGGTTTTTCAATCAATGATGAATTGGAGACATAATATGGATAACAACACAGTCACAAACATGATGGCTCAATACGACAATTTGATTGAGAAATCTCAGGCACTTTTCGTCCCAGTGCTGCTTCTTTTCTGTCGCCTTTGGGTAGCGTGGGTATTCTTCAACTCTGGGCTAACCAAGATAGCCACTTGGGATAGCACCCTCTACTTGTTCGAATTGGAATATCAGGTGCCTCTATTACCATGGGAATTAGCGGCCTATATGGGAACAGCTGCTGAATTAATTCTTCCGGTATTCTTGGCACTTGGTTTGTTAACACGCCCGATGGCCGCCGCTCTTTTTGTTTTCAACATTATTGCTGTCGTCTCTTACCCAGTACTGTGGGATCAAGGGTTCTACGACCACCAACTTTGGGGATTGATGATTCTTATCGTCATCGTATGGGGTGCTGGGCCTTTTTCATTAGATAGAGTTTTGAAGGCGCAATTTAGAGGCTAGCTAAAAGATAGATAACCCCAAACGCAAAAAACCACTCAATTGAGTGGTTTCTTTTTTAACTGGGGTAAGCTTACTTTTCTAGAAAAGCCTGAAGCTCTTCAGCCGAGATGCCTTGCTCTGCTAGCTCTTTTGCTAATAGCTGAACTTGTTCACCTTTACGAGACTCTACCACACGCTGAAATTGGTAGATGATATCTCGCAAAGTATCAATTGGAACTTGTTTTGCCGCACTGCGAATACGCTCTTCACTTTGGTTGCCTAGCTCTTTAAGCAATTTACCAAACATAACCTTTTCAGGTGCATCTTCCATTTGTTCTAAGACGCGCGCCATTTCGTAGGTTGTTAATGACATTACAGTATTTTTCCGTTGGAGACTTACGTTTCAATGAGTGACAAATATACCATGTTTTAACGTTTCGCAAACCGCCATTTGTATATTTTGCCACCCTTATTGCTTATGCCTTTGCAAACGTTGCATGCCACGACTTACCAGACTTGCTCGCCAACACGAATAGCGCAGGAACAATCAGGAACATTTGTAACGCAATCATCTCTTGTGAAGTTAAATCAAGGCGTTGCATGGTGCCGACAAGTAAGCCCGAACCGCTCATTTGGAATAAACCTAATAGCGCTGCTGCTGTACCCGCACGATCACCAAATGGTTCCAACGCTTTACCTGCAGCCGCACCTAGAATCCAAGCAAAGCCAACAGATGATAAGAAGATAGGAAGCATGAATGCGATTGGAGTCACATGCTCTGCTAGCACCAACATAATCACGCCCGCTAAACCTAGCATTGAGATACCAACAACCAGTGCTTTATAGGTACCAAAGCGGTCCATAAATTTAGGAGCCGTAAATGCAGCCGCGATATTAATTGCAGCATTCACTCCGAACCAGAAGGTAAACTCTTTCATAGTTAAGCCAAGGTTCTCCATCAAAACAACCGGTGCTGAGGTTACATAAGCGAGGATCACTGCCATCGCCATCAAACATAGAGTTGCATGGAATAGGAATGAAGGTGTTTTTAATACTGACCAGTAGCGCTCTAGTTTGAACACCGCTACCTTTTCCGTCACCGGGTTCGACTCTTTCATTTGGAAGAATAAGATAGTACCGACAACGACTGCAAAACCCGCCATAAAGCTGAAGTTCGAACGCCAGCCAAATTGATGAGTTAGCCAAGCGCCAAGAATCGGTGCCAATGCAGGAATAAAGCAAATAGCGCCATTTAGGTAGCTGATCATTCGGCCACTCTTCTCTGGACCAAATAGATCGCGAACCGTTGCAAAGGCTGCCACAGAAGTCGCACAAGCTCCTAAGCCTTGTAACAGCCGAGCTATTAGCATCATATCAATCGATTGAGCTGCCCACGCCAAGCAAGCACTCAATGCATAGATACTAACACCTCCCAATGCAACGGTTCGACGTCCTAGCTTGTCCGCCAAAGGGCCGGCAAATAGCTGGCCGACACCCATAGCAAACAAAAACCAAGTGATCGTATCTTGTGCTAGTGCATGTTCCACGTGAAACGCTGTCGAAATCTGTGGCAGAGCTGGAAGGTAGATATCAATAGCCAAAGGGCTAAAAAGAACCAGCATTGCCAATAAAGCAACCTGCAGTTTACTAGGGGTTGGAAGCGCGTTAGAAGGCACAAGATTCTCCGGATGAGTTAATTTAGGTGCATAATAACCAACTAAAGATATGAACAAAAATGGCATATAATCATTAGCATTATTCCAATAAGGAAACTCACATGAATATCGAGAAACTATCGCGCCTCGACCTTAATCTACTGGTTTGCTTGCAGGTGCTAATGGAAGAGCTAAGTGTTACGCGTACTGCGCATCGATTGTGCCTAAGCCAGTCAGCAGTGAGTAAGTCATTGGCCAAACTTCGCGAGCAATTTAATGATCCTCTTTTCACGCGAAGTGCACATGGCCTACGCCCAACCCCCAAAGCAGTATTCCTAAAACCACGGTTGGAAACACTGATCAATCAACTTGATGTGCTTACCCAGCCTGAGACATTCATTCCCAACAATAGTGACCACAGTTTTCATATTGCAGCAGTTGAAAGTGTCTACCCGTTGATTCTTCCTCACTTCTTACCAGCGATCTTTCGCCAAGCGCCGAAGGTAAATATCAACACCCACGCTTGGACAGAACAAACTTTTAAGAAGTTACAACTTGGTGAGTTGGATATCGGCCTTACAGGCAAAGACATCGACATCAACGATGCACGCCTGACCATGCTGCCACCAGATGATATCTGCGAACAAGAGATCTACCGCGACGCGCAGATGTGCGTATTGAGGCGCAACCACCCCGCTTTAAGTGGTCAATGGGATCTAGAAACCTATCTGGCACAGCGCCATGTTCAAGTAAGGTGTGATGGTAATGATCGTTGGCTACTCGACTACAAGTTGGCAGACCTCGGTCATCAACGCGACATCGCTATCTCAGTGCCCGACTTCAACAGCGCGGCGAGCCTATGTACCTACACCGACTTTGTATTTACCGCACCAAGCCACTTCACCCATCTTGTTGCGAAACAGCTCGACTTAGTGGTTGTGCCTCTGCCAATGGAATTTCCACCAATGGCATACACTCTGTTTTGGCACCGTGATAGAGAAAACGACCCAGCCTTAACTTGGTTGCGAGATATCATCAAAGAAAAAACTCTGCACCTCAGATAAAAATGGCGTACAGCATTTGCAGCAAACGAACAAAAGCGCTAGCTTATTGACCTAATAAGTCCCCTCACAGGTATATCGGCTGTGAGTGTTAACAAGGACCCGAACAATAAGGATAAACACAGATGCACAATATCACTGAGGAACGCGTTACTGCGGTTCGAGCTTGGCTTGAAGCAAACCACCTAGATGCTGTTATCATTCCACACGAAGATGAATACCTAGGTGAATACGTTCCTGCCCATAACGAGCGACTTCACTGGCTAACCGGTTTCACTGGTTCTGCAGGTGCGGCTGTTATCACACGTGAAAACGCGGCGATTTTTGTTGATGGTCGCTATACCGTTCAGGTTCGTAAACAAGTACCTGGTGAGCTATTTGAGTATCGCCACCTTATTGAAGAACCAGCTTTAGATTGGATCATCAATTCACTAGCGCAAGGCAGTAAAGTTGCGTTTGACCCACGCATGCACACAGCCGCTTGGTTGAAAGGCGCACAAGCTAAACTGGCTGATAAAGTAGAACTTACCACATTAACAGCAAACCCGATTGATGAGCTTTGGTCTGATCGCCCAGAGCCTGTTGTATCTGACGTTCGCCTCATGGCAACTGACGCCGTTGGCCAATCAAGTGAAAGCAAACGCGCTGAAATTGCAGGCCTACTAAAATCCAAAGGTGCTGATGCCGCTATCCTTACTGAACTGGATTCAATCTGCTGGTTACTCAACATTCGTGGTTTAGACGTGTCTCGCCTGCCAGTCGTGTTATCTAACGCCATCATTCACGCCGATGAAAGTGTCGATTTCTTCTTAGACCCAGCTCGTATCCCTGCAGGCTTCGAAGCACACGTTGGTAATGGTATCCGTGTTTCTCACCCATCAGAGCTTGAAGCTCGCCTTCAATCTTTAGAGGGTAAGAATGTGTCAGTTGATTCAGGCACAAGCAATGCTTGGTACACGCTTGTTCTACAAAACGCTGGTGCCCATATCATTGAAGCCGCTGACCCATGCCTAATGCCAAAAGCCGCTAAGAACGAAACTGAAATTGCGGGCATGAAAGCATGTCACATCCGTGATGGCGTGGCGATGGCAAAATTCCTATCTTGGATTGATGCAGAAGTCGCGCAAGGTAACCTGCATAACGAAGCGGTATTAGCTGACAAAGTACAGTCATTCCGTGAGCAAGATCCAACTCTGATGGACCTCAGTTTTGACACAATTTCAGCGGCAGGTGGAAACGCAGCCATGTGTCACTACAACCATGAGAACCAGCCTGAGCCGGGTCAGCTAGAAATGAATACGCTATACCTAGTCGATTCAGGCGGTCAGTACTTAGATGGCACAACAGACATCACACGTACTATCGCAATTGGCCAGCCAAGCGAAGAGATGATTCAACAGTTCACTCTTGCACTTAAGGGTCACATCGGAATTGCTCGCGCACGCTTCCCACAAGGTACTCGTGGTTTCCAACTGGATATCCTAGCGCGTCAGCACTTATGGGCGGAAGGCTTCGACTATGACCACGGTACTGGTCACGGTGTTGGCCACTTCCTAAGTGTTCATGAAGGTCCGCAAAGTATCTCTAAAAAGCTGATCGACGTTCCTCTTGTTGAAGGCATGGTGTTATCAAATGAGCCGGGTTACTACCGTGCCGATGAGTTTGGTATCCGCATCGAAAACTTAGAGCTGGTTGTTGAGCTTCCAACTCAAGGTGACTTCTCAGTGCTAACGTTTGAATCGCTAACACGTTGCCCTATCGATAAGCGCAACATCAACGTCGATCTACTGACACGTCCGGAACTTGCATGGCTAAACGATTACCATCAAAAAGTATGGAATGATGTAAGCCCACTAGTTGAAGGTGATACGTTAGAGTGGCTACGCCGAGCAACAACGCCACTAGCTCACGCTTAGTGCCTAACTGGATAGATAACTTAGCCAAACCATTTTAGCTAAGTTAGATATAAAAACGGCTACCTTTAGGTAGCCGTTTTTATATGTCGATATCACATCACTGATGTTTCACGTGGAACATCAGCCAATGTACAAATTAACCAGAGTAAGCGCTGTGCCAATCTCGCCACACCGGATCGAAGCCACGTTGACGAATCATGGCTTCAACATCAGCAGCACTTCTCTCATCACTTATCTCAAATTGCTCGAGCTCTTCCTCACCAGAGGCATAGCCACCAGGTTGCGTTTTTGATGCCGCTGACATGCTAGTGATACCCAACGGCAGCACATTATCGCGGAACGTTGCTGACTCACGAGTCGAAAGAGACAACTCAACCTCTGGGTTTAATAGTCGATAAGCACAGATGAGTTGCACCAATTGTTTATCACTCATAATCGATTTAGGTTGCAAACCACCCTCACAAGGACGAAGACGTGGGAATGAAATCGAGTAGCGCGTTTGCCAATACGTTCGCTCTAAGTAATCCAGGTGAGCAGCCACGAAGAAGCAGTCCGTTCGCCAATCTTCTAAGCCAATCAAAGCACCGATACCTATCTTATCAATACCCGCCTTTGCCAAACGATCGGGCGTTTCAAGCCGGTATTCAAAATCCATTTTGTTACCACGCAAGTGGTGTTCAGCGTAGGTGCTTGGACTATACGTTTCTTGGTAGACCATCACGGCGTCTAAGCCTAGTGTTTTAAGCTCGGCGTAGTCATCTTGATCAAGCGGCTGTACTTCCATCGCGAGGTAATTAAATTGCGCTTTGATATTCGGCAACACCTCACGAAAGTATTTCATACCAACTTTTGTTTCGTGTTCGCCGGTAACCAACAACACGCTATCGAACTTCATCTTTTTAATGGCCGCACTCTCAGCATCAATTTCATCTAAAGTTAATGTGCGACGCTTGATGCGGTTCTCCATAGAAAAACCACAATACGTACACGCATTCGCGCATAAGTTAGATAGATACAAAGGAATATACAACGACATCGTGTTGCCAAATCGCTTACGTGTTAACGCCAACGATTGTTGTGCCATCTGCTCTAAGTAAGGTTCTGCCACCGGAGAGATCAAAGCCTTAAAATCTTCTAAGTCTCGTTTGGGTTTACACAGAGCACGTTCAACATCCGCTGCCGTTTTACTGAAGATCGACATACCAATGTCATCCCAGTTGAGCTGTTTAAATCGATCAACAAACGTCATAGTAATACTACTCGTCTAGGAATGAAGTTAACGGACTAGAAGCAACCGCATGAGACACCTGTCCTGCGAGACCAGCAAGATAAGCCATACGCCCCGCTTCAACTGCCAACTTAAAAGCAATCGCCATTTCAACTGGTTGTTGAGAAGCAGCAATCGCGGTATTCACTAACACAGCATCAGCACCCATTTCCATTGCACGCGCCGCATGTGAGGGAGCACCAATGCCAGCATCAACAATCACAGGAACATTCGCTTGGTCGATAATGATCTCTAAGAAGTCGGCTGAAGCGATTCCCTTATTAGAACCAATCGGTGCACCAAGCGGCATCACAGCAGCACAACCTACCTGCTCTAGGCGCTTACACAATACAGGGTCGGCATGACAGTAAGGCAAGACAACAAAGCCATCTTTGACGAGTTGCTCAGCTGCGTTAAGTGTCTCGATTGGGTCTGGCATCAAATATTTTGGATCCGGGTGAATCTCAAGTTTTAGCCAGTTAGTACCGAGCGCTTCACGAGCCAAGTGTGCGGCAAAAATCGCATCCTTCGCGTTCTTCGCACCAGAGGTATTCGGAAGTAGATTAACGCCGGCATCAATGATGGGCTGTAAAATATCGTCTTGCTCAGAACCAATATCGACTCTCTTTAGCGCCATGGTTGCCAGTTGCGAACCGGAAGCCTCGATAGCACGCGCCATCAAATGCTTGTTTGCGAACTTGCCGGTTCCAGTGAACAGACGTGATTGAAACGTTTTATCCGCGATGGTTAACATGGTTAGCCCCCTGCAATAGCTTGGAAAAGAGAGATGGAATCGCCTTCATTGACAATGGTTTGTTGCCATTGGCTGCGTGGTACAACCGCATTATTGATAGCAAACACACATCCTAAATCAGGTAGCGAAAGCGAATGAATAATATCTGCAAGAGAAGATGATTGCGCGACCTGCTCTGGTTGCTCATTTATTGAAATAGTTATGTTGCTCATAGTGCTTCTTCTAAATTATTGGTCACTGGCGAATTGCATACAGGACATTCGATATCTTGCATGACCATTAGGTTTTGCCAGTTCATAGTCTTACCGTCGAACAGCTTGAGCTGATGTGTCGCCACTTGAAACTCGCCACTGCTAATGCGCTGAATAGCAGCAAGAGCTTGAAGGTTTCCAATAGTCCCCACTACAGGCCCAATGATGCCACTATCGCTACAACGCGTTATTTGTGGATAGTGGTCAAACGGGAAAAGGCAGTGGTAACACCCCTGCTGGTTTTGATAATCGAAGACAATAAACTGACCTTTCCAACCAATTGCGGAGCCTGATATCAATGGTGTGTTAGCCTCGAAACACGCTTGGTTAACTTGTTGGCGTGTCGTAAAGTTGTCGGTACAGTCCAACACGACATCAGCTAGCATCACTTCAAGCTTTAACTGGCTTTCTGCCATTCGCTTGTTGATGTTCCTAACTTGGCTTCTACCATTACGCTCACTCAGCTTTAGTTTCAATGCATCGACTTTAGCAGTGCCAAGATCGCTTTCTTTAAATGCAATCTGTCGTTGAAGATTAGACGAGTCGATACAATCATCATCAACCAGCACTATTTTGCCGACGCCAGACGCCGCCAGATAAAGAGCCGCAGCATTACCCAAACCACCACAACCAATCACTAACACATGTCCGTTTAGTAGATTTCGTTGTCCTTGTTCACCGATTTCAGGTAATGCGATTTGGCGTTGATAGCGTACAAATTCAAAGTCACTCAGCATGGCTCAACTCCTGACTAACCTCTTCAGTAAAGGTTGAAGAGTTGCCATTCATAAGAGCTTCGAAAAACTCAATAACCGCTTTTGGATCTTCCGCCAACGTAATTGCACGCACTACCGCTAGGCTAGAGACACCACAATTCCATACCTGCTCCGCCGTCGATTGGTCAATCCCACCAATAGCTACGGTCGGATAGCCGACAAGTTCTTCACTGTATGGAATGGTATCAATTAGCTGCTGGTAAAGAGCTAAACGCACTAGACCCTGCGGCTTCGATGGCATCTTTTTCGTGGTAGTTGGGAATATATGCCCTAACGCGATGTAACTTGGGTTAATTTGAACGATGCGTAACAACTCATAGTAGCCATGTGTCGATAGACCTATCTTGATGCCTGCTTTGCTCAACTGTGAAAGGTTCGACTCTTCAATGTCCTCTTGTCCCAAGTGCGCACCAAAAGCGCCATGCTTGAGTGCAAGTTGCCAATAATCATTGATAAAAACTTGAGCCTTGTATTGTCTGCCGAGTGCGATAGAACGTGCGACTTGATGCTCCAAATCCGCTTGCTGAGGATTCTTAATTCGCAGTTGCACCGTATTGATTCCAAGCTTAAGGAGCCTTTCAATCCAATCAACGTCATCAACAACTGGGTATAAGCCGAGGCTATTTTTGCTCAACTCAGGGAAGGAAAGTAATGTCCCTTGGTTAGTCCAACCAACGCTTATACCTAGTCGTTCATCTTCTAGTACAGGGATAGGAAAATTTTGATAGTGTGCTGGCCATGTTCCACGTGAAACATTCGATGCAGCGCGAGCTAAAACCAACGCGTCTTCCAATGGAAATTCCAACGCCAATAAAGTAAGTAACCAAGCAAAATGGCCACGACTATCAAATTTTTGATGAGCTGTAGTTTCACTCTTGATAACACGATTAACATCTAAGTGTGACCAGATATCTAATACGGCAGCACCATCGGCAACCTCAACATATATCGTATTAGGCTGTTGTGCTAAAGCATCACGAACATCTGAAACCGATAACGACTCGTCATAGCTTACGATGTGATCAAGCGAGCTTAGCCGCTCCGGTTGAACTGAAACGGCATCGGAAGCAAAGCCAATAGAAAGTGAGTGCTGAGAGTCAACGATAGAGAAGTATTGAGTTGGGCTGACACCCAACTCAACTGCATCAGTTGCTAAACCTTGTCGTTTAGCAACCAATAGACAGTGTTGAACCTCTCCCGTTAACTCAATATATTGAGATGGGATCAGAATTTTCACTGTCATTAATCCTCTAATTGAGCTTCTTTTGCACCAACGGCTAGGTGATAAAGTTCAGAGCCAGTATCACGGAACTCTTGTGATTTTTGACGCATCCCTTCCAACGGGTTGTCTAGCATCTTAATCTCGATAGCCTGATCCGCTGCTACTTGTTCGGTGTCTTTCGCGTACTCTCTCACTTCCTGAGAAATCTTCATCGAGCAGAACTTAGGTCCACACATAGAACAGAAATGCGCAACCTTACCTGATTCTTGTGGCAAGGTTTCATCATGGAAAGAGCGGGCTGTATCTGGGTCTAATGCTAGGTTAAATTGGTCTTCCCAACGGAATTCAAAGCGCGCTTTAGAAAGCGCATTGTCACGGATTTGTGCGCCTGGATGCCCTTTTGCCAAATCAGCAGCGTGTGCCGCCAGCTTGTAAGTAATCAAGCCAGTCTTAACATCCTCTTTGTTTGGCAAACCTAAATGCTCTTTAGGCGTTACATAACAAAGCATCGCACAGCCGTACCAACCGATCATCGCTGCACCGATACCCGAGGTAATATGGTCATAACCAGGGGCAATGTCTGTAGTCAGCGGGCCTAATGTATAGAAAGGTGCTTCATGGCAATGCTCTAATTGCTCATCCATGTTCTCTTTGATCATGTGCATTGGAACGTGCCCAGGACCTTCGATTATCACCTGTACGTCATATTCCCACGCCACTTTCGTCAACTCACCTAAGGTACGAAGTTCAGCAAACTGAGCCTCGTCATTGGCATCAGCAATAGAGCCAGGACGCAGGCCATCACCTAATGAAAGTGCTACATCGTACTTCGCACAGATCTCACAAATCTCGCGGAAATGGGTGTATAAGAAGCTTTCTTGATGATGACCAAGACACCATTTCGCAATGATAGAACCACCACGAGAGACAATGCCGGTAACACGCTTAGCTGTCATAGGAACATAGCGAAGAAGTAAGCCAGCATGAATCGTAAAGTAGTCGACGCCCTGCTCTGCTTGCTCGATTAAGGTGTCACGCATCACTTCCCAGTTAAGGTCTTCAGCCACACCATTCACTTTCTCAAGTGCTTGGTACATAGGAACAGTACCAATTGGCACTGGACTATTACGTAGAATCCACTCTCGTGTTTCGTGAATATTTCGACCAGTCGACAAGTCCATCACCGTGTCGCCACCCCAGCGCGTTGACCAAACCAACTTCTCAACTTCCTCTTCAATCGAAGAACTTACCGAAGAGTTACCAATATTAGCGTTTACCTTCACAAGGAAATTACGGCCAATAATCATCGGCTCTGATTCTGGATGGTTGATGTTTGAAGGGATAATAGCTCGACCTTCAGCAACCTCTTTACGCACGAACTCAGGGGTAATTTCTTTCGGTAGGTTTGCGCCAAAGTTATGGCCAGGGTGTTGGTGGTTCAGTTGCTCATCTGCAAACTTCTGACGCCCCATATTCTCGCGAATAGCAATGTATTCCATCTCAGGGGTAATAATCCCCTTACGAGCATAGTGCAACTGAGTCACACATTGCTCGCCAGTCGCACGACGAATTCTAGGTAGGTTTCCGTAGCGAAGCTCGTCTAAGGTTTCGTCTTCTAGGCGCTCTTTGGTGTAAACAGAGCTAACATCATCTAATAGCTCTGTATCACCACGCTCTTCGATCCACTGTTCTCTTAGCTTTGGAAGGCCGTTATAAAGGTCTATCTCGTGCGTTGGGTCGGTATAAACACCGGAGGTGTCATAGACATGAATCGGTGCATTCGGTTCAAATACAGGCTCTTTTTTGGTACCACCAACAAGGCTATCAGCGAGTGATATCTCTCGTACAGGGACTTGAATGTCCTCTCGAGAGCCTTGGATGTAAGCTTTCTTTGAATTTGGATAAGGTTGTACTGATAAAGAATCGATGAAATTCTTCGCTTCCAGTCTTGCTTGTTTACGACTCGACATAGCATTTTTCCTTGGCTTTTAGCCATTATTTATTGGGATAAAAATGCTTGACGGATTGATGCTACAAGAGGGATCACGGTAAGAAATACAGTTGTGATCTGGTGATAGATCTCTAGAGGGATTCTAGTTAGATATCTACTCTTGTTCCCTTCGCAGGTATTAGCCTGATCAGGTTCAACGGATCCCGAGTTAACGGTCTCAGCCATATGGCACTCCGACAAGTTCGATCGAGTATATAAAAACGGCTTGGATAAACCAAGCCGAGTTGTTAACAAATCGTAAGAAAGTTTTAAGACTTTATCAAAAGTTGGAAGCCGATCCATGCTGCTGAAGTACTGAGAACCACGTTGAGTAGCACATTGAGCCCCATCTTAAAGAAAGCGCCCTGCTGCATAAGAAGCACGTTATCCATCGAAAATGTAGAGAACGTAGTCAAAGCTCCAAGGAAACCGAGGCCAATGATCTGTCTCCATGGTTCAGTCGCAACCATCTCATTTTCAAATGCGGCGATCAGTAGACCCATAATAAAGGAGCCGATCACGTTAACAGTCAGCGTACCGTAAGGAAAACCACGCCCTAACATCACCACACATAACTCTGAAATCAAATAGCGCGAACAAGCACCAAATGCACCACCAATGGCAATAAAACCTAAAATAGATAACTGACCCATGAATCCTCCCAAATAACAGTCCCTATATTCTAGCTTTACCGCCGATAAAAGCGAGGGTAGAAACTAAGAATGCATGCGCAAATATTAAACGTTACAGGTGTCACTTAACTTCAATATATCCCATCAATCCCGTTTTCGTGTGTTCGATTACATGACAGTGGTACATCCAACGCCCTGGGTTGTCTGCAACAAACGCAGCTTTCGCTCGGCCATTTTTCCCTAGTAATACAGTATCGGTATGGAAAGGCTCTTCTATTTTTTTGCCATCAAGTTCCAATACAGTGAATGTATGACCATGAATATGAATTGGGTGGTGGTATTGAGTGACGTTCTTTAGATCGAATATATAAGTTTTGCCTAACTCTAAAGTCGCCAACGGCTCAGGAATATTGTCTTTGCTCATTCCCTCCCACGCGCGCTTGTTAGTGAGCCAAAACTTAGACATTGACTTCCCATCTTTAGATACCGGTGATACCGCCCCTTCCCACTCAAACACAAAATCGATTTCTTCTGCGTTGGCGAGATCTAAGTTAGGCACTGGATTAAGAGGCAATAAAGGAAGTGTTTGGCCTTCTATTAGCGTGGAATCTACAACCTCAAATTCACATAAGGAAAAAGGAAAACGTCCTTTCATTTGAAGGACATTCACTCGCTCCCCCGCCTTGGGAGCAATCAACCCAAGATCGACACGCATACCCGGGCCAATTTTATGTTGAGTCAGCTTATAAGGTGTCTTTACAGGGTTACCATCAATAGCAATGGCCCATGCTTCAGCCCCTTCAATAGCAATCGGATAGGTAATCGTGTTATCAACATTCGCGATACACAGCCTAGTCGTTGCGTGCTGCTTCAATTGATAGATGGGTTCATGTACGCCATTGATGCTACGCCACTCTCCTGGCGTGCCCATACGAGCGCTGAGGCGAGGAATCATTAAGTCTTTCAACTGACCTTGTTTGTCGATATGCCAATGTTTAAGCATCAGAGCATGCTCTTCATCGAACTGAACTGGCGCGCTCTCTTCAACAATAATAAGGCCGACCAAGCCCATACCCAGTTTTTTAACGCTGTTCATGTGTGGGTGATACCAGAAAGTACCCGCATCTGGTTGCGTAAACTCATAGACAAACGTTTCACCGGGTATAATAGGAGGCTGACTTAAGAAAGGAACCCCGTCCATTTCGATTGGAATTCTCAGTCCATGCCAATGAATTGTCGTCGGTTCTGAAAGCTTGTTGGTAAATCGGATCGTTACCTTTTCACCTTGTCGACAGCGAATAATCGGCGCTGGAATCTCTCCATTAAAAGCCAACACATTAGTATTAAACCCCGCTACCAACTCAGCAGTTGAGGGCTCAGCAGTTAAGTCATAAACATACCTTCCTTGATCATCAACAGACCGCTTCATCGAGCAAGCAGGCAGTACAGTTAGTGCAGATATAGCGAGAGATGATTGAATAAACTTACGACGGGAAATATCCATATTTGTTGCCTTTTAGTAATAACGACCAAAATGCAACAAAGTATTGAGAATAATTCTCATAAAGAAATAAAGTTTGTGCCATGGCTATTAATAAAAAAGGTTGAGATAAGTAAGTACTTACATTATTTCATCAGAATTAGCAGAGCAAGGGAAGGATTGACTGAAATCTGGACCGGAACAAAGCAAAAAGGCTCTAGCATTTCTGCTAGAGCCTTGAATATGGCAGGGGTGGAGAGATTCGAACTCCCAACACGCGGATTTGGAATCCGCTGCTCTGCCAATTGGAGCTACACCCCTAAAACTTTTTATTACTTCATATTCGAAAAAACCTCGCACTAGGCGAGGTATTCGAATAAGTGGCGGAGTGGACGGGACTCGAACCCGCGACCCCCGGCGTGACAGGCCGGTATTCTAACCAACTGAACTACCACTCCGCAGTGGACTACTTGTCGTCGCTGACAAGTCGTTCATTACACTTTTTGTCTTCACTTTTGAAAAGTGAAAATAAATAGAAGCCTGGCGATGTCCTACTCTCACATGGGGAAGCCCCACACTACCATCGGCGCTATTGTGTTTCACTTCTGAGTTCGGCATGGAATNGAATAAGTGGCGGAGTGGACGGGACTCGAACCCGCGACCCCCGGCGTGACAGGCCGGTATTCTAACCAACTGAACTACCACTCCGCAGTGGACTACTTGTCGTCGCTGACAAGTCGTTCATTACACTTTTTGTCTTCACTTTTGAAAAGTGAAAATAAATAGAAGCCTGGCGATGTCCTACTCTCACATGGGGAAGCCCCACACTACCATCGGCGCTATTGTGTTTCACTTCTGAGTTCGGCATGGAATCAGGTGGGTCCACAATGCTATGKTCGCCAAGCAAAATTTTGCTTTTACTTCCAGTTTTAAACACTGAAGGTAAATAATCTGGAAAGCTGTTTCTTGTTCTTTAAACTCATTCAAGTGTTCTTGTTTGCCTCTGCTTTTTAAAGCAGAAACAACAGTTTTGAGTCCACAAAACCCCTTGGGTGTTGTATGGTTAAGCCTCACGGGCAATTAGTACAGGTTAGCTCAATGCCTCGCAGCACTTACACACCCTGCCTATCAACGTCGTAGTCTACGACAACCCTTTAGGACGCTTATAGCGCCAGGGAAAACTCATCTCAGGGCTCGCTTCCCGCTTAGATGCTTTCAGCGGTTATCGATTCCGAACTTAGCTACCGGGCAATGCCATTGGCATGACAACCCGAACACC
>NZ_JAKEUQ010000035.1 GCF_022397955.1 Vibrio sp. Isolate32 | reverse complement strand
TAGCCTCGGCCTCAAGACCACAAGGGCATTTCGCCTCAGAGTTAGGTTTAAGAGTCAGGGTAATAAGTGATGCTGTCTGGTGAGACTTTACTATTTTAAAGCCTTCCCAGAATGAAGATAGGAAAGTATGATTCGGCATGGAAACGGTAGTTTGTGTATGATTTTTGTTTGGCGACTAAACCCTATCACTTACTACCGTTTTTTTTTGTTTTTAGTTCCCGCTAATCCGCGATGAACCAATAAAAAGCCCCACAAAAGTGAGGCTTTATAATTCGAGTGGCTTACTTGGTTATATAAGTAGTATCTAATTTAGAATATTAGATGAGCGACGCCAGCAATAACAGGAAGAGTAATTAACGTACGCAGAATAAAGATAATAAACAGTTCTGCGATATTTACAGGAATCTTACTACCTAGAAGTAGAGCACCGACTTCAGACATGTAAATCAACTGAGTTACCGACATCGCTGCAATCACAAAGCGAGTCATTTCGTTATCTATAGACGCTGCAAGGATCGCAGGAATGAACATGTCTGCAAAACCAACCACGATGGTTTCAGATGCTGCAACCGCTTCAGGCACGCCTAGTAGCTCAAGGAACGGAATGAAAGGCTGGCCTAGAAATGAGAATACTGAGGTGTATTCTGCAATCACCAACGCCATCGTACCAAGACCCATAACTACAGGTAGCACACCGAATACCATGTCGACTGCGTTACGAACGCCTTCGCTAAATACAGACTTAACGGATTTAACTTGTGATGCTTTGTTTACCGCTAGCTCAAGACCCCATGAGAACGTTGAGTGATCTGCTGGGATTGCATCTGCGTCTTTCTCTGGCTTGGTGCCATCAATGAAAGTGTCTTTCTTCATGCTTAAAGGTGGCAGACGAGGGATGATTACAGCCGCCACAATACCCGCTAGACATATTGCGGCGTAGAAAGGTAAGAACAGGTGCTCCAGTTCTACTTGCGCAATAACCACAAGGCTGAACGTGATAGATACTGCTGAGAAAGTCGTACCTACAACCGCAGCTTCACGCTGAGTGTAGAACTTCTTTTCGTACTGTTTGCTTGTAAGTAGGATACCAACGCTGCCATCACCTAACCAAGAAGCCATACAGTCGATAGCACTGCGACCAGGTAGGTTGAAGATAGGGCGCATTACTTTGCTTAGTAGTGTGCCGAATAGCTCTAACAAACCAAAGTTAAGTAGAAGAGGCAGTAACAGACCTGCAAAAATGAACACTGAGAATAGTGTAGGAAGCAGACCTTCTAGAACTAAGCCACCGGTGTTCTCTTCCCAAATGAACTCAGGGCCTACTTGGAAGAACGTCATGAACGCTGCGGCACCGCCAATCAAACGAACCAACAACCACAGCGGAGAAGGGGTGAAAAGACCGTTTAAGAATGAATTCGATGTGATGAATGTAGGCTTGAAAATGGTGCATAAAACTGAAGCGACAGACATGAAAGCGACGATCGCAGTGATAATAGCAACGAGAGATTCACCGAAAACCGCTTGAATTGACTTGGCTAAGATAGCAACAGGGATGGTTAGATCACCTTCATAGCTAATTGGCGCCATGAAAAGAAATAAACCAATCAATGATGGGATAAAGAAAACCCAGAAACTGCTTTTAGATTTCTCTGTTGCGGCAGTGTTCGTGTTGTTAGACATGTTATTGTTCTCGAATTTTTACACGTAAAAAAGCCATATCCGTGGCATTTTTATTCATTAAACATCCGTATTTTCTTATTGGATGCAAGATTACCCAGTATTAATATCGCTTGCAATACTATTCATCAAATATCGCTAAGTATTCATACTGGTTATTCTATAACTCTTTAAAAGTTTAGAGTAAAGTGTTGCAGATGTTACGTATATTGAGAGTATATTGCCAGATGTTTATAAATCGATTGGGGCTTCAGTCCGATAGGTTAAGTATAACCAGTAGCTAAATGCAATAATGAAGGCAAAAGAGGCAGGAAAAGCCAATGCCAAGATTTCGAAGCGTTGGAACAGACAAGCGCCACTTAAGCCGCCAAACAGAAAGCCAACGACAATGAACATCAGCAGTTTGGCTTTTCGACGGTCAAACGGTGTGCCTTTGAGGCGAGCGCCAATCATGATCCCAAGATCGGTAATGATGCCACTCATGTGCGTGGTACGAATAATCGCACCGCTGTAAGTGGTGATCATTGCATTCTGCAAGCCACAGGCGGCTGAAGCGAAGTATTGACCTGAAGTATAACCTTCCAGTAGTGCCCATAGCGCCAAAAATAGCAATCCGCCCTCAATACATAGCGCAACACCGTATCGGCGCCCCAATTTCAGAGCTTGGTTTTCAATAAAGAATCCACTGAAAGCAGCGCCCGACATAAAACTTATGATGACTAATAGCAGGTGTATGGAAGTACTAGTGGGGGTTAGTAAGCTACTGCCCAACAAAGACATGGTGCCGGATATGTGGGAGATAGCTTGGTGCTGGAAGCCGAGTAAGCCGATGGCATTAACGCTGCCAGCTAGGCCTGCTAACAGTAAAGCGCCGTATTCAACCCAGCGAGGTAACTTAGAAATCATTTGGTTCACCCTGGGTTAAATGCAGGAGCAAGATTATAACGCTAGCGAAAAGATACGCTAGCGCTGTGCGGTTTTGATATTTGATCTTAGGCAACAGTATTGCAGTTTGTTTTAATAGTGTTGCTATACAAAGATAACGTTCAATGACGAACTAGCTGTAACGGCTCATTTGGTGGTCGAACTTAACCCAACCGTGTTTGCGTTCTTCGTAAACCGAAAAGCTCGGCAGTGGGAAGTCTTGCTCTTTAAATAACCCGAGCGGGACGATATAAAAACCGGCGGCGGCAACCGACTGCAAAAGCATGGTGGTGCCACACTTAGGGCAAAACTGATAGGTGACTTCATTACCCATATCACTGATGCGAGAGAAAGAGGTCACTTCTCCGCTGAGCATGACTTGTTCGGTTAGAAATCGAGCTTGCACACCAAACACACTGCCGGTTCGTTTCTGACATTCATAGCAGTGACAGACTGAGGTTCGTTGAGGTTCTCCTCTACACACTAGATTGACTGCACCACAGCGACATTCGCAACTTCTGATATTTTTATCTTTACTATAATTGATAGCCATCCGTGCTCCAGTTCTGGTTAGCCTGTATTGATAATTATACTAAAGCCCTTTATGGTCTGCACAACAGGATGAAAACAAAAGAATAAAATTGTGCATGAAAAAGAAAATCTTACCGATTCCCCTGATCTTACTGATTCCAATTGTCATGTTGGTTGTCGTAGTGGTAGCGGGTGTATATCGCTTCAATTTAAGTGATGAAGAGATCTTGGCGAAGTTCCCTTCTTCTCAAGTGAGTTATGACTCGGTTGTTGAAACTGTGTTTGATTTGAAGACAACCAACCCTTGGACAATCAAAGTACCTGAAACGAATGCTTACGCTTTTATTAATGAAGTAGATGAGCCGCAATCGCTGGCTTCTGGACGTTACGACTCGGGGGTAGAGCGGGGAGTGATAACCGTTGATACTCAAAAACTGTTTGCTGCCAAATTGGGAGAAACTCATTTTTATGTCGCGCCAATGTGGGTGTCTAACCAAGGCAGCGGTGTCTTTTATTATCTAGGCTTGTTTAAGCATGACCAACAGCGCAGCCGTGTGGTGCTGGTGGATCAACTCTTCCTCGGTGATCGTGTTCAGATCCAAACCTTAGAGGTCGCTAAACAGGAGGGCACTCAATCAAAAGGCAAACAAAGCGGGGAAGGTTTTATCGGCTTTACTCAGCATTCTGCGGAACAATCATTTGCAGAAGCGCCTTTTGAAAAGGTGTTAATGAGCTTTTCTTTTGATACGCAATCAATTGGCAAGCAATAACGTTTTTGTTAGTGTAAGGAGCTGTTGTTTATGTGAGCCAAATTACATATTATCTTAGGTAGATGAATGAAATTTAGACACTCATAGCCTTGTGTCTGCTTACTTTACAAATGGAGCTTGCTAATGATTAATAAACGTTTTTTTAAAACGAAAGATGAAGTTGAAGTGACTTTTGAGCTAGAAGCTCAAGAAGCGAATTCTGTGTCTATCGTTGCTGATTTCCTTGATTGGAAAGCTACGCCAATGAAAAAGTTGGCGAAAGGGAAAGTATATAAGTTTAAAACTCGCCTGCCTAAAGATGGCGAGTTTCAATTCCGCTACCTTGTTGATGATCAGCAATGGGTAAACGATACTAATGCCGATCGTTATATCCCTAATGAGTTTGGTGAGGATAACTGCTTGGTATCAACGGTAAGCGCTTAATCGAGATGAAGTAGCGTAAATCAATCGAAAGCAGAAACTAAACGTTTCTGCTTTTTTATTATTCGGGTACAGAATATCACGGGTTTAACCGTGGATGAATGCCTTTGGAGACGGTACGATGGATAAATGCAATACTACACTTCGTCCCAAAGTGTATATTACACGAAATACCAGGCAGTTTGGGGCATGTTAGATAGGAAGGTAGGGTTAGATAAACGAATGCCAAGCGCGTGCTTGGCATTGAAACAGTTTGGGGGCTGAAAAGGCTAGGTATTAAACGATGCCTAATGATTGACTTTATTTCAGATACTTCACGTGCGCTTCCATCTCTTTACCGATCTGTTTTCGCATGTTCATTAGGCGAATCGCAGAGTCTCTTAATTCGATGTCTTCTGGAGTTTCTGGTACCCACTCAGGGACTTTAGTCGGGTTACCATTTTCATCAACCGCAACCATAATAACGATACAGTGAGTGGTTAGACGGTTGTTCAACTCTTTAGGATCGCTCGCTTGTACATCGATAGCAATATGCATAGAAGACGAACCGGTATAGATAACTTTCGCACTTACCTCTACCAAGTTGCCTACATGGATTGGGGCAACAAATCGAATACCGCCAGCGTAGGCCGTAATGCAATATTTACCACTCCATCCTGCAGAGCAAGCATAGGCCGCTAAATCGATCCATTTCATTGCTGCGCCACCATGAACTTTACCACCAAAGTTCACATCCCCGGGTTCAGCTAAAAAACGCAGAGTAACGTCTCGTTTACCATCTTGTTGGCTATTGTTACTGCTCATGTTTCTTCCTTCATTATTATTTTATTGTATAACATGCTTGTTACTTGCTAATAACAATATACTTAAGACGACATAATTTAAAGCGGATAATCTCAAGGTTAAGAGTATTTGTTCAAACGGATGACGAATGATGTTTTCTGGGCGTGTGAGATGTTGGATAGACAAGTTGTGAAAACTAGGCGCTCATGCGGTCGCCCTGATGCAGCTAGCGAGCATAAACCTTTGGTTTTATAAACTGATGCCAAATATCTATTTTTTGAAGCAATCTCATAATTAATACGCAACCAAATTCATCTTTATAATTGTAGGGAATATAACAGCGAGCCACACATACAACTAACAAATATAATTATGCTTCATACTCGTTTATTTCCACGTCACCGTTTGGCACTAGCTTTCTTACTTTCTAGTGCATCTACTTTCTCTTTTGCTGAAAATCAGTGTGAGGTGCCTGAGCTTAAGTTGTCATCTGATCTCGCTCATGCGGTTTCACTAGCCGACAACAGTTGTTATAGCTCTTGGTTCTCAGCATCAAAGAATTCGTTAGCCAATATCTACAGCGAAGCTAGTCTGAACCAAATCAGTAAGCTACTTAACTTAGAGATCGGCCGTTACCGAGGCGAAGCTGAGCAAGCACGCAAACTTGAAAACTTAGGTGAATTTGTTCGTGCAGCTTATTACGTTCGTTATAACGCCCAGGCGGAGGACTTCTCTGAAGAATTAAGCGAGCGATTTGCACACTCAACCAATGCATTTCTTGCTAATCCCCATTCGCTAAACCAAGGGCGAGAACAAGTTGGTGCGCTGAAGAGCCTGACATTAATGGTCGACAACGTTAAGCAACTCTCACTCACTATGGATGCACAACTTGCGGCACTTAGCCACTTCAACCGTGAAACGGCGCAAGACATACAGTGGGTCGATGGGCTTAATAACCTATTTAGAGCGATGGCTGGCCATGCCGCGCGAGATGATTTCTACGATTACCTAGCAAACAACACCCAACATATAGATACACTAGCGGCATTTGCTCGTGACAATCGATGGGCTTTGGAAACAGATGCAAGTTTTCTGGTTTACAACGCGGTGCGCGAGACTGGGAGATTGCTAGCAAGCCCAGATAAAGCGACCAAAGATAAAGCGTTACAAGTGATGCAAGATGTGATGGCGCAAAATCCATTGGGTAGTGAGCACGACAAACTGTGGCTAGCGGCAGTAGAAATGCTGGGATACTTTGCACCAGAGGGTTTGAACGCACTCGATCTTGAACAGGCGAAACGCGACGTTGCTCGACGTATATTGCCTAACCGCTACGAGTGCCAAGGTCCTGCTATTCTTCGCTCTCAAAATTTAACCGAGTCACAAGCTGCAAAGGCATGTGATGTATTGGCGGCAAAAGAGGCAGACTTCCATCGAGTGGCCAATACTGGGCAGCAACCAGTGGCTGACGACAACAATCATAATGTTGAGATCGCGGTATTTGGTAGCAAAGGCAGCTATGTTGACTACTCTTCATTCCTGTTTGGCAATACGACAGATAACGGTGGTCAGTATTTAGAGGGCAATCCGGCCGACTTGGATAATGTCGCGCGTTTTGTGGCTTATCGTTATAACAATGGTGATGAGCTCTCTATTCTGAATTTTGAACATGAATATACGCATTACCTAGATGCACGCTTCAATCTACATGGTTCATTTAATGATAACTTAGCTCATGGTTATGTAGTCTGGTGGTTAGAAGGTTTCGCTGAATATATGCACTACAAGCAAGGCTACGATGCCGCAATTCGCTTAATTGATAATGGTAAGATGCGCCTATCGGATGTGTTTGCGACCACTTACTCTCATGATTCGAATCGTATTTACCGATGGGGGTATTTAGCGACCCGCTTTATGCTAGAAGAGCATCCTAATGAAGTACAAAGCTTACTGGCACTGTCTCGTTCTGGTCAGTTCGCTGACTGGGCAAAGCAGGTTAAAGTGCTTGGTCAGCAGTACGACGGTGAGTTTGAGCGTTGGTTAGATACGGTAACGACTGAAGATAAACCGGAACCCGGAGAACCCACGGATCCGACAGAACCAAGCGATCAAATCAAGGTTCTTGTCGCTAACCAAAGTGTGGTGTTGAGCGGTGACGCATACAGTGAGCAGCTGTTCTACGTCGACGTGCCTGAGCACACCACCTATTTTGAGGTATCAATTGAAGGACAAAATCAGGGGGATGCAGATCTCTACGTGAGTTATAACCGCACTGCGCATTACTATGATTTTGAGTTCAGTCAATATGGCAGTGGCAGTAATGAGGTGGTGACATTTGAGCCAGAGGCAACGGGATATATTAAGCCTGGTCGTTACTACATGAGTGTTACGGGACGAACTGAATTCCACGGGGTTAAGCTGCTTGCATCGTTAGAAACAGAGCAACCTGCTCCACCAATTCCAGAGCAAGATGACCTAACGCCTGTGGTATTAGAATCTGGTAACGCTCGCCTGTTTACGGTTCATCAACAACGTTACGCTGCCGTTTATGTTCCAGAGGGGGTAAGAGAGGTTCGCGTATGGTTAACCGATCAAAACATTGGTTCAACAGAGCAAGGGAATGTTGATCTGTTTGCGAGCCGTGCATATTGGCCAACCGCTGGGCAGCATGACTATGCGTCGGATTATCGTGGCAGCAATGAGTATCTACAAATACCAGTGACTGAGGAAGGGTACTTACATTTCTTGTTAAGTGCAGAGCAGCAAGGTGATGATGTCGAGATGTTGGTCTATTTTCATTAAGGCACAAATCTCGAATAGGTGAAATAACAAGCCGAGTATGAACACTCGGCTTTGTTTTTCTGACAGTTTTCTGTGTTTATAGAGTAGTTACACCATAATCTCTGATGAAGTGATGACATTAGCGGTTTAAGCTTGTAAGCATATGAAACACCGAGATAACGGTGTGGTCACTTGTTAAAACTGAATGATTTATTTAGTGAGGATTTATGAAGAAAGCACGATTAACATCACTACTTGGAGTAGCGACTTTAGTTGGCGTGGTTGCTCTGACTGGATGCAGTCAGAATGGTGAAGTGATGACTCAATCACAAGAGAATACGAATCCGATCTGTAGTACTAAAAACCTAACAGGTGGTTGGTCGAAAAGTGAAGTCACACCACAAGCTGAGCAAGCGTTAGACGCCGTGCTTAGTCAAATGAACACGTCTGCAAAGCTTAAACAGATTTTGAGCGTTCGAACTCAAGTTGTGGCTGGTTTGAATTACGCGATTGAGTTTGAAATGGATAATGGTGAAGTGTGGAATACGATCGTATACCGCTCTCTACAAGGCGATATCGAAATGGTTCAGGCCGCGCAGCAAGGCCGCTTGTGTCAATAGCCTCAATTAGATATCGAACATAATATCCCACACAAAAATGGCTCCCGATTGGGAGCCATTTTTATTCTGATTAGTGCTTATCGTAAGCTCGTAACGCTTCATTACGCCTCGGATAATTCAGGTTTTGATACTTCGCTTTCGGATAACTCCACAACGCAAGCTCGGCTGATGTCTTCATCGATGTATGCCATACCCAGTTTGTTCAGGTAATCCATGCGGTCTGCGGTACGAAGATCGATATCTGGGCCTGCAATGTCGTTCTCTTGGTAAACCTTAGCGAGGTGAACCATGAACTGTTCGCCTACACTCATCATTAGCAAGCTCATTGCGCCAACGTCTGGTCTTACTTTAGCGCGTTGCTTGTCAGATAAATTCACCTCTAAGACAACAGGCTGTTCCTCTCCTTCGAAACGAACGCTGCGCTCTCTTACGGTTTGTTGTGCCCAGTAATACGCAAGCTCTTTGCTCTGAGTTAGGAAGACCGGCTCTACAGACTCGGTGTAGTTATTGCCAATGGTTGCCATGGTTTTTATGGCAGCCTGGTTGAGTGCTTTATCGCCCGAGCGTTTTAGCCCTTGGCCTTTAATGGAAGCGATTAATGCTGAAGAGGTTCCGTGATACCAAGTATCACCTGTTGCGAAACCATTCTCTGATAGCAGTGTTTTTGCATCTTGTAGGTGTTTAGGTATTGAAGTCATAGGCGCTCTCAATCAAAAGAAATTTCAACAAACAGGAATCTCATAAAACATGAATACAGTTAGCTTAAACCGAAGTTTCTCACTTGGCCGTGGGTTAGGGCACAAATCTGAGACTTTGAGATAAAGCCGGCAGTACAAGCTTTATCTCAAAGCCTTCCCCCGGATCTTACCTAAGTAAGAGAGAAGGGCGGGGGAGGCTTTAGTTTTTGCGGCTAATCAAAAGCGTTAGCGATTAATCAAATTGGTTCGATGTATTTGCTTCACCTGCTGCTTTTAGTGCGTTCTCACCAGCAAAGTACTCTTTGTGGTCATCACCCATATCTGAACCAGACATGTTTTGGTGTTTAACACACGCGATACCTTGGCGGATTTCTTTACGTTGAACATTTGCAACGTAACCCAACATGCCTTGATCGCCGAAGTACTCTTTCGCAAGGTTGTCAGTAGACAGTGCCGCAGTGTGGTACGTAGGTAGAGTAATCAAGTGGTGGAAGATACCTGCTTCACGAGATGCATCTGCTTGGAACGTACGGATCTTGTCGTCAGCACGCTTAGAAAGTTCAGACTCATCGTATTCCGCACTCATTAGGTTAGCACGGTCGTATGCAGATACGTTTTCACCAGCTTCAACCATCGCATCGTATGCTTGTTGACGGAAGTTTAGTGTCCAGTTGAACGATGGAGAGTTGTTGTATACCAGTTTCGCGTTAGGGTGAACTTCACGAACGCCATCCATCATCTCTTTGATTTGGCCGATGTGAGGCTTTTCGGTTTCAATCCAAAGTAGGTCGGCACCAGCGTTGATAGCTTCGATACAGTCAAACACACAACGGTCTTCACCAGTGCCTTGACGGAATTGGTACAAGCCTGAAGGTAGACGCTTAGGACGTACTAGCTTACCTTCGCGGTTGAAGCAAACGTCGCCTTGCTTCATGTCAGCTACATCGATCTCTTCAACATCTAAATATGAGTTGTAGATGTCACCTTGGTCGCCTGGCTCTTTTACAACAGCGATTTCTTTTGTCAGACCAGCACCTTGTGAATCGGTACGAGCAACAATGATGCCGTTATCGATGCCTAGCTCAAGGAATGCGTAACGAAGTGCGCGAAGTTTCGCGTGGAAGTCGGCGTGTGGAACCGTTACTTTGCCGTCTTGGTGACCACATTGTTTCTCATCGGCTACTTGGTTTTCGATTTGTAGACAACAAGCACCCGCTTCAATCATCTGCTTAGCCATTAGGTAAGTCGCTTCTGCGTTACCGAAACCTGCATCGATATCGGCAATGATTGGCACTACGTGTGTAACGTGATTGTCGATTTTGTCTTGGATAAGGTCTTGTTGGTTAACGTCGCCTGCTTCACGAGCAGCATCCAGTTCACGGAACAAACCACCCAGTTCACGTGCATCAGCTTGGCGCAGGAATGTGTATAGTTCTTCTACTAGACCTGCAACCGATGTTTTCTCATGCATTGACTGGTCTGGAAGTGGACCAAAGTCAGAGCGAAGTGCAGCAACCATCCAACCCGAAAGGTATAGGTAGCGGCGATCTGTCTTGCCATCAAAGTGCTTCTTAATAGAAATCAGCTTTTGTTGGCCGATAAAACCATGCCAGCAACCTAAAGACTGAGTGTATTGAGAGCTGTCTTTATCGTAAGCCTCCATATCCGCACGCATGATATCTGCCGTGTATTGCGCGATATCTAGACCTGTTTTGAATTTGTTTTGAGCTCGCATACGAGCAGCAGATTCAGTATTGATTGCATCCCATGGAGCACCTGCAGCGCTTTTTGCAACTTCTATCATTTCGATATCTTGTGTAATTTGCGACATAACTATTCCTTAGTTTCACGTGGGGTATGGTTGCCAAATTGGCTTGGATTAAAACTTTGCTATGGACAAAGAATAACCACGCATGTGATAATTTTGTTAATTTATAGTTATTATATTCGGTATTTTTCTTATGAATATTGCTCGTATAGACCTTAATTTGCTTGTGTATTTAGACATGTTGCTACGTGAAAGAAACGTTACACGAGCGGCAAATCAATTAGGAATAACTCAACCAGCCATGAGTAATGGACTGCGCCGACTGCGTGATCTATTTGAAGATCCGCTATTGGTGAGAACCAGTGAAGGGATGGTGCCGACCGAGCGCGCACAAAAGTTGCAACCTCTGATCCGCAACATTTTGGCGAATGTAGAAAAGACACTGCAGCCGACCACAGAGTTTAATGCAGAAGACAGTGAGCGCGTGTTTCGTATCATGGCGAGTGACTATGCTGAGTCGACCATTATTCAGCCGCTATTGAAAAAACTGAGTGAGATAGCGCCGAAAATACGACTGGATATCATGACGCCAAGTGATGTGAGCTATCAGGATGTAGAGCAAGGCACGGTTGATATAATCATCAACCGTTTCGATGACATTCCACAGTCCTTTCACCAGATGAGCCTTTGGCATGATGGGTTCTCTTGCCTATTTAGCTGTGATAATCCAATAGCCGATAACTTTGATATTTTGTCTTATTTAAAGGCGCAACATATCTGGGTAAGTAAGACGGGGATGGGAACCGGAGTGGGGATCAACCCAAGTGAAGCACAAAAGTTGGGGTGGATAGATGAAGCATTAATGCGCATTGGTAAAACCCGTAACATCACGGTGTTTACTCGACACTATTTGTCGGCGATTCTCTTCGCGCAACAGAAGAATCTGATCCTGACCATTCCAACCAAAGCGGCGCAACTGCAGCGCAATAATCCAAGGTTATTGATCAAACCTGCGCCATTTGCGATTGAGCCCTTTGAGGTGAAGATGGCGTGGAGCCCATTGTTACAAACCAATCCAGACCACCAGTGGATGCGTCGCTTGATCAAAAGTGTCGCCAATGAAATCGAAAGTGGTGTGACGGGATAACACAGTTTTTGTGGTATTTATTTTGTGAATATCCAATATAAGTGGCATAAATTAGCTAAATTATCGTCAGTTACGTAAATTTATTTAGTAGTCAGCGGTTAATTTGAGAGAGATTTTATGAGCAGTCGTATTCAACAGGGAAGCTTGAGCATTGATAGCACCCTCTACCAATTAATTAATGAACAGGTCATTCCTGGAACAGGCATAGTTGCAGAGGACTTTTGGCAATCTTTCGCAGCCATCCTTAAAGATCTGGCACCAAAGAACCGTGCTTTGCTTATCAAGCGTGAAGATCTTCAACATCAAATTGATGTGTGGCACCAAGAGCGTGCTGGTCAAACACTGGATGCAGCAGAGTACAAACAGTTCCTGCAGCAGATTGGCTACCTAGTGCCAGAAGGCGAAGACTTTCAAGTTACCACTGCAAGCGTAGAGCCTGAAATCGCAACACAAGCTGGGCCGCAGCTTGTGGTGCCTATCATGAACGCGCGATTTGCACTTAACGCAGCAAACGCGCGCTGGGGCAGTTTATACGATGCGCTCTACGGCACCGATGTGATAAGTGAAAGCGACGGTGCAGAGAAAGGTGGAAGCTTTAACCCTGTTCGTGGCGCTAAAGTAGTGAGTTATGCGCGCGGGTTCCTTGATGATGCCGCACCGCTGAATGGTGTTTCTCATAAAGACGTGACCAAATACAGCATCAGCAATGTGAGCATTGGCAACACGCTGACAGCAACGTTAGATAATGGCGAAGAAGTCACTCTAATTGATCGTAACCAGTTTATTGGTTATCAAGGAGACGCAAGCGCGCCTTCTTGTATCCTGCTTAAACATAATAATCTCCATATCGAAATTCAAATCGACCCGAGCGCGCCAATTGGTAGCGTCGATGTTGCAGGTATTAAAGATGTGTTGGTGGAATCGGCACTAACCACGATTATGGATTGCGAAGATTCTGTAGCTGCCGTTGACGGTGAAGACAAAGCATTGGCTTACCGCAACTGGTTAGGCTTAATGAAGGGTGACCTGCAAGAGTCGTTAGAGAAAAACGGTAAAACCATTGTTCGCAATCTGAACCCCGATCGTCAATACACCAGTGTGACGGGGGGCGAAATCTCACTTAAAGGTCGCAGCATGTTGTTCATACGCAATGTGGGCCACCTTATGACTAACCCTGCGATTATTGATGCCGAAGGTAATGAAGTGCCTGAAGGTATCATGGATGGCATGGTTACATCACTTATCGCTATGCACGATTTAAAGGGTAATAGCCCTTACCAAAACTCAACCGCAAATAGCATCAATATTGTAAAACCTAAGATGCATGGCCCTGAAGAAGTTGCGTTTACTAATGAATTGTTTGGGCGCATTGAAGATGCACTAGGTTTAGAACGCTTCACCATTAAAGTCGGCATTATGGACGAAGAGCGTCGTACCTCTGTGAACTTGAAAGAGTGTATTCGCGCAGCCAAAGACCGTGTCGTGTTCATCAACACAGGTTTCCTAGATCGAACGGGTGATGAGATCCACACTAGTATGGAAGCAGGTCCTTTTGCGCCTAAAACACAGCTTAAAACCATGACTTGGATTGGCGCATACGAAGATCAAAACGTTGATCTTGGCTTAGCTTGTGGCCTGCAAGGTAAAGCCCAGATAGGTAAAGGTATGTGGCCAGAGCCAGACAACATGGCGAAGATGATGGACGCGAAAATTGGACACCCACAAGCCGGTGCCAATACCGCTTGGGTTCCTTCTCCAACGGCGGCGACTCTGCATGCCTTGCACTATCACAAGGTGAGTGTTCCTAGCCGTCAGAAAGAGCTTCGTGAGCGTGTGAGAGCAAATGTTGACGATATTCTTACTATCCCATTGTTAGGCAATCAAAAGCTGACTGCGCAAGATATCCAAAACGAACTGGACAATAATACGCAAGGTATTCTTGGTTACGTAGTTCGTTGGATTGACCAAGGCGTAGGTTGTTCGAAAGTGCCTGATATTAACGATGTGGGATTAATGGAAGACCGTGCAACGCTGCGTATTTCAAGCCAACACATCGCTAACTGGTTACGTCACGGCATTTGCGAGGAAGCCCAAGTAATGAAAACCATGAAGCGCATGGCAGCAGTGGTTGATGAACAAAATGCAGGGGATCCAAGCTACCAAAATATGGCGCCTGATTTTGAAAACAGCATTGCGTTTTCAGCAGCGTGCCAGTTGGTATTTGAGGGCTGTGCTCAGCCGAGTGGTTATACAGAGCCAGTGCTGCACGCGATGCGTCTAAAGCTGAAAGCGCAAGAATAGTGAAGCAACCGAATAACAAAAACAGAGAATGTAAAATACTAAAAAAAGAAACCCCCTTTAACCGAGCCCAAGGTGCCGCGCTTTTATAGCGCGGCTTTTTTTGATTCATTTTTGTGGTGGGAAGGGGGAGAGTGGGCCAGGTTAGTGCTCACTAAGATTTAATTACTTGCTAAACCCAATTGTTACTGAAACCTAGTTATTACCAAAACATAAGTATTTAATGTCCATGTACTCATCGATGCCTTCTTTAGCGCCTTCTCGGCCAATACCTGATTGCTTAACGCCACCAAAAGGCGCTACCTCGGTTGAGATGAGGCCATCATTTATGCCGACCATCCCGTATTCAAGTGCCTCTGCAATGTTCCATACACGGTGAATGTTCTGGCTGTAGAAGTAAGACGCTAAACCGTAAATCGTATCGTTTGCCATCTCAATAAGCTCTTCGTCAGTGTCGAATTGCATCACAGGAGCGACAGGGCCAAAGATCTCTTGCTGAACAATGTCCATGCTGTGTTTCACATCTTTAAGAATGACAGGCTGAAGGAAAAGCCCATCAAGATCCTTAATTGGAGTAACAGGCTCAGCTCCTTGTTCAATCGCTCGGTCTATTAATGCTTGGATGTTGTTCTTCGCATTCTGACTGACAACAGGACCAATGGTTACACCTTCATCTAAGCCGTTACCAACCTTAAGCTGTTGAACCGCTTGATCGAATTTAGTCACGAACTCATCGTACACTTTACTGTGAACGTAGAATCGGTTTGCACAGACACAAGTTTGCCCAGCATTACGGAATTTCGAAGCCATTGCGCCTTGAACCGCAGCATCAATGTCGGCATCGTCAAACACAATAAAAGGTGCATTGCCGCCGAGCTCCATAGAAGTGCGCTTAATGCCTTTTGCTGCTTGAGCCATCAAAATACTGCCCACACGGGTCGATCCAGTGAAAGAGATTTTTTTAATCAATGGATGTGATGTGAATAGCTCACCAATCTGTTCTGGGCTATCACCTAATACGACTTGGAGCAGATCCTTAGGGATACCCGCTTGGTAAGCCAGTTCGACCACAGCAAACGCGGAAAGTGGTGTCTCATCTGAAGGTTTCACGACAAAGCTACAACCGGCAGCTAATGCAGGTGCTGCTTTACGAGTGATCATTGCAACAGGGAAGTTCCATGGCGTAATGGCACACGCGACTCCGATAGGTTGCTTGATGGTTACCAAGCGTTTACCAGCGACTGTACTAGGAATGGAATCACCATAAGTGCGCTTGGCTTCTTCAGCGAACCATTCAATAAAGCTTGCACCATAAACCACTTCACCTACCGCTTCTGCTAACGGTTTACCCTGTTCAATCGTCATGATTCGAGCAAGATCTTCTTTATTTTCAATGATTAACTGGTGCCAGCGGTGCAGTGATGCGGCTCGAGACTTAGCTGGAACCTTTGCCCACTCTTTCTGCGCTACATGAGCTCGTTCAATCGCGCTCGCTAACTCTGTTTCTGATGATATCGGTGCGTGTCCGATGAGTTCACCCGTTGCTGGATTTGTGACTGCAACTGCGTTGTTCGCTTCTGTCACCATAAAAGAGAGTAAGTGCTGGTTCTTAATGTTTAGCATCGTGATTCCTTTGTTGTGATTACTTCAGACGTGTTGCTGATGTGCGGGTTGGTGAGTGTTCAGGTTACTTCGACCAAGTTTTGATTAATCGAAGATTGTGGTCGTTAGTTCGATAGTTTTGAAGTCCTTGTTTGTGAGAGCATTGTTTACCAAAGCGATGTTTACCCAATCCATGCTTACCAAATAAATATTTATCAAAGTAGGATTTTCGAAATCCATGATCAGCTAAGTCATGGACTTCGAAATTTTTTAAGAAAAGTCTATTGCTGACTCCAATTGTCAGCTTCGATCTTCGCTAATGCTTTCGCGGCTTTTTGCAGTGCAGGTAAAAACTTAATCGCTTCATCTGGCTTCACTCGAATCACAGGCGCTTGTATTGCTAAGCCAAGGTTGGATTGACCAGTTGGTGATGGGATGAGTACCGCAATACACACTAAACCTGGAAGAAACTCTTCATCATCAATGGCAAACCCTTGGATTTTCGCTTCTTCAATGTTTTGCTCTAATACCGAGTAGTCGGTAATGGTTTTTACCGTGTATTGAGTCAGCGGCACATTTTCAATTAGTCGTCTGCGCTGCGACTTAGACATGTGTGCTAAAAACAGTTTGCCAGTAGCCGAGCAGTGCACGGGAACGCGAGAGCCTGGATGCAGGTGAAAGCGAAGAGGGGCTTCAGTTTCGGCACGGTCAAGATAGATGATCTCACCGCTTGATAGGGCTGTCAGGTTGCAGCTCTCGCCAACTTCTGCACGCAGGCTTTCAAGAATCGTACGTCTTGCACTGTGCATAGTGCTATTGAACAGTAGGTTCTCAGCCAGTTTTCTGAGTCGAATACCTGAGCTGTAGTGCTTATCGTCACCATCTCTTTGAATGATGCCTGCTGATTCCAGTTGTTGCAGCATACGGTGTAACGTCGGTTTCGGTAGCCCGGTTTCTTCGACTAATCCTTGAAGAGAAATGAATTCGTCTTTCTGTGCGATTACCTCTAATAGAGCAAAAAGCCTAAGTGTCGGTGTATCTCCTTGAACTTGTGGTGTTTCTGTTTGCATACAGTGATTCATCCTTGCGATATGTCTATGCCTAAGAGTGTACATATGAAATCATTATTCTTCAATTAT
Source organism: Vibrio sp. Isolate32 (assembly GCF_022397955.1). GTDB lineage: Bacteria > Pseudomonadota > Gammaproteobacteria > Enterobacterales > Vibrionaceae > Vibrio. The sequence goes on along the minus strand of NZ_JAKEUQ010000035.1, from coordinate 15,548 downwards.
CTGAATAATATTTGACCTTTTTTATTATTTCAATAATATAAAGTTAACATATGGAACAATTAATCTCAATAAATGGATTTTTATTATGAAGGCAATTGAACGGATTATTGATAAGGCGCACTTAGATCGTAAGCGTGTGGTTTTGAGCGAAGCGGAAGATCCACGGGTACTCGCAGCAGCACGATTAGCGATAGATAAACAGCTCGCTTATATCACGTTGGTGGGGGAAGAAAAGGCGATCATTGAAGTCGCGCAGTTGCATCATATTAACCTTACGGGCATTCACATTGTTTCACCACAAACATCAGCACTCAAAGCTGTGTTGACTGAACGTCTGTATGGGCTAAGAAAAGCCAAAGGCATGTCGTATGACGATGCGTTGGAGAAGGTCGAAGACCCACTGATTTTTGCCAACTTGATGGTACGAGAAGGGCTGGTCGACGGCACGGTAAATGGAGCGGTTTACACGACGTCAGATGTGGTGCGAGCTGCGGTGCAGATCATCGGCCCGGCATCAGACAGTGAATTGGTATCGAGCTTTTTTTTGATGATGTTGTGCGAGCCTTTCCATAACCTTAAAGGCGGCATGATTTTCAGTGATTGTGGTTTGGTGATTAATCCCAATGAAACCGAGCTTGCATCGATCGCAGTGGCTGCATCAAACAGTGCTCAAACGCTGTTGATGGAAGAACCGAAAGTGGCAATGTTGTCGTTTTCTACCAATGGCAGTGCGAAGCATGAATCGGTCGATAAGGTTCGTAATGCCGCCCTGTTAGTGAAGCAACGTTGCCCCGGAATTGCAGTTGATCAGGATGTTCAACTCGACGCGGCGATTGTCACTGAAATTGCGGCGAAAAAGTTGCCCGATTCTGAGGTTAAGGGCGAATCTAACGTGTTGATATTCCCAAACTTAGAAGCTGGCAATATCGGTTACAAGCTTGCTGAAAGGCTTGGTGGCGCGGTCGCGATTGGTCCGTTGTTGCAAGGGTTGAACCAACCTGCCAATGACCTATCCAGAGGGTGCAGTGCCGAAGATATCTTTAATGTAATCGCGGTGACTGCCGTGCAAGCACAACAAGGCAAAGCGGTAAATGCAACGACGGATATGGAAGCTGAGGCTCAAAAATCTTCAGAAGATCAAAAAACTCCAGAAGAGCAAGACGCTAAAGAAAGAGAAGAATCAGAATTTGAGTTTAGGTACTAAGACTAGAACTCAAAGCTCGTACTCATACTAAGTTAAAATAGACCTAATTAGGATTGCCAATGGAGTTACCTGTTTTACTCGCCATTCTTGCCACCATTGCGATAGGTACCTATTTCCAAACCGTCACGGGTTTTGGGTTGGGTATTATCATAATTGGTCTCACGGTAAGCCTTAATCTGGTTTCGTTGCCCGTGATCGCCGCCGTGGTTAGCATCGTGACCTTGTTTAACTGTTTAGTTGCGTTGATGGGCAAGCCACTGCTTGGTGATCTCAAGATTTTGGTGGTGTTAGTGATTGGTATTATCCCCGGCGTGTCGTTGGGAGTGTTCTTGCTGGATGAGTTGACTGGGTCGGCAACGCATATCCTGCGAGGGTTATTGGGCGCGATGGTGTTATTCGCAGGTCTGAGCTTTATGTTCAAACCTAAAACCAGAACAGAACGCTCAGCAACCCTATCATTTTTTGTGTCAGGGTTTAGTCCTGGTCTCGCGGGTGGGCTGTTTGGGATGGCGGGTCCGCCGATTGTTTATCATCTTTATCGGCAGCCTTTTACGCTCGATCTTGTACGAAGTACATTGCTGATGGTATTCGCTTGTACGTCGATGTCCCGTACCGTCAATGTCTATGCTGCAGGCGACATGGAACCAAGCATACTGTGGTTATCTGCTATTGCTGTTCCCTTGGTGGCGCTTGTAACCATGTTTGCGCGGCGTTTTCCACCCCCTTTGTCTAATGATCAATTGAGGAAGTTGGTGTTTGGTGTATTGATGTTGATTGGTGGATATTTGATGGCCGTGTCGGCATGGTCACTGTTGGGCTCTCCGTAAAGTCCGCTCTATCAGTGAGGCTAGCGAGTTGCTAGCCAACGCTTCACCGTTTAAACACGCTTTGGCATCTCAAAGATCCCTCTACATAGTCCAAACAAGCAGCTCTCTTGAGTATCCAACGTAATGTTACTGCGATAATAGGGGCTCAAATCGACACCCATACCTACGCCATGGAGCTCAATATTATTCTTGGTCGTCTCACGTTCAATCACCTGTTTGAGGTGGTTATCTAAATAGAATTGATCATTGGCTGTGCTGGTGGCGGTATCCATTGGGCAACCGTCCGAAAACACAAACAAGATCTTTCGTTGTGCGCTGTGTTGCTGCAATCGCTGGCTAGCAAACTGAACCGCTTCTCCATCAATTCCTTCTTTGAAGATGTCTGCTTTACGAAGGCTGGCAATACCGAGTCGAGCGCGCCTCCAATGCGTATCAAAATCTTTAAATACGATATGTCTAACCTCATTTAAACGCCCAGGATGTTTCGGTTGGCCTTGTTTAAGCCATTGACGATAGACCTTGCCACCATTCCAGTTGTTGGTGGTGAAGCCGATAATCTCGAAGGGGATATTGGCGAGCCCAACGGATTTGAGAATCGTATCCATTAGTAGGCTGAGTTTGTGACTGTGTTTTTGCATTGATCCCGAACAGTCCATCAAAAACGTGATGGCACATTGGTGGGACGGGCCAATTTCAGGTTGATAAAAAACCGTACGGTCTAAAGGAGAAGTGATGAGCTTAGTGATGGCGGTGGCGTTGACGATGCCTTCTTCTAGGTGTTCTTGGCGTCGAATTTGTTGTGGTGTGGCAACAAAACCAGACAGCATGGCGGCTAAGCGTCGGGTATTCACATGTCTCGCCATCAAGTCATCAGTGAGTTTTTGCCTCAGTTCGAATAATAGGGCACGCCTAACAAGCTTATCTGCGGCGATCACTTGATCGAATTCTGAGTTAAATATCTGGTAATTGGCACCGGAGAGCTCAAATACCTTACTACTGCCAGTGATGTCCGCATCAACCTCTTCATCTTCAATGTCACCATCAACGATTAGAGCAAGTTGCGCGAGGATTTTAATATCTTCTTCGACCGTTGGTGTGCTTGAGCTTTCACCCTCTTGTTCTTGGTTGATGAGCTCTTGCGCCAGAGACGCGAGCTCGTGGGCATAGTGCGCAAACCGCTGTTGATCGGTTCGATGTTCCTTCAATTGTTTTAGATAGTTCCCGAAAGTAGGCACGATGCCTGCCCGAGTTGATTCAATGGTTTCAGCGATGGGCTCCGAGACTGGGACACCCGTTAAGCGAGTGTGGATGACCTGCATTAATGTGAACAACAAAATACCAATGCGGGATTCAGTAAAGCCATTTCGATGATATTGATCGCTCCAATATGCAAAGTTGAACTGAATGCTTTTAGTGACGCCTTTTAGATAAGCTGGGACTTGTGACTCGATTCGTACCTGTTCGCAAAAATCGAACAGTAAACGCTCGACTTCGCTTTTTGGGCGCAGTGAATAGTGAAGTTCAGCATCAGAAAGCAGCAGCCTCAATGCGGAGGAGTCAATTTTACCGTTCATTGATAATTTACTGTTGATGAGCTCATGGCGAGACACAAAGGTGAGATCGTTGGTGTGGGCAGACTGATAATAGCAAGGGTAGTTGCCGTTATAGAGACGCTCTCCCCGATAATTGAGGTTCAATTCACCACTTATCGCCCTAGCGACAGACACACCAAGGTCGAGGATCTTTTTTTGCTGAGAAGAAACATTGCCCATGGTTTACGACTCCGACAGCGCATAATTCTGAGTAGGCGTTTCTAGGGCCTCACCAAAGCAGCGGAAGTAATATTCGCTCACCAACTCTTTCTCTTCATCTTCACAACGGTTTAGGAATGAAAGCCTAAATGCCGTCGCTACGTTATCGAATATTCGAATGTTTTCTGCCCATGTGATCACGGTTCTCGGAGACATTACCGTCGACAGATCGCCTGCTCTAAAACCATTTCGCGTTAAACCAGCGGTTGCGATCATTTTCTCAACTAGCTGCTGACCGATTTCACTGTTCAGTTCTGGGCGCTTAGATAACACGATCTTAGTTTCATGTTGTGGGTCTAAATAGTTAAGTGTCGCGATGATGTTCCATCGGTCAAGTTGGCTATGGTTAAGCACTTGAGTACCAGAGTACAAACCGGAAAAGTTACCCAAGCCCAGAGTATTGCAGGTCGCAAACAGGCGGAAAGAAGGGTGGGGAGTGATCACTCGGTTTTGCTCGAGCGAAGTGTATTTGCCGTCTTGCTCTAACAGTTGCTGAATCACAAACATTACATCGGGTCGGCCCACATCGTATTCATCCAATACTAATGCGATGGGTTGCTGAATACTTTGTGGAAGAATGCCTTCCTTAAACTCCGTTACCTGCATTCCATCTTTAATGACGATGCTATCTTTGCCAATGAAATCTAATCGGCTTAAGTGCCCATCTAGGTTGATCCTCAAGCATGGCCAATTTAATCGTGCTGCCACTTGCTCTATATGAGAAGACTTGCCGGTTCCGTGTGTGCCTTGTATTAGCGTGCGACGGTTAGATGTGAAGCCCGCTAATATTGCGAGCGTGACTTCAGGATCAAAACAGGAGTTGGGATCGATCTTCGGTACGTATTCTCCCGCCTCCTCAAAGGCCAACACCGTTAAGTCGCTATCGATGCCGAAATGCTCTCTTACACTTACCTGTTTCGTTGGTCGCAATTCCTCATTGTTCATTCTTTATTCCCCATTATCGCTTCCATGACTGCTGTGATTTTTGAACTGCTATCGATTATTAACCTCTCTCTTGGAGTTAACGGCACTTTTTGTACGAAAAACTACCAACAATGTGATCCAGCTTTATTAATTAGAATGAATTGTTCCATTTTAGCGTAAAATGTTGACGCGCAAAAAATCTACTACTAAGGTGAATTTGAATTCGAAAAAGAGACAATTCATTCCGAAAAATGAAATTTAGGTTAACTCAAGGAGAATGGAAGAATGAGTGAGCAAGAAAAACGTACGGTTGTTTCCGGCACAGTAACAATGACACCATCAGAAGCGTTCGTTGAAACTATGGTCGCCAATGATGTCACCGATATGTTCGGCATCATGGGTTCGGCATTTATGGATGCAATGGATATCTTTGCTCCTGCTGGCATTCGATTGGTCCCAGTGGTACACGAGCAAGGTGCTGCTCACATGGCAGATGGTTACTCTCGAGTCTCTGGTCGCCACGGTGTCGTTATCGGCCAGAATGGCCCGGGTATCAGTAACTGTGTAACAGCAATTGCAGCAGCGTATTGGGCACACAGCCCTGTTGTTATTGTGACGCCAGAGACCGGCACTAAAACAATGGGCTTAGGTGGTTTCCAAGAGTGTAACCAACTTCCAATGTTCCAAGAGTTTACTAAGTATCAAGGGCATGTAACGCACCCTGACCGTATGGCGGAGTACACTGGTCGATGCTTTGACCGTGCAATGAGCGAGATGGGGCCTACTCAACTTAATATTCCACGTGACTACTTCTACGGTGAGACTCAAACCGAGATCCCTAAACCAGCACGCTTAGACCGTGGCCCAGGTGGTGAAAAATCTCTAAACGAAGCGGCAGACCTGATTGCTGAAGCGAAATTCCCAGTCATCATTTCTGGTGGCGGTGTGGTAATGGCTGACGCGGTTCAAGAGTGTGCAGCACTGGCTGAACGACTAGGCGCGCCAGTAGTAAACAGCTACCTACACAATGATTCGTTCCCAGCAAGTCACCCATTATGGTGTGGTCCACTAGGTTACCAAGGTTCGAAAGCTGCAATGAAATTGATGGCTCAAGCGGATGTGGTTATTGCTCTTGGTACTCGCCTTGGTCCATTCGGTACCTTGCCTCAACATGGCATGGATTACTGGCCGAAAGACGCGAAAATCATTCAGATCGATGCAGATAACAAGATGCTTGGCTTGGTTAAGAAGATCTCTGTGGGTATTTGTGGCGACGCAAAAGCAGTGGCTGTGGCATTAGCTGAAAGACTGGAAGGTCGTGCACTGTTGTGTGATGACAACAAAGGCGATCGCCAAGACACAGTGGCAACAGAAAAAGCGTTGTGGGAAAAAGAGCTTGATGAGTGGACGCACGAACGTGACTCGTTCAGCTTGGATATGATTGAAGAAAACTCGCATGAGACTCCGTTCTCTGGTGGCGAATATCTACATCCACGCCAAGTACTGCGTGAACTAGAAAAAGCGATGCCAGAAGACGTTATGGTCTCAACGGATATCGGTAACATCAACTCAGTGGCAAATAGCTACTTACGTTTTGAAAAACCACGTAGCTTCTTTGCGGCAATGAGTTTCGGTAACTGTGGCTACGCGTTCCCGACCATCATTGGCGCAAAAGCGGCAGCACCTCATCGTCCAGCTATCTCTTATGCCGGCGATGGTGCGTGGGGCATGAGCCTGATGGAGACCATGACATGTGTTCGTCACAACATTCCAGTGACAGCTGTGGTATTCCACAACCGTCAATGGGGTGCTGAGAAGAAGAACCAAGTCGACTTCTACAACCGACGCTTTGTTGCAGGTGAACTGGATAACCAAAGCTTTGCTGAAATCGCACGAGCAATGGGGGCCGAAGGTATCACGGTTGATAAGCTAGAAGATGTAGGACCAACGTTGCAAAAAGCCATCGACATGCAAATGAACGAAGGCAAAACAACCATTATTGAAATTATGTGTACTCAAGAACTGGGCGACCCGTTCCGTCGAGACGCATTGTCTAAACCGGTTCGTTTCCTAGATAAATACAAAGATTACGTATAACCAATAGAAAGTTTGTCCGGCACCGTATTATCGAAAGTGTTAGGGAGAATGCTATCGAGATCGGAGTCGGACAAACAAATTAAGTGATGGTTTTTGATATTAAATTGAACGTGAAAGAAAACTCTTTTTGCAACAAGTCATATTTTTACGTTCATTGTGCTAAATATTAGAGCACTAACCAAATAACTATTACTCTACATTACATTGTATCGACATCGAGGTTTTATCAGTGATTGTTATTAACCGAATATTAAAATAGTAATTATTGATGAGTAACTGGATTTATTCAACTTTAGTATGAGTATTCGAAGAGTAATTGAAATTTATTTTTAGTTGAGAATCATTATTTGTATAGGTGAGTGGTAGAAAATAGATATGAACAATAAACGGTATATAAGCTCACTCAAAGAACTGTATCAAATAATTGAGTTATATATTAAAGAGTGGAACGAACCTTGTGGGTTGATTTATAACGTTTGTGATTACGAAAACAATAACTTGATGCCGAGTTTGGGCCGTTCTAATCGTAAGAACTTACGCCGAGTCGAACAAGATTTGCTTTCAACTGTTCGTATCTATGGTGGGCATTCATTGAGCTCTCACGACATAAATGATTGGTTGCTGATGTGCTTAGCAAAGAAGCAGGGATTTCCCACTCGTTTACTTGAATGGAGCGATAACCTGGTTAATGCGCTGTGGGCTTTGTGTCATAGCCAGAGTAAAGACTGCATTAATATTATTAAAGTGATTGATTTTGAAAGAGTCAGTGATTTCTTCACACCATGTGGTGTGGAGAAAACTCAGATATTTCATGCTGTTGATTGTGATCAGCAAGAACAACGTAAGGACAAATGGTATTCCATTCATCCGTTTAAGGAAGGCTGCAATGATGCCATTCAACCTTTGTACGACGAGCAAGGATATTCAAACGGTATAGTATCCGTTCATGTTTTGCCGTCAGCCAAAGTAAATCTGATAAAGGAGTTAATATCCATGAATGTGTTAAATGAACCTACCGAGTATAACGAAGAGGCACTGGTTGATTTGAAAAATGAATCACACGTCGATGGAAATAAGGTTATGGGAAAAGATGGAAGCAATATCGAATTACAAGTCAATGCTCATAGTCGAACTTTGGAACAATATGGCCGAAAGTACCATCAAGATTTTGACTTCGACTAACGACTAATATCTTTATTGAAAATTAAGGCTTCACTCAAGTCATATTTTAATTTTCAAATTGAGTGAAGTCTTGTTTAAATAAAATTAGAACACTAATTAAATTTATAAAAATACGAAATATGTGAGCTTAGATATTGTATATAACACGACTCGAAGTTAGAGTGATTTGATATGTTGCGAGGTTGTTAAATGCTTGCGGAGCTAGTTGAAAAACTCTAATAAAAAAGTGGCGCAAAGCTACTGAAATTTAAACTAATAACGAAAACATAAAGGATTCTGGAATATGAATATGCAAACCAATGCAGCGACATTCGTGCTGGAAAACCAAGTCGACACCGCCTTTTTACAGTCTTTCAGTGATGCGTGGAATAACCACGACATTGAAGCACTGATGTCGTTTATGACTGAAGACTGTGTCTTCCACACGGTGGCAGGTGAAGGCTTGGTTGGAAATACTATTGAAGGGTACGAAGCGGTTCGAAATAGCTTTGAATTGGTTTGGCAGAATTTTCCAGACGCCGCTTGGAGCGATCCTGTCCACTTTGTGTGTGGTGACCGTGCGGTGACTGAGTCAACATTCTCTGCGACTAACCCTGATGGCAGCATTATCGAAGCTCGCATGGTTGATGTATTTACTCTGAAAGACGGAAAAATTAGCGTAAAAAATGCCTTTCGTAAAACACGACCTCTTTTGACTCCCAAGAGCTAGACACGAAATCGCAACCCGTTCACGAGTTATGACTAGGAGAGTCGAATTATGAGTTTAGTAATGGAACAACCGGCAGCCGATGTGCCGCCAAAGGTGAAAAGCACCCAAGCAAAAGAAAGTACCCAAGCGAAAGAAAGATACGATCCAAAATACGATCCACTTGAAGACAAGAGCCCAGGTCACGGTAAGGAATACGCCCCGACTTATTGGGTAGATACTGCAGGCGCGCCACCTGAAGATGATGGCCCAATCACGTCAGACATGGATATCGATGTGGCAATAATCGGTTCAGGCTACACAGGCCTAAGTACCGCGATACACCTTGCTGAAATGTACGGTATTAAAGCGACTGTGATTGAAGCTAACCGTATGAGTTGGGGCTGCAGTACCCGAAATGGTGGCCAAGCACAGTGTGCTTCTGGGCGTTTGAAGCGTTCTCAGTGGATTGAACGCTGGGGCCTAGAAACGGCGATAAAAATGCACCGCGAGTGTGTGGATGGCATGGAAACGTTCAAGTCACTGATCAAAGACATTGATTGTGACCCACAACCTGGTGGTCACTTATATGTTGCACACCGTCCAAAAGTGATGGCAACACTCGAGAAAGAAGCAAAGTTGCTGCGCGACACGTTTGACTACGATGCACAGATTTTAGATGCGGAAACCGTAAAGCGTGATTACGTTGGTGATCAAGAAGCCGCAGGCGCGATGCATGAACCCGAAGGTATCGGTATTCATGCAGGGAAATTGGCGTTTGGTTACCTAAGAAAGGCGCGTGCGCTCGGCGTTAAGGTTCACCCATCTAGCCCAGTTATGGGTTGGGAAACTCGCAACGGTGTGCACTACTTGAAAACGCCTGGCGGTGTTGTGAAGGCTCGTTCTGTTGGGGTTTGTACCGGTGGATACACCAGCCAAGGTTTGCATTCAGAGTTTAAGAATCGCCTGTTGCCGGTACTTTCTAATTCGATGGTGACACGTCCGTTAACTCAAGACGAAATCGCCGCTTGTAACTTCAAAACTAATCAAGTGATTACTGATACTCGCATTCTGCGCCACTACTACCGTTTGTTACCGGATAACCGAGTACAGATTGGTACACGCAGTGCCATCAGTGGCAAGAATGCACCTGAGAAGAAATATGAAGACATGCTAAGAGCGGATTTAACCCGAAAATTCCCGTCTCTCGATCAGATCCAAATCGATTATTCATGGTGGGGCTGGGTGGATGTTAGTCACGACATGATGCCGAGAATTTATCAGCCGAATCCAAAGCAAACCATCTTCTATGCACTGGGTTATGGCGGCAATGGCGTGATGTATTCCGCTCAAGCAGGTAAACGCCTTGCTCAATGGATAGCCGGTGAAGGTCACAAGCTCGACCTACCAATATTTGAATCAAAACTTCCGTTCCCCAACGTGATGGAAGTGGTGGAATCAGAGATGTTTGCACCGTTTCGAAGAATGGGGCAGCGGTTCCTTTATCAGTGGTATTCGTTAAAGGATGAAAGGCTGTAACTACCCGAACATTGTTTCCAAAATAGGGAAATAGAACTACGACCAGGAAAGTTGTACCAGGTCACCTTGTGAGCAAAGTACAGGCAGGAAGTCTGTATGAAAGGAAAGGTTAAGACTATGAAATTTATTAAAAATAAAATTATTGCGGGTGTCACCACTGTAGCAACAGCGGTGCTATCTCATACCGTGGCAGCTGCGAATTTTAAAATGGCTATCGGTGATGCTGCTGGTGGTACGCAGTGGGAATTAGCGACATCATTCTCTGAACTGATGGAGCAAAAAACAGACGGTAAAGTGAAAATCGATCTGTTCCCGAATGGTCAATTAGGCAACGAGCAAGACACCGTCAACGACGCTGCCATCGGCCTTCTTGATTTCTCTGTACTGGCGATCAACAACGTCACCCCTTTCTCTCCAACTGTAGGTCTGCTGACCATGCCTTACGTGATTCAGAGTGCAGAAGAAGCGGTACTCCTGACTCAAGGTCAAGTCGGTCAAGACCTTGTCGACAACACAATTCGTGATGCAGGCGTCCGTATTGTCGGTTGGGCGTACTCTGGCTTTAGGGTTTTGACTAACTCGAAAAAGCCAGTCGCTTCGCCAGAAGATCTTAAAGGGTTAGTGATTCGTGTTCCTCGTAACGAGATTATGATCGCTTCTTACCAAGCATGGGGTGTAAACCCAACGCCAATGGCATGGTCTGAAACTTTTACTGGCCTGCAACAAGGTGTGGTAGATGGACAAGATAACCCTTACATCACAGTCCATGCGATGAAGTTTAACGAAGTACAAAAGTACGTGACCAACATTCGCTACATTTTCTCTCTAGAACCTTTAATCGTGAGTGAAACGGTCTTCCAACAGCAAACACCTGAAATGCAAAAGCTCATTCTTGAAGCAGGTCAGGAAGCGACAGAGCACAGCTTTGCTTATTTAGAAAACACGGAAAATAAGATTCGCGAAGAGCTACAAGCAAAAGGCATGGTATTCACAGACCCTGCAGACAATGAGCAAGAGTGGATCAACAAGGTGACTAAGTCCGTTTGGCCTAAGTTCTACTCAAGCATTGGAGGCAAAGACAAGCTAGACGACGTTCTTGAGTTACTAGGAAGAAAGTAACGATTAGATTCGCCCTATCTGCTGTTCTCCGCTATTTAATCACCTAGCGATAGAACAGTGAGATAGGGCATTTACATGGCTGTACTCGTTGAGCTGTTCTGTACCTGATCTTTTTAGGACCGTGAGCGACTGGTTGTCATGTGGAAATCAACATTGGAGGTTATATGTCAGTCGCTAAAACAATAAAAAAGCACCTAAACAACATTGAGGAATATACATGTTGTCTGCTGCTCACAAGCTTTGTCCTATTGCTGTTCACACAAATCCTTACTCGCCAGTTCTTTGATTACTCTATCCCTTGGGGGGATGAGGTTGCTACTTACATGTTCGTTTGGTTTGCCTATCTAGGGGCTGTTGTTGCGGCCAAGATGTCGGCGCACAATCGAGTGAGCTTTCACTTTAAATTCTTTCCGCCAATCGTGCAGACCGTGAGTGAAACCATCGCTGACTTCTTATGGCTCTGTTTCAACGGCTACTTCGTTTACCTCAGCTACGACTTTGTGTTCAACAAAATGAATCTGTTTTGGAAGTCTCAAACCACAGGTATCCCGATGAAGTACTTCTACATGATTTTACCTATCGCGTTTTCACTGATGATGATTCGAATTATCTGGAACAACTATGAGCGTTTATTCAAAGGCGCAACCAACGAAGATCCAGAAGTCAAAGAGCTGCGCAAAATGACGGCACAAAAGTCCGCGCAATAGTCATCACAGAGAATAGTCGTAATAGAGAGATGTAATAATGGAATCCTATTTAACTCTAATTTTATTTGGTGGCTTTTTAACGCTGTTAATTCTGGGCGCACCAATCACAGTATCACTGGCCGGCGCTTCGATGGCGGCTTATATGTTGCTCGACAAAAATCCCATCGCTTTGGTACAAATCGCATTTACCTCGGTGGGTAACTTCCCATTAATGGCGCTGCCAGCTTTTGTTCTTGCAGGCGCTTTAATGGAGGCGGCGGGTATCTCCAAACGTCTGGTTGATATCGCCGAAAGCTTAGCTGGGCCTGTAACAGGCGGCCTTGGCGCAGCAACGGTAATGGCGTGTCTTTTCTTTGGTGCTATCTCGGGTTCTGGCCCTGCAACCACCGCTGCGGTAGGCATGCTAATGGTGCCTGCGATGGTCAAGCGTGACTACGATAAGAGCTACGCATCGGCTGTTACTGCTGCATCCGGCGGGCTAGGGATCATTATTCCGCCCTCCATTCCTTTGGTTATCTTTGGTATCTCCGCAATGGGCTTGATGGCGCCACCGGAAGCCATAGCTCAACACGGCCAGTTTGCTTCTTTGTCTATTCCAAAACTGTTTGTTGCTGGGGTTGTACCGGGCTTCATAATGGCTTCGACGCTGGTGGTAACCAACTATTTCATTGCTAAGCGAGAAGGCTACAAAGGGCTTACCGAGACCTGGTCGTTTGGTGATGTAAGGTACTACTTACGCCGCGGATTATGGTCGATATTAGCGCCATTCTTGATTCTTGGTGGTATCTACAGCGGTATGTTCACACCAACAGAGTCTGCGGTTGTAGCAATCTTCTATTCGCTGTTTGTGGGTGTATTTATTCACCGCGAATTGTCATTCAAAAGCGTGATGAAATCTCTATCCACCACGACTTGGATCACCGGACGTGTGTTGTTGATCCTCTTTGCCGCTACTGTGTTTGGTCGTTTACTGATTGAACAAAAAATTCCAGTAGTAGTGGCTGAGTCGTTGCTCAGTTTTACTGACAACATGTACATGGTGTGGGCGCTGACGATTACCTTACTGTTGTTCATCGGTATGTTCATGGAAACCTTAGCAGCGATCATGATTATCGTGCCGGTTCTATTACCAATCATGTATATGTTAGGCGCGGATCCTACTCATGTGGGTATCGTGGTGGTATGTACCTTATCGATAGGTTTTGCAACACCGCCGCTTGGCGAAAACATCTTTGTTGCTTCGGGGATAGGTGGTTCCACGGTTGAGCAAATCACCGCGAAGATCCATCCCTTCGTTCTTGCTTCGGTTGTGGGTGTGTTTGTTATCGCTTTCTTCCCACAAATTACGCTTTGGCTTCCGTCCTTAGTGGGCTATTAGGAGAGATAACCATGAGTTTATCCAAAATTATCTTTATCAGTTGCGCCTTGTTTGCCGTTATTGGTGGCATGGGCTTACGGGCTGAACATTCGGAGTCGGAGAAGGCTACCCAAGCTGTCAATGTGCTCGATATTTCTGAGCCCCACGTGGTGAGCGAGGCTGAGAGAAGGGCCAAGACTTTGTTGGCAAAAGCGGTAATCCACGTTCAAACCGAGGGTGATGAAAGCGTCACAGATTTCATGAGTGACCCAGAGTACATAGACGGTGAGTTATACGTGTTTGCACTTGGAATTGATGGCCAATTCCTCGCTAGTGGTGGCTCTTCCATGGTGCTGGTGGGCGATAGTGTGTTGGACACGCAAGATGTTTATGGCAATCCGTTTTTCCGAGAAATGATCACCAAAGCGGTCCACAACGGTTTTGGTGAGGTGGAATATCACTGGACCAACCCAACCGATCGTATGGGAGAGCCCAAAACGACCTTCTTTGAACGTGTAGGAGATGTGATTGTTGCCGTAGGCTTCTATCCAGAGCGTTCTAGTGCCGCTGAAGCTAAGCGCTTATTGGCAAGAGCGATGACCGCGATAGTGGAGTCGGAGCAACAGAGCTTGGTTGAGTTCAATGACGCTGAAGGTAGCTTCGTAGAAGGGGATTTGTATGTGTTTGTGATGGACATGAGTTCAGGAAAGCTGCTGGCGCATGGGGTGTCCCCTGAATTGGTTGGGCGCTCACACAACGAAATCTTGAGCCCAGACGATAAACCGATCCTCACCGATATGTTGAATCTGGCACGAGAAAATGGCCGTGGTGTTTATACCTATCGTTGGTTAAATCCATTGTCGAGTAAGGTCGAAACTAAGCATACCTACTATCGAGTTATCGATAACAAGCTAGTAGGGGTCGGATATTATACAAAATCAAACAAGACGTAAAAGTGAGGGTGTGATGAGTGTAAGTCTATTTAAATTAATGACTTAATGCTCATTTTACCCCTAAAAATAGGAGTGTGTAAAAAAGCAATTTAGTAAAATTCACAGTGTGTAATTTTTGTTGTGAAATTGTTTCAAAAATAACAGTAGTATGAAAAACATGGAAACCAAGCAGTAAAGAACAAATCTGAAAAGGGTCAATTAGGATGTTTGACCCAAGTGAAATTTAAAGCCGTACGAGGGATAGACTATGAATATGCTGACACTAGACAAAACAGAACTTCACAGAAACCATTCAACTTTTATTGCTGAAGCTGTCTTTGCCGTCGAAATGGTGAAAGCAGACAAGCAACTTGAAAAGCAGAAGATGGCGAAACAGTTGCTAGATACTTTATTTCCTCTTGAGTCGGGCTCTCATGAAGATGTTGTGAGCTATGAGATTGACTACCGACATGTTCAGGTTTACTTCCAAAATGGCGAGCACACAGGCCTGAAACGTGCAAAGCATTTTGTGGCATATACAGGTGATAAATCTAAGCCCTCATCAATCCTGTTCCGCGATGAAAGCGGTACACATGTGGAAGTGACAATTGGTGCTCGCAAAGGCACAGGTAATCTTGAGCTTGTTGACATTGAAGACATCCAACTAGAGACATGCACCACGTTTGGTCAAACAGAAGCAAGCATTTCTTCTGGAATCCGACACTGGGTTAGCCTAGTAAAGGGCGATGAAAGTGGTCGACCAAATGCATCAAGTGAAGATAAAGAGTTCACTGCGAAAAATGGTGATGACTACAACCTTGGTTTTTGTTTCGCACTCTAATATCGAGCGCTGCAGTGCGCAGTGCTAACATCCATTTCTCTTTTACCTTTGGTAATTTCCCCGCCCCTATAGCGGGGCTTTTTTATGGTTCATCGCGGATTAGCGGGAACTAAAAACAAAAAAAAACGGTAGTAAGTGATAGGGTTTAGTCGCCAAACAAAAATCATACACAAACTACCGTTTCCATGCCGAATCATACTTTCCTATCTTCATTCTGGGAAGGCTTTAAAATAGTAAAGTCTCACCAGACAGCATCACTTATTACCCTGACTCTTAAACCTAACTCTGAGGCGAAATGCCCTTGTGGTCTTGAGGCCGAGGCT
>NZ_JAKEUQ010000034.1 GCF_022397955.1 Vibrio sp. Isolate32 | reverse complement strand
GTATGAGTAGGAAAGGAAACGGCTGGGACAATGCTTGTGTTGAGAGCTTCTTCCATTCAATGAAAGTTGAAGCGATCCAGTATGAGCCGATCATGACGCGAGACGAGATGCGCCAAACAATCTTTGAATACATAGAGGTTGATTATAATCGGACAAGAAGGCACAGTGCTCTTGGGTATCTAAGCCCAGTTAACTTTGAAAATCAAAATGTCGCTTAATGAAGTGTCCAGTCTGGCTGGAGCAGATCAGTTAGTTGATTTCCCTGATATCTTCGAGCTCCGACTTGCGGACTTTAACTGTGTTCTTTGCGGTACTGTCTTGGCGTCATGTTCATTTGACGCTTAAACGCACGAGTGAAGTGAGATGAATCGGAATAGCCCATCTGTGCCCCTACTTGCGTAATCGACAAATCTGGCTGCTTAAGCAATTCCAATACTTGCTCCAATACCATCTCTTCTATCAGAGTTTTGTAGACGACTCCTTCATGCTCCAAACGGCGTTGGATAGTCCTGACATGCATGTTCAAGATTTCAGAAGCGAGACTAATCGGGAGCTTTCCCATAGTGAGATACGGTTTAATGACAAGCTTAAAGGCAATTAAGAAAGAGCTAGGCAAAGGAGCGTTGGATTCAAGAACAAGAGGAGCTTTAGGCAACACAATCGGCGCAAGCATAAGCTCTTCTGCGATCTCAAAAGCAGTAACGGGTCTATGTGTATAAAACTGAGCACTGCCCATTTGTGGAAGAGATTTAAAACATTCGAGATCGCTGCTTTGAATACCGACCTCAGACGGCTTCCAACGCCCTTGTGTTAATACAGAAAGCAACTCATTAATAAAAATAACAGAGAACAGCTCAGCGAATTCAAACCAAGGTGCATTGGTGAATGGCTTCTCTCTAACAAACCACCACTTCCCCCCAGATTGTTTGGTATAGACATTCGCACCGTTTGATACCAGCTTCAACTGCTCACCAAATTGGTCGAGCGCACTTTTTAATGAGTCTTGCTGACTCAGCTTCGCTACAAACCTTGATACATAGGTTTGCTTACAAAAGCTCCATATAAACAACGAAAACTCTTCTCTCGACGCCGACTCGCCCATAATTTTGACCACATTTTTTATGGTCGTCTCTGGGAGATAATCATAATGGTCGTTGCTGGTGAGAATATCATTGGGGACTTTGGCACTGCGTATTAGAGTGTAGATGTCACCATCGATATGTTTAAACAGTTCCGCAAAGAGCTCGACTTCTTTCTTATCTACAACCGTCATTTGAGGGGTATTGGGCATCCTTTCCTCTGCACTTATTCCATTGAATAATTTTAGTTTTTCACCTTGGTAAATATAGCAGAATAAACGGCTCAACACATGAGCTTACCAACCGAGCCTACTAATCAAAGTAAGGAATAAACAAATAGTTAATGGCCAATGCTTAACGGTGAAAGCCCTGCTAAAGTTTTACTGAACCGCCAGATCAGATCTGCGAACCCAGAATGCTCGAACTCATGTCTGCTTATCTTGTTGATAAATATCTTTGTCGTCTGGATAAAACACCCTAGTTGATGTCCAAAAGTGACCTAATTACACTGCGATCCCAACGGGTTTATCTTTTCAAATGAGTTTTGACAGACCCAAATCGCTCTTTAACAACACTGACCCAACTTCAAACCTCCCAGATAAACGCTCTGCCTTGCAGGCGCTTATGCCGGTTTCAAATAGATCACTTTTTGAATCTAATTCGCCCCAGTTTATGAGTGCTCTTCGAGTACTTTTTTATATCTAAATGAACCTTTTGGAAAATTTGTCGTGAACGTTTTAAGAAACATTTGCCCTGAGAAAATGGGTAAAGAGCGTAACAAACGAGAGTATGATTTACGCGTACTTAATTGTGTCAGTGAAAGTGAATATGAATCGCGTATGGCGGTTTGGAACAGCCTAACTATGGCTGCAACGCCGTCAGCTTCGGAAACAAAAGGCTTCATCGATGAGGCTTTCAACAAATTACAAAATGACTTAAAAGAAACAAGTCGCGAGTTATCCATTAACTACACCGACTTTATTGCGATGGCACATGAAGAAATCAATTACATCAAGATTTTTGTGGCCGATAAAACCTCGCAATACGGTTGGTACGCAGCGATCGCTCTGATGATCATCGGCACCGTTGCTCTATGTATTCAGTAAGATAGTCCCTATCTTCAGCTGAAACTCCCTTAATCGCTTTCATACGCGCTAACTAGAAAACAAATGACTCGCTTCATTTGTTTTCTAGTCGCTACAAACTCATTCTCCCATCAGATTTAGCAAGTCTTGCGTCGCCTTTTTAGGGTCTTCAGCGTGACAGATTGCAGATACTAGCGCTAAGCCGTGGATACCAGTCTCAACCAGCTGCGGGATATTAGACTTGTTAATGCCACCAATACCGACAATCGGCAACTTGGTTGTTTCCAACGCCAACTTAATCCCTTCGTAACCCCAATGCTTCTTCAGATTTGTTTTAGTCTGAGTCTCAAACAGTGCGCTAAGGCCGATGTAATCTATTGACAAATCATCAGCTTCTTGTAACTGCTGTTCAGTCTCAATCGATAAACCAAGAATCTTGTCTGAACCAATCAGCTTGCGGGCTATGGTTGCAGGCATATCCGATTGCCCTAAGTGCAAACCATCGGCATCCACAGCTAATGCTACATCAACTCGATCATTAATGATCAGAGGCACGCCCGTTCCAATTAAAACTGATTTAACGGCTTCTGCACGCTCAATGAAGGCTCTTACATCTCCGTGCTTCTCTCTTACTTGAACCATAGTAACGCCACCAGCGACCGCTTTTTCAACCACAAACTTAAGCGTTTCTAAATCTTGTTGGTCGTCGGTAACCAAGTAGAGCTTGTAAGGGTTCATACCATTCCTTTTAAATCGATTTCTATAATTGATGTTATGCTATTTTACCGATAAATCGCCTCCTATGCATGGGAGTTAATACTAAAACCTTTACGTAAAACGAACAGACCAAATACGCAACTCGTTGAAAGCATATCAAAAAATCTGAACTTCTTAACTAAAGCGTTACTTATTACACAAACTATTCACTTTGAGCATGCCCGATACACAGTTTTATGGAATACTCCAAAATGAAGGAATTAGGTAAATATAGGGATAGTTATGCGCCACCTTTCTATAGCGCTTAAGATCAAGCTGGGGTTTGCCATCTGCTTGCTCTTTTTCGTCATTTCAGGCCTTGTGAGCTACAAAGGCATTCAAACCTTGTCGAACGGCTTTCGCGAGTACAGCAAACTCAGCCACAAAGCGACTCAGTCTGGCAACATTCAAGTGCACTTTCTTCAGATGCGTTTAGCCTCTGAACATTACTTAGAGTCATTGGATGAGCAATATGAAGCGAATTATCAATCCAGCAAATTGGCGATCGATGATCTGCTCAATAACTTAATCGAAACCACCACTAACACTGACAGCCTATCAAGCTTACAACTGGTCCAAGACAGCGTTGCCGCCTTTGATACTGCTTATGGCTCAATGAAGCAGAGCCAGCTAATGATCGACCAGCTCGTAAATGTTGAGATGGTCAAAAGAGAGACTAACGCGCTAAAAGCCGCGCAGAGCTTGTTGTATGAGTCTTACAATAACAACGATCCAAACGCGAGCTTGTACGCGGGTATGCTAATGGAAAACTTCCTCGCAGCTAAGATCGCGGTTATTAGCTACTCGAACAACAACGACCTCAAAACCTACGAAGCGGGTAAAGATATCTTTGAATATGCTCTACCAGGTATCGAAGGTGATATTGAGTCTCTGAAATCCTCGCCTTACCAAAGCGAACTGATTGAAGACTTCTCTAACCAGCGTGAAGCCTATGCGAAAGGCTTTGAACAAGTTCATCAACAGATGCTAGAGAACACTCAAAGAACCGCTACCCTATCCTCGATTGGTGATAGCTTAGCGATTACGGTCGCGGATGCTCAGAGTATTCTCGAACAACAGAAACAAGCGCTAACTCCAGAGCTGCAAGCCAGTGAAAAGCGCTCGATTCAGATCATCATCTTGCTCACTGGTGTCGCCTTGGTTATCGGAATGACGAGCGCCGTGTTGGTGACTCGTTCTATCACCAAAGGCATCGCACAAGTTAAACAGATCACCAATGAGCTTTCTCAAGGTAACCTGAATGTTGAAGTAAACATTGAGAGTAAGAACGAGATTGGCGAGCTACTAACGAACATGGAGATCACCACTGAATCTCTGCGCGATATCGTAGGCCAAGTGAACCGCTCTAGTGTGCGTATTGGCGAGATGTCTGAATCACTTAATCAAGTGACCAATAACAGCTCGACCAACGCAATACAGTTGAATAGTGAAATGATGAACATCTCATCCGCGGTTGACCAACTGGCTTCTAGCACATCAGAAATTGCTTCAAGCGCTAACCACGCCTCTCAAGTAGCGAACCAAGCCACCGAGAATGTCGCAATGGGCCTGAAAGAAGTAGACAAGACACTGCATGAAATTGGTAGTGCCGATGAAAGCATGCAGGTCAGCAGCCGGAAAGTGACCGACCTACATAAAGAGTCGATGAACATTGGCGCAATACTGGAAGTAATCAAAGGCGTATCAGAGCAAACCAACCTTCTCGCGCTGAATGCCGCAATTGAAGCAGCTCGCGCAGGCGAACAAGGTCGTGGATTTGCCGTAGTCGCAGACGAAGTAAGAACGCTCGCTAAACGCACCCAAGACTCTGCTAGCCAAATTGATGAGCTCATAACCTCACTACAACGTGGCGCTAAAGATGCGTTAGAGTCTATCAAAGAGAGCCACAGCACGGTTTCAGACGCTTCAACGCAGGCGCAGCAAGCTTCTCAGAACTTACATGTAATTAACCAACACATCCAAGATCTGAACCAAGCCAATAGCCAAATCGCGGTGTCGGTTGATGAGCAGGATCGTCTTACCAAATCACTGGGTGAAAATGCGCAAGGTGCGAATACCATCGCGCAAAGTAACCAAGAGTCAGTCAGCAGCATTTCAGGTGCAGCAAGCGACTTAACCGAAGTTGCTCACCACCTAGAGAGCCAAGTGAACCGATTTAGAACCTAGTCAGCTAATCTATATACTCGGCACAGCTCCAAGCCAACAATAAAAAGCCCCCTACACAGGCCGGGGGCTTTTCTTTGACTAAAGCGTTTAAGTTAGGCTTCTAACTGATTGCTTAGATGTAGATGAACCCTACTGAATCTTCAAACGTTGAATCAGAGTCTCTTCGTCTAACTGATACAGCTCATCAAGTAAGTTCATTTGCAAGCTACCTGGGCCGCGAGAGTTCTCAGCAGCAATTTCACCAACCACACCTAATACCGCCGCCGCAGCCAAACCGCTTTCATCACCAACAGCAGCAAATGCGCCCGTCAATGCGGTTAAGGTACAACCCATGCCAGTAACATACGGCATCATTTGGTGTCCATTGTTTAACGTCACCACGCTGTTTTTGGTGACAATGTAATCCGTCTCGCCTGAAATCACCACATTTGCACCGTATTTAGCGACTAAGCACTGTGCAGCACCTAACGCAGCATCACTGCTATCAAGCGCATCCACACCTTTGCTCTGCGCTTGCTCGCCCGCTAATGCAATAATCTCAGACGCGTTACCGCGAATGATTAACTTATCCGCTAAACGTGCGATTTGACGAGAAGTCTCGGTACGCAGCATGCTTGCACCACAACCCACAGGGTCTAGCACCACAACCTTGTTGTTCGCGTTAGCTTGTTCAACCGCGAAGCACATTCTTGGCGTCCATGCACTGTCGATCGTGCCAATGTTGATCACCAAGGCACCAGAGAATGACATCATCTCCGCAAGCTCTTGTTGCGAATGTGCCATGATAGGCGAAGCACCAATCGCTAACAAAGCATTGGCCGTATTGTTCATCACTACGTAGTTGGTAATGTTCACAACCAGTGGTTTTTGCTTTCGCACTGCGCGTAGCGATTGAATGATTTGTTCAGTTAGCATGGATTAATCCTTATTCGTGAAAGTCGCTCTTAAGCCGCAGTAGAGTCATTAAGTGCATTCAGACCTTGCTGCCAAAAAGCCACTTCCATACGTGTTGCCGTTTTGAAGATATGAACGATGTTCTGACCGCGTTCGCTGTTGATATCAATCTCAGCCAGTAGCTGATTGAAATACTCTGCACCCGTTGCCACGGCAGACTGGAACTCTTCACCACCGTAAAGCTGCAGCCAACTTGCGTATGGGTTGCCTTCCAAAACAGTGTCATTGCTTTCTAGAAGCGCTTTACCAATTACGGCATAACCAATGGAACACGGAGCCAATGCCGCATAGAGATCGACAAGACCACCCGTCATACCCGCGTCTAGAACGTAGCGCGTGTAAGCAACTGTGCCGAAATCTTCAGGTTCGTTTTCTAAATCAGATTCCGTTAATCCCCACTGACCACAGTAAGTCACATGGTGTGAAATTTCAGAATCTAACAGAGCATGAACACTTGGCAGAGCACGGCGCATATCAGCCAAGGTTTTCGCCTTATAAATGGCCAACGCATAAGCACGGGCATACTGTTTTAAGAACAGAAAATCTTGCTTCAAGTAATGCAGAAAACACGGCTGAGCAAGAGTGCTGTTTGCCAGCGTTTTAACAAAATCATGCTCGGTGTAGTCTTGCCAATCTTGCTGACAAGCTTGAATTAAGTCTTGATATTTCATGAGATTCCTTAGTCAAATGCCGGTACGTAATCAGCAGCTTTTGGTAGTGAATTTATAATGCCTTTGTCGAACATGAACTGCGCGTAATCATCGTAACGCTTCATGTCTACCGCTGAAGGACGAAGTGCAAAACGAGTCAGCGTGTCGTTCCATGCGCGTTGGTTTAGCTCGTTGTTTAGCGTATCTGGTGAATACGCTACAAACTCACTCCACGAGTCTTGTGGGTGGTTCACAATGTAAGTGATTGCTTGCTCCAGTGCTTTGTTGAACGCTTTGATGGCTTCGTCGTCGTGTTTCTTTGCATTCGCCACAAAGATCAACTCATCGTAAGCTGGCACACCATACTCTTCTGGGAAGAATGCTTTGGCTTTATAGCCTTCAAGGGCTAGTTGATTCGTTTCGAAGTTACGTAAGCCACCCCAGATTGCGTCTACCTTGCCTGATGCCAGTGAAGACGAAAGTGCCCAACCTACATTGATGGTTTGAACGTCGGTAAACTCAACATTTTCTTGAGCCAGCATGGTGCCGATCGTCGCTTCTTCATTACCCGCAATTGCGATACCGATCTTCTTGCCTTTCAGGTCCGCTAACGAATCGTTCTTGCCGTTATCCAGCACCATCAACGTGTTCAGCGGTGTGGCGATTAGGGTTGATGCACGAACCAAAGGCAAGCCTGCCGCCACATCCATAGTTAAACTTGGTTGGTAAGTTACTGCGAGATCGACCTTACCTGCTGCAACGAGTTTTGCTGGCGTGCTTGGGTCCGCTGGTTCTTGGATTTCAATCTCTAGGCCCTGATCTGCAAAATAACCACGCTCTTGAGCAATCACTACTGGGCCGTGGTTTGGGTTTACAAACCAATCCAACATCAGTGTCAGTTTTTTCTGTTCCGAATCCGCGAATGTGTGACCTGAAACCAGCGAAGCAAGCAGCGCCACTGCACCTACCAATTTGGTGTTTTTCATCGTTAACCTTTCCTTTTGAATATTATTATTGTGTTTGTCGATCTAATATCTAACGAGGTACTGTTTGAGATAAACAGCGCTGAGTGAACCATCACTGGTTCTCCCAAGGGATAGCTTTTTTGAGTAATTTATCTGTGATGAAATAGAGCGAGATAGAGAGCACCGCCAAGATAAACAAGGCCGCGAACATCTCATCAATGATCATGCGCGCATTGGCTTGCAGCATTAGGTAACCTAGCCCTTCACTCGAACCTACCCACTCACCAACAACCGCGCCAATAGGGGCGATAACCACAGCGACACGAATACCTGACGCCAATGTTGGCAGTGCAGCAGGAAATTGAATGTGGCGTAGCAGTTGCCATTTCGATGCACCCATTGTTTTAGCTAGGTCAAGGTATCCTGTCGGTGTGTTACGCAGGCCGTCATAACAACAGGTAGTCACGGGGAAGAAAATTATTATCGCCGCCATCACTACTTTTGAGGCGATACCATAGCCAAGCCACAACATCAGTACAGGCGCGATCGCAAATACAGGAATCGCTTGGCTAGCAATCAAGATCGGCAACAGCCAGCGCTTTAACGGGTCAAACATCAACATCTGCAAGGCGAAAAACAACCCCATCGTCAGACCTAGTAATAGCCCTAGTAAGATCTCTTGTGCGGTCACCCAGGTATGTTTGAACAACACGTCGTAGCGTTCAATTAGCTTGAGGAATACTTCAGCAGGCGCTGGCAGAATGAAGCTTGGCATTTCGAAAACAACGACCACAAGCTGCCATAAGCCAAGAATCACAACGCTGCTGATAAGCAAACGCATAACGGAATTCATCTGACTTGAACGTTCAGTGCTAGCCTCCACGCTCGTTGACTGAGTCACAGCTTCAGTTCGTGTTAGTTCAGTCATAATCACGCTCCAACTGCTCTAAGATCGCCTGTTGCAACTCGGCACACTCACCATCGAGCAATCGTGGCGTCGCCGAATGAGGTACAGGTAAAAAGTGAGCACTCGCAGGTATGCCTTGCAACACATACAAGTTATCCGCCAAACGCACCGCTTCTTGCGGATCATGGGTGATCAACACAACGGTTTTATCTCTCAACAGTTCACACGCTAAACTCTGTAACTTGTGTCTTGTTACCGCATCCAGTGCAGAGAAAGGCTCATCCATCAACACAACTGGCTTGTCTTGCATCAAGGTTCGAGCCAAAGCAACACGCTGGCGCATACCACCAGACAACTGATCCGGCATAGTATCCGCGTAATCGGCCAAACCAACTGAAGCGAGTAACTCGAACGCTCGGTTCTTTTGCTCTGCGTTTTTATGCTTGTTCGTGGTATTGTGAAAGCGATGGCTCAAACATACATTGTCGATAACCGACAACCATGGCAGTAACAAATCTTGCTGCGCCATGTAAGCGATGCGGTCCGTTAAAGGAAGTTCATCAGAGGTTGCCAATGTGCCCTGCCACTCCACCTTGTCTCCCAACAAACCTGCCAAATAACGCAATACCGTAGTTTTCCCACAACCACTTCGCCCAAGCAGCACTGTCCACTTACCTGCATTTAAATTCAGTGACAGTCCCGACAGGGTCGCGTGCTCGCTATCTCGGTAACGCAGCGTCGCATTGCTAAGTTGAACGCCAACCGTATTAACGGACATTACCGTGCCCAGCAAAAAAGTGATTTACCGGGCCATGACCTTGACCGACTTTCAATTCGTCAGCATGGGCAATCGCGCGTGAAATGTATTGTTTACCTAGGTCGACAGCCTCTGGAAGCGTGTTACCTTGAGCCAAGAAAGAAGCAATAGCAGAAGAGAGCGTGCAGCCCGTGCCATGAGTGTTTTTGGTAGGAAAACGCTTCGCGCCAATCACAGCAGATGTGGTCGGTAGAATCAGTAAGTCATTACTGTTTTCATCTTTCTCTAGATGACCACCTTTGAGAAGAACGGCTTTAGCATCTAAAGCGCGCAGATCTTCAATCATGTCCTGCATTTCCGCTTCGCTTTCAGGAACGACTTTTCCTGTAAGTGCTGCACCTTCTGGTAAGTTAGGCGTAATGATATCTGCGAGCGGAATCAGCTCTTGTTTTAGCGTGGTGATAGCCGAGTTTTCTAGAAGAAGGTCGCCACTTGTCGCGACCATAACAGGGTCAATTACTAAGTGTTTTGGTTGGTATTGTTTGATTTTGTTCGCGACGACTTTGATGATTTGCGAATCCGCCAACATACCGACTTTTACCGCCACGATATTCAGATCGGTGAACACCGCATCTAACTGGCTGGCAACATGCTCAAGTGGGATTGGAAAAATGGTTGACACGCCTTGGGTATTCTGAGAGGTAATCGCAGTAATCACCGAACAAGCGAAGCTACCCGTTGCAGACATGGCTTTAATATCCGCTTGAATACCTGCGCCGCCGCCACTGTCAGAGCCTGCTATGGTTAAAACAATCGGAGTATTGATCAACGAAGATTGGTTGTGTGGTGTTTGAGTCTTTTTAAGTGGCGCTTGAGTGTTGGAATGCTGCGTCATGGTCGCTCCTACTATCTAAAAGACGTAAGAGAACCGAACTTTGGCCGTAAAGAGAGTGTGGAAATGAAAGCAATGAGAGATCATTGTTAGACCACATAGACAAAGTCATCATAGTTCCCTACGCCAGTGTTAACTGAATCAGGTTCAACGGGTCTCGAATAACGATCTCAGCAAATACCAATTAAGGTAGATGCCCCCCGACTATTGATAGCGATACTAACAGCACTCTCACAACTGAGATACTGATTTTATTCAATTATAAGAATTACGCATGAATAAATTTCAATTTCGCTTTGTTAGCAAGCACTTAGTTACTCTGATTACTTGATTGTGACTGAATTAATAAACTCAATAATATCAATACCATACCCAATCAACTTGAAGATGCTGGCTTGAACACCTGAAAATTGTCATTGATTCGAGACGTCAACGAACCTGCAATCTCTGGGAGAGTTACAGTAAAAAATTGGTCTATGGCTTCCTTGAAGTCACGTTTCCTTTTGAAGTAAACCTTATTCCTCGACTTCTCGTTCATTACCTTCCAAAGCCGCTCTATCGGATTGAAGTTTGGGCTATATGGTGGAAGGTAATGCAGCTCAATATTAAGCACAAATACCGCATCTTTAACTAAATCACTGCGGTGATATCCTGCTCCATCCAAAATGATATGGAGCTTGTGATTTAGCGGATAGCTCTCTCTGAGTTTACAGAAGAAACGGACAATGTTTTCACTGTTGATGCAGTCGTAGTCACTTACAATGGTTGACCCAATACCCGACAGGTTCAGTGCGCCAATAATATTCAGTCGGCTACGATTACCTGTCGTTTCTAAGACTTTATCTTGACCAGTGCGTATCCAACCATGGGAGATTTTGATCGACAGTGTTGGATGAACGGCATCGATAAAAACTATCGACTCATCCTCGCCGCAACTTGCCTGTAGGGCTTCGTAAGCTGCGATGCAGCCATTTATTCATGCCTGAAACCGTATAGCTAAGACCAAACTCCTCCTTAACATAAGCGACAATTTGATGAGTGTGGGAATAGGTATGCTCAGTCAAATGTTCGATAAGATGCATGGTTTGAGTCGCTGAAAGTTTGCTTTGGCTGCCCCCATTTTCAGGCTTAAGCTTTTCTGAAAGCATATAATCACTGAGGTGGCGAGCGACAGTCGATTCATGAATACGAAGGGCTTGAGAAATCATAGCCTGACTCCAACCTTCAGAAGCAAGTAATACCGCTTTAATGCGATCGCATACTCGGCTATCACGAGTTGAATCGTGCATCTGCTCGAGTTGCAGCTTTTGTTGAGGAGTCAATGTAATTTTCATAGGCCTTAGCATGATCCTGATTTTATCGAAAATCAAGCACCTTCATTGATCACGAGTATATGTAAATTGAAATCTATCCACGAACACGACAAGTACCTTAATGAACAAATCAAAACCCAAGATAACAAGCTTCAAACTATTGTTTATAAAAACGAAAGTGCTCAATTATTAAAAACTATCCCTGGAATTGGCGATCTTACATCCACATTGTGTATTGCCGATGTAAGTTCTCCGAGTAACTTCACTAATGGCCGAAAGATGGCTGCTTGGTTGGGGCTTGCGCCAAGGTAATTCTCAACGGGAGGAAATACCAAGCTACTTGGTATGAGTAAACGAGGAAATAAACACCTCAGAACTCTGTTCATCCACGGCGCAAGAGCTGTACTCTCTAGGCTAGAGACGACAGGGAAAGTGTTTGGAGAATGGCTTGTGAACCTACGAGCCACCAAACCATTTAATGTAGTGTCGCATTAGCCAACAAGCTAGCTAGGATAGTTTGGGCGGTGTTATATCACCGGCAAGCTTTTAAGGCTGTTTCGCTATAACCAAGTTTGCAACGCCAATGAACGTGATGACAAAAAAACGGTCAATCGGCCAGATTAAGAACCTGACACAAAAAATAGCAATCAATGCTTTGGGCTTTTTAAGGATAATCTGGCGCGGATATCATCGTGGAGCTGGGAAGCGAGTGCTCCCAACAAGAACTCCGAATACATTAGCGTAAACCAACTCCGTTATTACTTAATGGTAGTTGCAATAACGGTGCGGACCATACACTTTATTTATCTCGACTTCGAGCAAGCTATGCAGAGCCCCTATTCTAATCAAGAGCTCTATCTCACCTAAACAGGTGACAACTCGTCACACCGGCTGATTTTGAATGCGTGATTTACGTGCGCTAAATGCAAACAATAAGATAACGGCTAACACAAAAGGTAGTACGTAAATATTGAGGTTTTGCCAGCCCGCTGTCGATTCCAACCAACCAGAAAGCAATGCAGTCACAGTCACACAGCCAAATACAACAAACTCATTAAACGCTTGAGCCTTTGCTTTGTTTTGCGTTTGATACGATTGACTGAACAAACCGGTTGCCGCGATGAACATAAAGTTCCAGCCCACCCCGAGTAAAACCAGAGCCGCTCTAAAGTGCCAAATCGACTCACCATGAATGTTGATAGCAATACAAAAGACAAACAGTATCCCGCCTGCCAAGATCATCATTCTCGAACCAAATTTCTCAATCAGCGACCCAGTAAAGAAGGCAGGAACAAACATACCTAACACGTGCCACTCGATCACACCCGCCGCTTTAGTAAAGTCGAAACCACAGCCGATCATTGACAATGGTGTAGCTGTCATCAGAATGTTCATCACCGCATAGGCGACCATTGCTGCAAAGACTGCTCCGACAAAATCCGGAGCCTTCACGATTGCACTCAAAGGATCAGATTTTGGTGTCTGGTTGCTAAACGACACTTTAGGGAATTGAACGGTCTGTAAGATAACGAGTGCTAAAATGTTTAAGCCAATCAATGAAGCGAAAGCCCCAATGTACAGACCATCTTGCGACCATTGCTGAGACATAATCGCTAAGTTCGGTCCGAGTACCGCAGCAAGAACACCACCAGCCATTGAAATCGAGATTGCGCGGTGTCGTGCATTTTCGTCACACACTTCAATAGCCGCGAAGCGATAAAGCGTTCCGAAGCCAATACCGATACCCAACAAAAAGGTCGCAAAGCAAAACAGATAGAAGTTTTGTTGCAATAACGCGTAAGTCGCTAGGCTTGCACCCGCAATTCCAACAAGATTACCGATACTAAAGCCTCGCTTTCGGCCTAACTTACCTGAAATCAAAGAAGCGGGAATGGTGGCTGACATCAACCCTAAAAACTGCAACGCGACTGGTAAAGTAATCATACTGGCACTGGGCGCAATCTGTTTTCCTATCAAGCCAATCACGGAAATCAGTAGGATATTTCCTGTCATTAATAACGCCTGACACAGTGACAGTAGCCAAACATTTCTATTCATCTTCGTTCCTAAATGTGAGCGCGGCTGATCACTAGACCAAATAACCCAAAAAGTCTCAACACTTTGTTACAAAAAATGAAACTCACCTGCTATCAATGTATTGGTTTAAAACAATCTCTTGTTGGAGCTTCAACGATATCGAATACGTCTCTCTCTAGATTTGCAATTATCATTAACGGAGATAATAATAATTTTCTGTTATTCACTAGCGCTGTTTCAAAAAACGTCGGTATTAAAAGGCGAGTATGATTAATCCACTTTGGCTCAACACATTCAAGACACTGGTAGAAGTCGGCCATTTCACCCAAACGGCTGAAAAGTTGTACATGACTCAACCAGGAGTCAGCCAACACATCAAAAAGCTTGAGCAAGCATGTGACTGTGAGCTGCTCTCTCGAGAAAATAAGAGCTTCGAGCTGACCGAGCAAGGTCGGATTATGTATCGCTATGCACTCAAACTAGAGAAAGACCAAGAAGACCTTTTCGAATCACTCAGTTTCGACAACCCTTATTCAGGGCAGTGTCACCTATCTTGTTCAGGTTCACTCTCCTTGCGCTTATATCCCAAGCTTCTTGAACTGCAGCAGCAACACCCAGATCTAAGCATTAATCTAGAGGCAGCACCGAATAGAAAGATATTGAATGACCTGCTGCAAGGCACGACCGATGTCGGCATCGTGAGACACTCACCGAACGACAGCCACTACCAAAGCCAAGTTATCGGCAAAGAAGCATTGTGTCTTATTGTGCACCACAGCCATGCCGATCTTGAGATAACGCCGCAAACGCTGCACGAGATTGGTCTGATAGCTCACCCAGATTCTGCGCATTACCTCTCTTTGTACTTCGACCTGTGCGGTGATAAAGAGCTCGCGAACATCAACATTAATGAGATACCGAAATCAGGCTACATCAACCAACTTCATCAGATACTGCTGCCCGTATCGAAAGGGTTAGGGTTTACTGTGTTACCAGCAGGTGCCGTTGAACATTTTGCTGAAAGAAATAAATTGCACGTCGTGCCTCCAAAAGTAGAAGTTGAGGAGATGCTGTACTTAGTCCAAAAGAGAAACCGCAAGCTCCCTCATCGATACAATACCGTGATTGAGTTAATCAAACAGAACATCAATAATTAGGTAGACACAACTATCAGCTAGCCAGAAAGCAACTAACTATACTTCGCGACTTTCATTTCCATTTCAACAAGCGACGGCAAATCAGTCAAAAATATTTTTAAATTTAATTAAAAATAAGGTTGTAATTTAAAAAACTAAGCGTATATTTGACTAGTTGGTTCTAATCTATAGAGCTGCTAATGCTAAAGTAAGTCCAAGTTCCACAAAGACAGTTATCGATTTCCTCGTTACACCATCTCTGCGTCAGCTTCCACCCAGATAGTCATTCAATAGCTTTTAAATTCGATCCTACCACCGTTCTATACGTCATTTGCTTTCTTTGAAGTAAGCGAATCAGTAATAGTTCGACTAATTAAATATAAATGTAATAAACACAAGGCACAGTTATGTCACGCAGAACAACACGACAAACCCATTGGTACCAACTATCACGCGACAAATCAGTAAATAAACTAAAAGGTAATAAATGCTCAAGATTAAAATAGACTTACACAAAGAAGAAATTTCATGGGTCACAGAGATTCGACAACTCAATAGCGATATACTCCACCGCCACATATTGCCGAAGCTAGAACACCACAGCTATCTCATCGACTTTGAATTTAATGAACGAGACAGCATCGGAACTATCGTTTCAGGCAACGGAAACACCCTAGGACATTTCACACTCCTATAGCATTTCCCCAAGGCGACAAAAGAAACACCGTTTAGTCCCAAAGATGTAAAAGATGTCACCCTCAATCCGCTCTAGCAGAACAAAATAGAGTAGAAGTAAAACAGATCAGAAACCTAGCCCTTTTTGCATTTCACACGCGGCTAACGCTAGCTAGGTTATCGTACTTCTACTGAAACCAACTTATATCAAACTCTGAATCACCAATGAGTCATTATCATTGAGTTAACGGCATCGACCTTAACTTCTGATCAAGAATATATAAGTGTTCTGCAGCTTGCATGTGTTGAGGGTAATCACTGAATTTCTCACGATTTTCCTCGTTCATCTTACATGTCTCATCCACCAGCATTAACTTCCAATACAGCTTTGTTGTGTGCAGCATCGCCAGTAAAGGTTTGAATACCTCTTTCTCATAAGCTTGAATCAACTCTTCAATTAGTTCATCACGTTCATCTTCACTTACGATTGAACCATTGGTTGCCGACAACACTTTTTGATATTTAAGGTTCAGTTGCAGCTTATCCATCACCGTTTGGTTATCTTCCGCTAGTTCGACAAGCCTCGACTTAATGATGCACAACCAATTCGCTTGGCTAAGAACCACATCATCGACACTCTCAATATCTTCACGAATTTGACGTTCTACGTCTTTTTGAGCTTTCTTTAAAACGCCACGCACTTTTTGAAAAGGCAGTTGAAACTCCTTACTTAGCTCGATAATCAGTTTGTGAAAACCACCATTTGGAAGGTGTAAGTTTTCCTTAAACGTCGCCATTGCAGCTTCTTGCTGTTCCGTAAGGTGAGTCATTCTGTTTCCTATTATTTTATCACTTATAGTGCTGAGCCCGCGATCATACCATTATTAGTCGCAATTTTTGGCTACTTCAAACGTTATACCTAGGTATATACCTTGTTTATCTCATTCCTCTCTCATTTGACTAATGCTGAATGCGCCATTAAACCGCCGATCATCGGCCGAAAAAATTGGTTGTTCTCGACCACCGAGAACGGTGCCCCGTATGTTCATGGGGCGCTTACCCGTGTTTGCTAAACAGCAGCCATAAAAAACGCGAACATTGAAATTCAATATTCGCGTTCATTTGAGTTGGTTTGAATTAGATAGAAGAAAGCCGCTAATCAACGAGAACTCTCCGAAAAAGTCATTCTCGTTACCGTATTTAAAAGGCTCTACTTCTGAGGTGCTGGCTTAGAGCGGCTTCTAGACGGTGAAGGTTTGTTGCCTGTCGGCTTATTTGACGACTTACTCGGACCATAGCTACCGCCGTAACCACACTTCTTAGGCTTGCCTGCAGGTTTACCCGCGTTATTTGCAGTAGATTTGTTGCCCGCATTACCGCGCTTAAAGTTACTGCCGTTGTTTCTTACTGATTTATCTTCACCAATCACGGCTGAATTGTTTTCAATCGGCTTCTTTCCAGACGTTGGCTTACGCTTTGGCGTAGATCCATTACCAGTTACATGTCGCTTGTTCTTACCTGCAGGTTTATGACCACGAGCATTATCACCAGAACGTTGACCATCGGCATGTTCACGTGGCTGTTTAGCTTTCTTCGGCTTCTTAGGCTTGATTGGACGTAAATCCAAACGAGATTCAGGTAGCTTGTTTACTGGCGAGAAACCTTCAAGTTCACGACGCTCTAGCACTTGTTGAATAAGACGTTCAATACCGAACAGCTCACCCACTTCATCAGCGCAAACCAACGAAATCGCTTTACCGACTTCACCAGCACGGCCAGTACGACCGATACGGTGCACATAGTCTTCTGATACATGTGGAAGATCGAAGTTAACCACTTGAGGAAGTTGTGGGATATCAATACCACGAGCCGCGATATCAGTTGCTACTAACACGCGTACTTTACCCGTTTTGAAGTTCTCTAGCGCTTTAGTACGAGCGCCCTGGCTCTTGTTGCCATGAATAGGTGCAGCAGTAATACCTTGTTCATCTAGGAAGCGAGCCAGCTTATTAGCACCGTGCTTAGTTTTGCTAAATACCAACACCTGACGCCAATCATTGTCTTTAATCAGCTTCGCAAGCATTGGGCTCTTTTTCTTCTTATCTACTGGGTAGATACTCTGTTCAACCGTTTTTGCCGTCGAGTTTGCAGGGCTTACTGAAATTTCAACCGGGTTGTTAACCAAGCCTTTCGCTAGGCTACGGATATCATCAGAGAAAGTTGCAGAGAACAGTAGATTCTGACGTTTCTTAGGTAAGAAAGCCAAGATCTTGCGAATATCGCGGATGAAGCCCATGTCTAGCATACGGTCCGCTTCATCTAGGACTAAGATCTCAAGTTGATCGAAGCGAACAGCATTTTGGTTGTATAGATCAAGCAGGCGACCCGGTGTTGCCACCAGAACATCACTACCTTTACGCAATTTTTGCATCTGAGGGTTAATTTTTACGCCACCGAATACAACACTCGAAGTCAATGATAGATTGATACCGTACTTAACAACACTGCCATTCACCTGAGCAGCAAGTTCACGAGTCGGTGTTAAGACTAATGCGCGCACTTGGTTCTGACGAACACGAGGGCCTTTTGATAGCAATTCAAGAATAGGTAGCGTGAAGCCAGCAGTTTTACCTGTCCCTGTTTGAGCTGCGGCCATTACATCTTTGCCCATAAGGACAGCTGGCACGGCTTTCTCTTGGATTGGTGATGGCTTATCGTAACCTTGTGCTTCAATAGCTTTAAGAATCGGTTCTGAAAGGCCAAGGGAGGTAAAACTCATAGATTATTTTCTCAGTTGAATAACATTTGGTATGAGCGACAAAGTACAAAAACGTGCCGCTGAAGCTTTTGCTGATCAAATCATTGATATGGAGCAAAGCGCGGTATTCTGAGGCTTTTCCGCACATTCAGCAACTAAATTCTAATCGCAACGTAAATTCAACCTAGATAACTTGCCGCTTCTTTTCGTACATTTTTTCATCAGCGGCTTTCAAGAGCGCATCAACATCATTGTAGTTGTTATTGTTGATAACCCAACCAACACTGATTCTGAGATAAATAGAGTGCGACTCGTAAACAACTGGTGTCGAGCATATCGACTTTCGTAGTTTAGTCACGATCGAAGATACGTGTTGAGCATCAATGATCCGTGGCAATAAAACTAAGAACTCATCACCGCCTATCCTTGCGACTATATCTGAAACACGCAACTCACTCCTAATGCGGTTAGCACACTCGATCAGTACCTGATCGCCCGCCGCATGACCATAAGTATCGTTGATTGCTTTAAACCCATCGAGGTCAATATTTACAACAGCAAAGGTTCTCGCTCTATGTTTTTGAATGGCTTTAAAGGCCTGTTTGAGGCTACACATGAAGTATCGGCGATTCGGTAACATCGTTAGCTCATCATGCATAGAGCGGCTGTCTGCAATGCGGTAAAGGCGATAAATAGTAAAGAAAGCAACCGCCAGAACTAACATAATGGAGTAACCCACCAGCCTTAACGCTTGGATTCGATACCAAGGTTCATCCGTCAAGACATGTTCGTTACCAGAGAGAGCAAGGTACCAACCACCGTATGGGAAACTCACCTGTTCAGTGGCAAACGCATTATCAAACACATCCTGAGAGCCATAAAAGACTGCGCCATCTTTACCTGAACTGTTTGCACCGCGAATCGCGAGTTGATACTTGTTCTCAATTTTTCCGATCCCAACACCTTCAAACAACGCAGCTAAATCAATAACGGCACTGCAGACACCCCAGTAATCTTGATTGAAAGGCGAGTCTCGAAAGATTGGAGTTCGCGTAATGAGTGCGCTTCCACCTTGAAATAGGTCAAACGGCCCTGAAATAAAGGTATTGCCAAGCTCACGAGCAATCTGAATAGGTTCCCATTGATCTGGGTAGTCTCGATAGTCAATACCAATAATCTGCTCGTTTCCTTCCATTGGATAAACGAAATTAAGCACATCGTCTTCGGCTAAACCGATCAATTGAATATGAAAGCCATCACGGATAATGTTTTGA
This sequence comes from Vibrio sp. Isolate32, assembly GCF_022397955.1. Lineage (GTDB taxonomy): Bacteria > Pseudomonadota > Gammaproteobacteria > Enterobacterales > Vibrionaceae > Vibrio. The sequence goes on along the minus strand of NZ_JAKEUQ010000034.1, from coordinate 14,029 downwards.
GCAATCTGACCCCACCCTTTTTGCTCGCCATTTGGATTTAGGGTTACAAGCGTAGATAAGTTATTGAGGATATACATATCTGAGACAATCGCCGCTTCAATACGAGAACGGACAGTCGATAGTTGCTTTTTTGCCCCAGCGTAGGATTCATCTTTGATATAGGATAGCTCTTTGGAATGGAAAAACTCGATAGCACTAGTAAACACTAGAAAAAACAGTAAAGCTAATAATTTGGCAGGCCATTGCTTACTCGAACCGCTTGGCATTCCGACCCCCTAATCCTTTTTGTTCTTAAATTTGCTCATTTCAGACTAACTCTTCAAGTATGCCGCTAAGTTGTTAAAAATACACGGCTGGCCTCGTGCTCATTTCATTATTGAGCCATTCACCACTTGATGACTCATTGGACACACTGATTCCTGAACCAAAAATCTAATCAATCTTCTTAAAGCTTACAATGTATTGACCGAAAGCTCACATTTAAAGATTCATCAATGTTATTTTAAATAGGACATTAATCAGCTTAGTACCTACAACATGAAGCTAAAAACTATCACACTGTGTACATTGCTATCAGCCTCAATTGCGGCGGCTGTTCACGCGCAAGACACTCTCAATATCCAAGAGAATAAGCAAGTAATAAGCGCCCCGAGTGTTAGACCCCAAGCTGATTCACACAACCATCACGACCAGTCTTTCAAGCAATCTGCTTACCTCATTCGCACCACCTACGAAAGCCAACTCTACACCCTTCCCGCTTTTAAAGAAGGTCACTTTGGTTTACGTATGTATCGACAAACGTTAGACGATAAGTATTATGCCGCGGTGTGGAGTGACATGGCGCGAGTGGCAAGTAAGCTGAGTACACTGTCGAATGAAGTTCACACCATGGAACAAATTGTACTCTACTCAGAGAAGCGGGTTGCATCTTATGTTGGTGATAACGATGAGCGTAGCGTTCGTCGCTACAACATCACTAAGCACATGCCTGAATATCTGTATCTAGGTGTCGACCTTCTTGGTTCTATGGCGCGTGCTAATGAATACGGTCTAGAGCACAAGAACGATGCCAAATTGCGTGAGATCATTCGTCGCTATGACTTTTCTCGCTACGTAACCAATGAAGACATGGTCAAAGCATGGGCCGCTCAGCTCGCTAATCAGGTTTATTGGCTGCGCCAACTGGGTGAGCAAGATGTCGTTAATGAGTTCGTCGATACCTTCAAAAAAGCATACCCTGACGACAAGGACAAAAAGCTCTCTAGCCAGCAGTTTGGCAATAAGATTTACGGCATGACACACGTCATCTTCGGTGACTCTGAGTACTATCAACATCAAGTCAGCGAACAAGAACACCAATGGATCTACGATTACTTTAGAGAGAACATCGATACTATCCTGCTGCGTGCGAAAGAAGATGTCATTGCCGAGGTTGGCTTAACCTTCCTATTGGCAGGCCTTGAAGATGATCCAGTGGTAGAGAAGACTCGACTTGCTATCCAATCCTCGATTGATAAGAAGCGCGGTATGATCCCTTCAATCACCGGTGATTTTGATCTTGAATATGGAGAGCACCGCAACGTATTGGCAATCATGTTGCTTGACTGGCAACAAGTGAATGAAGCACCAACTTTCAAAGGGAACCCAAAGGTATTTAAAACGATTCCTTACGGGCTTGTTGAGAATAAATAGAACACTTAAGCCAGACGACAAAAACCAAAAAGCCGCACACCTTTAAGGCGTGCGGCTTTTTAATACCTGAGACATATCAATAGCGCGTACAAAGCATAAAGCTAAAACGCTCAGACAGTCTTGTTCATCACTATAGTGAAGTCACCTTCGGTATATCCCTCAATTAAAGAGACATCGTTACACAGCATTTTACAGAAGCGATAAACACCTTGAGGATGATAGCTCATCAAGGTATTGCGCGAGGGGTACTGGCTAGAGTTAAGAAGATTAAATATGACGGTTTGATTCGCTAGGTCAAACATCCGAGTAATCATATTCGTCAGGTAATCAGAATCTCGAGAAATGTAATTCAATGAACCGCTAGCGATAACCACGTCATGGGTTTCAAGAGGCATCTTGCTCATGTCACCCGCAATAAATTGGCAGCGAGCTTCTGTGTACTTTTGCTTGGCCGTTTTAAGGAAGCCAGAGTGCTGATCAACACCTGTGTATGATTGGAGACGATAAATGCTGTCGAGTAGTTCAAACAGATCTCCGTAACCACACCCTAAGTCCAAAACACTTTTTTTCTCAAAGTCTGTAGCGCGTGCGATCACTTCAAAGCGACACAACTGGCTTTCTTCATTGGTCCCACCTAGAGACTTTGCTTTGTCCCCTTTCCAACGATGGGTTTGCTTTCGGTGATACCAATACACCTTAAAACGATCGCGCCAACGCATTACACGCAACTCAACCACATAGTCAGACTAGCTAGGCTTCAGAGTCGTTAGTAAATAAGCCACCGATCTTGTAGCCAATTGCATAGCAAACCGCGGCAACGGTCACGAACACCAATGCTGAAAAGAAGTATGCTGCCGATGCTGCTACACCTGCGCCCCAGACAACACTAAATACCAAACCAAGATAAGCTTCTTTTGGCCACTGAGATATAGGAAACTGTTCACCACCAGCAATAAAATAAACCATCGCAAATAAGCCAATGAAGGTAGTGATAAGACCAATGAGAACGCGCATGTTCATGGAAAGACCTTTGATTTATTGAATTTGGTTGCCACTGTTTTTCATCGGAACCGGATGTTGTTACTCGAAACCGCATATTACTAATCGCAACCTAATAATATTCAAGTATATCGGATAAAAGGCATGGGCTCTATTACTCTTCCGAGTGAGCCTTTGCTCACTAAATACAAATAACAATCAGCAACCAAAACCGGATTTAGCCTGATTAACAGGCACAAAAAAGCGGACACCCTTCTCACGTTGAAACCGTAAGCAAAGTGTCCGCTTTTACTGAATCTAGCTTAAAGCAGGATGAAAATACCCGCTAAACATGCACTCATTAGGTTTGCTAGCGTACCAGCAGCGACAGCTTTCAAACCTAGGTTCGCTACTTCAGCACGACGCTCTGGTGCCATTACACCGATAGAACCCAGTTGAATCGCAATAGAGCCTATGTTAGCAAAGCCACACAGTGCAAATGTCACAATCACTTGGCTGTGTTCAGACAGTAGCGCTTTGTTTTCAACGAAGTCGATGAAAGCAACAAACTCGTTCATTACGATCTTCTGACCAATGTAAGAACCCGCCATTAATACTTCATCACTCGGAATACCGATTAACCATGCTAGTGGTGAGAATAGGTAACCGAAGATAGCTTGCAACGTGATACCCGCAAAGCCGAACGTATCACCTAGGCTTTCTAAGCCAGTGTTTACCATCGCAATCACACTCACAAATGCAATCAACATAGTACCGACAGCCACAGCCACCTTCATACCGTTCATCGCGCCGCTAGCCAAGGCATCAATTACGTTGCTTTGGTCAGCTTTATCTAGCTCAATGTGGTCATAGTCACTCGGTGTGCTGCGTTCAGGAACGATGATCTTCGCCATTAACAAGCTACCCGGAGCCGCCATGAAGCTCGCAGCAATAAGGTATTTAAGTTCAACACCGAAGCCTGCATAACCACCAAGCACACTGCCAGCTACCGATGCCATACCACCTGCCATTACAGCAAACAGTTCAGAACGAGTCATAGACTTTAAAAAAGGACGAATAAGAAGAGGAGACTCACCCTGAGAAAGGAAGATATTACCGGTCGCAACCAGAGATTCAGCTTTACTTGTGCCAAGCAGTTTTTGCACCGCTCCACCTAAGATTTGAATCACTTTTTGCATGATGCCTAAGTAATAAAGCGCAGAGATCAAAGCACTGAAGAAGATAATGATTGGAAGTACGCGAACCGCGAAAATGAAACCTTCAGTAGCAAGATCACCGAAAAGGAAAGCAATACCCGTATCTGCAAAACCAAGCAGGCTAGAAACACCATTACTTAGACTTGTTAGTGCTAATTGTCCCCATGGGAAATAAAGAACTAAGGCTGCGAAGCCGATTTGAAGTAATAGTGCACGGATCACCGTTTTCCAGTTAATCGAAGAACGACTTTCAGATAGCAGGTACGCGCAAGCAATCAGTGCAATAACACCGACAAAACCAAATAGAATATTCATAATGTGTCCTAGTAATCCTTATAGAGTGAACATGAGCCAAGCGAATGACATCAAAGGAACAGGACAAAGAACCGCAAGCAAAACGCTACGCGATGAAGGAGCTAACAAAGTTAGCGACTGTAACAACGAGTTGTTCATGTAAAAAATCACCTTATACAAGCAGTGGAACGTAGCTGGTCCGGTCCGTGGGGTCATTCACATATCCATGTGACGGCTTGTATTGGCTAAGCACCGGCTTAAAACCGGAAGAGAAGTATAAACAGTTGATTGAGACTTTCATCACATTTTTCAACGCAAACGATCACGCGGTCATAAAACACACAAATCGAACTATTTACCGTGAAAATTCACTTTTTAAGTAAAAAATAGGACAAATAAAATTCACACTAAAACAAAAAGCCACAGAGTGTGGCTTTTTCAAAATATGATAGCAACGGAAGTGCCTAGTTTAGCAATGCATTTTTCACTTCAGCATCTCGGAAGATTTCTTCGAAGCGCTGTTTATAGATAAGTTGCATCTCATTAATGATTGCGCCGCCATCAGGCACATCATTCTCGCCTTGGAAGTTTTTGCTGAGTAGCTTTTTGCCCGCTTCATCATAAATAATCACATTAACGTTGTACCAAGAATTGTCCGTGAACGCGTGGAAGTCATACTTCCATTCATTCAAAACGAACATCATTGATTTATTGTCGAACGCTTTCATCTGCTCAGCGACCTTGGTGATATCCTCTTCCGGTCTCGTCTCAACAGACTCAACGGCTACTTGCTGTTTTTTCAAACCAGCTACCAATCTGTCGGTTAAAAACTGGGACATGGGCTGCTGTGTCGCCGTGTTGTAGGTATAAGGAATACCTAATGAGCTACGAATAATGCCCTCGAACTTTGGCTCTTTGTCGTGATCAAGAACGTATGGGCGCTTGTCGATCACAGCGATAGTCAATGCTTTTTCTTGTGGGACTTCGTTGAGTTGAGGTGCACTTTGCTCTGCGGTTAATACTGTTGCACAACCAGAAAGCCCTAGAGATACTGCAGCAAGCAGCAAACTGACGAGTTTTTTCATTAGATTTACCTATCTTATTGTTTTGAATAGGCTGTTCTAGCAAACATTGCCTCGCTCCGTAAACATTCATTAAATCAATAATTTATATAATCTCTATTTCTATAAATTAGTTCACACATCAGGTTGAATTTATTGAGTTATTGATCAATAAAACACTAAGTAACAAGCGCTTGTAAATGAGAATTATGAAATGAACAAAATATGTTCACCCCATGTATTTCACCAAGTAAGCGCTTAGTTAATTCTGTGTGATTATTAGCAATTTTCTGTGCTCTAGCTCATTTACCGTGACTTCAAGATTCATCTTAAGTTTAGATGCGTATATACTTTGTAGGTATATCACCAAATAATATCTATAAAATACTAATAGAGCTGATCAGATATAACAGCCTTTGAGACTAAGAGAGGAAACACGTGAAGAAAATGGAAGCTCCGCACGATATGAACATTGGAGCTAAATTCAAAACAAATAGACATGGTTATGTGACAGTAGTTGAATATTATAATACTCATACTGTTATCGTCGCGTTTGAAAACACCGGAAATATTCGATCTATTAGTGCGGCGAAATTACGTACAGGTCAGCTGACTGATCGTTCGGTTGCTCCTGAGTCAATTATGATTGGCGAACAGGTTGAATCGGTTAAACACGGAATATTAACCATTACTCAAGTTGAGTCTGAAAATATTGTCGTGTTAACTAATGCTGACAATGAAGAAATTAGAATGCTATTGCCAGCAGTACAAAAAATGAAAGACAAAGTTGAAGATATTGATGAAGATAAACTTGAAGCATCAAAACCAACCTCTCTAAGCCAGCTAACTAAAAGAAGTAAAAAGACCAAAGACGTTAATAGCATGCTTAAGAAAATGCTTACCGACTACGGTCGATACGATTAATTCAATATTTAATCTTAGCTAAACCTTTCAAGATCCATATTCTAATATCCAAATAAAGATCCTCCATCCTTTCTAAATAAAAGACGTTGCATATTCAAGCGAAAACTTAATTTGATCAAGATCCCACTCTGAATTTTCCGCGCAACTTAAAGAGATCTGAATCACAATCTCATTTTGACTTTGTGACTCAGGTCTTATTGAAATCTCAATATTTCCATTAATATGCCCCCAAACAATAAGAGAACGAAGTTTCTCAAACCTTAAAATCCAATCGAGACAAATATTATGAAAAAGATTCTTGTAGTTTGCGGTAACGGCCTTGGTACTTCTCTAATGATGGAAATGGCAGTGAAAGATGTTGCTAAGAAAATTGGTTTTGAAGCTGAAGTTGATCACGAAGATCTATCTTCTGCAGCATCAAGCACTGCGGATATCTGGGTTGCTGCAACTGACGTTGCGAATCAACTAAAAGAAGCTGGTAAAGAAAACATCATCAGTCTACAAAATATTTTTGACAAAGCATCAATCGAAGAACAACTAAAAACTTTCATGTAAGGTCAAAATTATGCAAAACTTTTTCGAGTTTATGCTTGGCTTATTAAAAGAGCCAGCAATCATGGTGGGTTTAATTGCTTTCATTGGCTTGATTGCACAGAAAGCAGATATTTCTACCATTCTTAAAGGCACAATTAAAACCGTAATGGGTTTCCTTATTTTAGGTTTTGGTGCTGGTGCCCTAGTTGGTGCTCTAAATAATTTCTCAGTAGTATTTACTGAAGCATTCGGCGTAAGTGGTGTTATTCCAAATAACGAAGCAATTGTAGCATTAGCACAAGAAGCATTCGGTTATGAAATGGCTCTAATTATGTTCTTCGCATTCGTTGTGAATATTTTATTGGCTCGTTTAACACCTCTAAAATATATTTTCTTAACGGGTCACCACACAATGTTCATGTCTATGCTGGTTGCAGTTATCCTGTCTACAGCGAACATTCAGGGTACAGTTCTCGTCGCAATCGGCTCGATCATTGTAGGTACATTGATGGTTGTGATGCCAGCTCTGGGCCAAAAGTACACAGAAAAAGTCATGGGTACAGATCAACTGGCTATCGGGCACTTCTCAACGTTGTCTTACATCGTATCCGGCTTTATTGGTAGCAAGTTCGGCGACACATCGAAAACAACTGAAGACATCCAAGTTCCAAAAAGCTTGATGTTCCTGCGCGATACACCTGTAGCTGTAGCAACCACTATGGCTATCTTCTTCATGCTTGCGTCTATTATCGCGGGCGGCGAGTTCGTAGAAATCGTTTCAAATGGTCAAAACTGGGTTGTGTTCACATTCATGCAGTCTCTTGTGTTTGCCGGCGGTGTTTACATCGTACTGCAAGGTGTGAAGATGTTAATTGCTGAAATCGTTCCTGCATTTAAAGGTATCTCAGACAAGCTAGTACCAGGCGCAAAACCAGCTCTAGACTGCCCTATGGTATTCCCTGTAGCACCTAATGCGGTACTTATTGGCTTCCTTTGTTCTTTCGCTGCTGGCCTACTAGCAATGGCAGTACAAGGCGCACTTGGCTGGACAATTATTGTAGCGGGCGTAGTTCCTCACTTCTTCGTAGGTGGTGCAGCTGGCGTTTACGGTAATGCAACTGGCGGTCTACGTGGTGCGATTCTAGGTTCATTCACGCAAGGCCTATGTATCTCTTTCTTACCTATGCTACTGCTTCCTGTTCTTGGCGGACTTGGCCTTGAAGCAACAACATTTGCTGACTTCGACTTCGGTGTGGTTGGTCTGATTCTGGGGTGGATTGTTTCATGAGTTTATTCGATTTAGTCGGTAACCAAGGCGTTATCATCAACTCTCAAGAAAACCTAACGGTTGATGCTGCGATTGATGTGACATGTTCAACACTACTAGCGAGCAACAAGATTGAAGCAAGCTACGTTGAAGCCATCAAACAAAAGCACAGGGACATCGGCGCGTACTATGTTCTAGCTCCAAAGATTGCAATGCCTCACGCTCGTCCTGAAGATGGTGTAAACGAAGCATCACTACAGGTGACTGTATTCAAAAAAGGTGTTGATTTAGAGTCGGAAGATAACGGCGACGTTTACCTTTCAATCACTCTGGCGGCAATGGATTCAGATAGCCATATCCATACCATCATGGCGCTATCTGAGCTGTTCCAAAATGATGATGACATTGACGCTATTATCGCTGCAGAAACAGGGCAAGAGATCATCGAGATCTTAAAGCATTACTAATTTCGATCTCAAGCTCTTGGTAACCCCCCCCCATAGAAAAGCGATAGCCTAGGCTATCGCTTTTCTATTCTGATGCTTAGCCATTTCTCTTCGAATATGAGTTAAGGTATCACACCTCGAAAACATCAATGGCGTTAAAACGCGTACATTCTTTTATCTGTTGATAATTCAAAGCAATATTGCACTTGTTTATTGAGGGACTCAAACACTTCTCTATCCAACTTAAAGTTATCAACGCAGTCCGTCAAAATGGTGAGAGTCTCTTCTAATGTCATACCTGCACGATAAGGGCGATACTGAATTAGCGCTTGAAACACATCCACCACAGCAACAATTCTATTGGGTTGATCCAAGTCTTCAGCCGTTTTTTCCATTGGATAACCAGAACCATCTAGCCTTTCGTGGTGATTAGACGCCCACTCACAGGTCTGAGGTGAGCTAAACAGCTACTAAAGTGCGAACCTTGTGTCTTTGGCATGACGCTTTACACAGCAATGCTCTTCATTAGTGAGTAAATCCGGTTTGTGGAGAATGTAACCTGGGGTTTGTAACTTACCGATATCGTTTACCAAACAGGATAAATAGAGTTTACGCTGAGTGGCGTATGAATAACCTAGCTGTTTGGCGAGGTATTCTGAAAGCTGGCCAAACTTTAACGAATGCTTAAAGGTAAACGAGCTCTTGGTATCCACGAGATTTGCAATAAACTCAGCAAAACATCCGCTTATTCAGTCATACTTACAATAATACTCGCCTTACCATCGGCCGTTAAGGTATCAATACTAATGCATAGTGAATGATTATATACATAACTAATGTAAGGTTTAATGAGTTTCGTGATAGAACTAACGTATCACAGAAAAATTGTACTACTAATGGTTGCATATTAAAAAACATGCGACATTATGTTTTTCCGATTAAAATCCACTCAACTGACCAGTCAAATAAAAAAAGGAAATGCATGTTTAAAACAGTTATCGATGAGGAATTGTCTATCGCTTTAGTTGAAGAAAGTTTCGCTTCTCACTACGCGGAAATCTCACAAAGTCAAAATGAGTATTTAAGTCAGTGGCTTGCATGGCCGCCACATTGTAAAACCGAACAAGATTTTAGGCTCTTCGTTCAGCGCTCATTACACGATCATGCAGAAGGTAAAAGTATGACCTGTGCCATCGTGTACCAAGACAACATCGTCGGTAACTGTAGTTTCAATACCATTGATCATGATAAGCAAAAGGTGACGATAGGCTATTGGTTATCAGAGACATATCAAGGAAAGGGGATTGTGACGCGCGTTGTCCAGAAATTGATTGATATTGCTTTCAATGAGTTAGATATGGAAAAGATCGAGATATCAGCCGCAACGGGTAACCAAAGCAGCCGCAAGGTTTGTGAGCGCTTACATTTCACCTTAGAGGGTATCATCACGCGTAATGAGAATTTGAATGGTCGTATCGTTGACCACGCTATTTATGGCCTTCATCGCTCTAAGCAGTAAGCTGTAATTATTCTGTTATTGAGAATATGACAAAGCCACGGCATTAGGCCATGGCTTTGCTATTTTTAAAACTAGAACAAACCTTAAACTACAACTTATCAACCTTAGGAATCACGATACTAAACTTAGCACCGCCGTGATTACTGTCGTCGAGTTTAATATCCCAAGATAGCTTTTTGGCTGCTGAGATTGCAATTGCAAGACCTAATCCTAAGCCGCCTGTAGTCGACGTTCTGCTTGAGTCTAGTCGAGAGAACGGAAGAAATACTTCATCACGCTTATTCTCTGGTATTCCAAAACCATTGTCTTCAATCACCACTAACCAGTTTTCTGAGTTTTCATCCAACGTCATCCACACTTTATCTTGCGTGTAGTTACCTGCGTTTTTAAGAATATTATCAAACACCAAGCGCGCCATTGAGCAATCACATTTTATCGCGCAGTTTTTCTGAACTTTCGAGTCGAAAGCCACGTTATCCAATTCTGAATAGCGAATCCTATCTACACAATACTCAAACAGGTTAGCTCTTACTTTTACCAGTTCAAAGAACGAGTTATCCATAACATTCAATTTCGACAACATGATAATTTCTGATGTGAGATCGTTGATATCCTCTATGTAGGTATCAATATCATCGAAGAGCGCTTGATGTGGTTCTGGTGCCCCTCTTCTTAAAATATCCGTCGCCAATTGAATACGACTTAACGGAGTACGTACTTCATGTGGAATTGCTTGAGCGAAGATATGGCTTTGTTTGACTTTGCTCTCGATCTCTTCCGCCATGAAGTTAAAACTGCTGGCCAAATCAGATACCGGATGGATGTCGTCCAAGTCAGAGCGAGTGCTGAGCTTTCCCTTACCAAACTGCTTTTGCTTTTCAACGAGCAACTCGATTCTTTCTTGAAAACGCCTCACAGGTAAGTAAACACTTGCTCCAATTGCCACAATGACTGCCAGTAACAGTCCAAACAAAAAGTGACGTTCTGAATCTTCATACCATTCAATATCAGGAGAGAAAAAGTCCCCTACTTCACTGAATGCAAAACTAAATCGAGAATTTGGCAACTGAAAGACTGCCGAATAAAGATTGTTGTCACTTAGATAAATCGGCACCCCGTTCAAGGTGGTGTACAACTCACATCGTTGGCAAGGCGCTTCGCCCGACCAATTCTCCAACAGGCGTAAATTGAAGATATAAAATTGTTGGTAACCTGTTCTATCGAGTTCTTTATAGAGTGAGTCTGTTTGGTTGTGCTGACGAACATACTGCTCCGCAAAGTAGATGCCATCATTGAGGAAGGTTTCGATCTCGGTTCGTCGCATGTGCCCCTCACCAAGGTTCAAAACAAAAATATCGTTGCCGACATCCCAGTCACGATACCAAGGTATAAACGAGCAAACATCGAAACAGAGCGAAGTTTCGCATTAATGAACTTACGCAACCAGCATGTACCCCTTGTTGCGAACTGTGCGGATCAACTGCTTGTCTTTTGCGTGAATACGCAACTTACGACGCAAACCTGATACACGCATATCAATCGAACGATCGTTAAAGGCGTAATCAATCCCTCTGAACAACTGGCAGCATTGATCGCGAGTCACGACCTGACAGATGTTATTAACGAGAAGGTTTAAGATTTCAAACTCAGCAGAGGTAAGCCTGAGGTTCTGCCCATACAAAGTGGCGCTTTGAGCCGCACTGTTGATCACAATATCACACTGTTGTTCAGGATTGGTCTCTTGAACTGTTGTTGTAGGAGCAGCTCGACGCAACAACGCTTCTATTCGCGCTAGCAATGCATGCCCTCGTATCGGCTTAGCCACATAATCATCAGCACCGAACTTAAACAAGCTTACATCACTCATTTCATCTGCAGAGGCAGTCAGCACTATGATCATTCCATTGTAAAACTCACGAGCCTCTCGGCAGATTTGTGCGCCACTCATACCTGGTAACATAAGGTCCAACAGCACTAAATCAGGTTCAATACTTCGGATAGCTTCAAGTGCCAAGTTTCCCTCATGAACGACGCTCACTTCATACCCTTCCGCTTCTAGGTAGAGTGTGGTTAAACGAGCAATCTCTTGGTCATCTTCGACAATGAGTACTTTGGTTTTCGACATATCTATCACCAGTATTTATTAAAAGCGTGGGCAGTATATATACTGGTCATATATCATCAATATTGTTATTAGAGTCAAGGCTTTACCATACGCAAAACATAATAATCGTATTTGTACATCTACGTTTACAAAATTAGACAGTAGGTCGTCTGTAAGCTCCGATTTATATAGGCTCCGCAAAATGACACCGATTGCATGTAATGTCGCCTCCCAACCTAATCGCTTACACTTGCTTTATTTTCTTACCCACGCTTACATTAAAATTATTTACAAAAAACAATCAAATCAACCATCTTTTAACCAGTCACGTATCAGTTTATAAAACCAATAAATAGACTCCATTCAGATTAAAAAACCAGAAACTTCGACTGACCACTAAAGGAAACCGAACACCTGTTTCACTCATCAGCACTTTCCTTTTTGCCCCCCATTCCTTCCTATTAAGTCATTACCACTTCAAGTAACATTCACAACATAAATAGATCGCTTTGTAATCTGTCATTTAATCACTCCTTAGAGGGACCCTCTTAAAATGAATAAACCGCTTTCACTGTTACTGGCTACGTCTGCTTTATTTTCAGCACCATTACTTGCTGATACGGATAAGCAAGAAACGATAAAAAAGATTCAATCTCAGGTGAGTTCTTGGATTGATATTCAGGTCGCTCCGCAAAGCAGCATTATTCAAAAAATGGTCTTTGACTGTGAATTCTACAGCGCGACGCCTTATATCAAGTCTCCAGATGGTAGTGAAAGCAGTTCAGGCTCATACCGTTTCTATTCACAAAAAGGTGTATTAGGTACCGTCACTGAACCGTTTACGACTCAGCCACTGCCGGAATTAACAATGTGCTTAAAAGAAGACTTCACCCTAGCGAATCAAGACCAAGCGCAACTGCTATTCGAAGCTATCGAAACGGTCTATCCAAATCATTCTATGTTTGATGAGAACTTCCCTAAGGAAATCATAAAGAAACCAAATGGATGGCATTTTATTGATGGTGAAATGTTCGATGATAAAAAAGGCTATATCATCGAGACAACACCGGAAGGTAAAGTGAGGAAAATCATCCGTTCACTGAATCTATAAGCGACCAATTTTGACACGTTTTGGTGAGCGTCAGATTAACTTTGGCGAGTCACTGGTTGAAGCGGTATGCTCACGTAATGGTATCCGTTCAACTATCAGTATACAGAGTTCCCTATGATGACCAGTTATCCACCTTTCGAGTACCTCAAATGTACGATATGAATATATCACATTGATAACAAGCGAATCACTTGGGCAAACCGTGTTTCAGTAAGTTCGAGAGCACTTCTCCAACTGTAACTGTAACCGTCGATAAACTTAGCTCGGCTGCAATGATTTCATGAGTGCTTTTATCGAGTGCCATATGCAGCTGACGCCAGCCTCTACGCTTGCTATCCGTCCCTTGTTTTTTTAACTTTCCATTCCCCTTCGCCACAAACCTTAATGCCAGTAGCATCAATAGCTAGGTACTATATTGCTCCTCTCGTTATGGTCTTAAACGAGATCTCAACTAGCTTGGCTCAATGACTGATGTAGGTGTAATGTGAACAACTTAATGGAACATGGGCAAGTCTGAATATTGAGTCGATAATCCCTTGCAGCGCTCTTAGTGGCATAAAAAACTCGCTTAACCATAAGTGCTGTCGTGATGGCTAAATCACTGAACCGACGTGGCCTCCCACGCTTATTTTTGGTTCATCGCGGATTAGCGGGAACTAAAAACAAAAAAAAACGGTAGTAAGTGATAGGGTTTAGTCGCCAAACAAAAATCATACACAAACTACCGTTTCCATGCCGAATCATACTTTCCTATCTTCATTCTGGGAAGGCTTTAAAATAGTAAAGTCTCACCAGACAGCATCACTTATTACCCTGACTCTTAAACCTAACTCTGAGGCAAAATGCCCTTGTGGTCTTGAGGCCGAGGCTATCCATGAGTAT
>NZ_JAKEUQ010000033.1 GCF_022397955.1 Vibrio sp. Isolate32 | reverse complement strand
GTAAAATATGAAATTATCGAGCAGCTCGATGATGATGGGCGAGATCTGATTGTGGAGATGAACGTCTCTCCCCAGGCTAGAAAACAAGACGCGAGCCTCCCAAAAACGTGGAAAGCTAGGCTAGCTCTATATCCCGATGACGTTGAACAACAACCCAATCATATACAAGGGCTGCTGACTTCTCTAACAGATAGAAAATACAGTTTAAAATCATTATTAGATGTGTACTTCGAAAGGTGGGAAATTGAGAATAGCTATGGCGAGATTAAGCATGACATGCTTGAAGATTAAATCCTGCTCCGCAGTCAATCTGTAGAGGGTGTAGAGCAAGAGATATGGGGTATCCTTATCGCGTATAACTTAATCCGTCTGGAGATTAGCCGAATAGCAAAAGAGGCTGAAGTCTCGCCACTTAGGATAAGCTTTACGATGGCACTTCGAGATATTCAAGATGAGCTAATGTGGTGTGCTATTGCCTCCCCAGGCTCGGTTCCCAAAAAGCTGCGAGCGATGAGAGAGCGAGTGAAACGTTATATTTTGCCCGAAAAACAAAAACGGCCCAAAGCTAGGACCGTTCGTTTTAGTAAGACTCGCTACACTGTGCGATCTAAACACCTTAAATGATAGGTGTTGGCTCATTGAGCAGGTTTTTTTACGTCTGAAGAAATAGAAGATGAGGGATGCGAGTAATCGAGTATCGAAAATATGCTGCCACAAACGACAGTATGCGTGCTCTTCGCATCTCTTGTCTCGTTTACGCGCATCTATAATCTGTTCGTATCTCGTATCTCGTATCTCGTATCTTCTACTTATGATTCGAAAAATTGTCACCCTTCGCCAAGCGGTCGTAAAGCACAACGTTCACAGATGCTGCGAGGTTCATGCAGCCATTGGTTGGTACGTAAATCGTGTCGCGGCAGAAATCAGTGATCTCTTTCCTTAGTGTTCCATCTTCAGGACCAAAAATATAAAACGCGCGTGGTGGGTGTTTGTAATCCGGTAGAGGCTTCGCACCTTCAATCAGATCAACGGCTACAGGGACGCAGCCTACAGGAATAATGTCTTTCAGCTCTTCAACGCCAATCAGTGGCAGTTCTAAGTGCTTCTCTTTGGTGTCGGTATGAAATTTTCGCGCATGATCGTAGCGTGTGCCCGTATAGAACACAGAGTTAGCGCCGTAGCAGCCAGCCGCTCGCATTACAGAGCCTACGTTTTCAGGCGTCTTTGGATTAACTAGGCCAATGCAGGCATAGCCTTTGGATTGTGTATCTGTTTTTGCTTTGGTCATATCAGTGAATATAAAGTTGATAATGAAAGAGAGTTCTCATGCAGGGAAGTAGCGTGATAAAAATAGCCGAGCAAGTGGCTCGGCTAGATTTTTAACTCGTTTACATGAGTGCTTGTTTACTCATGAAGTTGAGCGTTAGCAGTCGTATTAGTCGCGCTTCCACAGCATGTGACAGAACTTATGCTCTGGGTCACGGCTGATTAGCATGCGAGCAAATACGTCGTCTAGAACGTCATCAGCTTCATTCACAAGACCAATGCGCACTTCTGCGTAGATTTCTTTGTCGACTTCAAAGCCAACATGTTCAACCCAATCATCACCTGTTTCAACAAGCTCTGCAGCGCCACGGTCTTCAAACTGAGCCGTGAATAGAATCACATCTGCAGGTTCAAGGTTGTCGGGTGCCATCTCTAGGAAAATGTCGTATGCAGTATCAATCGCGTCGTCATAAGACATTAGGTCGTTAGCTTCGGTCATAATAAGTATCTTAGCTTGCGCGGTTCATGTATTTACGTTCAGCAGTGTTTACTACTACTTTGTCGCCAGTCGCGATGTATTCAGGTACTTGGATAGTAAGACCTGTAGAAAGACGAGCAGGCTTAGTACGAGCAGACGCTGATGCACCTTTGATTGAAGGGTCAGTCTCCTCGATAACTAGCTCAACAGATGTTGGAAGCTCAAGCGTTGCAGCGTTGCCATCGATAAGGATCGCGTACATGCCTTGAGTTTCTTCGTTGATGAACAGTAGTTCGTCTTCGATTGTTTCACCGTTGAAGATGAATTGTGTGTAATCTTCGTTGTCCATGAAGATGTACTCGTTGCCATCAACGTAAGAGAACATTACTGCACGCTTGGTTACGTCGATAGTTTCAACGATTTCGTCAGCCTTGTGGCGAACTTCAGTTTTAACGCCAGTTGCTACATCGTTACCACGGAAGCGGTAAATTTTTTGGCCGCCGCGGCCGCCTGGTGTTGTTACTTCGATATCTTTAACGATCACTGTTTTGCTTTCTACTGTGATAGCAAAACCTTTTTTAATTTCACTTGCTCTAGGCATTTTGTGTTTGTCCTTAGTGGGTCTATCCGCTGATTATATCTCGGAGATGCTATAAATAGGAATAGCTTGAATCATAAAGTCACCTAGGCGATCATAGAGTTACTGTTAAATCATGATTTTATTTACCGAAACGACCTATGCCGCTACCCGTTATTGACCCAACACAGCCATTTCAACCTGAATTTCAACCTGTGGTTAACGATCTGATTACCTTTCTAAAAGGTGGGTTAGGATCTAATCTACACAGTGTCTATATTTATGGCAGTGTCGCTCGCAAGCAAGCCGTCGTCGGTCGCTCAAATCTTGATGTGGTTGTGGTGACCCACCGCCTGTTTCCTGATCAGCGAACCACGCTGTTAAATACCATTAAATGGCGTTTCCAAAAGAGTTTTCCTCAAGTCACTCAAGTGGCAATAAAAACCACATTGGTGAGTGAAGTTGTCGACTTCGATAACATCTTCACATGGGGCTTCATGCTCAAGCATTTGGCCGTGTGTGTGCATGGTGAGGATTTATCGGATTGCTATGGTGATTTCGAGACGAGCTGGGAAATTGCTAAGCACTGGAATATGGATGCTGAAAACTGGTTAGCGGTGTATCGCAACAAGATTGCCCGAGCAACAACGCCAGAACAACAAGTGGCCGCGCAAGTGATCATTGCCAAGAAGCTGCTAAGAGCAAGTTATTCTTTGGTGATGTATCGCGATAAGTATTGGTTTGATGATCCTGTCGAATGTGGCCAACAGTTCTTGAAGTATCACCCAGATAGAGAAGTTGAAATCCAAAGGTTGGGCATCTTACTTTCTGGAAGAGCGATTCCGAAACGTTCGGTTATCGGCATTCTGGATGGTTTTGGAGAGTGGCTAGTTAAGCAGTACCAGAAAACAGAGTTTCGAATCGGATAGAGTTTCATAATCTATCAATATAAAAAAGCAGAGCGAATTGAACATTCCTCTGCTTTTTTGTTTTGATGAAACTTCGACAAGAATCTTAAAATAGACCTAATTGCTGCCCGCTGACTCTCTCAAAATCTAAACCGATGAAGGGTAAAATAGCCTCTGCGACGGGTTTAATCTGTTTGTCGATGTAATGCTGATAATCAATGCCACTCTTTAAATATTCTTTAGGCTCAGGGCCGCTCAGTGTAATCAAATACTCAATACGTCCTTTGTTTTGATATTGAAGAGGACGCCCTAACTGAGCATTTATTTCATCGGCCATTCTTGCAGCCCTGACTTGTGGCGGAATGTTCTTTTGGTACTCATGTAGCTTACGACGCAGACGCTTCTGGTAAACCAATAAATCGTCATGTTTACCTGCTGAAGTCTCATCAACAAACTGCCTGACGTAGTCGGTCGGATCTTGGTCGTGAAATACCATTTCATACAAGGTTTGTTGGAACTGTTGCGCCAGTGGTGTCCAGTCTGTTCGTGCACTTTCAAGCCCTTTGAAAATGATCTTCTCTTGGTCACCATGATTGATTAAACCGGCGTAGCGCTTCTTAGAACCGGTTTCCGATCCACGAATGGTTGGCATCAGGAATTTGCGATAGTGAGTTTCGTATTCTAGTTCAAGAATTGAGGTCAGGTTATAGGTCCCTTTCAGGTGCTCGGTCCACCAGTTGTTAATATAAGCCACCAGTTGAAGCCCGATTTCATCGGCTTGCTCTTGGTCATAACTGCCGTTGAGGGAGACGAAGGTCGAATCGGTATCCCCATAAATCACTTGGTAGCCCTTGTCTTCGATCAGAACCTTAGTTTGCTTCATGATCTCATGACCACGCATCGTGATTGATGACGCCAATCGTGTATCAAAGAAACGGCAGCCAGATGAACCTAACACGCCATAGAAAGAGTTCATGATGATCTTAATGGCTTGAGAGAAGGCTTTTTCGTTGTTCTTCTTTGCAACGTCACGGGCAGCCCAAAGGTTTTCGATCATCTCTGGCAAGAAGTGTTTGGTGCGGTGAAATTGCCCACCGCGAAAGCCATCAACGGCTTGGTTTTCTGCCGGGCCGATTTCCAATTTTAACCCTTCGATTAGCCCCATAGGATCAATCAAAAATGAACGAATGATGGACGGGTACAGGCTCTTGAAGTCGAGAACTAATACCGAGTCATAAAGGTTAGGAATGGAATCCATCACATAGCCACCAGGGCTCGCAATCCAGTTCTCAGGCTCTAGATTAGGGGCAACATAGCCCGCTCTGTGAATCTGAGGTAAATATAAATTGGTAAAGGCTGCCACAGAGCCGCCAACACGGTCTAGCTCAACACCGGTCAAGCGAGAGCGCTCAATAACAAAATCGAGTAGGTGGGTGTGTTCGAAGATTCGGTTTACCAACACACAGTCTTGCAGGTTGTACTTAGCCAGAGAGGGCTTATCGAACTTGAACATTCGATTAATCTCATCCATGCGGTCATGAACATTATGGATATCTTTACCTTCTCCGAGCAGTTCGCGAGAGACCGACTCAAGCGACCAGGAGCGAAAGTGGTAAGTGGCTGTTTTCAGCATATCGATACCATCCAAAACGACACGCCCAGGAATGGTTATGAAGCCTTGTTGGCTTTGTGCAGAACTACGGAAGAAGCTAGGTTGATTATCTCGACCAATATTGAGCTTCATCTCATTCCATTCCGCCCGCTTGTGTAAGAGCCTAAAGTCGAAGTCGATAACGCTCCAGCCAATGATGATGTCTGGGTCAAATTCTGAGAACCACGCAATCATCGCTTCAAGCAGTGCTTTTTCGTTAGCAACCCATTGGATATTGGTTTCAGCTTGTTGTGGCTCGCCAATCATAATCACTCGACTGTCTATTGGGCTGTCTAAGCCAATGGAGTAGAGCACGCCTTTTTCTGAACATTCAATATCTAGAGAAACTATAGATAGCGTTGGCAAGTAATTGCCCGCTCTGCACTTGGCATTGGAGACTCGACGGTGCCGATTTTTTTGCACAGCCGTTCCAGTAAACTCAATGCTTCCCTTGATAAAACGTTCCATTAAGTATCGATCCGCAAGGCGAATATCGCTCTCAAAAGTCTGGATTTCTTCGTTGTTGAAGGCTTGTGCTAATCCAAAGCTGTTTCTCGATAATGTTGTATAACAAGCCGCGAGAGGGGTTTGTTCGAAAGTTGCGAGCTCAAGAGGTTTAAACTGGCAGTCAATGGACTCTTTGGCTGCAATAGCCTCGCAAGCGGGTACATCAGATTGAGCAATAAAAAACACTGGCTTTTCGTTTTGAATAGTCAGAAGAGTAGGGCCTTCAGGTGTGCTTAACCACAAGTCGATCTGTGTACGGCCTGAAAAATCTCTCGCCTGTCTTGTAAGTACAAAACCTTGCTGAATATCCAATGTAATAACCTATTGATATGGGGGAGTGAATACTACCATCTAGCGCCAGATTACGCACAATAGGCTGCAAAGATAGTCATTAAATACTCGTTAATAGCAGTAAATAACGGGACTCTGTAAGCAAAAAAGTGAAATTGTCGAGAATGGCCAATTAATGGTATTGAAAATCTCTTTATCTTATGTAATTTTATTGGGTGTTGTTTTAACTAGTTGATTTTTAGTGAAAGCTTGTGTTTTTAGCGTACCTTTTTATAAATAAGTACTTGCTAAAGTTAGTGTTTCAGCACATATTCAACAGAGCTTTTCTTTATTAATTAAGTTAAGATGTACTCAATGCTGCGATCCACTGTTCCTTTGTCCGATTGTTTCAAACAGATGAAACGACACAGTGGTTGCAGAGCCAATTAATAGTGTGGAGATACAAGTTTGATAAATGTTTTCCTTGTAGATGATCACGAGCTGGTTCGCACAGGGATACGACGTATTATTGAAGACGTCCGTGGAATGAACGTAGCAGGGGAAGCTGAAAGCGGTGAAGATGCTGCAAAATGGTGTCGTACTAACAATACTGACGTTATTTTGATGGATATGAATATGCCAGGTATTGGTGGCTTAGAAGCAACCAAGAAGATTTTGCGTTTCAACCCTGATGTTAAAATCATCGTTTTAACTGTTCATACGGAAAATCCGTTTCCAACTAAAGTGATGCAAGCTGGAGCTGCTGGTTACCTTACTAAAGGGGCAGGTCCGGATGAAATGGTCAATGCAATTCGAGTGGTCAACAGTGGCCAAAGATACATTTCACCAGAAATTGCGCAGCAGATGGCTTTGAGCCAATTCTCACCTGCGTCTGAAAATCCATTCGCAGACTTATCTGAACGTGAACTTCAAATCATGATGATGATTACCAAAGGTCAGAAAGTGACGGATATTTCAGAACAACTCAATCTAAGTCCTAAGACAGTCAATAGTTACCGCTACCGTTTGTTCAGCAAACTGGATATCAGTGGCGATGTAGAGCTAACGCACTTAGCGATTAGACATGGAATCTTAGATACTGAGACCCTTTAACACTGAGATCGTATAGTGAGCAACTTGTTTGACTCAGTCTCATTCCTCAAGACAGTAACCGAGCAGCCCGGCGTTTATAGAATGTATAACGCTGAGGCTGTCGTTATTTACGTCGGTAAAGCGAAGAACCTCAAAAAACGCCTTTCTAGTTATTTCCGTAAAAAAGTCGACAGTGAAAAAACACGCGCTTTAGTCAGCAACATTGACAAGATCGATGTCACTGTAACGCACACGGAAACCGAAGCTCTGATTCTAGAGCACAACTACATCAAGCAGTATCTGCCAAAATACAACGTGCTCCTGCGTGATGATAAGTCGTACCCTTATATTTTTATTAGTGGTCACAAGCATCCTCGTTTATCGATGCATCGTGGAGCTAAAAAGAAAAAAGGTGAATACTTTGGTCCTTACCCTGACTCCGGCGCCGTGCGTGAGACGCTACACCTAATCCAAAAGATTTTCCCTGCTCGCCATTGTGAAGACACGGTTTATGCCAACAGAACCCGTCCTTGCTTGATGTATCAGATTGGCCGTTGTGCTGCGCCATGTGTCAGCTCAATCATTTCTGACGAAGAGTACAGCGAACTGGTCGACTATGTTCGTTTGTTCCTGCAAGGAAAAGATAAGTTAGTGCTTGAAACGCTTATCGAGAAGATGGATACAGCAAGCCGTGAGCTGCGCTTTGAGCAAGCCGCAACTTTCCGTGACCAGATCCAAGCTATTCGAAGAGTGCAAGAGCAGCAATATGTATCTGACGATTCCATGGAAGATATGGATGTGCTTGGCTTTGCACAAGAAAATGGCGTGGCGTGTATTCATATCTTGATGATTCGCCAAGGTAAAGTCTTGGGCAGTAGAAGTCATTTCCCGAAGATTCCGAACAATACTGTACGTGAAGAGGTTTTCTCTAGCTTCTTAAGTCAGTATTACTTAGCACACAATGAAGCGAGAACCATTCCAACTCGTTTGATTTTGAACGCTGATTTGATGGAAGACGTCACTCCTATTCAAGAAGCCTTATGTGAAGTGGCGGGTCGTAAGATCCATTTCAATACTAACCCTTCTGGCGTTCGTGGCCGCTATCTTAAGCTGTCGAATACCAATGCGTTAACGGCGATTACCACCAAGATTAATCACAAGATGACGATTAATCAGCGTTTCAAAGAGCTTCAAGAAGTGCTGTCGATGGATGCGATTAAGCGCATGGAATGTTTCGATATCAGTCATACCATGGGTGAAAGTACGATTGCATCTTGTGTGGTGTTCAACCAAGAAGGCCCTGTTAAGCCCGAGTATCGTCGTTACAACATCACAGGCATTACCGGTGGTGATGACTATGCAGCAATGGCTCAGGCGCTTGAGAGACGTTATTCAAAGCAGCTTGATGTTGATAAGATCCCTGACATTATCTTTATCGATGGCGGTAAAGGTCAACTCAACCGCGCTCATGAGGTTATCTCTCAATATTGGGGAGATTGGCCGTTCAGACCGAGAATGATGGGTATTGCCAAAGGCGTGACGCGTAAACCTGGTTTAGAAACTCTCATTACCCTTGAAGGGGAAGAGTTTAATTTGCCAAGTGATGCACCAGCATTGCACCTTATTCAGCATATTCGTGATGAGAGCCATAATCATGCGATTGCAGGACATAGAGCGAAGCGTGGTAAAACGCGCCGAACCAGCGCCTTGGAAGGAATTGAAGGAATAGGACCAAAGCGTCGCCAAGCTTTGCTGAAATACATGGGCGGCTTACAAGAACTCAAGCGTGCAACTGTTGAAGAAATAGCCAAAGTGCCGGGCATTAGTCATTCTTTGGCGGAAAACATTTATCAAGCATTGAAACAATAGTAAAAATCCCGCACCATTAAAGCGCAATTAATAAGAGCCCAATAATATGCGTTTGAATATACCTAACATTTTGTCCTTACTGAGACTATTTTTGATCCCAGTATTCGTTGTTGTTTTTTACCTACCTTACCAATGGGCTCCTTTTGCTGCTGCGATGGTTTTTTGGGTAGCGGGTTTTACTGACTGGTTAGATGGCATGCTTGCTCGTAAGCTAGGGCAAACGTCTCGTTTTGGTGCCTTTATTGACCCAGTCGCAGACAAAGTACTGGTTGCGACGGCTCTTATTTTGATTACCGAGCATTACCACTCAATTTGGGTCACTATCCCAGCTGTCACCATGATAGCTCGCGAGATCATCATCTCTGCACTTCGTGAGTGGATGGCTGAAATCGGTAAACGTGCAAGCGTTGCGGTTTCTTGGGTCGGTAAAGTTAAGACGGTTTCTCAGATGTTCGCGTTATGGGTGCTTATCTGGCGCTATGATGATTGGATGATTTGGGTAGGCTATATCGCGCTCTACGTTGCAACGATTCTAACTTATTGGTCGATGGCACAATACTTAATGGCTGCCAAAGACGATTTGTTAGACGAAAAACACCATTGATGAAGAAGCGAGCTAAGGCTCGCTTTTTTGATCTTTAATCTTAGGTCAAATAATCAATACTGGATATCTAATGTGATATAGATCTCTTTTGAATAGCCGATACACGGTGTTTTTTGCACGTAAAGTCAGCTATTTAGCCTGTTTAGTATGAAATCTATTCAAACGAATTAAAAATACAAAAATATTATTGACTCATCCGCTCGAATCCGTAGAATGCATCCCGTACCCAAGAGGATGGCAGTGAGCGATTCGATTGGATTTACTAAGGCGCCTTGGCAGAGTGGCTATGCAGCGGATTGCAAATCCGTGGACCTCGGTTCGACTCCGGGAGGCGCCTCCATTATCTCTCTACGTTAAGAGAGGAATAATGAAATGCGACACTAGCTCAGCTGGTAGAGCGCAACCTTGCCAAGGTTGAGGTCACGAGTTCGAACCTCGTGTGTCGCTCCAAATTTTGTATGTTGATTGGCGTTAACATAAGATGGTGTTTTACTTTTCAGTAATCGGCATCGCAATAAAGAATTGCGTGCCCTGGTGGTGGAATTGGTAGACACAAGGGATTTAAAATCCCTCGGCGTTCGCGCTGTGCCGGTTCAAGTCCGGCCCGGGGCACCATCTATTAAAGTCTACATCTTAACGGATGTAGCAAATGCGATACTAGCTCAGTTGGTAGAGCGCAACCTTGCCAAGGTTGAGGTCATCGGTTCGAACCCGATGTATCGCTCCAAATTAAAAAGCCCGAACAGAAATGTTCGGGCTTTTTGTTTTCTGTTGTTTTGCTTTTATGTGTAAGTACTCTTCTTGTTCGAACCCGCACTCAAAATTCATTTTTATTTTTATCTCAAAATTTCGCAGTCAAGTTCGCTAGATAAGTTAGTTTTTAAAAGCGAGATTCCCTATGAACTCGTTCTTCGTACTAGGGAGTGACGAAAGGATGCTATGGTCTCAAAGCCTCACTAGCAAAGTTTGTATACCTACGTCGTCATCCTCGGGCGTGAGGAACGAGCGAACCGGGGATCTCTTTTAAAGACTCAGTCGGTGATAATTGCAGCAATTCCTCAATCATTGTTCCTATTTCTTAATCCATTATTAAAAACTATTGATAGTTGATTTCACTTCATGTTATTTTTCGGACAATCTCGGAATGGTGGATGCTCAAAAAGAGCCGTGATTGCTTCTGGGGGATACGCGTAGTGACCATTCTTGCTGATTGGGACATTACGTAGGGTAGGTATCGGCTAATCCTTTAGTTGATAGACGGGATACTTATGGCGCAGTTCGCCATGTTAATGGGAAACCCAACATTGAATACACTAATAACAACATTGCTAATCAGCTCTGCATTTCCAAAAGGACCAGTTCTTCATAGCTGTCCGATACTGCAAAAATGTCCAATTCTTCAAAACAGTAGCATTACTGAACCTTGAGCTCGCGCTAACTAATTTTTTTCTGTCCTAAGACGGCCTAATTTCGTATTCGTCATTTGACTTATGCGAGCGTACAGCTATATCTCATTTCTAGACAATACGCGTGTTTCACTATGAATTCTCTCTAAATCAATAGAGGAGCGGTGTGCAATTGCGTCTGATGGAGGTGAGTATGAACACATTCAAGGGGATTTTTATGACTACCGCCTTTGAAGTCGATATTAATAATATCGCAAATTCATTTTCAACTATGGTTCCTATCGTTGAGGGAACTTACGACCTAACACCTGACGCTATTTTGCTTGAGCAAGAACAGCATGAATCGGATGTTCGTTCATACCCAAGACGCCTACCGATTGCTATTAAACGAGCATGTGGTGTTTTAGTTGAAGATACTCGTGGCCAACTCTTTCTCGATTGCTTGGCCGGTGCAGGTACACTTTCTCTGGGTTACAACCACCCAGAGATTAACCAAGCACTTAAAGACCAACTCGATTCAGGTTTGCCATACCAGACTCTTGATATTACGACTCAAGCAAAAGAGACGTTTATCAAGCGAGTTAAAGCTTTTCTCCCTCAAGATTTTTCAACGAACTCGGTTCTTCAATTCTGTGGCCCGTCTGGCGCTGACGCTGTGGAAGCCGCGATCAAGCTCGCCAAGCAAACTACAGGTCGCAACACCATGTTTGCTTTTCGTGGTGCTTACCACGGCATGACTAACGGCACCATGGGCATGATGGGTAACCTTGGCACCAAAGAACGTCGTAGCGGCTTAATGTCTGACGTACATTTCATGCCTTTCCCATACAACCTTCGTTGCCCGTTTGGCATTGGTGGTGAAGCGGGGGCTAACGCGAGCATTCGTTACATCGAGCGTATGTTGAATGACGACGAATCTGGCATCATGAAACCTGCCGCGATGATCGTTGAGCCTGTACAAGGTGAGGGCGGCGTGATTCCAGCTCCGGCATCTTGGCTACAAGGCTTACGTCGCATCTGTGATGAGCATGGCATCCTACTGATTTTTGATGAAATACAGTGTGGTGTGGGTAAAACCGGCCATCGCTTTGCGTTTGAAGAATCAGGCGTTAACCCTGATATTTTATGCTTGTCGAAGGCGATTGGTGGCGGGCTGCCAATGTCGTTGCTTATATTCGATAAGAGCATCGACACTTGGAAAGCGGGTGAACACACCGGCACATTCCGTGGAAATCAGTTAGCTATGGTATCTGGTGCTAAGGCGTTGGAAATCATCGAACGTGATGGTTTGGTTGATCACGCGAATATCGCAGGCCAATATTTACGTCATGGGCTTGAGATGATTCAATCGCGTGTGAACTGTATTGCTGAAGTCCGAGGTAAAGGCTTAATGCTTGGCGCTGAGATCAAGCAACCAAATGGTGAGCTAAACAAGTTTGGCGAACCACAATCAGACGGCGCTCTAACCCTAGCGATTCAACGAGCTGCATTAGAGCGCGGCTTGATGGTCGAAAAGGGCGGCCGTGATGGTTCAGTTATTCGCTTCCTTCCACCAATGATTATCTCTTTCGAGCAAATCGACTTTGCATTGAGAGTGATGGAAGAAGCCATCATTGCTGCGGGTGGTGGTTTACAACAAGACCAAACACAAAGCGAAGAAGCAAATCAGGAGTGGAACAAGTATTTCATCCAGACGGGTTTAGGCGGTAGTGATGAATTTGCTAACGTGATGAACCAAACCACTCAAGCGATGAAATCCGTTTTTGAACAGGTTGAAACCCCTTATTCGGGTTTAGACCCAAAAGTGCTAGAAGCAGCCATCAATGCTGTCGATCTCGATAATAACCAACACGCTTTGGTTGATGTTGTAGATAGCACGGCTGACTTAGTCGCAGCGAACTCTATCTTTGTGCAGCACCCAGACTGTATTGCACACCTTCACACGCCTCCTCTTATGGCTTCTGTTGCTGCGGAATCGATTATCGCGGCGTTGAATCAATCGATGGATTCATGGGACCAAGCATCTGCTGCGACTTATGTTGAGCAGCGTGTGGTGGATTGGATGTGTGACAAATACCAACTTGGCGCACAAGCTGACGGTGTTTTCACCAGCGGCGGCACGCAAAGTAACCTAATGGGTTTATTGCTTGCGAGAGATTGGGTTGCCGATAAGCACAATGGCCATTCTATCCAAAAGCTTGGCTTGCCAGAATACGCGAGCAAGCTGCGTATCTTATGTTCAAAGAAATCTCACTTCACGGTTCAAAAGTCGGCCTCTTTAATGGGTTTAGGCGAAGCTGCAGTGTGTTGTGTTGACACCAATGCAAACGGCACTATCAAGCCGGACTTGCTAGACGCAGAAGTGAAAGCACTTAAAGCTCAAGGGTTGATTCCTTTTGCTGTTGTCGGTACCGCGGGTACAACCGATCACGGTGCTATTGATGACCTGGAAGCGATAGCTGACATCGCCAACCAACAAGATCTTTGGTTCCATGTCGACAGTGCTTACGGTGGCGCGCTTATCTTAAGTAGCCATAAAGCTCGCCTGAAAGGCATCGAAAAAGCGGACTCAGTGAGCGTTGATTTCCACAAGTTGTTCTTCCAAACAATCAGCTGTGGTGCTGTGCTTCTCAAAGACAAAGCGAACTTTAAGTACCTACTGCATCATGCAGACTACTTGAATCGTGAGCACGATGAGCTGCCAAATCTAGTCGATAAGTCTATCGCTACCACCAAGCGTTTTGATGCACTGAAAGTCTTCATGACTATGCAAAGCGTTGGGCCAAAGCAACTGGGTGATATGTACGATCACCTTCTAGAGCAGACGCTTGAGGTTGCCGAACTGATTCAGAAGCATGACGATTTTGAGCTGCTTGCTGAGCCGTCTCTTTCGACTGTGCTGTTCCGTTCGGTGCCTAGTAATGGGCAATCAGCAAACGGTGTTCTTGATTTAGACAAATTGAATCAGACGTTAAGACTGGAGGCGCTGACTCGTGGCGTTGCCGTGCTTGGCGAAACGGTCGTTGATGGTAAAAGTGCGCTGAAATTCACTATCTTGAATCCGTGCTTAACGACATCAGATTTCAAATCTCTAATTAACAAAATTCAAACTTTAGCTATTGAGCTAGCAGAACAACAAGGGTAATTAAAACTATGGCTATTCTACAAATTGGTGCAGGCGGCGTCGGTTGGGTTGTTGCACATAAAGCAGCACAAAATAACGAAGTACTGGGTGATATCACGATCGCTTCTCGCACAATCGCGAAGTGTGAAAAAATCATCGAATCTATCAAGGGTAAAAACAACCTTAAAGATTCAACTAAGAAACTAGAAGCACGTTCAGTAGACGCTGACGATGTTGATGCGCTTGTTGCTTTGATTCAAGAAGTTAAGCCAGATCTAGTTATCAACGCTGGTCCTCCTTGGGTAAACATGGCGATCATGGAAGCGTGTTACCAATCTAAAGTATCTTACCTAGATACATCGGTAGCGGTTGACCTATGTTCTGAAGGTCAACAAGTACCACAAGCTTACGATTGGCAGTGGGGCTACCGTGAGAAGTTCGCTGAAGCGGGCATCACAGGTATTCTTGGCGCGGGTTTCGATCCAGGTGTGGTATCAATCTTTGCAGCGTACGCGGTTAAGCACTTGTTCGATGAGATCGACACGATCGACGTAATGGATGTAAACGCAGGTGACCACGGTAAGAAGTTTGCAACAAACTTTGACCCAGAAACCAACATGCTCGAGATTCAAGGTGACTCGTTCTACTGGGAAAATGAAGAGTGGAAACAAGTACCTTGTCACTCTCGTATGCTTGAGTTTGATTTTCCTAACTGTGGTACTCACAAAGTGTACTCAATGGCGCACGATGAAGTTCGTTCAATGAAAGAGTTCATCCCAGCTAAGCGTATCGAATTCTGGATGGGCTTTGGTGATAAGTACCTAAACTACTTCAACTGTATGCGTGATATCGGTCTTCTGAGCCCAGATCCACTAACACTACATGACGGCACTGTGGTTCAACCTCTGCATGTTCTTAAAGCACTATTGCCAGACCCAACGTCTTTGGCTCCGGGTTACACAGGTCTAACGTGTATTGGCACTTGGGTTCAAGGTAAGAAAGATGGCAAAGAGCGCAGCGTGTTCATCTACAATAACGCAGACCACGAAGTGGCTTACGAAGACGTAGAGCACCAAGCGATCTCTTACACAACAGGTGTTCCAGCAATTACTGCTGCACTTCAGTTCTTCCGTGGTGAATGGGCTGATAAAGGCGTGTTCAACATGGAACAACTAAACCCAGACCCGTTCCTAGCAACCATGCCAGAAATCGGTCTAGACTGGCACGTTCAAGAGCTAGAGCCCGGGCAAGGTCTACCTCTAATCCATACTTTGAAGTAATTTTGGCTCTTTGCCCTCGTTGCGTTGTCCTAGCGACAAGGTCAAAGTTCTGGGAATTCAATTCAAAGTCATATGAATGACGAGAACGTATAACTACAAGCCGATGCTGTTGCGTCGGCTTTGTTCGATTATCATGTGCCTTCATGAACTCGAGGGCCGCAAGGTATTAACATGCAAAACAACGAACTAAAAACGCCTTATTTCATGATCAACGAAGACAAGTTGATTGCGAATCTAGAGAAAGCGAAGCAGCTGAAAGATATTTCAGGTGTGAAGTTAGTACTGGCACTTAAGTGCTTCTCTACATGGGGTGTGTTTGACATCATCAAGCCTTATCTGGATGGCACGACGAGCTCTGGGCCATACGAAGTCAAGCTTGGTTACGAAACGTTTGGTGGTGAGACGCACGCATACAGTGTGGGTTACAGCGAAGATGACGTGAAAGAAGTGGCTGACATCTGTGACAAGATGATCTTCAACTCACAAAGCCAACTGGCCGCTTACCGTCATATCGTTGAAGGTAAAGCTTCACTTGGTTTACGTCTAAACCCTGGTGTGAGCTACGCAGGGCAAGATCTAGCAAATCCAGCGCGTCAGTTTTCTCGTTTGGGTGTTCAAGCGGATTATATCAAGCCTGAGGTTTTTGAAGATATTGACGGTGTTATGTTCCACATGAACTGTGAGAATAAAGAGGTTGATGCCTTCATCGGTCTGCTTGATTCAATCTCAGAGCAGTTTGGTGAGCACCTAGATAAGTTAGATTGGGTGAGCATGGGCGGTGGTGTGTTCTTCACATGGCCGGGCTATGATATCGAGAAGCTTGGTCTTGCGCTAAAAGCCTTCTCTGAAAAGCACGGCGTGCAAATGTACCTCGAGCCGGGTGAAGCTATCATCACTAAAACAACAGACTTGGTTGTGACAGTGGTGGATATTGTTGAGAACGTGAAGAAAACGGCAATTGTCGATTCTGCGACTGAGGCACACCGCCTTGATACGCTTATCTATAATGAACCAGCATCGGTATTAGAAGCGTCCGAAAGTGGTAGTTATGACTATGTGATTGGCTCATGTTCATGCTTGGCGGGCGATCAGTTTTGTGAAGCGAGCTTTGATGAGCCACTACAGATTGGTCAAAAACTTCATTTGTTGGACAGCGCAGGCTACACCATGGTGAAACTGAACTGGTTCAATGGCCTTAAAATGCCCTCAATCTGCTGCGAGCGCAGCAATGGCGACGTTCAAAAACTGAATGAGTTTGGCTATGAAGACTTCAAACGTTCATTGTCACAATGGTCAGTTAAGTAACGGACTTTATTGTTCAGAAAAATAAAAAGAGCAGCGGATGAGCTGCTCTTTTTGATTATTTGTACCGTAAAAACTAATTAAAATGTTTTCACTAATCGAACAAGAGGATGTGGAATATCATCTGGGTCGGTAATGACTTCCAAAGCTTCTTCAAAATCAATAATTAAACCATCATAGTCACTGTTGATTTTATGAGCGTCAGGAGTATTGGTCCAATATGGTTCGTTGGTTGTTGTCGGGAAGTGTGTCAGGTTGATTGCTGGCCTAGTACAGCTATAGTCAACGATTGAACTTAACTCTTTGATATTAGGCAACCTAAAACCAACCTGACCTGCGATGGTGGTCAGATTCGAATCTTCAGTTGCGATGAGCGCATCCTGCCAATTTTGATATTTAATCGCGGTACCATCACATGTGTCATTAGATTGATTGTAGGTTTCGCCTAGGTTGCATTTTGACCAAAGTAAATTAGTCGTTACATCGAGTAATGTCCCATCTTTACGGTCAATAAATTGCCCGTCTTGGTGAGAGGACGTTTGAGTTTGCACGCAGGTTTGCGCGATGGTATTTGCACTTAACAGAGAGGCAATTACACCTAAGCATAGTTTTAGTTTCATTACTCAATACCTCCACTTACAGCCACAATTCCTGTCGAGCCTGCGATATTTTTATTACAAAGCTCAAGCTCTCCATTTTGAGAGTCGATACATCTAGCACTACCATCTTGTTTAACAGAGCTAGAGTGTGTGAAGAGTCGGCCTCCAAGATTAGGAAAGAAATCATTGGCTCCTGCTGGTGCAGTGCCGACATTGAAGTTGATAAATGAACGAGCTTCAACAGGTGAAGGTAAGCGCCAATCTGTAATACCACAAATAGAGCGACTGTTTAGGCTACTAATATAACTACTTGTATTACAGTAGTTACTTCCTGAACCATCATTAATGTACGCACATTGAGAAGAGATCGGGCCGGCGCTGTACAATAGATCATTGGGTGCTCCGGCATAGCCACCATTGGTTGTATTATCAGAGTCGTGCCAAGTATATGTGTACGAAGCGCTTCGCCATGAGCTTGATTGACTCCCCCACGGGTAAGGGTTGGCGTCAGGATCGTTTTTGTGGTTCTTCACCCAAGTGTCGATATCTGACTGGCTAGGCAGTGCTATCGGATCTTGCTTTGCTTCAATATATAATCCGGTATGTTCATCTTTAACACAGCGCCAATCAGTAGCGCTAGGTATTAGAGGGTATCCGTGAGCATCTAGCTTGGTGTAGCGGAAGCCATATTCCCCATCCGAATGTTCACTTCCATTTGTGACATCTAATCCAAAATCGGCATCTTGATTTGGATGTGATGCTGGAGGAGTGACGCTGTCGTAGTCAGTTCCATCAAAATAAGTGACATACCCAGTATCATTGAAATTTTTCTGCCCGGGAATATAGAACGCAAGAGTGTTTTTACTCGAATCGATAGTCGCGTTACCAACGGAAGCTATCGTGTAGATTACCGATTCGCCACCTTCATCGAAGCTATCATCACGAGCAGAAAAAGTGATATTTGTTGATAGGGTTTCTGCTGGTAATTTAAGAGTTAACCCTGATATATCAACAGTAAAGTCCTCAGGCGCGGCAATACCTGTTTGAGTTAGGGTAAGGGTTACATCTTGAGATGTGTAATGACTCAAAACAGCTTGTTGAATAATACTGTCACCTTCTACAACGGTACTTAAGTCGTTACTAAAACTAACCGTTGGCTGTGTATCGCTATCATCAATGGTTACTACAGTTCGTTCGTTTGAAAGTGTGTAATTTGTATGGTTGTCAGCACTAATAGAGTAGTGAAGTGTTTTACTACCCTCATACAGATTATTGTGTACAAGGTTTAGTGGTAGAGCTGCGCTGGTTGCACCTGCCGGAATTCTAACGTTTTGACTAGAGATAGCATCGTAGTTTTTGAAGGTACCATCAGAGCGAGTTGTTACATCGCTGGTCGAGATTGTTAAGGTCAGATCTTCAGCTAAGGCTTCGGAAAGAGAAACAGTAATTGATTGTGTACTAGAGCCAGATGATGGTTCTGAAAATGAAATCGAATTAGGTATACTGATTTCAACTACTGATGGTGTAGAACCTGGATCGGTTGTATTTTCATCATTATTTTCATGACCACTTTTGCATCCGCTAAACAGTGTCGCAAGAAGGACTACTGAGATGGCACTAAATTGCCAAATCGACCTTTTTCTTTCCATGTGTGAACCTAAGCTACTAAATTATAAAAGATAATCTATGGTAACAAAAATATGATACGAATGCTTGGTTTCATATATTTTGCTTATGTATTTTTTAGGTTTTATACATTTTTTTTGTAAGCTATGTAAGAAAGATGGGGAGTGTCCTCCCAACGATAGGGTATCGTTAGGAGGTTAGTTCAATTAGCTCTCAAACATCACTCGAGTATCTTCACTGAGAGTTTCTAGTTCATTGATAACGTCATCAATTTGAACTTCGATTGGTAGCTTAACGGCGATTTTTGAAGTGAATAAGCTTGAACTAACACCACCACCTCCAGCGATAAAGACTCGGTGGCAATCCATATCGAGAATGCTGATCCCTTGTCTATCTAATACATGTGTCACTTCATTGACGATACCTGCTCGGTCGTTAGAATCGAGTCTTAGGTGATGGATTGTGTCTTGGACATTGTGCGTATGATCTGAATCGACAAACTGCACGATGAGATCCGGATTGGCGCTGAAAGCCTTTTTAACAATTGATTCGTTGATGGCTGGAAGTTGAACCTTGAGTACGCCTGCGACTTGGTCTTCAATAAAGTTCACTTTACTGATGAGCCATTTCCCGTCGTTTTCGTGAGTCACCGCAGCAAGTTGTTTGATTGTTGCTGGTGATGCTTTTCCGATAAAGTTTACGATAAATGTACTGTTCATATTAGCCCCCAAAGTTTCAATGATTCGTTGCTAATTAAATGTCTGATATCACGCGATAAAGTTCTTTAATTCCAGTGTAGGAGTTTACATCGAACAATGTTTGACCTGGGTCAATTTTTGAAACTAAGTTTCGAGACAAAAACGGAGAATGAAGAGTATGGCACAAAAAGCGGCCCTAAAGCCGTTAGTTAGAATAGTTTTGTTTTTATCGAAAGTAATAAAGTACCTGAATTAGAACGTTACTTTGAGGTTCATACCAACAAACTGAGAATCGTATGGTGCGCCAGCATCGTAAGCGAATTTAGCGGCATCTTGGTTACCCCACCAAGGGTTAGTGTTCAGGTTAACTTCTGCGTCACCACCCCATGCATCGCTAACCCAGTAGTGGATATGACCAACAGGGTTAAGGAAAAATAGAGAAACGTCACCCATGGTTTGAGAACCCATCACTTCACCACCTGAGGCAATGATGTCTTGCTCGGTTTCTAGCATTATTTCACCCACAACCGCACCGAAGAAAGGTGTGATGAAAAGGTCTTGCCATGAAGGAACTTCAGCAAATGCTTCTACACCGTATTCCCAGAAGAAGGTCGACATCGTCCAAGAGTACATGAAAGATTCAAACTCGTTGTAACCTGCGTGACGTGCAGCTGTGTAGTAAACACCACCAAAATATGGGTGCATCACGTAGTTTAGGAAGTGTTCGTCACGGTCCCACGTTGGGCCTGCTGAGACATTATCTTTCCACTTTTGACCTAATTTACTTAGGTCGCGTTGGTCATCGTCCCACTTGGTGATACTTTCTGGTAAGAAGGTCATTAAACCCACTGTCGCTACACTTAAGCCAAGAATGGTGTAGGTTTGGCCCATTAAGTAATCCCAATCTTTCTCTTCACTCACCAAAAGATGCTTTGGCTGTTGGATTGAGAAGTCATACTCATTATTCGATTCGCTCAGGGCGTAATTGGTACTAGGCTTGTAGGTGTACAAGCTGCCATTAAAACAGTAATCTTGAGCACATTCATCCGAGTAAGAAAGGTTGATTGGCTGGTCGAAGTCGTATTGGCTTGCAACCGAGTTAACTGACATTAGCATTGAAAATGCAGCAGTAACCTTTGCTAGTAACGGTGATTTGGCCACAAGGGTCTCCATGAGAAAGATTCGAATTGATCAGGGTCACAATTATCTATTAAATGCCTGATTTAGGGAACTAATAATTTATCGCTTTTCCTAAGAAAACCTTAGATTTAACATTATTAATATTTGTTAAAAATCAAAATAACTCAAACTCAAACTCAAACCAGTTTGTAGATAATGCAGCGTCTTTTTATGACTACAAGGGATAGAAACATGACGAAAATCGCAATGTTAAGCACAGGTGAAGAAGTTCTTCACGGAGACATTGTAGACACGAACGCGGCTTGGATGTCAGCTGAGTTTTACCAACATGGTTTTGCTTTAGCTAAACGCTCCACGGTTGGTGACCAAATGAATGCCTTAGTCGAAGAGTTGTTGATGCTGAGCTTTAACTACGATGTGGTTATCGTGAATGGTGGATTAGGCCCGACTACCGATGATATGAGCGCGGCGGCTGCAGCGGCGGCGTCAGAGCAGAAACTAGTCATGTTTCCTGAATGGCTAAAACATATGGAAGAGATGTTTTCTGGACGTGGCATGCCGATGCCAGACAGCAACCTAAAGCAAGCTTTGCTGCCAGCGAGCTCGGAAATTGTCGATAACCCGGTCGGCACGGCATGTGGCTTTAAGCTGAAGATTAACGATGCGACTTTCTACTTCACGCCGGGCGTACCGAGTGAGTTTAAGCGCATGGTGAGCTTTGAAATCATCCCTGACCTTGCTCGCACTTATCCTCAAGTTGTCGCATCCGAATGCAGCCGTTTGTTTACCTTTGGTTTATCCGAGTCTGGTATTTCTGACGTGTTAGACCAATTGAAACTGCCGGAAGGTTATGAACTGGGCTACCGCTCTTACCTGCCGTTTATTGAAGTGAAACTGTTTGGGCCTAAGTCGGATTTAGAAACTCGCGTTAAGCTACTACAAATGGTGTACAAGCTGTTGGAGAGTAACGTTGTCAGTGTTGATGAGCCTATGATCGACCATATCGGTCATATTATGGCGGAAAGAAAGAAAACCTTGTCGGTATCGGAAGTATCTACCAAAGGTGCCCTTTCGGCTTGGCTACAATCGAATGAACAAGTTGAAGATTGCTTTGGTCACTCTTGGGTAATGGCGGAGCCAAAAGAGAGCGAGCTTGAAAAGAACGACCCACTAGCCGCAACGTTTGCTCTGGCTGGCGCGACAAGAGAAAAGTGCGGCACCGAGTTGGCCTTAGTCACGGGTAAGTTAGAGGGCAATACCTTTAGTGTTGCTTTATCGAGCGAAGCGGGTGAGTGGGGACAAGTGCTGGAGTTTTACCGCCAATACAAGCGCGAAGATGCACGCACCATCATTAAAACGGTCGCTGCAGACATGCTAAGAAGACATCTAGACAATAAACCTATGTTTGGTGATTACTCGTCAGTAAAACACGTGAAGGATATGTTTATCCCTTCAGCGATCATCAAGTAAGTCGCTTTTGTCGCTAACCAAGTTCTCTTGAGCCAAGACCTCTTGAACTAAGGTTAAGACCGAGCAAATAAAAAGGCCCAACATCTAAATAGGTGTTGGGCCTTTAGTTTATCTAGCCTTCTAGATAACCAAATAACGAGTCTGTGATTACAAACCGCTTGTCATATGTAGGCTGTAGAACAAACCACGGCCGATTAACTCTGACGCTAAGAACAGTACCAATGCTAGGCCTAGATTTACTGGATTCACTTTTGCTTTGTTGAGCATAGGTAGAATCCAAATCAATAAGCTTGCCATTAGCAATGCAACTTGAAGAATCACATAGCTGCCTAAACCATCAACCAACTCTGAAGCTTTTGCTACTGACGTTTGGATGTCACCAATTAGGTTCAGTTTACCGACTGTCACAAGCAAACTGATCGCAACCGCAATTACAGCCAGCATGGTGATGTTACGGTCAACCGTAAAGCGACTGTCGTTAGCAAATACAATCACGAACTGAGACAGCAGCAAGCCACCCACAACCATCGTCATGACGAAGCTCAGTGGGGTGTAGATGTTGTCCCATGTAGGTACGGTGTTGATCATGTATACGTTGATCATCGCGTACATGAAGATGACACCCAGCACCATAGCGCCAACCATCAGTGCTTTCTGGATAGCCATACCACCTTTCTTAACCACAGACAGTAACCATTGAAGACCACCTACTGCGAAGAATGCCGCACCGAAAAATACTTCGTTAGACAGCCAAGCTGAGCCTAGTTGGTTAAAAGCGTTAAACGCGCGTAGTGGAGAGCCAAGGTGTGTTGTCGAGAACATGAAGCCAAGCCCCATCAGTGCCCATAGAATGAACATTGGAACTTTGTAGCTGTTTAGTTTCTCTTCGTCATGACTAAGTACCAGTGCACGTGCGCCAATAAGCAGGTAGCCACCGACAGCCGTTTGAGCTAATACCGTAAAGAAGATCAAAGACCACTCATGAAAAATCATCTTACACCTCCTTAGGGTTTGCTAGGTGACCACTGGTATCGCCAGTTGGCTTCGCGTTTTTGTTCAGCTTGATCACGATGTTTGGCAGTGTTTCGGTTGAAGATGGCAGTGGCGCCACATCTGCACCAGAACCGTACTTCTCGCGAAGTGTATTGATTTCGCCAAACTCCAATGCACGAAGTGGGCAAGACTCAACACAGATAGGTTGTTTGCCTTCAGAAACACGTTGGTAGCAGCCATCGCATTTGGTCATGTGACCTTTCTTAGCATTGTATTGTGGTGCGCCGTAAGGGCACGCATTGCTACAGTGCTGACAGCCGATACACACACTTTCATCAACCACAACCAAGCCGTCTTCATCACGTTTGTGCATTGCGCCCGAAGGACACACTTTCACACACGCAGGGTTAGTACAGTGATTACAAGCGATAGACAGGTAGTAAGAAAAAACATCTTTCTGAACCCAGGTATCGCCATCTTGAGTGAAGCCACCACCTGCGTATTCGTATACGCGACGGTAGTTCGTTTTGATGTCTAGATCGTTATAATCTTTACAAGCAAGCTGACAGGTTTTACAACCCGTGCATTTACTTGAATCAATGTAAAAGCCGTATTGTTTCATTCCAACCTACCTTATGCTTTCTTAAGCGCTTTGATTTGAACTAGGTTTGTATGCTGAGGGTTACCCTTAGCAAGTGGGCTCGGGCGCTGAGTGGTCAGCACGTTGATAGAGCCTGCATGGTCGATCTTCTGACCATCGGGTGCGTACCATGCACCTTCGCCTAGTGCGACAACTCGAGGAAGAATCCTTGGTGTCACTTTCGCTGGAATATGTACTTCGCCACGGTCGTTGAAAATACTCACCATGTCGCCGCTTTCAATACCACGTTCTTTCGCATCGATTGGGTTTATCCACAACTCTTGCGGTGCCGCAGCTTTGATCTCTGCAACGTTGCCGTAAGTTGAGTGCGTACGAGCCTTATAGTGGAAACCCGTTAGCTGAAGTGGGTACTTCTCTGCTAGTGGATCGTTATGACCTTCAAAAGAGTCCGCGTAAATCGGAAGTGGGTGAATCACTTCGTCTTCTTTCAGCTTCCAAGTTTTCGCGATATCAGCCAGTTGCTCTGAGTAGATCTCGATCTTGCCACTTGGTGTAGTCAGCGGATTCGCTTCAGGGTCTTTACGGAAATCTTCGTAAGCGATGTAGTGGTGGTCGTAGCTACGCTTGTAGATACCCAGCTCTTTCATCTCTTCGAAGGTTGGCAGTGTTGGATCGTTCTTACGAGTTTCCGCGTAAAGGTGCTCAATCCATTGCTCTTGAGTACGGCCTTCAGTGAACTCTTTTTCTACGCCCATGCGCTTAGCAAGCTGAGTACACATCTCGTAGATAGATTTTGCTTCAAACTGAGGCTCAATCGCTTTCTGCGCGTAGATGAAGTAAGGCATGTTCGATGCTTTACCATCCATACACCAGTCGTCTTGCTCAGACGTTGTTAAGTCTGGCAGGATGATATCGGCGTATTTCGCTGAAGAAGTCATATGGTTATCAACCACGACAATCATTTCACACGCACTTTCATCTTGAAGAATCGCGTGAGTTTTGTTGATGTCTGAGTGCTGGTTGATTATGCAGTTACCTGCGTAGTTCCAGATCATCTTGATTGGGTTCTTAAGGCGCTCTGCACCGCGAACACCGTCAGTGATGTCGGTCATTTCATGGTGACGGTAGATCGCGTCTGTCCACATGAACATTGAAATAGACGTTTCAACTGGGTTTGGCACAGTAGGGAAGCGAACAAACGGAATATTGATGTCGCTTTCACGAGCACCTGTTGAACCGCCTGATACACCCACAGAACCAGTGAGTAGCGACAGCATCGCGATTGCACGACAAGCTAGTTCACCGTTCGCAGTACGTTGTAGGCCCCAACCTTGGTGGATTGCACATGGTTTTGCTGTGCCCATTTCACGGCCAAGCTTAACGATAGTATCAACTGGAATACCTGTGATCTTAGAGGCCCACTCAGGTGTCTTCTCTACGCCATCTTCACCTAAACCTAAGATGTAAGATTTGTAGTCGCTGTTTTTAGGCGCTGATGCAGGCAGAGTCTTCTCGTCGTAACCTACGCAGTATTTGTCTAGGAACGGTTGGTCGACAAGGTCTTCAGTGATCATCACGTGTGCAAGACCTGCTACCAATGCAGCATCCGTAGAAGGACGAATTGGAATCCATTGATCTTCACGACCACCTGCAGTATCGGTGTAGCGAGGGTCGATGATGATCGTTCTTGCGTTCGATTTGTTTTTGCTTTCTACATAGTGGTGGATCAGACCGCCGCCAGACATACGAGTCTCAGCAGGGTTGTTACCAAATTGGATATTAAGCTTTGTGTTCTCTAGGTCAGAGAAAGAGTTGTTGTTCGCCCAACCACCGTAGGTGTAGCTCAAGCCTTTCGCGATTTGCGCTGTTGAGTAGTCACCGTAATGGTTTAGGTAACCACCACTTAGGTTCATTAGACGAGCAATTAGCGTTTGTGCTGGTGGCCAAGATTTAGTAACCGTACCGCCAAGTGTGCCTGTACCATAGTTTAGGTAGATAGTGTCGTTGCCGTAGTCTTTGATAAGGCGTTGCATAGTACCAGCGACTTCATCATAAGCCTCTTCCCAGCTAATGCGTTTAAATTTGCCTTCACCACGTTTACCAACACGTTTCATTGGGTATTTCAGGCGATCTGGGTTGTAAACACGGCGGCGCATAGAGCGACCACGTAGACACGCACGAACTTGGTGATGACCATATTCGTCAGTACCTGTGTTGTCTGTTTCTACGTATTTAATTTCACCGTTTTGTACATGCATACGTAAAGGGCAGCGAGAGCCACAGTTTACAGTACATGCACTCCATACGATTTTCTCATCCACATTCTCAGCAACTGCAGCCGCTACTGGTTTGGATTTGAAAGGTAAAGCGATACCGCCCGCGAGTGCGGCTGCACTACCTACCGCAGAAGAAGCTTTCATGAAGCCTCTTCGAGTAAGGTTCATTACCCCAGATTCTTTCTTATTCGTCATTCTAAGATGCCTATTGTTATTGATGTATAGCACTTTATAGGTAGTTTTGTTTTTGTCTTTTAATATTTAAATATTGATTGATAGGTATCAAATAAGTATGGAATTTAAATCTTATGAATTAAATGTATAAATTAGATCAAAGAATGGAATGGTTTAATTAATATAATTATCTTTAAAACCTATTACGGTATAAATAATAATGATTATCGATACGCACAAACTGTTGGGCTCGCTATTCTATCAAGCGATAAGTAAAGAGCAGTTAATCACCATTGTCGAAGCCTTGGTTGAGAGTGAAGTTCTCTCAGAAGAATGTCTGCTGGCTTTGAGAAGTGAGCCTGAAGGCGCCCTTTCTGCGGAGTTTAGCCGCTTGTTTGAAGGCGTTGGAGACATGCCAGCTCCACCTTGGGGATCAGTATACCTAGACAAAGACCGCGTTGTATTCGGTGCATCGACTGTGGAATATCGCCAATTCTTAGAATTGAATCAAATTGAGTTAGACACTGGATTAAGAGAGCCGGAAGATCAATTTGGTTTAATGCTATTTGCCCATGCGTACTTGTTAGAAAACAATAACATTAATTCATCTCGTGAATTACTTGAGTGTCACTTATTAACTTGGTCTTCTGTTTATTTAGAAAGATTAAATAAAACAGCAGAGTTATCTTTTTATAAGAAATTATCTAGCGATGTTATAGGTTGGCTTGAATTTCTAACATCTGAATATAATTTAAACGTTGCTACTAAAAAGTTATATATCGACTAATGTCTGAACAAATAAATTCAAATAGACGCGGTTTCTTAACTCGACTTTCTAAACCGGTTAAAGCAGCCGCGAATTATGAAGAGATATCACAGCGCTTGCATGCAAGGCCGCCAAGAGCGGTCGATGAGGTGCTGTTTGAGCGTCTTTGCGACGGTTGTGGGTTGTGTGAGCAAGCGTGTCCGAATAGCGTTATTGAGATGCTAGAGGGCAGTGCGCTGCTGAATTTGGATTACAACAGTTGTTCTATGTGTAACAAATGTACTGAAATGTGTCCGACTGGCGCGCTTCACCCAACGGTCACACCTTATATTGACTTGAAGCCTAGCTTTGCGGATAGCTGTAATAATTACATGCAAATGGATTGCTCAGCATGCCAAGCTGCGTGTTCAGTAGGGGCGATACACATCGAAGTAGGAGAGTTACCTACGGTAGACAAAGACAATTGTAACGGCTGTGGAGAGTGCCGAAGCGCTTGTTATATTGGCTCAGTGACCCTTAACCTGACTCAGCAATAAATGTTCGGCTTTGTTTAGGGTAAAACCAATAGAAAGGTTTTGGTTGAGTAGTAGGTGAGTCGCCTCAGAGGCCCAAAGACATAAATAGAAAAGGGTCCGCATTCCTAGAGGAAGCGGACCCTTTTTAATTCTTATTGACGATATTCGAACAAGATGACCTAAAGCCAGTTGGCTTATGCGCGTTTTTGCTTGCTTCTATGAATAACGTTACTCAGCGATAGCTCAGTCTTTGCTTTACAGATACAAGGCAATATTTCATTGCCTTGCGTGTAAGCCATAGCAAAACCAACGTATTCGACTTCACCAGAATCCAACGTGCAGCGGCAAGCGCCACAGTGGCCATCACGGCAGTTGTACTCTGGCTCTAATCCCGCTTGTTCCATTGTTTCCAACAGAGTGTTTGAAGGATTAGATTCAATTGAAGTCAGCTTGTTGATTTTGATTGTTGGCATTACAGCTCAAATCCTTCAAAGTCGTCCGCTTTTACTTCGTTGTCGATTTGGCCAACTAGGTAAGAACTGATTTCTGCTTCTTGTGGAGCAACTTGAACGTTATCTGAAGACAACCAAGCGTTGATCCATGGAATTGGGTTCGATGTTGCTTCTGGGTAAGCGGTCCCTAGACCAACAGCTTGCATACGAATGTTGGTAATGTACTCAACATATTGGCAAAGAATGTCTTTGTTCAGGCCAATCATAGAGCCATCTTTGAATAGGTATTCTGCCCACTCTTTTTCTTGCTCTGCTGCTTCTTTGAATAGGTCGAAACATTCCTGCTTGCACTCTTCTGCGATCTGCATGAATGCGAAATCATCTTGGCCATTACGTAGCAAGTTGATCATGTGCTGTGTACCAGTAAGGTGAAGTGCTTCATCACGCGCGATAAGCTTAATGATCTTCGCATTACCTTCCATTAGCTCACGTTCAGCGAATGCAAATGAACATGCGAAACTTACGTAGAAACGAATTGCTTCTAGTGCGTTTACAGACATTAGACATAAGTAAAGTTTCTTCTTCAGGTCGTGAAGTGAAATCTTAACGTCTTCGCCGTTGATGCTGTGATTGCCTTCGCCGTAACGGTGGTAATCAGCCGTTAGCTTGATTAAGTCATCGTAGTAAAACGCGATGTCTTTAGCACGCTTTAGAATCTCTTCATTTTCAACGATGTCGTCGAAAACTACGCCTGGATCATTCACGATGTTGCGGATGATGTGCGTGTAAGAACGAGAGTGAATCGTCTCCGAGAAAGACCAAGTCTCAATCCAAGTTTCCACTTCAGGTAGAGATACTAATGGAAGTAGGGCAACGTTAGGGCTGCGACCTTGGATAGAATCTAGAAGCGTTTGGTACTTCAAGTTAGAGATGAAGATGTGCTTTTCATGCTCAGGAAGCTTGTTGTAGTCGATACGATCGCTTGACACATCTACTTCTTCTGGGCGCCAGAAGAAAGAAAGCTGCTTCTCGATAAGCTTTTCGAAGATTTCGAATTTTTGTTGGTCGTAACGTGCAACGTTAACTGACTGACCCAAGAACATTGGTTCTTTTAGTTGGTCATTTTTATTCTGAGAAAAAGTACTGTAAGCCATAAATGCCTCAAATCCTTTAAAGACTCGTTGTAAAACGAACCCTGTTAATGCTTTAAACCCAGAGAAGATAACTTCTCTGGGGTCTTAATATTTTACTGCGGTTTAGATCTTACAACCGCCGCCTTCACAATCTTCTTCCGGCACTGTTACTGCGTCGCCTTGGTCGTCTTTAGCACCATCACGAGTGTTATGGTAGTAAAGCGTCTTAACACCGTACTTGTATGCAGTCAGTAGGTCTTGAAGCAGCTTCTTCATTGGTACTTTACCGCTATCGTAAACACTTGGATCATAGTTAGTGTTTGCAGAGATAGCTTGGTCAACGAATTTTTGCATGATACCCACTAGGTGTAAGTAACCATCGTTATTACCAATGTTCCAAAGCAGCTCGTAGTTCTCTTTAAGATTTAGGAAATCAGGAACAACTTGCTTCAAGATACCGTCTTTTGATGCTTTCACTGATACGTAACCACGTGGTGGTTCGATACCGTTAGTCGCGTTAGAGATTTGAGACGATGTCTCAGAAGGCATAAGTGCTGTTAGCGTAGAGTTACGCAGACCGTGCTCCATGATATCTTCACGTAGAGAATCCCAATCGTAGTGCAGTGGCTCTTCACATACTAAGTCGATATCTTTTTTGTAAGTATCGATTGGCAGTAGGCCTTTTGCGTAGTTGGTCTCGTGGAAAGATGGGCAACGGCCTTGCTCTTTCGCTAGTTCAACAGACGCTTTTAGCAAGTGGTACTGAATTGCTTCAAAAGTACGGTGAGTCAGGCCATTCGCGCTGCCATCAGAGTACTTAACACCGTTCTTCGCTAGGTAGTATGCGTAGTTGATTACACCCACACCTAAAGTACGACGGTTCATTGTCGACTTGTATGCAGCTGGAAGCGGGTAGTCTTGGTAATCAAGAAGCGCATCTAGAGCACGAACAACCAGCTCAGAAAGTTCAGCTAAGTCGTCTAGTTCCTTGATTGCGCCAAGGTTGAACGCTGAAAGTGTACATAGTGCGATTTCGCCTTCGTCATCTTCTACGTTAGAAAGTGGCTTAGTAGGAAGCGCGATTTCTAGACATAGGTTTGATTGACGAACAGGTGCTACTTCAGAATCAAACGGGCTGTGTGTATTACAGTGGTCAACGTTCTGAATGTAGATACGACCAGTAGAAGCACGCTCTTGCATTAGCAGAGAGAAAAGTTCAACGGCTTTAACCGTTTCACGCTTCACTGAAGGATCGTTTTCGTACTTAACGTACAGCGCTTCAAAACGGTCTTGGTTTTCGAAGAACGCATCGTAAAGGCCTGGTACGTCTGAAGGTGAGAACAGGCTAATGTTGCCACCTTGAACTAGGCGAGAGTACATAAGCTTGTTCAGCTGTACGCCGTAATCCATGTGACGAACACGGTTCTCTTCAACACCGCGGTTGTTTTTCAGTACTAATAGAGACTGAACTTCACCGTGCCATAGTGGGTAGAATACCGTTGCCGCACCACCACGAACACCACCTTGAGAACAACATTTTACCGCTGTTT
Source organism: Vibrio sp. Isolate32 (assembly GCF_022397955.1). Taxonomy (GTDB): domain Bacteria; phylum Pseudomonadota; class Gammaproteobacteria; order Enterobacterales; family Vibrionaceae; genus Vibrio. The sequence continues at coordinate 5,398 of NZ_JAKEUQ010000033.1, read as the reverse complement.
GGAAGTATTTGTAGAAAGGGATACAGCCAGTGTGGAATGCTTCACCATTACGGATTTCAGAACCAAGTGCACGGATACGGCCTGCGTTGATACCAATACCAGCACGTTGAGATACGTAACGAACAATTGAGCTTGCTGTTGCGTTGATTGAATCAAGGCTGTCACCACACTCGATCAGTACACAAGAACTGAATTGACGAGTAGGCGTACGTACACCAGACATGATCGGTGTAGGTAGAGAAATTTTAAACGTAGACGATGCGTCGTAAAAACGTTTGATGTAGTCAAGACGAGTCGATTTCGGGTATTTAGCGAATAGACACGCAGCAACTAAAATGTAAAGGAACTGAGCACTCTCGTAGATTTCTTTTGTTACACGGTTTTGCACGAAGTATTTACCTTCAAGCTGTTTAACCGCTGCGTAAGAGAAGTCTAAGTCACGTTTGTGGTCGATGTACTCGTCAAGCTCTTCGAATTCAGCTTTCGTGTAGTCTTCCATAAGGTGGCTATCGTATTTACCCATATCAACCAGTTTTGCAACGTGGTCATACAGTGCTGGCGGCTCGTATTCGCCGTACGCTTTTTTACGTAGGTGGAATACTGCAAGGCGTGCTGCAAGATATTGATAATCTGGAGTCTCTTCAGAGATTAGATCCGCTGCTGACTTAATGATGGTCTCATGGATATCAGTCGTGGTAATGCCATCGTAAAACTGAATGTGAGCTTTCAATTCTACTTGCGATACAGAAACATTTTGCAAGCCTTCAGCTGCCCATGTGATCACGCGATGGATCTTTTCTAAATCGATCGTTTCTTTGCGCCCGTTACGCTTAGTAACAGTAAGTTGTTGGTTCATTCTGCTTAATTTCCCTAACAAAACTGAACAAGGCCGTTTTTGTGTCTCTTTTGTAAATTACGTTGCAGCCTTGTGAACTTGGTCTACCCATACATTGTAGTTGAAACACAACATATAGGGGTCATTTGTTTGTTGGGTTACAAGATAGTGCTACAACTGATATTTTTCAAGGTAAAGAAATTGGGTTGCTTGTGGATAAGTGGTGGATTGAAAAAAAACTGTAAGTGACCGCTAACTGATGAGGTTAGATGTTACTTGATTGTACAAAAGTCTGCTTTTAATGACGCTGTATTTTTGCTCGCCAATAAAAAAAATCCCTTGATCTTTGAGCAAAATGGGCGATGGATTTTGGGCGATTAAATTTAAATCTAGGTGGTCAAAATGGAAGCTGGCGCACTAAATTTAGACTGAAAAAAGTCGCAAACTTATGGTAGTTGCAACTCTTTTTATTAGTCTTTTTTTTTAAAAAATTTTGCGGTTGATTTACTGATATTCTCTAAGCGAAATTTTTAGTGTGAACTATGTAGTTAACATCAACGTTTTGCCCTAAACGGTAACTGTCTGTTAACGGATTATAGTGCAGACCAGTGATGCCTAATTCTTGAAGTGGGGTGTTGTCTATCATCTTGATAAGTTCAGCTGGGCGAATGAACTTGTCGTGCTCGTGTGTGCCTTCAGGAACAATTCTCAGTAGTTTCTCTGCGCCAACAATAGCGAATAAGTAAGATTTGAAATTGCGGTTTAACGTAGAGAAGAACACGTGTCCACCTGGTTTTACCAATTTTGAACACGCGGTAATCACAGATTGTGGGTCTGGAACGTGCTCCAGCATTTCCATACATGTCACCACATCGTAAGTCTGTGAATTTTGCTCTGCATGGTCTTCTATCGTACTCTGGATGTAATCGAGCTTGGTGCCTGTTTCCAATGCGTGAAGGCGTGCTACTTCTAGCGGCTCTTTACCCATATCTAGGCCAGTCACTATCGCACCTTCAACCGCCATGCTTTCCGCTAGAATGCCGCCGCCGCAGCCAACATCGAGGACTTTCTTGCCAAATAGGCCTTCAGCCTTCTCTAATACGTAATTTAGGCGCAGTGGGTTGATTTGATGTAGCGGCTTAAATTCGCCTTCTAGATCCCACCAGCGTGACGCCATGTCTTCGAATTTCTTGATTTCTGCGGGGTCTACGTTCTGTGATTTAGTCATAATCGGCATTTCCAAGTTAAATAATGCATCCATGAAATTGCAGGCATTATAACTTGCCTTTTCGCGCTGACCAGAAGATCTACAATTTTGCTAGTTTATTGGATGTAAAGTGACCATGTTTCAGCAAGATATGATGCGGAGGTGCAATTTCTCATCAATTGATTGGCTACAAGGGTCACAAGATGGTAAAAGGAGTGGGAAAGTGATGCCTCCGTAGGTAAATTTGTGTTATATTTTTCGGTCTTATACGTATTCAAAAATACGATCTGACTATAGAGGGAAAATGGCTCTATGAGCGATCTAGCGAAAGAGATCACGCCCGTAAATATTGAAGATGAGCTTAGAGGTTCATACCTAGACTACGCGATGTCCGTCATCGTTGGTCGTGCCCTTCCAGATGTGCGTGATGGCCTAAAACCAGTACACCGCCGCGTTTTGTTCGCGATGAATGTACTAGGTAATGATTGGAACAAACCATATAAAAAGTCTGCTCGTGTAGTAGGTGATGTAATCGGTAAATACCACCCGCATGGTGATAGTGCTGTATACGATACAATTGTTCGTATGGCTCAACCGTTCTCACTGCGTTACATGCTAGTTGATGGCCAAGGTAACTTTGGTTCTATCGATGGCGACTCCGCGGCTGCAATGCGTTATACCGAAGTTCGTATGGCGAAAATTGCTCACGAGCTCCTGGCTGACCTTGATAAGGAAACTGTGGATTACGTACCGAACTATGATGGTACAGAACAAATTCCAGCAGTACTTCCTACAAAAATTCCTAACCTATTGGTAAACGGTGCTTCTGGTATCGCAGTAGGTATGGCTACCAACATCCCACCACATAACCTTGGTGAAGTTGTTGATGGCTGTTTAGCATTTATCAATAATGAAGATATTACTATTGATGAGCTAATGGACTATATCCCTGGTCCTGACTTCCCAACAGCAGCACTTATCAGTGGTCGTAAAGGCATCGTAGATGCATACAAGACTGGCCGCGGTAAGGTTTACATGCGTTCAAAAGCGAATATCGAAGTAGAGAAGAATGGTAAAGAAACCATTATCGTTACTGAGATCCCTTACCAAGTAAACAAAGCTCGTTTGATCGAGAAGATTGCTGAACTGGTTAAAGATAAGAAAGTAGAAGGCATTAGTGCACTACGTGACGAGTCAGATAAAGACGGTATGCGTATTGTTATTGAATGTAAGCGTGATGCAGTAGGCGAAGTGGTTCTTAACAACCTATACGCTCAAACTCAACTGCAAACGACTTTCGGTATCAACATGGTTGCGTTGAACAACGGTCAACCACAGTTGTTCAACATCAAAGACATGCTTAAGTGCTTCGTAGACCACCGTCGCGAAGTTGTGACTCGTCGTACTATCTTCGAACTGAAGAAAGCGCGCGACCGTGCACACATCCTTGAAGCACTGTCTCTAGCACTTGCTAACATTGATGAAATCATTGAACTGATCAAGAGCGCGCCAACACCAGCTGAAGCTAAAGTTGGTTTAGTGTCTCGTGGTTGGGATCTTGGTAACGTTGCTTCAATGCTTGAGCGTGCAGGTACTGATGCGGCTCGTCCTGATTGGTTGGAAGACCAATACGGCATCCGCGATGGCCAATACTTCCTAACGGAAACACAAGCACAAGCTATTCTAGAACTTCGTCTTCACCGCCTAACTGGCCTTGAGCACGAGAAAATTCTAGACGAGTACAAAGCACTTCTAGAAGAAATCGCTGAGCTAATGCACATTCTTGCAAGCACTGAGCGTTTGATGGAAGTTATCCGTGAAGAGCTTGAAGCGGTACGTGAGATCTATGGCGACGAGCGTCGTACAGAAATTACAGCTGCAGTTCATGATATCGACATGGAAGAGCTGATAGCTCAAGAAGACGTTGTAGTAACGCTTTCTAACGCAGGTTACGTTAAGTACCAAATCCTAAGCGACTACGAAGCTCAGCGCCGTGGTGGTAAAGGTAAGAGTGCAACTAAGATGAAAGATGAGGATTACATTGAGCGTCTGCTTGTTGCTAATACTCATGATAACATCCTATGTTTCTCTACGCGTGGTAAGACATACCGTTTGAAAGTTTACCAACTACCATTAGCAAGTCGTACTGCTCGTGGTAAGCCTATCGTTAACATTCTTCCTCTAGAAGAAGGTGAGCGTATTACGGCTATTCTGCCTGTTTCTGAGTTCTCTAACGACAAGTTCATCTTTATGGCAACCGGTGACGGTACTGTTAAGAAGACATCTCTGGATCAATTCGCAAACGTACGTGCTAACGGTCTAATCGCGGTTAACCTACGTGAAGATGATTCATTGATTGGCGTTGACATCACTAACGGTGATAGCGACATCATGCTGTTCTCTAAATCGGGCAAAGTTGTTCGCTTTAATGAGGACAAAGTACGTGCAATGGGCCGTACTGCCTCTGGTGTTCGTGGTATGAGGCTGCCAGAATACGATCAAGTGGTATCACTGATTGTTCCTTCTAACGAAGGCGATATCCTAACTGTGACTCAAAATGGTTACGGTAAGCGTACTGAGCTAGCAGAATACCCAACGAAAGGCCGTGCAACGCAAGGTGTAGTATCTATCAAAGTCTCTGAACGTAACGGCCCAGTTGTTGGTGCAGTTCAAGTTGAAGAAGGCGATGAAATGATGATGATCACCGACGCAGGTACGCTAGTACGTACTCGCGTTGCGGAAGTGAGCCAAGTTGGTCGTAACACTCAAGGTGTAACACTGATTCGTACTTCTGACGACGAGAATGTTGTAGGTCTACAACGTATCGACGAAGTAGAAGAAGCAGAGGTGGTTGAAGGCGAAGCTGAAGTAGCAAACGCTGAAGCACCAGTGGCTTCTGAGTCAAGTGAAGAGCAAGCATCAGACGCTTCTGATAGCGAGCAAGACACAGAGTAATCTTTCACTTCTCTAAGACGTTGAGACAAAAAACCGAGCTATTGTGCTCGGTTTTTTTTGGTTCATCGCGGATTAGCGGGAACTAAAAACAAAAAAAAACGGTAGTAAGTGATATGGTTTAGTCGCCAAACAAAAATCATACACAAAYTACCGTTTCCATGCCGAATCATACTTTCCTATCTTCATTCTGGGAAGGCTTTAAAATAGTAAAGTCTCACCAGACAGCATCACTTATTACCCTGACTCTTAAACCTAACTCTGAGGCGAAATGCCCTTGTGGTCTTGAGGCCGAGGCTATCCATGAGTATCAATGGCGTCATGTAAAAGAGGCCATGTTGCTCGGTGTTCCTGTTGAGCTCTCGGTTCAAACACGAAGAATTAAGTGTCATGAATGCGGGCGG
>NZ_JAKEUQ010000032.1 GCF_022397955.1 Vibrio sp. Isolate32 | reverse complement strand
GAGTAGGAAAGGAAACGGCTGGGACAATGCTTGTGTTGAGAGCTTCTTCCATTCAATGAAAGTTGAAGCGATCCAGTATGAGCCGATCATGACGCGAGACGAGATGCGCCAAACAATCTTTGAATACATAGAGGTTGATTATAATCGGACAAGAAGGCACAGTGCTCTTGGGTATCTAAGCCCAGTTAACTTTGAAAATCAAAATGTCGCTTAATGAAGTGTCCAGTCTGGCTGGAGCAGATCAAAGTGTTAGTATTTCACATTGAACGTTAATGTTTATCTATCTATCTATCTATCTACCTATCTACGTATCAATTTGCTTCTCTATTTATTTTCCTGATTGTTTGTTTTATCTATTTGCTTAACAGTCTATCGGTAAGCAAAACGGCTGTTAGCACGTAAAATAAAAGCGTTACTCAAAATTTAGATATAAAAAAACCGGCCTAGGCCGGTTTTTTTCGTTTTGCGTTGTAATCAAATTTCTATTAAAGAGCTTTGATTGCAGCAGCGAAACGAGACTTATGACGTGCAGCTTTATTCTTATGAATAAGGCCTTTAGTCGCCATACGGTCAAGAAGTGGTGTAACTTCTACAAGAGCAGCAGTTGCAGCTTCTTTATCACCAGCTGCGATAGCTGCGATAGTCTTTTTCATGTAAGTGCGCATCATAGAACGACGGCTAGCATTGTGCTGGCGACGTTTCTCAGCTTGGATAGCGCGCTTCTTAGCAGATTTACTGTTTGCCAAGGGTCTAACTCCCAAAAACTTAGTTCGGTGACAATTTAAGGGCGAGGACTATCCCTCATTAGCGCTTAATTGTCAAATGATTTGTGCAAAAACCAATCGTAGCCAAACAAACTTTGGTATGGAAAGGTCATCGCGGTTAAGATGGCGGGGATTCTAACAGCATTTTTAGACCAATGCTAATAAATATGCTTCTTAGGGCAGGATAGTATTTATCCTCCCTTGAAAGTAATCAACCAGTGTCAGAGGTTTCTGTGAGTAAACGACTATTAAAGTCAGGCCTGATTGTCAGTGCAATGACTTTTGTTTCCCGTGTATTGGGGCTAGTACGTGATGTAGTAGTAGCAAATTTGATGGGAGCAGGAGCGAGTGCAGACGTATTTTTCTTCGCTAATAAAATCCCGAACTTCTTACGTCGACTGTTTGCAGAAGGTGCCTTTTCTCAAGCCTTTGTCCCTGTATTAACGGAATATCACGCGACTGGTGACAAAGAGAAAACCCGAGACTTAATCGCTAAGGTCTCAGGCACGCTCGGGGTATTAGTCTCTATTGTTACCGTTATCGGTGTGCTAGGCTCTGGAGCGATTACCGCGCTGTTTGGTGCGGGTTGGTTTATCGACTGGCTAAATGATGGCCCAGCGGCGCCTAAATTTGAGCTGGCGAGCTTTATGCTCAAGATTACCTTCCCTTATTTATGGTTTATCACCTTTGTTGCTTTATCTGGTGCGATTCTTAATACGCTAGGTAAGTTTGCGGTTTCCTCTTTTACCCCTGTGTTCTTGAATGTGATGATCATAGGCGCTGCGTGGTTTATCTCACCTAATTTAGATCAACCAGAAATTGGTTTGGCGATTGGTGTGTTTCTTGGTGGCTTAGTCCAATTCCTTTTCCAAATGCCTTTCTTGATCAAAGCGGGTGTGTTGGTTAAGCCGAAGTGGGGCTGGAGAGATCCAGGTGTGGTTAAGATCCGCACATTAATGATCCCTGCTTTGTTCGGTGTGTCGGTCAGTCAAATCAACTTATTGTTTGATACCTTTATTGCCAGCTTCCTCGCAACAGGCTCTATCAGTTGGTTGTACTACTCAGACCGACTGCTTGAATTTCCTCTCGGTTTATTCGGTATCGCGATTGCGACTGTGATTCTTCCTGCTTTATCTCGTAAACACGTAGATGCTCAAGGAGAAGGGTTCGCGCATACCATGGACTGGGGCGTGCGCATGGTTTTACTGCTTGGTATTCCTGCGATGTTAGGTCTTATCGTTTTAGCTAAACCGATGCTGATGGTGCTATTCATGCGTGGTGAGTTCTCTCCACATGATGTACAGCAGGCATCGATGTCATTGGTGGCTTACGCGTCAGGCTTGCTTAACTTCATGTTGATTAAAGTTTTAGCTCCGGGTTATTACTCTCGCCAAGATACCAAAACACCGGTTAAGTACGGCATTATCGCTATGGTGACCAATATGGTGTTTAACGCGATTTTCGCTTATTTCTATGGTTATGTGGGTTTGGCGATTGCGACGGCATTGTCTGCTTTTGTGAATATGGCGTTGTTATATCGCGGATTGCACCTTGCGGGTGTGTATCAATTAACTAAGACAACCTTGTTGTTTAGTGCCAAATTGATTATCTCAGGAGTGGTGATGGTCGCGGCTATTTTATGGCAGCTGGATAATATGCAACATTGGCTTGAATGGAGCTTAAGCCAGAGAGCACTGACATTAACAGGCTTGATTGGACTTGGTGGCTTTGTTTATATTGTTTCGGTACTGATTTTAGGTATCCGAGTAAAACATTTAAAAGCAGCGACAGATTAATACTGATTAGTATATAATCCGTCGGTTTCACACAATGAATGATGCAAATAACAGGTTTTAGCTGATCATAATGGAACTGATCCGAGGTATACACAATATTAAAGCGCAGCATCACGGCTGTGTATTGACCATAGGTAACTTCGATGGTGTTCACTTAGGACATCAAGAGGTTCTTAGCCAGGTTTGTGAACAAGCGGCAGCATTAGGGTTACCTTCTGTTGTTATGACGTTTGAACCGCAGCCTATGGAGCTGTTTGCCCGAGATAAAGCGCCGGCACGTTTGACTCGCTTACGCGATAAGTACGTACAACTGAGCAAGCTAGATATCAGTCGTTTATTGTGTGTCAATTTTAATCAGTACTTTGCAAGTTTATCTGCGGAAGCATTCATTAAAGATCTTTTGGTTGATAAGCTTGGCGTGAAGTTTTTGGTGGTTGGTGATGACTTTTGTTTTGGCAAAGGCCGCACTGGCAATTTCGCTATGCTCAAAGAAGCGGGCGAGAAGCACGGTTTTGAGGTGGTAAGCACCCAAAGCTATTGCTTAAATCAATTACGTGTCAGCAGTACTGAGATACGAAATGCATTAGCGGTCGATGATTTGGCTGCAAGTGCTACCATGTTAGGACGTGATTACAGCATAAGTGGTCGTGTGTCCCATGGTCGAAAACTAGGGAGAACCATAGGTTTCCCTACCGCTAACATTCCATTAAAGCGTTGTGTCTCTCCTGTGTCGGGAGTATACGTTGTTGAAGCATTGGATATCGACGGGGTTCCTGTCGGTGGCGTTGCTAATATTGGACAACGACCAACGGTGAATGGTGTAAGGCAGCAATTAGAAGTTCACTTTTTTGACTTTAAAGCCAATTTGTATGGTAAACAGTTAGAAGTACGACTTTTGCACAAACTGCGCGACGAGATAAAGTTTGAATCGTTCGACGCATTAAAGAATCAAATAGAATTGGATGCTGAAGCCGCAAGGGTGTGGCTGCTTCAGCTAAAGAATTAATCGGATGATTCCACCGATTAACATAATGTCTAACTTCGCCCAAGTATAACGGAATTAAGAATCGATGAGTGATTATAAAGATACCCTGAACTTACCAGAAACAGGGTTCCCAATGCGCGGCAATCTGGCAAATCGTGAGCCAGAAATGCTTAAGCGTTGGTACAAAGAAGATCTTTACGGCGAAATCCGTAAGGCAAAGAAAGGTAAAAAATCTTTCGTACTGCATGATGGCCCTCCATACGCGAACGGCGACATTCACATTGGCCACGCGCTGAATAAGATTCTTAAAGACATTATTATTAAATCTAAGACCCTTTCTGGTTTTGATGCACCGTACATCCCTGGTTGGGACTGTCACGGTCTTCCAATCGAACTAATGGTTGAGAAGAAGAAAGGTAAGCCTGGTCAGAAGATTTCTGCTGCTGAATTCCGCGAAGAGTGTCGTAAGTACGCTGCGGGCCAAGTTGAAGGTCAAAAAGAGAGCTTCAAACGTCTTGGTATCATGGGCGAGTGGGACAAACCATACCGCACTATGGATTTCGGCACAGAAGCGAACATCATTCGTTCTCTAGGCAAAATCGCAGACAAAGGTCACCTACTGAAAGGTTTCAAACCTGTTCACTGGTGTACTGACTGTGGTTCTGCTCTGGCTGAAGCTGAAGTTGAATACAAAGATAAAGTATCTCCATCTATCGATGTGAAATTTACTGCAGCTGACGAAGCTGCGCTTCTAAAGAAATTCTCTCTAGCTGACGGCCATGCTGGTCAGGGCGAAATCTCTATCGTTATCTGGACAACAACACCATGGACTCTTCCAGCTAACCGCGCAGTATGTCTACGTGATGATCTTGAATACGTACTTATCCAAGTTGAAGCTAATGGCGACCAGCCAGCTCAACGTATCGTTGTTGCTTCTGAACTAGCAAAAGACGTAATGGATCGTGCAGGTATCGAGCATTTCCACAACCTAGGTTTTGCAACTGGTGCTGATCTTGAGCTTTCTCAGTTCAACCACCCGTTCTACGACTTCACAGTTCCTGCTATCCTAGGTGATCACGTTACGACTGATTCAGGTACTGGTGTTGTTCACACTGCTCCTGGCCACGGTCAAGAGGATTTCGTGGTTGGTAAAAAGTACAACTTAGAAATCGCTAATCCAGTAGGCTCTAACGGTGTTTACCTGCCAGATACTGAGCTATTTGCTGGTCAGCACGTATTTAAAGCGAACGACTCTGTTTTAGAAGTTCTAAAAGAGAAAGGTGCACTTTTGCATCACCACGCTTACGAACACAGCTACCCACATTGTTGGAGACACAAAACTCCAATCATCTTCCGTGCAACACCACAGTGGTTCATCTCTATGGATCAAGCTGGCCTACGTGCAAAAGCACTAGAGTCAACGAAGAATGTTGAGTGGATGCCGGAATGGGGTCAAAGCCGTATCGAAGGTATGATCGAAGGTCGTCCTGAGTGGTGTATCTCTCGTCAACGTACTTGGGGTGTACCAATTGCTCTGTTTGTTCATAAAGAAACGTCAGAACTTCACCCAGATAGCTCTGAGCTAATCGAAAAAGTCGCGAAGCTCGTTGAAGAGAAAGGTATTCAAGCTTGGTGGGATGTCGACGCTGCTGAACTAATGGGCGCTGAAGATGCAGACAAGTACGAAAAAGTGCTAGATACACTAGATGTATGGTTCGATTCAGGTGTTACACACTTCTCTGTTGTTGATTCTCGCGAAGAGTATAACTTCCCGAACGAAGAGCGCACGCACAGTGCTGATCTTTACCTTGAAGGTTCAGACCAACACCGTGGTTGGTTCCAGTCTTCTCTAATTTCATCTATCGCGATGAAAGACGAAGCACCATACAAGCAAGTACTAACACACGGTTTCGTGGTGGATGGTAACGGCCGTAAGATGTCTAAATCTATCGGTAACGTTGTTGCGCCTAAAGACGTAACCAACAAGCTAGGTGCAGATATCCTGCGTCTATGGGTTGCTTCTACAGACTACACAGGTGAAGTTGCGGTTTCTGATGAAATCCTGAAGCGTTCAGCGGATGCTTACCGTCGTATTCGTAACACGGCTCGTTTCTTCCTAGCGAACTTAAACGGTTTCAACCCTGAAACTGACCTAGTACCTGCTGAAGAGATGGTTGCACTTGATCGTTGGGCTGTTGGCCGTGCTCAAGCTGCACAAGAAGAGATTGTTAAAGCATACGGCGAGTACAACACTCACGGTGTGACTCAACGTCTAATGCAGTTCTGTTCTATCGAAATGGGTTCTTTCTACCTAGACGTAATTAAAGACCGTCAGTACACAGCGAAGCAGGGCAGCCATGCTCAACGTAGCTGTCAAACTGCGCTTTACTACATCGTAGAAGCTCTAGTTCGTTGGATGGCGCCTATCATGTCGTTCACTGCAGATGAAATCTGGAATGAAATGCCGGGTAAGCGCGACACGTTCGTATTCACAGGTGAGTGGTTCGAAGGTCTATTTGGTCTTGCTGAAGGCGAAGAGCTAAGCAATGAATTCTGGACTGAAATCCAAACGGTTCGTGGCGCAGTGAACAAGCTTCTTGAAGATGCTCGTAAAGAGAAAACGATCGGTGGTGCACTGCAAGCTGAAGTAACGCTATACGCTGAGGACGCACTAGCAGCTAAAATCAACAAGCTAGAAGATGAGCTACGTTTCGTACTTATCACTTCTGCAGCTGTTGTTAAGCCACTGAGCGAGAAGTCTGATGCAGCTCAAGCGACAGACGTTGCTGGTCTATTCGTTGAAGTTGCAGCTACTGAAGCTGAGAAGTGTGACCGTTGCTGGCACCACACTCCAGATGTAGGCACTATCGAAGGTCACGAGAAAGTATGTGGTCGTTGTATGTCGAACATCGACGGTGAAGGCGAAGTGCGTAAGTTCGCATAACAGCTCAGAGAAAGACTGAACTTTTTGTAAAAATCATAGCCCCAGTATCAACTGGGGTTATTTTTAATTATAGGAAATGTGTTTATCCAAGTACGGTAATCAGGTCACTTAAGGTGACTAACAATGAATACCAACTTCGTAAATACTAGGAATAGAAATGAGTGAAGTTTCGTTAAAACAATCTGGTGTGCGTTGGTTATGGTTGGCTCTGGTAGTCTTCCTTGCCGATATCGGCATTAAACTCTTTGTCATGGATAACATGGGTTATGGCTGGGCAAACCGTATTGAGGTTCTGCCATTCTTTAACTTTTTGTACGTGCATAACTATGGTGCAGCGTTTAGCTTCTTGAGTGATCAAAGTGGTTGGCAGCGTTGGTTATTTACCGGTATCGCATTTGCAGTAACGGGCATGCTGACGTACTGGATGAGTAAACTACCAGCTGCAGAGAAGTGGAATAACATTGCTTATGCGATCATCATTGGTGGTGCGGTTGGTAATGTGTTTGACCGAGTCGTACATGGCTTTGTTGTCGATTACTTAGACTTCTACTGGGGCACTTACCATTGGCCTGCCTTTAACTTAGCGGATATGGGGATCTGTATCGGTGCTGCGATGATCATCTTAGATGGTTTCCGTAAGAAAGACGAAAGCAAATAGCTTGCCTCAAAGTCAGTCTATGACTCACAGAATAGAATAGCCCTAAGCGCTGTCGGTTGATTCCGACGGCGCTTTTTTTTATGCTGCAAGTAATATGAGAGCGAAGCAAATTGCGTTCTCAAATAATAAAGAAACCTAAGGAAAGTAACGTGGCAGCAATTAAAAATGATTCAGTAGTAACCCTACATTTTACGATTAAAATGAAGGATGGTTCAGTTGCCGATAGTACGGAAAATATGGGTAAACCAGCGAAGTTCGTGATGGGCGATGGCAGTCTAAGTGAGAACTTTGAAGCGTGCTTACTCGGACTTGAAGCTGGAACTGAAAAGTCTATCGAACTGAAAGCAGAAGACGCGTTTGGTATGCCAAACCCTGATCATATTCACTATATGGATCGTGCTAAGTTTGTTGGCGATTCTGAAGTTGAAGTGGGCACTATCATGGCATTCTCTGGTCCTGACGGTATGGAAATCCCAGGGATTATTACTGAGATCGCAGGTGATTCAGTGACGGTTGATTTTAACCATCCACTTGCTGGTCAAGACGTTACGTTTGACGTCAACATCTTAGCGGTAGAATAACTATCTTTACGTTAGAATAGCTGTCTTCACGCTAGAACAAGATAGCCTTACACCTGTGATGTCACCCATAGCTTCACTGTCTAGACGCTTCACTGTAGAATGCGAACCTCGCTGACGGCGAACTCTATAGAAACAACCTTAGTACCGCGGTAAATGATGAGCAATGAAATGAAAATAATGTTAGCTAACCCTCGTGGCTTTTGTGCCGGTGTCGATCGTGCGATCAGTATCGTAGAGCGTGCACTCGAAATGTATCAGCCACCGATCTATGTTCGCCATGAAGTGGTACACAACCGCTTTGTTGTTGAGGGGCTCAAGCAGCGTGGTGCTATTTTTGTCGAAGAACTGAGTGAAGTGCCAGACGACAACATCGTGATCTTCTCGGCTCACGGTGTCTCTCAAGCGGTTCGTAAAGAGGCGAAAGAGCGCGATTTAACCGTATTTGATGCGACGTGTCCTTTGGTGACTAAAGTTCATATGGAGGTTGCTCGTGCGAGCCGCAAACATATGGAAGTAGTACTGATTGGTCACGCAGGTCACCCTGAAGTTGAAGGTACTATGGGTCAATACTCGAGCCAAACGGGTGGTATGTACTTGGTTGAGAAGCCAGAGGACGTGCAAAACCTAGTGGTGAACGATCCAACTAACCTGCACTACGTGAGCCAAACGACGCTATCTGTTGATGAAACTGCAGACGTAATCGAAGAGCTACGTCGTGTATTCCCTGAGATCCAAGGCCCTCGTAAAGACGACATCTGTTACGCGACTCAAAACCGTCAAGACGCGGTTCGTGAGATGGCAAACGACGTTGACGTTGTAATTGTGGTTGGTTCTAAGAACTCATCGAACTCAACACGTTTGAAAGAGCTGGCTGAGAAATTAGGTACACCAGGTTATCTAACAGATTGCCCTGAAGACATTCAAACAGAATGGGTTGAAGGCAAGAAGAAAATCGGTGTAACGGCTGGTGCATCTGCTCCTGAAGAGCTGGTAAACCAAATTCTAGATCGTATCCGTGAATTGGGTGCGACTGACGTTGAAGAGATTCAAGGTCGTGAAGAGAACATGTTCTTTGAAGTACCGAAAGAGCTACAGATTAAGCAAGTCGACTAATCTCTAGTGATTCGTGACAAGATTGATTCGTAAACATTATCGATTTGCAAACACTATCGATTTGTAAACAGTATCGATTTGTAAACAGTAGAAAGCCAACGTTGATTCGTTGGCTTTTTTGATCGTGCTATGTCTCGTCCTTAAAAGGTGTTTACTGTAGGCCGAGTTGCTCTTTTAACGCCTTGAGGTAGCGACGGCTAACAGGTACTTCAAAGCCTGTTAGGGTAATGATCTCTGCTAATCCGTTCTCTAACAGTTTGATCTCTTGGATCGATTTTATGTTGATCAAATACTGTCGATGACAGCGGATCAAATCGGTTTTCTCTTCCAAGATCTTAAGGGTTAACTGTGAGGTCGCGGTTTGCGATGAGCTACGAACATGCACACCACTGATATCGGAATACGCGCATTCAACCGTTTGGCTTGCCATGATCACAATGCGGTTATGACCAATACACGGAATCTGCTCTAAATGGCATGGAGCAATCGCTGAGATGTCTTGTTCTGGTGCTTTCTGATTTTGTTTGATGACTTTGTTTAGACGACAAACGCTCTTGTTTAATCGACTAGGTTCGACTGGCTTAAGTAGGTAATCAAAAGCGTTATCTTCGAAGGCTTGAATCGCATATTGGTCGTAGGCAGTAACAAATACCACGTAAGGCATGGTGTCTGGATCAAGCATGCTTAACAGTTCAATTCCCGTAACCTGCGGCATTTGGATATCCAAATACACTACATCAGGCTTGAGCAGATTGATCTGTTTCAGTCCTTCGATCGCGTTGCTTGCTTGACCGATGACTTCCACTTCTCCCGTTTCAGTCAGTAACTCAATGAGCTCTTCGCGAGCAAAAAGCTCATCATCGATAACGAGTGCTTTTAACATCCTGCAATCTTCATTTTTGTTCTGTCCCTGCTTATTCCGCTTATCTTTTTAATGTCTGCTTCTAAATGTCGCTACTGAGAAGCGATTACCTACGAAAACACCATTATTTTAGTATAGGTATGATAAGGCTCATTCGAGTAAATTGCTGTGGTTGAGATTCTATTTTTAGTGCAGAGTCTTGTCCAAAGAAATTAGTGAGTCGTTTATCAACAATTTCCATCCCTAATCCAACATGATCTTGAGATGGCTTCTGGTAGTTGCCAGCATTGTCTTCGACAATCAGTCTAAATCCACCTTGGAAAGCTTCGCTATAGATCTTCACTTTGCCGCCTTCCAGCATATTTGAAATCCCATGTTTAATGGCGTTTTCAACCAGAGGTTGCAGAGTAAAGCTTGGCAGTTGTGACTCAAACAGTTGTGGATCTATGTCCCATTCAATTTCTAAGCGGTCAGTAAAGCGTGCCTTCTCAATCGTCAGGTACGCATTAACGTGCGCGAGCTCGTCTTTGAGCTTCACGGTATTAATATTCTGCTTAAGGTTACTTCTAAAGAAGTGAGACAGGTGCTGAATGAGCTCACGCGCTTTATCTGGGTCTCGACGTGTTACGGCACTGATGGTGTTGAGCGCATTAAATAAGAAGTGCGGGTTGACCTGTGCGTGCAGCAGCTTGATTTCCGCTTGGGTCAGTAGTGTTTGCTGTTGCTGATAGTTGCTGAACAGGATTTGACTCGATAACAGTTGAGCAATACCTTCAGCCATCGACATGTTGATGGTTGAAAACAGCTTTAGCTTAGGCTCATAAAGCTTGATAGTGCCGACGACTTCGTTACCAGCACGCAGTGGGATAATCAGCGCTGACCCCAACTTACAATCCTGTGAGAGTGAGCATTGGTATGGGTTTTCTTTACCATCCAGATAGATGATGTCGTTCTGTTCAATCGAAGTCAGTGTGCTTTGCGATGAAATAGGGGTGTTTGGAATATGGTGCTCATCGCCAATGCCAACGAAAGCGAGAATTTTTTCTCGGTCAGTAATCGCCACAGCACCTACGTTGGTCTCTTCGTAGATGATACGCACGATCTTCTGCGCGTTATCAGACGTGAAACCACCGTGAAGAATACCCACCGAACGTTCAGCAATGGTCAGTGCGCGGCGCGAGAAGGTGGCTGAGTATTTCTCAAAGATGGTTTTTCTATCTTGGATGATGCTCATAAACAGAGCAGCACCGACTGAGTTTGCGATGATCATTGGCGCTGCAATGTCGGAAACCAGTGCGTAGGCTTGGGTGAATGGCTCAGCGACCGCCAACAGAATCAGCATTTGAATGATTTCAGCAAACAGGGTCACAGAAAACACCATCATCGGGTTAAACAGCTGGCTGGCTTTGTTCTTTCTGACTAAGTAAACGTGCAGTAGGCCACCAATTAAGCCTTCTGCCGTGGTCGAAATTGCACAAGCTAAATCAGTGAAGCCACCCAAAGAGTAACGATGGATACCGCCTGTAAAACCCACTGCAAAGCCGACTACAGGCCCCCCAAACAGACCACCTATTACCGCACCCATCGCACGAGTGTTGGCTATCGCGTCATTAATCTGCAGCCCAAAATAGGTGCCCATAATACAGAACAGGGAAAATAGAACATAGCAGCTGACTTTATGACTTAAGCGCGAAGAGATGCTCAACAAAGGGAGAATCAGCGGGGTTTTACTTAGCATGTAAGCAATCACTAAGTAGACACAGGTTTGTTGCAGCAGAGAGAGAATGAGTTCCATATTTTCACCTATTGAGACGCTGGTTAAGTGTAAAGCTCATTGTGTGATAACGGTAGCTTTGCTTGTGTTTTCATTGGTTATATCGAATGGTTATTACTTCTCAAGCTGAGATAGCAATATTGACGTTCTAATGTTGATGTAACTAGGTTGAGATACAGTAAAGCCCATCACGGTGGATGGGCTTTAATCTTAGTTTCCACGAATCACTGAGTGATTACGGGAGCAAGCGAAGTTGTGTTTGGCTGTTCTTGTCTTTCTATGAAGACTGGTCTTTTACAAAGAGTTTAAAGAACTAGGCTGTTTTAGTTTCACCTTTTGCTTCTTTTTCTTCATCAGCAAGGTCAGTTTCGCCTTTGCCTTTAGAAATCTTGATTACGTAAGCCGCAACACCCAGCGCACTAATCACACCAACGATAGTTGAGATTTGCATTGGTAGGCCAAAACCAAGTTGGCTGTTGTTCAGAATGAATGTGATACACACAGACGTCATGAAGATAGCTGGAACCGTCGTTACCCAGTGCAGTTTGTTGTGACGAAGTAGGTAAGCTGAAGCTGTCCATAGCATCATGACTGCTGTTGATTGGTTAGCGAAACCGAAGTAGCGCCAGATGATACCGAAGTCTACTTGAGTCAGGATGGCACCGATAACGAAAAGTGGTAGAGCCATTAGTAGACGGTTACGCAGTGTCTTTTGTTCCATGTTGAAGTATTCAGCAAGGATTAGACGGCTTGAACGGAACGCAGTGTCACCAGAAGTGATTGGTAGGATAACCACGCCAAGGAAAGCAAGGATACCGCCAAATACACCCAGCAGGCCAAATGAAGCGCTGTAAACTACGTTACCTGGACCACCATTTGCTACTGCTTCAGATAGAGATTCCACTGAACCGAAGAATGATAGTGCAAGTGCACACCAGATCAGAGCGATGATGCCTTCACCAATCATTGCGCCGTAGAATACGAAGCGACCGTTCTTTTCGTTTTCCATGCAACGAGCCATTAAAGGAGACTGAGTTGCGTGGAAGCCAGAAATAGCGCCACAAGCGATGGTTATGAATAGAGCAGGCCATAGTGGTAAGTCGTTCGGGTTCATGTTTGTGAACATGTCGCTCACCTCAAAACCACCCATAATTTGGTGTTCATCAGATAAGCCAATTGCCGTGATTAGGCCAACAGACATAAAGATAAGTAATGCACCGAATAGTGGATAGAATCGGCCAATGATCTTATCGACCGGGACAATCGTTGCGATGATGTAGTAAGCAAAAATGACCACAACCATCGCAGCTGCAGGCATTGTGAAGTCCGTTTGATCATTCACAAGGTTAGTGATCATACCTGCTGGAGCGGAAACAAATACCACACCAACCAGAAGCAGTAGGACAATAGCAAAGATGTTCATAAAGTGCTTTGCGCCATTGCCCAGGTAACGCCCAGTGATGGTTGGAACCGAAGCGCCCCCATTTCGGATAGATAACATACCTGAGAAGTAGTCGTGTACTGCACCTGCGAATATACACCCTAGCACGATCCAGAGCATTGCTGCTGGCCCGTATAAGGCCCCCATGATGGGACCAAAGATTGGACCTACACCTGCAATGTTAAGCAGTTGAACTAGGTAGACCTTGGGAGTCGACATTGGAACATAGTCCACACCATCTTGCATAGTATGAGCAGGTGTTTGACGGTTCTCATTGATACCGAAAACCTTTTCGATAAAAGCACCGTAAATAAAGTAGCCACCAATGAGTGCTGCAACACAGGTAAGAAACCACGTCATAATTTGTTATCCCTGAATGTATTAATTAAGTCAGGGTGTATATTAGAGGAGTGTATGGAAAGAAACTTCCGCTACTGGAGTGAGTGGTCGAATAGCTAATTAAGTGGTGTTATAGCCGGTTTAGTGGTTTGTGACCTTTGTTGAGTGGTGGGGGAGGAGTGTTGAGAAGTATCGTGTTTCTGTTAAGTGGTCGATGGTGAGCTTTAAACGGTGCGTAATAAAGATCAACGGTAGATAACAGAGATGAGTGGACATCAGCTCCCGTTCAGCGGAGAATTACCAACAGAGGCAAAGCTTCATTTAGAAGTGGTTAGGTAAATATAAAGGACTGAAATGAAAAAAATAATCGCACTATTCGTCGTGGCATTTAGCCTTGCAGGATGCAGCGCCAACGTTCAAGACTTAGCAGCAGAAGGTAACTGGCAAGAGATTGGCTACCGTGATGGTATTAAAGGCAACACTCAACGCTCATATTCAGAGATGGCAGAACTGGGCGCGGTTGACCAAGCAAGCTACAACGAAGGTTATCAAATCGGTGTAACTGAATATTGCAACCCGAACCATGCTTATCAGATCGGTTTATCTGGTCAAGTATATGAAGGTGTCTGTTCTGGTACCGAAGATGCGCAGCGTTTCCGTATGGAGTGGCAGCGTGGCTGGGATGAGTTTTCAAACGACCACTAATCTCACACCTGGTTAGCTATATAGCGTAAGCTGAGTCATTGAACTCAAATCGAAAAAGACCAGTACCGCATGTGTACTGGTTTTTTGTATTACGCTTTCATAAGCATCGAAGATTAATCCGACATTTACTGATTATTCTCGACCGCTTTTCTTAAAAAGCCGTTCTGCTGGTCAAGTTGAGCCTTAGCTGCTTGCAAATCAAGCCCGGTCAGAATCATCAAGATCGCAAGTTTTACGTCATAATCGGTAGTTTTAAGCGTCGATATTGCCAACGCTTTATCGCATTCGGTCGCTTGAATAACGATACGAGCAGCGCGGGCTACTAGCTTTTCGTTGGTCGCTTTTACGTCGACCATCAGATTTTGGTAGCTCTTACCGATACGGATCATACTCGCTGTGGTCAACATATTAAGCACCAGTTTTTGCGCTGTACCGGATTTCAGCCTTGTTGACCCTGTTAAGGCTTCAGGGCCTACCACTGGGCTAATTGCGATCTGAGCAATCTCAGCAATTGGCGAATCTGGGTTACAAGACAGCGCAACTGTCACCGCACCTATTTGATTGGCATAGTTGAGCGCACCAATCACATAAGGTGTACGACCACTTGCCGCAATGCCAACCACAACATCCTTTTCTGAAAATTGAATTGCTTTTAGGTCATTGATACCTAGCGTCAGTGAATCTTCAGCCCCTTCTTTTGCTTTCAAAATGGCTTCTGGTCCGCCAGCGATTAGGCCAATAACCATCTTGTCTGATACACCGAAAGTCGGTGGGCATTCTGATGCATCTAACACACCTAATCGACCACTGGTGCCTGCGCCCATATAAATCAGTCGACCACCGTTTTTAAAGGCATGAGCAATTTTATCAACGGCTTGTGCGATCTGTGGCAGTTCTGATTCTATCGCCAGTGGGACTTGTTTGTCTTGTTGGTTAATCTTTTCAACCACTTCGAGAGAGGTGAGCAGATCAATATCCATAGTGTCAGGGTTTCTCCCCTCCGAAACGAGGTGCGAGAGCGCTGATATGAGAGCGTCGTTACTCATAATGATCCTTAAATGATGGTTCTAAAATAGTTTAGTTAGCATTATATAGAACGCCTAGAGAAGCCGCTCTGCTTGCGCCAGTCACTTCTGGTAAATTACTTGGCAGTTGATAAATATGACGTTGAGCAAGCCACGCAAAAGCCATCGCCTCCATATAGTCAGCGTCAACGCCTTTGTTGGTGGTCGAGGCAACCTCCCAGTTTGGTAGAAGCTCAGACAGCCTCTTCATCAATAGTGGGTTTCTTACTCCACCACCACACACATACAGTGCAGGTTGGTTGCCCCAGCAATAAGCTTCCACTTCATTGGCTATCGTTAAAGCGGTATATTCACAAAGCGTGTACTGAACATCTTCTGCTGCAAGATCTTTAAATTCTGTAAGTTGTTGTTCTAGCCAAGGTAGGTTGAACAGTTCTCTACCAGTACTTTTCGGTGGCATTTGAGATAGATAAGATTCATTTAACAATTGTTCTAGCAAGGCTTGATTGAGTTGACCTTTAAGCGCGAATTGCGCATCACGGTCAAACTTCTCGCTAGAGTTTTTATCGACCCAAGCGTCCATCAACATGTTGCCCGGGCCAGTATCATAACCAAGCGTTGGCTGATTCGGGCGCAGCACTGAAATATTCGAGATACCACCAATATTCAACACTACAACCGAGCTGTCTTGCGGGTGGAAAATCGTATGGTGGAAAGCAGGGACTAATGGTGCCCCTTGTCCACCTAATGCCATGTCTTTACGTCTGAAATCGGCAACCGTTTGAATCTGTGTTTTAGCGGCAATGATATTGGCATCGCCCAACTGCATAGTAAATGGAGAGTCGCCTGTTGGCTGATGAAACACCGTTTGACCATGATTACCAATCGCAGTCACAGAAGATGCAGGTGTATCTGACTTGTCGAGAAGTTGCAGAACCGCATCAGCAAACAGGTGGCCAAGCTGGTGGTCGAGTTTGCCAATGGCAATCAGATCGGTTTTCTGACCAATACAGACTTCAAGCAGACGCGCTTTGAGGTCATCAGGCATTGGGAACTCATCATGAGCAAGTAATGCAATGCTATCGCCCTCAATCGAGACTAACGCTGTATCAACGGCGTCCATACTCGTCCCCGACATCACACCGATATACAGTTCTTTATGATCCATTCCTAAGCTCTTGCGCTGCATTCTTAAAGTCTTCCACTGATTAGTTTAAAAACATTGTAAAGCAAATTTAAAGAGAATAATCTCGGGAAGTTTATGAAATTAGGTTTAAGAAGGGATAAATATGGGACCGTTGTGGGTTGATGTTGCAGGCTACGAACTGACCGCTGAAGACAAAGAAATTTTAGAGCACCCAACCGTTGGTGGTTTCATTTTATTTGCTAGAAACTACCACGATAGCAAGCAGCTATCGGCCCTAAATAAAGAGATTCGTAAAGCCGCTAAGCGTCCTATTTTAATTGGTGTTGACCAAGAAGGGGGGCGAGTACAGCGTTTCCGCGATGGTTTTTCTATTATCCCTGCCGCTCAAGAGTTCGCGACTCACAGCAATGGTGAACAATTAGCAGAACAAGCAGGTTGGTTGATGGCGGCGGAGCTGATTGCTCACGATATCGATCTAAGTTTTGCACCAGTACTAGATAAAGGTCATCAGTGTAAGGCGATTGGCAACCGAGCATTTGGTGAAGATATCGATACCATCGTTTGTCACAGTAGTGCCTTCATCAAAGGCATGAAGTCGGTTGGTATGGCGACAACTGGAAAGCACTTCCCTGGCCATGGTGGTGTGATAGCCGATTCCCACCTTGAAACCCCTTACGACTCTCGAGACGATATCTTTGAGACCGATATGGCGATCTTTAAGGCGCAAATTGAAGCGGGAATATTAGATGCGATGATGCCAGCGCACGTGGTTTTCTCTCATTACGATGACCAACCAGCAAGTGGCTCTCAATATTGGTTACAGAAAGTATTGAGACAAAAGCTGGGTTTTAAAGGCCTGATCTTCTCTGATGACCTAACGATGGAAGGCGCTGCGATCATGGGCGGACCTGCCGACAGAGCAAAAGCAGCCTTGAATGCGGGCTGTGACATGGTGTTGATGTGTAACAAACGAGATGCACAAATTGAGGCTCTTGATCACTTAGCGATCCAAGAGGTCCCTTTAGCCAACTCATTGCTTAAAAAATACAGCTTTAATTTGCCGACTCTTCACTCTGATACCCGATGGAAAGAGGCTTCAGAGCAGATTAAGCGAATGCTAAACGATGAGTGATAAATAAACACTCTATAAATTTAAAGAAGGCGATTTGAGAAATATCGCCTTTTTTTGTACTGACTGTGGTTTAAATCAGTAATCTAATCAAAACGACTTAAAACTTATGTGTAAATTTAAATTTACATTAGTTGTTTTTTATTGTTTACACTTGCAATCGTTTTTGTAGCTGTTATTGTGTTTTTAAAGATTGTTAATCCAAATGTAAACGTTGGGTGTAAAAATAAATATACAGGTTATGTTATGCAGAAAAGTGAATTAAGCAATGTCAATATTATCGACGAACAGGTACTGATTACTCCTGAGGAGTTAAAAGAAAAACTGCCTTTGAGTGATAATGCTCGTCGTTTCATTCAAGAGTCTCGCCAAACTATCGCAAACATCATCCATAAGAAAGATCATCGCATGTTGGTTGTATGTGGCCCGTGTTCTATTCATGATGTTGAAGCGGCAAAAGAGTACGCGAAACGCCTAAAAGCTTTATCTGAGCAACTTAGCGATCAACTGTATATTGTTATGCGTGTTTACTTTGAAAAGCCTCGCACTACAGTGGGTTGGAAAGGTTTAATCAACGACCCTCATCTAGATGGTACGTTCGACATTGAACATGGTGTGCATGTAGGTCGTGAGCTACTGGTTGAACTTGCTGAGATGGAAATTCCACTGGCAACAGAAGCACTAGACCCAATCAGCCCTCAATACCTAGCAGATACATTCAGCTGGGCGGCGATCGGTGCACGTACAACGGAATCGCAAACTCACCGTGAAATGGCAAGTGGTCTTTCAATGCCAATCGGCTTTAAGAATGGTACCGATGGTAACCTAGGCACAGCAATCAATGCGATGCAGGCGGCTTCTTCTAGTCACCGTTTCATGGGTATCAGCCGTGAAGGTCAAGTTGCACTATTAACCACTCAAGGTAACCCAAACGGTCACGTTATTTTACGTGGTGGTAAGCAAACGAACTACGATTCAGTATCCGTACACGAATGTGAGCAAGAGCTTGGTAAGTCAGGTTTAGAGGCGGCACTGATGGTTGACTGTAGCCATGCTAACTCTCGCAAAGATTTCCGTCGTCAGCCTCTGGTTGCTGAAGATGTGATTCACCAAATCCGTGAAGGTAACAAGTCGATCATCGGCCTTATGATTGAAAGCCATATCAACGAAGGAAACCAATCTTCTGATATACCTCTCAATGAGATGAAATACGGCGTTTCAATTACCGACGCGTGTATCAATTGGGACACAACTGAGGCACTATTGAAACATGCACATACGGAACTAGTCCCGTTCTTAGAGAACCGATTGAAAGGTTAGTCATAGTTTTAAAGTTAAGTGCCTCATCTAATGGGGCATTTTAAAATCTGTTGCTAACGAAATCGGCGTTGGTACGGGTTTATAGATTAGTAAGGAATAAAATGGCCGTTGAACTGAACGAATTACGCGACCAAATTGATGCTGTCGATAAACAAATGCTGGATTTACTGGCTCAGCGACTTGCTCTTGTTGAGAAAGTGGGTGAAGTGAAAAGTGAACACGGATTACCTATTTATGTGCCGGAGCGTGAAGCGGCAATGTTGGCGTCTCGTCGTCAAGAAGCAGAAAAAATAGGGGTTCCACCACAGCTCATCGAAGATATTTTGCGTCGAACTATGCGTGAATCTTATGCCAGCGAAAAAGACTCTGGTTTTAAGTGTCTCAACCCAGAATTGCGTTCAGTGGTTATCGTTGGTGGTAATGGTCAGCTTGGTGGCTTATTTGGCCGTATGTTTAAGCTTTCTGGCTATGAAGTGAAAGTCCTTGGTAGTCAAGATTGGGATAAAGCCGATGAAATCCTAGACAACGTAGGCCTTGTGGTCGTAACCGTTCCCATTCACTTAACGGAAGGTGTGATAGCAAAACTTGGTAACCTGCCAAGCGATTGTATTCTTTGTGATTTAACGTCGATCAAATCAAAGCCGCTGCAAGCAATGATGAACATGCACCATGGCCCTGTTGTTGGTCTTCACCCTATGTTTGGCCCTGATGTATCAAGCCTAGCGAAACAGGTGATTGTTTACAGTGATGGGCGTGGTTCTGAAAGCTACCAATGGCTACTGGATCAATTTGGTATCTGGGGTGCTAGCCTATGTCAGATGGATGCTGCTGATCATGACCACGGCATGACTCTGATTCAAGCGCTTCGCCACTTTACCTCTTTTGCTTACGGCCTACACCTAAGCAAAGAGAACCCGAACATCGATCAACTTCTGAAACTGAGCTCTCCAATCTACCGTCTAGAGATTGCGATGGTTGGCCGTCTGTTTGCTCAAGACCCGAACTTGTACGGTGATATCATCCTCTCTTCAGATGAGAACATTGAGATGATTCGACGCTTCCACAGTTGCTTTGGTGGAGCACTCGAGATCTTAGACGGAAAAGATAAAGCCAAGTTCGTTGAGAGTTTTAACCAGGTGAGTGATTGGTTTGGTGACTACTCACAGCAATTCTTGCAAGAGAGTCAAAGCCTGTTAAAACAAGCACATGACTCGATTCATCGTGGCTAATTGTTGTTTAACAATATAAAAAAGAGCGACCGTTTGGTCGCTCTTTTTGTTTGCATTGAATGCTCGTAATGCATTTGGCCTATAGTAGATAAAATGCTTTTGGATCATCATGGGCCAAACGAATACGCCCTAGTTAGTTGCGATAGGCTCTTGGTTATTCTCGTTCGATACTCGGTTATCTTCGCTTGATACCGTATCGATAGTAGCGCTGATGTAAGGTACGTTGGTTAGGTTGATCTGCAAACGAACCACGTTATCTATCAGTTGAACGAGTGGGCCCCACTTCACCTTTTTCTCTTTCTCAAACACATAATTGAAGTTTTCAGGTGTCCAGTCCATTAAGTATTGAGGGTTCAATGAGCGACCAAGGAAGCGCACTTCATAATGCAGGTGTGGGCCGGTTGAGTTACCTGAGTTACCACAGCTCGCAATCACATCACCTTTACTTACAAACTGACCGCTGCGAACTTTGAATTTTTGCAGATGCGCGTAAGAGCTCATGAAGCCGAAGGAATGGCGCATAGTGATAAAGTTACCGAAGCCTTTCTTGCTTGGACGAACAGTTTCAATCACGCCATCTGCAGGAGCTAAGATATCTTCACCGCGTTTACAGGTTAAATCGATACCAGTATGGTTGTGGCGTTTGCCTGTTATTGGGTTAGTACGGCGACCGTAGGAAGACGAGATACGTTGATAAGCCATCGGGCTATCATTAGGAATTAGGCGGAACATGGTTGCTCTAACCGCAGAATCGACGGCTGCAGCATCAATGCGGTCTTCTAGTGAAACCTCATCGGTGTATAACTCTTCATCAGCCAGGCCAAGAACAGACTCTACATCGAATACACGCTTACCGAGTAGCTGAATCGTACCTTCTTTCTCAGTTAATGCTTGAGATAGGTTGTGGTTGGTTTCAACCTGTTCCGCGTATAAAAACTCGGTCTGCTCTTTTTCAACAATTAGAGTTTCAATTAACTCTTGTGCATCACCGGCTTGTGCAGCCAGCTTGTTTTTACTCTCAAGGTGCATGTAGGTAGCGCCACCGATCAGTATCGGTACTGAGAGCAGGGAGGTCATGCATAAGAGTACGGCTTTTCGACCGAAGTAAAACGTCTGTTCCCCCTGACTTGAGGGAATAGTAATGGACACTGTTTTAGACATGGTTCTGTATTAACTAAATGCTTCTAATAGAAAAAGGGTAATGGAGATATTATTCCTTGCCTAAGTCGGTAAGGTGTTCAATCTCTCTATAAAGCAGTTCATCGTCACCAACGTTAAGCTCAACAAGGCGCTTAAGGTGGCTGATACTATCAATATCTAAATGCTCTATGCGTAAACGCATTGAGGTATTGATGGTAGAGACTATAGTTGCCTCTAACTGAATATTGATATCGCTGTTGGCCAGTTTAAAGCTAACGTGAACAGGGGTATCTTGGCTGAATTTTTGTAGTTCATCGCATTTAATGAGTAAACCATGGAGAGACAAGTCTTGCACTGAGCCTGATGCATTTACGTGTTCTTGTGAGATTTCTGTCGGAACTTGATAAATAACTCGTGAAAATTGACGTCTTTCAATCATAAGTATTCTCTCTATATCGATACGTAATACGTAAGCCAGATATATCAAAGGCCGCTATTATCGCGGCCTTTGTTCAAAATACAAGCTTATTTACTTAGCAATACGTTTGTACTTGATGCGGTGTGGTTCTGCCGCTTGTGCGCCCAGAGTCTTCTTCAGCCACTCTGTGTACTCAGTATAGTTACCTTCGTAGAAGTTAACTTGACCTTCATCACGGTAGTCTAAGATATGGGTCGCAATACGGTCTAGGAACCAACGGTCGTGCGAGATAACCATTGCACAGCCAGGGAACTCAAGCAGTGCTTCTTCAAGAGCACGTAGCGTTTCAACGTCTAGGTCGTTGGTCGGCTCATCGAGCAGCAGTACGTTACCGCCCGCTTTTAGTAGCTTAGCTAAGTGAACACGGTTACGTTCACCACCAGAAAGCTCACCGATGATCTTCTGTTGGTCGTTGCCTTTGAAGTTGAAACGAGAGCAGTATGCACGTGCTGGGATTTCGAAGTTGTTGATCTTAATGATATCAGCGCCTTCAGAGATCTCTTGGAATACGGTCTTAGTGTCGTCCATGCTGTCACGGAACTGATCAACAGAAGCAAGCTTAACTGTTTCGCCCAATTCAACCGTACCTGAGTCTGGTTGCTCTGAGCCGCTTAGCATCTTGAATAGTGTTGATTTACCCGCACCGTTGGCACCTACGATACCCACGATTGCACCCTTAGGCATGCTGAACGATAGGTCATCAATAAGAACGCGGTCACCGTATGACTTAGTTAGGTTCTTAACTTCAAGAACTTTGTCACCTAGGCGCTCACCTGGTGGGATGAACAGTTCGTTGGTTTCGTTACGCTTCTGGTATTGGCCAGTCGTCAGTTCTTCAAAACGAGCCATACGAGCTTTAGACTTAGCTTGACGACCTTTAGGGTTTTGACGAACCCACTCAAGTTCTTTCTCGATGGTCTTTTGACGTGCGCTTTCGCCAGCTTTCTCTTGCTTTAGACGCTCATCTTTTTGCTCTAGCCAAGACGTGTAGTTACCTTGCCATGGGATACCTTCACCACGGTCAAGTTCTAGAATCCAACCAGCAGCGTTATCTAGGAAGTAACGGTCGTGGGTAATTGCCACAACAGTACCGCTGTAGTCCACTAGGAAGTGCTCAAGCCATGCAACTGATTCTGCATCCAGGTGGTTCGTTGGTTCATCAAGAAGCAGCATGTCTGGCTTCTCTAGAAGTAGACGACAGATAGCAACACGACGACGCTCACCACCAGAAAGGTGTTCAATCTTAGCGTCCCACTCAGGAAGACGGAGTGCGTCTGCAGCGCGCTCTAGAGCTGCTTCTAGGTTGTGACCGTCTTTTGCTTGGATAAGTGCTTCTAGTTCGCCTTGCTCTTTTGCTAGTGCATCGAAATCTGCATCTGGTTCAGCATAAGCCGCGTAAACTGCGTCGATACGTTTAAGTGCGTCAGCAACATCAGAAACCGCTTCTTCTACGATTTCGCGAACCGTTTTTGATTCGTCTAGTACTGGCTCTTGAGGTAGGTAACCTACGTTAAGGCCTTGTTGCGCACGAGCTTCGCCATCGATATCAGTATCAATACCAGCCATGATACGTAGTAGGGTAGATTTACCTGAACCATTTAGACCCAAAACACCGATTTTAGCGCCAGGAAAAAAGCTAAGAGAAATGTCTTTAAGAATTTGACGCTTAGGTGGAACAGTTTTGCTCACCCGAGACATGGTATATACGTATTCAGCCATTGCCGATCGATCCTAATTATTGTTCAAAATTGTTAGCTATTTTATACCAATATCCCTAAAGATGTTACTCCTAGGAAAGAAAAGCCATTCTTGAACGAATCCTTACTTACTATTGTCACATTGGTTATTAAAACTATATTTAATATGCTCCTTAGATGAAGTGTTAAATATTAATAATATTTACACTCAATTCCTTTACATTTTATGTGATGTCGGGCGTAAATAGATTTCACGTATTCATACACGCACTAAGGAAAGAGCGAATGTTTTTCCGAATTGGTAATACGAAGGTTGCTGTGGCTGCATCGGTAATCTTGTCTTCATTTTCACTAGCTCCAGTGGCTATGGCTAGCAATACCTCAGAGCTAGAAATGCAGCGTGGTGTTTATGATAGAGCGCAAGAGGTTTTAGAGAGCCGTGATCTAAAAGCTTATTCAGCACTGCGCAGCAAAATTCAAACATACCCTCTAACACCTTACACCGATTATCGTGCTTTTCTTATTGGCTTAGGTGACCGCACTCCGGCTGAAGTGGATGCGTTTATTGAAGAGAACAAAGCCCTGCCATTTTCTAATCGTATGCGAGCACCATATTTAGATGCGCTAGCTTCTAGAAAACAGTGGCAAACCATCCTTGAATTTCAGACCAAAGAGCCGGTGGGTGAAAAGTACCAATGCATCTATTACCGAGCGAACTATGAGCAAGGCAATCAGGAGCTGGCTTTTAAAGGGGCGAAGCAGCTTTGGTTGAGCGGCGATGGTGTTGATGACGCTTGCGACCCGCTATTTAAGAGTTGGGACCAAGCTGGCTTAAGAACCGATGAGCTGATTTTAGAGCGAATGCTGTTAGCGTTTGAGGGGCGTAACGGCAAGCTGATGACCTATCTGATCAAGCAATTGGATCATGATGAGTCAATTACTCAAGCTAAGCAGATGAAGGCGTTATACAACAAGCCTGAAGATGTGCTCACATTCGCCAAGAAGCATCCAGCTAATGAGTTTTATCAAGCTCAAACGGAGTTTGCTTTTGAAAAGCTAGCGAGAAAATCGGCTAGCAGTGCTCAAGAAGTATTCGATGAGGTCATCAAGGCCCAGAAATTTTCTGAAGAGAAATCTCAAGAGCTCGCTGATTACCTGACTTTCCGTTTAATCAATACCGATTCTGAAGAGTTGATGGAGTGGCGAGACGAGATGTTATTGAGTTCGTCGAAACAAGTCTTACTCGAACGTCGTGCCCGTTTGGCTATTCAGCATGCAGATTGGGCTGGATTGAAAGAGTGGATTGCCCGCTTGGACGACAAGCACCAAGCGTCATTGCGTTGGCAATACTGGTTAGGCAGGGCTGAAATAGCAACAGGTGATACTGAAAAGGGTAACCAACGTCTGTCTGATATTTTAGGTCAGCGTAATTTCTACAGTGTTGCGGCGGCAAAGCAGTTAGATAAACCGATTCAATATTCAACCTCTACATTGAAATACAATCCAGAAACAGTGAAGCCTTTTAGTACTTCATTGATTCGTATCGATGAACTGATCGCTCGCGATAAAATTGCCGCAGCCAAAAGTGAATGGCGCTGGTTATTAACTAATGCAGATAAAGAGCAAAAAGCGATGCTTGCCGCCCATGCTGCGACACAGCGATGGAATCACTTTACCGTAACAGCAAGTATCTCTGCGAAGATGTGGGATAACATTGCGCTACGTTTCCCTATTGCTCATAAGTGGTGGTTTAACTTCTACGCAGACAAGCATGATATTGACCCAATCACCTTGATGTCTCTAGCGAGACAAGAGAGCGCGATGGACTCAAAAGCTCGTTCTCCTGTTGGTGCACGTGGTGTCATGCAAATTATGCCAAAGACAGCGCAATACACGGCGAACACGCACAAGATTAAGTACAAGGGTAGCGATGACCTTTACGATGTCGGCAAGAATATCGAAATTGGCAGCCACTACTTAGATGGCTTGCTCTCTCAATATGACAACAACCGTATCTTTGCTTTTGCTGCCTACAATGCAGGTCCGAGCCGTGTGAAGCAGTGGCGCTCTCGCAGTGATGAAAAGCTTGATGCCTACGCTTTTATTGAGATGATTCCATTCAAAGAGACACGCGGTTACGTTCAGAACATCTTGATGTTTGAGACTTACTACCGAGACATCTTGGGTGAGCAGGGCGAGTTTTTGGCTCCCCATGAGGTGAAAACTAAATACTAGAGGCCGATAAGGCCTGAAACTGAGTGACAATCGAAGGTACTGAGTGCGAACCATTTCCGCTTACAGCCTTTTTACATTGGATCACATCCAGTATTTCGGTATAAAGTGGTAAACGCTTTCAATCGATAAGCGACTCTTTAAAGTCTAAATTTAAAAGTAAGTGTAGAGATATGGCATCACAACCTGAATATGATAACTGGCAACAACTCATGGATTTAGTTAAGACCGCGGTTGAGAAAGATCAGCATGAACTGTTGTTGACCATGATGATGACGCCTGATGAGCGAGATGCTCTGGTTGCTCGAATTAATATTTTTT
The DNA here is from genome assembly GCF_022397955.1 of Vibrio sp. Isolate32. Lineage (GTDB taxonomy): Bacteria > Pseudomonadota > Gammaproteobacteria > Enterobacterales > Vibrionaceae > Vibrio. The sequence continues at coordinate 13,015 of NZ_JAKEUQ010000032.1, read as the reverse complement.
GTGAGCTAATGAAAGGTGAAATGTCTCAAAGACAAGTAAGCCAAATGCTGGGAGTCGGCGTGGCAACCATCACCAGAGGTTCGAATGAGCTCAAGGCAAAATCAGAACAAGAGAAAGCGGTTATTGCCGATCTGCTGCTTAAGTAATACTGGGCTTAAGCTATCACTGAATAGTGAGAGCGAGAATTGAAAAAAACGCTAACTGATAGTTAGCGTTTTTTAGTTTCTAGAGCTTGCAATCGAGCTGCTAGAGAGCTTGAGAAGCATTTATTGGTTAAGCTGGGAAATGTTCAGGATTCACAAATGGGATCAGCGCTAAGATTAACGCTTGATGATAGACCGAGCTACGTGAAAGCTGGTTATGTGTCAGTAAACCAATCGCTCCACCTTTTTGCTTGATATTGTCAGTACCAAATACTTCATCCATCACATCCCCGAGTTCGTTAGCGTGTTCTAGCTTCTCAAGAACGGCTGGTGGCAGCATCAGGCTTGCCGAGCGAGACTCTCCACGTTGACCATCTGACTCAATCACCATCCAAGCAAAGGTGACACCGCCTTCGATTCCCGCTTCTAACCCGACATAGAAATCCGCATTAGGTTGCTGTTGTGTCGCATTGTGTACACGGTTCACTGCACCTTGATAAGTTTCATCATTACTCATAGGCTGATCGGCAACACCACTTGGCACATTTAACCCCTTGAACTCAAACTCGGTGTTGGGAAACGCAGAGACAAAAGCACTTTTGACAGCATTGATCTTAGCGGGATTTAGTGAGGCGATGATGACAGATTTCATGTGTTCGATTCTTATAGTCGGTTGATTCAGTTGGTACGTGTTAATCGTTCTGTTAGTGCTCGAATCGCTGTTGGTGTTCGTGATACCAGTCGCTTAGCTCATTGAGAGGCATAGGCTTACCAAAGTAGAAACCTTGCAGCATGTCGCAATGCGCGTCTTGTAGCCATTGGTGCATCTCTTTGGTTTCGATACCTTCAGCAGTCACGGTTTTGCCTTGCGCGTGACACAGTCCGATCACAGGCTTAACTATGTTCTGATTGTCTGTTTCGATCAAGGCTTCCAAGAAACCTTTATCCAATTTGATTTTTTGCGTCGGGTACTCAACCAATTGAGTGATGGATGTGTAGCCCGAACCAAAATCATCAATAGCTAATCGGTAGCCCATTCGAGCGAGTTCGTTGAGTAGCGGAAAACCGTGTGAATTTGAATAGAAGGTCTCGGTGATCTCAAAATCAATTAAGCTTGGCGGAATACCATTAATCTTTGCGTGTTGTTCAATGAAACCCGCTAGGTGCGTAGTCTCTATCCCTGCAGAAGATAGGTTGATGGAAAGCTGAATCGAGTGATCAAATTGAGCCTGAAGTTGATGGAAAGAAGCGAAGGCATTCTCGATAACCCAGCGATCGACAAGTTCGAACAGCCCTGTTTGCTCAGCAATAGGAATAAACTCATTGGGAGCAACCGTACCAAGTTGTTCTGATTCCCAACGCAGCAGAACTTCTACTCCAATTACTTGGTTTCCTTCAGCGTTCATATATGGCATGTAAACGAGTTTAAACTCTTCATCAAAGTTCTTATCTCTCAGAGCTCGCTCAATATTGGCTTGACGTTGAATGGTTTTATCCAAGTCTAACGAGTAATCCGCGAACTGATTCTTACCAGCATGTTTCGCTTGGTACATGGCGGTATCAGCGTTTGAGAGTAGCTTTTCGATGGTATGCCCATCATTTGGATAGGTCGCGATACCAATACTCACTGTAATTGGAAAGCTTCCTGAGTCGGTGATAAACCCTTTTTGTAGCGGAGCGAGTAACTTTTCAGAGAACTGATGCGCAATATTATCGGCATTCGCGGGGGCATTGATATAGATAACGAATTCATCGCCCGATAAGCGTGCAGGCATGCAGTGAGCCTTGTCGCCCTCTTGATATAGAGAGCAGAGCTCTGTGATGCGCTTAGCAAAGGAGACTAGAATTGAGTCCCCAATTTGGTGTCCGTATTTATCGTTCACAAACTTGAAGTTGTCTAAGTCGAGATAGAGCACCCAGGTATTGGTTTTCGAGTCAGGGGCTGGAAGAGATTGCTGAACAAACGACTGAAATTGCAGTCGGTTGGGGAGCTGGGTCAGCTGGTCATTCTCTGCCAACACTTTGGTTTGTTGGTAGGTGTTATCAAGCTCTTGGTACATGTCATAAAAACGTTGTGACAAGCGGCCTAATTCGTCATTAGTACCTAAGCGCTCAATGTTCTTTCTTTGCTTTTTTTCGACCTGTTGCAGCTGCTTATCCAAACGTGTGATTGGATTGATCACACAGCGAGATAAAAGCATGAGTAATAAGCCCATACTGACAAAAGCAGATAGAGCAAACGACACGCTGAGCTCATTCCAGATGGATTTGAGTTTGTTGTCCAACAAAAAATGAGCAGGGTCGAGTGTTGCGTAAAACTCAGGCCCAAGCTTTACTGATTGAGTTAAGCCATTCCCGAGGGATATCGGCTCATCGGTAAAGAAAAGGCTAGTTTGATAGTCAAACTCTATCTGTTTTCGTAGTGAATTAAACTTATCGAGAGAAACAGATACTACGAGAAAAAACACATCGTTGAGTTGTTCACTTATCGGTGCTGAAACGCTCTTTTTATCGAGTACTTCATAGTGAACAAGCACACCTTCACCTTGTGAGTTTTGGATGTAGTCATTACCCGAAGTTGTTCGTTTTTCTTGGTATTGATGTTCAACGAACTCTAAGACTTTAGGATCCATCTCTGCAAAGGGATCTCGGCTGTTTTCGGCGTAATAGTTGACAGTGCGATCACTGTTTAGGAGAGCGAGTCCGGTAAAGCTGTCGTCGCCATCTTGCAACAACTTGACGGTTTCGTGCAGGTCATCGATGAGTGCGAGCTCTTGGCTAGGGTTCTCTTCAGCCAAGAAGAAGCGTTTAATCATGTCACTTTTAGTGAGCGCGTAAGAATAGCTATTAAGAAAAGAACGTGACTGACGAAAGTGTCCGGCCAGCTTTTCCATGCTTAATTGTAGAGCGTTATCTTCGCGTTTGATGAAGCTGTTTTTTTGAGTTGAGTAGATGATATAGCTGGAAGCCGCAGTACTGATCAGTATTACGGGGGCAATCAGAAGTAATATTTTCGTATTTAGCTTCATGGCTATTCACAACATGGTTTATAAATTTGAGCGCGTAAGTTTAAGTTACTTGGAGTGAGCTCGCTATTAATTACACGTTGTACGGTGTTTTCCTGTGAAGGCGGTAAGGTTTTGTCTTTGTTGATAAAAAAGTCACTAATGGGTTTTCTATTAGAAAAGCGTAGGGCTACTTAGAGGGGAGGTGGTGTAGAACGATAAACCAGTGATTGGAGGCTAGGAAATGCCGGAGAGAGTGTTGTTTCTAAATGATATGTGTACTCAATGGTGATTTTAGTATTTGGCCTACTATAGGCCAAATACTTATGTTAGCTGAAAGCGTTATTCGTTCTCGGCTATGACAGCTTAACCTGAGTCGCTTTGATGTTTTCGCTTGGGTAACAGCCTAGCACTTTGAGGTGGCGAGTAATGGCCGTCAACTCTGTGATCGCTTGCTGCATATTATCCGAGTCTAGGTGTGCTTCTAAGTCCACATAGAACATCTCTTCCCAAGGGTTACCCATAATCGGACGAGACTCTAGCTTAGTCATATTGATACCTAAGCGTTGCAGAATCAGTAGTGTCTCTACTAATGAACCAGCCTCTTGTGAAGTCGACATAATTAGTGTCGTTTTCGCTGGGATTTGCGTTGATACTTCAACTGGCTTGCGTGCTACCACGATGAAACGCGTGTGGTTCTCTGTTTGGTTTGCAATGTTACCTTGGATTGGCTGAAGCCCGTAAAGCTTGCCGCTCGATGCGTTACCAATCGCTGCGACATCATCACCGTCCAGGTCTTTCACCTTCTTCATTGCGTCAGCTGTGCTGGCACAAGACTCAAGGGTGACATCTTTAAGCCGGCTCAAGAACTCACTGCATTGCTGATGAGGTTGTGGGTGCGAATAGAGGGTTTTGATGTCTTCTAAACGGATATCATTCTTAGCAACTAGGCAGTGCTCAATTGGTTGAGATAGCTCACCAACGATATAAAGCGTCGTGTGTTGAAGCAGGTCGTACACTTCGTTAATAGAACCTGAGCTGGTGTTCTCTATCGGCAATACACCGTAATCTGCATGTCCAGACTCTACTGTTGAGGTAACCTCTTTGAAATGGTTACAGTTTAGCTCAATCAACTCCATATTCTTGCGGCTGAAATACTCGCGGCTTGCAAGGTGTGAATAAGAGCCTTTAGAACCCAAGAATGCCACACGAGCCAAAGGCTTACGGCTTTGTGGATTTGCGAGGTTTTGTAAGTATGACTGTTGCAGTAGAACTGAATCTTCAATGATGGTGTGAAACAGCTTAGTAATGTACTGAGCATCCAATTCGTATTTGTCTTTACCGTTGTTAATCAGCTTAACTAACAGTTGTTGTTCTCTTACTGCATCACGAACTGGCTTTGATGTCTCTACCTTGCTTTTAGCAACGTCGATGCTTAGCTTGCGACGTTCTGAAAGTAGCTTCAGTAGTTCGTCATCTAAATCATTAAGACGAAGGCGGATATCATCCAGTGAAATTGAGTGTTCAGTCATAAATGTGTCCTTCCTTATAAAAAAGCCTCCCTAGTTTGGGAGGCTTCTTGTTCGTTTTTGACTTGTTTTTCTAAAACGACTTAGCCTCCGATTTACGGAAGAAAAAAGAAGTCAAAAATAAACAAAGATTGAGTGTGCATAAAAAGTGATTATTTTATGAATGTTTAAACACAATAAGCAAGCTAGCTACGAGCGTCAAGCAAAAAAATAGCGCCCTGAGGCGCTATTTTTTAATCTGTTATATTTCCTTATTCTACCTCAGCTTCTAGCTCTTCGACTTCAGGCTTTTCAGCGCGGCGCGCTTCTGGTTTATGGCGTAGCTTGTTGAGTTGACGTTCTAGTTTTTGTTCTACTTCGTTGATAGCAACGTAGAGGTCGTCATGGATTGATGAAGCTACAAGTTGCCCTTTTGGTACAGTGATTACCGCTTCAAATTTCTTCTTCTTGTTTGGTTCTTCACTAAAGCTCGCTTGGCAACCAATGATGTCTACTTGCCATTTATCCAGCTTTTTAAATTTGCTTTCTATGTGATCACGGATTGCAGAGGTAATATCGATGTTTTTACCAGTGATGTTCATTTTCATAGAAGTTTTCCTCTGTTGTATCCCTCATGGGTTAACTTCAGATTACGACTTTTGGGAATTAATAATGTGATCTAGATCTTGTTTTGATTGGGTGGAATGAGCATTAAAATCAAATGTGATCTTACGCAAGTCTTGATATCTTTTTGGCGAAAAATGCTTGTTATCCTTATGAAAAACGATAAGTTGGAGGCAAGGCTTCGCTAAAAATTAAATCAGTTTTTAGGGGCGTTCTACAGCTTACAGAAAGTGCTTGATGGATATTTGTCCAAAAGTATTATGTGATCTAGATCATATGACACATATCGCTAGGTAAGCTCCCTCAGAATTAGATAAACAAAAGCCGCATAACTTTGCTTATGCGGCTTTTGTGTTTTTACTTTACTCAGCTGATTCAAGTTTAAAGTCGCTCTAATCATTTGTTTTGAGTAACCTCGCCGTGCCGTTCTCTAATAGCACTGATTGCCTCTAGCTGTTTATATATGACGAAGTAGTGATTGATATTGGCAACGTAGGTGACCGGTCGACTTTGTTAGGGTTGAGTGCACAACCTAATCAACGAGTATTATCGATGTGTTTTTTATAGATTAACGTTCCCAAGCAGCGTGCCTGTTCGAGCGGTCTGACGTATTTGTTAATCTCTTTTTTAGCTGAGGGTTGTGTTTTCTTAACGCCCACGTTATTTGACCATTTTCGCGTAAAGGTAAGTCGTGATGGACTTGAATGTTTTTCATCACATCGATCCAGAGTTTCGCTTTGAGGCTGTCCAGAATCGTACCTTGAATATAGCCTTTGTTAACGAGTTCGATCAGTTCATAGTCTTGCAGTGACTCTTCGATGAAGTGGACATGCCGTGGAGATAAACCCAGTTCGTTGAGTTCTTTATTGACCCTTTGCACGCTTTCGAAGTAACTAGAGCTGGCCCGAATCCATACTTCCTTACCACTGAGTTGCTTGATCTCGGTGATCGGTTCTGAATTCTTGCCTGTAATAATGAGCTCTTTACCGTCTTTAATCGCTTATCGGTGATCGTTAGGTTAGCGACAGCGACATCACCATAGCCAGACTCTAAAGAGATAAGTAGATCATCTCGTTGTACGGGGATGATTTGAACATTGAGGTAGGGGGGCTTACGAAGGCTTTTTTCAAAGTGGTAGAGCATTTCTGACACGATGCCTTTTGGCTTACCATCCTCGATGTAATAGAAACCAAGAACGGCAGAAACTAGCACTCTACCGTTCCTATGGTTTTGAGCACATCCAGTCTCCCATGTAAGGATTGTTGCTTAATGGGGACACGTCTAATGCGTAGGATAATTGGCTAAATAGCGATATCCAGATAAATAATAACAACCTACTCACATCCACACTCGGCGTTGATGTTTTGTTAAAAGTTATTTATTAAAGACACCATGTATTGTGCGATTCATCAAGCTTGCGATATATGGTCAAAAAACGCGCTAGTAAACGTAAACTAGCGCGATTTTTGGATTGAGATGTAAGAAGTTGATTAAGGTAGTGGGTTTAACTCAATCAACTTTTCGGTTCTTAACACAGCATCATTTAGGCCTAGTTGTTTATAAGCTTCTAGCTGAATTTCTAGAGATTTACGAGCAGCGATGGTATCTGGGTAAGTCTTTTGCAATTCTTGCGTCCTGTTTATCGCTGCAACCCACGCTTCGCGACGTAGGTAGAAATCCGCAGTTGCTAAATCATAGTCGGCTAGGCGATTCTTAAGTGAGAACATGCGTTTTTGTGAATCTTCAGCGTAAGGGCTACTAGGGAAACGTTCGAGTAGTCGCTTGAAGTCAGCAAAAGCGAGTTTCACCGGCTCAGGGTCTCGGTCACTTCGGTCGATATTAAAAATATCGTGCATAAAGTTTCTGTCTTGTGCCATGTGCGTTAAGCCGCGCATGTAAAGAACCCAGTCTTGTTTTTCGTGAGTTGGGTTTAAACGCAAGAAACGTGAAATGGTCGCTAGGCCAAGCGCTAGGTCATCATTTTTGTAGTAAGCGTAAATCAGGTCTAGCTGTACTTGTTCAGAATAGGCGCCGAAAGGGTAACGAGAGTCTAGGGCTTCTAGCTTTTCAATGGCAGAAAGCCAGCTACCACTTTGCAGCGATTCTTGCGCCTCAGAATAGAGAACCGATGGCGGTACATCTGGCACTATCTCTTCGGTACTTGAACAACCAGCCAAGAGTGATACGGCTAATAGACCCGCTAAAGTAAGGTGTTTCATGTCAGGCGTCGATTCCTTGAATTAAATATTTCGTAAGCTTCCGTTACTTTCTAACCAGTAACAGATACAATGATGCAATTATTCTATTTTATCCATACTAATGGGTATTAGTCTCACGGTTTTTAAAAAAGTTCGATATGGCTCAGCAGATCACATTAACAGACACAGTAAAAAGCAGCCAGTTAGGTCAACGTTTAGACCAAGCTGTCGCTGAACTATTTACCGATTTTTCCCGCTCTCGTATTAAAGAGTGGCTTCTTGACGGCAAAGTCCAAGTGGATGGCGAAGTTATTACTAAGCCACGCGTTAAGGTTATGGGCGGAGAAGAGATCATCTTACAAGCTGAACTTGAAGATGAAGAGCGCTGGGAAGCACAAGACATTCCTCTAGACATTGTCTTTGAAGATGAACATCTATTGGTTATTAACAAGCCACGTGATTTTGTTGTTCACCCAGGAGCAGGTACGCCGGATGGAACGGTGCTAAACGCGTTACTGCACCACTACCCACAAATCGCTGAAGTACCTCGTGCAGGTATTGTTCACCGTCTCGATAAAGACACAACAGGTCTTATGGTTGTTGCTAAAACAGTACCAGCACAGACTCGTCTTGTACGTGCATTGGCTAAGCGTCGCATTACTCGTGAATACGAAGCGATTGCAATCGGCAAAATGACCGCTGGTGGCATGGTAGAAAAAGGCATTAGCCGCCACGCAACCAAACGTACTTTGATGGCTGTGAATGAAACGGGTAAGCCGGCGGTAACTCACTACCGCGTTGCTGAACACTTCCGTGAACACACACGTATTCGTCTACGTCTAGAAACGGGTCGTACCCACCAAATCCGTGTACACATGTCTTACCTTCAGCATCCACTGTTAGGTGATATTGCATACGGAGGTCGTGCACGTATTCCAAAAGGCGCATCAGAAGAACTAACGAAGATGATTCGTGCTTTTGACCGTCAAGCACTACATGCGGTTATGCTTAAATTTGTTCACCCAATTACGGGCGAAGAAGTGGAGTTCCACGCACCTGTGCCAAATGACATGGTTGTGATGGCTGAAGCTCTGCGCGTTGATGCTCGCGATAACCTAGAAGAAGATATTTAATTATGTCGATGATCATCCCTAAGTGGAACGCACCAAGTAACGTGAAGGCTTTTGCGTCGACACGTGTAGGTGGTTTTTCTGCTGATGCATATCAAGGGCTAAACCTCGGTATGCATGTTGGGGATGATGCTTCACTGGTTGAACGTAACCGAATATGGCTTACGCAACACGCTAACATGCCTGCAGTACCGGTATGGCTAAACCAAACACATTCTACTGATGTGGTTACGGTTTTAGAGCCAACATCTAATGTTCTCGATGCTGATGGAGCTTTCACCACTGCTAGTAGGGTGGTTTGTTCCGCGATGACGGCGGATTGTTTACCAGTGATTCTTACTGATACTAAAGGCACTCAAGTTGCTGCGGTTCATGCTGGATGGCGTGGTCTTGCTGGTGGTATTCTTGAAAATGCAGTCGCAAAGTTTACCAATATCAGCTCTGACAACCAGATCATTGCTTGGCTAGGCCCTGCGATTGGCAAACAAGCCTTTGAGGTGGGTGATGATGTGTTGGAAGCTTTCGTTGGTTTTGACCCTCAAGCCAAGCTCGCATTCCAAGCGAAAACTGAACCGGGCAAATGGTTAGCGAACATGTCTCAACTTGCTACACAACGACTTGCTAACGTGGGTGTTTCGCAAGTGACGGATTCGAACCTTTGTACTTTTGCCGATCCTGATGCTTTCTATTCTTATCGTCGAGATGGCGCGACTGGCCGTCAGGCTACCTTTATTTGGCTAGAGTAACGTTTGGTAAGTGTCCGCTTTTATCTAGCGCAATTATATTTTTATATAAACTCTATTCTTTATTCTTATCCCTTGAAAATCCGCGTTACCGTATCCATCTTCTAACCATAAGATAAACATATCTAAGAGTAGGAAGGTTGGCATGCGTCTCGATCGATTCACTAGTAAATTTCAAATTGCGATATCTGATGCTCAGTCGCTCGCATTAGGTCGTGATCACCAATATATAGAGCCTGTACACCTAATGGTGTCGCTATTAAATCAAGATGGTAGTGCGATTCGTCCATTGCTTACCATGTTGAATATTGATGTGGTTCAGTTGCGTTCAAAGCTAAGCGAAATATTAGACCGTGTACCTAAAGTAAGTGGTATCGGTGGTGATGTTCAGCTTTCGAATGCAATGGGTACTTTGTTCAATCTATGTGACAAGGTCGCACAAAAGCGCCAAGACACATACATTTCTTCGGAAGTCTTCCTACTTGCCGCAATCGAAGATAAAGGTCCTTTAGGTAACCTGCTTAAAGAGCTAGGTCTTACTGAGCAAAAGTTATCTCAAGCTATCGAGCAGGTTCGTGGCGGTCAAAAAATTGATGACCCAAATGCCGAAGACCGACGCCAAGCATTAGAGAAGTTCACTATTGATCTGACTGAAAGAGCAGAACAAGGCAAGCTCGATCCTGTTATCGGTCGAGATGACGAAATCCGTCGCACTATCCAAGTACTTCAGCGTCGTACTAAGAACAACCCAGTCATTATCGGTGAACCTGGTGTTGGTAAAACAGCTATCGTTGAAGGCTTAGCTCAGCGCATTATTAATAATGAAGTGCCGGAAGGTTTAAGAGGCCGACGCGTACTTTCATTAGACATGGGCGCTTTGGTGGCTGGTGCTAAATACCGTGGTGAGTTTGAAGAGCGTTTGAAGTCAGTTCTCAATGAATTGTCTAAAGAAGAGGGTAATATCATTCTGTTCATCGATGAAATTCATACCATGGTTGGTGCGGGTAAAGGTGAAGGCTCTATGGATGCGGGTAACATGCTGAAACCAGCATTGGCTCGTGGTGAACTCCACTGCGTTGGCGCAACGACTCTTGATGAATACCGTCAATATATAGAGAAAGACCCAGCGTTAGAGCGCCGCTTCCAAAAAGTGCTGGTCGATGAACCAACGGTTGAAGACACGGTGGCGATTCTACGTGGCTTAAAAGAGCGCTATGAACTTCATCATCATGTAGAAATTACCGACCCTGCTATTGTCGCAGCAGCAACGCTATCTCATCGATACGTTTCTGATCGACAATTGCCAGATAAAGCTATCGACTTGATCGATGAAGCTGCGTCGAGTATCCGTATGCAGATTGATTCAAAACCTGAATCTCTGGATAAACTCGAGCGTAAGATCATTCAGCTTAAGATCGAGCAGCAAGCGTTGACCAACGAAAACGATGAAGCCAGTGAAAAGCGTCTTCGCACCTTACAAGCGGAACTTTCAGATAAAGAACGTGACTTTGCTGAACTCGAAGAAGTGTGGAACGCCGAGAAAGCAGCATTGTCTGGCACGCAACATATCAAATCAGAGCTAGAACAAGCGCGTATGGATATGGATTTTGCAAGACGTGCTGGTGATCTAAATCGAATGTCTGAACTGCAATATGGTCGTATCCCAGAGTTGGAGAAACAACTAGACCTTGCGACTCAAGCTGAAATGCAAGAGATGACTTTATTACGTAATAAGGTTACTGACGCAGAAATTGCCGATGTTCTATCAAAGCAAACGGGGATTCCGGTTTCCAAAATGTTAGAAGCGGAAAAAGAGAAGCTTCTAAAGATGGAAGGTGTTCTGCATAAGCGCGTTATTGGCCAAGGCGAAGCGGTAGAAGTGGTTTCGAATGCGATTCGTCGTAGCCGAGCTGGTTTATCGGATCCGAATAAGCCAATTGGTTCTTTCCTATTCCTTGGTCCTACAGGGGTAGGTAAAACGGAGCTTTGTAAAACGCTCGCTAATTTCATGTTTGATAGTGATGATGCAATGGTACGTATCGACATGTCTGAATTTATGGAGAAGCACTCTGTTGCTCGTTTAGTTGGCGCACCTCCTGGCTATGTTGGTTATGAGGAAGGTGGTTACTTAACTGAAGCAGTGCGTCGCAAACCATATTCAGTAATCTTGTTAGATGAAATTGAGAAAGCGCACCCAGATGTTTTCAATATTTTACTTCAGGTTCTTGATGATGGGCGCCTAACCGACGGACAAGGTCGTACAGTCGACTTCAGAAATACGGTAGTGATCATGACATCGAACTTGGGCTCTTCGCGAATCCAAGAAAACTTCAATACGCTTGATTACCAAGGCATCAAAAATGAAGTGATGGAAGTGGTAGGTAAACATTTCCGACCAGAGTTTTTGAACCGTGTTGATGAAAGCGTAGTGTTCCATCCATTAGGTCAAGAGCACATTCAATCAATTGCTTCTATTCAACTTCAACATTTGAGCAAGCGAATGGAGGAGAATGGATATGAACTTGAGGTATCGGAAAAAGCGCTGAAGCTAATTTCTCAAGTTGGCTTTGATCCAGTATACGGAGCAAGACCTCTGAAACGAGCGATTCAACAAAGTATCGAGAACCCATTAGCGAAGGCGATACTTGCTGGGAAAATACACCCGGATAAAAAAGTGCAGCTACTAGTTAACAACGACAGAATTATTGCTCACCAGTAATTGGGGCAGAAACAATCGGTACGATTCGCTAAATTTTGGCGAAATCGTACCGATTTCGAACGCTTTGTATAAATACTATTCGAACGGTCGCCAGTGGCGGCTTTTTTTCGTTTTAAGCCTTGTGCACAAGATTATTCTCTCTATAATGCGCCTCCGTTGTCAGGGATAACCAAGCGGTTTGAAGTAAGCAACGAAACGGCAAATAAGCATTTAAGATGCTTAAAAAAATTAGCAGGAAAAAGTGGTTGACACTAAAACTTAAATCGCTAAAATGGCCGTCCGATTTGAGCGAAGCTCAAAAAGGAAAAGCTCTTTAATAATTTAAACCTATCAATCTGTGTGGGCACTCGTTGATGAATATCAAAATGTTTTATCGTTAGATAAAACAGATTCTTCGGAATCAAAATGATTTCAATGAACTGAGTGACCAATACGAATAATTACTTTCTTAATGGAGAGGGGTTATTTGGCACAGTCAATTCATTATCATTCTGTTGGAATGATAATAGCTTTAGAATTACTTTTTGTAGTTTTGAAGTCAGTATTCGTTGAGTCGACAAAATCTTAAATTGAAGAGTTTGATCATGGCTCAGATTGAACGCTGGCGGCAGGCCTAACACATGCAAGTCGAGCGGAAACGAGTTATCTGAACCTTCGGGGGACGATAACGGCGTCGAGCGGCGGACGGGTGAGTAATGCCTAGGAAATTGCCTTGATGTGGGGGATAACCATTGGAAACGATGGCTAATACCGCATAAYGCCTACGGGCCAAAGAGGGGGACCTTCGGGCCTCTCGCGTCAAGATATGCCTAGGTGGGATTAGCTAGTTGGTGAGGTAATGGCTCACCAAGGCGACGATCCCTAGCTGGTCTGAGAGGATGATCAGCCACACTGGAACTGAGACACGGTCCAGACTCCTACGGGAGGCAGCAGTGGGTGGGGAAT
>NZ_JAKEUQ010000031.1 GCF_022397955.1 Vibrio sp. Isolate32 | reverse complement strand
AGGTGTGGTGGGCACAAGTACAGGAGAGTGGAATTAAGCCATTGCAAGAGTTCGCACGAAAACTGAGTCCTTATCTTCACGGCATTATCGCATCGGCAAGTTATCCGCTTAACACCTGCACATTGGAAGGGATAAACAACAAGATAAAACTAATCAAGCGAATGGGATATGGGTATCGAGATACAGACTACTTCTTCTTGAAGATAAAAGCGGCTTTCCCCGGAAAGCCGCGATGAACCTTTTTTATTAGAGCTATAAATAAATGTCGTGTTTATTAAAATTATCTGACGAAAGTTTTAAAACGATTTTATGTTGCATCGTTCTGATTTAACTTATTGTTATTTATGAGTTTATGGTGGTTTTTTGAGGTGCGTATTATTAGGTTAATTATCATTATTCAGGCGGTTATGAGCAACTATTGAGCTAAGGCTCAGTAAAAATGCTTCGTGTTGTGCTATATTGTGCGGCTTGGGATTGAGCAAGTAAGTCCATTCACTATCTCAAATAGTGACTTTCACCATGCTTTGTTTAGGTGATTTGGCGAGCCAATCAAGTAGTTGTTGGATATGGAGCGAGTCCTTATATTCGTTGAATCGGATATACGAACATCATAATTTATGAGTTTTAAATCAAAAAAGTACAGTATTGATTCTACTGACTATCAAGTTGGTCAAGACAACGTCAGTAAGTGGGGCATGGATGTCCATAACACAGTTTTCGTCGCCTCTGTTGGCTTATCTCTTCTCTTCATCATCACCCTTCTTGCTCTGCCTCCTGCAGATGCCAAAGCGGCAATTGACTCCATCAAGGGTGCGGTTCTATCAAAGTTTGACTTCCTGTTCATGTGGGGAGCCAACATCATGTTAATTTTTGCCGTGATTCTTGCATTCTCACCGCTAGGTAAAGTTCGCTTAGGTGGTGAAGACGCAACGGCAGACTATTCAATGGCCTCTTGGATTGCGATGTTATTCGCAGCAGGCATGGGTATTGGACTTATTTTCTGGGGTGTTGCTGAGCCAACTGCGTTCTTTACCAACTGGTTTGGTACTCCGTTGAACGCAGAACCTTTTACAGAATCAGGTCGTGAGTTAGCGCTGGGTGCAACGGTATTCCACTGGGGTTTCCATGCTTGGGCTATCTACGGCATGACAGCGCTTTGCCTAGCGTATTTTGTTTATAACAAAGGTCTACCGTTATCTATGCGCTCTGTATTTTACCCAATCTTGGGTGAGCGAGTGTGGGGCAAAACAGGTGATGTGATCGACGTGCTAACAGTACTGGTTACTCTGTTTGGTTTGGCGACTTCGTTAGGTTTGGGTGGTACACAAGCAGCAAGTGGTATTAGCCACGTGTTTGGTTTGGAAAACAATATCCTACTTCAGCAATCTATCATTGTTTTGATCATGGGTCTGGCGATCATCTCTGTACTTCGTGGTATGGACGGTGGTGTTAAGTTCCTAAGTAACTTAAACATGGTTATTGCGTTCGTATTCCTTGGCCTTATTGCAGTGCTTAACTTCACAACTGTGCTTGATTCTGTAGCAACAGCAGCAACGGGCTATGTGAAAAATATCTTGGCATTGAGCCAGAGCTCTGGTCGTGAAGACACTACATGGCTGCATGGTTGGACTGTATTCTACTGGGCGTGGTGGGTAGCGTATGCACCATTCTTCGGTATGTTTGTAGCGCGTATTTCTAAAGGTCGTACGGTTCGTGAGTTCTTGTTCTGCGTACTGATTATCCCGACGCTAGTAACTTCGGCTTGGATGTCTGTGTTTGGTGGTGTGGCTATTGAGCAGGTCATTAATCATGTTGGTCAACTTGGTCTTGATCAAGGCATTACAGATGTATCGCTAAGCTTGTTCCACATGTTAGATGCGTACTCGTTTGGTAGCATCCTATCGGTTATCGCAGTAGCACTGATCATTGTGTTCTTCGTTACGACACTAGACTCAGGTTCGATTGTTATCGATGGTATGACGGCTGGTGGTAAGCTTGAAGTACCAGTGAAGCAGAAAGTAGTGTGGGCGGTTATCTCAGGTGCGATTGCGATGGTGATGTTGTGGATTGGTGGTACTCAATCTATTCAAGCACTGCAATCTATTACGATTATTGCAGCACTGCCGTTCACTATCATTCTTTTGATTGGCTGTGTGAGCCTGCTGAAAGGTCTATTTACAGAAGTAGATAAAGGCCAAGCAAACGTGAGCGAAACAGCGAAATAGGGCGATTTTCTAGTGAGGTAAATTGCTCACTAGTGACGCTTAACTAAGAAACTCTCTTGTACTCTGTGCAAGGGAGTTTTTTTATGTCCGCTATCAATAAACAAAAAGCCACAAATGATTCGTCACTTGTGGCTTTTATCAACTTTATTCTAGTGCTCTAGAAGTAACTTACTCGCTTACACATTTAGCTCGTGTTGAATCACGTAATCTAGAGCACCAACGATAGCTGCGACTTGCGCATCGTTACACTCTTCATCCGTTACCTTGTCGCTGTCTGGGTAAACTTCTGTCGTTGTCCCGTACTTGCAGTTCGTTACGCCGCCACAAAGGCCTAGCTCTTTCATTGGGTAGTTAATAACACCGTGCTGTGTCACCTCTGAGCCGATGATCTTACCGTCTGCATCTGCTGGTGCAATGTGCGTTACTTTTTCAACTGAAGCAATGACAGCTGCTTGGAATTCTGGCTGAGGGTTTTCAGTGTCACCTACTGTGTAGAAACCATCTGGAATCATACCTTCTATGTACTCAATGCCGTCACGAGCTGCAAGTGCTGGGCGGAATTCAGTTTCATCAGAATCTGTCGTTTCGTGTAGATCAACGTGAACCAGTACCTCTGGTAGGGACGCCACTAATGAACGTAAGTTCGCTGATTCTTCAGCAGGAGTACCTTCATAGAAAGAGCGGTTTGGATCAACGGCATTTGGGTTCCAGCGGTTGATGACTTCGTAACCCCAAGGGCTAACACAAGGTGCAACCACTACGTTGAAATGTGCTGCGTATTTCTCTGCTTGAGTATCTGCGAATTTGACCGCACCGTGCACACCACTTGTCTCATAACCGTGAACACCGCCTGTTACCAGAACGGTTGGTTTTGATGCATCCCAGTTTTTGCTCTTGATTGCAAACAGAGGGAAACGATCTTCATCGTAGCTCAGTGCGCCGTATTGCTCGATGTCAAAGCGGTCTGCTAATGCTTGGATTTTAGGAACGACTTCTTGCTGGTATTCACGCTTAACGGTTCTTTGAGCAAACCATGCTTGACGTTCTGCTTCTTGCCATTTTTTCCCAGGTTCGCCGATAGGGTAGCTGTATTCACTTTTCATCTATACTTTTTCTTTTATGTTCGTGAAAGATGCAGACAGACTAGTCCTGTCTCGCTGAGACGGCAATAGAAAACACAGTTTGTGACTTTATTTTTTACAGACTCATAACTTTGATGAGTGAATTGATAGTGTTACATTTTAGCTGTTGTTCAATCCTTTAAAAGAGACAATAAAATGGCTGGAGCAAGTTTACTCACACTGTTAGATGACATAGCCACAGTGCTAGACGATGTTGCACTGATGTCTAAAGTGGCGGCGAAGAAAACCGCGGGTGTATTGGGCGATGATTTAGCACTTAACGCGCAGCAAGTATCGGGTGTTTCTGCTGAACGAGAAATCCCAGTGGTGTGGGCGGTTGCAAAAGGCTCATTCAAGAACAAGTTGATTCTTGTGCCTGCCGCTTTATTGATCAGTGCATTTATTCCTTGGTTGATCATGCCATTGCTGTTAATGGGTGGCTTATTTCTTTGTTTCGAAGGGGCTGAGAAGATCTTAGAAAAGTTTTTCCCCCATGCCCACCAAGATAATGACAAAGGAGATGAAGATAAAACTGGTGAGTCTATTGAGGACTATGAGAAGAGAAAGGTTAAAGGCGCAATTCGTACCGACTTCATTTTATCCGCAGAAATTATTGTAATTGCTCTGGGGACCGTGACGGGGACCAGCATCTTGACCCAGATTATTGTCGTTAGCTTGATTGCTGTTGTGATGACGATTGGCGTTTATGGCTTGGTTGCTGGGATCGTTAAGTTAGATGACCTAGGTTTCTATCTTCAACGTACATCTGACGGTAGCGCAGTAAAAGCAAAGCTGGGTAATGGGCTTGTTTCCTTTGCGCCAAAGCTAATGAAGATACTTGCTGTTGTCGGTACGGCTGCCATGTTCTTGGTTGGCGGTGGTATCGTGGTTCATAACGTTCCCGCAATTCATCATTTGATTGAGCCTATCATCATGGACTTCAGCGGACATACGATTGCGACTGCGGTTGTTCCCACTTTGTTGAATGGCGTGATTGGTGTAGTGGCAGGGTTACTTGTTGTCGTGGCTTGGAGTGTGATAGAGAAGGTTCGCGGCAAGTAGGGCTTAAACAACGCCTTAGGCAATGAGTTTGTTAAATACTAAACAAAAAGGGTCACCCGATTGAGGGTGACCCTTTTTAGTTAAGGTGAGGTGTTTACGAAGTGTTTACAACGTATTTACCTTGCCTTCCGAGTGCTTATTTTATTGACCAAGCGATCGTCTCGCCGCCACGAATTGGCACAACGGTGTCTGAACCAAATGGCATGGTTTCAGCAACGTTCCACTCTTCTTTTACTAGAGTGATAGTGTCAGTGTTACGTGGGATGCCGTAGAAGTCTGGGCCGTTGTGGCTTGCGAATGCTTCTAGGTTCTCAATCTTGCCTTCTAATTCGAATACTTCTGCGTAAAGCTCTACTGCTGCGTGTGCTGTGTATGAACCCGCACAGCCACATGCTGATTCCTTTGCGCCTTTTGCGTGAGGAGCTGAGTCTGTACCTAGGAAGAACTTCTTGCTACCACCTGTCGCTGCTTCAATGAGCGCTTTTTGGTGAGTGTTGCGCTTAAGGATTGGTAGGCAGTAGAAGTGTGGTTTGATGCCGCCAACCAGCATGTGGTTGCGGTTGTAAAGCAAGTGGTGAGCTGTGATTGTCGCGGCAACGTTGTCGTTCGCGTTCTTTACGAAATTTGCAGCATCCGCAGTCGTGATGTGCTCTAGAACGATTTTTAGGTTAGGGAAGTCATTCACGATTGGCGCAAGAACGGTGTCTAGGAACTCTTTCTCACGATCAAAGATATCAACATCGTGCGTCGTTACTTCGCCGTGTACCAAAAGTAGCATGCCAACTTCTTGCATAGCTTCTAATACATGGTAGATGTTCTTCGCAGAGGTTACACCTGAGTCAGAGTTGGTTGTTGCGCCAGCTGGGTAAAGCTTCGCAGCCACTACAGCGCCAGATTCTTTCGCTTTGCGAATTTCATCAGGTGTTGTGTTGTCTGTCAGGTAAAGTGCCATTAGAGGCTGGAACTGCTCGCTTGGCTGCTCTGCCATGATGCGTTCACGGTAAGCTAGAGCCATTTCGGTATCTGTTACCGGTGGGATGGTATTTGGCATGATTAACGCTCGACCATTGTAGCGGCTGATATCGCGCACTGTATCTTTTAATACTTCGCCATCGCGTAGATGAACGTGCCAGTCGTCAGGACGAGTAATCGTAAGTTGTGTCATTGAAGGCTCCCACCATTTGAAGTGTTATGTAGTTGGAGCCTAAACTCGGCGAAATCTGTGAAAGCAATCGCTTACGTTTAGGCGACAGGATGATAGTGGAAAAGCACTTTCATTTCATCCTATTTTTAACTCATCAGGGTTAGGAGCTTGTTTTTCTTTGTATTTTATTCGGTATGTATTTTTGAAGATGGATTATCGAGTCGCTACCCACAACCCGTGGATCATGCCCGGCACCCAGAAAAAGAAAGTGAGGACGATGTTGATCAAAAGGTCTTTGCCTGCTCCTCGTGCGAAAAACACACCCAAAGGAGGAAGCAGTACACATAAGATGATAATGACGAGTTTGTTCATGATAAATCCTTTTTATTCAATGAAAGTTCAATGCACTAACTGTATTCACAGCATAGAAGGTCTAGGGAGTGTGAATGCATTGCTAGCTTAATGTATAGAAGACAATGAGTTAAACATCTCAAGATATTCGCTTAGTATCAAGTGTTTAATGGCTGCCAGTTTATCTATTTATAACCATTTGTTAGCATTGGGACAAACTACAAAACATTGGAATCGTTATGTCGCAGTCACCTCTAGATCGAAAGGCTTCAGAGCAAGCTCCTTCCTTATCTCAAATCAATGTGTTTCCGGTTAAATCAGTGGGCGGCATTGCGCTTTCTTCTGCTTGGGTTGAAAAACAAGGTCTCACTTTTGACAGACGTTTCATGCTGGCATTGGCTGACGGCTCAATGGTTACGGCGCGCAAATATCCGAAAATGGTCAAAGTGTCTTCCAGCTTGCTGCCAGATGGTTTGATCTTTACTTATGAAGATAAAGCGCCACTGCGCCTTAAGTATGCGAACTTTAAGATGCAAGAAGCGCCAGCAACAGTGTGGAAAGACAGCTTCACGGCCTACACAACGTGTGACGAAGCTGATGACTGGTTTAGTGATGTATTGGGTGTACGTGTTGAGCTGCTTTTCTCTGGTGAACAATCGAATCGTGTTCGTGAAAAGTTGGGCCATAACGTGAGTTTTGCCGACGGCTACCCAATGTTAATCATCAGCCAAGCTTCGCTTGATGAGTTGAATCGCCGTAGTCCTGAAACACATTCCATGGATCAGTTCCGCACCAATTTTGTCGTCTCAAACACTGAAGCGTTTGCTGAAGATGGTTGGAAGCGCATTCGAATTGGTGAGGTTGAGTTCGAGGTGGTGAAGCCTTGTGAACGTTGTATTCTAACCACGGTTGATGTTAACAGTGGTGAGTTAAGAGCGACAAAAGAGCCACTGAATACCTTCTCTAAATTCAGAGCCAATAATCGTGGTGGTGTGTTCTTTGGTCAGAACCTAGTCGCGAAAAATGAAGGCTTAGTCAGAGCGGGTGATGTGGTTGAAGTACTCGAGACCAAAGAAAAAGAACTTTACGAAGACACATGGGTAGAGTCGCTGCACCTAACTTGCGTCGAGCGTGAAGAGATCGCTCGAGACTTTACGACATTTTGGTTAGAGCCAGCGAAAGAGAACCACTCTTTACCAAGTTACCAACCAGGTCAGCATCTGCCGATTGAAATGGTTATTGATGGTGAAAAAGTGTCTCGTCGTTATACGCTATCTTCAAGCCCATCTCGCGCGGGTCGTTTAGCGATTTCAGTGAAGCGCGTCAATGATGGCCAGATCTCCAACTGGTTAAACGACCATTTCCAAGTTGGCGATACCTTAGTAGCGCAAAACCCTGATGGTGCTTTCTACTTAGAAGAGAACCCAACGCAACCATTATTATTGCTTTCTGCGGGTAGCGGTATCACGCCTATGCTGTCGATGCTTCGTTATTTAGCAGACCATGGTCAGATTAATGATGTGGTTTTCTATCATCAATGCAGCAGCGAAGAAGATATTCCTTACCAAGCTGAGATTGACCAGATCGCCAAAGAGCACGAAGGCTTAAGTGTGATTTATTCATTGAGCCAACCAACGAAAGAGTGGGAGGGTTTGTCTGGTCGTTTGAGCGTGTCGCATGTCGCGAAAATTGAAGCACTTCATAAACGCCAAGCTTTTGTGTGTGGTCCTGGTGGCTTTATGGATAATGCAAAGAAACTACTGACTCAAATGGGCCTGAATCCTCAGCATTATCATCAAGAAGCATTTAGTGTCGCACAATCAACAGAAGAGACAGTTAAGCAGCTACAGCTAAGTGTTAATGGCTATCTATTCGAAGGTAACAACCAGTCTACCTTACTAGAGCAAGCTGAGTCTGCGGGTGTATCTATTGCATCAAGCTGCCGTGCGGGTTTTTGTGGTGCTTGTAAAGTGACCCTTGAGTCTGGGCAAGTTCATCAACCGGATGTACCAGCGCTGCAGGAACACGAACGTAACATGGGTCAGATTTTAGCATGTTGCAGTGTGCCTCAAACCGATATCGAAGTTGTGGATTAATGGCAAATTAAGTCACTTCCTTCATAAAATAGGAAAGGCCGGAAGTTGAACTTTCGGCCTTTTTAATTTGAGATTAACTTAAAGCATTAATCGTAGATCGTCGGGATTGGTTGACGCTTGTGCTGTGTTGCTTTGTAGATGCTCACTAAGCGGTCTGATACGTCTTGAGGTACTTCTTTACCTTCAAGGAAATCATCGATTTGATCGTAAGTTAGGTTCAGTGCTGCTTCGTCAGCTTTTTGTGGGTCAAGCTCTTCTAGATCGGCAGTTGGTACTTTCTTAACTAGCTGCTCTGGCGCGCCTAGTGTTGCCGCAAGTTCACGAACTTGACGCTTGTTTAGGCCAAATAGAGGCGCTAAATCACAGGCACCATCACCATGTTTAGTGTAAAAGCCAGTGATGTTTTCTGCTGAGTGATCAGTACCAATCACAAGACCACCAACGTAACCCGCGATTTCGTATTGTGCGATCATACGAGCTCGAGCTTTTACGTTACCTTTTACAAAGTCGATTTTCGCCGAGTCTGTTGGCAGTAGCCCCGTTCCTTCAAGTGCAACGTGAGAAGCCGCGTGAAGCCCATCAACACCTGCTTTAATGTTCACAGAAACTGATTGAGAAGGCTGGATAAAAGAGAGAGCAAGTTGTGCTTCATCTTCATCTTTTTGTTCACCATAAGGTAGGCGAACTGCGATGAATTGGTAGTCGTTGCTACCTGTGCTTTCATTCAAGCTGTCAACAGCCAGTTGTGCTAGACGGCCACAGGTAGTCGAGTCTACACCACCACTGATACCAAGAATCAGGGACTTGCAGCCAGACTGCTGAAGTTTCGTTTTGATAAATTCTACACGACGGGTCACTTCGAAGTGAGGGGCAATTGAAGGTAGTACGCGCATTTCGTCACGAATTAACTGTTCCATTCGTATTCCTTTCCTGCAAGCAAATTAAAAATCTAGTGTTATCATACCTAAATCATTCGATATAAAAACCTCTTTGCACAAGCTTAGAAAGAGAAGGCAGCAATTAATAATGGAAAAAATAGCCATTTTCGGTAGTGCGTTTAATCCGCCGAGCTTAGGGCATAAAAGTGTGATTGATTCACTGGCTCATTTCGACAAGATTCTTCTGGTACCAAGTATTGCCCATGCTTGGGGAAAAGAGATGCTAGACTTTGATACGAGATGTCAGTTAGTTAACGCATTTATTAGTGATCTTTCATTGGATCAAGTTGAACTATCATTGATCGAAAAGAGTTTGTTTACGCCCGGTGAAAGAGTGACAACTTATGCTGTACTCAGTGAATTACAAAAGTTACATGGTGACGCTGAACTTACGTTTGTGATTGGCCCGGACAACTTCTTCAAGTTCTCATCTTTCTATAAATCAGATGAGATTACCGAGCGATGGTCTGTTATGGCATGCCCAGAGAAGGTGAAGATCCGCAGCACAGACATTCGTAATGCATTGATAAGTGGGAGCGATGTATCAAAACTGAGTACAAAGTCAGTTACAAAGATGTTGCAAGATAGTGGACTGTATACAATAATGTAGATTCACTATTTCAAGAGGCCTGATGACTATGCTAAAGCGCGCGATACCAGCGACGATGATCATTGCAGCATGCAGTTTACCTGCACAGGCTGAATGTGACTTTTTTAGCTTAGACTCAATCATGTTGGCTTCTGATGATGAAAATAGTTGTCTAGATTTTTCTACGAGCATCGAGTCTTTCGGTCAGCGCATGCTGGAAATCACTGGTATGAGTGAAGAAGAAGCCGAGAGCACACCAGACTATTGGTCCGACTGGGTACTTCAAACCAAGGATACGCCACTGTTAACTCAAAGCCTCCAGTCCAACTATGTTGGTTTGGGAATGTGGTTCCCTGAAGACTTGGAAGACGAGCAATATGATATGTCTACTGAAGAGTGGTTATTGAATCACGGTTTGCAATTGAGCATTGGCTTCGGCGAGAAAGTAGAAGGGCAACCTCGTATGCGTTTTGATTATCGTTGGCACGATTCAAGAGATGCCGATTTGATGATGCAGGTCGAGTTACCGTTTTAGACGAACGCTATCGTTCTTCAAGATTGCTAATTTAGCTTCTATTAATCTTGAATTAGCACTAAGAATTAAAAAAGCCGCAGAAACTCAGTCTTTGCGGCTTTTTAGTATCTAAGTTTTGGCTTTTCTTAGCGACTATAGGTCGTCACCAAACACCAGCATACACAGTTGCTCAAACTCTTCTTCTTTACCTGAGAATAGGTCATCGATCACAGCAGCACGCTTTTGGCCTGATTGCATGCGCTTCTTCGCTTCGCGCATTACCATCACTAAGGTGTGCTCTTGTGGCAGGTTAGAGTCATCAATGTTCCACTGATTGAATCGCTGAGACAACGCACTTTCACAAAGCAGCGGTTTAAATGCCAATACTTCTTGCTTGAGTACAGAAAGCATGTCTTTACAGGCTTGCTCGGTATTGTTGGCACCTGAAGCTCGGCCGTGAGTCAGTTCCAGCTTCTCTAGCAACGCCAAAGAGAGGTTAGTTTGCGTGATGTAACCTGCTTGGCGTGGGAAAGCATCTGTCAGTCGAACAGAGAAATCGACACGGCTAACTTGAGTGTTAGGGAAATAAGTCAACGAAGTTAAGCAGTCAAATGGAATCCAAACGCTTTGACCAGGTTCAACGGCGTACTCTTGCTTACCCAGTTTGATCAAAACCAAGCCACTTTGAACCGATACAAGGCTATGTTTTAGTACTTTCTTGCGTGGTGTGATCACCAGGTGTGAAAAGTAAGCCGATGTATATTCAATAGCGAAGTTCATAGATAGTACCTTAATTTTGGGGCGTCAAGATTACCGTTAATCTCAAAGAATGCCAACAATAACAGGCTCTTTTCACTGTTTCTGGTCTGACCTTGTCAAAAGTATGGGCTCTGTAGCTGCGAGAAGTCAAAACAACGCGTAGAATGAGCGAGCTTTTTATTATATGAATGAAAAAATGACCTCTCCAACCGATCCATATGTTGATATTCGTCCTTACGGCGATGATGAAATTCCAGCGGCACTAAACCGTCTTATTAATGATGAAGAATTCATCAGTGCGATTCTGAACTACCGTTTTTCGAATCACGCAGCTTGGTTCCAAGCATTAATGAGCCCAATTTTACGTGTTTACTTAAAAATGAAGTGGAGCAAGCTGGCTAACGTTGAATCCATTCAGATTGAAGTGAAAAAGTACTTACGTGACACGCTAGCGAACACCACAAACGGTGTGACGTACACAGGCTTAGAGTCATTGGATGTGAATCAAGCATACTTGTTTGTATCAAACCATCGTGACATTGCTATGGATCCGGCGTTGGTGAACTATGCATTGCATCAACAAAATCACCAAACTTGTCGCATTGCGATTGGTGATAACCTTCTGAAGAAGCCGTGCGCGACAGAACTGATGCGCTTGAATAAGAGCTTTATCGTTAAGCGTTCTCTTAAAGGGCCACGTGAAATGATGAAAGCGTTAGGCCAGCTCTCTTCTTACATTAAGCACTCTTTAGATACCGGTAACTCTATCTGGATCGCTCAGAAAGAAGGTCGTGCAAAAGACGGTAATGACTTCACTGATCCTGCAATCCTTAAAATGTTCCATGTTGAAGGACGTAAGCAGAAGGCGGCATTTCCTGAATACGTTAAGTCACTGAAGATTGTTCCTGTTGCTATCTCATATGAAAATGACCCTTGTGATATGGCGAAAGCGATCGAGTTGTTTGAAAAAGATGTAAACGGCAGCTATGAAAAAGGCGAATTTGAAGATATTGAGAGCATTATCCAAGGTATTGTGGGCAACAAAGGCCGCATTCACGTTGGTTTTGGTCAGGTTATCGATCAAGACTTTGAGACTCCAGAAGCATTGGCTGAAGAGATTGATCGCCAGATCCATGATAACTACAAGCTGTTCCCAGTAAATCTACTGGCGGCAGAGAAAGAAGATGACTCGATCACCGCTACGGTTAAGAAAGAGTTCGAAGATAAGTTAGCGACGTTGCCAAAAGGTGCGCGTCAGTACTTGATCGACAGCTATGCGAACCCGGTGAAGAACATTGGTTAGCGAACATTTCGCTTAATTGATTGAATTGAAAAAGGAGCTTTGAGCTCCTTTTTTGGTTTTTCTGCTTATACTTTTGATGGGATGAGGCTAAGCCACAGGCAAGGTTAGCGCGCCACTGCACCGCGAAGGTCCAAATTTGTTGGCCAAGTCGTGACGGTGTTGCCACCTAAATAGATATTGCCTTTCACCGTCATCGTCTCTGGGAATGCAGCAATTGCAGAGCCGCCGATATACAGGTCACCATCAATCACAATGCCATTCGGCAGTTCGGTTAAAGGGGTGCGAATCACACTGAGGTCACCTCTCACTCGGAAGCCGTTGGGCAGACTTTGCAGTGGAGTGTCAGTGAAATTAATGAATCCGCCGACTCTGACGCCTTTTGGCCAGCTGGTGATTTTGCTACCCATGAAGTCGGCATAGCCTTTGATTTTTGCGTCACTTGCTACTCTGGTTAGCTGACTATTAGAAGCCTTGAGGCTGCCGTTAACCTCAAGCCCTTTAGGTAAACGTGTGATCGGGGTGTTTTCGATATTAAGATTACCATCGACCACTAAACCGGTTGGAAGCGCTGTGTAAGGCTTATTTCGGAGATATAAGTTTCCGTAATTGTCCAGATGGTTCAATATTTGATAGTGATCGATTGGTTCTGCACTGACATTTGTTATGGTTAGAGAACCAATAATAAGTGCAATTATTCTGAGCATAACAGGCTTCTTATTACGATAGACGTTAACACTATAATGGAAAAATTATTCTCGCACAGTGTTTTACCCATTTGGCGGTAGATAAAATAGAAATCGTTTGGCTAATTAGGAATTAAGCGACAATGGCAGGTAAATGAGTGACTAGAGTAAATATGCAAATAATTAAGAGCATCTTGGTCGTAAGTGCATTGTTTTGCTCAATGCCTGCCAGTGCGAACAAAGTAATTTCAACACCGGGGAAGGCTGCGGTGGTGGTTACTCAAAGTGGTCAACAGCAACGAGTTTGTTATTACGATGACAAGGCATACAGCATTGGAGCGGTACTCGAAGTCTCTGGTGTTGT
Organism: Vibrio sp. Isolate32; assembly: GCF_022397955.1. Lineage (GTDB taxonomy): Bacteria > Pseudomonadota > Gammaproteobacteria > Enterobacterales > Vibrionaceae > Vibrio. Next base: position 25,930 of record NZ_JAKEUQ010000031.1, on the reverse strand, counting down.
GATTCAGTGTGCTGCGGAAAACGATTTTGAAACGAATGGGGCACTTGGTTGGATACAAATAAAAAAAGACGAGTAATTTAACTCGTCTTTGTAAAAGAGCATAAATGCTTATATTAACGCGCCAGAGAGCGAGTCTTAAGTTCGAAAATAATCTTTTCTGCGCTTACTTCGAACTTGAAGCGTGCATGCAATTCAGTGCTTTCTTCGGTCATTTCTGACGCTTCATATTCAACATTGCTAGACACTTGCTTTGCTAGCTCTACGTACTTTACAAATTCAGCTTCAATTAGTGCTTTCGAGTTGCCGTATACAGTTACTTCAGCAACATCGTCACCTTCTTTAATGATGAACCCGATTTCGCCTGCACAGCCGCAAGCTTCACATACGTCGTTGTTGCCCATATCTTGGCTCATAAATAATCCTCTTACAAAATCTGCGGTTATTCTAGCGGGCAATTTGAACTGTATCTACAAAAATTAAAATCTTTGAACTAATTCGTACTGGTATGCTATGTTGTTTGCTGTGGGATTAAATGAATATGTACATTCGCGCCGACAAATATGTATGTGATCTATCTCATGTTTTGTTGAAAAGCAGTGTCATTAATTTGTTAGAATATCATTCAGTTAGTTGCGTCGTGACTAATTTTATAAGACTATGTATTGCTTGATAGGTATTTATACAATGAATTTATTGTTGGGTATTTGATATTCTAAGTTGTTATTTTTGATTAACCGCTTAGAGCGGTAAGGTGACTTTCGAAGAATAATTAGACAAAGTGCCCAAAGAGGCAGCACTGTAAAATTGTTCGTACAAAGTATTTGTCGGTATTTAATGGAAATACTTGCTAAAAAATACCTTGCTCACATAATGCTGATAACGATTTTCATTCTGACTTTATTTGATTGAGTTAGATGGATTTACAAAGAGAAGAGCCTGAATATGCCAAAGCGTAGTAAAGAAGATACAGAAATCACGATCCAGAAAATTATGGATGCCGTTGTAGACCAGCTACTAAGATTGGGTTATGACAAGATGTCATACACGACGTTGAGTCAGCAAACGGGTGTTTCTCGTACAGGTATAAGTCATCACTTTCCAAAAAAGACGGATTTTACTGCTGCTCTAGACGGTCGTATTTTCAAGATGTTCATGGAACATATTGACTTTGAAAATGGCCTTGATGCATTTTCAGCTAGTTGGGTTACAGCACTTGAAGACGCTGAGTTCCTAGCCATCTTACGTTTACTTTTCCACCATATCGTCACAGCTGAAAACGCACACGAATTTGCGGCGAGCGGTATTGATCGTCTTTACAAGCTAACTGAGACTCAGTTTGGTGATACAAGCGGTAAAGAACTTGAGTGGTTGATTGGTAAATCACTGATTCGTATGAGCCAATAATTAGCACTCATTAAAAGAAGCTCCTACGGGTAATGCTTGTAAGTTAAGAAGCATTTAACACCTTTCTGAAGGCCTAGTCGCGTAGCGACTGGGCCTTCTTTTTACCGCTCTTGGATAACTCCTATCCCGTCTTTCTGGCAATGTAAAACTCTCCGCCATATCCAGTATGTAGTTCATTACCTCTGGGACTCTTCCTGGTGCAACAGCTGGGAGGAGCTGTAACTGACCGGTCAAGAACAGCGACGCTTGTTTGAAGCCTATTTGATAAGGCATGACTTTATTTTGATCGTAAGCCATTTGGCACATCAGGAAGCGAAGTAAATTGTAGGCTAACAACATCCCCCACAACTCTTGCATCACCAGCTCTGGCTTTTTACTTCGTAGGGTAAGGTTGTTTTGAAGCATATATTGCTTCATTTCTCTATAACCTAACTCTATCTCCCATCGGTGACTGTATAGCTCCGCAATATCTTTTCCTGGATAACGAAGGGGATCTGTCATGGAGGTTAACAACCGTATCTCTTTACCCTTAACGACCTTAGTTATCAAGCGAGCTTCTAGTGTCTCCGGAGCATCATGCCACTTCTTTTTAGCTTGGGGAGAGAGCTGTAATTCAACTAACTCTTGTCCCCTTCCCAACTTACGAACCGTCGTGTATTGGGCTCCCTTACGCATAGGGATAAGCCAGTGCCTATCTTTTCCAGTTGCTTGCCAACGATGTAAAAGCCCTAGGGCGTAAAAACCTCTATCAAAGATAGTCAGGCTTTGGTCTGGCGAGTGCTCAATGAGGTCTGTTGTTAGATTCACTTCACTTACCGAAGTCGAATCGAATGACGCACTATTGAGAAGGTGACTGGTCAGTTCCATATGACAAACCATTCGAACTTGAGGATATTCGGATGCACACTTTTGATTTCGAGTTCGACTGAACTGCTCGTCGTTCTTTTTAGTGTCTGGGGTTCGCCAGACTACACCGTCTACTGCATGAAGCGTTAAACCATGCCAGTCTGGGTGTGGCGTTTTGTCATGCCATAATTTCTGCGTTTGAGTAAAAACAGACTTCATGACATCAGAGCCTAGCCTTTGTCTTGCTTGAATAACGGCACTTGGAGCAACAAACGGCTTTTTACCGGGAAGAAGAATGTCTAGCTTGGAGACAACTTTCTCCATAGATAAATGACGATATAGAGACATGCCTACAACACTCCAAACCATCAGTTCCATGGGTAATCTACGCCTACGGATAGTCGTGATACCAGTATCTTCCATACACTGAGCAATCAGTTCAGGGGACAGAAGGTCAGATAAGCCTGAGAGTTTCTCAGCAGAGAATTGGTGAACTTGGTTAAGAGCCTGTCTTAGAAACATAAAAAAATCCGAGTGCATGAGATACACTCGGATTTTGACACCTTGGAAGGATCGTTCAACCGATCATTTTAGTCTTAACTGATCGGCATTAAGTCATGAGACGGGCCTTATATCGTTGTGACTAGCTTTAGTGGTAACCTGTGGAGCGGTTACGATGACTGAGATTAGTGAGTCAGTAGGAATTCGCCCGCTGGATCAACAATCACTTTATCACTCATGCCTTGGCGACCAAGCAACATCATGTAAGTCATGTCTTGACGGTTGCTTAGCGTAATATCGATAGGCCATTGTTGACCACCGATTCTTAGCATGGTTTCAATCACGCAACGGTGTTCAACTTCGCCGTTAGATGACTTAATTTTCTTACTTGTTTTTAGTTTCGCTTTGCAGCGCACCGTCTCTTCTAGGTGATAAACGTCTGGATGAAGGTCGAACTCTACGAACTTCTCACCGTTTGATTTTACACATAGTAGATTGTCTACGTGTAGAGAAGAGGTTTTAGCCCCTGTATCAACACGTGTATGTAGTCCAGTTATCCCTAACTCCGGTAAGCAAAGTGCTTCGGTATTCCCTATGATCATTTTATTGTTCATTTTCTTTCCAATCATGAGTTATCGGTATTCAATCAGCCCTTGCCACGAGTACGGTTAGCGTTTGGTTTTGCATTCTTCTCGATGAATTCGAAAATCATGTCTGCTACATCTTTACCCGTTGCTTTCTCGATGCCTTCTAGGCCTGGAGAAGAGTTTACTTCCATTACCACTGGGCCGTTCTTAGATTGTAGAATATCTACACCACATAGGTTTAACCCCATGATTTTCGCCGCATTGATTGCTGTCGCGCGCTCTTCTTTGGTTAGTTTAACCAGTTGAGCAGTACCGCCACGGTGCAGGTTAGAGCGGAATTCACCCTCACCAGCTTGACGCTTCATTGCTGCGATTACTTTGTTGCCAACAACAAAACAACGGATGTCTGCGCCATTTGCTTCTTCAATGAACTCTTGAACCAAGATGTTCGCTTTTAGGCCCATGAACGCTTCGATAACGCTTTCTGCTGCTTTGTTCGTTTCAGCTAGAACTACACCGATACCTTGAGTACCTTCAAGTAGCTTGATCACAAGTGGTGCGCCACCTACGTTTTTGATCAGGTCTTGAATTTTGTCTGGGCGGCTAGCGAAACCTGTTTTTGGTAAGCCAATACCTTTGCGGGACAGCAGTTGTAGTGAGCGCAGTTTGTCGCGAGAACGACTGATTGCTACTGACTCATTGATACAAAAAGTGCCCATCATTTCGAATTGGCGAACAACCGCAGTTCCGTAAAAGGTAATGGAAGCGCCAATACGTGGGATAACCGCGTCGTATTGAGGAAGCTCTTCACCCATGTAGCGAATCTTCGGATTGTTACTCGCGATATCTATATCACAGTGCAACGTGTCGATAACATCGACCTGATGACCACGTGCTTCTCCAGCCTGCTTTAGACGAGCGGTAGAGTATAGATTTTCGTTACGAGAAAGAATTGCGATACGCATGGCGTTTCCTTAGTTAATACCTGATTGGTAACTGCAAAATTATTTAGTTGTTAGCTGAGCTTTCAGTTTTTCTGAGGCTCCTTACTTGCTTCGGGGCGAACCTTAAGGCTTTTTGTTTAACTAAGAAAACGAATTAAATTTGTCGAGTCGACAACGGAAATTTATCGATTGTGTGAGCTATTGGTACAACAGGCTTGAGAGGGGGTTTTGAAAGGAAAAGCGAGTTGAGACCTAACTCATATTGGGGGTAGGAGCATATTAGGCTGTGCTCAACTCGCGTTTACTCGGTGCTAAAAAGTGTACTAATAACGCCGGTTACATAGATCTAAAAGTGTTGGTAGTGCTTCTCTTTAGAGCTTACTGCAGGTGCTTTTTAGCTTGTTAAGATAGTATTTTCTCATGGTCATTACTCTCTCTAGTTAGGCTTTATTTACAACCTATGGTTTGTTGCTGACCCGTTCATTATGGTTAATTAAGAGGAACTAAAAAACAGATGTTATTTTTATTGGTTGTTCCTGTTTTGGCTATATCAAACTACTTTTTTGCGATTGTGTTTTACAATAGGCTTAATTAGGAAGAGCTAGGTTTAAAAGGTTCATTATTTGTCTGATCTAAACATGATGCGTTACTACACGAGGCTAGAATCGTTCGAGCCAAACCTTTCTCACTCCGTGACCTTAACGGAGGTGGCGGATGAGTTGTTCACAAGCTTGCGCCACGCTCGAACCCTGTTAGGCAAAATGCATCAAGCTGAATGGGTCGTGTGGGAACCAAAGGTTGGCAGGAATCAACGTTCTAACTTAACACTGCGCTTTAGCAATCCAGAACTGGCTCAACATGTCGCGAGTAAGCTGATAGAGCAGGGCAAGTATGAAAAAGCACTCTCGATATTAGATAATGACCGCGCTGTGTTTGGCTCTTTACTGCAAGAAACCTCCGGCGCGACCATGCGTGAAGGGCTCTTACATGTTCAATTAACCTATAAACGTAAGTTTGAGGATCTGTTTCCGCATCATATACATCGCAGTAGTGAACGATTTTTGATCAGACAAGTGTTTAGTTGCTTAGTGACATGTAACGACAAGGGCGAACTGAAGCCAGAGTTAGCTCACCACTGGGAATATGACACTGAGCAATTGGTTTGGACTTTCTATCTACGCCCCGGTTTGACTTTCCATGATGGGCAGCCTGTTGATGCCAAACAGTTAGTTGCTTTGTTTACTGCTTTACAAGCTCTGCCTTTTTATCAAGCTGAGTTGGCTCATGCCTCTTCCATTTACAGTGATCAGCCATTAAGGATCAGTTTTAAGTTAACCCAAGCGGATACTGGCTTTGCGGGTTTGCTTGCAGGCGTTAAGTATTCGATTCAACCATCAGCGCAGGTGACCCGTGAGCCTTCGCCATTAAACTCAGGCTTTCATGCTGTGATTGGTACTGGACCTTTCAGAGTGGTTGAAACCAACAGCGAGCGCATCAAGCTCTCGGCATTCGAACACTTTTACGGTTGTCGCTCTTTAACCGATGAGGTGACCATTTGGCAGTTTGAAGAATCGATGACTGGCAGTGCTCGATTCGATGATAGCCAGATGCAGGTGTCACCGTATGAAGATTCTGCCTGTTTTCATCAATTAGGAAAGAGCGACACGGAGTTGGTGTCTGCTGAAACAGACGGGCTCCGCAGTCGTATCGAAGACGGTTGTTTGTTTATTCTATTTAACCAAAACTCAGCGGCTAACTCGCTAAGTGATGAACAACGTAAGTACCTATCGTCACTTGCAAACCCACAGGCTATTTTGACGCAACAGGAGCAAAACCAAGGCTTGTTCAGTGTCTCTTTGGCTCAGAACATATTGCCCAGTTGGCAGAAACTGTATCGAACGCCCTCTAGAGAAAGTGAGCTACCTAAGAAATTGAGCATTGCGGTTTATAACTACTATGCCCTCTATCGATGCGCTATTTCAGTGTCAGATATTCTTAAGCGACATGGTGTGGAAGTTGAGGTGAATACCTACAGTTTTCGAGAATTAGCTCAGCTTTCTCAGCGGGGCGATTTAAAAGAAGACTTGGTACTGTGTAACCTGAATCTCGACGACAATGCGCCATCTTCATTGTTCTCGTGGTTGATGAATGACCCTGTATTGCATTCCGCGCTCGGAAATATAAACAGTGATTGGCTCAAGCAGCGTCTCGATCAGCACAAAGCAACGGTTGAATTACCGAATTACTTGGCTGAGTTGGAGCCAATTGCATCGACATTGATTTCTGATTATTGGTTAGTCCCGATGTTCCATCACTTACAAACCGTGCGTTTCCAGGGGATTCTGAAAAACGTAGCCATCACCAACTGGGGATGGCCAGATTTCAAGAATGTATGGTCTGCTGATTAATCTCTTACCGAGTAGAATAAAGCGTTTTCAAAGTCGATTTTGGCATGCTTATATGTAGGTAAAACCAAATTCTACAAAAAACGCCACCGATCATTCGATTCGGTGGCGTTTTTTCGTTTTATTTTGAAGATCAGCTGTCTAAGTTTTGAGCCATCTTGTTCGCTATTTGGCTGAATTGTTCTAGCTCATCTTCGTTCATGCCTTTAGTCATTCTCTGTAGTATCTCTCGATCAATATTCGAAACTTTAGTCATGATCTCTTCCCCTTCACTGGTTAGCGCCAACAACTGGCTACGTTTGTCTTCAGGGTTTGGAGACTTCTTCACAAGTTCTTGATTGATCAGCGTATTAACTAATCTCGTGACCTGTGATTTATCACGTTTTAGGAAGTGCGCAATATCGATAGCCGTACATGGAGATTTCTTAGTAATGATCTTCATGACACGAATATTCATAGGTGCGATCTCAGAATCCAAGCGCTCAATCTGTTCACTCATTTGACGTTTCAAAGAGTGCACTAAGCGAAAGATAGACTCTAACGATGTGTTATCAGACATAAACGATCCTTAGAAAAATGGTTGATAATGTCAATTATTGTATTTATAGTTGATAATATCAACTTAATTGTTCGTGAATTCAAGTTAGGAGACAGTAATGACGATGCAAACAATCACAGGCAAACACAATTACTACCGTATCACTATCGAAGAAGTGAACATCAAGGAAGATCGTGAACTGCAAACTATGCAGTTTGAAATTGAAGATAGAGAAAACATGATCGCGGTTGTAGATAAGCTCAAGCAGGACAGTGGCTTAGATGAGCAATCCGCAACGAGACTAGGTGTAAGTATTCGCTTGCTGGGGCCGTTGATGATGCAAGATCGAAAACATCCTCTGTTTGTTGATTTCATGCCTCACTTCAGAAACTTCATGCAAAATCTTAAGAAGACGCTGAAAGGCGCGTAGCGCTTGTCCGGCAATGACATATTCAAAAAGCCAGCAAACGGATCATCAGGTGCGAGCTTTTCTTTTAATATATTGACTTAGCGGTATGTGTTCACTTGCGGGACATGTGACAATAGGCCTTTGAACACTTTATGGTGCAACCATCGCATGAGTGATGCTATTGCCCAAGCCTATTTCTAATCGTTCTAAATTAAACGGTATATTATGACAAGTGTATTTGAGCAGGCGGCTAAAGAGTTATTAAGCCGTCGCACAGCGGGAACTAAAGCGCCAAGATTAATCGAACCATATCGCCCAACCAGTTTAGATGATGCGTTAGCCATTCAAGAATCCATGATTGAAATTCGCGCAGATAGAGTGGGGGGCTGGAAGTGTCTGTTACCTCTTGCAGAAAACAAATTTATCGTAGCGCCTATTTTCGCTGACAACGTGCAGCAAGGTGAAATTTGTGAATTGTTCGCAGACACAGGTTCAGTGCCAGGTAAAGAGGTAGCCCGAGTAGAGCCAGAAATCGCTTTAGTACTGGCTAAGCCTTTGCCTGCAAACTCACATGGCTACAGCGAAGCACAAATCAATGATGCCATTGGATCTTGCCATATGGCACTTGAGTTAATTCAATCTCGCTTTGCTGATGACAGTGGCGCGGAGTTTTACGAGGTTTTAGCCGATTGCTTGGCAAACCAAGGCTTGTTTCTTGGTCCTGAGATAGAGAAAGATAAAGCGTTTGCTGCTGCTAAGGTCGAAGTGGCTATAACTCAAGCTGGAAAAGTACAGGCATTTTCTGGCACCCACCCTAACGCATTAGCTCAAAATCCCGTTTACTGGTTGATCGATACCATGACCAAGCGTGGAGTTAGTTTTGAAGCGGGTGAGGCAATCATTACAGGGTCTTACTGTGGTGTGGTTGAGCTTGACTTCGACGAGCTAACAACCGTTGCTTATGATGGTATCGGAGAGTACCAAGTGATTTTCACTCAAAAGCGCTAAGTTATTTACAAGCTCTATTGATTAAGAAAGCTGTTCTCTACAACCTTGCTTTTCGCACAGGTGATTGGGTCTCGAAAGGCTATTTACTGGTGAGTAAATAGCCTTTTCTATTATGTGATGTTCAATAGAGTTCGTATTACTTTGCATTATATTGGGCGTTTAGACGTCTAGACGTTGACAAGTCCTAAGTGTGACATTAGTCTGCTCTCCTTCCTGTTCTATAGTGTTGTCGTTCCATGTCCAATTCAAAAAATTCTAATGCGGTTATTGCTCCTTCGGCAGTGGCGCTTATCCCTCTGCTCGTGTTCCTAGCGCTGTTTATTGGCGTAGGTACGTACTTGTCGTTGCAAGGTGTCGATTTTGCTTTCTATCAGCTTCCAGCTCCGATTGCGGCTCTACCTGCTGTGATGTTGGCGCTGCTGTTGAGCAAAGATAAATTGAACCGTGCTATCGAACAGTTCTTGAGTGGAGTAGGTCACAAAGACATTATTGCAATGTGTATGATCTACCTATTGGCAGGTGCTTTTGCAGCCGTTGCTAAAGCTTCTGGTGGTGTAGATGCGACGGTAAACCTTGGCTTGTCAGCGATCCCGACGAGCATGATCCTACCGGGTATCTTCTTAATTTCTGCTTTCATCGCAACAGCAATGGGTACTTCGATGGGCACCATCGCGGCGGTAGCCCCTGTTGCACTGGGCATTGCTGATTCAGCTGGTATGAGCATCCCACTGACCGCAGGTGTTGTTTTAAGTGGCGCGATGTTTGGTGACAACCTTTCTATCATCTCTGATACTACGATTGCCGCGACACGCTCGCAAGGCTGTGAGATGAGAGACAAGTTTAAAGAAAATATCCGTATCGCACTTCCTGCTGCACTTATCGCGATTATTATCTTTGCTTTTCATAGCACTGCGACTCAAGTGCCTGAAACGGGTCCAATCGAGTGGCTGAAAGTACTGCCTTACATCACTATCTTGATTCTTGCGGTATCAGGCATGAACGTATTTGTTGTGCTAACCATCGGCATCTTACTGGCGGGTGGCGTTAGTTTAGGCTCTCTGGAGAACTACGGTTTAACGGATTACGCGCAAGACATCTATGCAGGCTTTGGCAACATGCAGGAAATTTTCTTATTGTCGATGCTGATCGGTGGTTTGAGTGAGCTGATGCGTCGCCAAGGCGGTCTGGCATTCTTAACTAACTTAGTCAGTAGCATGATTCGTGCGTTCGGCTCTTCACACTCTAAGCAAGCGAATGGCCGCGCAAGTGAGTTGGGTATTGCTGGTTTGGTGTCTATGGTGAACATGTGCACGGCAAACAACACAGTAGCGATTATTGTTTCAGGTAGTGTGGCTCGTCAATTAGCGGAAGAGAACAATGTGTCGCCACGTCGTTCTGCAAGCTTATTGGATATCTTCTCTTGTGTGATTCAAGGTGTGTTGCCTTACGGCGCACAGGTGTTGCTATTAGGTTCAGTATTTAACTTATCGCCACTAGAGATCGTGTCTAACTCGTACTACTGTTTTGCACTGGCTATCGTGGCTGTGATCGCTGTGTTTATCAAACACCCAGCACGCCAAGTGGCTAATGCTTAGTAATAATAGATTTTGATTAATGAAAAGGCGCCGTAATCGGCGCCTTTTTTGTGTCAGCAAGAACTGCTCGGACGCTGGCTTTTGATTTTGAGCTTTATTTAAGTTGGTTTTCAAGTTCGTTGGCAGTCGCAACGTTGCTATAACCAAAGCTAAGTGCTGCCATGAATGCGGCGTGCACATGTGCTGCCGGTACCTTAACGCCATTGAACTCCATATCCAATGTGGTGCAAGCATCATGCGCTACGTGGCATTCATAGCCTAAATCGGTTGCTGCACGAGTCACAGCATCAATACACATGTGACTCATCGCGCCAACAATGATTAGCCTTTCAACGCCTTGTTCCTTCAATACTTTGTCCAGTTCTGTATCTCTAAAGCTGTTGATCTGCTGTTTTACAATCACTGTCTCGTCTTGCAGAGGTGCTACGCTACTATGGATTTGAGCTCCATCTGAGTTAGGCAAGAAGAATGGCGCTTCATTGGTTGGAAATTCATGGCGCACATGAACGATTGGCAGTTTTTTCTCGCGGAATGTCTCGAGTAATTGCGCACCTTTTTCTGCCGCTTTTTCTGTCTCAGAGAGGGCCCATTTCGCACCTTCGTATGAAGGGAAGTAGTCGTTTTGGAAATCAATAAGTAGTAGTGCAGTATTGCTCATAATCCATACCTTTGTTGTTAATGTCTTGTGGTGTGGGGCTATTATGACTACTCTGTGTTTTTTAACGCACGTCAAAAATGACAGACTATATGGCAATAGTGACAAAATCAGTAAAGGTCGAAATTATCGATTACCCTGGCTCTCTGCAGAGCGCTGTGTTTGGAGTAAAAGAATTTCTTCAGATGGCGAATAGCCTTGATTCTGAAAGTGAAACGGTTCGGTTCCAGGTTGAGATTAAGCCTTATGGTGACTTATCGGTTTTATCGGCTAACTCAAATGAAGAATCTAAAGCCGATATCATTTTATTGCCGCCAAACTTAGATGGCAGTTACTACCTAGAGCGTGATGATAGGCTAACGGCTTATCTGATTGAGTCTCATCAAAAGGGTTCAATATTGTGCTCAGCGTGCGCAGGCGTGTTCATTCTTGCTAAAACCGGATTACTAGAAGGGCGAACCGTCACTACGCACTGGCAAGCTCAACAATTGTTTTCAGAGCTGCACATTGGAGTCGACGTTGATATCGACAAAATCCTGATCGATGATGATGACATCATTACTGCTGGTGGTTTGATGTCGTGGATGGATTTGACTCTGTTTATCCTGACTAAATATACGACACCGACCAATACGCGCAATTTGGGTAAGTATCTGGTGCTGGTGCTGGATACAGGGCTGAGAGAGCAGCGTTATTATCAAAGTTTTGTGCCAAATTATACTCATGGTAATGACAAGATTGTCTCTGTGCAGCGCTTTATTCAAAAGAATCACCACCTTCCTTTGACACTTGATCAATTGGCGGAGGAAGCCTTTATGACGCGAAGAACCTTTATTCGACAATTTACTAAAGCGACGACCTTGACTCCGATTAACTATATTCAACACGTGCGTGTTCAAAGCGCGTGTGAGCTACTGGAAAGCTCACACAAACCAGTAGAACAAATCAGCTACTTAGTTGGATATGAAGACGTCAATAGCTTCCGCAAAGTCTTTATGAAAATCATTGGTTTAACGCCTTCAAGGTTTCGCTCTAGATTTTTATCAGAAGAATGATTTACCATAGATTGATATTCAATATGTATCACTGGTTCGCTCACTTGCTTCGCTAATGAAGTGCTTGAAGGGGAAGTGATCTTTTCTCGAACTTAAACGGACTGTTGATGCTTGCCATTCCTTTACCATTTGTCGCGGCGCTGTTGTTATTGATGACAGGTGTGCTGTTTCGATGCCGTTACCCACAAACCAGTCAAAAGCCATTTTGGTTTATCATTCTGTGCGCGTTAATGGTGACGGTGGTGGGTCTACGATGGACGGTAGACATTGCGCTGTTTCGCTTCTTACAACCCATTCTCGGTGCCTGTGTTCCTGTGGCGGCTTGGCTCTGTTTTTCGGGAGCTCATCGAAGCCAATCCAGTACACATTTGCATTGGCTAGGCCCAATTGCTGTTTTAGTTGGCTCACTTTTCTATGTGCACCTCTGGGCGGGAACTCTTGATGTATTGCTGATCTTGCTCTATCTCGGTTATGGTGGCTTGCTGCTGAAGTCGTCGCTGCGCGCACCGGAACAAGTGCGGCTGACCGATGTGTCGAAAGTGTTGGCTGCTGAAAGAGTTGCAGGTGTAATGCTACTATTCTCAGCTTTGGTTGATAGTGCACTTTCTTTCGACATCTTGCTGTTGGACGCGCAACACACCAATCTGATCTTATCGATTAGCTACCTTGTCCTTATTCCAGCAGTTGTTTCTGCCGTGATGGTGGTCAGTATGAGCACGCCTGCCGAAGAAAAAACCATGCAGATGCAGGCTTTACCTGCCATGTCACAAGGTTCTCCAGAAGAGGTCGATATATCGACTACACTCGCGAGCAGCTTAGATGAAGACCAAGCTGAAGAAACTACTCAGATCATGGCTAAGTTCGATGCATTAATGAGAGAGCGCCAAGTATTCAAGGATCCTGACCTGTCTCTCAATCGCTTGGCACGAAAGCTAGGCATTCCTGCTAGAAAAATATCGTCTGCGGTTAATCAAACTCACCAACAGAACATTTCGAAGGTGATTAACGCCTATCGGATTGAACACGCTAAGACTCTTCTGAAGCAAACCGATAAAGCGATAACAGAGATCTACCTAAGTTCAGGCTTTCAGACCAAGTCTAACTTCAATAGGGAGTTTTCAAGGGTAACTGGGCAAACTCCGAGTGAGTTTCGAAGTTCGCTACGAGTGTTAGATTGAGTGTGTTTGCTTTTTGTTTATCAATTTAGAAAGCGAACGATGTCATTGAAGAACAATTGGTGTAACTGGTCGCGTGATGTACCAATGCCATCTTTACAAATAATGCCATCGCCTGGCACCTCTTCATTCAGCATGACTATAGCACCGGGTTTACAGTTTTGAATGAAGCTGAAATGGGTGGCTTTTTCATAGACTTTGTAGCGTCTAGAGTTCAGCGGTACATGTTCGGCAATATAGCCAGACTCTAATGCTTGAGGAAGATCTCCAATATCGCTCCCAGCTGCCAGTATCAAGGTTGGCACTTTAATGTCATTTAAGCTGACGATTGAAAAGCTGCGAGCAAGCCCTAAATCAAGGCTGACCACACGTTGAATCCTAGGGTCTGAAAGGTCTTTATTGTTTAGCTCTGCAGCTTGGACTTTGTCGAGCCCTAGCTCTTCAGCAAGTCCACAAGTTCGTGGGTTAGGGTATATGAGACAATTCGCTTCAAAGGTTAGCCTATCGATTCTTGCTCCCGCCAATTGCATTACTGTCCAGCCACCCAATGAATGCCCGATTGCAGTCACATTGTCGGCGTTAGCAGACTGCTTCCACTGTGGGGCAGATAACAGGTAATCCAGAATACGTGATACATCTCGTGGTCTTTCCCACCATTTCGCTGCTTGCTTTGGAGAATGGTTGAAAGAGGTGGTTCCCGGATGATCAGCGGCTGCTACGATGTAGCCTTTACTCGCAAGTTTGGTCGCTAACCAGTTTTGATTACGCCAGTTTCCTCGGTAGCCGTGCGATAGCAGTATTACTGGAAAAGTACCGGATTGAATGTCTGCGCCTTTGATGACTTGTGTACCGATAAAGGCGGGGTTATCGCCAATTAAGGTTGTGTCTGTTGCATCTCTCGCGGGATACCAAATGGCAGTGTTTAGCATGCGATTAGGATCGTCATTTAAGGTGACTTGAGTGAATCCGACACCGGAAGCGGTGGCTGAACTGCAAAGGAAAAGTAGGGATGTGAACAGTAAATGTGTCCGTTTCATAGTGTTAACTCCAACTGAGATAAGTGGAGCTAATATGCGCTAAGGCTAGGTATCACGAGACCTAAAACACGATCGAGGACGCCCTAAATCGTGTTTTAGTACCGAAGCTAGTGACGTGGTTCTAGTTATCTTCCTCTAGGGCGTTTCTCTACCAAGCCATTTCTTTCTAAGCCACGTCTTACGCTGCTGCATAGTTTACCGAAGCGACGCAGTTCTTCGAAGTTTGGCCCTTGTCCCATTGAGATGCTGTGTTCCCAGTACATCAATTCTGTGTCGACCATCTCTAGCAATTTCTTAGAGCAACCTGCGCAGTTTCCTTTTGGCCCACAAATGAATGTCTCTGACTCATAGAGCGGGAGTTCGTTTTTCACTTCTTCGATGAGATTCAGCATTGCCGAATTCAGATCCGGTTTTTTTGTTGTGATTGGCTTTACGTTTGTTGATGCTGGCGCAACAGTCAAAGAAGATGTTTGTGTATTGGAATGTAGATTCAAAGCAGCTGATGACATATCAAAGGCCTCAAGGAAAGGTGAAGAGGGGCATCCTACACCTCAAAATGAAGTGAACCTTGATGTAGTGCAATAAGCGTGGAGATATATCCGAAAGAGGTAGGCGAAACGAGGGCGCAGATGCGAGGGAAGTGGAAGAAGAGGAGCCACAAATGGTGTGACCCCTTTCATTAAGACTTGTTATTGATAAGAGTTTTTAGAACTCTGCATCGAATTGGAATTCCATCCACTCTTTGGTAATTGGATGGTGTAGGGCAAGTCTTTCTGCATGTAGGTGAAGACGGTCAGCTTTGTTGCCATACAGACCATCACCGACGATTGGCATATGCAGCCCTTCTTCATGTGAACAGTGCACACGTAACTGGTGTGTGCGTCCTGTTTTAGGGTGCAGATAAACCTTGGTGGTGTCTTGATTGCGTTCAATCACTTCCCATTTAGTTTCTGCAGGTTTGCCGTGCTCGTAGCAAACAATTTGACGAGGACGATCGTACAGGTCACCACGCAGCGGTAATCGAACATAACCCTCATCTTCGGACAGAACGCCTTCAATCATCGCGACGTATCGCTTCTCGACTTCACGAGTAATGAACTGTTTCTGCAGGCTTTTGTTTGCGCGTCGAGTCAGGGCGAATATCAGAATGCCAGAGGTCGCCATGTCTAAGCGGTGTATCACAAAAGGCCCTTCCACATCAGGATGCATTTCCTGAACGCGAGTGTAGGCAGAATCTTTGATGGTCTTGCCCGGTACTGAAAGGAACCCTGCTGGCTTATGTACCACAACGATATGCTCATCTTGAAACAGGATATCGAGCTCTTTGCCCTCTGCTGGATTCTCTAACAACGGGTTTGGATCCACTTCAAGGCCTTTCATCATATGGCCAAGTATTGGTACACATTTGCTTTGGCAAGAGGCGTAGTATTTCTTGTGTTTGCGGATCTCCGATTTTGGAGAGCGGCCCCACCAAAATTCAGCTAATGCCAATGGCGTGTAGCCATTCAAATAGGCATATTGCAGAAGCTTAGGCGCCGCACATTCACCAGAGCCTGCCGGTGGTATTTTATTTGGTGTGTTTTCAAAGATCTGGTTAAGGTCCTCGACATTGCCTTCCGCATTTTGGAAAGCGTATTGTGAAAACAACTTGTGTTGAAGCTGATGAGACAGGTGCGCTCTTCGCTCTTTTAATTCAGCCAATTGAGCCGTAAATACGTCCACCTTGCCTTGTAGCTCGTTTAGGGTTTGTTCCCAATTGAGCTTCAGGTATTTCTGTTGGTTTTTATCTGCAATGCTGGCTTTGCTGAGCTCTTGGTTTAGTTGCTCAAAAGCTTGCTCATCAAGATTCTCTTTACCTTGCTCTCGTTGCTCTTTGCGCGTTTTACGACCTTCAATGATCAACAAGCGTTGAGCTTCGATCTCTTGCTCTGCCTGCGCTTTTTGCTGTGCTAATTGTTTACACAACTCAAGGTATTGAGCGTTAACCTGCAGCGCTTTAAATTCGGCGTTCACCGCCATCATATCTGCGGTTTCTTGACGGAAAAAGCTGTCACTGCTCAGCATGTCGAATACCGGTGGAACAAAGTGAGGCAGTAGGTTTTGATCAGCGATTTTCCCTGAGAATGCAGAGAAGTAACCAAGTTCACCTTCAGGGCTTCTTACTAGTAATACACCAAACATCTTGCCGCGACCTTCGTCAGAATCTAGTCCGAAGTCGTGCTGCCAATCGGTTTGGGTTTCTAGGTATTGTTGAAGCTGGTGAGACGCAATTTCACATAATGGATGTGGTTCGTAGTAGAACGGAAAGGTGAAACGCTCAGGCAACGAATATGACTCGATCGGCTGTTGAAAGCGAGTGAAGCAGTGCTCAGGTGTATGGCTGTTCTCTGAGTCGTGCGTTGGTTTTGATGAGTGCATATAGTCGTCTTACTGGATGGTGATAAATAGCTACGAGTCTACTGTGTTTTGAGAGCTTAAATACAGTATAAGGCGGTGATTCTACTCTTTATCGAAAAGCGCCTCAAATAAGAAATAGCGCCTTCGCTTGTTAGAAGTGACATGATTACCTGTGCAATGCTCAGTGTTCAGGCAAATAATACAAATTAATGATTGGTTTCTCGTTTTTCATTACAAGAGACGTTTTTGATAAACGAAGGGTGCTAGGCTTGAACGTTTGGTGTTCAAGATAAGGTAACGTTATGATTCCACTCAATACATCGATTGTGGCTGGTGTCGCTCTTTCTGAGATCGACGGACAGACGAAAATGCTATTAATGAAGCGCGTAAAGGGCGGCTATTGGTGCCATATTGCGGGTTCGATTGAAGCGGGAGAAACAGGTTGGCAGGCAATCGTACGTGAATTTGAAGAAGAAACTAAAATTGAAGCGAAAGAATTGTATAACGCTCAATTTTTGGAGCAGTTCTACGAGGCGAACGTCAATGTCATTCAACTTATCCCGATATTTGCTGTGCTTTGCCCGCCAGACCAAGCAGTAGAATTAAACTATGAACACACTGAGTATCGATGGTGCAGTTTAGAGGAAGCGAAAGCGTTAGCGCCATTCCCTAACCAACATACGGTTTATGATCATATCTGGGCATACTTTGTTGATACGCCAGCTAACCCACTTTATCGAGTAGATGTGGGTTAGTCTTGGTTGATTGGATGTTGAGTAACGAGTGCTCATTAAGCCTAGCGCAAGAGCTAAACTCCACAGATGCTAATGAGTACTAAGACTTACCAAGGTATGGGGTTAAAAAGGCACTCGCTTGTGCTTGGCATAGTCCCACGTCAACTTTCACACCATGCGATTCCAGTATTGCTACACCGCGGCCATTGTTGCGAGGATCTGGATCGAGCATAGCGACGACAACGTACTTTACACCGGCTTTAACTAAAGTATTAGCACAAGCTGGTGTCCGACCGACAAAAGAGCACGGCTCTAATGTCACGTAGGCTGTTACGCCTTCCATATCGCCGTCATAGTGATTCAGCGCTTCGACTTCAGCATGGTTCCCACCAACCTTTTGTGTGTAACCAACAGACACTACTTTGTCGTTCTTCACCAAGACACACCCCACTGGTGGGTTTGGTTGGCAATCGGGTAGGGCTTGGCGCGAAGCTTCAAGTGCTTGCAGCATGTATTGTTGGTTCATGGTTGTTACTCAGTATGACGAGAAGAAGAAATTGTTTGTTACCGCGTGCGGTTTAGCTAAGAAGTGAGGCATGTTCGATCTGATTGGGCTATTAGTCAATGGTTTTAGCTTTGAAGCTGTTTGATAGTTAGTTGTGAGCAATAATTAACTCTGGTCAATGGTTAACTTTGGCCAATGAGTTAGCCAGTTTTTAGATTGGACTCGTTGATCAAACACGTCGCGACCGCGGTTCGGGTTCGGCGTTATCTTCAAATGGAACAAGCTCTCTAAACCAAAAGCCGATATACACTCTATACGCCCATGGCAGTTTTTCTTTACTGCGATAGCGGTTTCTTTCTCAGGCCAGTAACTCATGGCATCTAGTGTACTTTGATAAGGTTTATCTTGGTTTCGAGTATGCATATTGGCTTGATTACGA
This sequence comes from Vibrio sp. Isolate32, assembly GCF_022397955.1. Classification (GTDB taxonomy): domain Bacteria; phylum Pseudomonadota; class Gammaproteobacteria; order Enterobacterales; family Vibrionaceae; genus Vibrio. The sequence goes on along the minus strand of NZ_JAKEUQ010000031.1, from coordinate 7,696 downwards.
ACTTGCCAGTTGAGTTCAGGTAGCCGTTGTTTTAGCTGAGCTTCGTAATCTATGTCCGATTGGTAACCATAATCACCGCGATCAAAGTAGATCACATCAATATCGTTGAGCGGCGTGGGGCTATCAAAGCCATGCAAGTGATCCCAAACTAGATTCCTCACGAAGCCTGCAGCGACATAGCATTGTGGTAGATCTAATTGAGCCACGCACTCTAAGATTTTTGTTCGCAGCGGATCTTGTTCGATCAAGGCTGCGACTTGGTGGGTCAATGCTTGGGTCATGATGGTGTGGTTACATCGGTCACTTGATAATGGCGTGTCACGTTCTTAGTTATCTTGCCCCAGTCTGAGGTTTTAACTCTATTTTGGTGGGCCTCAAACGCTTTACGGTTAGTGAACTCTTCATATACTTCAAAGCGGTTTGGCTGCAGTGAGCTTTGACTAACACGAAATACAATACAGCCCGGCTCAGACAACGTGAGTTCTTTATGAACGGTCAGTGCTTGTATAACTACTTCTAAATCATCGTCTGGTACGACAATATGCCCTTGTAAAATTACTTTACGGATTGTTGTGTCCATTTAAGTCTGCCCATCCTTTACTTATAGTGTTGCCTCTCATCAACATAATCCCATTTTGAGTAAGTGTCGTATAGACCAATGTGAACAAAAAACAGCCTCAATCCTATTATGTTAAGTTACATTGTAACATGTGTTGGGTAGGGTAAAATAATTCGGGAGCTAAATTCTCGATGTTCCGGTCTATTAAATGGGTATCATAGAAGTGTATTGATACTGAAATGAGTTTGTCATCTGAGGGATCTAACCTTTAATAGGTAGAACGGCTTATTGGATTAAATTGAGCCACAGTTGATATCTAGGTCATATTTTGATGTAAATGGTACTTAGAACTCTTTATATTTTGTGATTTGTATCATTGATCTGGCCAACAAACACCGTTAGATTCGAATGGTTGGCAATAAAAAAGCTCATGAAGAGCAGCTAAATAAAAAGGAAAAATACCTTATGAAAAAAATGAGAAGAGCACAGCTTCATCGCGTTCGTATCCAATACTGGAAAGACACTTCGAAAGACACTTCGAAAGAAGCTTCAAAGAAATAAGCTCTATATATCAAGTATTAAAGCTAAAAACTTGCAAAGCTGAAAGGCTTTCAACCACAGCCAGTCACTGGCATTAAAATGAAACAAACCGATTTCGATAGCACTCTCAATGACCTTGACTGGTTGGTAGCTAAAGAAATCATCCCTCAAAGAGCTGGCAGGCATTAACAACAATGCAATTTAATGTCAGCTCATTAATACCCCCTCAAAGCAAACCTCTTACACAGTTAATCTTTTACCTAGCATATTCTCTACTTAGCACAACGATTCCACATCCAAACTCCAAACAGAAATTGCGGGCAATAAAAAAGCTCCCGATTTCTCAGAAGCTTTGATTTCATTATTTACGTATCACGCGATAGATTTTGGGCTCTTCTCCGCTTAGATGAGCTTGACAGAAGGGTATAACATTGAACTTACCTCAGGTACTGAAAGCTGTTTAATCTTCAGTTTGAAGTATTCGGTATCTCTTATCCCGCGAGCTCTTCTGCGTAACAATCCTATTGATACATTGCCAGCCTCGATTACAGAGCTGGTTAATCGGTCATACTTTGCAAAGTTACAGATGCCTTCTTTGTGGTCTTGCAGCATGGATACAAAACCTTTCACGCTCATTATTCTTGTCGCTTTGGCTAACTGACACCAAGCGTCTAAACGGTANTGAACTTACCTCAGGTACTGAAAGCTGTTTAATCTTCAGTTTGAAGTATTCGGTATCTCTTATCCCGCGAGCTCTTCTGCGTAACAATCCTATTGATACATTGCCAGCCTCGATTACAGAGCTGGTTAATCGGTCATACTTTGCAAAGTTACAGATGCCTTCTTTGTGGTCTTGCAGCATGGATACAAAACCTTTCACGCTCATTATTCTTGTCGCTTTGGCTAACTGACACCAAGCGTCTAAACGGTAAGCCATTTGCTGATAGGTTTCCGCTCGCCAGATACTTTTTAGCTGCTCTTTAAGAACGTAGATTTCACTCAGACGGCGATTAGCTTTGAGTAACATTTTCAGTTTGTCCGTTTGGTTTTCTGACAGCCTTTCTGGATTCTTTAATAGAAGGTAAAGCGAGCCTTTAATCAGCGCTTTATCTTCTCTACAGACCGCTTTTTTGAACTCATACGACCGCTCTCGTCGAATGAGTTGGCTATATTGTTGGACGACATGGAATCGGTCAAAAACGATGTCAGCGTTCGGCAGGTTTTCTCTGACGGCTTTTTGGTAAGCCTTCCCCATATCCATTGCAACGGCCTGAATCCCTTGGGCAGTTTGTTCGGTAAGTTGAGTGAGAAAGGCTTCGAGAACGCGGTGTGTACGACCATGCTCGACCCAAATCAATTGGCCGTTATCCATGTTATACACCACAGTCATATAGTCGTGCCCTTTGGCTTTTGCGACTTCATCAACGCCAATCCGTTTTAATCCACGGAGTTTTGACGGCTCAGAGGGTGGCAACGTTCGATGCAGCGCCGCCTTGTCAATATTCTTAATCGTTTCCCAGCGAAGTCCATAGTGTCTCGCAATCACACTTATCGGCAAGTCATAAATGGTTCTAGAAACGTAAGTATTGACGGTGCAAGCTTGGTTAGACTTTGGGTCGGTCACTTTAAATCGTCGGTCTCGACGACAGTAAACGTCAACAGTTTGAGTGGATTCATCGACCTTAATCGACTGGATTGCCTGCCCCTGAATATGTAAAAGCTGAGAAAGTAACTGGGTCAAAATAGGATTCATCCATACTGACTAAAAAAGGGTTATTAGTCAGTATGGTAGAAGTCATAAGTATTGCGTTATGACTCAACAAAGCGGAGAAGAGCCAGCAAGACGTAAATGCTCAAAGATAAGACAGAGACTTCAGAGAGCGCACTGAACGGGTTACTTGCCGTAAGTACTTTCATCGGCAGTGAAGCGATAACAGAAAAGAAGTCATTGATACCATAGAAACCGAACAGTGCGATAGCCAGCCATTTGATTGCAAAGCTTGAAACAAAGATGACAAGCAATGGCGAGTTAACCAGCTGCGAGATTGCCAGTGTCATTGTCGCTAACGGTAATAGCACCAAGGCAACTAACAGCATTCGACCAAAGAATACCAACCAATTGGTGAGCACATAAAACAGTGATTGCTGTTCTACTAATAGCGCCAGTTGTTGCTCGCTAGATACGTTTAGAATCCAGAATAGAACATCGGCAAATAGAACCAATAGGGCGCAGATAGCGGGTATCACCACTAAACCAAAGCCTAGCTTCACACCGTGAGTCAGAGCATTCGATACTGGCATGCTTCTCCAAAACATTGAGCTGCCTTCTTGGCGCTCTTTACGCAGTGTTTTTGGGATATACAGCGTTGAAAGCAGCAGTGAAATTAGGCCCGCTCCAAAGTAGATCACAGAGTTAAGGTCTTGTGCAAATTCTCTATGGATGTCGCTCACATCGCCGTTAACTTCCATCTGGAAGAAAAACTCATGCTGTGCCGCGCCATTAAAGAACAGACTCACGAACAGTAACAAACCACACAACGCAACGAATAGAGGTAATCGAGTATTGATTTTGTGCTCGATAAGTTCTTTTTCTAGCATGTAAAAACTTGGGTGCATTATGCCTTCTCCGTCTGTGTTGCAAGGAATAGGTCGGCAAGACCAACGTTGTAGATGTTACCTAGTGATTCAACTTGTGGTTTGTATTGACCTTCCAATAACCATTTAGTCGTTCCTAATCCCGGTTGTGAAGTGAGTGGCTTCAATTTTTGAATGTCGCTTGAGTGGTTGTTAGCAACTTCGATAATGAAGTAATCACTCTCGATATCTTCCATACTTTTCTGCAGCACGCAGCGGCCTTGTTTGAGAATAAGTACATCTGTCAGTAGATGTTCGATCTCAGAAACCTCATGGCTAGCAATGATCATCGCACGCTCGCCATCGTGGAACCATTCCAACAGGTGGCGGTAGAAGGTGTCTCGGTAAATCAAATCTAGGCCAAGTGTTGGCTCATCCAAGATGAGTACCTGAGTGTCAGTTGCGATGATGATCGCAAGGTGAACTTGTACTTTCATCCCCTTAGAGAGCTGTTTGATCGTGGAAGAGAGTTTAATGTTCGTGCTACTCAGTGTTTGCTCGGCTTTTTGTCTGTTGAAACTCGGGTGCACGCCTTCGGTGTAACGAAGTAGTTGTTTGATGGTCATCCATTCAGGGAGCACATTCACATCAGAGATGTAAGATAGGTGCTGCATGAGATCAGCATGCTGGTGTATAGGGTGGTAGCCGTTGACTTCGATTTCACCCTGATAGCTATGCCCACCAAGCAGTGACTTGATGAGAGTAGATTTACCAGCGCCATTATGACCAAGCAAGCCAAGCACCTGCCCCGGTTTTAGTTCGAAGCTGATGCTCTCTACACCCACTTGATTTGAATAAGTTTTAGTGACGTTTTTCGCGGAAAGTAAAGTACTCATGACTTGTCCTTTATATGTTGTTCTAGCTGTTTCACGAGTTCTTCGACACTCATATCAATGATGCCTAGCGTCTCAGCGATGGCTGGGATCTGTGTGTTGATGAAAGTTTGGTGTGCGGACTCTTTCAGTTTTTGAAGTGCACCTTCGGCTACATACATACCTTGGCCTCGCTTCTTTTCAACCAAGCCTTCATCAACCAGTAACTGGTAGCTTTTCATGACGGTAAGGTGGTTGATTTTAAGATCCGCAGCAACAGCGCGCACAGAGGGCAGGGCCTGTTGCTCTAGCCAAATACCTTGCAGAATCTGGTCGCTGATCTTAGTGGCAAGCTGCCTAAAGATCGGTTGGTCGTCTTTCCATTCGGTCATAATTAAAACTGCATGGTGATATACATGTGTATAACACTAACCTTTTTATTCGTATTGGCAAGACTTTTATAAAAATTTTTCGAATATTTTTATGGTTGGATGTTCAGTAAAAGCAACGCTATTATATGGCACTTCGTACTGTGGTGTTGAGTTCGTATGTTGCACATTAATGACAAAAAATTGGTCTGGTTTACCAAGTATTTGCCAATAACCATCATCATCTTTTCTGCGATCATCTTGAATATGGCGATGTTCAAGAGTGTGAATCAAAAGGCCAAGGCGCTGGTTGAGTTAATTCGAACCGACTATATTGCTGCCCCAAAAGGCTCTATTGAGGCGCAGGTGCTTCACGTTTCTCAGCAAATTACACACACTCAACGCCTTGTTGAAGATGAAGTAAAAAAGCGCATTACTCGACGGTTAGACAGGGCGTACACTGCGGCGCAAAATATCTATTCTTCGAACCAATACCTGTCAGAAGATAAAATTAAATAACTGATTTTAAATGAGATCATAAAGCTGAGTTATGCTGAAAAGCAAGAGTACATCTACGCCTATGACATGCAGGGCACGTCACTCGTTCATCCTCTTAACCCAGAAATTGAAAACACCAATCAACTTAAGACGACTGACACTCAAGGTGTGGCTGTCATCAAAGAACAAATTGAACTTCTTAAGCAGAGTAATGGTGCTTTTTCTCGGTATTTCGTTCCGCGCCCAGATCTAGAGGGGCGGGATTTAGAGAAGCCCTATATCGAAAGTACGCATTATGAGAAATTAACCTATATTCGCCGATTCGAGCCTTTTGACGGGTAATTTGGTACTGTCGATAGTAATCGTGGGTGACAATGGCTACCTGTTTGTTTTTGAAAAAATGGTGACAGCTTACTCCACGCAAATCGAATTCATATAGGGCAAGGGATTAACGTCTACGATGATCTTGGAAGTCGCTTTAAACATGATGTTCTAGCGAAATCTGAAGAGGGCGGATTCGTTGATTATGTTACCGCAGATAAAAACGGCGTTATTGGGCCTAAAAGTAGCTATGTCAAAAAGGTCGGTGATTGGAATTGGATCGTCGGTACAGGCGTGTATTTGAATAATGTTAATGCCTCGATAGAGAAACGAAAAAATGAGTTGTTAGCCGAATCTCGTAACGAATTTGGTCTTGTTCTTATATTGAGTGTGTTGGTGACGATGAGTTGTATTTTCATCAGCGCCATTATCAGTCGAAGAGTATCCACTCGCTTCTCTCAAATGGAGCAGAGAATAGCAGACGATTTTAGCCGAATCCAAAACAGTCGCCGTCGACTGCAACATATGGCAAAACACGACTCTCTGACGGCACTTCCTAATCGTTCTGAACTAGAGCTTCAAGTTAGCCGAGCGATTGCTCACTCAAAACTTGAGGGTAAGTTGGTGGCATTGGTCTTTGTTGACTTAGATAACTTTAAACGTATCAATGGCCAATATGTCCACGTAAGCGGAGATGAGCTGCTAAAACAGATAGGTTCGCGATTTGAACGAATCTTAGGGACTAACGATATCGTTTCACACTTTTTTTGGAGGGGGTGTTTACTAAGAAAAGCATGTGACGAAACCTTAAACTTGATGCCAAATGGACCTGAGGCGGTAGGAGTTTTTCTAAACGTGTCACCTAAGCAAGTTTTCGAACTTGGTTTCGATGATAAGGTCATTCGCCTCGTCGAAGAGGTGGGTATAGCTCCTTGCCGAGTGACTCTAGAGCTGACCGAAAACATTTTCATCAAAGATCTGCACATTGTCGAGCCGGAACTGAGAAGGCTCAGAGAATATGGATTTGGTATCTCGCTCGATGACTTTGGTACCGGATTTTCATCACTCAATTACCTTAATACTCTGCCAATTACAGAGATAAAGATCGACCGATCTTTCATCGGCAAACTGAATTCCAGTCAGCACAGTGAGACTTTAGTGAGAGTCATTATTGATATTGGCGCCTCTTGCCAGATGAAAGTCGTTGCTGAGGGGGGCGAACCCCCAGAGCAGATGGCTAAGCTGCAGCAATACCATTGTGATTTACGACAAGGTTATTACTATGATAAGCCGCTCTTTGCCCAAGGGTTAGTTGACGCGTACTTTCCAGCGAAGCTTGAAGACTGCGTTATATCTACGATTAGAGCTAAGCCACATTCATTCGACGCAGCAGGGCCAACAGGTGCTGAGCTATAGACGTTTGATATTATTATTGAACTAATAAGCCCTGCGCGGCAGAGTAATCCCCATGAGATGAGCCCCGATGACTTAAACGCTATAACACTCTTTATGAACTGCACCTTATTAAGGCTTTGATGTTGCGTAATTCAATGGAACTAAATCTAAAACCTACGATCTGATCTGCTACGTCCACTATCTTTCGTAGCCCCATGCCTAAACCACGTTACAAAACAACCAATCACTTATTAACCGTGGCTCTTTGACCTTTTGGATTGATGAAGAGGCAATAAGCGGGTGGGGTAAAACAAAAAAATAAGGTTCATCGCGGCTTTCCGGGGAAAGCCGCTTTTATCTTCAAGAAGAAGTAGTCTGTATCTCGATACCCATATCCCATTCGCTTGATTAGTTTTATCTTGTTGTTTATCCCTTCCAATGTGCAGGTGTTAAGCGGATAACTTGCCGATGCGATAATGCCGTGAAGATAAGGACTCAGTTTTCGTGCGAACTCTTGCAATGGCTTAATTCCACTCTCCTGTACTTGTGCCCACCACACCTCCCAGAGC
>NZ_JAKEUQ010000030.1 GCF_022397955.1 Vibrio sp. Isolate32 | reverse complement strand
TGCGAGGCATTGAGCTAACCTGTACTAATTGCCCGTGAGGCTTAACCATACAACACCCAAGGGGTTTTGTGGACTCAATAGAAAGACAGACCTTGAATGCGTTTGAAGAGAACGAAAAACAGCTTTCCAGATTATTTTGCCTTCAGTGTTTAAAACTGGAAGTAAAAGCAAAATTTTGCTTGGCGACCATAGCATTGTGGACCCACCTGATTCCATGCCGAACTCAGAAGTGAAACACAATAGCGCCGATGGTAGTGTGGGGCTTCCCCATGTGAGAGTAGGACATCGCCAGGCTTACCTTACGTTTTCAGTTTTAAAAACTGAAAGCAAAACTAGAAACAGCACACAAGTAAGACTGATTTTAGTAACAATTTGTTGGAGGGATGGCTGAGTGGTCGAAAGCACCGGTCTTGAAAACCGGCAACCGTTAATAGCGGTTCTAGGGTTCAAATCCCTATCCCTCCACCACTATTCATCAAAAAAAGCCTTTGATTATCAAAGGCTTTTTTTGTATCTGTAAGACTTGAATTTGCTTCGAAACAACGAGGTAAGTCAATGTATATACAAAAATCTCCCCACGGCGTCTATTACGCACGGATTTGTACTCCAGCACAGTTGAAAGCGTTGGGATTCCCATTCGATCTGAAAATTAGCCTTCGAACAAAAGACCCTAAGCTAGCTAAAGTCATTGGCTTAAGCCTTGTCAGTGCTGTCAAAGAGGCCTTTCGTACTACAGATTCTCTGTGCTTTTCAGAGTTTCAGTTGCATCTAAAAGGCATTTTGTCCCACCACCTGAACTTACAATCACAAAAGCAGGACGATCGCTTACATTTAGGTTGTATAACTTCCATAAGTCATACTTCTAAGCGTTTGAGTGAAGAAAAGCATTGGAGTGAAGCGTTAGAACACTTTCTAGAGTTCAAAGGGGTTCAAGGGGTCAGTGCATTGACTGTCCATCAGTTGAAACAGCGCATTACCTTTTTCTTTGAGAGCACTACGCCATCTGGTTTATCAACAATAACTGCGATGGCACTGATGGAGTACATTAAGACTCTCAATAGCTCTAGTCTTTCAGCAAAAAGCTGTAAAGATTACTACGCCGCGCTGAGTCAATTTATACGTTGGTGTGCGACCATGTCTTTGATTGAAAGAAACGTGTCTGCAGATATCAAAGCGACTTTCAAGAAGTCTATAAAAGCTGATAAGCAGCGCTCAAGGTGGTCAGAGAGTCAGCTTTCAACACTCAGAGCCGCTACTTAATTCAGACTCCTAGGTTCACCTGGTGATACAGATGGTCCATTCTTAACGCGATGGACAGCGCTGCATACGTCCTCATGTCGCACGCCCCAAAATCGTTTAGATCAAATGCTCTACATATTATTGCTATTTCATATGCGGAGTGTTATTTTTTTGCGTTTGTATAAATTAATGTGATATTCAAAGGAATATTAATGTATAAACGCACAGTATTAGCTTTCAGTTTAAGCCTTGCTTTAACGGCATGTGGTGGTTCTGACTCCCCTAGTTCTCCAACCACTCCCGACACCCCTAGTTCTCAAACCACTCCTGACACCCCCCACACAAAAGTGACAGCATTGGATGGCTATCTAAATAAAGCATATATTTACAAGGGTTTAGGTTGTGAAACGTTTCTTGGCGAAACAAATGAGCATGGTGAATTTCTCGCATCTTCGTATCAGGATGTAGCTGGACCATTGTGTGTGAAGACTATTCCACAGATGACTCAGGACATGAGCCGAGGTGTTGTTACAGAGGCATTTACTCTTAGAGCAAATAATAGCAGCGTTGTTTCACCGTTTACAGATTTTGTGGAAATAGCTGTTGAAAACGGTTTAGAACGCGACCAGGCGTTATTGGAGCTAAAAAGTCATTTAGGGGCGATCGAGGTTAAAGAGTCTTTATTACTGGGGGACTACCTTCAACAGACGAACGATGTCGCTGATGCACTCTTGGTGATTGGAGAAGCCCTAATTGACAATCATGAATATACTTATAGTCAAAAGCAGCAATTAATAGCGGGCATTAGTGAAACTATCTCTGATCTTGTTCTTGATAACAACGTAGATTTTCTTCCAAGTACGGCCCCTCATATTACGTTAAATAATAACGGAGAAGTGCTTGTTGATCCTGTCTTAAACTACCGCCCAGCTATTAGCGAAGAGAGTAATATTGCAAGTATTACAACTTTGCTCGGCGATGAGTTTCATGAAATTGACCTCAGTAACCTATTCTCTGACCCAGACGATGACTCCGCAGATCTAATCTATACTGTTGAGTTGTTGGAACATAATGGTACGAATGGTTTAGAAATAACTCAGGGTTACATGCTTACTGGCACTCCGGCATCTACGGGCCGCTACTCTGTGCTAGTTTATGCTCAAGACTCTAAAGGAGCAAAGTCTTACCCTATTCAGTTTGACTGGGAAGTACGAGATAGGCAAGCAAACGCAATTCCAGTGGTAAGAGAAGAGTCTTTAACAGCATTGAACTTGCTTTTAGAGGGTCAACATTTTTCAGTAAATGAAACGATTGACTTTACTTATGATGTAAATGAGTTATTCGGAGACGATGATGGTGATTTGCTCAGTTTTAGAGTAAGTACAGGTACATTAGATCCTAATTTGGTAGCGAATATTCGTAATAAGATCCTTACAATTAAAGGCGTTCCTGCCAATGCCGGTGCGCAGACTATCTCAATAGTTGCAAACGATAGCTTTGATGATAGCCTCCCTGCGTTAGTAGGTTTTTCTATTTCTGAAACGCTGGTGAACAAACCTCCTGTAGTTGTTCCTCATAAAGTGACTCAACTCAAAAAGTGGTTTGCTAGATTATCATTACAGAAAGGTGAATATACATTAGCTAATACAAATATTGAGGACTTATTTATCGATGAAGACTTGAGTCAAGTTTGGGTTACATCTTCTGAACATAAAGGCTTAGAAATAAGTAGTTCACAGGGTGAGTTAACCGTAAAAGGAGCACCTTCGAGCAAGGGAGTGTTTGTTGTAACCTTGGCTGCAGAAGACCGTGTTGGGTCTCGTTCAGATCTTAGTTTCGATGTGAATGTTAAAAAGGCGGTAGATCTGAAGCCAGTTTTAAATCCGTCAGTTGATAGTTTAGTAACTCAAGAAATAAGTAATTGGGTGATTAAGCAAGGCAGTTATTTTGTTGATAGTGTTGACTTGAATAACTTATTTATTGACCCAGAAGGTACACCAGTAACTTATAAAGCCTCGACTCAAGTTGAGGGTTTATCTATAACTATTGATTCGAGTAAACAGCTGAGAATTGAAGGAACACCAAGCGAGGTAAATGCTATAGGTCCTCGCTCAATTTTTATATCAGCGAACGACTCCTTATATGGTAGTAATGTTCTTCGTTGGGTTGATGAGCGATATGAATTCAACTTATTAGAAGCAGATAAACCGTTACCGGAGTTGGAAGATATCGGAAAAATTGATGCGACAGAGTGGTTTGATAATGATGTATTTTATGCCGTAGCGTACATGGATGCTTTTGATGATGGAATTGTTTATGTGCCGCCGTCTTACACATGCCTAGCTTACCAATTTGCAGATGGAGTTTATTCTATATACATGCCAAGAAGTGGAAGCAAGTACTGCGAAGAGAATCTAGCAAATAGCGTTTACACAGAAGTGGGAACTTACTCATTTATTGATGGGGAAGTACATATCGAATATCCATATATGGGTCTCGGAGCAGAAGAAGTATGGACATTACGCGCAAAAAATGAAGAGAGCGACTCGGCGATGGCTACTCAGCACCTACTTAGCAACGTTAACTACTTCGATACAGCTACAATCTATAAAACTGCGCAACAAGCAAATAATAGAATTGCTAAACAGGAAAGTTCAATATTCGAGTCTTTTGTCGCAGATCCTGAAAATAAAGGTTATGTGAAGGGAGAGATCCACGTCTCTAAAGTTGTAGAAGGAGAAAAAGTTGCTGTTAGCTTTGAGGTTGTCGGTGAGTCATCTTATTTAGATTGTAGTTTTATGGCTTATTATAAACCTTTTACTCTTGTCGCTAATGGTCAAGAAAGTGATCCCATAACTGAGTATTGCGAGTCTACAGATGACTCAGCGATTACTTATACTGTTGAATATTCAAACTCATTGGCTGGCGAGGAGGTTTACCTGTTTGCACCAGCTTTAGATATAGCCTCCCCTTACTTAGAAACATTAGGGGCAGTGATTCCAAATTAATCAATATAAGACGCTTTAAGTAAAAATGGGAACCACGAATGGTTCCCAGATTACCATAGTAACCTTATCTATCAGTTAGCTATTTTCTCTCTCTTCTACCGTCACTTATCCTCTGATTTACCTTTGCCATTATCCTTATTGTCAAATGCCTCTCAGCTAGATCGGTCAACTCATTCACACGCACGCCATGTCATGCTGACAGCAAGTTGTAAGATTGCATTGTTCAACCAGTAACTTCCTGGGGTAGGTCGATCTATTTGCCATACTTTTAGTTATTCATGATTTACTAATGTTCTACTTTCCGAAAATGATAATTGTCTAAAGGCGTGTTGACGCCGTTCTTGGCAAACTGTGATCACCAAGCGGTTCTGTCGTTGTAGTGGCATAGTGAATTTGGTCACTTAGTTAGAGGTGATATCATCACCTCATAAGTTAATAGGTGACATTATGACAAAACGTACAAGACGACTGTTTAGTGCCGAATTCAAACTGGAAGCGGCACAGTTAGTGCTAGATCAAAACTACTCCGTAGCTGAAGCTGCTCAAGCCATGAATGTAGGTAAATCTACGATGGATAAATGGGTTCGCCAGCTTAGAGAAGAACGCTAAGGGAAAGCACCGAAAGCTTCACCTATGACTCCTGAGCAAAGAGAAATTCGGGAATTAAAAAAGAAGCTGGCTCGCCTTGAAGAGCATAATGAAATATTAAAAAAAGCCACGGCTCTGTTGATGTCGGACTCACTGAACAATTCTTGATAATCAAGAAACTCAAGCAGAGCTACAGCGTAAAAACATTATGCGAAGTCTTCAATGTTCATCGAAGTAGTTATCACTATTGGCTTAAACGCACAACGGTAATTAATGCTGAAATAGTAAAATTGCGCAGCTTGGTCAGTGAGGCTCACGCTGCAAGTAATGGCTCTGCGGGAGCGAGAACCATTGCAGATATAGTCACAAATCAGGGCGTAAAACTGAGTCGTTACCGAGCGAAAAAACTGATGAGAACGCTTGGTTTAGTGAGTTGCCAAGAGCCCAAACATCGTTACCGAAAAGCTTCACAAGAGCATATTGAAGTTCCAAATCACTTAGGTCGTCAGTTTGCTGTTACCGCCCCAAATGAAGTATGGGTTGGCGATGTGACGTATATTTGGACGGGTAATCGGTGGATGTATTTAGCGGTTGTTATCGATATTTTTGCTCGTAAAGCGATTGGTTGGTCGATGTCTTTATCACCTGATAGTCGGTTAACAGGCAAAGCTTTGTCGATGGCTTATGAGTCTCGCGGCAAGCCAAAAGGTGTCATGTTCCATAGCGATCAAGGTAGTCACTATACCAGTCTTAAATACCGCCAACTACTGTGGCGCTTTCAAATCAAACAGAGTTTATCTCGTCGAGGAAACTGCTGGGATAATGCGCCAATGGAGAGCTTCTTTAGAAGTCTGAAAACGGAATGGGTGCCAACGGTGGGTTATCGTAGCTTTGCTGAGGCTCAACAAGAGATCACTCGCTACATCATTGGATATTACTGCCAACTCAGGCCACATCAGTATAACGGAGGTCTACTCCCAATGAATCAGAACGATTATATTGGGAAAACTCTAAAACCGTGGCCAATTTTAGTTGACCACTACACTGCTTTAAATTCAGGAGAATGGATAATACGTTTCTTCTTGCTTGTCATGGTTCACCTCATTAATGACTGTACTCACTTAACTCAGTGTCCAAAACTGCTGGTTCGGATTAAAAAATCCAGAGCCTTAACAAACACTTACAATTATGCTAGTGTGCGCTATAATCTGCCACCTTCCTATTGGGAAGGCACAATAACCACGCCCGAGAATAATAATGAGCGAAAAAGACGCGTCTCAAATAAAGTTAGAGACAATATTGCTGTATCCCTTCGTAAGAACAGAAGAAGCCAAAGCAAAGCTAAAGGATGACCTTTACCACAGCAAGGTGAGTTTTATGGAAGAGTCCATGGAAAAACTCGACAACGCGCAAAGTACGGATGAGGTCTACGCTGAAGTTGACTGCATTAACGACAATCACACCAACCTATTTTGGTCGAGCGATATGTCGGCCTCGGTCAATATCCTTAAAAAGGTGATGCTGGTTTCTTGGGGCTTATTAGTCGTGATCTTAGCCAGCTACTTTTACGCCAAGATTGAGGTGTTCCGTCGGTACCAAGACACCGAAACCCTTAATACTGTAGTTATGATCGCGTCGATTGTGCTGTTTGCCATTGGTAAGCTGTACCAATCTAAGCGCAGGGAAATTTTCGAAGGGTTAATCAAAAACATTAACCAGCTGCAAGCTAAGCTGAGCCGCAAGGTCTACGTTCGCACCATTGAGCTTCGCCATGGCATGCAAAAAACCAGTGCGAACCAGGGCTTCTTAGATTTTAAGCGCTGTAATTATCGCAACTATGTGGATGATTGTTTCTCGCTCGAAAAGTACAAAGACACCAACCTTAGCGATTGCAAAATCATTCGAACAGCCCACACCAAAGAGACGGTGCGTAAAAAAGGCCACGGTAAAAAACAAACCATCGAGCGAACCTACTCAACTGGTTACCGCTGGGGGATTATCGTGCCTTGCTTTACTGATGCCAGCCCAATGATCATCAGTCAAAGCCGCAGCTCGAATGCTGACCAATCTGCACGCAATGAATATATCGAATATAAAACATCGTCCATTAACTTTGAAAAATGCTTCTATACCGAAGGGGTAGATAAAATTGCCATCGCTCGGGTACTGACTCCGAAGCTAATGCTGTTTATTGAAGAGCTGGCTGACGACTTAGGTAACCTAACCTTTGAAATAAACAAAAAGAATATGTTGCTCATCCATCAATCGCGACACAAGATGATCGATGAAATGGGATCAAACCTAAGAGACACTAACAAATTTAAAAAAGAGCTGATTGAAAAGACTGAGTTTTCATCATTCTTTACTTTGCTTGACCAAATTACCCCACTGTATAAATAAGGAACCATCATGGAACAGTTTTTTATCATTTTCGCTGTTATTTTTATCATTGCTTTTATTGTCTCTTCGTATAATAAAATCATCAGCCATCACCGCACTGTGATCCAGTCTTGGGATGATGTCACAGTAACCGAGCGCCAGAAGCTTAAGATCCTGCCAGAGCTACAAAAAATGCTGGAGGAACACAAAATCCATGAGTCTAGCCTACTGAGCAAGATCACCGAGCTAAGATCATCCGTTGCCAAGATCAGCAGCGACAACATCGACCCAAGTCAATGTGAAGAGCTTTCTAAGGCATCAAGCGCGCTGATTAAAAACCTACAAGTGGTTTCAGAGAGCTACCCTGAAATGCGTTCTTCTGAGAGCTTCTCAAAGATGATGGATGAAATCGTCAACCAAGAAGAGCACGTAGGTGCCGCGCTACGCGTATTTAACCAAAACGTAAGCATCTTCAACACTACGATCGAAAGCTTCCCAACCAACGTGGTTAATGGCTGTACCGCTAACAAGGCCATTGTTGCAAGCTTCAAAGATAGTGCGGCAGAAGAGAGCTTCGAGTATAAGCCAAATTTCTAATGCCAAAATAAAGCAATGCCCGAGGGTCAGGTCTTGATAGTTGCGTTTGCTTAGTTGCTAGGGCGTGTTGATCTTTGCTGTACATTTCATATTCAACAATACATCGGTAGCCACATTAACATGAATGCCAGCGCTAACATGCTGGCATAATTTCTTTCTAGCTTGTCATATCTACTTGAAATAGCTCGATAACTATTAATTCTCGCAAAGGCATTTTCAACCAGGTGACGATACTTGTATAGGCACCAATCCATACTGATTTTGTCTATATCTTGCACGTAATTGCGTTTAGCAATTACCGTTTCTCCCCCGCGTTCCTTAACAAAAGTACGGAAAGGTTCGCTGTCATATCCTTTATCACAAACGATGGTATTAACTTCATCGAGTTGTTCAACTAAGCTTTTGGCATGCACTATATCGTGGCGTTGGCCTTCTGATAAATCAAAGCAAATCGGTAGGCCACCACTATCAACAGCTAAGTGAATTTTGGTTGAGTTGCCCCCGCGACTTTTTCCTATTTGCTCTTAGCTTTCAGTGGCTGCACCTATACTATGCTGATGCGCTCGAACTATAGAGCCATCAAGAAAGACCCATTCAAAATCAGCCACTCTAGATAACCTACTGAAAATATTACCTAAAACCCCTTTCTTTGACCAAAGATTAAATCGTCTGTAAACGGTGATCCGAACTCAGAGGGTAGATCTCGCCAAGGAATACCTGTTCTCATTCGATAAAGTATTCCTTCAAATGTCATTCGATGTTCAGTTTTATCGTAAATGCGACCTGTACTTTTCATAACTTGGAGTTACAGAGGAAGCCATCAAGCTTGTGTTAGAACAAGCAGAGGTTCTAGCTGACGGCTGTTATAAGTAAATAACAAAGGCAAGGTTTATACCTGCCTTTTGAATTGCTATGCATTTTTATTTGATTAAAGATCAACTAGTTGCTCTTTTCGGTCAAAATAGTAATCAAAAGGGAATGAATTAGAGCTATTAATCTAAGTTATTTATGTCCAAAACCTTCACTGGTTGAGTTTTTACCCGTGGCATTTTCTAGCTCGAAAATGCCACGAAGTTTGTTACGCTTCCAAACACGTCACAGATAATTAGCTAGTTTTGATTTACAAAAAATAATGTGTGGCAATGACCCCATTTCCTTCATTGACTCGCGAAAGGCTCTCCTATTAAGTCACTCGATTTAGATGAATGACAAACAACGTTTTGCTCATCTCTTAGAAACCAAGAAATCCATTTTCGCTTCGAGTTTAAAACGAAGCCCTCCTCAAAGCTAATTCCATTGATAATCAACCCGTCGATATTTTCATCATACGCTTTAGTGGTGAAACGCCATTCTTCACTATTTATTCGCTTTCCTTGAAGAAGAGCGTCATTGAGGCGTTGGCTCATAACGACGATGGCTAGACCTTCAGTTTCACTGATACCAAAATCTGGCTCAGAGATACGACCGACAGCAACTGGTACCTTTAAAGTGCACTCCTTTCCATCTTGAAGAGTAAATGAGTAGATTGCATCTCCTATTCGACCGTTAAGCCAAAGGAGTTGTCCTTGAGTCATGTTGTCGACAGACAGAGTTCCAAAACCACCTGTGGGAGATATAGTTTCGGCCCAGCTAGATGTTGAAACAAAGACCGATAAAAACAGATGTAGAATGGCTACTTTTTTCATGCTGAAGCCTCCACGTCGAAGTTAGTATTGGTCGATTGAGCTAACAAAGATATTAACCAAAACGGTCCTACTATCGGTATGAAAAAGACCAGTACCCAATAACTTGATTTGTTGATATCGTGCAGTCTACGAACAATTACTGAAAGCATAGGGATGAAACTTACAACGCTATAAATCGTGTCGAACCATGTTGTCATATTCATAGCAATATCTGCCGCAATGCATCCCATCGCTACTAATGTGTGTACTAAAAGAAACATCCAACATTCTTTACGGGACGAACAACCAGAAAAGTCTAAACTTCGCTTCCAAGCTAAAAAATAGTATTTCATAAATGCCACCTCAATATTTGACTGATGGTGATATTTTGCCTCGGAACAAGTGGTGTGTACGTCTCAAAACAGGTTTTAGGTCGTTCTTAAACCTGTTTTGGTCTATATTGCGTTTTCAATTGTATTTCATAGAGTTATCCTTGATATTCACTGAAAGTGAGAACTCATTTATCCATCTAGGACTTGCTATGCTTGCGATACCCGTCCCGTTCGTTGTTTCCATGTTACTTGGACTACTAGCGATATCACTTTATGCCAAGCTTTCCCAGCAGGGTAAAGTCGCTAGCATGTTTTTAGGATTATGTGCTATGACGACCGCAATGGTTGGTTTACGCTGGACATTTGGATTTAGCATTTTCAGCATCGCGCAACCTATTCTGGCCTCCATAATTCCTGTTGCTGCGTGGTATGCGTTTGCACATGCCAATCGTGATTTAGGCACCTTGCCTATTAAGCATTTTGTTGCGCCATTATTCGTCGTAATTAGCGCTGTATCTCAACCTTGGTTGGCACTTCCATTAGATGTACTACTTACTTTAATTTACGCTTGCTATGGAGTGGCACTAATTCGCTTTTCGTCAAGAGAAACAGCACTGATTAATGTCTCGTTAGGGAATTGGGAAGGAGTAAAGAAAGCGGAGAATATTGCGGGATGGATGCTGATATTTTCAGCGTGTGTAGACACGCTCATGTCGTTAGATTTTACTTTTAATCAAGGTGGATTTTCACTGTACATCATTACTGCGGCACATTTGACTCTTCTACCCGTGTTATCGATAGCTGTAGTTGTCGTGGGTATTAATACGCCTGTTTCAGATGAGTTAAAATCTAAACAAATCAGTCACAATGACGAGACAAGCAGTTCCCAGGTAATGACCAGTGAGAGGGCTCACGAGATCACTTCTCTGTTAGACTCCAAAATCCGACAAGACAGACTTTACTTAGACCCTGAGCTAACCCTTTCAAAACTGACACGAAAGTTAGGCATACCAGCAAAACAAATTTCAATTGCAGTTAATCAGGTACACGAAAAGAATATTTCTAAGATCATAAATGGGTATCGCATAGAACATGCCAAGCACTCCTTGGATTTGTCACAAGATACTATTACGCAAATATTCATGAATTCTGGTTTTCAGACCAAGTCTAACTTTAATCGTGAGTTTTCAAGAGTCGTGGGAATGACCCCAAGTGAATACCGTAAAAGTAAAGCTCAACAGTCTAAGTAAGATTCACTATTAATATTGAATATCTAAGAGCCAACTTTGCCGTACATGAAGTAATTCATAATTTGCTAAATTAGCAGGTTCGCTAACTTGGAAATGTCCGTGCGACCTGAAGTCGTATGAAGCGTTGTTCACCACGACAAGAGTGAACCATCTGTATCACCAGATGACCCTAGGTTCCTGAATAAAGCAGCGGAACCGACAATGTAACGAAACTCAGTCGTTAGCTGAGTGGGAACGGAATCGTGAGAAGATGTTCCTCCTGAAAACCACAGCTCGAGTGAGTGCTAGGGAGTCAATATGATGAATGTAATGTGAATCCATGTAAGGTGCGTTATACGATGAAGCAGCGGAAGTGGTTAATACGCTGTAGCCAAAATGGCAATGAGAGTCGGAAAGAGATTGGACATTACTCTTTCGTGATCAGCGTACTCTTCGCACTATAGTGGGCATCTAAGTTGACATTTTTACGCAACATACGGAACAGGGTAAGCCTGTATACCTCCCTATGGGAAAGCGACCTGTGAGGGTTGCCGATAGGTATGCAGGTAAAGGAGGCTAGAGAAAGCGAATGTCCCTTTTTAATGAAGGGGATACAGGTTTATATCTGGCGCGAAAGCGAGCTGACTTCTAGCTGGTCTCCCGTTGCGAGATAGCTTGAAGAACTTTATTAAAGAAGAAAAGCAAATGATGATTTCGAATGAAATTAGTGCGTCTTCTGACAACGAACCGTGGTTTCTTATTCACTGAGTGACCATTGGGTAGTTTTAAAGCTTTAAGTGTGTATCGCAAAGGTAATTTATTTACTGGGTGCTTAACGGTGCCTTTGTGGAGGCTTGAGCCGTATGCAGTGAAAGTTGCACGTACGGTTCTGAGGAGGGAGGCACCTGGCAACAGGTGCCGCCTATCCGACAAAAATTTGTTACGCTGGCTTGCGGTTATATGTGCGGTTATATGTGATTGTATGACGTACAGGAGTAGCTATGGGGAAGACTGCTGACTAGAAACAAAATATCGAGAATTGCTTTGATTAACTTGATGGAATAGTTGAGAATTTTGGGGGAATTTTCTCAGGTTTTGGTTAGTGAAAACGCAGCCTGTGAGGGGGAGTGATTTTAGTCTAAAGTGAACGTATATAGGATATTTTAGAAGCGTTACTTGACGGATTTACGAATCGCTAACTATAGTCAATTTAGTTAGTCAATCATTAGCAAGTTTAGTCTGCGTTATGATTAAGTTATTGATATCAGGTTATTTAACGAATGAATATCGGAGTTTCTAGGGTTCAAATCCCTATCCCTCCACCACCATTAGAAAGCCCCGCTGAGAAATCAGCGGGCTTTTTTTCGTTTTGAATTTGGTAAAAGAAAGCTCAAATACATTAGATACGTCGTTATCTGATTCTACTTTTGCTTCCATAGAGTTTAGGTATTCAAAAGCAGAGTGTTTAGGTTCTGCTTTAGTATTTTTGAATGTAGCTAATTAGACATTGCTTATTTTGCTACGTTGCCGGCTACGTTTAAAGCATCCCACGTACGAGCGAATGGTGGGGCGTAGCAGAAGTCCATATAGCCTAACTGCTGAGTGGTCATTTTCGCCGTGATGGCAACAGCTAATGCGTTGATTCTGCCCACAGCTCCTTTCTTACCAACGATTTCTCCACCAAGCAGTACATTGGTTTCTGGGTGGTAAACCAGCTTCACTTTTATGTCTTCTTGACCTGGATAGTAGTCGGTTTGGTTCTTGTCTGAAATTGTTGATACTTTCACATCTAAGTTATGTTCTTTCGCCAGAAGTTCATTCACGCCAGTACATGCCAGTTCGTAATCGAGCACTTTCAAGCAAGATGAACCTAAGAAGCCTGACATGTAAGTATCTTTACCTGCTAGCTTGTCCGCCATCATACGCGCTTGCTTGTTGGCTGTGGTTGCAAGAGGAACATAAACGGATTTGCCTAGTGCCATATGATGGACAACGGAACAGTCACCTACTGCATGGATGTAAGCATCTTCAGTTGCGCCATATTCATTCACTAGCAATGCACCATTTGAAGCTTTTGGTAGTTCGAATACTTCTGTGTTTGGTTTGAAGCCGAGTGACAGGATCACGACATCAGCTTCTACGTTGCCGTTATCGGTTTCTACGATGTAACCGCCTTGCTCTGCATCGCGAATTGTAGAAACGCTGCACCCTGTATTAAGGTCTGCACCTGACTCTCTAATTGCCCCTTCAACTACTTCAATGATCTCTGGGCTGAACTGGCGGCTCATTATGTGCTGTTCACGTTCTATGATGGTTACGTGTTTACCAAGGCCATGTGCTGCGTCAAATACTTCTAGACCTATAAAACCAGCGCCAATTACGCACACTCGTTGTTTGTCACTGTCTTTCAAAGCTTCTTTTACTGCTAAGCCATCTTCCATGCTTGTCAGTGTATATACGTGTTCTAAGTTGTATTCACCGAACGAAGGAACGATTGGACGCGCGCCTGTAGCAATAACCATCATATCGTAATCGATGATGCTCTCTTTGCCTTTATGACGGACTTTAATCTGCTTTTGAATGCGGTCTAGTGCGACCATCTCTGTTTCAACACGAACGTCTAAGCCAGATTTAATCGCTTGTTCTGGCGTACGAGAAATCATGCGTTCCGTGTCGTCAAACATGCCACCCGCAAAGTAGGGTAAACCACATGCTCCAAATGAGATGTAACTGCGCTTATCTAGAACAATGACTTCGTCTGATGGCTGATTACGTTTGTACTTGGCTGCGAAACTCATACCAGCGGCGCTACCGCCTATAACAACAACTTTCATATTTATTACCTAAATAACCTGAACTCAGGAAAAACAGAAGAGCACCCATGGGAGTGCTCTTAATTAAACGTGGGGATTATACTGCTGCTTCTTTTGAAACTGTCTCAGCTACATCAGCATTGTATTGTTCTGTGTTCAGTGAGCCGTTCTTCTTAGCTGTTAGAACACCAGACAACATTGAGCCTGAGATGTTGAGCGCGGTACG
Organism: Vibrio sp. Isolate32; assembly: GCF_022397955.1. Classification (GTDB taxonomy): domain Bacteria; phylum Pseudomonadota; class Gammaproteobacteria; order Enterobacterales; family Vibrionaceae; genus Vibrio. Next base: position 26,736 of record NZ_JAKEUQ010000030.1, on the reverse strand, counting down.
CGCCATGTCAATCAGAGCTTCGATAGACACTAGAATTGCTACTACTGTGATGTCTAGACCCATGATGGTTAGTACAGCTACCGCTGCGAATGTTGCACCGCCACCAACACCAGCGATACCGAATGAAGCAATCGCGATAACAGCAATCAGTTGTAGGATGAAGCCTAGGTCAACTGGCATACCCATTACTTGTGCCGCCATGATGGCTAACATTGCTGGGTAGATGCCCGCACAACCGTTCTGACCAATACTGGTACCGAATGTCGCTGACATGTTTGCTGTTTCTTCGTCTACACCTAGGCGTTGAGTTTGTGTTTCAACGTTTAGTGGGATAGCCGCCATACTTGAGCGAGAGCCAAAGCCGAATACCAATACAGGCCAGATTTTCTTCATGAACTTAGCAGGAGACAGGCCAAACATTGACACCATCACGAAGTGGATGCCAAACATAACGCCGATTGCCACGTAGCTCGCTAGCAAGAAGCGGCCCATTTCAGCGAGTGCGAAAAGGTCGTTGGTCATCATGAACGTTGTCATCAGAGCAAATACACCATAAGGCGTTAGCTTCAAGATTTCACGTACCATTGACAGTACAACTTCTTTTGCAGAGTTGATGAAATCAACGAAGTTTTGAACTTTCTCAGGCTTACGGTTTTTCACTTGTAGGATGCAGTAACCAAGGAACATACCGAACAATACTGTCGATAGTGTCGAGGTACGTTGAGAGCCTGTTAGCATGTCAAAGATGTTGGTTGGGATGATAGACAGTGCCATACCAGACAGACCACTACTCGCCATTGCATCTTGTGTTGCTACCAATGAATCACCGCGTGCTTCAATTGCACTGTTTGTGCCGATTGTGCTGACTAGCGCGTTTGCATCGATACCAAATAGGTAAATACTCGCGATACCAACGGCTGCTGAGATTGCACAAGTGAAAAGTAGAATACCGATGATTTTTGGTGCGATACGAGATAGTGCGCCGCCCCCTTCAACGTTCATGATCGAAGAGATCATCGCCACGAATACTAGCGGGATAACGATCATTTGTAGAAGTTTGATGTAACCTTTACCGAACACTGAAATTAGCTCAGCGAAGCCTGCTGTTGCCGCGTTGCCGACACCGAAAACCAGTTGAATTGCACCACCGAACAGCAAGCCGGCTGCAAGCGCACTTAGTACGCGGAAGTTAAAACTTTTCTTTTGTTTTTTGAAGTTCGACAACAGTGCGTAGAACACAAAGAACAGTATGCTTAATCCAATAAATGAAACGCTCATGAGAATCTCCTATGATACCCATTAATACCTAAGTCGGTTATTTTTTGTATGCGATGGCTTCAACTTCAACCAGTGCGTCTTTTGGTAGTCTTGCTGCTTCTACACACGAACGAGCAGGTGCGTTCTCCGTGCGAAATACTTCCGTGTACACTTCGTTAAACGCAATGAAGTTCTCCATGTCTGAAAGGAAGCAGGTTGTCTTCAATACAGTGTCTAGCCCAGCTCCGCTTGCTTCTAAAACAGCTCTCAAATTTTCAAGAGACTGGCGAGCTTGCTCTTTAATACCGCCCTCAACAAACTGCATGGTTTCTGGAATAAGAGGTAGTTGACCTGAGGTATAAACCATTTCGCCGTAAGACGTACCTTGTGAGTAGGGCCCGATAGCTGCTGGTGCTTGTTTAGTAACAATGATTTTTTTCACGATGTAACTCCTAAATTATTGGTTTTATTCTGATTTAAATTCACGGATAAACTTGTAAACCGCCTGACGGCTGATCCCAAGTTGTTCTGATACTTGTGTCGTCGTCTCTTTTAGCTCAAAGACTCCGTTATCAAATAAGTAACGGGTGATGGCTTTATTGCGACCTTTGCAGGAAACCGACTCATCTTGGTCAACCTCGTTAATGGCTGAGCTCAATGCTTGTTGAATGACGTCATTCGCATTGTTGCTGAATGTCTCGCTGACAATGGTCTGAGGTACATTGCACTGCGGCATCAGTGTTTTGACGATTTCTGGGAATGGGAAAGACAAGTTCATGTTGATACACAGCATGCCGATCGGCTTTTTTTGTGGACCAGCTAGTACACAGGTGGTCGATTTCAGTAGGGAACCGTCTGCTGCATTGGTGAAGTAGCTTTTTGGAGAAACTTCGCCAGTTTTCTCGAATGTGCTCCACATACGTAAACCTAAATCTGTGATAGGTGAGCCGATTTCACGACCGGTATGATGACCATTGACGATCTTCACTACAGAGTTGTCTAAGCTTTCAAAGGAATGGATGACCACCTCACAGTAAGGGCCAATCAAGTCGGCAATCGTATCCGCCAAGCGGAAGTAATTGCTTAAACATTCTCTGTCTTCATCGGTGAATCGAACTTGTTTTACATTCATGATTTTGGTTTACATTTTTAAACTTTACGACTGGAATCTACTCCTTTGGTGGTATATTTGCAATGTGCGGTAAACTTCTGTAAACCTGAGGTTGGCGATCAAAATATCCACAAATCGTAAGTTTTAGATGTAAATCACGAATGACATTTGAACATGATCACTCAAAATAGGTAAATCAGGTTTAATTTCCCAAACTTCATCAAGGTTTACATATTTAAAACCAAAGGTTGCGTTATTGAATGTTTTTATGATCTAGGATAAGTTTTAGAGGGCACTTAAAAATTGGCTGCTTTTTCGTTCGTAACGCTTTAGCTGTTAAATTACCTATTTGGCTAGCTTAGCCTCGACTTGTCCAAGTGCTCGCTGGTACATAAACCATGCACAGGTGCCGGCAAGTATATTGCCTACCATGGCACCCCAGAATAGGCCTTCAATGCCAGCAAGCTGCGAACCAACCCATAAACATGGTAAGAAGAAAGCAAAAAGGCGCAGTGCTGATATCGTCAAGGCAGTATAAGACTTGCCAAGAGCATTAGATATAGAAACCATCAACATACAGATACCCAAAGGCCCTAAGCTAATAGGAACGATAAGCAAGTGATAGTTCAATATGGTTGAGACTTCGTCTTCGCTAGTCATGAGATTTGCCAACCCGCCAGAGAATACCCAAGTTACTAGTGCGATCACTAATTGGAACCCTAATACGAACATCACGGCAATCTTGACGAGCTTGCGCATGTTTTCTAGGTTTTTCTCTCCTAACATTCGACCAATCATAGGTGGCATCGACATCGTCAGTGCTAGTACAGCCACAATAGAGAAGAATTCAAAACGTGAACCTAGCGCCCAAGCCGCAACGGCTGCTGTGCCGTAGCCAGCAAGCAGTTTGGTGGCGAGCATCGAAGAGACTGGCGGTAGCAGTTGACTGATCATTGCTGGCCCCATGATGTTACCGATGGAGCAAACGCTCTTGCCGATATCAAGATCGTGCCAATCGAACGTCATCCAATGCTTCTTAGTCACCTTAGGAGCAACGATAAAGGTACCCGCACCGAACGCCAAGATGGTCGCAATAGCGGCTCCGTTGATGCCCATGTCTAGCGTGAAGATGAAAATCGGGTCCAATATCAAGTTGATGATGCTGGTGGCGATCATCATCGAACCGGGCAGCATGGTATTGCCATTGGCGCGGCACACACTGTAGAAAAAGTAGAGCAGAGCTCCGGTCCAAGAGCTCACCAACCAATAGATCCAGTAAGAGTCGATGATCGGCAATACGCTTGCTGGAGCATCGAGTAGTTCTAAAATTGGGCCGCGAAGCAGATAAATGATGACCGAAAAAAGTGCGACACTTACACTTCCCATTGCGATCACAAGCCCACCTAGCTGCTTAGCGTAGCGTATTTCGTTAGCACCAATTGCACGCGCAATGACTGCTGTGGTCGCGATGCCTAACCCGACCTGAATTCCGATGATTATCATCTGAATAGGTAGCGTGAAACCTTGAACAGCGAGCGGTAGTACACCTAGCTGACCAATGAAGGCACTGTCTACAAGTTGGAAGCTCATGAGAGAAAGCACCCCAAACAGCATTGGCCACGTCATGGTATAGAGTTGTCGGCCAAGCGAAGGCGAGGGAGTTGCGGTCGTAGAATTCATAACACTCATATTGTTCTTGAAGGTAGGTTTGTCGTGGTGACAATTATCTCAATGAAGAATTGCGTAAAGCATAGCGTAAGGTTAGCTCGATACCAATGTTTGATGTGATAGGTAGATTATCTTTGTTGGCTTTCGGTTAACAAAAAGCCAGTCGCAATGACTGGCTTTGTTGATTCTATTTTTCGTTAAATAGATTTTGAGCACTAAGCGTTACTTATTCGCAACGTTACCTAGCTTCAACCATGTATCGATAACCGTGTCTGGGTTTAGGGATACAGAGCTGATGCCTTGTTCCATTAACCACTCTGCTAGGTCATCATGGTCAGATGGGCCTTGACCACAAATGCCCACGTACTTACCTGCTTTGGTTGCAGCATCGATCGCCATTTTCAGCATCGCTTTCACAGCTGGGTTACGCTCATCGAATAGGTGAGCAACATCACCAGAGTCACGGTCTAGACCAAGCGTTAGCTGAGTCATATCGTTCGAGCCGATAGAGAATCCATCGAAGTACTTCAAGAACTCTTCAGCCAAAATCGCATTTGATGGCAGCTCGCACATCATGATGACTTTCAGACCTTGGTCACCACGGCGAAGATCGAACTTAGCCAGAATGTCGATAACCGAAGCTGCTTCACTTGGTGTGCGCACGAATGGAATCATGATTTCAACGTTCTTAAGACCCATTTCGTTGCGAACACGTTTGATCGCTTGAGTCTCTAGCTCGAAACAGTCTTCGAATACTGGTGAGATGTAACGAGATGCGCCACGGAAGCCCAGCATTGGGTTCTCTTCATGCGGTTCAAACGTTTTGCCACCGACTAGGTTGCTGTACTCGTTCGACTTAAAGTCAGACATACGTACGATCACACGTTTAGGCCAGAATGCAGAAGCGATAGTCGCGATGCCTTCGGTCAGTTTGCTTACGTAGAAGTCGATAGGATCTTTGTACCCACGAATACGTTCGCTGATTTCCGCTTTTAGCTCGTCAGTTTGTGCATCGAAGTTTAATAGGGCTTTCGGGTGAATACCGATCATCTTGTTGATGATGAACTCTAATCGAGCAAGGCCAACACCTTCGTTTGGAATCTGTGCGAAGTCGAAGGCGCGATCTGGGTTACCCACGTTCATCATTACTTTGGTTGGCAGCATTGGTAGCTCATCAACCTCAGAACGCTTGATTTCAAAGTCGAGTTCACCTTGGTAAACGTAGCCAGTTTCACCTTCAGAACATGACACTGTCACGGTGTCACCATCGTTTAGGTTGCTTGTCGCTGTACCACAGCCAACGATTGCAGGAATACCGAGCTCACGCGCGATGATTGCTGCGTGACAAGTACGGCCGCCACGGTTAGTGACAATCGCAGAGGCTTTCTTCATTACAGGTTCCCAGTCTGGGTCTGTCATGTCTGTTACCAGCACATCGCCTTCTTGAACCAGTGACATTTGGTCCAGTGAGTCAACCAAACGAACAGGGCCAGAACCGATACGTTGACCGATAGCACGGCCTTCAACTAAGACATCGGCCTTGTTGTTTAGCTCGTAACGCTCGATAACGTTTTGGTCGCTTTGAGAACATACCGTCTCTGGGCGAGCTTGAACGATGTAAAGCTTGCCGTCGATACCATCTTTTGCCCACTCAATATCCATCGGACGTTGGTAGTGCTTCTCGATGATCATCGCTTGTTTTGCTAGTTCTTTGATCTCTTCATCGTTCAGCGAGAACTCGTTACGCTCTTGAGTATCGGTGTCGATAATATCAACTTGCTTGCCGATCTCTTGGTTGGTTGAGTAGATCATCTTGATCAACTTAGAACCAAACGTCTTCTTAACGATAGGGTAGTGACCCGCTTCTAGCATTGGCTTATGAACGTAGAACTCATCTGGGTTCACAGCGCCCTGTACAACCATTTCACCTAGACCCCAAGAAGAAGTGATGAACACTACTTGGTCGAAGCCAGACTCAGTATCAAGCGTAAACATCACACCAGAAGAGGCTTTGTCTGAGCGAACCATGCGTTGGATACCTGCAGACAATGAAATGCCGCGGTGATCAAAGCCTTGGTGTACGCGGTAAGAGATAGCGCGGTCGTTAAATAGCGACGCATAAACGTGCTTGGTTGCTTCTAGTACAGCGTCGATGCCTTTCACGTTAAGGAAGGTCTCTTGCTGGCCTGCGAAAGAAGCGTCTGGAAGGTCTTCTGCGGTTGCAGATGAACGCACAGCTACAGACAATTCTTCGTTGTCTTCAATCAGCTCGCGGTAGTTATCACGGATGTCTTGCTCTAGTGATTCTGGGAAGGGGGCATCTAGAACCCATTGTCGAATCGTTGCACCTGTCTTACGCAGTGCGTCAACGTCTTCAACATCAAGTTCATCAAGTAGTTGGTGGATGCGCTCATCTAGACCTTTGTAATCAAGAAAGTCGTTAAACGCATACGAAGTGGTAGCAAAACCATTAGGTACAGAAACACCAGCATTGGACAGGTTAGAAACCATCTCGCCCAGTGAGGCGTTCTTACCGCCGACTTTGTCGACATCTTCCATGGATAGGCCATTGAACCATAGGGTATTATTTTGCATTTATTTCTCCAGAAACATAGCAAGCATTGTAGGGATTTAAAGGCAAACGATTACGTGTCAGTTTAAAAAAATGTAAATTATTTTTAAAAGCTGTGGGGGACGTAATAGTCAGCAGGGTTTCGTTATATATATTATGGTTCCCATCCTACTCAAAATAATTTTAAACATTAAATAAAAAATGCAAATTGATATTCAAAGTCGTGATGTATTCTATGTTTCTGATGGAACGGCCATAACATGTGAGACTTTAGGGCATGTTGTTCTAGGTCAATTCCCTTTCAAAGCCAATGAAAAAACCTTCCCGTTTGTGGAAAGTGAGGACAAACTTTCTGATTTATTAAAAGAGATTGAAATTTCGTATCGTGATACCGGGTTAGAACCGTTAGTGTTCTTTTCGATTGTGATACCTGACATCAAAGCGAAATTGCTTCAAGCGCCAGCGCACTGTTATGACGTGTTGGAAAGCATCGTGCAGAAAGTACAGGATGACATTCAGATGGCTCCGGTGCCTAAACTGCAACGCTCACGCAGTGTAAATAAGGACTCGGTGAAGTATTTCGACCGTATTGCTGCGATTGAGTACACACTTGCCCACGATGATGGCATCACGCTGAAAGGGTTGGAAGAAGCCGACATCATCTTGTTGGGTGTTTCTCGAAGCGGTAAGACGCCGACAAGCTTGTATATGGCGATGCAGTTTGGTCTACGTGTAGCGAACTACCCATTCATCCATGATGATTTAGCGCGCTTGAAGCTACTGCCTGAGTTTGAGATTTACCGACACAAGCTGTTCGGTTTAACCATTGATGCCGAAAGGCTGACTGAGATCCGTGAGAACCGTTTAGCGGGCAGTGAATACGCGAGTGATTCGCAATGTTTGTATGAGCTACAAACAGTAGAGGCGATGTTCCGCCGAGAAGCGATACCTTACATCAACACGTCTTCATTATCGGTTGAAGAAATTTCAACGCGAATCTTAGAGCGAACTGGCTTGAGACGCCGGCTGCTTTAGCGTGTTATCGACGATACCTAAATTGTGATTTCATTGCGCCTGTTACAAGGAGCAGTGAAGTCGCTTTTTCTGTTATTCATATCTGCTATATCCAACCTTCCCTCTCTCGTTGTTAGCTCTTTCCCCTAAAATACTTATGAAAAAATAGCTTATTTCTTTGCCTATTTACCGGATGTGTACCTATTGTTTAGAGAACGGTTAACTAAATAACCGATAATTATTACAAATACATACGTCAGTTCATCAACAGGTTAGGGAAAACAGTTTATGAATATATCAGAGCTTACTATTCGCAGTAGGTTACTTTTCGGTAATGTCATCACGGTCAGCATTTTAGTTACGCTGTGCGTCGTCGTGTGGAATTCGATTAAAACGTTGAATAGTACCGATGCAATGGTTACGCATACCTACCAGGTGATTGATCAATCCAATCGCTTAGTTAATTCGATGGTCGACCAAGAGACAGGCTTGCGAGGTTATGCGATCGGTGGCCAGGAAGAGTATCTAGAACCTTACCATGCAGGTAAGCAGGCTTTTGAAGAGAGCTTATCGACAGTAAAAATGCTCACTAGTGACAATCCTGCTCAACAACAACGATTTGATGAAGTAAATCGAGCAGCTATGGAGTGGCAGAAGTATGCTCAAGAAGTTATTGTTTTACGTAAGAGTATCCATGATGGACAGGCTTACGTTAACCAACTCCAAGCATTGATCGCGAGTGGTGTCGGTAAAGAGAAAATGGATAACCTGCGAGCTGAGATTGCTACAGGGCGTTACCTAAATGGCGAGGCTCTTATTAATCACATGGTAAACATGGAAACAGGTTTACGTGGATTTATGCTAAATCGTGAAGAAGCTTTTTTAGAACCTTACCATCAAGGCAAATCGAAAGTTGATAAGCAGCTAGCGTCTATGGGGAATAGCCAACTATCGCGTGATATTCAATCATGGATTGACGATTATGCATCGAGGGCGATTACATTGGTGCGTGAATCCAACCGATTTAGTTCCATTGATGAACTTTACGTTAAGCTTGCCAAAAAGCAGGGCAAGCAATATATGGATGGCTTGCGTAATAAAGTGTCTGAAATCATTAACGTCGAGCAAGTACTCATGGTTGAAAGAAAAGAGGCAGCAAGCTCAGCCTCCGATTTAGCTCTGATGGTACTCGTTGTTGGTGGTGTATCTTCAGTCGTATTCTGTTTCGGTTTCGGTGCTTTGATCTCTCGAAATATCACCTCACAGATAAACTACGTTATCGGTGTCGCTAAGCAACTAGCGAAAGGGGATCTCACCGTAAATATTGAAAAAGGTGCGAAGAATGAAATTGGAGAGTTAACCAACGCGTTGAAAGCAACCGCAGAAAGCTTAAAAACAATCATTGGCAACATGATGGTTGCAAGTGAACGATTGAGTAGTTCATCAACTCAGCTCACCAATATTACGGTGACTACGAATAGCGGTGCAAATGAGCAAATGTTGATGACAGATCAAGTTGCTGTTGCGATGAACCAGATGTCTATATCCGTTCAAGAAGTCGCAAGAAATGCTGTTGATACTGCTCAATCAGCAAGTGAAGCGAGTGAGGAAGCGATGCAAGGTTTGACCGTAGTGCAAGAGACAACGATGAGCATTAATTCTTTGGAGTCTGAGATCGAAAGCACGATGGATCGTCTTGAAGATCTTTCCCGTGAAGCCACCAATATTGGCGGTATTCTTGATGTGATATTAGATATTGCCGCTCAAACTAACTTGCTTGCATTAAATGCAGCTATTGAGGCTGCGAGAGCGGGAGAGCAAGGAAAAGGCTTTGCTGTTGTCGCTGATGAAGTGCGAAGTCTTGCTCAACGAACACAAGATTCGACCTCTGAGATACAAGGCTTAATTGAGCGCTTACAGCTTGGGACGAAAGATGTAGTGAACAGCATGCAGAAAAGCAGTGATATTGCCAAGAAGAGTGTAGAGAATGCTGAGAAATCAGGGCAAGCTTTTGATGTTATTACTCGTTCCATTAATAGTATCTCTGATATGAGTACGCAGAGTGCCAGTGCCTCAGAAGAGCAGAGTGTCACGGTAGAACAGATTAATCAGAATGTAGTGAATGTTAGCCGTATTACTAAAGAGAGCGTTGTGGGTGCTGAACAAACGGTAGAGTCGAGCCACGAACTAGTGAACTTATCGGAACAACTTCAGAACATTGTTGGTCAATTTAAAGTGAAGAATGTCAGCTGAGAAAACCGTGAAGGAGCTAGAGTGTTTAAACCAGCACAAGAAGTGAAATATCCAGCATTTACTCAATGATATGAGGTGACTTCACTTCACTCACTTTCAGAAAGGAAAAAGCAGCCTTGATGCATGTTTGTATCGAGGCTGCCTTGTTTCTAGCGTGTACTTTAGTCTCTAAGCTACTATGTCACTTTAGCTGAGACGACTAACGCAGTAAGCTGATATCGAGCACTTTGCTTTTGTTCTCCATCCAGCGGTTCAAGTCATGTGGCCACTCTATTGTCGCCTCTGCGTAGAAGCCACGAAGCATCGAGAAATACACTGCTTGGTCGATAAGAGGCTGTGATGACTCACCATTCTCTAGATCCAGTAAGAGCTCGGCATCTTTCAGTAATGGGTTAATCAGTTGAACGAACTGAGGTGTCTTTTCTAAGAGCTCTTGAAAGTTAAAACCTTCAGTCTCTTTACTGGCACGCCAAGCTTCTTTGGCTCCTGGAGAGCGATATTCAGCCAAGTCGAGGTTACACCAGCGTGGGCGTCCAATCTGTTGAGTTAGCGGGAATGCGCGAGCTTGGAACAGAGTGACTTGCTCTGATGGCACACGCTGCTCATCGCTTGATTTCAAATCCAAGAAGTACGCGATGATATCTAAGCTTTCTGCCATGATAGAACCGTCGTCTTTTTGTAACACAGGCACCATCTTTTTGCCGATCAAATCGATAAGGGTTTGGGCATCATCATAATCCACAGAAACAAGTTCGATGTTTAAGCCTAGAGATTGAGCGATGTAGGCTACTCGTGCGCAGAAAGGGCAGTGGTCGTAAATATAAAGCTTCATAGCTTCCTTTAGTTCAGGTAATTACAAATATAAGATGATGCTAATGTACCAGAAAGTCTTGCAAATACTAAGCTTCAATAGACGCTAAGTCTCAATAAACGTTAAGCACCAATAAACTGTAGGCATTAACAACAAGTACTTGATGCAAATAGTCTTTGATTCATTCAATTGTCTGTTGGAGCTAGTTTTACTGCAATGAGTAAACTAATGGGAGGCTGGTAAGGGATTGTAGGTATAAAAAAGGCTCTGGCTGTTCACTCTAATGCAGAAGAGTGAAATCAGCCAAGGCCTCAATTTTGTTACCTTTAGCAGAGTGACTACTAAAAGAGCGGAGCGGTTAGACTATGCTTTTTTAAGGTCTTTTGCAGGGTAAGTAAGCGTCATTATTGCGCCTTCTACTGTTGTAACGTGAACGTAGCCGCCACCAGCACTTAGGCCAATTACTACCATTTCACCTAGCTCAACACCTTTTGTTGCTACAACGCGATCATCAACTGAAAACACTTTACACACCTTCAATAAATTAAATTAATACGATAGATATCGAACGCGGATTTAAACAGATGGTACCCCAATCGACTAATCCGGTTGTTTGTCGTAAAGATTAAATTTAGTTATGCATAAATCGGTATTTATTAAAAATCAGCTGGTTACCCTAGCAGTGATGTTATTTATCGGCTGGATAAACGACACCGACTTGCTGACGCATCTCTGTAATTAACTTGGCAACAGTTAAAGCGCGTTGTTGGGCGTGAGCTTGAGTTTCTTTATCACCCTCAATGCAGCTTACAAAGCCTTGTGCCTCATAACTCATTGAGTTCTCGCTTTGTGCTTGAGTGAGGTTTTCAATGCTGCCATCACGGTAGCGGATCTTAACATCAGTACATTCAGCGATGTGATCGATGATGATTGCTCCTTGCTCGCCTTGGATCTCGCTTGGTGCGTAAGAGTCGCTGACTTTGGAGTGAGCAAGCGTCACGTCAAACTCAGGATACTGGAAGATCGCACAACCATGCGCATCCACACCGGAATCAAGTAGCTTTGCAGAAGCCTGTGCATTTTTGGGTTTGCCAAATAGCGCGACTGTCGCGGCAACACAGTAGAAGCCAATATCGACTAATGAGCCGTTAGAAAAAGCAGGATTGAAGGTGTTTGGGTTCTCACCGTTTAGGTATTTTTGGTAGCGCGATGAATATTGGCAGTAATTGATGTGTGCCTTATGTACCTTGCCAATCTTTTCTAACCCAAGTTGAACTTGCTTAAAGTTCGGTAGGAATTGAGATTTATACGCCTCAAACAACACTACACCGTTTTGCTGAGCAACCTCAAACATTCGGGTTGCTTCATCAATATTCGATGCGACAGGCTTCTCACAGATGACATGCTTGCCGTTTTCCATCATGAAGATAGATTGCTCGCAATGCAGCGAGTTTGGTGAAGCGATGTACACGGCTTCAACAGTTTTGTCATTTGCCAATGCGTCGAGTGAATCATAAGTTGTTTCAACGTCAAATTCTTGAGCGAACTGTACCGCGCTGTCTAGGTTTCGAGAGTAAACCGCAGCAAGTTGCATCGATTGAGATTCGTGAGCAGCTTGAACAAACTTTTGTGTAATCCAATTGGTTCCAATTACAGCGAACTTAATCATAGTGGCATCCGATACTTAGGGTCTGCGAAGATAGTAGCACTCTAAGGTGGGTGTTGTGTTCGAGATTTGCGAAACAATTTCCTTAAACTTAGTGCCTAATATTAAAGGTAATCTTCCATCGAAGGGCTGAGTCGCCCCGAGGGACGGTGCATATTTAAGGCATTTTTGCTAAGGTGTTATTGAATTCAAACTAGGTGATGATATGCAAATTCGGACTGCGAAGGTAACTGACATTAACGCGATTTTAGCGCTCTCTGATCAGATAAATCGTCAACATCATCTTGGTGCGCCTATGGTTTTCGCGCCTCCATCACAGAGCAATGCAGACAGTGAGGAGTACTGGTTGGGCTTAATGATTGACCCGGCAGGGGCCTTCTTTGTCGTTGTTGAACAGGATGAAGTGATTGGCTTTCTTGCGGGTAAGGTAACGCAGAACAAAGGTGTGAGCTTTATCCAGTCTCACAAGGTGGCAAGAGTGAATACGATTGTGGTGAGTGACCAAATTCAGTGTAAGGGTGTTGGCCGAGCACTGATGAAGTCATTTAATCAATGGGCGCAAGCTCAGGGCGCGATTGAATTAAGATTAGAAGTGATGGAGTTCAATCAACAAGCTCAGAGCTTTTATGAGTCTCTAGGAATGGAAACTCAGTCTCGAATCATGTCGATGCGTTTTATGGAGATGTAAGGGTGCGTCCGTTTTTACCTTTATCACTGTGTTTATTTTTGATGGTTACGCTCGCACACGCAGAGATGGTCGTCGTTGATAAAATAGGCTCTGACGCTCTGGGTGAGGATATATCCATTCAAATGACTCAGATGGCGCAAGGCTCATCGCAACGTTTACCTAAAGCTTCTGTTCAAACCTCATTATTAGAACCTTATATGGCGCCAGATTCCTTTTCTGAAATTGGTCCTCAGCTTCAAGTGGTCACTTTAGTGAAAGTCGATAAATCGAAACGCAGAATGTATCTACTTAAAGGGGATGAGGTGATTCAGGAGTTTCGTATTGCGTTAGGCAAACAACCGAAAGGGCATAAACGTTTTGAAGGAGACAACCGAACACCTGAAGGGAAATACCAACTCGATTATGTGATGGAACAATCGGATTTTCACCGTTCGGTGCATATCAGCTACCCGCAACTTTCGGATATGCAGTGGGCTGAAGAAAATGGTGTCGACCCTGGAGGGAACATAAAGATCCACGGTATTAAAAATGGTGAGCGCCGTTCACCGAGCTTTATTCAAAGCTTTGATTGGACGGATGGTTGTATTGCATTAACCAATCAAGATATGGATGAGTTCATTCAACTCGTAAAAATGGGTACCCCTATCCATATTGAATGGTAGTGATGGGCACCCAATTTTCTTAATCACTTTCCGGAATCAATTCACGCAGTTAATGCGTAAAAGCAACTTCCAAAGTCAACCACTAAAGCCAGTTACAGTAAGACTCGACCTGCACTGAATATCGCAATTACGATGAGCAGTGCAATGGTGACTGGCTTAAACTTCGCCCCGCCAAAGTTTTCGAACAGTTTAGAACCGACATAACCGCCAAACATGCTACTTGGTAGGAGCGCGAGAGTCAGCCACACTACATCACGGTCGACTAACCCAGCGATAGATGCCGAAACAAACGCAGTGGAATCCGCCAATACAAAGAATGCTATCAGGCCTGCTCTGGCAATGTGCGGAGCGACAGGGCTTGCCAATGCATGAGTGCCAATTGGAGGCCCTGACATTGAAGCCGCGCCGTTCATTATCCCTGCAAGACTGCCCAGAATATAAGGAGCAACTCTAGGTTCGCTTTTGTACTGGAACCCTTTGTAGATCACAAGTGCAGACGTAAAAATGAAGGCACTGATGATCAAAATTATTGTGTCTTGGCTAACAGACTTGAGCAGAAGTAAGCCGACCGGAGTGAAGGTAAGGCAAGGGATCAATATCTTTGAAACCCAGCGCCAATTAACGTGTTTTCTTACCTTGGGCAGCAACTGAACATTACCGAGTAGGTCGATAAGCATAAACACGGGTACCAGTTCGATAACAGGCACGAATAAAGCACTTAATGGCAATGCCACTAAAGTGAAACCGAAACCTGAGAAGCCACGAACAATAGCGGCGAAAATGAAGATTGCACCCAAAATTGGGAAAGTTGGACTAAAAATGAGATCCATAAATTAAGTGACCAATGAAGCTGTCTAAATAGAGCGAGCTGATGAAACCAAGTGAGCAGCGGAATGTACTCCTACTCACTTGTGTTTGCTACCTAATTTTGAGGTTTCTAGAGGTTAATTTTAAAGTCTCTCAGGGTGACTTTTATAGTATTTGTTAAGTCAATTTATCGAGCTGAATTTATTTGGGAAGTCAGTGAATACCGCGTCCACATTTGAGAGAAATTCGAAGCGAGACGGATCGTTTACGGTGTAGCACCATGTTTGAATGTTCGCTTCGTTGAGTGTGTCAAGATCGCTCTGATCAAGGTGTTCATAGTTCATGTGACAGCTGAACGCTTTGACTTCATTGATGAGCATAAGATCATCTTGAGTCAGTTGATCCGTGATTACTCCCACTCGATATCTCGGTAAATGACGAGCCATTTCAGCAACCACCTTATGGCTGAAGCTCGAAAGTAAGACCTTATCGGTGTCTAGATTTGAGCGAATCAACTCGGTATGCAGCAAATCAACGACATGAGGCGCTTGATGTCGACTGTCGACTTTGACCTCTAAGTTGACGCTGAGATCATGCTGCTCAACAAGCGCGAGCAACTCTTCTAACGTCAATATTCTTTCACCAGCGAACTGCTGAGACTTCCAACGGCCAAAATCAAGCTGACGCAGTTCTGCAAGGGTATGTTCGTCGACACGACCTTTGCCATCGCTGCAGCGCTCAAGCGTATGGTCGTGGCAAACCACAAGTTGATCATCCTGAGTAGGCTGAATATCTACTTCAATCCATTTCAAGCCGAGTTTCGCCGCTTGTTCAATACTTGCTTTGGTGTTTTCTGGGTGAGTACCTGCAACACCACGGTGACCTACGATGATAGACGACATAACTTAATCCTTCTTAAACGCACCGTAAAAACGCATTAAATATCAGTGTACTCGATTAAGCGAGAGCCGTCGTTAAGCTTGTTACCTCTTCGCGTGACTCTTGTGAAGTAAAGTTATTTGGGTGAATACGCTTCCCACGACTGTCAAAAATATGCAGGTTGGATTTATCGATGCTTAGACCGAGGGGGACAGCTTGGCACAAAGTTGTTTCGGGTGTGACTGCAATAAAGGGTTGTTCGTTCACAAAGCCATGAACTAATTGATTCGGGCCTAACGGCTCAACCACGCTGATACGTAATTCCAGCGGCAAGATGTTCATCATTAGTTCCGAACCAATTTCTGAGTGCTCAGGGCGAATACCAAGCGTGATGGTCGCGTCCTTAACGTGCGCGTATTCTGGTAGGTACATTTGTTGATCGCCGATTTCAAGGTAGCCATCATCGAGCGTGGCAGATAAGAAGTTCATCGCTGGGCTGCCAATGAAGCTTGCCACAAAGGTACTGGCAGGCTGGTGGTAAACCTCTCTTGGCGTCCCGACCTGTTCTATCTGGCCTTTGTTGAGAACCACAATTCTATCTGCCAGTGTCATGGCTTCGACTTGGTCATGAGTGACGTAAACACTGGTTACACCGAGTTCGCGTTGCAGCTTTTTGATTTCCAATCTCATATGAGCACGCAGTGAGGCATCTAGGTTAGATAAAGGCTCATCAAACAGGAAAAGTTGAGGGTCGCGAACGATCGCTCGACCCATTGCAACACGCTGACGCTGGCCACCTGAAAGCTTGGCTGGCTTACGGTCTAGGTATTCTTCGATTTTCAGTGTCTTGGCGACTTTCTCTATTTTCTCTTCAATCACGTGCTGACTGATACCTCGGTTTTTTAACCCATAAGCCAGGTTGTTGTACGCCGTCATGTGAGGGTAGAGTGCGTAATTTTGAAAGACCATGGCGATATCACGTAGAGCTGGCTTTTCGTTATCAACACGGCGACCACCTAAGTGTATTTCGCCACCAGAGATGCTTTCTAAGCCCGCAATGGAACGCAAAATAGAAGACTTGCCACAACCAGAAGGGCCCACTAACACTAAGAATTCACCCTTATCGATATCAAGAGAGACTCCTTTGACGGCTTGATGGCCGTTTTCATACGTCTTGACCAAGTTTTTGATACCCAACATGGTGGGAGCTTTACGCGTATTATTGTGAGTGGCTTGGTTGTGCGCTAGCGTCTGCTTTAGGTTTGGCATCGGGGTGTCCTCTGTATTTTCGTGGGTAGCTTGGTGAGAAGGCAGGTGAGATGTCTTGCACTCATTGAGTGATTGAATGCGGTTATTGTTCATTTGAGTTGTGTCGTTATTATTTTTCACTTTCTACTAGCCCTTTTACAAACCAACGCTGAAATACCACCACTACTAAAACAGGCGGTAACATCGCTAAAATCACCATGGCAAAAACATAGTCGTAGCGAGGTAAACTTGTTTCATTGATGTTGTTGAGTACGTGTTTGATGCCCATCACGATGGTGTTGTAGCCTTCGTCCGTGGTCATCATGATTGGCCACAGATATTGGTTCCAACCCACCACAAACATGATGATGAAGATCGCGGCGATCATGGCTTTAGACAGTGGCAGTAAGATGTCGACAAAGAATCGAAACGGACCTGCGTTATCTAACTGTGCAGCTTCTAATAATTCATCGGGGATGGTTTTGAAGAACTGTCTAAAAAAGAAGGTTGCGGTGGCTGAGGCGATCAGAGGGAGAATTAAACCTGTGTAGCTATTAAGCAGGCCAAGCCCTGCAACCACTTCATAAGATGGGATAATACGAACCTCTAGTGGCAACAGCAGGGTTACGAAAATCAGCCAAAACCAAGCTGTGGCGTAAGGTAGCCTGAAGTAGACCAAAGCAAACGCGGCCATCATCGAAATGATGATCTTACCGATCGCAAAACCTAGTCCCATGATCATCGAATTGGCGATCATTTTGCTAGCGGTGACTTCACCACTGAAGCCCATGCTTTTGTTCCAAGCTTCGCTATAAATGGCTGTAAAGTTATCGCCCGGTAACCATTGCAAGCCATCGCTGACAATGGTGTTTGGGTTATGCGTCGAGCTGGCGAAGATCAGCCAGATAGGGACCAACATAAACAGCATCCCAGCAATTAAAATTAGATGGTCTGATACCTTATTACTTTTCATAAATAACTCCTGTCGCGTTCAGTTCTAACAGTGATGGGCTAGTAGTGAACACGCTTTTCTACAACGCGAAACTGAATAAATGTGAGAGTGAGTACCAGTAGTAACAACACAACAGATTGTGCAGAACTGCCGCCTAAATCTGCGCCAACAAACCCATCTCGATAGACCTTGTACACTAACGAAGTCGTGCCGCCACCTGGGCCGCCATTAGTCATGGTGTCTATCACGCCAAAGGTTTCAAAGAACGAGTAGGTAAGGTTGATGACCAGTAGGAAAAATCCAGTGGGCGCGAGTAACGGGAAGGTGATAGTCCAAAAACGTTTCGAGTCGCTGATACAGTCGAGTATTGCCGCTTCTTTTACCGCGTAAGAGATAGATTGAAGCCCTGCCAGAAAGTAGATGAAATTCACCGAAACTTGTTTCCACACTGAAACCAAAATCAGAGCAAACGTGGCATCTACAGGATCGGTTTGGAAGCTGAAGTCCCAACCCACAACGGCAAACAACTCGGTAAATACACCAATGTTCGGGTTAAACAAGAAAGCGCCGATAACGCCTGCTATCGCGGGTGCAACCGCATAAACCCAAGTGAGAGTAACCTTGTAAGCGCCTTGTCCGTGAATGATGTTGTCGGCTTTCACTGCGAGCAGCAGCGCTAAGGCAAGCGATAAGAAAGAGACTACGATGGCGAACATTAAGGTGAAGCCAATCGAGTTCAGATACTCGCTCGATTCGAATAGCATTTGATAGTTCTCAAACCACACGAAGATGGAAGAGGTGCCCCAAGGGTCTTCTAACATAAAAGACAGGTATACTGCCTTTGTCGCTGGGTAGATAAAGAAAACGGCAATGATGAGTATCTGAGGCGCCAAAAATAGGTAAGGCAGCGGAGAGTGAAAGAATTGCTGACGTCGTTCCACAGGGTAATCCCTAAAAATAGTTACAGTGGCCACTATTAGCGACCTAAATCCTAGCGCGGTATCAAGGTATGCATCCCGTTGAGTTATCGTTGTTGGAGCAAGAAATGGCGCTAATGAAGAATCTCCTCACACTTTGCCATCACGCTCTTTGATCGAGGTTTTGACAAGTTGTGAGGAGCGATGAACTGCTTTGGTTTGTTAAGCCTTTAGTTCAATTATATGCTTTAGCTAAAAAGCAGAATTAGTTCATGGTGCGAGCGAAACGTTTTAGTAGTTTGCTGCTTTCATCTTCAACCTTGTCTAGGCTGTTCTCGACGCTAGAGCGGTCGGCGAAGATATTGTCAAACTCACGATGCATCACTTCACGAATTTGTGGGTAGTAACCCAAGCGGTAGCCTTTAGTCCACGTGCCTGATTTGAGGCTTAGCTGCTTTACGCCCACTTCTGCGTCTGGCTGTTCTTTGTAGTAGCCAGACTCTTTGGCTAGTTCATATGCAGCGTTCGTTACAGGTACATAACCTGTTGTTTTATGCCAGTAGACTTGAGTTTCAGGCTTAGTCAGGTAATCAAAGAACGCTGCCACACCTTTGTCTTGTTGTTGGTCATGGCCATTGAGTGCAAACAGAGCTGCACCACCAATGAAGGTTAAGCCTGCGTCCGGGTTAACTGATTTCCAGTATGGGAGGTATGTGGTGCCGAGTTCGAAAGGTACGCGGTTACGTAAGCCACCGAATGAACCTGAAGAACCCATCCACATCGCCACTTCTTGGCGCTCGAACGGTGTTTGGTTTGCATCCCAATCGCTGCCGTAATACTTGTAGTAACCTAGATCGGACCACTCTTTCATCTTGCTAACGTGCATCATCATGTCTTTGGTGTTGAACATTAGCTTAGTGGATAGGCCATCGTAGCCGTTGTTTTGGTCAGCGACCGGTAGGTTGTGGCGAGATTTAAAGTTCTCGAACATGATCCACGGCGTCAGAGATTGAGAAAACGCGATGTGGTCTTCTGCCTTCAGTTTCTTAGCCACCACTTCTAATTCTTCATAAGTTTTAGGTGCTTCTGCCCCCACTTCCGCCAGAAGGTCTTTGTTGTAGTAAAGAACCGGTGTCGAGCTGTTGAAAGGCATACCGACCATCTTGCCTTGGTTGTCGGCATAGAAGTTACGAACGCCCGCGAGGTAGTCGTTCGAATTAAAGCTGTAGCCCGACTCCACCAGAATATCCTGTACCGGTTTCGCGACGCCCTTCGCGTTCATGATGGTTGCCGCGCCAGCATCGAATACTTGCAGAATATTGGGTGCTTCACCTGCGCGGTATGCCGCGATACCCGCTGTTAAGGTCTCGGTGTATGAACCTTTGTAGATTGGCGTGATCTCGTAATCATCTTGTGACGCATTAAAGTCGGTCGCAATTTTGTTTACTGTTTCTCCAAGCTGACCGCCCATTGCGTGCCACCAAGTGACTTGAGTTGTTGCGAACGCGGGCATTGCCGCTGTCGCTGACAGAACGCCTGCCAAAATTAGCTTATTCATCTTCGTTTCCTTTTGGATGAAATCGATATCGAGGTCTTGAATTAGAGTGTTAACGAGACGGTAGGGGTATCGTTTGAAGCTATCTTGAATAGTGCGTATTTCACTTACGTGGCTAAACCGTTTCAGTGATGTGAAAGATTCATTTCGATTTTATTTAAGAGAAAAGTTATTGATGGTTTTGATGTTTTACATGTTCGGTTTTTAAGATGTACTTTTTTGTATCAAGACATTGTCGTTGTGACGTTGGAGAGCCTTGTCGATACACGGGAGTTTGATATGCGAAAAAACAGACTAAACCAAAGAGTTTGGTATATTGATGTCAGATTATTTCAAGTTTAAGGGTTGTTGCGTGAAACCAGTAAGTCGAGATTGGGACGAGTTCTGTTACCCATTCATCTATGAAGACAGTCCTATTTGTGATTTTGAGATTTTGTCGGATGAACTATGTTGCCGAGTTGGGTTGGTGTTGTCTTTAGATTTGGAGCCTCAGGTGCGTGAGATCCTGCAACGTTTGCAGCCAAACATCTATCACCTGAATGGTTCTGTGCGCGGTAAGCTCGCCATCACCGAATCTGAATTGATCGAGCTCAAGCAAGATTACCACCGTATCCGTGAGCAGCTACAAGGTGGTTTTAAAGGTTTCGTATTACCTGGTGGGAATCGAGTGTCAAGCGAGCTTCACATGTGTCGTTGTCAGGCTAAGAAAGTGGTGCGAGCTTTGGTGAGCATTGAGCACCATGAAAGCAAAAAGTCACCGGATCCGATTCTTTTTAAATACGCTAACTTAGTCGCGAACACTCTGTATGCCTTGGCGTCTTATACCAATCATATCAATGAGGTTGAGGAAGTGGAGTTTGTGAGTAAGAGCTATTCTATGCCAAAAAGCTCGATGCCTAAAAAGAAAGACTAACGTTTAGTCCTGTTCTGATTAATCGATGAAAGTCTAAGAAGTTTCCAAGCTAAACCATTAAGCATGTGGTTTAGCTATCTAAGATAGAGTTTAAGCGGTCGTCGAGGCGTCGTTTAAGACTTTTGCGCCACGCTGCATGGCTTCGATTAATTCACCGGCATTGAATTTCTCAAGCGCTTCGTGGGCACCTACCTGATTCGCACGGTCAACACATATCTCACTTGATAGTGAGGTATGCAAAATACAGTAAGCATGGCTTAGTGCGCTGTCATTTTGAACCTCAAACGCAAGCTCGTAGCCATCGAGTCCTGGCATCTCAATATCGCTCACTAACAGGTCGACTGCATTGCCGGCGCTAGCTTGGCGTCTCATCAGATCGATTGCATCCAATCCGTTGTTACAAATACTGTAAGGAATGTTGATGCTGTCTAGAGCATCAGATAGCTGCTTACGCGCAATCAAAGAGTCATCCACCAATAAGATGTTCAGCGCTTTGAGGCGTTCCCTTTCTACATCGGTCAGCATCGGAATATGCGCGTTCTCGTAATCAGGGTAGATCTTAGAGAGCAGTAGTTCGACATCGAGCATTTGCACGATACGATCTTCAAAGCGCGTAATGCCTGTCACAAATACATTGCGGCCTACACTCGCTGGCGGCGATTCAATACTCTTCCAATCACATTCAATGATTTTATCTATAGAGCGAACCAAGAATGCCACGACCGTTCTTAAACAATCAGTCACGATGAGCAAACAGTCATTGTACTCAGCGGGAGTGATCGGGCGAAAGCCAATCGCAGCAGACATATCAATCACTGGAACCGTAAGCTCGCGAATAGTCACGGTGCCAATCACATGGTGGTGAGAGTAGGGGATTTGGGTCATCGGTTGAAAAGGAACGATTTCCCTGACTTTAAGCGTGCCAATCGCAAAACTTTGAGTGAGGGACAATTTGAACATCAACATTCCCTGTGACTGACTCGCTTTACTGATCGGTTTGGCCATAATTGGCTCCTATTTACTACACTCTTAATTTATAAAGAATAATTTAAAGGTAAATAAAAGCCGCGGCAAGTAACTATACGGTTTTTAGGGGGTTTAAGGTGGCTGTTTTCGGTTATAGAGTGAAGAATGGTAGCGCTTGGGTTAAAATCACGCTAAATACTCGCTGTCGATGAAAGTAAGTCGGCAAGCAGACTGCAACAAACTGAGAGTTATCATGGCAAGAACAGCAGCAGCGCTTCATATTTTGGTGAAGCATAAAGAACAAGCAGAAGAGATCATCAAGCAGCTTAAAAAAGGCGCTAAGTTTCAGACACTAGCGAAGAAGTACTCAACGTGTCCATCTGGTAAAAAGGGCGGCGATTTAGGTGAGTTTCGTAAAGGGCAGATGGTGCCTCAGTTTGATAAGGTTTGTTTCTCTGGCGAGACGCTGGTACCGCATCTTGTTAAAACGAAATTTGGTTGGCACGTGGTTAAGGTTCTTTACAGAACCTAGTGTAAGATATGTATTAGATGGAATAAAAGGAGCGTATAGTCGCTCCTTTTTTGTGACTTTTTGATAAATTCAATTGGATTATGGCTGAGTGTTCATCCCAGACGCTATGCGATAATTAATGCTACGCCCTTCATCATCCACCGCGAGTAATTGGTAGGAGGAGGAGGGGTTTTAATGAGTAACTCATATAATAAATGCCATTCTTGAGGACATTTAAACAGCTTTGCCTTATCTAGAAAGCTGTAAACGAGTTTGGTAGGAGAACAACATGGAGAGTTCAGTTATGTTAAGCAACCCAGCGACAGATGTTATCTTGCACGCTTTTGACTGGTGCTATGCTGACGTAATGAAGAACGCCCCACTGATTCGGGAGTTGGGATATAAATCGGTTTTAGTTTCACCAGCGATGAAATCACTACGCGCCCCTAAAG
The DNA here is from genome assembly GCF_022397955.1 of Vibrio sp. Isolate32. GTDB lineage: Bacteria > Pseudomonadota > Gammaproteobacteria > Enterobacterales > Vibrionaceae > Vibrio. The sequence goes on along the minus strand of NZ_JAKEUQ010000030.1, from coordinate 3,834 downwards.
GTAGCGGTCGAGCATCTCGAACTCAGTGGTGGCAACGTTATCAGCCACAAGACTATCGTATGATTGATAACCAGCTCGGTGATACGCTCGATTTTATCGCTATGGTGAAGACGCTAAAGCAGCACGGCCTTCGAACTTATGTCGATGTGGTATTCAACCATATGGCGAATGAATCTAGTATCCGCAGCGATTTAACGTATCCAAACGCACAAGATCTGACGTCATATCAAAATGATCCTGAATACTATGAATCAATACGTTTGTTTGGTGATCTGTCTAAGCCACTTTTTGATGAAAATGACTTTGTAGAAGCGTTCGGCATCAAAAATTGGAAAGACACGTGGGAAGTTCAAAACGGACGCATCACAGGGGGAGCCAGTGATCCGGGCCTACCAACACTGCTCGACAACGACAATGTGGTCGCCCTGCAGCGAACGTATTTAAAGGCTCTAAAAGCGATTGGTGTGAAAGGTTTTCGTATCGATGCAGCAAAACACATGACACTGTCACACCTGAGAAAAGTGTGGACGGATGATATCTGTGAAGAAATGCATATCTTTGGTGAAATTATCACTGATGGTGGCGCGACAGAGGAAGAGTACCAACTATTCCTTGAGCCCTACCTAAAGCATACTCGTTTAGGCGCTTATGACTTTCCACTGTTTAATACTATCTATAGGGCGTTTGAAGAGCAGGGCAGTTTTAAGTCTTTGATCAACCCTTACTGTTTTGGCCAAGCTCTATCGAACATGAGAGCCATTACCTTTGCTGTGACCCATGATATCCCAAACAATGATGTGTTCTTGGAACATATCATGGATGAAGTTGATGAACGCCTTGCTCACGCTTTCATTCTTGGTCGTGATGGTGGTGTGCCTCTTATTTACAGTGAGCTGGGCACCAGTGGTATTCTGGATCAACATGGCCAACCTCGTTGGCTCAATGATTGGCAAGCGCATTACATGAAAAGCATGATTCAATTCCATAACCATGTTCATGGTGAAGCGATGCGTGTGGTTGAAGCAAATGATGACTTGATGGTGTTTGTTCGTGGAGACAAAGGTATTGTAGTGATCAATAAGTCTAAGAGAAGTAAAACGGCATCACTCTCTTGGCCTGGGGCAGTAACGGACTTGCTGTCTGGTAATGTGATTGATTGCATTGATAACAAAGTAACTATCAAGGTTGAATCCAACCAATGCATGATGCTGACAACCAATGACCCCGAGCCTGCGAACAGTTAATCGACCCACTTTAAGAAAAAGATTAAAAGAAAGGCCCGCCTACTCGTTTGAGTAAGCGGGCCTTTTTAATGTGAAGCTAAGAATCTAGTTGCTAAAAGCTATTACACCGTGAACTTGTTCAGTAGTTCGTCTTGTTGGCGAACGTTGTCGGTTTGGACTTGCATCGCGGCATTTGCTTCTTGAGCTGCAGTAGACACTTGTGTTGAAAGGTCCTTGATCTTAACTGTGTTGTTGTTGATCTCTTCTGCCACTAAGCTCTGCTCTTCTGCTGCTGATGAAATCTGAATGTTCATATCAGAAATGCGTTGAATGGCGTCACGGATACGATCTAGCGAAGAGTTGGCTTGTTGAGCTCGTTCAACGGCGTCAGTAGCTGTGTCTTTACTTTGGTTCATCGCGTTCGATACTGAACTTGCACCGGCTTGAAGTTGCTCAATCATGTTGCGGATTTCAGTGGTCGACTCTTGAGTGCGCTGCGCCAGAGTACGAACTTCATCTGCTACGACAGCAAAACCACGACCAGATTCACCCGCACGTGCTGCCTCGATCGCTGCGTTTAGTGCCAATAGGTTGGTTTGGTCCGCGATATCGTTAATGACCTTAAGAATCATTTCGATGTTAGCTGTTGCTGATTCTAGAACTTGTACTTCAGCAACGGCTCGGTCGATACGCTCAGATAGGTTATCAATCGCTTGAGTCGTTTCACTTACGACCGATGTGCCGTCTAATGTAGCCTCGTCCGCTTCACGAGCCGCAGCCGCTGCAACTTGAGCATTGTTGGCAACTTCTGTTGCGGTTACTGCCATCTCATTCATTGCGGTTGCTAGTTGCTCTAGCTCTTGCAGTTGCGTGTTCATCGCGCTTGCTGATTTACCAGCACCTCTTACTGTGATTTCAGTGCCGCGTTTAATCTCCACACCAATCGCCTTCGATTGAATGATTTGATTTTGTAGGTTTTCCATAAAGGCATTGAAGCCCTTTGCTAAGTCAGAGAACTCTGTGTCTGTGTTGGTATCTAGACGCTTAGTCAGGTCTCCTTGTCCACTGGCCACGTCTTGAATAGCTTGGTTAAGAGCATCCAGTGGGCGGATTAGCACACGGATCAGAACCGTTAGTGCAACGATACTAAGAATCACAGCGATCAAAGAGTAGATCATTGAGTTGTTTTTCAAGTCTTCGACCGTTTGGTAAGCGATCTCTTCATCAAGGATGGCACCGATGTACCAATCTTCAGTTGGGATATGAGTGAAGTTCACTAGGAACATCTTACCGTCGACTTCGATCTCTTGAGAACCTTCACGAATGGTTGCTTGTGGCATGTAGCTTGAAAGGATTTCACCGTTGTTTTTCGCGTTCGGGTGAGCGATCGTTGTACCATCAGCAGTCACAAGGAATAGGTAGCCTGCATCAAACAGGTTTACTTGGTTGACCAATGTTGCCAGCTTGGTTAATTCCAAATCGTAGAACATACCTGCAGTGAAGCGGCCTTTGTCTTTAACTGGAGTACCAACCGAGATGATCACCTTCTTGCTTGATGCGTCCACATAAGGAGCGGTAACAACTAAACTGTTTTTGGATTTAGCATCAATATACCAAGGGCGAATGCGTGGGTCGTAATCAGGACCCGCTTCCCAACCATCATCATTCTCAATGACGAAACCGTTCGCTTCATAGCCAAAACCAACCGCTAGAAAGCTGTTTTTCAGTTTTGGTTTTTCTAGAATAGTTTTAACGTAAGTACGATCTTGAGGATTTATCTCGATGACTTCAGTCGTCGATTGCGCCAATGCTTTTTTAGCGTTCATTTCTGATACCACGGTGTTTTTAACACCTGATACCATTTCTTCTAGGCTCGCATTAACGTTGTTTTGTACAGCACTTCTCACAGTGTAAAGTTGTTGTATTGAAAGCAATGATACTGTCACTAGCAGCAAAGTTGATGATGCAGCAACCACCTTATGGCTAAATTTCATTGAGTTTCCCCCTTCTCACAGGCTTTGCGAAGACTAAAGTTAATCGTGTGTTTGTATTTATATATATCGACAAGATGGAAATTTACTTGAATGTAATTTCACAAAATAGACCACAAAAATACAACAACCTAAACAATGCAAAATTTACTAAATCACATATTTGTTACTTTTAGTAATTGCTTCAATGAGTTGACGAATTAGAAGTTTCGGACTTTAAGGTGAAATTAAAAATGTATTAATTTTACCTTTATGCACTTTGTTTTCTATATAGAGGAGGGAGCTTAGAGAAAAGATATGAACTTAAATGATATGCCATTTTTAAACATAAATTGGCTTGAATTTATAATTTTCCCATATTTTGGGTAAATAAAAGGTTCATCGCGGCTTTCCGGGGAAAGCCGCTTTTATCTTCAAGAAGAAGTAGTCTGTATCTCGATACCCATATCCCATTCGCTTGATTAGTTTTATCTTGTTGTTTATCCCTTCCAATGTGCAGGTGTTAAGCGGATAACTTGCCGATGCGATAATGCCGTGAAGATAAGGACTCAGTTTTCGTGCGAACTCTTGCAATGGCTTAATTCCACTCTCCTGTACTTGTGCCCACCACACCTCCCAGA
>NZ_JAKEUQ010000003.1 GCF_022397955.1 Vibrio sp. Isolate32 | reverse complement strand
GCAACATGGCCTCTTTTACATGACGCCATTGATACTCATGGATAGCCTCGGCCTCAAGACCACAAGGGCATTTCGCCTCAGAGTTAGGTTTAAGAGTCAGGGTAATAAGTGATGCTGTCTGGTGAGACTTTACTATTTTAAAGCCTTCCCAGAATGAAGATAGGAAAGTATGATTCGGCATGGAAACGGTAGTTTGTGTATGATTTTTGTTTGGCGACTAAACCATATCACTTACTACCGTTTTTTTTTTGTTTTTAGTTCCCGCTAATCCGCGATGAACCTAAAAAAAGCCCTATATTAGGGCTTTTGGGTTTTCGATGAGTTAATCGGTTCAACGGCTATGGTCGGTAGCATGATTAACGACGTTTTTACTCGATTTATGGTAGAGCTTGAGTGCCAATAACGATCCCCATAGTGCGATTTGCCCCCATAATAGCGTCCATTGAGATGCCACTTCTTGCCACGAAGCGCCCATTTGGTTTAAAGCTAAGAACCCTTGAATCGCAGGCGTACTTGGGAAAAGTTGCGATAACAGTACGAGCCATTCTGGCATCATCTCAATAGGCCAAATAAAGCCAGAGGAGAAAATGAGCGGCATTGAACTGATCAGTACAACCACGGTCACGAGTTCTCTTCTTGGCACTAACTCTCCGATAAAAATCCCGATCAAACAGCTAGCCAATAAGAAGGGCAGTAACAAGGTTAAAATCTGTGAGATAGCGGCGAGCTGGTTTATGCCGTACATCGAAAAGCTGGCTCCGAAGTAGTACATCGATAACAAATAGTAGATGCCTACTAAGGTGCAACAACGAGCAAGGATAAGTTTTGCTGGAGAGGTTTTACTCCAGTAACCGAATGTAGACTGGGCGTTTTGTGTCGCACCAACCAACCCGGATGCCATGGCTAGAGTTTGCTGAAGGATCAACACAAAGACAGCCGGAACCACGTAATCGATGTATCCCATACGACTATTGAAAGTAGGTTTTAGATTCAAGCTAAATGCACTATAACCCTTGGCTGCGGATTCTAAAGGCACGCCTTCAATTAAGAGGTGGCTGACCTTTACTTGTGCCGCTAGCGTGCCGCCAGCCTTCGCAAGCCCTTCAACTATAGTGCCGTAAACCAAGAAGTAAGACGCATCACCTGCATAAGAGAGCGTTGGACTTTTTCCTAAAAGTAGGTCTTTGTAGAAGTCTTCAGGAATGACGATGAACCCACCAATTTCTTGGTTAAGCACAGCCTGTTTCGCGTCAGCGATAGTGGAATCACGGCGAACCAAATCAATTTGAGAAGTCGCATCGACCATTCGCTCCAAATGGTAGCTACTTTGGCTCTTGTCTAGGTTCACCACCGATGCCTTCAATTGTTGAGGTACTTGATTGGCGTAGGGTAGCGGGTACAAGAATGAGTAAAAGACCACGCCACCAAATACCGTCAGCAATACAACAGGGTTACGAAGAACCGCCAGTAATTCTTGTTTCAGCAATTGAGTAAAGCTCATTGATTTACTCCTTGATGTTCTGCTTGCGCTAAGTGCTTTTTAATCAACAAGATCACCATAAAAGCAGGAATAACATACCAAAACGTTGAAGTGAGGTTCATCAGCGATTGCGCAGCGCTCACACCGTAACTGGATTGAGCCGTTTGTACTTCAATGTAATGGCTAACAGGCAGTAGGCTTCTCCAAAATTGGGCAGCCGTATTCATGTCTGTGACAGGGAAGGTGATTCCCATAAAGGCAAAACTTGGTGCCGTAAATGCGCCAGCAAAACTCATTGCTCTTGCTGGATCAAGCGTCAAGAAGAAGAACAAGCAACCCATAATGATACAACTAATAACCGTTAGTAACTGTGCGATGGTCAATGCCATAAAGCTGCCGTTAAATGGCCACTCTAAAAGGCGATAAAACCAAAAACTAAAGGCAATACCGAATCCCAAAAACAGCACAACATAAGGGGTTAGTGTCGATGCGAGTGCTTTAACAGGAGAGTGAGATAGCCATGCTTGAAGCCCACGCGCACGTACATTTGCAGTCAGTATCAAAATTGTTCCCACTACAATCATGATTTGCCATAAAGCAGGAATAACGGCCGATACCAAGAACTGAGCGTAACTGGTGTTCTTGTTAAACAATGGGGTGATTTGGCTTTGTACGGTGACAGCTTGCCCCAATGCAGATTGTACCGTGGTGTCACCGTGTGAAAGCTGTCTAACAACTTCGAGTTGAGCGTTGAACGTGCCCTGAGCTTGCAGTAGAGCTGAGTTCACCAGTTTACCAATCAATATAAATTGGCTGTTGTAGAACACGGATACCTGCGGGTTTAGCCCAAGGTAAAGGTCTCGGTCAAAGTGTCTAGGTATAACAACATAGCCGTAGATATCACGTTCAATCATGGCTTTAGCTGCTTCACTTGCTGAGCTGTATTTCTGAGTGACTTGCAGGGTAGGTGAGGCATCGACTAAGCGAGTAAACTGCTGTGAGATTTGGCTGTGTTCTAGGTCAACCACAGCAACAGGTAAGTCACGGGCGATGCCTTGTGAGAAGATCAGCCAGATACTTGCAGCAAGCAGCAAGGGTATCCAAGTTAAGCACGACAGCAGCCACTTGTCTTTACGTACAATAGCCCACTGTCTAAGCAAATTGCTTTTCGCTTTGTGATGCTCTGGTAAGTGAGAATTAGCAGACATACGTCACCTAAAGCTTAACCACAAGGCTCATACCCATGCGCAGTGTCTCGCTTGTATCTACAGGGCGAGCTTCTACTTCAAATGTACGTAAGTCAAAGCCTTGCGCAGCATCGGTTGAACGCCAAGTTGCGAAATTACCCATAACAGCAATATGCGTTACTTGGAAAGTCAGCGACTTATCTAAAGCGGGTAGGTAAGCTTCAAATTGTGCACCTTTCTCAAAATGCTTGAGCATATCTTCACGAACGTTGAGTACCGCCCATGCGTCTTTAGTATCGATCACAGTGACAACTGGAAACCCTTGTGGCGCTAACTCTCCGCTACTCAGTAGCACTTGAGATACTTCACCGCTGAACCAGCTGTGGATCTGTGTGTCTTTTGCATAAGCTTCGACTTCAGCGACTGCACCGGCGGCCATCAATGCTTTTTGAGCGGCAGCCACTTTGGTCTCATCACGAGCACCTTCTTGTGCTAGCTGATACATCTGGAAAGCCGCGCTTTCTGTGTATTTTGCTGCTTGCCACTGTGTCTTGGCTTCATCACGCTTTTGCTCCGCGACTACGCCATCGTTGTAAAGGTTGTTTACTCGCTGGTAGGTTTTTTCCATTAAATCAGCGGCTGCTTTGGCTTTCAGCCATTGGTCTTTGGCCGCTTGGATTTGCTGAGTACGTGCGCCATTTTCTGCTTCTTGAGCCAGAGCACCAGCCGCTTTTTCACCAGCTTTAGCTTGTTCTAACTTAGCATCAATTTCTGGGCTTAGAAGAGAAAAGATCAACTCACCTTTCTCAACAGAGTCGCCTTTGCGTACAAAGACTTCGTCAATTCGGCCTGGTACTTTCGAAGAGATGCTGTATTGCTGAGCATCGATTTGGCCTTGAAGCTTAACGGGCTGAGGCTGGTACGCTTGGTAAAAACTGTATCCGACCCAGCCAACAATGCCGATACCAACTATAGATAGAAGAAGGGGCTTAATAGGTTTCATGAATTATCCTTTTGACAAGCTAGCGGTGTCTGTTTTTGAGTCGAAATCAGACGTCACGGAAGAAGTTAAGTAGCTCGAGTAAGCATTCATTTCGCTGCTGAGCGCTAAAAGCTTGTTGAGAGAGATTAGGTATTTAAATCGTGCAGCAGATTGCTGTGTTTTGATGCTCGCAAGGTATAGCTCAGCGTCAACCACCTCTAACGAGTTAGAGAGCCCTTGAGTGAATGCTTTTTTGCGAAGTAGTAGATTTTCTTGAGCCAGCGACAAGCTAGAGTTAAGCCCTTGGACTTCTTCAATAGCTTGGTTTGCTTCGAGATAGGTCTTTTGAACCAATACGGTTAAGTCTTGCTTCGCTTGCGATTTAAGGAACTTAACCTGCGATACTGCACTGTGCGCAGCCGCCACTTTGTCTGAACGACCTGAAGTGTCGAGTAGTGGCACATTAACACCGATTCCAACTAACCAATCTGGTTTCATTTCACTGGCGAGTGAATCGTCTTCATAGAGGTTGTAATCTCCGTATAGGTAAACCTCTGGGTAGTACTTGCCTTTTTCTGCTTTGATTAAGCTACTTGCTTGCTTCTCTTTCGCATCGAGAATTTTTAGGCCCGGATAAGTCATCAATGTTTGATCAATAAACACATCCATATGAGGTAGGTTTTTGTTGATAAACAGTTGCTCTGAAGGTTCAACGCTTTGGCTTTGACCAAGAATTTGGGTAAGGGCTAGCCGAGCAATCTTGAGGTCATTCTCAGCTTTAGTGCGTTCAACGATTGCTTTATCTAAAGAAGCGTCTGCTTGTAAGCGTTCTACTTGTGCAATTTGCCCTTGTTGTTCCATCTTGATAGCGAAATCTCGGTGCTGAGTTAAGCCTGCTTCTACTGCTTGGCGCGTTCTAACGACATCTTCCGCCAAGATCACAGAGAAGTAGTATTTGCTTAAGTCTTCGTAACGAGCCTGTTTTTCCATTAACAGTTGGCTTTGCGCTTCTTCGCTTTTACCTTCAGCAGCCGTTTGTGCTGCGGTAATTCGACCACCTGTAAAAATGGGCCATACTGCACGAATGGAAGAGCTGAAGATATCTTGTTCGGTAATCGTTGAAGTAATGCCGCCGAGCGCACTGATAATTTGAGTAGGAACAGGGAGACCAATGGAGGGCACACCACTCAGGCTATCGGCAAACTGTTCACCATTGATGGTGACGTCACTATCAAGATGCGTGTAATTAGCGCCCAATGTAATAGACGGAAGATTGAGGCTACTTGTTGAATTCTGAAGGTGTTGATAACGTTCAACGTTGGCTCTTTGAGCCGCAAGTGAGTTGTTGTTTTCTTGTAATATTTGCCACGCTTCAGAAAAAGTGAGCGGGGCAGTATAGCCTGGCGAAGCAAATGTGCCGAGGAGCACACTGGCAATCGCAAGATATCGGAATTTTGGTTTGGTCATCTGCATAAATACCAAATTAGAGTATTAACTCTAATGCTAACAGGTTGATAGTCATTTGTCTTGAGTTGATTGTCTCACCTGATTAGAAACACTCATAAATCATTAAGTTAATGCAATGAAGCACGTGATGTAGATAAAAACGATCACAGAAAAGAAAAAAGCACGACGAATGGCGCTCTTTTCGTTCAGTATAAAGGAATTTACTACGAAATGGACGTGTGCTATTTAAAGCTTGGGCAATGGTGGTCTGCGCGCCACACTAATTGTCTTGAACCTTGCATCGTTTGTAATAAATCTCTACCTGACATTTGCGGGAAAGCTAACAATACTTTTAAGTCGAGCGGGGATGTCTCGTCCTTTTCATATGCTCTAACATGAGTAAAAGTAGATTGTAAATTTTTGAACAGCATAGCCTTTGTAAGGCAAATTCCAAAAGTATCGCGTTTCATTGTCTGGTTTCCTTTTCAACAATGTTTAAACGTTATGTTTTTATCCTGTTTCTGTCGAACGTCCACTACGGGCACTTGATCTTGCTCATTCGTGTTTATTGTCATGGCTGCTTTAGCCAGTTACCTCTGCTCTCGCCCTAGTAACTGGTTGTATTCGTATCCATGTACCAAAAGTGCTGAATACTAAGTTTTATGCTCGAGATACATGACAGTCCACCTGTCTGTTAACGTCGGAATGAGTTTATCTAATGGTCATAAACTGCGACACATCGTTTAGCAACGATAAACTGCTACAAGTGCTATTATTATAGTTGTATTTATTTTGAACAACCTAAAAAACACCTAAAAGCTTAGTGATCTAGCTCAATATTTATTCGAATATTTGGGTCTTTTAGATGCTCCATTATAAAAGCGAGGGATTCGAATGGGTGAAGAACATAAAGGAATATCAATTAATAATCCGCTCAACTATTTAGTTGAGTAACAGTCACAAATTCGCATAAGTAGAAAGGTCATCTGATTAACTTGGTGTTAACATTGTTGGTCTAACACTAGGGGCGGTGGTATATGAAATGGAGCAGTATCAGCTTCCGTAAAAGGTTACTGATTATCATGACGGTCACTGGCCTCGTTCAGCTTTTGATACTTGCAGCGGCTGGTTTTTATTACATCAAACAATCTCAAGAACAAGAAATGGGTTTGAAAGCGTTAGGTATTGCTGAATTTCTATCTGAATCGCCACTTGTAGCCAGCCTTATTCAAGAAAAAAGAACGGTGGACCCTAATGGCGATCCATACGTTTTGTCTGAAGAAACCCAAGTTAAATTTCGTAACCTTACCCAGCTCATTGGCGCGGCGTTTATTGTTGTGGGAGATGATAAAGGTATCCGCCTGATTCACCCTTATGACGATAGGCTCGGTAAACCAATGCGTGGTGGTGATAACCAAAAAGCATTGGTATTGGGGGAGTCTTATGTTTCGACAGCCAAAGGATCGCTTGGTTTGTCAGTTCGTGGTAAATCAGCGGTTAAAGACCAGCAAGGTACAGTGGTTGGAGTGGTCTCGGTTGGTTACTTATTGGATTCTTTGCAAGATCGAATCGAACCTTACTTAGCCTTTTTGATTGTGATGGCGTTGCTGGTGGTTGCGGTCAATGCGTTGATTTCGAGTTATGTATCTCGTCGTTTTCAGCGCTCTATCTTGGGCTTTGAGCCCGAAGAGATAGGCCGACTTTATGTCGAGTTAGACGTGACCATGAGTACCGTGAAAGAGGGTATTCTTAGTATCGATAAGAATGGCATTTTGCGTTCAATTAATAAGAGTGCCTGCGATATTTTATCGATAGACAGGGATAAAGCACTCAACCAACAGCGCCTTTCTGATGTATTGGCAGGAAGTGATTTAGAACAGCTGTTATCAACGGGTGACACCGACCATGACGTCGAGTTGTATTTAAACAATAAGCGAATTATAGCCAACCGAAGCCCAATTATAGTGGCGGGCAAAGTGGTTGGGGCCGTATCCAGTTTCCGACTGCGAGATGAAATCAACGATTTAACAGACCAGCTCTCGCAAACCAAAGAGTATGCAGATCTACTGCGCTCACAAACTCACGAGCATCAAAACAAGCTCAATACCATCAGTGGCTTGATTCATATGGGGGAGTTGGATTCAGTACAGCAACTGATTGGCCAAGAAACGGCACACTATCAAAGCTTGATCAAATTCTTACGTGAAACCGTTAAAGACCCGCTCATCGCAGGCATGCTCCTTGGGAAAACGGAGCGCGCACGAGAAATTGGTTTAGAACTTAAAGTCGAAGAAGATTCGAGGCTTGAGGCACTGCCTAGCTGGCTAAACGCGGATGATGTTGTCACAATTCTTGGCAACCTAATTGATAACGCATTTGATGCCACTATGACGGCTATTAAGCAAGAGGGTCAAATCGCCCCAGCGCGTCGGGTTATTGAAGTTTCAATCAGTGATTTTGGTAATGAAATTATCGTAGAAGTAGAAGACAAAGGATGTGGTTTGCCGAAATACTTGGCGACGAAAGTACTTACTGAAAAGGGCGTATCGAGCAAAGCGAAGCAGAATCGCGGTGTTGGTTTGTATCTGATAAAGCAATTGGTAGACCGATATCAAGGGCAGCTTGAAATGTTCGATAACCACGATTTTGGCACGCGAATGACCGTTTATCTGCCAAAAGAAGAACAATAATAATTAAGCACGAAGCGATCTTGTGAAGATCATCGTGACGGAAAAATTATGGTTAAAGGAAGAGCATAAATGAATGCAATCACCAGAGTCATGGTCATTGAAGATGATATTGCGATTGCAGAGCTTCACTATCGCTACTTGGAGCTGATGGGAGGTTTTGATGTTGTGGGAATAGCGACCACACAATCTGAAGCGTTAATGCAACTCGATATATTGAAACCTGACTTAATGCTACTGGATGTTTACCTGCCAGATGGCAGTGGGCTTGATATTCTTAATCACGTAAGAGGCAGTAATCAAGAGTGCGATGTAATCTTAATTACTGCAGCTCGAGACGTTGATACTTTGCAGGTGGCAATGCGCGGCGGCGTTGTCGACTACTTACTGAAGCCAGTGATGTTTCCTCGCTTGGAAGCGGCGCTGAAAAAGTATCAATCACAACAACAAGAGTTCGAAAGCGTGTCTGATCTAAACCAAGGCTTGGTGGATAAGATGCTACAAGCCAATGCTAAAACAGACTCAGCGAAAGTTTCAATATTACCGAAAGGCATTGATGGCGTAACGTTGGATAAGATCAGAGCCATTTTTCAACAAGCTAATGCCGTTAATATTACCGCTGATGAAGCCGGTGAACGAATTGGTGCTAGCCGAACCACCGCTAGACGCTATTTAGAATTTTTGATTACCACTGGCGAGTTAGTCGCGGACTTAAATTACGGTACCGTAGGTCGCCCAGAGCGCTGCTACAACAAATCGCAAAGATAAACGCGATGCTATCAATCAATATAAAGCCAGTTGAATAAACTGGTTTTACCTTTCTCCCGATTTCCTCTTACTCATTTCACCGACCTGATACTATTCTTTTTAACTAAAATGTTTGAGAATGCTGATTTGCTTCTATAACGGGCTTTATGAGCAGAATGGTTGGCTAGAATTTGTTCGAAATGAGTCAATATTTAATCGATTGCTTTCACAGTGGTTGATGTAAACCAAATAGTCATAGACAATACCGTCCCGAATAGAGGTGACAGCTTTCATCCTCGTTTACCAAACGCATTCTCAAATTTAATAGGCGCTTACTATTGATGTAATAGTTAAGACCTATTATCTATTTTCGTATCTCGCTGATACCTTTGGCGAATACTAAAAACCTTGTTTTTATAGGAAAGATGATGGTAATACCTGAAAACAGCAGCATCGTTATTTTTGGTGCGTCGGGAGATCTAACTTACCGTAAGTTAATTCCTGCTTTGTACCACCTGTATGCTAGCAATCAACTACCAGAATCCTTTGCGATTCTTGGAGTGAGCCGTACTGAGTACAGCGATGAGTCTTACCGCGAGAAGCTGAAGAAGTCTCTTCAGGAAATGGAACAAACTGAACCAGAGACGCTGAATGCATTTATTGAACATTTGCATTACCAAGCGATCAACACTTCAGATGTAGACGATTACGCTCGTTTAGCACAACGTCTAGACAAACTTGAGCAAGACTGCCAATTCGAAAACCACAACACTTTGTTCTACTTGGCAACGCCGCCAAGCTTGTACGGTGTTATCCCAGCAAACCTTGCTGCGCATGGCCTTAACGATGAAACGAATGGCTGGCGCCGTCTGATCATCGAGAAGCCATTTGGTTACGATTTAGCTTCTGCTCAAGCGTTAGATGAAGAGATCCATCATCACTTCCAAGAACACCAGATCTACCGTATCGACCACTACTTAGGTAAAGAGACGGTACAAAACCTTCTAGTGCTTCGTTTCTCAAACGCGATGTTTGAACCACTGTGGAACCGTAACTTTATTGATTACGTTGAAATCACAGGTGCAGAATTCCTTGGCGTTGAAGAACGTGGCGGCTACTACGATGGTTCTGGCGCAGTTCGTGACATGTTCCAGAACCACCTGCTACAAGTATTAGCAATGGTTGGTATGGAACCACCAGCTCAAATTAACGCTGACTCTATTCGTGACGAAGTGGTTAAAGTACTTCAGTGCCTGAAACCTCTTGAAGAAGAAGACCTACGTAAAGACTTGGTTCTTGGTCAATACACAGCGTCTGACGTTCGCGGTCAGCATTTACTTGGTTACCGTGAAGAGCCGGGCGTAGCGGATGACTCTCGTACTGAAACTTACATTGGTCTGAAAGCTCATATCAATAACTGGCGTTGGAATGGGGTTCCATTCTACGTGCGTACTGGTAAACGCTTACCAACACGCGTAACGGAAATCGTGATTCACTTTAAGAACACGCCGCACCCAGTATTTGGTCAAGATGCACCAGAAAATAAACTGATCATCCGTATCCAACCGGACGAAGGTATTCAGATGAGCTTTGGTTTGAAAGAGCCGGGCGCAGGCTTCAAAGCAAAAGAAGTGAAAATGAACTTCTCTTACTCTGATTTGCCAGAAACTCAAATGCTAACGGCTTACGAGCGTCTTCTTCTTGATGCACTAAACGGTGATGCGACTCTGTTTGCACGTACCGATGCGGTAGAAGCATGTTGGAAGTACGTTCAACCAATCTTAGACTTTAAACAAGATCCTCAAGCACTGTTTGGCTATGCTTGTGGTACTTGGGGCCCACAGGAAGCGGATGAACTTCTGCAACGTGATGGCCGCGCATGGCGTTTCCCATGCAAAAACTTAACAGACACGGATTACTGCGAACTATGATCAACCACAAGATCTTTGAAACGCCAGAGCTAGTTGTTGAGAACCTAGCAAACGAAATGAAAGCGTACAGCGAGCAGGGTAAACCTGTTCACATTTCACTGTCTGGTGGTAGTACACCTAAAATGCTTTTCAAACTATTGGCTCAAGCGCCATACGCAGAAGGCATTCAATGGAATAACCTTCACTTCTGGTGGGGTGATGAGCGCTGTGTTGCACCGGATGATGCAGAAAGCAACTACGGTGAAGCAAACGCACTTTTATTCTCTCAAGTAAATCTTCCTGCTGAGAACATCCACCGCATCCGTGGTGAAGATGAGCCGAAAGCAGAAGCAGAACGTTTTGCTAAAGAGATGGCTGATGTGATTCCTTGTGAAAACGGCACACCTGTTTTCGATTGGATTCTGCTAGGTGTTGGCGCAGATGGCCACACGGCTTCACTATTCCCGGGCGCAACAAACTACCAAGATGAGAACCTGTCTGTACTGGCTTCTCACCCTGAGTCTGGTCAAATCCGTGTTTCTAAAACTGCGAAAGTTTTAGAAGCAGCAAAACGAATCAGCTACCTAGTACTGGGTGCAGGTAAAGTTGAGATCGTTAAAGAAATTCATACTACTCCTGCTTCAGAGTTGCCTTACCCGGCAGCGAAAATCCAGTCTAAAACTGGCGAAACAGAGTGGTTCCTAGATTCAAATGCAGCAAGTGCTATCGCATAAGTGCGACTAGCCGCAAGGAGATATAAATAATGAAAGGTGATATCGGTGTAATTGGCCTAGCAGTAATGGGTCAGAACCTTATCCTAAACATGAACGACCACGGCTTCAAAGTTGTGGCTCACAACCGTACTGCTGCGAAAGTAGACGAGTTTCTAGAAGGTCCAGCTAAAGGTACTAACATTGTCGGTGCTTACTCTCTAGAAGAGCTAGTTGAGAAACTAGAAACGCCACGTAAAGTGATGCTTATGGTTCGTGCTGGTGACGTTGTAGACACGTTCATCGACAACCTAATCCCACTTCTAGACGAAGGCGACATCATCATTGATGGTGGTAACACTAACTACCCAGACACTAACCGTCGCGTAGCGCACTGTCGTGAAAAAGGCATCCACTTCATCGGTACTGGTGTATCTGGTGGTGAAGAAGGTGCTCGTTTCGGTCCTTCAATCATGCCAGGCGGCGCAGCTGAAGCTTGGGAAGCGGTTAAGCCAATCTTCCAAGGTATCTCTGCAAAAACTGACGCTGGTGAGCCTTGTTGTGACTGGGTTGGTAACGATGGTGCTGGTCACTTCGTTAAGATGGTACACAACGGTATCGAATACGGTGACATGCAGCTTATCACTGAAGCATACCAGTTCATGAAAGATGGCCTAGGTATGTCTGCTGACGAGATGCAAGCTGTATTTGCTGATTGGAACAAGACTGAGCTAGACAGCTACCTAGTTGAAATCACTGCTGACATCCTTGGTTACAAAGATGAAGACGGTGAAGCGCTAGTTGAGAAGATCCTAGACACTGCAGGTCAAAAAGGTACTGGTAAGTGGACAGGTATTAACGCACTAGACCTAGGTATTCCTCTAACGCTTATCTCTGAGTCTGTATTCTCTCGTTGCCTATCTGCACTGAAAGATCAACGTGTTGAAGCTGAAACTCTATTCGGCAAGACAATTACTCCAGTTGAAGGTGACAAGCAAGAGTGGGTTGATGCACTACGTCAAGCTCTACTAGCTTCTAAGATCATCTCTTACGCTCAAGGCTTCATGCTAATGCGCGAAGCATCTAACGAGAACGGTTGGGACCTAAACTACGGTAACGTAGCACTAATGTGGCGTGGTGGTTGTATCATCCGTTCTGCATTCCTAAGTAATATCCGCGATGCGTACGAAGCAAACCCAGACATCGCGTTCCTAGGTTCTGATGAGTACTTCAAAAACATCCTACAAAGCAGCCTAGCGGCATGGCGTAAAGTAGCAGCGAAATCTCTAGAGTCTGGTATCCCAATGCCATGTACGATTTCTGCGCTATCTTTCCTAGACGGTTACACAACTGCACGTCTACCAGCTAACCTGCTTCAAGCTCAACGTGACTACTTCGGTGCTCACACTTACGAGCGTACTGACCGTCCACGTGGTGAGTTCTTCCACACAAACTGGACTGGTACAGGCGGCGATACTGCTTCTACAACTTACGACGTATAATCGTAGTGAGAAGCTGTTAAGAGCTCCGAGGCTTTTAAACGTAAAAGCTAGAAATCAAAAGGATGCCTATTGGCATCCTTTTTTGTTGGCTGTGGTTTCGTTAAAGCTTGATATTAGATTGGGATCTTGCAGCAGAAGTTCGAACTAAGCTGTCATGGCTTGCGGTTGAATATCGTCGTTATATTGCTTTCTAATTGACAGGAAGTAGTCGAGGTTCTGTTTCAGCGCTTTGACACACTGTGGGTCAAATATCGAGCCGTTGTGTATCTCTATGTATTCCATCACTTCATTTAATGTCCATGCCCGTTTATAGGCTCTTTTACTCATCAGCGCATCAAAAACATCTGCTAAGGTCACTATTCTGGCTTCCAACGGTATGGCTTGGCCTCTTAATGCATCGGGTAGGCCTGAACCGTCAAACCTTTCATGGTGATGACGAACGATATTCTTGATGAACTGGATTTCTTTCGAACACATTGAGCTGTGGTGAGATAGCGCAACCACATCATTAATCATGTCTTCCCCATATAACGTATGGTTGTTCATTATCGCTCTCTCCTCATCGGAGAAACGCTCGGTACTGAACAATACATTATCCGGAATTCGGTATTTCCCTATATCGTGAAAGGGCGCATATAAGCGAATACGATGGATGAACTGGTGGGTAATTTCTTTGTTTGTATTTGATAGGGTTCGAGCTAATTGTTCACTGTATTTGCCCATCCGAATCAGATGCTCTTTGGTTTCCGGATCGCGAGCGTGCCCCATATTCAGTGTAATTACTAAGGAAGATTGAAAGTGACGTTGCCGCTCAAACAGTTGAATGAACAAGCTTGAGATGACTTGAGTGAGATAAGCCACATCGCATTGTATTGACGGCTCAGAAAAGAACCCAATCGATGAGGCGTTAACGAATACAAACCCAAGATTATGTTCTTGATAGTGAATAGGGGTTGTGTAACTGCTCTGATGGCCGAGCTTTAATAAATGGCAAGTTTGCACTGTTGGTGGAGTCAAACTGAGATCATGAATGATGCGCGTATCGAGAGATTCTGCTAATCGCGACAACGCTGATTCTGGTTTTATTTCTAGATCAATATAACGATGCTCTGCTTCTTTACTTAGGGCATCTGACACAAAATAATTCGATGCTCTATTGTCACTGCATAATATGACCGAGAGCCGCGATAATGAGGTGTAATGTTCACGAGCTAGCCGGAAAAGGTCATCAACGATGGCGATAATGTCCTTATCCTGCGCGGCTACTCTATTGATTTGGGAGTGGTCAAACATGTTGCAAGCCAACCTTTATTTATACTTATATCATTGTTTAGTAGGGGGTATTTTTATTTTTCGACGTTCCTCTAACCATAGCACCGCGTGCGGATAAAAGACAATAACAATAAAGAAATAAAGGTTATTTCAGTTTGTTCTCATCAGTTTTGTTAACTAGCACTTTTGTTTGTATAGGTCCAAACAGGAGCTAGCCCAAATGTTGAATGTCACAGCGTTTAATGAACGTTTTAAAATTAAATGAAAAGATAAATAGGATAACCAACACGCTTTATGCCATCATAACGAAATAAATAAGGGCAATGGACATAATGCCTAAGTGATTAAGCAAGAAGCGGTCAGTGATGATGGCGTTCTAGCATATATTCAAGGCGTTGATCTGCCTTGAAAAAGGTAATGTTATGACTGAAGAAGAAAGAATCGAACTGCAACGAAACAACCCACTGCATGGCTTGAAGCTTGAAACCATGGTCACTGAATTGGTGGACCATTATGGTTGGGAAATTTTAGATGCGGCAATGCGTATGAACTGCTTTAACACTAAGCCAACTATCGCAAGCGCTGTTAAATACCTTAAGAAGACTGAGTGGGCTCGTGAAAAGGTCGAAAACTTCTACCTTTACCGTTTCAAGCGCATGCCTAAAGCGTCGGACATTGAATACCAAATGCCTCCGCGTTCACGTACATTTCGCCACGGGTTAGAGCCTCGTGAGCCTATGGAGCTAACAGTCGAGTCGATTCAAGCTTCACAAGCGAAAGCGGCTTCTGCATTTAAAGCTCGTCGCGGCGGCAACGGTCGTAACTTTCGTCGATAAAAATAGGCTCGATAAAATTGAGCGCCGATAAACTAGGGCGTCGATAGAGCTGGGTATCTTTAAATAAAGACGCGGTTTTAGATAAGGTGTTACCACTAAAAGGCGCCTCTAAAAACGATCCTTACGGCAAATAAAACGATGAACAAAAAATACAAAAGGAGCCTAAGCGCTCCTTTTTTCGTGTACTTAGCTTATTGCTGTTAAGTCTTAAGCTTCGCGATTTCTCTTTTGGTTCTTCCAAAGATCGGCGACATAAACGATAGCGCTGACCAGTAAGAAGAGCGCTGACACAGAAAACAAAGCGGGCATTTTTAGGATCCACGCGAATGTGGCAGCAAGAAAAGCGACAAAGCAAATGAGTCGACTTGATGACATGACCGAGTTTAATGTTCATAACACCTCCTAATAAAGTCTCATTTTCGACAGGAGAATTATCCCATTTAGTGTGAATAAAAGGCTAAAAAACAGTCTAAATTGTTATCAAATTTACTAATTGAACGACTGCTTTCTCATATTTCGGGGTGGTTGTTTTATAATCAATAAAATAGCCGAGTGGTGGGTTAGAGGTGAAATTTTATCGGTGGTACTGATTGTTATTAGCCTCAATGATGTTGTGCTTAAGTGGCACCAATTTAACTATCATAAAAGAAGTAGGCAGTGATTAAAAAACTCGCAATGATCACTGTGTTTCGAACGTACTGTTTTGGAATGCGGCGAGAGATCTTCGCTGAGTAATAGCCTCCAACCAATGTCCCCATTAAAACCGCCATGCCAGATGGCCAATCAATCGACCCATTGACGATAAAAAACACAATTGCCGCAAGCGAGGCACAAGCTGAAACCAGCAGTTTGATCCCATTCATTACATTGATATTGGTGTAACCAGCAAGAGCCAAATAGCTTAATGTCACTATGCCTAATCCTGCGTTGAAATAGCCGCCGTAGATACACACAACGAGTAGTAATAGTGCTGAAAAAAAAGCCCCAGCGCTGGTGGCGTGTTTGTGTTTTTCTGTGGCGCGCTTAAGCCATTTGTTTAGTGTTCCGCCAAAAGTGAAAAGCAACGCTGCAAAAAGCAGTAACCAAGGTACGGACTGAGTAAATAAAGCTTCGGGCGTGTGTAATAACAAGAAAGCACCAATACCACCACCTAGTACGCACAAAGTAATGGTCAGTTTTAGTTTCTTGGTACCCGATTGAATCTCATGACGCAGTGCATAAGCGCCACTGATGTAGCCTGCACATGATGCAAAGGTATTGGTCGCGTTTGCGGCTATTGGTGGGACACCAGCAAATAATAAGGCAGGGAAGGTGATAAAGCTTCCGCCTCCTGCAATAGAGTTAAGCACACCGCCAATCACGCCTGAGAGAAATAGAACCAACCAATCCATAGTTTTGAGTCCAATGCGTTAAATGACTGGTTACCTTACTTTATTTTGTTAAGAATATCAGAGCTGAGCGTGTTGAAGGTGTTAGTTTGTGAGTTTGCTACCATCTTTTACTGCTGGTTCGTATTGAAAGTCCAAATGAAAAAAGGAGCCAATGGCTCCTTTCGTTGAGATTTAATTGATTTGGTAGAACTTTAAACTTCCACTGGTTTTACTCTAAAGCTCTTGAATAGTTTCACTAGAATCGGGCTAGATAGAACCAATACCGCAAGGATAGTGAATGTCATCGTGATTGGGCGCTCCCACAAGAAGCTGAGTTCACCATCGCTGATCATCAGCGCACGTCTTAGATTCTCTTCCATCAAACCACCTAAGATAAAGCCAAGCAGTAGCGGCGCGAGAGGAAAGTTAGCCAACCTCAACGCAATGGCAGCCATCGCAATAATCAACATTACAAATACATCCATGGTGTTGAAAGAGACTAAGTAAACACCTGTGATTGAGAAGAACAAAATCATTGGTAGTAATACAGTTCTCGGTACAGCCAGCAGTTTAGAGATGTACGGGATAAGCGGTAGGTTCAAGATAACCAGTACGATGTTACCAAAGTACATAGAGATGATTACCGACCAGAATACATCTGGATGCTCGACAAACAGACGAGGACCAGGCTGAATACCGTAAGCAATTAATGCGCCAAGCATGATAGCGGTGGTGCCAGAGCCCGGGATACCCAGCGTTAGAAGTGGAACGAATGAACCACTTGATGCTGCGTTGTTTGCCGATTCTGGAGCAACAAGACCACGAATACTGCCTTTACCAAACTGTTTCTGTTTATCTTTCGGCGCAAGGCTACGCTCCATGCCGTAACTCAAGAAGGCCGCGATGGTCGCGCCAGCACCCGGAAGTACGCCAGTAAAGAAGCCAAGAATCGAAGAACGAATCGAAACCGGAGCCACTTCTTTGATCTCTTCTTTGGTCACTTTCATGCTGCCGATATCAGACATCTTTTGGCTTTCTTCAGCGCTGGTGTCTTTTTCTGGCTTAAGAATACCCATTAAGGTTTCGCCCAGTGCGAAGGTTGCCATCGCTAACAATAAGAAGCTGAAGCCATCCATTAAGTCCGTTAGGCCGAATGTGAAACGTTCAACACCAACACCTTTGTCGATACCGACAGTTGACAGCATCAAGCCTAAAATAGTCATCATCCACGCTTTGATAACCTGACCAGGGCCTGCAAACGCTGCTACAGCAGATAGACCTAATAGCATCAGTGCAAAGTAGTCTGAAGACTGGAAGCTCAGTGACACGCTTGCTAGCGCCGGAGCCGCGATCAATAACATGATTGCTGAAAGTGTACCGCCAGTGAAAGAAGAGTAAGCGGCGAGAGCAAGTGCTTTACCTGCTTGGCCTTTTTGTGCCATCGGGTAGCCGTCGAATGCGGTTACTACCGTTGAAGAACAACCCGGAGCATTGATTAAGATTGATGACGTTGAGCCACCAAAAACCGCGCCGTAGTAGACACCAGCCATTAAGATTAGGCCAGATGAAGGATCTAGGCCGTATGTAATAGGGATCATCAATGCGATTGCTGAAATTGGACCTAACCCCGGTAACATACCGATGAAGGTACCAACGAAGCAGCCCACAATTACCATCATGATGTTCATTGGCATCACCGCGGTCGAAAGTCCTTGTAAAATTCCGTCTAACATAATGTTATCCCTACCAAAGAGTGAAGATTAGACCAGGCTCTAGGTAGATATCTAAGCCTTGAGTTAATAAAAGAAAGAACGCGATAACGAAAGGAAACGACGCACCAAATAAGACTGCTTTGCGGCGCTCTCCCAGTAGGTAAAAGCCAGCAAGCAAGAAGAAACTTGTTGCTAAAACGAAGCCTAGGTATGTCAGTCCAACGCCGTAAAACGCCATTAGCACTAAGAAACCAATCAGTAGTTTCCAGTTCAAAGGCGCGGTTTCACACTTAAGCTTTTTGTCTGGTTGGCCAGTAACAAGCAAAATCAGTGAAAGGCCGATGCCAATGAAAGTCAGTAGGGCAGGCAATGTTCTCGCGGTAAAGGGTTCGTACTCATCACCGGGAAATAGCGGAATTAGGGTAGTTTGGTAGCCGTAGCACAAGCACGCTAGCATGAAGATCATTGCGCCGAGACGATCACTCGACAGCAGAGATTCTTTACTAAAAAATTTGGTTGGTAAGTCCGACATATCCAACTCCATTTGGGGGGTATAGAAAGTAAAAAAGCCGTATATGAGTGAGTTAATGAGTAATGTCTGGGATCACTAACCGAAGGTAAGCGAATTACAGTGCTGCTTTAGCCACTTGCGTGTACAACGAATTGGCAAGCTTTGGTAATACGTTACGAATAAACAAAGGAGTTTTAGTAAACTCATGTACGGCGAAACAAGGAAAGAGTAAGAGGATACAAAGACCCTCTCTGATCGTTGGTTACTTCAAGAAACCAAGCTCACGCATTAGGTCGCCCATTTGTTTTTCTTGGTCTTCTAGAAAGGTGTAAAAATCTTTGTCAGCTTTGTAGTTGTCAATCCAACCGTTACGGTCACGAACCACTTGCCACTCATCGGTCTTGTACATTTTTCCAAGCGCTACATTCCACTGGTCGACTTTCGCTTGGCTTGTGCCCGGAGCCGCGAAGAAACCACGCCAGTTAGCAAATACTGTCTCGTTGCCGTACTCAGTCAGTGTTGGGATGTTAGGCGCTGCGTCTAAACGTTTTGGAGCCGTTACAGCAAGCACTTTCACTTGGCCAGATTTGGACATCTCTAGTACTTCACCAAGACCAGTTGAAAGCAGTTGTGTTTCGCCAGAAAGCAATGCCGCCATCGCTTTACCGCCCGCATCGTAGGCAATATAACGCACTTTTTTCGCATCAAAGCCTTCGCCTTTGAACGCTGCTGCGACAACAAGGTGATCCATGCTGCCTCGTGCAGAGCCGCCAGCAACTTTTACTTTACGTGGGTTGCTCTCGAACTCTTTTACTACGTCCTCCCATGTGTTGTACTTAGAATCAGCAGACGTAACGATCGCACCATAGTCAGCAATGGTTGCAGCAACTGGTGTTAGGTCGCGGAAAGATTGAGGGAAGATACCCGTTAGTGAGCGAACAACGATAGGCGTTGAATTCACCATTAGTGTGTCTTCTTGGCGTTGAGCTGTTTCGATTAAGTGAGCAATCGCTTTACCGCCACCGCCACCAGATAGGTTTTGGAAAGAGACATTTTCTACGATGTCTGATTTCACCAATACATCACCCGTACCACGAGCTGTCATATCCCAACCGCCACCAGCGCCGCCAGGGATTAGGAAGTGGATTTTCTCTACGTCAGCAGCAAAAGTGTTGAAAGAAAAGGTTGCTGCGATAATAGAAGCTGCAAGAGTAGGTTTCAGTGCCTTGAACATGGTTCACGTTCCTTATGTAGGGGATCTCTTCAATGGAGAGAAACTTATGTTTTATTTCCAGCTACTAAACAGATGAGTAGAACATCGCTTAGTAGATGAAGTTAAAGTTAACGGTATGTTAATGAGGTGTCTGTAATGCGGCGATATTGAGAATAAAGAACATTGGATTAATATTGTTCATAAAGTTCAAAGCTACGTGTTGTATACAGGAAAAAATAGAGCCACTGGAGCTGAGCTACAATATTATAGAGTGGTTGAGCCATAAGCTTGAGCAAACTGATTGACAGCTTAGTGGTTTGCTTTTACGTCATACCGATACCGATACCGATACCGATACCGATACCGATACCGATACCGCTGTAAGTGATGACAAAGTTCAATTTGATATCATCGCTTTGTCTTTCTGCTACTGAGAACGAGATCTTTACTTCACCTTTTTCGGTGAATTTGGCGGCATTGTTACTCAGGTTAATCAATATTTGCCCAAGCCTTAAAGGGTCGCCAATAAGGTTGGTTAGCACATCTCTATCCAGTTGAATGAGCGGCTCTTTGCTTCGTTCTGAATCTCGTAGCCCAACTAGGTTAACCTGAGCTCGGGATAAAAATTGAAGTGAACTAAAAGCTGGTTCGGCGATCAGATCTTTCGACAAAGAGAGAACAACCGAAAAGGAACGAGTTATGCATATTACGTTGTTCTCCTATCAGCTGAGAAAGCTAGATTCCGGTTATTGTTTCAGGCAACAAGAAGCCCACTGGATGTGGGCTTTGATGTAGTGTTGTCGTCTTTTAAACTAGCCTCGAATGATCATTTGTTCGCGCTCAGGACCTACCGATACCATGACAATTGGCACGCCCATCAACTCTTCGATACGAGTTACGTAATCTTGTGCTGCTTGAGGAAGGCTTTCAAACGTGCGGCAACCCGTGATGTCTTCATCCCAACCTGCCATATCTTCATATACAGGCTTTAGCTCGGCCGTTTGTGGCCAAATCGGGTTCTCAGTGTGTTCACCGGAATAAGCCGTACAAATCTTAAGTTCAGATAAGCCAGACAGGCAATCAATCTTAGTCAGTGCGATTTCAGTCGCGGCTTGCAGGTCAACGCCATTACGAGTTGCCACTGCATCAAAGTAACCCATATCACGTGGGCGACCCGTAGTTGCGCCGTACTCGTTAGAACTTTCGCGGAAGCTGTCTTGCTCTTCCATTGCTGTAACGAGCGTGCCAGTACCCACAGATGAGCTGAAAGATTTAGCAACAGCAATTACACGCTCAGGGCGAAGGGCAGGTAAGCCACTACCGATACCCGCGTAGGCTGCGGTTACATTCGAAGACGTTGTCCAAGGGTACTCACCGTAGACAAGGTCACGGCCTGCACCAAGTTGAGCTTCAAATAGTAGGTTCGCGTCTTGTGATTGCAGTGCTTTAAGCGGCTCAGTGACGTTGCAAATGAACGGGCGCCAAGCTTTTGTCACTTCAAGTAGCCATTCTGTCATTTCAGAAGCAGTCTGAGAGAAGTCACATTGAGGGTAGAGCGCTTTAAGCTGAGGCATCTTCCAGTCAAGTAGGAATTGAATACGCTGCTCTAAAATCTCAGGTTGATTCAGCCAACCCACAAGAATACCTTTTTTCATTACTCGATCGCCGTACGCTGGTGCAATACCTTGGCGTGTTGAACCGTAAGCGCCATCGCCCAAACGCTCTTCTTCAAGCGTATCTTCAAGAGCGTGTAAAGGGAGGCAAAGTGTCGCACGATCTGAGATCGCCATTTTCACTTTGATGCCAGCGGCTTGTACTTCTGCAATCTCTTCAGTTAGCGCAGCAGGGCTTATTACCATGCCAGGGCCAAGAACCGCCGTACAATCAGAATTAAAAATACCACTAGGTAATTGGTGCAGTTTGAATGTACCGAAGTCATTAACCACAGTATGACCTGCATTGTTTCCGCCTTGAAAACGAATGCTAGCAGAGGCTTGGTCTGCTAAAAAATCGACGATGCGGCCTTTGCCTTCATCACCCCAGTTTGCGCCCACAACAACGATAGATGGCATAATTTTTCTCCTAACTGATTGAGAAATCATGTTAGGCCCTTAAGATGGATAAGAGAAATTAATTACCTTTATTACCTTGATAAGAATTTCATATATTATATAGAAAACATGGGAGGGATATGATGCTCGATATTAATTTGTTGAAGACGTTTGTGACGCTTGCGGAGTACAAACATTTTGGGAAAGCGGCCAATGCGCTTCATATGACACAGCCCAATGTGAGTTTGCACCTGAAACAATTAGAACAACAAACACGCATAAAGTTGATAGAGAGAAGCCCTTTTCAATTGACTCAAGCAGGTGAACGGCTATTGGAAACAAGCCATAGAACGCTGCTCGAACTGCAGATTTGTCAGGCCGATCTCAACGCCATTAATGACCTAAAAATGGGGACGTTAACCATTGCCGTTAGTGACATCATTTCTCGATTCTTGCTAATTCGCCCATTCCAGAAGTTCAAAGCGCAGTATCCTGGTATTGACCTTACTTTGTTGAATACCACATCATATCAGGCATCGAGTTTAGTCAAGAACGCTCAGGCGGATCTTGGTTTTGTGATTGCGAAAGAGCAACACAACGAGTCACTCTATTTTACTAAGCTTCAAGAGCTTTCATGGTGTGCGTTAGGCGATGGGTTTGATTCTCAAGGATTAGATAGAAAGATAAAAAATGAGGTTAAAGGCGCAGAAGATGATTCTGAACTCACCTTAATTTTACTTGGCCACGATACAAGAACGCGTGACTTCATTGATGAAGGTTTGCCGAGCCTTAATCTACCTAGTTATAGGGTGATGGAAGTAGGGAGTGTCGATGCTCAAATCGATTGGGCAGAAGCTGGTTTTGGTATGGCTATCGTTCCTGAATTTGCGGTATCAACCAAGCATCATCTAAATTCAAAAGTGACACCATTAACGAATTTTTCTAGTACTAGCCTTGGCTATGTTGTTCGGCAGAACCAAGTCTTGTCGAAAGCGAGCAAGCAGTTATTAGGTTGGGTAAATGACGAGATTACTTTGTTGCAACGCAAAGATGATAAGACCGCTGAGTGAAGAGGGTGTAAAGATAACCTCACCACAGAATGTGGTTAAAAACCAAGGCAAAATATCCAATATTGCTCTTCGCTCTTGCTCGTTTGATGAGCCAAAAAGTGTCATTTATGACCCTACGGTCAATTATAATCCAAAGTTTTTTAATTTAAAGTCTTACATAGCTATGCGTTACTGGGTTTCACACCCTGTCAAATAGCCGCCTCTCACTTTTATCAATCAACTGATGTACATATATTCAATTTGTGTTATTGATTCTTTTATCTCTAGTGAAAAGAGTCATTCTCTGGTTGAATACCATTGAGCATGTCATTACTGGTGGGCTAAACAGTCCCTAGGTTTAGTGCTCATTACTGATACAAAACCATAACAATAACCAGATCGCACGAGTTGTATATCCATGAATCGATGGGATCAATTAGATACTCATAGTTAATTTAGTAAAGACGAGCCACGTATATGAATATAAAGCAAAAGCTCTATTCCCTGGGGATATTCTCCATCTTCGGCATGATTTCACTGCTGTTTACCACATCACAATTTGCAGAAACCACAGCTCAAATGGGTGAAGCCAAACAAGTTACCAAAGAGCTTCAAGTACGCTTGCTCAGCCTGCGCCGTAACGAGAAAGATTTCTTACTGCGTAGCGATATGAAATATCTCGACAAGTTCGACGTAGACTACAACAAATTCTTAGCGGCTGAATCAGAATTAGAAGCAGTGTTAAGTGACTTAGATTTAGCCAACAGCAACAGCACACGCTTACGTGAAGACATTGAAACCTACCACACAAGCTTTGTTAACTTAGTAAAAGCGAGTGAAGTCTATGGGTTAGCGCGAGACAAAGGCTTGCTAGGCGAGTTTCATGTTTTGCTCGATAACATCAGCGCGACAGCCAGTGCTGAACAAAAAATCGAGCTTTACCTGTTCAATGACTTAATTGAGAAGGGAGAGTTTGACCCCAGTGTTCTTTCTATAACTTCGAATATGAGTAGCTCAGCTGCTTTGATAGATGTTGCTCGTCAAGTGGTTGAACAGAAGCAAACGATAGGTTTAAAGTATAATGAAGGTCTGCTAGGTGAGGCGCGTTCAGGCTCACACATTATCGAGGCTCAGTTTAAAGAGTTTTCGGCCGCTCTAGCCCGAAAAACACAGCAAGAGATGGACAAACTGTCGCTGATCAACAACATCCTTTGTGTCACAATACTAGTGTCGATCATTCTGTTTAGCTGGTTAATCGTCCGTTCTATTATTGGTAAAATTGAGTCACTACTTTCGGTTATCCGCAATATCGTTAATTCAAACGATGTGTCAATACGTTCACACCTGGAAGGTAAAGACGAACTGAGCACGCTAGGCCAATACTTCAACCAATTGCTTGATCAGCTTGAAGGCTTGATTTCTGCCTCTCAATCTAAGTCTCTACAACTGACTCAAAGTACTTCTAACATGCATGATGGGCTTGAATCGGTGATCAAACAGTTTGAAGTTCAAGCTAATCATACTTCAACCATGACAACATCAGTACAAGAGATGGTGCTCACAATTGGCGAGATCTCAGAAAGCACATCCGTTGCGGCTGAAGGGGTTCATCAAGCTAAAATGAACGCCGATAAAGGCCGTGAAGTGGTGGTCGACACTATCAACAACATTACTCAGTTGTCTGAACGTTTATCAAGTAGCCAAGATTCAATCAGTTCACTGAACCATCATGTGGATCAAATTGGTGATGCGGTAAACATCATCCAAGGTATTGCAGAACAAACCAACTTATTAGCACTGAATGCAGCCATTGAGGCAGCTCGTGCCGGTGAACAAGGTCGTGGCTTTGCGGTTGTTGCCGATGAAGTCCGTGCATTAGCGAGTCGCACACACCAATCAACGACTGAAATAACCAGTGTTGTAACGGCAATTCAGAGCCAAATGAATTCCTCGATGATAGAAATTGGTGAGTGTAACCAACAAGGTCAACTGACACTAAAAGATTCGGAAGATCTCGATGCTAGCCTAAAGCTCATTTTAAACGATATGGAAGGTATTCAACGCAACTCTGAACGTATCGCTTCCGCTATTGAAGAGCAGGGTGCGGTAATGGCACAAGTGAGTGATTCAATCACAGAGCTTAATACCATTTCTAACGATAACAACGTGTCAGCACAGCACTGTATGGTTGAAGTCAATAAAGTCGCAGAGCAAGCAAGTGACATGGACAAAGCAGTCGCACAGTTTAAGACATCTTAGAAGCAACCTAGTTGCATTAAAAGAAGTGCAGCCAAATAACTCAAGCGAAAGGCGCGGATTATCTGCGCCTTTTTGTATGTTAGAGGTCTGGACAAATACGAAGATAGAGGATTAAGAATAAGGCATTCCAAATTGGACTTAAGTATCTATGAAATAGGGTTAAAATAATCATCGTCTATTAAGCTTAGTTATACTTTCACGATACAATCTGTACGCATTGCTTTATCGTGAATGGTTGAATCTCACGGGAAGAGGAACAAAATGCATTACGACGTATTCAACGGAGATGCAGATGGCATCATCGCATTGCTTCAACTGCGCCTACATGAGCCTAAAGAGAGCACTTTAATCACGGGGGTGAAACGTGATATCAAGTTGGTCTCGCAGGTTGCTGTCCAGCTAGCGGAACAGAATCCCCAAAGTGATGTTACGTCAGTGACTGTTTTAGACGTGTCGATGGAGAAAAACCTACCCGCATTACAATCACTGCTTGCAGATGAGGTTAATGTCTTTTACTGCGATCATCATCGTACAGGGGACATCCCCAAGTCTGAGTTCCTGAAGATTCTCATTAATACAGCGCCGGAATGTTGCACAAGTCTTTTGATCAACCAAAAACTCAAGGGAGCATATGTAGCGTGGGCAATAGCAGCTGCGTTTGGTGATAATTTAAAAGCGGTGGCAGCTCGACTAGCGCTAACAAATGGATTTGGCCAACCTCAAATTGACTTTTTGGAAGAACTAGGCACGCTAATCAACTATAACGGCTATGGCGCGTCACTGAGTGATCTGCACTTTTCACCGACTGAGCTTTACCAAGCGCTCTATCAATACCCTAACCCATTCGATCTCTTGGATGATAAAGATTCCGTGTTTTATCAACTTCGCGCCGCTTATAAAACCGACAACCAACAATTATCAAACCTGATTCCGATCTATGAGAGTGACGTCGCGCGTGTGTTTGAATTGCCTGCAGAGACTTGGGCAAGACGAATCAGTGGTGTGTTTAGTAATGAGATCGTGAATCAAGATCCAGCTCGAGCACAAGCGGTGTTAACGAAAAACGCTAATGGTCAGTCTTACACTGTGAGCCTAAGAGCGCCTTTATCGAACAGAGTTGGGGCAGATGAAATTTGTTCGAGTTTTGATACTGGGGGTGGAAGGAAAGCCGCTGCCGGAATCAATTCGCTTAAAGAAGTAGATAAGCTTCGTCTTATTGAACGAATAGAGAGCTATTATTCAGGCCATTCGAAATAATAGCGATGTTATATTTTTGTGATTTATTAGTGTGGAAGTTTATATGTAGCGTTTAATTGGGCTCGTACGTCCAATTAAGCCATTTGCAGGTTTTGGTGAGATCACTCGAAAAATAAAAAAGTATTAAATATCATAGCCTTTATAATTTTTTATTCAGTTCAATTAACGATATTACTTCCGTATATACTTCTTAATTTTACTCGTGAATTAACGGTGTTTAATATATTTATGTGCTCAATGAAAACTGCTGGAAATGGGCTTATTTCGCATTTTAATTTGAATGAAAAGTCAAAATCATATTGATTCTAATATTCAATCTGTGACTTAAAATCACAAGTTAAATCAAAGGTTGTTGTTTCCTATAAATTCCATTACTTCTCTATAAATATTCATGATTAAAATGAATTGGTTTATGTGAAAACCCTGACGGTACACCAACGGGAGATTTAGGCGCGAAAACGTACCAAAACGTGTCTGAAGCTATCATTCAAGGTGTTGAGCTTGGCGGTATGTACCAAATCTCCGACGAATGGGCAGTTTCTGGTAGCTACACTTACCTAGATACAGAAGACAAGTCGACAGGTGAAGAGCTGCTAGAGCGTTACAAGCATTCAGGCTTTGTGAAGCTTAACTGAAACCCAACTTACGATCTAAGTACCTTCTTGAGTGCGCGTTACCGTGGTGAGCGTCAGATTGACGGCGACCTAACGCAAGACGCTAACACAACATTGAACATCGGTACAGTTTACAATGTGAATGATTCAGTGCGACGACGAGCAGGTATCTCAAATCTAACAGATGAGTCAGTATCGGAAGAGTTAGAGTACATTGGTTATGTTGAAGAACCACGTACTTACTACGTAGGTATGACGACTGATTTCTAACCAATCTGATTTGATTTGATAAGTAAATCCCTTTAAAGCAAAGAACCCACATGACGTAGCGTTGTGTGGGTTCTTTTGATTTAGGTGTTATTTCGTGAAAGCGAACACCGTAAGAGAAGTGAACTAGCTTTTCACACACGCAATGAGAGCATTACCTGAGTGCATATCCCAAGGTAAAAGCTTGTCATAGTCATGTTCAAAGATATGAACCTCAAAGTAGGGTTTCAATATCTCAATCAACTCTTTAAATGAGAACGCCACCATAGGGTGTTCATCATTCCACACCTGAGTCTGACCAGCCGTAGTCTTCTCGATACTGAGCTTCAATGCCTGCTTGTGGCCTTCACCCGAGTAATACCAGCCTGAGCGGAAGGTAAAATCGTCCTGTTTTTGATTAGTAGTATGACGAACAAACAGATCATTGCTGATCTTATCTTTGTCGACCACGTTAAAGCAGAAGACGCCGCCTTGATTTAGGGCTTTGTGAACGCTTGCGATGCACTCTTTTAATTTCTCGATACCATCGTTGTAGTGGATCGAATACAAAAAACAAGTAATGAGGTCGAACGGTTGTGACACTTCGAAATTACTCATGTTCTGTACAGAAAAGTTAGCTTCAGGACAGCGAACTTGAGCAATGTCTAGCATGGGTTGGTTCAGGTCAAGTCCGTTACTTTGATAGCCATAATCGATAAAGTGACGAACATGCGGACCAGTACCACATCCAAGGTCTAGGTGAGTTTTTCCTTCATTTCCAAAAATCTGATGTAGCCTACGAACGCAGTGACTTTGCGCTTGGTAGTCAATATCAACACACATTAAATCATAGTAACCAGATAGGTCGGTATAGAGCGCGTTGGCGGACATGTTTGCCTGCAGCATTTGCTGAAAAAATTGGGGTGGCGCATAGTAAACTAGAACTTGAAAATAACAAGAAAATCTTAATTAAATTTGTCTATTTTTACTGTCTAGATTCTTCGGGTAATAGTGGAAGTCTGAAGTGGGGCGTTCTAGATGATTAGCTAGGCTCTACACAAGCGCCTTCAGGGTTGTTAGCTTTTGCTTGATAAAGCGCTTCATCCGTGACTCTGATGAGTGTGTTGAGGGAGCGAGTGGTACGAACGACACAGCTGTCGGTAATACCAATACTGACGCTTGTTTTGAATTTTTTCCGGTTAAAACCGATAAACTGATGGTTTCGAAATTCTTCACAGATACGTTCACCTACAACTCTTGCCTGAGAATCAGCAGTAGACAGTGCGGTTGCGTGATATGTAACAGATTTTGGAAAGAACACGATAAATTCTCCACCACCCCAACGGCCAACAACACCATTTAGAGCTTTGCCGTGTTTCTTGATGATCGTTGCGAGTGTCCGAATGACAGTGTCACCGACGCTATGTCCAAATTGGTCGTTCACGTTTTTGAAGTCATCAATATCGAGAAGCAAGCAAGACATATTAGCTTGATTGTTAGTCGGTTTTTTTAGCCAGTCATAAACCGCCTGACGAGTTAATACCTGCGTAAGGTCATCGTGAAGTGCGCGATGAATGAGCTCTTTTTCTAGTGCGACTTTACTAGTGACATCTTCGACCACCACTTGAATTGCTTTTTCACCTTCCCAATAGATGATGTTGTCGTAAATATTGAAGTATTTTTTGCTTCCATCAAGGCAACGGTTTTCGACCACTGAACTAAAACTCGGCGTGTGACCGGCCTAATGCTCTGGCTACGTTTTAGCGCGCTGACTTGATTGTCGGGCGGGATGATTGAGATAACAGAGTCCATAGCCAGCACTTGATCTATCGATTCAGCTCCCTGCATTTCGACCCAAGCCTGGTTAACCATTAGTGGTTTGAAGTTCTGATGAATGAGCACACCTTGTTTCGAACTCTTCAGTAGAGTGCGATACATGTGGTCTTTCTCCTGATGTTTACGTTCTGATGCAACTACAGATGTGATATCGATGATCATGACTCGAAGAGCAGGGCGGTCATTGAGCTTAATAACGTGCGCTAGGCTAAATAGGGATAGAGTACGCCCATTGATAGGTACGTCCTTATACAGTTTGCCTTTCTGAAGCTGGCCTTTAATGGCTGTGAGGTAACGTTCACGAAGAGCGCCATGGTAACTCTCTGGTACCATGGAATAAACGAAATCGACATTCTTTAATAGCGACTCTCGGTCATCGTAACCAAATAGGGTCGCGATATTATCGTCGACATCAATGACCTGATGATCCTGGAGGGTAATGTAGCCTTGGGCAGAATCGAAGTTCTGGCAAGGTAAGGCTGTCGTTAAGTCTAGTTGGATACTCATATCGGTCTGATCAATTAATCTCTACCGTAAAATGGTGCTTTGCATTAATTTGGGTATATCGCTGATAGACACGGTAAATGCAGCGAGACTCTACATGCAAAGTATGATATTCATCATTTAACTACACTAGCGTAATTTTACTGAATGGAAAACGGATTAAAATTTTATTAAGGATAATTAAAGCGTTATGAAAATAAAAATTGATGATTTGTCAGGCGGAGAGGTAATTCGGCTATTAGAAGAGCACTTAGCTGACATGTATGCAACGTCGCCACCAGAAAGCGTGCATGCACTCGATCTTGATGCTTTGAAATCACCAGAGATTACGTTTTTCAGTGCATGGAAAGACAGTCAATTATTGGGTTGCGTGGCTATTAAAGAGTTGGATTCCCAACATGCTGAGCTTAAGTCGATGCGAACTTCTCAGTTTGCTCGCAATACTGGAGTGGCGAGTCAACTCTTGCAGCATGTTCTAGATACAGCTTCTAACCGGCAATATCAAAGAATCAGCTTGGAAACAGGTTCTGAGGAGTACTTCAAGCCCGCGCGTAATTTGTACGAGAAGTTTGGCTTTGGATACTGTGAACCTTTTGCGGATTACGAATTAGATCCTTACAGCCAGTTCATGAGTATCGAATTGCGCTAGACGCAGTCTAGTTGAAACACAAGATAAAAGAGATTCCCTATCACGTTCGTTCCTCACTGTAGGGAATGACAAATACAACACCCTTACTATTTCTTGTCGTCATTCCAGAATCGAGGGACGAGGTATCTGGAATCTCCTTTGCTGCAATAAAAAACAAAAAGGTTGCTCTGAGCAACCTTTTTTCTAAATGAATCAATAGATAGGATAGCTTTAGCGTGTTTCTAACTCTGTGAATATCGCTTCAGCGTCAACCACGCTTCCGGAAATCGATAGGGTGTTGAAAGGCACTAAATCTGTCGGGCTAGAAGGCTTTTTAACAAGCAATTCTGGATAGACTTTTGATTCGTTCATTAATAGCGATTTAAGCTCTTTCACTGATAGGTCTGGGTAACGAGACCATACTAATGCCGCTATACCCGAAACCACAGGTGCTGCCATGCTAGTGCCACTTTTCGAACCGTAAGTGTTGCCTGGTGTGGTTGATAAGATGCGATATCCAGGAGCAAATACATCGACTGATTCTTGACCAAAGTTACTGAAGCTTGCGACTAAGCTTTGGTCTGCGTATTTTGCAGAGGCACCTACATCTAACCATGTTGAGATAGGTTTTGAACGGTAGTGCTTAGCATAGCGGTTTGGAAAGCTTGGTTTGATGTCGTTGTCGTTGCGGCTGTTGCCCGCAGAGTGAACAATCAGCACACCTTTACGAGCGGCATATCGGAATGCATGGTCAACGATGTACTTACGAGGTGAGTAGCTTTTACCAAAACTCATGTTAATGATCTTTGC
Organism: Vibrio sp. Isolate32; assembly: GCF_022397955.1. Lineage (GTDB taxonomy): Bacteria > Pseudomonadota > Gammaproteobacteria > Enterobacterales > Vibrionaceae > Vibrio. The sequence continues at coordinate 320,823 of NZ_JAKEUQ010000003.1, read as the reverse complement.
GCCATTATCGACAGCGTAACGAACCGCGTTGGCAATGTCTTTGTCTCGCTCATCCCCATTTGGCACCATGCGTACCGCCATAATCTGAGCATGGTCTGCAACACCATCAATACCAATAAAGTTGCCGCGCTCTGCTGCGATGATACCTGCTACGTGAGTGCCGTGAGAGCCAACAGGCCCCTTAACATCGTTGTTACCGTAACCTTTTTCCCAAGGGTTATTGATGTCATCTAGGACAATGTCGCGACGAGTATCGAGCTCAAGATTTAAATGAAAGTCTAAAGAGTCTTGATAGCGGCTACGACGAGACTCCAGGTATTCAAATGAATACCAAGATTCAAATAGGTTAAGAAGACCTTGCGCAGCTGCAACAACGCTAGCGTTTTCGTTATCTAATAGCGTTTTTAAACCATTAGTCGAAAAGTCTTTCTGATCAACGTATTGAAGAATCTCTGCTTTGTATTCGTTGGCTTGGTCAATCGCGGTAGTGACACGATTTAACGCATCTTGGTCGTCTTTTAACGAGGAGAGATAGTCGGATTCTACGCTCTCATAGTACTTACGCTTTTTGCGCGGAATCCAATGCCCATTTTCCTTAAGTTTCAGGTACTTCTTGTATTCTCGTGTGACCTCTAATGTATCTTGATCAACGTTGATCCCTAAAGAGTTTCCGAGAAAGTTCCATCCGTGAATATCATCGATGTAGCCATTGCCGTCATCATCAATACCGTTGTTAGGGATCTCGCCTTTGTTCGTCCAAAGTTTGTTTTTAAGGTCTTCATGTTCCACATCAACACCCGAATCAAGCACAGCCACGATCACTGGCTCTGGCTTTAGCGGTGGCAAAAGGTAGTCATATACCACGTCAGAACCTACGCCTTGAAGCCTTGTGTAGCTCGCAGATAGATTGAACCAATCGCCGCGCTGTGAATCAGCAGAGCTCATCATTCTCATTGAGAACAAGGATGGTTGAATGGTTTGCTTAGAGTAATCTTCAACAATCGTACCTTTTACGTCTTGTATGAAAGGCGAATTGACGATCTGAGGTGAAACACCATCGTCTTTAATTGTTGAAGCGGTGGCGTGTGCAGAAGCGATGATAGCTAAAGTAAGAGTTGTAAGTCTGTATCCGTATTTCATCTGTGTTGCGTCCTTATAGTTATGTGACTAACTGGCTTGTCCAAAAGCACATAAAGCCAGTAGATAGAGCGGGAAAAGCTCGTTCAAAAAACGGTCAAAAGGTAATATGCAATTAGATTTCTATCATTCGCTTGGTCAATGAAATGGTATTGAGATCTCACTGTGATCGATTTTTAAGGTTCAAAGTTTGAGCTAAATTCTATTAATAAAAGCAATATTTATAAAATGAGATGAATGGCTAAATTGCTTAAAAATCAATTGATTATTTTGTTATTTAGTAAGCTAAATCCTAGATGATTAAGTCAGAAAGGCGGCGATTATGACTCAATGCGTTACCTCTCGGCTATTGGGCTACTTGTTAACAAGATTCATAAATTGGATAATATTTACACGAACGACTTTAGCCATTATCTAGAAATAACCACTTATCATGACGACTTATTTTGCTGGTTTCTCCCTCGGACTTTCGCTGATCCTTGCGATAGGTTCTCAAAATGCTTTTGTACTCAAGCAAGGCCTAAAGAACCAACATGTTTTGGTCATTTGTACGGTGTGTGCTGTCTCTGATGCGTTGCTGATTAGTTTTGGCGTCACAGGCTTTGGAGCTATTGTTAAGCAGTTTCCTCAAATCGAACAGATTGCTCGTTATGGTGGGGCAATGTTTTTGGGCGTGTATTCATTTTTAAGTCTCCGCTCGGCATTCACTGTAAATCATGCGCTAGAAGCGAATGCGCAAGCCAATGATTCACTAATCAAAGCCGTAGCCATGTGCTTAGCTTTTACTTGGTTAAACCCACACGTCTATCTGGACACCGTGGTGTTATTAGGCTCCATTTCTACTCAATATCAACCTAATCAGATGTCATTTGGAGCCGGAGCGGTATCGGCTTCTTTTGTGTTCTTCTTTTCTCTTGGCTTTGGCGCGCGTTTTTTAGCTCCAATGTTTAAGAACCCACGAGCTTGGAAGGTATTGGAATTTTTCGTGGGTGTGATAATGGCATCTATAGCAATATCTTTAATCGTTTAAGTGGCTATATTTCATAACTTCCAAAATAATGGAATTAGCTTTCGTCTTTTGTTGATGAGGCTCGTCTTAGGGATGTAAATACAAATTAATGACCTGATACGGAGTCGACAATGATTAAACTGATTAGCTTTAAAAACTGCCCATTTTGTTCAACGTGTAATGGGGGCTCTAGTCATGAAAAAAGTGCCGTTTGAAATCGAATACATTTAGCTTAACAACAAGCCACAATGGTTTTTGGATATCTCCCCAAATGGACAAGTGCCTGTGCTAGTGACTGAAGATGACATCGTATTATTTGAATCTGATGCGATTGTTGAATACCTTGACGACAAATACGCACCTATTGAAGAGTTAACAGCTGAGCAAAAAGCGTTGGACCACACTTGGTCTTATCAAGCGAGCAAATATTACATGCCACAATGCGGAACGATGGGAAGTAAAGACAAAGATACCTATGATACGCGTTTGGCAAATCTTCAAAAAGCGTTTCTTAAAGCTGAAAATAAATTAGGCGATACTCAATTCTTTAAAGGTAATTACATTTCAAATGTCGATATTGCTTGGCTACCACTATTACACCGCGCATCGGTGATCAAAGAACGTTCAGGTTTTGATATGTTAGAAGGTTTTCCTAAAGTGCAAGCGTGGCAGATCGCTCTGATTAAGTCGGGCTTAACGGAGAAAACGGTACCTCAAGACTTTGTGTAGAAGTTTAGTGGTTTCTATTTAACGAATACCTATTTGGCAAGCCTTGCTGAAGCTCATTAATATTGAATTCATTATTTTAATTATATTTTAATGGTGTTTCGTTCTGAATAATTTGAAAGGATAAAAATGTTGATACGAAAGCCGCTCTGATTATGAGCGGCTTTTTGGTAGCTAAAACTTGTGACACGTTCAAGCGTAAAATTAGTTGCTTTTCACAAGCTTATAAAAGGGAATTGTATGAGCGATTTTGGTAGATTATAGATATTACCGACTTCCAGTGAGCAGCAATGAAGATTCTTCACACGTCCGATTGGCACCTTGGCCAAAACTTCTACAATAAAAGCCGTAAGAATGAACATGAACGTTTCTTACAATGGTTACTTGAGCAAGTTACTGAACATGACATCGATGCGATCATCGTTGCTGGTGACATTTTCGATACCAGTACGCCACCAAGTTACGCTCGTGAGATGTATAACAAGTTTGTCGTCGATTCGAACAAGCTCGGCTGCCAATTGGTACTGCTAGGCGGAAACCACGATTCCGTTTCGGTTCTGAAAGAGACCCAACAGCTGCTCAAATACATGGGTGCAGACGTCATCCCAAATACCAACGAAGATCATGCGACTCAGGTTGTTGAACTCAAGGGTAAAACGGGCGATGTAGAAGCGCTTGTGTGTGCCATTCCATTTATTCGTCCTCGCGATGTGTTGACCAGTCAAGCTGGTGTATCTGGCGTAGAGCGTCAAAAACAGCTTGGCGATGCAATCAAGCAGCACTACCAAAGTATTTATGAGGCGGCAGTTGCTAAGCGTGCTACCTATGAAAACCATGAGCACATGCCAATCATCGCTACGGGACACCTTACTGCAATGGGCGTGCAACAGTCAGATTCTGTACGTGATATTTACGTTGGTAACCTAGATGGCTTTGCTGCGGATGGTTTCCCAGATGCTGACTACATTGCTCTTGGTCATATTCACCGCCCACAAGTGGTGGCTAAGCGTGAATACATTCGTTATTCCGGTTCTCCAATCCCACTGAGCTTTGATGAGCTTAAATCCCAGAAGCAGGTGTGCGTGGTTGAGTTTTCTGAAGGCGAACGAACCATTTCTCAATTAGCCGTTCCAACTTTCCAGCCGTTAGCCGAAATTAAAGGCGACTTGAGCGAGATAGAGTCTCAACTGAATCAATATATTGGTTTGGATGGCGAACAAAGCGTGTGGTTGTCGATAGAGGTTCAGGCTCAAGATTACCTATCTGATCTACAAGAACGTATGCGTGCATTGACTGAAGGCTTGAATGTGGAAGTACTTCAACTGCGCCGTGCAAGAGAGCGTCGCAACCAAGCGTTGGAGCAAGAATCAGCAGAAACTCTGTCTGAGCTGAGCCCAATGGACGTGTTTACCAAGCGTATTGCCTTAGAAGAGTTCGAAACTGAATCTGAAAAAGCCCGCTTAGAGCGAATGACGGTGAAGTTTAAGCAAGTCATGGTCGAAGTGTCTGAAAGCGCTCAAGCAACAAACAAAGTAGAAGAGTAACGAGTATGAAGATTTTAAGCCTAGAATTTGAAAACCTGAACTCTTTGAAAGGGCGTTGGAAGCTCGATTTCACCCAATCACCGTTTGCAGAAAATGGTCTGTTTGCAATCACGGGCCCAACAGGTGCGGGTAAAACGACTATTCTGGATGCAATTTGTTTAGCGCTATTCCACCGCACGCCTCGTTTGAAAAGCATAGCGAAGGGCAATAACGAGTTGATGACTCGCGGTACCGGTGAGTGTTTCGCTGAGCTTGAATTTGAAGTGCAGGGTAAAACTTACCGTTCCAACTTTCACCAGAAGCGAGCTCGCGGCAAGCACGATGGCGCACTGCAGACGCCAACATGTGAATTTGCAGATGCAGACACTGATAAAGTCTTAGAAACCATGCTAACCAAGAAGACCAAGTTGGTTGAGCAGGTGACAGGTCTCGACTTCTCTCGCTTTACTAAGTCGATCATGCTTTCTCAAGGCGAATTTGCTGCCTTCTTAAATGCCAACGCGAATGATCGTGCCGAATTGTTGGAAGAACTTACTGGTACTGAAGTTTATAGCCTGATTTCAGAGCGTATTTACGATCACTTCAAATCGAGTGAAGAGTCGCTTAATCACCTGAAGGCAAAAGCTGAAGGTGTGAGTTTACTGTCCGATGAGCAGATTCAAGGGCTGACAACAGAGCGTGACACATTAGAAACTGAACAGAAACGTTTAGCAGAACAGCTAAAAGAGTGGCAAGCTCACCTCAGCTGGTGGAAAGACGTGACCAAAGCGCAGCATACTGTTGCGACCAGTGAACAAGACCTAAAAACAGCGCAAAGCGATTTAGAGCAAAACCAACCATCCTTGACGCGTTTGGCAAATAGCGAGCCGGCTGAGAAATTGCGACCGCTGCACAAAGACCTAAAACGCTGTGAACATGAGCTCAATCTTACGCAAGTTAACCTAGATAACAGTACTAAGTTGCTCACAGTGCGCGAGGCCGAGAAGTTAGACGCCCACACTAAGCTGACTCAAAGTAGCGAAGCGGTTGAAAAAGTGAAAGTCGAGCAACAGGATCAAGAAAAGATCATTGAGCAAGTCCGCCCATTGGACAACCAAATATCGGTACTTAAAGACAAGAAAGCCTCTGCGGTTAACGCCGTGAATACGTTGAATGAACAACACGCACAGCAACGTAATCAACAGCTTATGTTGGTGCAACAGATTGACGAGTTGAAACAGCAAGAAAAGCTGAGCGCTGACTATCTAGAGGCGCATCAGTCGGACCAACACCTCGAAAAGCACCTAGGTCAGTGGCAAGCCAAAGTTGAGCAAGTGCGTACGTTAGAATCTCAGCATTCACAACAACTTAACTTAGCGAAGCAAATCTATACGGCGCTAGAAGCTCAACAATCTGTGATTAAAAACGCACAGCAAACCAAAGCATCGCAAGATCAAGCTCTAGCTGAATTGGTGCTGGCCGAAAACTCTACCAAGCAGCAATGGGAAGCTCTACACGCTAAAACCAGTGAAACAGCATTACTTTCCCAAAAAGAGTTGTTGGAGCTTTGGAATCGCAACACCCACTCGTTGTTTGAAATCAATCGTGGCTTTTTAAACGCACAGCAACAGCTCGCTGTTAAGACACAAGCCAATCAAACTAACGTTCAGAAGGCTGACAAACTATCGAAAGAGCGTGAAGTACTGGTTGAACGATATAAAGAGAAAGAGACATCACTTGAGCGCTTAACCTTGTTAATCGCGCAAGAGGGAGAGCTAGCTAAGTACCGTGCGAAGTTAGAGTCTGGTTCTGAATGTCCGCTGTGTGGTTCTACTGAACATACGGTTGAGCAGTCGCAAGATATTGCGAACTTGATTGCTCAGCAAGAGCGAGAAAAACATGAGTTAGCGGTCATTAAGAAAGATGGTCAAGAGCATCGTCAACAGTTGGATTCTCTTGCTCCTATGATCACAGCACTAAGTGATGATATTCAACGTGCACAAGCGGATATCCAGCAAGCTCAACTTAATTGGCAATCTGTAATAGGTAAGCTTCAACAGAGTTTGTCTGACTTTCCAGCTGTGACCCTGGAGTTAACATCGCTTTCTGTGGCTGACTTGGGGAGTGAACTTGCAGTGACGACTTTTGTTGAGCAATGCGAGCTTCATTTAAATCAAACCCAGAACCAGCTGAAAGTCTTAGTGGATGCAAAAAACAGCTATGCCGAGGCCGAGAAACAACGTTTATCAGCTAGCGTTATGGCTAATAAAGCGCAAGCTAATCTTGTGTTAGCGGAGGAGCGTCTCAACGACCTCAATAAGCAAAACCAAGCTGCGAATGAACAAGCAGGTCAAACCGCGCAAGCCAAAGAGCAACAATGGCACTCACTCAAAGAGAGTATTGTTGAAACCTCTGTCGAAGCTCCTGAGCTTGAGCACATTGATGCTTGGTTTGCTGAAAAACTGCAAGCCTCAAACACATGGCTGCAAACCAAACAGCAACAGGCTGAGCTAGAAAAGCGTTTGATTACCCAATGTGCTGAGCAAAAAACACTGGATGACAAACTAAACAGTGTGCAAAAAGAGCTGGATGCGCTAAGCAAAGAAAGCGAATTGCTAACAGCCGAGTTAGCTCGTATTAGCGGTGAAAGAGCACAGTTGTTTGGTGAGCAAGACATTCAAGTCGCAAGCCAAAGCATCAAGCAAAAGGTAACAGATGCAGTTGCAGCGTTTGACGCGGCTCAGTTGGTACTTAATCGCTGTGAATTGGAACATCGAACCGAACAAACGAAACATACCGGTTTTTCTGATGAATTAACCACGAAGCAAACAAGCCACACGCAAGCGACCAATGCTTGGGTTGAAGCTTTGAAAGCGAGCCCATTTCAAGAGGAAGTTGATTTTGAAGCGGCACTGCTCGATGAGGAGGTGTGCACTCAATTACAAAACCTTAAGAAGTCTCTGGATGAAGCAGTTGTCAGTGCACAAGCAAGGTTGAATACGGCAAAAGCAGCGCAAGTGGAGCTACAAAACCACGAAAATGCGCAAACATGGCAAGAACAAGATCAACAGCAAGTGGAGCAGGCGACAGCTGATTGCCAAGAAGCTCAGCAAAGCCATGCGAGCAAAATTGGCGCAATTTCTGCCAACCTTGAAACTGATCGTCAGAACCGAAGTAACCAGCAGGATTTGTTTAAGCAGATCTCTGAACAACAAGTTGAGTTCGATGATATCTCTAGCTTAAACTCGCTGATTGGCTCTAAGAATGGCGATAAGTTCCGTAAGTTTGCACAAGGCCTAACACTGGAAAACTTGGTGTACCTGGCAAACAAGCAATTACAGCGTTTGCATGGTCGCTATGAATTAAAACGCAAAGCCGACGATGGCTTAGAGCTACAGGTACTCGACACCTGGCAGGGCGACGTAATGCGCGATACCAAAACTCTATCTGGTGGCGAAAGCTTCCTGGTGAGTTTGGCGTTGGCATTGGCGTTGTCTGATCTTGTGAGTTACAAAACAAGTATTGATTCTCTTTTCTTGGATGAAGGCTTTGGCACGCTTGATAGTGACACGCTAGACATGGCATTGAACGCACTCGATAACTTGAATGCATCAGGCAAAATGATTGGTGTCATTAGCCACGTTGAAGCTTTGAAAGAGCGTGTGCCTATGCAATTGAAAGTGACGAAACACGCAGGCCTTGGCATCAGTGAGATGGAAAAACAGTACAAAGTGGTTGCTTAACCTCTTCGAGATTGGTCGGTTGCTCGAACACCTTCTTTGCTTCAGTGTTGTCCGCATGGTTAAGGTGTTCAAGGTTTCTCGAAGTGGGTTTTATTATTGGATTAAGCATCGCCAAAAGGCTATTCAACGCGAAGCAACTTGCCAAGAGTTTGATGCAAAGGTCAAAGATGCTTTTGATAACAGTAAGGGGCGAGATGGTTCAAGGCGCATCCAGAAAGAGCTGGCTGAGAGCGGTGATATCCATAATGTTAAAACCATTGCAGCCAGAATGAAGCGTCAGGATTTAACGCCAAAAGCGGCACGCAAGTTTAAGTGCACAACGGACAGCAAGCATAAGATGCCTGTAGATCCGAACTTGCTAGCTCAGGACTTCAGTGCAACGGCCCCGAATCAGAAATGGGCGGGAGATATCACGTATCTTGCCATAAGCGAAGGCAGGCTGTATTTGGCTGTCATCATTGATCTTTACTCACGACAAGTAATCGGTTGGTCGATGGATACGAGGGTGACGGCAACACCGGCCTGCGATGCATTATCATGGGTCTGTTCCGTCGAGGCTTCCCAGAGGAAGTGATTGTTCATAGTGACCGTGGTAGCCAGTATTGCTCGAAAGATTATCGAGACCTCATAACTGCTTATAATCTAAAACAAAGTATGAGCAGGAAAGGAAACTGCTGGGACACTGCTTGTGTTGAGAGCTTCTTCCATTCGATGAAAGTGGAAGCGATTCAATGCGAACCGATAATGACCAGAGATGAGATGCGCCAAACGGTCTTCGAGTACATAGAGGTTGATTATAATTGGACGAGAAGGCACAGTGCTCTTGGGTATCTAAGCCCAGTTAACTTTGAACAGCAAAATGTCGCTTAATGAAGTGTCCAGTCTGGCTGGACACTTCATTAAGCATACTCGTTGCTGTTTTGGGCATAAGGTCTTCAATCTGGTGGTCTAACCGTTTTGTCATCTTTCATTTTCATATGCAAACTTGATTTATACTCTGATTTCAAACACTTTGTGGGTCGTCATAACCGACCAAGCTATCCTTGCAAGTTTGTTTGCCAAGGCGACTACAGCGACATTAAAGGGTTTGCGTCGTTTTAAATCTATTAACCATGCACCAAAGTATTTCTCTGCACTGGTATCTCGCCATAATATTGCTCTAGCAGCGTGAACAAACAGCTCGCGAAGCTCTTTGTTTCCTCGCTTAGATATCCCAAGCACCGCATCATTTTCGACGACCTATATAACAACTGGTGATTTTGGTGACTCAGTCCAAGCTGGGGTGATGGGCAGGGCGGGATCGCACTTTGTTAACAAATATGATCTAATAACGCCAAATCCATAATTACACAGCCCCTTTCGCTTTGAACTTAATCGAACACCTATCAGTCATCCGAGATACTCGATCAGATATTAATCAGAAGCATGACCTTATAGACGTTATGTTCCTTGTGATTAGCGCCATCGCATCTGGGTACGAAGGGTGGCAAGATATTGAATTGTTTGGGAAAGATAAACTAGATTGGTTGAGGAAATACAGACCATTCGAACATGGCATTCCACGTGGACATACAATAGCCCGTATTTTGCGTTCAGTTGTTGCAGAATCTTTGCTAGAGGCATTAGCCCTCTGGATTAACGAACAACGCACGAGTCAAAACAAGCCGATTATCGCATTCGATGGAAAAGTGCTTCGTGGCTCATACCGAAATGACAAAAAAACAGCGTTACAATTGGTCACTGCCTACGGTACTGAACGTGGTCTTGTACTGAGTCAAAATCTGACTGAGAACAAGAATGGCGAGATCAACGTTGTACGGCAAATGCTTGATGTTATAAATGTAAAGGGTAGTGTTGTTACAGTTGATGCACTGTATTGTCAGCGTGAAACACTAGAAAAAATCAAAGAAAAACAAGCGCATGTTGTTGTTCAGGTTAAGAATAATCAGCCTAAACTTAGAGCGGCTGTTGTGGCGCAGTTCAAAGCAGTTTTTGATGCTGGTAAAGAGAAAATAGTCACCGAGGTCAAAGAGAAACAACATGGTCGTAGTGAAGAGCGATACGTGTTTCAGCTAAAGGCTAAATTACCCGACGAATTAGCGAAGAAATGGGCGACGATAAGAAGCATCAAAGCAGTAGAACGCCATCGAGTGATCAACGGAAAAGGCACTGTAGATACCTCTTACTACATTAGTTCTTTGTCGCCGAACCACAAGCTTTTGGGCCATTATATTCGCCAGCATTGGCGGATTGAGAGCAGTCAACATTATGTTTTAGATGTTGTTTTCAAAGAAGATAGCTCTCGAATTACTTTAGATGGTGCCGTTGAAAACATTGCATTGTTTAGACGTTTTGTGATGAATATGCTCAAGCAATGCGAATGGCGGATTGAGAGCAGTCAACATTATGTTTTAGATGTTGTTTTCAAAGAAGATAGCTCTCGAATTACTTTAGATGGTGCCGTTGAAAACATTGCATTGTTTAGACGTTTTGTGATGAATATGCTCAAGCAATGCGAATGTGGTGCGCCGAGTCAAAAAGTGAAGCTGAAGAAAGCGGGTTGGAACGATGATTATAGGGCAAGAGTTTTCTTTGGGTTATAAATCCATCAAAGTATGCTCCCGCCCTGACCTTCACTCTGAGAAGTTAAAGCCCCAAAATGGTGGTAGCCAAAGTCGACTATCTGCGACTCAGACGACGGAACTCGTCGAACACTTGAATAAGAAAACCTATTTTCACACGCGGCAAATCGTTATTTATGTCGAGGCAGCGTTTAATGTTCGCTACACCGTTGCAGGCATGAATAAGTGGTTACATCACCAGGGTTTCTCATACAAGAAACCCAAAGGAGTGCCGCACAAGTTAAAGCCAGAAGAGCAGTTGGCCTTTATAGGGTATTACAACAATATATTAAAGCCTAAAGATGCACCAGTGCTTTTCATAGATGCCGTTCATCCGACTCAATCAACAAAAATTAGTTATGGTTGGATCCGTAGAGGTCAGGATAAACTCATCGAAACAACGGGAAGTCGTTCGCGCTTGAATCTTATCGGGGCTTTATCTCTTGATGATATCATCGCCACGGTCATTGACACGTATGACACCATAGATAGCGAGAGCATCATTCGCTTCTTCTGGAAGCTCAAGAAAGCACATGATCCGCTAGAACAAACTGTTCATATCGTCCTCGATGGTGCTGCTTATCATCGGTCAGAAATGGTAAGAAATGCTGCAAAAGTTCTGAATATCGAGCTTCATTACTCCCCCATACAGCCCAAACTTAAATCCAATAGAGCGGCTTTGGAAAGTGATGAATGAGCATGTGAGGAATAACACTTACTTCCCCTCAAAAGTGGCATTCACATCTGCGATTAAAGAGTTTTTCAATGTGACTTTACCAAAGGTTGCAGGCTCACTCACATCCAGAATTACGGATAATTTTCAGTTACTGGAACCCTGCACCTTCAAGTTGAACGGATATAGCAAACTTGTGTATTTACCATAATAGGAATAATGAAAACTTATTTTTAAGTTTTTATACTTTAAACTTTTAATCAGTTATTGAAAAATGAGCTCGTATTTTATTTTGGGGGTTTAAATGAAAAAAATAACCTTGAGCTTTAACTTAACCTGTTCATTACGGGAATAGAGCGCATAAACGGTTTTTTCCGTGTTTAAGATATACTTTTGGTCTGTACATATATTCACTATAGGAGTGCTGGTCATGAATAAAAAAGCAGTAACCCAACAGCAAAAAATCCAACTTTTCAACGACGCCATGCAGTATGTTTTGGCAAAACACGACGTTTCCAGAGTGGCTGATTATTTTACAGACGATGCGGTCATAATAATTAATGACAGGCGCCTTGCGGGCCACCAACAAATTTGCGAACGATTACAATGGATTAAAGAGCATACCAGTCATGTTGAGGTTTCCATACAGCGTGTTTTTTTTGATGGTGACCGAGGCTTCGACCACCATACATCCAGAGTAACGTCCCATGACGGTAATTCAGCCCTCTTTAAAATATTTGGGTATATAGAAATGCGCGATAATAAAATTTCACTGTATGAAGATGTGACCATCCAGGTTGAAGGTGAAAATGCGTTGCACTTAGCGACATCAGTTAAGCAATAACTCATATCCAGGGGTTCTGCGCCGGAACCCCAGAAAATTCCGTAACGAAAGCTCAATGCCATTAGATTTGCATTACGTTGAATAAATAACGGATTATGTGACAGGTTTTAGAAGCTTTGATGCGTAATTCAATGGAACTAAATCCAGAACCTACGATCTGATCAGCTACGTTCACTCCTTATCGTAGTTCTATGCCTAAACCTCGTTACAAAATTCTATGCCGCTGAGAGCGCTGCAAGGATTTATCGACTCGATATTTAGGTTAGCCCATGTACCGTTAAGTTGTCCGCATTACACTTGTATCAGCCGTAGAGCCAAGCAAGTTGAGGTCTCATAAGACTAAAACGAGAGGAGTGATACAGCACTTAGCCATTGATGCGACAAGCCTTAAAGTTTATGGCGAAGGAGAATGGAAAGTCAAAAAACACGGGACAGATGGCAAGCGTAGAGTCTGGCGAAAGCTGCATATTGCCATCGATACAAGCACTCATGAAATTATTGCAGCCGAGCTAAGTTTATCGACGGTTACGGATGGGGAAGTTCTCCCTAACTTACTGAAACAAACACGTCGAAGTATCCTTGAGGTATCTGGTGATGGGGCTTATGACACGAGAGCGTGTCACGCTGCTATTAAGATTAAGGGAACCATTGCGCTTATTCCTCCAAGAGAAGGGGCAGCCTTCTGGGACCGGGGTCACCCTAGAAACCTCGCCGTGGGTTGTCAGAAGTTATACGGCTCAAATAAGTATTGGAAAAAGCGGTATGGATACCACAAACGTTCACTCTCAGAAACCGCGATGTATCGAGTTAAACAGTTCAGCCGTAGATGCATGGCGATGCAAAACCCATCATGGTAAGCGTGGGAGAGGCTTTCAGTACTCTGATACAGCGATTGAAACCGCCTTGATGATTAAGGGCATCTTCTCTCTCCCTTTACGTGCTCTTGAAGGCTTTATCGACTCTATCTTTGAGCTATTAGATGTTCCACTAACGTCCCCTGACTACACCTGTATCAGTAAACGCTCGAAGACAGTTCAGGTCAAATATCGCAATAAATCGAGAGGGGCTATTCGCCATATAGCCATTGATTCTACTGGCCTCAAAGTCTTTGGTGAGGGTGAGTGGAAAGTGAAAAAGCATGGTGCAGAAAAACGTAGGACATGGCGTAAACTGCACTTAGCTGTAGATGTGGATACTCACGAAGCGATTAGTGCGGAAGTCAGTCTTGTAAATGTAGGCGATAGTGAAGTGTTACCGACGTTACTCAACCCACTACGTAGAAAGGTCGCTGCCGTATCCGCCGATGGAGCATATGACACAAAAAATTGCTACGAGACTCTGAAAAATAAAGGCTGTACTCCGTTAATACCGCCTCGAAAGAATGCAGCTCTTTGGGAAGACGGTCATCCCAGAAACAAAGCGGTAGTGGCTCTGAGAGATGGAACAATATCGGAATGGAAAACAGAGTCTGGTTATAACTATCGTTCAATATCTGAGACTGCTATGTCCCGATATAAAGGACTAACAAGCGGTAAATTGAGCTTGAGATGTTACAACGCTCAAGTGGGCGAAATCATGGCGAATGTCAAAGCGATTAACAAAGTCATAGGACTAGGTATGCCCGTTAGAAGCTAACGGCTAGCTACATATGGTGTCGTTGATCTTCAAGCTGATTTGATCAACAACGCCCTCAAGCATTGTAGCTAAATGCTTGAGCTATAATTTTTAAGCTGTAAAACTGATAGGTGAAATGAAGTTTCGTATCGAGCTATGGTTAGAACACCGTAAACGAAAAGATCTTTCTCTGGAGGTATTGCGGTGACAGACTCAAGTACAAAAAAATGAAATACACCTCTTTCACAAGCGTAAGAACACGACGATATTCTTGAAACAAGGGTATATATACCCGTGATCATTGAAGATGCTTGATTTTACAGAAAATCAGGATCATGCTACACACCATGAAAATAATATTGACTCCTCAACAGAAACAACAACTCGAAGAGAAACACGATTCAACTCGTGATGGTCGAGTGCGCGACTGCATCAAAGCGGTTTTACTTGCGTCTGAAGGTTGGAGTCAGGTGATGATTTCTCAAGCTCTTCGTATTCACGAATCGACCGTTTCTCGTCATCTCAGTGATTATGTTCTTTCTGAAAAACTTAAGCCTGAAAATGGTGGCAGCCAAAGCCGACTTTCTGCTGGGCAAACCATGCAACTTATCGAGCATCTGGCAGAGAAAACGTATTTTTACACCCACCAAATTGTCGCTTATGTACAAGCTGAGTTTGGTATCCGTTATACCGTGGCAGGAATGAACAAGTGGCTACATCATCATGGCTTTTCCTATAACAAGCCGAAAGGTGTGCCGCATAAGTTTGATCCAGAGATGCAGCAAGCCTTTATCGAACATTACAACGAGACGCTAAGAAACAGCGAAGACCCTGTGTTATTCATGGATGCCGTTCATCCTACGCAGTCAACAAAACTTAGTTATGGCTAGATACGAAAAGGCCAAGACAAAGTGATTTAGACAACAGGCAGTCGAACTGGTCTTAATATTATCGGTGCGTTACCACTTCAAAATATTGGCGCAACCGTGACAGACTCGTATGACACGATAAACCGCGAGAGCATCGTTCGCTTCTTCTGGAAGCTCAAGAAGGAGCATTACCCGTTGGAGCAAAAAGTACACCTAATACTTGATGGTACCGACTATCATCAGTCAGAAATGGTAAGAAATGCGGCAAAAGTACTCAATATCGAGCTTCATTACTTACTGACTTACAGTCCAAATTTAAATCCAATAGAGCGGTTATGGAAAGTGATGAATGAGTATACGAGGAACAATATCTACTTCTCCTCGAAGGTTGAATTTACAACATCTATTAATGAATTTTTCAATGTGACGCTGCCAAACGTTGCAGGCTCACTGGTATCCAGAATTACGGATAAATTTCAAATTTTGAAACCTGCATCTTCAAGCTGAGCGGGTATACACATATAAAAAAGAATAAGCAAGTTAACCTATTGATATAGTTAACTTACTTACTCGTTAACTCACTTCTTATATGGTTTTAACTAGAAAGAGCTACAGCTCTGTTGGGTTTTCTTTTTTAGCATTAATGAAAGACGGTCACTTGTATTAACTACCAAGGTAACTGTTCCCCGTTGTATGCGTAGAAATGACCGCTTTGCTCTGGTGTGGCGGTGCGAATAATGTCGACGAGTTGATGTGCCACGTAAGCCGAATCAAATAGCTTGCCTTCCGGTACATTTGCTTGAAAGGGTTTCGACAACGCAGTATCAGTCGTCCCTGGGTGCAGCGCTAATATGGTGCCTTTCTTAATGGTGCGACCCCATTCAATCGACATGGTTTTAATGAACATATTGAGTGCCGCTTTTGATGATCGATAGCTATACCAACCGCCTAAGCGATTGTCTGAAATACTGCCAACCTTGGCAGACACCACCGCAAACTTAGGATTATCGCTTGCTTTTAGAAGTGGGGTGAAATGCTTAGCGAACAACAAGCTCGGAAGGGTATTCACAGACATGTTTTTGAGGAAAAACTCTGGGTCAATGGACGACAGGTTCTTTTCAGGCCCCAGTTCTGGCGTATGTAACATCCCAACGCAGTTAATCAGCCAATCGAGTTGATCAAATTGAGCTCGTAATTCGACGATATCGGACTCTTGAGTCACGTCAACCTGGTGCCAAGTCAGGCGTTTGTCATCAACCTCAGGCTTTTGGGAATGGTAAGTTGCAGCGACATGAATATCGAGAAAATCAAAGCGAGACAGCTCAGAGAGTAGGTGTTTAACCACGGCGAGGCCAATACCGCCACTACCTCCAATAACCAATATGTGTAATCTGAGTTGCTCCACCATTATAAGTTCTCCAAATTCATCAGTCGTTGTTCTGCGGTATACAGTATCGCTTGTTGTTCTTGTTCATCCATGTTGTCCCAAGAACGATAAAGCATACCCATGCGAGGGTTTTGGTTTAAGGCGTCGCGGTGTTTGTTCATAAAGCGCCAATACAAACTGTTAAACGGACATGAGGATTCACCACTTCGCTCTTTAATGTGATAATGACAGCCTTTGCAGTAGTCACTCATGCGATTTATGTATGAACCGCTGGCAGAGTATGGTTTGGTTCCTACGATCCCGCCATCCGCAAACAGTGCCATACCTCGTGTATTTGGCATTTCAACCCATTCAATCGCATCAACGTAAATGCCGAGGTACCAGCTGTCGACTTGGTCTGGCGCAATACCTGTGATTAAGCAAAAGTTGCCCGTTACCATGAGCCTTTGAATATGGTGGGCATAAGCATACTCTAACGATTGATCAATCGCGTGTTTCATGCAATTCATCTTAGTTTGGCCATCCCAAAAGTAATGCGGTAATGCTCGGTCTGCTGAGTAGTGGTTCTTGGTAGCGTAAGCTGGCATGTTCGCCCAATAGACCGCGCGTATGTACTCACGCCAGCCCAATATTTGACGGATGAACCCTTCAACCTGTGCAATATCTATAGTGGGTGCACCTTGCTTAGAAGAAGCGTGATAAGCCGAAAGAGCTGCATCAATAACTTCGCTAGGGCTAAGAAGCTTAGTGTTTAACGAGAAAGAGAGTCGGCTGTGATACAAGCTCCATTTTGAGTTGTGTTCCACTGTCATTGCATCTTGAAAGTGGCCAAACAGTGGCAAACAAACTTGGCAGAAGTGAGCGAGTAAAGACAAACTTTGTGCACGATTCACCGGCCAAAGTAGTTGGTCACCAACTTGTCCTATGGTCGCAACTTGATGTCGCTCAATACGCTCGAGGATGGATGAGATGTTGTTGGCGAACATCAAGGGTTGTGGCAGGTTTTCGATGTCCTGTTTCTTGAGTTTTTTACGGTTGTTGGCATCATAGTTCCATTTACCGCCAACTGGTTTTCCATCGTCTAAGAGAATATCGAAACGCTTTCTCATTCGGCGATAGAAATGCTCCATCATGATATGTTTGTCTTTCGGAAACTGTTCTTCGATTTCGGCAAAAGGAAACATGAAGTGCTCGGAGTCAAAGCACCCTTTAACAGTATTAGGTAATTTGAGCTTGTTGAGCTGTTCTAATAGACGGTATTCGTCTGGTCTTTGGTATTCAAATTTCTCGGCGTCAAACTCGTTTGTGTAGTGCTGAAGTAAGGCGTCGAGATCTTTAAACTGTGCCGTATCATCCAAGGTTAAATGCAATACTTGGTGCCCACGTTGTGTTAGCTCTTCAGCGAAATAACCCAAAGCAGAGAAGAACGCCGCCACTTTTTGGATGTGCGAGGCAACATAATCGGTTTCCTGCTTTAGTTCGGCGATGATGTAGATCACCTCATCACTGGTATGATCAAACCAAGAGTGCTCAATGTTGAGCTGGTCGCCTAAAATTAGGCGTACAGTTTTGTATTTCATATTACGTCCTGATATCGAGTTGACGCTGAAGCCTCGTCTTCCCGGTGCCATTTGTTGATAAATGTGTGTTCCGGGTCATACATCTCTGTCTGCTTAACGAGATCGAAATGGCGGGATTTAGATTGTGATTGATGGGCTGCACTTTGTTTGTTGGCGTTCTGGGGTGCCTGTGGATTCAACGCTCCGGCGATATAAGCCCAATTCCCCCAATTCGATGCCACATCGTAATCGATGAGTTGGCTTTCGAAATAAGCAGCACCGTGGCGCCAATCAATATCTAGCTCATGAATCAAGCAGCTCGCGACCAGCTGTCTGCCTCTGTTAGACATATAACCCGTTGCATTAAGCTGGCGCATGCAGGCGTCAACAATGGGGTAGTTGGTGTTGCCGCTTTTCCATTTAGCGAAGCTTGATCCCGCAGTGGTACCGAGCAATTGTTCATCGGAGAGATCATTAGATCCCGGACCAAACAGCGACGTCCCCAGCGTTAAACACTTCCAGTAGAAATATTCACGCCACAACAACTCAAAGTAAATCCAGTAGGTAGAGTCGTTCACGTCACGATGCGCTTCGAATTGCTTTAAGTGGCGATAAATGGTTTTTGGCGAAACACACCCTAATGCTAGCCATGGCGAAAACTTTGTTGAGTGCTCTATGCCATCCAATGCGTTTCGCGTCTGTTTGTAGGTGACGGCGTAGTCATGTGAAAAGTAGTTTTCTAAGTGGGTTAACCCTGCGGCTACGCCGCCTACATAGTCGCCTTTTTCTGAGTCATCTAACTCAAGTATCGGCTTTCTATAACAGTCAGTAGCGGTTTGTGGCGCTGGTGGCAGGTACGTTATTACACTCTCTTCTGTCTCAATCTCTAAACGTTCAACTTGAAGACGGAACTTGGTGAACGAACGAGGCAGCTTGGTAAGTTCGAAGGGGAATAAATCACTCTCAAATAGCGTGGTGTTATGCTGCTGAGAGATGAGCAAATCAGGGCACTGCGTTAGCGTATCCTTTATCCACTGTCGTTCGTCATGGGCACAATGCGAATTGGCAAAAAAGTGTGTCACTTGCTGAGATTTGACAAGTTGAACTAAGTTCTCACTTGTATTTTGGTCCAGCACAAAAAGGCGTTGTCCAAGTCGTGACAAGCTCGAGGCTAAATCATCAATAGACTGCTTAATGAAAAGGTGACGATGCGCCCCGTTTTCCTGTTCTTGTGAAAGTCGGACTGAATAGGTAGAAAGCTTTGGTTCAGTTGCAACACACAGTAGCTCATCGACGATCTGCGACGCCTGATAAAGTAGTGTGTTGTCGTTGATTCTTAAGTCATTTGTAAAAAGATAGAGACCAATCTTTTTCATGCTTACACTCGTGAATTGTTAATTATTAGACGCTTACGAGTTGATACGCTAACAAGATCACAAATGATCTAGGGAAATAGGTAGTGCTTAGCCTGAGGAAAAGGGGCGATCACAAGAGGGTATTCAGCCAACTGGATTATGCCAACCAATAATACCGATAGAGGTTGGCAATGCTGAACGTTTTAACCGTTTAACAGAAAGCTGCTACTCCATCGGAACCACCAAGATATCAATCGGAGAGGTATCGATTATCTGTTTAGAGTGGGAAATAAGCTTATGCCAAAAATCATGGTGATGGCCGCACATCAATAGGTCAACGTTGTTTTCTGAGATAGTATTCTTGAGCTTATCGTTCAGATCGCCCGTACCAACAAAAATATGCTTAATAGGGTGCTTTGCGTAAGCCTCGAACTCTTTCAAGTGGTTAACGGCATCTTGGTTGATGGGCAAATCCCCGTCGTTTGCTTGAATATCAACCAGCTCAGGGTAGATTTCTCCATGCGTACCATCGATGTAGACAAACGAAATACCCGCATCGAGTTTATCTGCGAAGAAAGTCGCTCTATCAATCAGTACTTTGGTGTCGTCAGACAGTTCAACCGCGACTAGAATATGTCGATATTCCATAATTTAAGCCTTTTGTTGTGGGTTATGTAACAAGCATAGTTTTTGTTGGCGCAAATGATATCGAAGAGGTCTCATATTAGGGAGAATCGTCATTCAAAGAGCTTATAAAGGCTATCTTGTATATAGCGCGTTGATTGATAAGAAATTTACAAAAGGTTGATATAGTGGATGAAGCGTTAGCTTATGCTGTTAGATAGGCTTGAAAGTTCAATGCGCCACCAATGAAGAGGCATCAATGACAGCATTACTCACCATTCCCACCCGAACACTTGGCTTTGATTACGATATCGAGATTCGTGATTGGTCACAAAAATTGGTTGGCTTCCATGTGTTTGAAGACGGACGACGTCCACTCGATGGTGGTATTGGGTTAAGCCTTAATCTCATAGAGCAATTTGATGTTAAAGGGCGGTGGTTAGAAACTCTGCCAGCACGCTACCGTGAAATCACAGATAACTTTCCAGAGTATCAGTACCAAATGCTATGGTTGGCGGCTAACACCTATGAAGCGGCGCAACTGTTGGAATTACGGCCAGTGATCTTGGCACTGATTTGCATGAAATACAGTGTTGATAACCAGAAGGCTTTGAAACTGAGCCGTTTAGGGCAAAAGAAGATCCTGGCTAAGCTTGGTTTAGACAGTAGTAAAGCGACGCTAAAATTTATTGATAAGCTTGAGTTGCACTACAACGTTGGTGATGAACTCGACCATATCGTGCGAATTCTAGAGCCGCTGCAAAGACGAGTTCTTAAGTTTAAGCACTACTCGAAGGTTGGCTACACGGCACTGCGTTTGGATCAGGTACACCCATTTTTAACCGGCAGTCGATTGGGTATTGCAATGGTTGAAGAGGGGCGGCTCAATTCTCCGTCGAAGATGGCCATGTTCCAAGATGCAATATTGTTGGGACAGGATTTAGAAATTGATGATCCTTTACGCTCAATAACCAGTCAGAACTCGTTCGCAATGTTCGAACAACTCCACGACCGTTGGACTGAGCAGCGTCAATTGCGACGTTTAGAAGGCAGTCGCCCTATGGACATGGATATCCCGTATCCGGTCCCTTTGCTTGGGAATGAAAACATTCACCCAATTACGGATTACTTTGATCTTGAGAAAGAGGGCATCGAACAAAAGCACTGCATTGGCGTGTATCATAATCGCATTATGAGTGACCGCTATGTGGTGTTTCGAATGATGAAGCCTCAGCGCCTAACCATAGGTTTACGTCGCGTTCCAAGTAAAGCGTTTCCGTTCGAGGTTGACCAAATCTGCGGTAAAAGAAACGCGCCACCGACAGAGGCAGCTCGCCAAGTGATTCACGATTGGTTGGAAGAGAGCAACCAAACGTACTCCAACCAACATTGGTTAAAGTAGATTGGGTAAAGTAGAAGGGAATCTATATGTATCAACAAGGCGATTTGTGCCCACACTGTGGTTTGATTATTGCGATGCCAACGGACTTACAAGCCGAGTGCTTAGGTTGTGGAGAAGAGATTAATCAAGACGTAGACTATTATCATTACGAGGAAGAAGAGTAGCGTAACACCGTTTTTATAGAGTAGTTCAATTCATTGGCTCTCATTTCTATCGTTTGTATTTAAAAAGGAAGTTTAAATGCAAAAATTCGTTTTTAGACAATGTGTCCAGCACTCTCCACATTGGCAAGAGCTCGAACGCCTTTTTCAAAGTGAATGGGCGGACTTTGAGTTTAAATCGGCCTATCCAGAACACTCAGCCCCAACCAATGCTCATCTGCCGCCAGCTATCGTGGTTATTCGTGAAAATGTTGTCATCGGTGGTTTAGCATATTCCCATTTTCAAGAACCTCATCAAGTAAGGGATGTTGTTTGGATTAATGCTGTTTATGTTGATGAAAAATGGCGAGGCCAAGGCATCGCGAGTGAATTGATTAAGCGAGCGGTTGAACAAATGCCTGGCTTCTACCGGTCGAAAGCCAAGGAAGACTCTGCGTCTAACCTTTATGCCTATACCAATATACCGTCTTTGTACCTTTCTCTCGGTTGGTCGAGCGTCGATATCGAGAGCGACCCAGACCATCATGTGATGTGCGTTTCTTTTTGAGTGAAAGTATCGCTTACGATGTTAAAAGTGTTTAGCTTTATGTAAGAAGTGGGGCAATTATCGCCAATAAATCAAACAACTAGACGCTGATTAAAGCTATCAATACGATTTATTACGGCAGTTGTTGAGCACAAAGTCTGTATTGACTAGAATGACGCACTTTTTTTATTTACGTACATACAGGTAATGAACATGAGCGATACTAATTCAAGACCAGCTTTACCAGATCATCTTGCAGGTAACCCACGCAGCCCACACCACATGGCTGAGTGTTTCGAATACCCAATTGGCATTCGCCTAAATGGTAAAGAGCGTACTGATGTTGAAGAATACTGCATCAGCGAAGGTTGGGTTAAGATCCCTTCTCCAAAAGCACTAGATCGTTTTGGTCAGCCAATGCTTATTACTCTTAAAGGCACTGTAGAAGCTTACTACATCGAAGAGTAATAGATAGCCGTAGATGCTACATACGGAATATTGTTTATAGAAGGGTTTAGATAAGTCTAGGCCCTTTATTTTATCTTAAAACTTGAAACACATACCTTTTTCCAGAAAAAACTCCCCATTACACGCAAAACAGTCATGAACAATATGCAGCAAGAACAACAATGCGATGTATTGTGTTTGTTTTATGTTCGATTGCTCATTTTTGTATAATACTTGTTCGGCTATACGTTGATTAAATAATATTCTGATGGTCAAAAATATGAAACATCGCCTAATTAAATGAAACTAATTTGCTGCATTTAAAAAAAATCATTGTTAATAGATATATCCATCACAGAAATTATTCCTGAAGCACATACAATCCCTCCTGTTTTCGAATGAGCGTAAATTTTTTCGTTCGAGCATTTTATTCTTCCTTCGCCCAATAATATGAGGTTCCTATGTTTGGAATATTCAAACCTATGGCGCATATCGATCGCTTGTCATCAGATAAGATCGATAGCACTTACACACGATTACGATGGCAACTGTTCATCGGTATTTTTGTTGGCTATGCGGGTTACTACCTAGTCCGTAAAAACTTCAGTTTGGCAATGCCTTACTTGATTGAACAGGGTTTCAGCCGTGGTGAGCTAGGGGTGGCATTAGCAGCCGTATCTATTGCCTATGGTTTATCTAAATTCTTAATGGGTAGCGTTTCTGACCGTTCTAACCCTCGTTATTTCCTCAGTGGTGGCTTGTTAATGTCGGCACTGGTTATGTTCTGCTTTGGTTTCATGCCTTGGGCAACCGGCAGCATCACAGCAATGTTTATTCTTCTATTCTTGAACGGTTGGTTCCAAGGTATGGGCTGGCCAGCGTGTGGACGAACCATGGTGCACTGGTGGTCACGTAAAGAGCGTGGCGAAATCGTGTCTGTATGGAACGTTGCTCACAACGTGGGTGGTGGCTTGATTGGTCCAATGTTCCTATTGGGTCTGTGGGCTTTCAACGATGATTGGCGAACCGCTTTTTATGTTCCTGCATTTTTTGCCACTCTCGTTGCTATTTTTATTTGGTTCACAGTAAGAGATACGCCTCAATCTTGTGGTCTACCGCCAATTGAAGAGCACAAAAACGATTACCCAGATGATTACGACAAATCTCACGAAACTGAGATGACAGCGAAAGAGATCTTCTTTAAGTACGTATTCAATAACAAACTGCTGTGGTCTATCGCGATTGCAAACGCGTTCGTTTACCTAATTCGTTATGGCGTACTGGACTGGGCTCCTGTTTACCTAAAAGAAGCGAAAGACTTCTCTGTAGATAAATCTTCTTGGGCTTACTTCTTGTATGAGTGGGCTGGTATTCCTGGCACGCTATTGTGTGGTTGGATCTCAGATAAGCTATTTAAAGGTCGCCGTGCTCCAGCAGGTATCTTGTTCATGGTACTGGTTACTATCGCCGTTCTAGTTTACTGGTTTAACCCGGCAGGCAACCCGACCATTGATATGCTGGCACTGATTGCGATTGGTTTCCTAATCTACGGTCCGGTAATGCTAATTGGTCTATACGCACTTGAACTTGCACCTAAGAAAGCAGCGGGGACTGCGGCTGGCCTAACAGGTCTATTCGGTTACTTAGGCGGTGCGGTTGCAGCAAACGCCGTACTTGGCTTCATGGTTGACCATTACGGATGGGATGGTGGTTTCACTATCTTGGTGGGGGCTTGTGTTGCTTCAATCATCTGTCTTCTATACGCGTTTGTCGGTGAGCGTAAGCACCATAAACAAAAAGATCTCGAACGAGAGAAAGAAGCGCTAGCTCAGTAGTATATTTACTGAATCACATCTACTAATGACAACAGAGGCAGGTATATTCTGCTTCTGTTTTATCAAGGGGAAACAATAATGAAAATAACGTCGCTGTCTCTGACCTTCTTAGCTCTAAGCTTGTCTGCAAATGCATTCGCCGATCCTTTAGTGATTGCTCATCGCGGCGCTTCTGGTTATTTACCCGAACACACATTACCCGCCAAAGCACTCGCTTACGCAATGAAACCCAACTACATCGAACAAGATGTCGTGATGACCAAAGACGACCAATTGGTGGTTTTGCATGATCATTATCTAGATCGAGTTACCGATGTCGCGGATCGCTTTCCAACACGCGCGCGTGCAGATGGGCGCTACTACGCGATTGATTTTACGCTTGCTGAGATCAAATCATTAAAAGTGACTGAAGGTTTCAATCTTGATGAGCAAGGTAACAAAGTCGCAGGTTACCCAACACGCTTCCCAATGTGGCAGTCTGATTTCCGAGTACCAACGTTTGCAGAAGAAATCGAAATGATCCAAGGTTTGAATAAGACCCTTGGTTATGACGTTGGTATCTACCCAGAAATCAAAGCACCTTGGTTCCACCTTCATGAAGGAAAAGACATTTCTAAAGCAGTACTGTCTACCTTGCATCAATATGGTTACTTATCTAAAGATGATAAGGTTTACCTACAGTGTTTCGATGCGAACGAACTAAAACGTATAAACGACGAACTTATGCCTGCGATGGAAATGGACCTCAAGCTGGTTCAGCTGATGGCTTACACGGACTGGAATGAAACCATGACTTACAAAGGCGACGTAGCGACGCCTTATAGTTATGATTGGATGTTCGAGAAAGGCGGTATGGAAAAAGTGGCGACTTATGCTGACGGTATTGGTCCTTGGAAACCTATGCTGGTGGACGATGCATCAACCAAAGGCAACATCATCATTAAGCCATTGATGAAGTCAGCGAAAGACGCAGGCTTAGATGTTCACCCATATACATTCCGCGCTGATCCAGGCCGAATTCCAGGTTATGTCGATAACTTCGATGGGATGTTGGATGTGTTTTATAACCAAGTGAAAGTCGACGGTGTGTTTACCGACTTCCCAGATAAAGCGGTAGCCTTCTTAAACCGCTAATTGGTTAATCCACAATAAATTACAAAGAGTTAAAAGCACTGCCTGAAGGTGTTTTTAGCTCTTTTTTTGATCTAACAATCCTGCATTAAATCTACTCTGTTAGCACACACTTTAATCGTTACTTGGTTTACACCATTTACACTCCTTGATAGGTTACTCGCAATACAGTCAGTTCCTCAATATCTAGCGTTTCTGGCTGAAATAAATATTGAAAATGGACACATTATGGAAGAAAGAAGCAAAGCTTATCTGGACAGCTATCTCAATACACTGTCGGCTGAAGTTGCCAAACAATACACCTCATTCAGTGCAGACTATTTCTGTGCGGATGAATACAACGCTAATCTATGCGCGCAGCTCATACTGAAAGGTGAAAAACAAGCCTCGTGCAGCATGGAATACTGGTACAGCCATGAAGGCGAAACCATGCCCGTTGTTGGACATTTACAGGTGGTCACTGATTGGAACGGTGATCCTGTCTGTATTGTTGAACTTACATCGGTTTCATTGTGCCCATATAACCAGGTGACGGCTGAGTTTGCTGCCGCTGAAGGCGAGGGGGATAAAACGTTGGCATGGTGGCGAGAAGCGCACTGGAACTTTTTCTCTCGTGAATGTGAAGAGTTAAAGATCACACCAAGCGAAGGCATGATGCTGGTGCTTGAGCGTTTCAAAGTCGTCCATCAATAATTGGTTTAAATTATACAAAGTGTCACAAGTTGAATGAATCTTAACCCTTGGCACTTAACGCTCAAAAATAGCAAAGCAATAGAACAAGGAGTGTGCAGTGAAAATTGCGATATTGGATGATTATCAAAATGCAGTAAAAAGCCTCGAGTGTTACCGAAAGTTGGAAGAGCATGACGTAACCGTATTCACCGAGACCTATCCAGAAAATGAACTAGTGTTGAAGCTGTACGACTTTGAGGCGCTTGTGCTCATCCGCGAGCGTACCGAAATCACTGAGTCGCTGCTATCTAAACTGCCAAACCTAAGAGTGATTAGCCAAACCGGAAAAGTCAGTAATCACATCGATCCACAACTGTGTGAGCGTTTCGGTGTAAAAGTGTTAGAAGGACGAGGTTCACCTGTCGCGCCCTCTGAGCTCTGTTGGGGATTGATTATGGCGGCATCTCGTCACATTCCTACTTACGCTTCAAACCTTAAACGTAACCAATGGCAAAGTTCAGGCGTACTCGGTTTAGGCAGAACGCTAAGGGGGCTAAAGCTTGGTATTTGGGGTTATGGAAAAATCGGGCGCTTCATCGCGCAATACGCCAAAGCGTTCGGAATGGAAGTTATGGTGTGGGGTAGCCAGAACTCGCGAGACCAAGCACAAGCCGATGGATTCGAGGTGGCAGCAACTAAACAGGAATTTTTCGAGCGTGTTGACGTACTCTCATTACACCTCCGTTTAAACAGTGTCACTAAAGGCTGTGTTACTGCAGATGATCTTGGCTTAATGAAACCTGACTCGCTATTCGTGAATATCAGCCGTGCGGAGTTAGTCGAGCCTAATGCGTTATTTAATGAACTCACCAAGGTACCAAGCAAACGAGCAGCAATTGATGTGTTTGATATTGAACCTGCGACGCCGAATAACGAACCTCTGTTATCTCTACCAAACGTGACTGCAACGCCGCATTTGGGCTACGTTGAACAAAATAGTTACGAACTCTACTTTGATATCGCTTTTGATAACATTCTGGCCTATCAAAAAGTTGGCATATAGAGCTAGAATCTGCCCAAACAAAAAAAAGGTAGAGAAAGTATGAACTTAACAGTCAGACAAGTCGTAGTAAGCGATGCTCAAGGCATAATTGAGGTATTGAATCCAATTATCACTGAAGCGCGTTACACTATCTTGGATAAGACGTTTACGGTCGAAGAAGAAAAGGCATTTATTGACTCGTTTCCAGAGCGAGGTGTATTCAGTGTTGCTGTCAATGAAACGACTGGTGACCTGCTTGGTTTTCAAAACGTAGAGCCGTTTGCCTCATATACGAAAGCCTTTGACCACTTGGGTATTATTGGGACTTATGTTGACGCAAACAGCCGTGGGCAAGGCGTTGCAAAACAGTTATTTGAACATACATTCGAAGTCGCAAAAGTCAAAGGCTATGAAAAGCTTTTTGCTTATGTTAGAGCGGACAATGAACGAGCATTGGCGGCTTACCTCAAACAAGGCTTTGAAACTGTCGGGATTGCAAAGAAACACGCCAAGATAGGTGAGCAGTACTTTGACGAGATT
Source organism: Vibrio sp. Isolate32 (assembly GCF_022397955.1). GTDB lineage: Bacteria > Pseudomonadota > Gammaproteobacteria > Enterobacterales > Vibrionaceae > Vibrio. The sequence continues at coordinate 293,383 of NZ_JAKEUQ010000003.1, read as the reverse complement.
CTTATCGAGAAATTCTTATAAGTACTGTAAAACATTTGGAACATCATCGATGCGGGAGGCATGATGAACAAAGGTACAAAATCAACGGCTGCAACCAAGCTGACCAAAACAGTCTTATTTGATTGGGGCAACACCTTAATGATCGACTTCCCAGACGCGCAAGGGAAAATGTGTGACTGGGAAACCGTAAAAGGAGTGAGTGGAGCACAAGCTTTACTCGCTGAGATGTCCAAGCATCACAACATCTACATCGCTACTAATGCGGCCGACTCAAGCAAAACTGACATCATCCGCGCGTTTGAGCGAGTTGGCCTGTCGAAATACATTGATGGTTACTTCTGTAAGGCGAGTATTGGCTTATCTAAATACGAACCGGGCTTCTATCCTGCGATCATCTCGCAACTCGGGATAAAGCCACAAGAGATCACCATGATTGGCGATACCCTAGAAAAAGATATCTACCCAGCGCTAGAAGCTGGCTTACAGGCTGTTTGGCTCAACACAGAAGGCGATATTGCAGATACAATCTTACCTATTGTTGAGGTTCAAAACCTAATCGGACTACTGGAGTTATGCAATGGATGATCATTCAGAGATTTGGCGTCAGTATTATCAAAAAGCCTTAGATAAACCTCATTCAAAAAGAACCGAATTCGCTATGAAGCTGAACGAGTCAGGCTTAAATGTCGCGATTGACTGCGGATGTGGTACAGGAAGTGACATTGCGTTTTTAGAGCAGCAAGGCCACCAAGTTTATGGCTTCGACGTTAATCCTGACGCAATATCGATATGTCGAGACAGGTTTGCTCAAAAGGCGTTGGTCGAGGTGTCTCAAAGCACATTTGAAGATTATGACTACCCAAGAGCCGGACTTGTCATTGCCAATTCAAGCCTATTTTTTGCAGATCCGAATCAGTTCGATCAGACGTGGCAGCGAATCACCGATAGCATTGAAATCGGTGGTGTATTCGCGGGCGATTTCATGGGGGTAGACGACAGTTGGGCTTATGGTTACCGAACGTCCACAACGCCTCTCACAAAAGCAAAAGTGCTGAGTTTATTCGATGCGTTTGAAGTTACCCGTTTTCACGAGCGAGACGAACAAGCGCTTACGTCATTAGGCAAGATGAAGCATTGGCATACTTACTCTGTTGTGGCGATTAAGCGACGTTCAACCTAGTAACGTTAAACTAAAATTTTCTGTGCGTTCATTTTGAAAGCAACCTCTCATTTGTTGTCTAATTAATACTCTAGGCTAAGCCTATATTTCTAACAGAAGGGCTAGGTTATGAGTATCGAACGTCATGGAATATCGGTTGGAATTGAGCGTGTTAGAGGCGAAACCATCATCGTGTCCAAAGCGAAAGGCAAATTAACGCACGACGACTATCAAGCAATGATACCGATCTTAAAAACCACCATAAAAGAGATCGATTCATCAGCATTAAAGATGATGGTCGATATCTCAACGCTGACGGGGTGGGAATTGCGTGCCGCATGGGATGATTTCAAACTCGGTTTAGAGCTCAACTCCAAGATAGACAAGATCGCTATTTGTGGTGATAAAAGTTGGCAAGAACTGGCATCAAAAGTGGGAAGCTGGTTTGTGTCTGGGGACATCAAATCATTCGAAGATCACGGCTCTGCCATTGAGTGGCTTGTTGATTAGTTTCATCACATCTTATTTCAAATGACAGCCAGCGGTAAGCGTTCACCTTTAACGAACCGCGTTGAAGGCTGTCATTCATCGACTTCCAATATCATTTATTAAGTAATTCAATAGAATATCCTGAGTGCCGCAGGTAACATACCGCCCATGCGATATCGTCGCTTTAATTAGAATAATAAGCACAATAACAAGGTCTATTAACATGAATAAGGTAATTGATAAGCTCGCTTGGATATTTATTCAAGATGGCAAGCTGCTGATGGTAAGATCAAAAGGCAAAGAACTGTTTTACTTACCGGGCGGAAAACGCGAAGCGGTTGAAAGTGATGAGCAAGCATTGCTTCGTGAAATCAAAGAAGAGATTTCAGTCGATTTAGTAGCGGATTCAATCAAATACGTTGAGACGTTTACTGGCCAAGCTGATGGCAAAGCGGAAGGCGTCTCTGTGCAACTAACTTGTTACGCTGCTGACTACACGGGCGAACTATCACCAGACGCTGAGATCGAAGAACTTAAGTTTGTCGATGGCAATGACAGAGAAGTATGTTCATTGGCGGCACTGGTCGCGCTAGATTGGTTAGAAGAGAATCAGTACTTGTCGTAACGACGAGTTCAGCTCCCCCACAGATCACAATTATGAAAAGCTTGAAGGGCGACTTCCTTTCATTAAAAGGTCGAGTTTTCTTTGAGCCTTTTTCGTATCTTCCAGATCCACCACCTCAATCATCTCACACTCATCCCTGACCATCTCATTGATTAGGCTAGGGTAATGTCGGCAATCCTCTGGGCGGTCTAAGTAAATACTGCAGGTGTATTTGGCTTGAGCGTTCGTGTTTTTGTTCGGGACAAGTTCGAGAAACGGGCAACGAGCTAAACGTTCACCGGATTGAGGATCGAACCAAATCTCACCACCGCGAACATATTCAAAGATGTCCGGGTTGAACAGTTCCCACAAATCAATCTCTTTTTGAGTGGCGGCGAGGTCGCCATCTCCATATTTGATGCAGCATTTTCCGCATTGATTACAATCTTTCATTCTTGGCTTCTTCGTTGGCTGACACTTTTAATGTTACCACTGATACGCGTGGCACGTTGATTTTGTTGTCCAGAGCTTAGAAATAGCGCGAGGCGCAAACAACCATTGGCAAAGTGAACCGACGCACCACCATAAACAGTGATACAATTTGGCTTCATAAGTGATTAATACAAAGGCTCCAAATGAGAACGATCTACACCACTGAAGGCGACATTAACGCAAAGAAACAGAAAGACGCTTATCCAAAACTGGCGTTATGTGAAAACTGTGTGCGCGACTATGTGGTGATTGAACAAGGAGAGCGCACTTACAAGCCTTGTGCTAAATGTGGTGCCGACGATTAATGCGCCTTGATAAATACCTTTGTAAAAGCAAAGACCTCACTAAGTCACAAGCCATTGAAAGCATTCATCATGGTGAGGTTAGTGTAAACAGTGAAGTCGTGCTCGATGAATCTACTCAAGTACACGAAAGTAACACCATCTTGCTGAATGGTGACGCATTAACGCTACGCGCGTTTCGTTATATCTTGATGCACAAGCCAGCAGGCACCATCTGTTCCAATATCGACGAAGTGTATCCATCTCTTTTCAATTATTTAGAGTTAGATAAAGCGTCTGAACTGCACATCGCAGGGCGTTTAGATGCTGATACCACAGGATTAGTGTTAATCACCGATGATGGTCGTTGGTCTTTCAACATCACATTGCCCACGAAGTCGTGTAAAAAGGTGTATCGCGTGACATTGTCACGCGATGTTAAAGACGATGTCGCTGATAAGTTCAAAGCAGGGGTTCCGCTGCAAGGTGAGAAGAACCTTACTCGCCCGGCAGAACTAGAAGTAATTAGCCCAAAAGAAGTGCTCTTAACCATCACCGAGGGTAAGTTTCATCAAGTTAAGCGAATGTTTGCTGCTGTTGGTAACCGAGTGGTTGGGCTACATAGAGAACAAATAGGCAATGTCCGTTTAGATGTTGAAGAAGGCCACTGGCGTTACCTCACTGAAGATGAAGTTAACTCCTTCGGCCAGTAACCTAAAACAAACTTAAGCATAATGCACAAAGCTCAGCGATACTTCTGGGCTTCAAAACAGAAGGAATTGTTTGTCATGGGAAACCTCAAAGTCACTGAAATAAAATCGTTTGTGCCCGCAAAAGATTTCGACCTATCTAAGCGATTTTATCAAGCTCTGGGGGTTGAGCTCATGTCTGAGTTCCATGATATCGCTTATTTTCGTCACGGTGATTATGCATTCCTTTTACAAGATTTTTATGAATCTGCGCACTGTCACAATTACATGATGCACTTGCTCGTAGAGGACGTAAAAAGTTGGTATCAGCACGTACAAAACTCTAATGTAATGGCGGAATTTGAAGTAACCGTTACCGAGGTTGTTGAGCAACCTTGGGGAATGCTTGAGTTTTGTATCACTGACCCAAGTGGCGTGTTATGGCGCGTTGCCGAGAACATAAGGCCGCGTAACTCTTAACTTGTTTTGAGACCAATGAAACGCTTCAAATTATCCATATGTCGCTTTATTTATGCCGTTCTTCGGTAATTATCAAATAGGTTCAAACATGGATATAAAGGCAAAAATGCACAGCCAAGACGTTTATTACTGTAATGACGTTGCTCTGGTCGCAGAGCAAACGCAATGTTTAGAAGTGCTGTACGATTTCAACCACACTCGCCCGAGTGAAGGTAAAAAACGCCAACAAATCATGAAGCAACTGTTCGCAGAAGTCGGCGAGGGTTGTTACATAGAGCCGCCATTGCATGCTAACTGGGGGCGTCACACTCACTTAGGTAACAATGTATACGTAAACTTCAACCTAACGCTTGTTGACGACACTGACGTATTCATTGGTGATAACGTAATGATTGCACCTAACGTAACCATCGCGACAGGCACACATCCCATCAGCCCAGAACTCAGGCTCAAAGCCGCCCAGTTCAATGTTCCTGTACGTATCTGCAACAACGTATGGCTTGGCGCACACACGGTTGTGTTACCGGGCGTTACCATAGGTGAAAACTCGGTAATTGGCGCTGGCAGCATAGTCACGAAAGACATCCCAGCCAATGTGGTTGCTGTTGGTAACCCTTGCAAAGTAGTGAGAGAAATCAACGAGCGCGACCGAGAGTACTACCATAAAGACTGCCGTATTCCAGAAGAGCTGAAGTAAGCTATCTTGACCAGATTCTTTATGTTGGGCGTTTGGTCATACTAGACAGAAAGATTCCGTACTTTCTATAACGCCAACTCTAGCTGTGATATAAGTCACTGTTATATTTTGGCTAGATTGCATATGAAGTGTGAACGGTAGAAACTAGACAGAAGAATTCTGCATTTGAATACAGAATTCTTCTGTTTAATAGAGCTGTTGCCTCAAGGAGGAAAAAATGGTGCAGGGATACAAAATCAGCACAGATAAATCGTATCTCGACTTGGAGGTGATATACGGTTTTATATCAGAGAGTTACTGGGCGTGTGGGATACCAAAGCATATCCTAGAAAAAGCAATTTCAAATTCCTTTTGTTTTGGTGTTTATGACAATCATGATTCTCAAGTAGGCTTCGCTCGCTTGATAACAGATAAAGCTACGTTTGCTTACCTTGCTGATGTATTCGTATTGGAGAATCACCGAGGAAGAGGTTTGAGTAAGTGGCTACTAGAAAACATAGTGTCTCACCGGGATCTTCAAGGTTTAAGGCGTATGGTATTAGCAACAAGAGATGCTCACGGTTTGTACGCACAATACGGTTTCCAACCAATTGAAAATCCAGAGATACTAATGCAGATTTGGCACCCAGATGTTTACCGTGAGTCATAGGCTTGGCAATTTTAGTTTGGATCGGGTTACGTGTTTACCATGTTCAATTTGGGTGTTGTTGTTGCGTGCCTCACATCATAACTAGGCGCCATATGTATTAGCGCGTATTTCTAAAAAGGCTTAAAAACAGATGGTTATCAACGACTATATAGAAAATACGGAGTTTACAGAGCTCCCTAATGGCCTGTTAGATATCAGTAAAATATCTGATGATATAGAGGGTATATGTAAGTTTGTTCAAGGGAATCTTATTCACTCGTATTGGTTAGAGCACTACGGTGTTGAGGCTGAACCGTTAAACAAGCTGACAGAAATGCAGACTCGGTATGCTAAAGATCTAGTCTCTTTAGCAATGTCGAAATCAGGCGAACCTTCTCACGTGTTCAAGAAACCTGGGCATAGAGTTATCAGTATTTGTAGAGACTTCTCACTACTGGTTTGCTCTATTTTGAGGTCAAAAGGAGTACCAGCTCGGCTAAGGAGTGGGTTTGCGACTTATTTAGCTCAAAACCATTTTGAAGATCACTGGGTGTGCGAGTTTTGGGACAAAGAGAAAGGATGGTTAGCCGTGGATGCTCAGTTAGACGACGTTCACCGCCAAGTCTTGCAGTTTGAATTTGATCCGTGTGATGTACCATCATCAAACTTTATCGTAGCAGGTAAGGCTTGGAAGTTATGTCGCGAAAACGTGGAGTCGGCTGACAATTTTGGTTTTCGAGATTTTAAAGGCTTAGCGTTTATCAAAGGGAGCCTAATTCGTGACTTATATGCATTATCAAAATTTGAAATGCATACGTGGGATACAGGGTGGGGGATACTGCCTAAATTCATAAGCCCTATTTCTGGAGAGCATGAATTAACTCTGCTCGATGAACTTGCCGATGTTAGTTGTTCTTCGGATAGCGCCAAAGCTCTTAAGTTAGTTGAGTTGTGCAATGAAATAAAGCTTCCAAGTGATTGGGATTGCTCTAAGTTTCCGACTTTAACGGAGCTCTATGCTTCACTTTAGCAATTGGATGCGTAAAACAAGAAAGTAGAAGTGGAGAGGTGGTAAGCACGGTTGTTTTCTATGCTGGTCCTGGCGGTGAAGACATCAAGCTTTTGGAATTGCTGAGTTCATAATCAAATGTCTAAGTCGACATTTACTTTTTGATTGCGTTATTAGGGCATGTTGATCTTTTGAGCTGATTTTTGCAGCAAACACTGCTCGAAGGGTTCGAGCTGGGCGCCCCCGCAAAAAGCGTTTTACTCTTTGTTGAGGGAGGTTTGCTTAGAATGACTAGGCTACTTCTCCCTCGCCGCGATTAAAACGCTTTTGACTAGGTGTCCCCATCCGAACGAAATTTAACCACGAAAGGTCAACGCACCCTAGACTCGAGCACAGTTTACTGGTGGTTAGTCAAGCTCGTATTAAAAACCTGACGGTTCATGATATTCGTATACGAAGATGTAAAATACAAGGGGAATTATGGAAGGTGTTTTAGTCGAAAAAGTTGATTTAGGTGAGATTGTACACTTGCTTTATTCCAATAAAGAGTGGGTGAAAAGCCCTTTAGTCATCATCTGTCATGGTTGGAACAATGATAAATATGAAGGTTCTAATCTCGTGTTAAATTTGGCTCTTCAGGGGTATTCAGTCATCTGTTTTGATTCAGATAGCCACGGTGAGAGGAATGATGGCAATGCTCAGAGCATGGATAGCCACTCGCGTTTTATTAAAAGGGTGACACAGGTTATCAAGCAGAACGCAAACGACATTGATACACTCATTAAACATTATCAAGAAGATATTCGGATTGACCCATCAAGAATAGCCCTTGTCGGCATTTCAATGGGGGCAATGTCTACATTCTATTCGCTGACTCAAAATAACCAGATTAAAGCTGCGGTGCCTATTCTTGGTTCTCCTGATTTCGTCGGTTTGGAGATGTTCGCCTTAGAAGCGGGTTCGGCGAGTAAGGTTCTTAGTGATGATGAGAAGCGAGCTATTCAGTACATGGCCGAGATCGATCCATATCTTCATCTTGTAAACAATGAAAGTAGGGCCATGTTGCTCATCAATGGTAGGAAAGATGACTGGGTTCCTTCCAATTTCGCTGAAAAATTTTATAAAAGCGTGAGGAGTAAATACGGTAACGCGAATACTGAAATTGAGTTCTATTTAGCTGATGAATCTCATTATTTTCCAAATGATATGCGTGACCATACGATAAGATGGTTAAATAAACATCTGTAATCTACCACGTATATCTGTAACGAAAAGATAGCTATGACGACAAGATAGCTAACAACTAACGCCATTCTGATTCATAAGGCTTGGTGCTTCTGTTTGGGGTGAAGGGTTCAGTTGAATGTTACAGAGGCGTATTTTATCCCTTGTGACCTAAAAGGAAATTGAAGTTTATGGATAAGTTTGGAATGCTTCAGGAACTTGGTGCAGGAGACTTTCAGCACCTAAACGGTTCGTTGGAAGCACACCTAAAAGGAACTGAAAAAGTTCTGATGGACTGGGGCAGTAGCGAATTACTGCAAATCGCAGGTCTATTCCATGCAGCTTATGGAACCGCAGGGTTCGATGAACATATGGTGTCATTAAGCCAGAGACAGGAAATAGCTCGAATTATTGGCAGTGATGAAGAAGCTTTAGTTTATCTGTATTGCTCGTGTGACCGAGACTATGTGTTTCCACAATTCGGCAAAGTACTAGAAATCCAATTTAAAGACCGATTTACCGATTCAATATTCAAACTTGAGGGGGCCAGGTTAAAGGCATTTTGTGAGTTGACTGTTGCGAATGAGCTTGAGCTTGTTTATAGCAACCAAAAATTCAAGCACACTTACGGCACCGAGTTATTCGAACTGTTTAATCGCATGGATAGTTTCCTAAGCCTCGAGGCTAGAAAAGCTTATCAATCTGCGTTGTCGAGCTTTGCATCACATCCCACTCTAGGAAAAATATGACGAAAGTAAAAGATACTGCAAGCTTAATAGGTGACACTTTTAACCCGTTTCCAGAGCCATACAAATCAATTCTGGGGGACTCTGAATGCAAGGGGCTGGGAGACCTATTTGGCTTAACCCAGTTTGGAGTGAACCTAGAGATACTTGAACCCAATGCGCAATCAGCTTTAAGGCATTGGCACACAAAATCCGACGAGTTCCTATATTTGCTTGAAGGTGAGCTGTGCTTAATCATGGACGGCGGTGAGCAAGTTATGAAGCGAGGAATGTGCGTTGGTTTTCCCGGTGGTGTCGAGAATGGGCATCATTTAGTAAACCGAAGTGACAAACAGGCAAAGTTTATTGTTATAGGTAGCCGCGTAGCAGGTGATAAAGCTCATTACCCGGACGACGATTTTAAGTGGGTAGAAGCAAGTTCTGGTAATTGGGTGGCATGCAGAAAGGACGGCACGCGCTATTAGCCTTTTTCATATTAGATAGGAAGGGAGTTTTGACATTCACAAGACAATTCGAATGCTTAGACCTTACATTTAGGCCAGTGGTCGTTGATGACGCTGTTTACTTGCTCAAATCTGTAGGTTCAGATTTGTTCCCTAAGTCGCTTCCTTTAGCAGACATCAAAACGCTCAAACAAGCACGAGAGTGGTGTTTAGAGCGTACTTTAGATTGGGAAGAGGGTAAGTGCTATGTTTGGAGTTGTCGTCATTTAAACGACTCCCAAGTTATTGGTCAGGTCACGCTACTACCTCTGGAAAATTGTCTTGCGTTAGCTTATTGGGTTAGCCCCAAATGTTGGGGTAAAGGCATTGCTACGCAAATGTGCAAAGCACTATTATCACAGGTACAGAGTTCCGGTTATCAAGGTGAAATTTGGGCTGGTGTTCACTCTTGGAATCACAAAAGCGCTTCGGTGTTGAAGAAGTTGGGCTTTCAAGAGATAACCTCTAGTAACGCAAATACTGTGGAGTACCGTTTAGCAATGGCTGAATATCAAGTTTAAGAGCTGTCAGGCGTATTATCACTTATTTATCAATGTTGCTGTTCATTGTGTCGCCAAGTGTCGGGTTCTTCATCAAACTCAGCTTTGATTATAAAAGAGTCACACTTTAAATGGTGTACGGGTGAGCATCAAATTAGTTCCTTCACTACTCATTCGGGCTTTAAATCGGAGTTTTGTTCTCAGTGCGGTAGCCCTGCACCCAACATTAGCTCTAGCGGTGACTCTTATTGGGTTCCAGCTGGTTTGTTGTGTGAGGCGGTACATACAAAAGTTGCCGCCCATGTTTATATTGGTTCTCACGCTAATTGGGACGTAGGTTTTATTAACGATGGAATTCCCCAATTTGAAACAATGCCAAGTGAACAAGATTGGTTAGCGCTAAGCAGGAAATAACTTCATAAAGGGATTTAATGACTGTTAAACAGTTTCATTAGAAGTGGATTCATCAAGCGGACTCTCTTCTTTTGTTCTACAAAGTCGTCCGAACTTAACCACCATGGTACCTACATCATCACCCATCTTATGAGTGTTCTTACCCAATAATGTGCATCACTACTCAGTTCAATATCCAGCTGCATGAGTCGTGCTTTGTATCTGCCCTATGAACCCACGGGGCGAGCTGTCAGTGTTTGAAGTTCCAAGGTAGCAGTGCATCAATATTTGGCTCTGCTTTCGCCAGTTCCTGCATGCGCTTGACTATGTAGTCTTACAAGGTAATATTTTTCACGTTAGTCAGCGCGGCTCCTGGTGAGTCCGCGCCCGAGCAGTACAGTCACATGTAACACTGCTTATTTTCTTTGAGGACATTGAGTGGCGTTTCATCCGCCTGAACCACCACTTGTTGAAGTAGGTGCTCTTTCAAGGCTGCATACAGCGGGGCGAACTTCTTACTGACTTGGATAATCCATCTCGCCATGGTGGTTCGTGAGAGTTCGATACCCGACTGGGTAAACAATGACTCTGGCGGTAAAGTGGCATCGCGTATTGATATTTGCCTAGGATGATGTTGGCCAACAAGCTTTCTGTGGCAAAGCTTTTAGGGATGATGCTTTGTGGCGCTGGCTTTTGAACGATGCGGCTGTTGTCTTCTGTTTTCTCGCAACGGCCGCAAGCATATTTAGGACGAACATATTCCAACACTTTAAGTACCAATGGCCAGAACTCCAGCTTTTCACTGCGGTCTTCACGTATGTGAGCGCGTATCGTTTGGCTTTCGATGTCGTGAACCGTGAGGTTGAGTTCTTCACCAAGACGCAACCCCATGCTGTGCAGAGTAAGAAAAAACACCTGATAACGTGCCTGTCGAGTGTAAGTAATCAGAGAGCTGACTTGCTGTGGTGTCAGTATGTCGGGCAGTCGTTTCACTTGTGGCGGCTTGACGATATTGAGCCATTCCCACTGTTTATCGAGCGTATAGCGACAGAAGAACTGTAAGCCGTTACGGTCGAGTTTAATGGTGCTCCACGAGTGAGTTTGAATAAGAGACGCGAAGAACTGTTTGAGGTCGGCCGTGGTTAATGTCTCAGGGACCCGATCGAAATGAGCGGTGATCCGACGAACTGCACGAGAATAGGCATCAATGGTCGCAGGTCGTTTACCTTGCAGCTTAAGGTTGGTAAGGTGTTGTTCATAAAGTCTGTTGTAGCATTCTAACTCGTTGGAATTCATAAGTTACTTCTGTCAACGACCATTAGGGTGATGGTGTTACAAGAGTATGGCTTTTGCTGTCTTTACTCTGCCGCGCAGAGGCTTCGTTCAACAAAGTATTTAAGAGTGATTCGCAACGCGTGGCATTTTTACTATGCGTTGCGTGTTTTAGGTGGCCTCGGTATTGCGTTGCTCACCAGTTAAACGATGTTATGTCTCTGCAATTGTTCTAGAGTTAAATTAACTATCCATATCTAGTCTGAATAGTTTGTTTAGGTTCACGGTGCCTTTCTTAACTATTTGGTAGAGTGACATTTCAATGAGCATGGAGGTTTTATAATGGGAACTGTAATCGGTTTGGTGATTCTAGTTGCGATAGATTGCTATCTTGTCCGTAAAACAGGGCTTCATATTCATAAATGGATCTCTAAACAGTATGCAGCGTATCTGTCGGAGAAGGGAAACAAAAAATAGCCTTTTCTTATTAAGTCATCGGTAGAAAAGGCGTTATCTGCTATTCATTTTACACACATTGCAACGATTGGAGGATTTATGAATGGTAAAGGAAAGTGCCTATGTGGTTCGGTTGAGTTGGAAGTGGAGTACGCCAGCAATGAATTGGGCGCTTGTCATTGTAGCATGTGTAGAAATTGGTCTGGCGGTCCGATGTTAGTCATTGATTGCGCTGATTCAGTTAAAATCTCAGGTGAATCAAATGTAGTGAGATATCAGTCGTCCGATTGGGCTGAGAGGGGGTTCTGCGGTAAATGTGGTACTCACTTGTTTTACTTTTTGGTGCCAAATAATCAGTACCACCTTCCTGTCGGTTTATTGATGTCTGGGGATGACTACAAGTTAACTCATCAGATATTCATCGATGAAAAGCCCGAATACTATGAATTTAAGAATGAAACACAAAATATGACTGGTGCAGAAGTATTTTCTCACTTTGAAAGTGGAGAGTAAATATGAAGCCAGATTTTTCTAAACTAGCGACAACCGAGTACGGAAACATACTAAGTAACGATCACTTTATTAACTTTAGTATTGGTCCTCTTTGGCAGGGAATGCCGCGAATTTGTGGAGAAGCGTTTACTGTCCAGTTAACGTCTGGTGATAATTTAATGCTTCATTCAGCCATATACGAAGCACCAGAAGGTTCCATCATTGTAGTGGATGGAGTTGATAGCGAATATGCAGTAGCTGGTGGTAATGTCTGCGCAGTCGCTAAGAGTCGAGGTATCAAAGGTTTTATTATTGATGGTGTCATTCGAGATTTGAGTGAAATTTCAGATATGAAGTTTCCAGTTTTTGCGAAAGGTGTTCATCCAGTACCGGGAAAGAAAGAGGTTTATTCTGAATTGGGCGCTCCAATCACTTGCGGGGGAGCAAAGGTCTCTACGGGAGATATCATTGTTGCTGATGTAGAAGGTATTGTCGTTATTCCTAAATCAAAGAAAGACGAAGTGTTTTTAATGGCTTCAAAGAAAGCAAGTAAAGAGGTGTCATTAACGCTCGCTGAGTGGAAAGCAAATCACAGGGCTAAAATAGCCCAAGCAATAACGTCCGCGAAACAAAAAACTTAATTGGTGCAGAAATCCGATTTGTAACGCGTGGCATTTTTCATCAATTAACAGGCGTTAGGCGACAACGAATAAATTCATCCATGGAGAAGAGAGTGATCGTACGGACTGCGACGAAAGAAGACTCAAGTGTATTGTTAGAGTTTATTGCACAAAAAGCTGACTTTGACCAAAGTATGAAAGGGTTTAGCGGTGAAATCTCGACAACTATAGAGAAAATCGAACGTACACTATTTGGTGATTACGCATTTGCCCATGCTTTAATATTGGAACGGAATAGTGAGCCTTTTGGCTTCGCATTGTATCACTATCGATATTCATCCTTCAGTGGAGAGCCATCAATCTGGCTTGACGACCTATTGGTTACAGGGAATCAAAGATCAAAAGGGTATGGCCGTGAACTTATGTTGGCTTTAAAGTCACAAGCGGAGTCATCACTCGCCTCTCACATCTCATGGACGGCAAGTCCGAACAATAAGAAAGCGCATGATTTCTACAAAAGGTTGGGTGCAGAGGTTGAGCGAATGGATGGCCAAAGACCTTATTTCCGTTGGGTAATGGGCGTTTCGTGAAAAAATCAAAAGAGAACTATGAAAATAACGACGCTTGGTTGATAACTCTCGACTGGATAACAGGAAAGACTTAGCCGTTGAGTGTGATGTTCTGGCTTAGAAGTAAATCTAGAGCTTCATGTATGCAAGGTTCAGGGAAAGAATGAAAGTATTAATTGCAGGGGCTAGTGGATACATTGGTCGTCACGTTACATCGCTATTCGCAAAAAGTGGATTTGAAGTTTTTACATACGGTAGAGACAAAATCATCACTCCTCTTAGAGTAGGGTTGATAGAAGACAGAGCTGATTTTGAAGGCTTCTTTGAGGTGGTTGTGAATTGTGCGCGTCCACATTGGTCACAATTCTCAGCACATGAAATTGCCGATGTGGAGCAGAAGTTGCTCTCTGAGTTAGACCGACTTGCCGCTAAAGGCGCAACAAAGATACATACATCAGGTGTTTGGCTCTTTGGCAATGCCTCTAGCGCTGATTTGAAACAGTTTAGACTGAAACCCTTGGATGCCGTTAGATTAGACGTAGAAGCGATACATAGCGCTATTAGAAACAGGTGGCACATCGTTTACTGTCCTAGTTTGGTTTATGGCGGTGAGAATTGTCAGCTAAAACGAATTGTAGAATCTTTCGCTAGCCAAACGATTCAAGTAGCTATGCCGTCTATAGGCTTTAACCAATATATTCATGTCTACGACATTGCGAAGTTCTATTTATTATTGTCGGAAGGTCGAACGCTAGAAAAGCAGCATTTTATCGCAGAGACTCAAGGCTATAGCCCTGTAGAGTTTGCTCAACTCTTACTGGCTGCAAAAGCTGTAACAAAAGTGAGAAAGATCAGTTGGGAAGAGTTTGAATCAGAAAATGGTTCTATGGCCGTTGGTATTGAACAACTGAATCTAAAACTACCAATTAGTTCTTCGTTTGAGCCTATCGAGTTGGTTGAAGACTACATAAAACGAAGTATCCAAACGTGATTCTCAACATTTGGTATTTAACTCGGCTTGGCGTCAGTGGTAAGTTTGAACGCAATCTCAGCATTGTTAGTCACTTAGCTGTGCGTTTGTCACTTTGTAAGAATTAAGGAGTTTTAAGTGAGCCAGGAAGTAAGAGTAGGTGTCGCTGTGGTTATTCTACGTGAAGGGCGAGTGCTACTTGGAGAACGAATTGGTTCTCACAGGGCTCATACGTGGGCAACGCCGGGCGGACACCTTGAATGGGGGAAAGCATTGAAGAGTGTGCCAAGCGTGAAACTCTTAAAGAGACTGGCTTAGTTGTTGGTGCATTTGAGAAGCTGTCTTTCACCAATGATATTTTTGAGAAAGACAACAAGCATTACATAACGCTGTTTGTTGTTGCTTCTGACGTTAGCGGTGAACCAGAGGTGACTGAGCCGGCCATCCTTGGCAAGTTAGCGCAGTAAAACGTGAACGATTGGAGAGAAAGTCATGAGAGCACCTTTTCAAGTTTTAATTTTTCCCTATCAAATAGTTGACATGAAACCTCGATTTTTAATCGCACGCAGAAGTGACAATGGTGTTTGGCAGGCAATCTCGGGTGGTGGCGAAGATGATGAATCATTACTTGAGGCAGCAAAACGAGAGCTATTTGAGGAGACTCAACTAGTCGGTTGTAGCTGGCAGTTGCTCGATTCAATGTGCATGCTTCCGAAAGTCTTTTATGCTGGGAATCACAATTGGACTGAGCATCCATTCGTCATTCCTGAGCATTCCTTCTCAGTTAAAGTCACAGAAGATCCTGAACTATCAAGTGAACACACAGATTACCGTTGGTGTAATTACCGAGAAGCCAGTGAACTTCTAACATATGATTCAAACAGAAACGCGCTTTGGGAGATCAGCGAAAGGCTTTACAAAGCAAGCTTAAAGTACACAGATTAGTTAACTCGATATTAGAGTAGAAATCCTGATTGGATTCTTACTAATCTCTCGCTATTTAGAGAATAGGTAATTCATGACATTACGAGTAGTTCCAGAGCTTTATTGTTTCGATATTAATGTGAGCAAATCCTTTTTTGTGTATGTGTTAGGGTTTGATGTGAAATACGAGCGCCCAGATGAGGAGTTTGCTTATCTAACGCTTGATGGTGTTGATGTGATGCTTGAAGGGATTGCGGGCAAAAGTTGAAAATGGCTTTCGGGCGATCTGGAATATCCTTTAGGGCGTGGGGTTAACTTTCAATGGGAAGTTATCGATATCGAACCTCTATATCAGAGAGTTAACGAAAGCGCTGCTGATTCTATTTACTTAGCGTCAGAGTCAAAGTCTTATCAATGTGGTGATTCCATCGCGACTCAGAAGCAGTTCATCGTTCAAACTCCAGACGGTTACCTTTTTAGGTTTTGCCAAGATATTAGTTAACACATAAGCCGTTAATCAAGGAGAGGAAGTCAATGGAATACCAATTATATATCGATCCTTCCAATGACGATATTAAAGAAATTCGCTCCGGCCTAATCAAATACAATACGCCATTTCTTGAGGGCATACCTAAATTACAAGTGGGTTATTACGCCATGGAAGGGGATGTTAAGGTTGGTGGTGTTATTGCGGATCTTTGGGGAAACTGGCTATTGATCAAATTTCTTTGGGTCGATGACTCAATGAGAGGCAAGCAGGTCGGCAGCCAGTTGCTGCAACGATTAGAAGAGTACGCACAGTCCCAAGGCTGTACGTCATCATTGGTCGACACGTTAAGCTTTCAAGCGAAACCTTTTTATGAGAAGCATGGCTACCAATGCCAAATGGTGCTTGAGAATTACCCTTTAGACTCATCATTAGCGTTTCTCACCAAGTCGCTAACAGAGTAATCATATAAGCCAAGGACGAACACAAACAGGCATAAGGAAAGTGAAGTGATTAAAATTCGAGAGATGTGCATCGCCGATTATGATTCTGTGATAGAGCTATGGTGCCAAACCGAAGGCATGAGTATTCGCGATGCAGATTCAAAACAGAGCATTGCAATCTATCTAGAGCGCAACCCTGGCTTGAGCTTCGTTGCAGAGTCTAAACAAGGAGTTGTTGGTGCGGTTTTAGTTGGGACGGATGGCCGTCGCGGCTATTTGCAGCATCTAGCGGTAAGTACTGGATTTAGAGGACAAAATCTAGGTTGCCAACTAGTAACTGAAGCGGTTAACGCATTGGCTGGAGTAGGTGTCCCCAAGACACATTTATTCGTGTATAACGATAATATTAACGCTCAAAAATTCTATGAAAAGTTAGGCTGGTTTCCACGTGATGAAGTGCGGATGTACTCGTTTAATAGCTCGGGTAACAGTAATGCCTAACGGTTCTATTTTGTCAGCAAAAGTAGCACATAGCTAAAACTAGGTTAACCTAAGGAGCAAGATTTGCCTCATTGTATTATTGAACACTCGTCGACGATTAACGCCGAGCAACTGAACAGTAAAGTGTTTCTAGGAGCGCTTAACTCAGAGTTATTCGAAGCAGACGGGCGAGACATCAAAGTTCGAAGTATTGCTTATGAGAACTACCAAACGGGTGCTGAAAAAGAAGACTTTATCCATGTGACTGTGCGTATATTGTCTGGCCGAAGTGACACAGACAAAGCCATGCTTTCTGAGACAGTGATGACGCAATTGCTGTCTTTGTCCCTCAGCAGAGCATCGATCACCGTTGAGGTGGTAGATATGGACAGAAATAGTTATGCAAAGGTCATTGTCTAACAGGCCGGAAGTCGCATTTTATACGCTGATTTTTGTATCTTCATTCCAACTCGCTACAGGAATATTGGGAAATGTTGTTTATCCATAAATCTCAACCTTTGGTTCATGGCCCAGAACTATGCTCTGAGCTGGCCGACTTTTTAACTGACAATAAGAGTAAATTTGAGGACAAACTGGTTCCAGACCTGTCGTACATCGATGATATGGCACATGTGGTCAACGGAATCAAAATCAAAAGCGTGCAACATGTGAATCATAACCAGTATCGTCTTGAATATGCGTTCGACTGGGAGCTCTTCCTTGGGTGTTCAGATAGAAATGAAACGGGCGTTGAAAATGGGCGTGTTCTGTTTATCTTGGAAGACGATAATAATCTGAATTTTGAATTTCCAGATATGAGCTCTCGCGATACCTGTGACGAGTTTTAACTGACACGTGGGCATTGCTTTGAATTGATGTTGATTCTTTAGGCTTGGCATTAACGATGCTCGATGAGTAACGCGATAAAACATTTCTGCCATTTGAGGCGAAGTTGGAATAGGAGTAGTAATGAAAATAGTAGAAGCACAACACTCTGATTTAGAGAGTTTGTTCGTATATCTGGATACACAGTTGTCAGAAATCGCATTAGAAGAGACACCGCTATTCCAACCAGTCTCAAAGTCAGAGTGTAAAATGTCGGAAGCACATAAAGCTCGCTTTTCTGATGGGTTTAAGTTTGAGTTTGGAGAGAATGGCTGGCGAAAAATTTGGTTAGCTAAAGATTCGAATGGTGCTATCCGCGGCCATATCGATTTGCGCCATCATAATGGTAATTACTGTTCTCACCGGGTATTGCTTGGCATGGGGGTCGACAGCAGTGTGAGGAAGCAAGGCTTAGGCTCCAAGCTAATGGATGTGGTGACTCAATATTGCCGAGAAAACGAAGCGATTGATTGGCTAGACCTTAATGTGTTGTCAAACAACGTTCCGGCTAAAAATCTTTATTTGAGAACAGGGTTTACGATTGTTGGCGAAATGGAAGACTACTATCGAATTGATGGTCAGTCGGTGTCTGAACTAACAATGACCTTGGAAACTCAAGGGTGACAGGCCCACGTCAATCAGGAGGCTAACTTGAGTAGACCGATAGCAATTCTCATTCATGTTCCAAACATCAAGCAGGGACTGAGTTGGTATCAAGCCGCCTTTCCAGAGTCTGTCGCCAACTATCATCCGTCTTCTGACTTTACGACTCTAGATATCGATGGTTTTTCTATTGAGATTGTGCAAGCGGATGAGAAAGTTGGCTCTGGCAAAAAGGGGACAGTCCTTTATTGGTCTACAGAGGATTTTGACAAGTCACTTTTGCATTTTCAGTTAATTGGAGCTCAGTTATACAGAGGTCCAATGGAGATCGAGGGCGGATTAACGATGTGCCAAGTCGAGGACCCTTTTGGAAATCTGATTGGTTTACGCGGCATTCGTAAAAATATCGCTTGTAATGAGACACGACTAGATAGCGAATAGAGGAATAACAATGATCACTATCCAAAGGCTTAATGATGCTCATATTGAGCAAGTTAACGAAATTCAGCTCGCAGATGAGCAGGTTAAATTCGCAGGAACAGCCGCGGACTTTCTATTAGACGGCAGCGAGACCACGCATCTACATATTATCAAAGATGGCAGTGAGGTGGTGGGCTTCTTTAAGCTTGATGTTGCTTACCCGGCTGGCTACAAATTTTGCCCTGAAGGTAGTATTGGCTTAAGGGCGTTTGCGCTTGACAAAAACCAACAAGGCAAGGGGCTAGGGACGGGCGCGGTGAAAGCTTTATTTCCTTATCTAGCAGCTAATTATGAAGGGTATGATTGGATTTACTTAACGGTTAATTGTAAAAACCCCGCAGCTTATAACTGCTATGTTAAAGGTGGTTTTGAAGATACCAATGAACAGTACCTAGGCGGCGCTGCTGGCCCACAGTTCATTATGCGTAGGCGAATTGCTTAGTTAAATGAAACGAGTTTATATTGAGCTAAAACCCAACAAGGTATGTTATGGAACAGGACATTGTCCATATTGCACTTGTCGTAAAAGACTACGATGAAGCCCTAGACTTCTACGTGAACAAACTCAAGTTTGAGCTTATCGAAGATACCTACTTACCAGAAGAAGATAAGCGTTGGGTTGTTATTGCTCCACCTAATTCACACGGTGTGAGCTTATTATTAGCGAGAGCCTCCAAGCCCGAGCAATTGGATTTTATCGGCAACCAAGCTGGTGGCCGTGTGTTCCTCTTCTTAAATACCGATGATTTTTGGCGTGACTATGAACGCATGGTGTCTCTGGGAATCAAATTCGTTCGAGAGCCGAAAGAGCAAGCCTACGGAACAGTGGCGGTATTCGAAGACCTTTATGGAAACCTATGGGATCTTCTGCAATTAAACCCAGACCACCCAATGGCAAATCGATAAACCTGAATCTTACAAGCCAACACCAAATAGCACCGGAGCAACATGGACATAACCAAAATTTCAGCGGATAACGTGCTGCCCATTCGTCACCAAGTACTCTGGCCAAACAAACCAATGTCGTTTTGTGCGGTAGAAGGCGATGAGCATGCCTCGCATTATGGTGCTTATATTGATAACCAATTAGTTTGTGTTGCGTCTGTTTACGTTCAAGGGAAGCAAGCCAGGCTACGTAAGTTCGCTACATTGCCAGAATACCAAGGGCAGGGTGTTGGCTCTAAGGTGATCGCGCACATCATCAAAGATCTACAAGCGGATAAAGTGAGTTATTTTTGGTGTGATGCTCGCACAACCGCTTTGGGTTTCTATCAAAGGTTTGAGATGCAGGTTGAAGGCGTTGAATTCCAAAAATCAGGAGTCTCTTACTACAAGATGTCGGTTCGGTGGGGGGAAAGACGTTCACTGTAACCCTGTGCATCAGTCGTATATCTAAAACATCAATTCAAGTTAAGGAAGCGTATCGTGGAAGAAATCAAAGGCATTTTGCAATTCATGGCTGAAGTGGAAAAGTTGAAGGATGTTCATAGACAAACGAAGCCAGTTGGCCTGGATCGCTATGAAAACTCCGCTGAGCATAGCTGGCATGTCTGTTTGAGTGCTCTGATGTTGAAAGACTACGCGAATGAAGAGATCGATATAACCCGAGTGATGAAGATGCTGCTTATACACGATCTCGGTGAAATCGATGCGGGTGACACGATCATCTACGCCAGTGAAACGGAAGAAAACAAACTTAAAGAGAGAAATTGTGTTGAGCGTTTGCTTGAGTCATTGCCGAGCCATCTAAGATCCGAATATTTGGAGTTATGGCTAGAATTTGAAGCGGGTGAGTCACCGGAAGCGAGATTCGGTAAAGCGATTGATAGAGTGCCCCCTTTACTTCATAACATCCATGGCGGCGGTCATAGCTGGAAGAAGCACAATATATCTAAAGATAAGGTACTGACATTTAACGGTGAACGCATTTCTAAAGGCAGCAAGGCACTGTGGAGTGAACTCGAAGTTCAACTTGAAGCGGCCGCCGAACAAGGGTTATTGAAGTAAATTTAAATCCAGATTGCCAAGGGTGATGGAAAAGGAATGACATCATCCACACCTTTTAGGCGCTGATATGCCCTTTAGATTGTGACATTCTCATCAAAATATCGAGGTACTGTTTATTTATACAGTTGCCGTGTGTATTCTCACAGCTCATTAAAAGGAGTAGTAAGAATGGCGTTCAATTACGAAGAAAAAGTCCCAAATCCAGCCGAGTTTTGTGAGATGCGAGTGAAAGCAAAATTATCACCGAAGTCACTGAAGGCAGCCACAATCGCTTTACCAAATAGTTTATACGGCATTTCTATTCGAGATGGTGACCAACTCATTGCGATGGGGCGTGTTGTCGGTGATGGTGCATGTAATTTTGAAGTGGTTGATGTCGCTGTCGATCCAATCTATCAAGGGCAGGGCTTGGGCAGAAAAGTGATGGAATACATCGATAATTACCTATCTTCTGTTGCACTGGAAGGGTCGTATGTTTCCATGATTGCTGATGAACCGGTGTTTTATGAGAAACTCGGTTATAAGCTTGTATCTCCTTCTAGCCAAGGCATGACAAAGAAGTTTCCACCCAAGCGTATGTAATAAAAGCTTGTGGCTCTAGCATGATGTTATGCAAAGAGCCTCAAGTTTAAAAGGAACACATCAATTAATGAAAAATAGAATCTTGGCGCTATCGCTGCTTGGCCTATCAAGCAGTGTATTCGCTGACAGTGAATTACCAAGCAGTAGTTATGAAATGACCGTTACAGTGGTAGAGCAATCCCTAAAGCGCGACTTTCCATCGGTTAAGTTTGATTACTTTGGCCAGACGCTTACCACGAGCGTTGATGAGTGTTCGTATACTGGAACGCTCTCTGAAGGTGATGAAAACACGATTCTTCTATCGGCCACGATGTCATGCACTTATGAAAGTGGATCAAGCTACAGTGAGATGCCAGACTTCGTGCTCAAGTATGAGGGCGGTGAAGCGAGTATGAGCTTTGGTGATGGCGAGAGTGACGTGTGGACATATTCCGTCAAAGTTAAGAAGCTCGATTTATAGTTAACCTTCTTTAGCAAGTTGACACATTAGCCATGGCACTACCTTCGCCCTGTGCTGCGTAAGTACATGCTATGAGACGTCGATCAATATAATAAGTTAGATAATCCAACGTTAGCTTGTTACTATGCAATCAACTTTATAAATGCACATTGGTTTATATAAATGATTGATAGTAAATACATTAAGCACCCATATTACTGTGAAAACTGTAACTCAATGACTCCACACCTTGCTATGAGCAGCTCTGTTGAGGAGCAAAAGGAGCAAGCGGAATCAGAAGCAAGACAGTGGAAAATAGGGATGTTAGTGGAGTATATCGTAAACCTGTTCTTTAAAGACGACAAAGACACGCCTGGCTTTTTCATAGACCAAAAATATCAATATCAGTGTGAGAAGTGCGGCACCAAGTCATGGCATTGATATTATTGGATTTGGTTTCATTCGATACCTAACTTTTAGTATCTAAAACCTCATCTAAAAAGGCTCATGATGCCGTTTCCTTTTTGTTATGGAGGACAAAGGAAGTGATTTACCCAAAGGCTTTAAACATCGGTGACAAAATTGGTTTTTTCTCACCGTCTTCCCCTGCGACAGTGTTCGCTCCCAATCGGTTTGCTCGCGCTAAAAATTACTTGGAATCGAAAGGTTTCACCTTAGTTGAAGGTTCATTGACGGGAAAGTCTGATGGCTACCGTTCTGGCTCTATTCAAGCAAGAGCCGAAGAGCTAAACCAACTAATTCGAGATCCTGAAGTACGCTGCATTATGTCTACCATTGGCGGCAACAATAGCAACTCGTTATTACCGTATATCGACTATGAGTCACTCAAAAAGGATCCCAAGATCATTATCGGTTATTCAGACGTAACCGCATTGCTACTGGCGATTTATACCCAAACTGGGTTAGTAACGTTTTACGGCCCGGCACTTGTTGCCTCATTTGGTGAGTTTCCGCCGCTGGTTGATCAAACGTTCCAATCATTTAGTGAGTTGTTGTGCGAGAGTACAAGTCAACATCAATACACCATGCCCCAGGTATGGACGGATATCAAACATGATTGGGAAACTCAGAACTGCGCGAAACCAGCCTACAACAATGAATGGAAGTTTAGCGGCAAAGGAAAAGTCAGTGACCGAGTGATTGGTGGTAACTTGAGTACGATGGCTGGGATATGGGGTAGCCAATATATGCCCGAAATTCTTGATGGCGATATTCTCCTTATCGAGGACTCATTGAAGGGGATTGAGACCGTAGAGCGCTCTTTTGCACATCTATTGGCTTGCGGGGTATTTGATAAGGTGGGTGCTATCATCTTAGGTAAGCATGAGTTGTTCGATGATAAGGGAACCGGACGAACACCACTCGATGTGCTTCTTGAAGTGTTAAACGGTAAAAACGTCCCGATACTGTATGGATTTGATAGCTGCCACACTCATCCAATGTTAGTCACGCCACTTGGCGTTCAAGGGAGTATCGACTTTGATAATCAGACCTTTGAACTGCGGGGACCTTGGGTTACTAACTTCTAGTCTCATCGTGTCTCGGGAATCCATTTGGAGCAAGGAAGTGCATGGAAATCATATCTGAAATTGAAGTAAGTAAAGAGCAGCATCAAGCGATTACGACACTCAGGAACAGTGCATTCCCAGAGCATCAGGTTCAACGCTCATACTACAAACAACTCCCTCATATGCGCGCTCTGAAACACCATGAAGGACAGTTGGTTGGTTATCTTGGCCTTGATTATCGAATGATCAACGTTGGCGGTCATGCTTTTAAAGTTCTAGGTGTTATTGATTTTTGTATCGCCGAGGACGTTCGAGGTAAAGGTCTTGGTTCAACAATGCTTTCTGAACTCGATGCTTATGCAAAGGAGAGGGATGTTGATTTCATTATCTTAATCTCCGAGTTACACAGCTTTTATTCATCGCACGGTTACAACCGAGTCGTTGCCGACCATTCTTGGCTAAGGCTCAATGAGCATCTAAGTTATGGCATCGCGGTCGAGGAAGTTGACGACCTGTATGTCAAATCGATCAGCGGTGTCAGTTGGCCATCTGGGAACGTCGATTGGTTAGGGTACATGTATTAGGACGCGGTCATAGCACGCGCAAGAAAGATGCTTCTCTCTGCAAACTCAGTTTATAAACCTGTCTATACTGAGTTCCGACAGCTGGAGCATCGATGGCTTTGGCCCGCTAGACTCGTTTAACAAGCGTTTAGACGCGGCAGATACATTGGTTTATATCGACCTTCCTTATCCGCTGAGCTATTGGTTCGAGACCAAACGTTTGCTGAAAGGTTTATTTGTTAAACCAGAAGGTTGGCATGATGGAAGCTCAGTGATCAAAGGAACGATACAAAGCTACAAGATGCTCAAGCTCAGCCCGACATTTTGGAATGACGACTTTAGGACGCGCATAGAACTACGTTCGGAAGAGCAAGAGGTTCACATCATCAGAAGCGTGAGCGAATTAAACAGCTTTGTGCGTAAGCTAATAACTGATTGACCGACTTTTTGATGGTCGCGATATTTGTTATATGTATCTTTGATTCTATAAAATAACTTGAGATTAATTGAAGCTATGTCATATTCATATCTCTTAAGTCTCTGTTATCAATAGGATTGTATATATAATGTACGGAAGTGAACAAACGCGAGCATTTTGTTGTAACTGTAAAGCGCTAACATTGCACAAATACACTTTGTTCAGTAGCCAAGTACAAAAAGCACCGCAAGATGAGAAGAAACCAGGCTTGCTGACGCAAATCTTGTCTGGTTTTATTTCTAATGGTGCTACGGGAGATTACAAATGCTCTCGATGCGGCACCTACCTAGAGACGCCGGACCATCTAGATTGATGAAGGGTTTGGACAAATAAAAACGGGAAGATCTCAGCGATCTTCCCGTTGTATTTGGGTTTGTTATTGGCAATTCAATCCAGAAGCTTTAAGCGCAGCACTTCTTATATTTCTTACCGCTACCGCAAGAGCATGGGTCGTTGCGGTTAGGTGTCTTTTCAAACGTCATCGTTTTTGGCTTGTTTAGGAATGTATCAAGCTCGATGGTGTTTTCTTCTTGTTGCGCGTCTACTGTGATTTCTACAACGAACTCTTGCTCTGCAGCCAGTGAATCGATCTCGGTTTTGCGAGTTTCGTTTTGAACCGTTACTTTGATTGGTGCTTCTTCAGTACCCGCTTTTACATCGCGGTTTACGTTGTAGCCTGCAAGGACGTGGTTTTGTCTTGTTTCGATACGGCCTTTGAAAAATAGTTTCGACATGGGGTACTCATTAAGAAATAGGGTTGTGGCGCTCATGTTCATGTTGATAGCGCATGGAGCGGGGGATTATACGCATATATTCCAATTGATAAAGCGGAGAACCAGACATAGACACTAATCTCTTTTATCCCTAGTGCGCAAAGAGGTAAAGACGTAAAGGTGCGTTAATGTGAACGGCTCGCGATCAAAAATATAGGCACTTAGATTCGAGGCATGGTCAAAAGTATGCGGCCTGACAAGATTTGAATATTATCTTTAACTAGATGTTTGCTGTTACCGCGCTCTACCGTTAACGTCCTTTAAATCATAACGATAGACTAAATAAAGGACTAGGTAATGACCCCAAAAGAGGTAGTACTAGGTTTTTGGGATGCCATGCGTACCAATGATTTTGCAAAAGCGAGCGAATGGTTGGCGGAGGATTTCCAAGGTTATTGGCCACAGTCATCGGAGCTAACCGTTGGGCGAGATAACTTCACAGCGATCAACTCTGAATACCCAGCAAATGATGTGTGGAAATTCACGCTCAACTCAATTGTATGTGAGGGTGATACTGTTGTTACCGATGTATCGGTGACTGACAGTGTTCTTAATGACCGCGTGATTACCTTTCATACTGTGGTTGACGGCTTGATTCAAAAGCAAACCGAGTTTTGGCCAGATGGCTTTGCTCCGCAAGAATGGCGTTCACAATGGGTTCAGTTAGTAAGCCCTGAATCACTGAATTACTAACATCAAATGCCACAACACGAGCTAACAGTAGCGTACGTGCTAAGCAACAACCAGATAAACAAAAAGTCAGTAATTAAGGAGAGTCCATGAACAAGATCGTAATTGTTACCGGCGGGAGCCGAGGTATTGGTGCTGCAACATCTAAGCTATTAGCAAAACAAGGCTATGCGGTTTGTGTCAATTTCATCCAAAATGAAACGAGAGCCGAAGCGCTAGTTAACGAAATTAGAGAACAAGGCGGCACAGCTATCAGTGTACGTGCGGATGTATCGGTTGAATCAGACGTTAAATCCTTGTTTGAAATTGCACGTAACAAACTCGGGCCAGTGACTCACTTGGTTAACAATGCAGGCATCTTGTTTACTCAATCTGCATTAGAAGATATTGAACTGGATCGCTTTGAAAACGTGATGAAGTCAAATGTGTCGAGCTGCTTCCTTTGCAGCAAAGCTTTTATCAAGCAAGCGGATGGTGCTGGCTCTATTGTGAATGTATCGTCTGCAGCTTCACGTACCGGAGCGCCATTTGAATATGTAGATTATGCGGCTTCGAAAGGTGCAATGGACTCCCTTACTAAAGGCTTATCTCTTGAACTGGCGTCAAGAAACATCCGTGTCAATGGTGTAAGACCTGGCTGTATCTATACTGAAATGCATGCCGATGGCGGCGAGCCGGGTAGAGTAGATAGGTTAGCTTCACAATTACCTTTGCAACGAGGCGGTACGCCAGAAGAAGTCGCAAACTCTATCGCTTGGTTGCTGTCAGATGAAGCTTCTTATGTGACAGGGTCATTTATTGATATTGCTGGTGGCCGTTAAGATACGTAAGGCTTTTACGCAAAAATAGAAATTAGTTAGAATCATAACGCAATAAATAGTACCCAACTAAAAGAATGAAACTAAGAGTACAAATATGAATAACTATTTTGAAAGCCCATTCGTGGGTAAATCACTTAAAGAACACGTAACCAACCCAAATATCATCGTGGGTGAGCACAGTTACTATTCCGGCTACTATCACAACCATAGTTTTGATGATTGTGCGCGCTACCTGCTTCCTGACAGAACTGACATCGACAAGTTGATCATCGGTAGCTACTGCTCGATTGGTTCTGGTGCCGTGTTTATGATGGCAGGCAATCAAGGTCACCAAAACCAGTGGGTGAGTACATTCCCATTTTTCTACCAAGATGATGAAAAATTTGAAGGAGCGATCGACGGCTTCGAACGTTCTGGAGATACCGTGATTGGTAATGATGTCTGGGTTGGCACAGAGGCGATGATCATGAGTGGCGTAAAGGTTGGCGACGGTGCCATTATCGCCAGCCGCGCAGTTGTAACCAAAGACGTTGAGCCATACTCAATTGTCGGTTCTAATCCCGCTCGTCATATCCGCTATCGTTTTAGCGAAACTGAAATTACACAGTTGCTAGAAATGAAATGGTGGGAATGGAATGAAGAGCAGATCAAAGGTGCAATGTCCTTGATGTGCTCTTCTGATATCGATGGCTTGTACCAGTATTGGAAGACCTTTGCTTAATATCTTCTGCCTGGTAAATTGAATCGTGATTTAGCTAGATACCGGCTCCAACTTGAAAGTAGAGTGCGGTATCTTCTTCGCTAAACAAGGAGACCATCTTTAATATTAGCCCCACATGATGCCTTGTGCGTAGATAACAAGCTTCTAGATCGATCAAAGTACAAACCAAATAAGATTACTGTGACTTACATAAGTGAATGATCATAAGTTACTTGCGTCACACAACATCTCGCATTAGCGTAATGAATGAGTGGGAGGTGTTATGATTATTTGCGGTGATTGCGTTTATATTAAGATTGTGCATATGCACGGGTCCCAGTTACACCCACGTTGCACTCTGGTTAATAGCTCGAAGATACTCAACGTAACCAAGAACGACTCGTTGTGTTGGCCAGAATTATCGAATTACAAGTGTGTTTGAAAGCCCTCATTTTAAGCAAATATCTTTCAAAACGTCATAGGGTGACATATGAGTAATTCAATAGAGCAAGGCTACTGCACATCTTGTCGTGAACGTACGCAACATGTTGTTGTTTTGGTGAGAAAGGAAAGTGCATTTGCAGGCAAGCCAAACCAAAAGCGACATGAATTTATCGCAGGCGTAATTAAAGGGTGGCTTTTGGGGCCTTTTATCGCCTCTATGGATGAGTTTTCTCGTCATGTTGTGTGTGAAAAGTGCGGACACAAAGAGATTCAAGATTAGAATTCGATTCAACGCGTACTGAACCTTCTGGTTTAAGAAAATGGCTTAGGAAATAGAAGAATGAAAGAACAAATATTAGAAGCGGTAAAAGCATATGGTTTCTCGGTAAGAACCAACAATACCGATGAGGTTGATCCGGCTAAGGCGCAAATTGGGCAATTGTGGCAAGGCTTTTTCGAACAAGCTTTTCCTAAGCTGACCCCAGACTCAAAGGTCTACGGCGTTTACACCAACTACGAGTCAGATTTTACGGGCGAGTTTGATGTTATCGCGTGTACCAATGCGCTTACCGATAATAGTTTAGATAATCTAGTTGAAACCAATATCGAAGCAGGCAAGTACTTAACGTTTTCTGCTGAGGGTGAATTACCGCAAGCTGTGATCGACCTATGGGGTGAAGTGTGGGCGTATTTCAACGCAGCAGACTGCCCACATGTTCGAGCTTACACAACAGATTTCGAATTCTACAAAGGTGAAACTGAAGTCGAAATTTCGATTGCGATTAAGTGATTGGTTTAAAATGAACAAAAGGCTTAGCTTAGACTGTGGTCGCTAGTTAAGAGACAGTAGTTACCGGTAAAGAGACAACGGAAACCCAGTTAAGCCTTTGAATATCTGCTCATTTACAGTGTCACGTACTTACCTTGATTACTACGCTTTCTCTATCCTTGAATTACCATTATCCACCAAAAAGACAATCGTGCTTGGTTTCATTCCACAAAGGGTATTGCTTCATTACTTGGGTGTAGAGCTTACTTTCGAGATGCGCTCTTAACCAACGTCCTACGTTTTGATATTCCGATTTCACAAACCACTTCTTTTCGACTCGCACAAACTGGCTGACAAAAGGCATCACCGCAAAATCGGCCAAGCTTGGGGTTTCTCCAAAAAAGTAGGGCTGATCGGTGAGTCGCGCTTCCAGCTGACTAATGAAGGTTTCGCAGGCTTGTCGGCGTTGTTCAACATCGATGTTTCGGTAACGAACCGATGCACGATACTTTTCTAAATAGCTAATAAATTCTTCATCGTTGGTTTTAATGAGTTGTTGCACTTGTTCGCTAAGTATTGGCTCACTTGAACGAAGAAGATCTTGAGGATCGTTCTGTTGAAGCGCCCACATCATCACATCTAAGCTCTGCTCAATAACTTTTCCATCGGATAACACTAATACTGGAACCGTACCTTTTGGCGAACTGGCCAATAGTTCACTAGGCTTGTCTTTGGTGACGATTTCTCTGAGTAGTACTTGTTGTTTAGATAAGGCGATGCCCATTCTCCCACGCATTGCGTAAGGACAGCGACGCAGAGAGTACAGGACGGGTAAAGCTGAAGGATTAGGCATTGTTGAGGTCATTGAGTTTGAAAAGTGTTGTACGGTGGTAAACAGATCGTGATGTGGGTAGAATACGCGGCTTAAAAATTATAAGTAAGTGAGCGACTTCAAAAATGAGCAGAAAAATTGAGTTATTAGCCCCTGGTGGCGATGTAGAAGCGATCAAAGCAGCCATCGTAGCCGGAGCCAATGCAGTTTATTGCGGTTTAGACACTTTCAACGCTCGTAATAGAGCTTCTAACCTATCGTTAGATGAGTTGAACGGGGTAATCCGCCTTGCTCATGAATACGGTTGTGAGATCTTTCTAACGCTTAACGTTGTGCTGCTAGAGCATGAAACGAAGAGCATCACTAAGCTATTAAACCAGCTGGTGAACACCAAGGTAGACGGCATCATTGTCCAAGATTTGGGCTTGTTTAACCTAGTGAAGAAGCACTTCCCATCGTTAGATGTTCACGCTTCAACTCAGCTAACGACACACAACGAAGGTCAGATTAAGTTCCTGTCTAAGATTGGCGCATCGCGCGTTAACTTGTCTCGTGAGTTGAACCTGCCTGAAATTAAAATGCTGACTGAAGTCGCGCACGACCATGATGTACTGACAGAAGTATTCGTACATGGCGCACTGTGTATCGCGTTTTCGGGCCAATGTTACTCAAGCTCAGTAAGTGTCGGTAACTCAGGCAACCGTGGCCGTTGTAGCCAAGCATGTCGTGATGAATATGAAATCACCAATGCGGGCAACCGTTTCCCACTG
Source organism: Vibrio sp. Isolate32 (assembly GCF_022397955.1). GTDB lineage: Bacteria > Pseudomonadota > Gammaproteobacteria > Enterobacterales > Vibrionaceae > Vibrio. Next base: position 263,432 of record NZ_JAKEUQ010000003.1, on the reverse strand, counting down.
AACCTAAAAGATAACTCTGCGTATTACGATTTGCCTGAATTGGTAGACGCAAAGGTAGACTCGCTCAAAGTCGAAGGCCGTATTAAAGGCGCACACTACGTTTACACCGTGATAGATACGTGGCGTAAGCAGATCGATAGCTTTGTACAAGAGGGTTTGTTGCTTGAAGACGATTCTAACCTACACAAAGTATTCAACCGTGAATTCACCAACTCTTTCCTTAAGGGCAACCTAACGAAAGACATGTTCATCGATAACCCTCGTGATAACAGCATCAACTATGCGGTTGAACAGGCGAAAGAGAAGAACAACGAAATCTCAGTGGTTCAGATTCAAGAAGCGACAGTACAGCTGCATGAAGCGAAAGATGTACTTGGCGACGAGATGCGTGACAAGATTAAGTTCCTTGATATCCGCAAGACGCCAGTTGCTATGTCTTTCAGCGCAAAAGTAGGTCAGCCATTTACGGTGACAGTGAAGACAGAAAAAGAGAACTTCACCCTGCAATCTAAGTCGCTGCTTACTGCTACAGATGAGAAAGCGATTACTCAAGAGCTACTTGAGAAGCGATTCAAAAACGTGAAGAGTGCGGTTCACACCCTAGATAGCCAAGATTTCAGCGAAGTGGACTCTGGACTAGTGATTCCGTTGAAAGAAATTTCTGACATTAAAGACGAAATCGACTTCATTCTAAACGGTTCTGTTGAAGTGATTAAGCACGTTGAAGTGCCAGCACTGCCACAGCACCCTAAAGTGAACGAAAAGCCGACGATGTCGATGCTTATCGCTGACGTTGCAGACTTGCACCTATGTGATGTGACGGACGCGGACGTTTACTTCAAGCTCCCAGAAAGCTTTAAGAAGCGTTGTAACAAGTACATTGATATCTTAGCGGCAAACCCACGTTTGATTCCGTGGTTCCCAGCAGTATTGATCGGTAAGGACTACGACGAAGCCGTTCGTATTCTTGAAGTCGTTAAGCCAGCTCGCATCGTGACTAACAACACGGGTATCGCATACAAGGGTTACGAGATGGGAATCGAGTGGGTTGCTGGTCCATTCATGAACACGACAAACTCTCACGCACTAGTGACGCTTAAAGAAGAACTAAACTGTGCGGGCGCGTTCATTTCAAATGAGATCAACAAAGGTCAGATTCGTCATATTCGCCGCCCTGAGAACTTCAAACTGTTCTACAGCATTTACCACCCAATCTTGATGATGACGAGCCGCCAATGTTTCTTCCAAAGAACAGTAGGCTGTAACAAACCAAGCATCGAAGCGGGTTGTATGTTGAAGTGTGAGAAAGCCACCACGATTACTAACGTGAAAGGTATCTCGTTCGCGGTTGATAAGCAGAAGGGTGGCTACCCAAGCATTTACAACCACGAGCAGTTCCTAAACCATGACGCTGTAACGGATTTCTCTGGCCTGTTTGACGAATTCTTCATTGACCTAACCAACATCGGCGCGGGTTCAAAAGAAGTTCAAGACAAGGTAGAGCTGATAAAGCACTTCGAAGGTCTAATCAACGGCGTTGAAGGCTCACAGCAAAACCTAGAGCAACTTGTCGAGATCCGTACTAATGCTCAATACGTCCAAGGTCTATAGGGTCTAGGAGCTTGATGGTTTACGGCTTATAGGGGGGAAGGTTTATAGCCCTCAATATCTATAGCCCAAGCTTATAAGGTCAAAAGACTAAACAAAAAGCCACTCAATCGAGTGGCTTTTTTGACGTCTGAGGTTTCTAGTTTGTATTGAATTAACGAACCATTTATTCCTGTGCTGCTTCTTGTTTGAAGCATGGGCTTTTAAGCGTGTTCATGCGTTCAATTTCATTGGTCAAACGCAGTGACAGCAGCGCTTTTTGGTTCGATGCAAAGTCGAACATCACGATAGTCGCGGTACCAACAGTAGTCAGCTTTTGCTGCGCTTTACTGACGATCGCATATTCCATGGTAAAGCGGTCGTCTTGGATATCGGTGACTCGTGAACCCACCATCAGAGTATCAGGGTAGGTGACAGGTCGAAAATATTTACAATAAGTGTCGCCGAGAACAGGGCCAACCTTGGTGATTGCCATCTCTTCCATCAACTCTACGTGCTTAAAGAAATCTAAGCGAGCGGTTTCGAAGTAGCGAAAATATACAGCGTTGTTGACGTGATTGAGTGCGTCCATTTCTCCCCAAGCCACTGGGATTTCTGTTACTAACGGGTAGTCAGATAATAATGCTTCCATGCGAACTCTCTTATTGTTATTTATCCTTCATTGGAATAAAAACCCTACCGCTAATTTAACAAAACTGCAACACGTGTGATTTAAGTTTTTGAAGCTAGAAATCACACGTTGTCAGAGACTTGGCTGTTAGCTACTAGCTGGTTCGTCACTCAGGTGTTTGAATTGGAGTTCAACCAAGCGTTGGTATAGTTCGCAGCTATTGATGAGCGACTGGTGGTTGCCGATGTCTACAAGCTGTCCTTGATCGAGTACTGCAATTTGGTCTGCGTGTTTGATTGTCGATAAACGGTGGGCGATGATGATCGTCGTTCTGCCACGCATTAATTCTTCCAATGCTTGCTGAACATGATGCTCACTTTCGCTGTCTAGAGCGCTTGTTGCTTCATCCAATAGTAAAATGTTTGGATCTTTCAAGATGGCACGCGCGATGGCAATACGCTGACGTTGGCCACCAGACAGCCTTACGCCTCGTTCCCCAAGGAAACTATGATAACCATCAGGTAGGTTCTGGATGAACTCGTGTGCGTGTGCTTTTTTCGCCGCTTCAATCACTTGCTCATCGGTCGCTTCTGGGTTGCCGTAGCGAATGTTATGGAACACATCGTTACTGAACAGAGCGGGTTGTTGAGGAACAAGCGCCATCTGCTTTCTTAGTTCGTTCGGGTCAAACTGATTCAGTTCAACACCGCCTAGCGTTACTTTGCCCACTTGCGGGTCGTAGAAACGTTGCAGCAGTTCGAACAGGGTAGTTTTACCTGCACCAGATGGGCCAACTAACGCTAATACTTTACCTTCGTGCGCGGTTAACGACAGGTTGCTTGTTGCTGGTTGATCCGGTCTAGACGGGTAACAGAAGGTCACATCATCAAAAGCGACTTCAGGCGTTAGGTTATCAAGCGATTTTGGATTCTCGACAGGGGCAACGATGTGGCTTTCCACTTGTAGAATCTCAATTAAACGCTCCGTAGCACCTGCTGCGCGTTGCAGTTCACCCATCACTTCAGAAATTGTACCTAAAGATGAAGCAACCATAATCGCGTAGAAGACAAATGCAGCCAGATCGCCGGCGGACATGGTGCCATTGATGACATCAGTACCACCCACCCAAAGCATGCCTGCAATCGCACTGAATACGATAACAATCACGCCAGAGATCAGAATAGCGCGCTGTTTTACGCGTTGACGGCCAATTTCATAAGCCTTTTCTACTTCAAGCGCGAACGATGCTTTCTCTTGAGCTTCTCGGCTGTAGCTCTGCACGGTTTTGATGTGCTCAATCGCTTCGCCCGCATAAGAGCCAACGTCTGACATCGAATCTTGGCTTTTACGTGATAGCGCTCTTACGCGACGCCCGTAAACCAAAATTGGAATCAAGATAAACGGCACCGATGCCAGCACGATAAGCGTGAGTTTAATGTTGGTGGCAAACAGCATGATGATTGCACCAAGGCACATCAGCGCGCTGCGCATCGCCATCGAGAACGAAGAGCCGATGATACTCTGAAGTAGGGTGGTGTCTGTTGTGATGCGCGACATGATGTCGCCACTGCCATTGGTTTCAAAGTAGCTCGGATGGAGTGTTACCACATGATTGAAGACGGATAGGCGGATATCTGCACTTACACGTTCGCCAACGGAAGACACCAAATAGAAGCGGAAGAAGGTACCAATAGAAATCAATACCACCACAACCATGATGAATTGGATTGCGCTACCTAAGTCTGATAACGATTGTTGGCTAAAACCCTGGTCAATAAGAAGGCGAATACCGTGTCCCACTGAAAGGGTTAAGCTTGCCGTGAAGATCAAAGCGATCAACGCTGCTATCACACGACCTTTATATGGCTGAATAAATTTAACCAGCTCAAGCAAAATGCTGAGGCTTTTCTTCTCTGGTTTTGATTCTGGATTCTGTTGAGTCTGTCGCTGAGTCGCCTCAAGCGTAGACGAGACATCGTTTTGCATATGATTGCCTTAGTGTTTGTCGCTTTAAGAATAGATGACTGGTTACTTGTAATACGTCTTGTTCGCTGGCAAGTGCTAGTTATTGAGAATAGATGCCATTAAAGCATTTATTGGAGCGTCACGCTTCCTAGGAAACTCAATTTTCAATAACTCGTGTGCATTCAATACGTACGTGGAAAGCTAAACAAAAGGAAAATTAAGCACACTTATTCGCTGCTGTCAGAGTAATAATAGGGTGGTTATCCCTAATTTTTATTCAGGTGTATAGGTTCAATTAAGAGTCTACTACCTTCGCTGATTAAGTGAGTTTGGATCTATAAAAACGTTTGCTTTTTGGTGTCATATTCGAGTTTTCAATAGCTTGGATGAAAAAGAGGTAGGAGCAGTTAATAAGGCTGTTTTTTGTGCAATACTTGTTACAAAAATTCAACAAGTTAAATTTTTATACATTTTTCTTGCATAAAAGTTCATTTTAAATAGAATAACCAACAAATGACAATTAATGCAGTATTTTGGCATGAGTATTCAAGTAAAGAGCATCAATAAATCATACGGCGATATCCAAGTTCTTCACGACATCAGTTTTAACTGTGAGAGTGGCGAAACCTTGGTACTGCTTGGCCCAAGCGGTGCTGGTAAGAGTTCCCTACTGCGTGTTTTGAACCTACTAGAAATCGCAGACGATGGCGAACTGAACATTGCTAACGAGCAATTTGATTTCTCAAGCCAGATCCAAGAGAAGCAGGGGCTTAAGCTACGTCGTAAAGTCGGCATGGTGTTCCAACAATACAACTTGTGGCCACACATGACGGTAATGGAAAACTTGATTGAAGCACCAGCTAAGGTTGCAGGCCTAGATAAGCAAGAAGCGATTAAACAGGCGCAAACGGTATTGAAAACCTTACAGCTTGCAGACAAAGCAGACGCTTGGCCGTTACAACTATCAGGTGGTCAGCAACAACGAGTCGCCATTGCTCGTGCTCTTATGATGAAGCCAGATGTATTGTTGTTCGATGAACCTACAGCGGCGCTTGACCCAGAGATCACCAACCAAGTTGTTAGCATCATTAAAGAGCTAAGTGGCACCGGAATTACTCAGGTGGTAGTGACTCACGAAGTTGACTTCGCCAAGAAGATTGCGAGCCACGTTCTTTACCTTGAGAAGGGTTACATCGTGGAACACGGCACCAACGACGCATTTATTAACCCGCAGACTCCAGAGTTTGCTGAGTATTTGACTCATTAAGTAAGTCAGTTATTAAAAGAAAGTTGACTCACTAGATTTAGCTAAACACAACATCAATTAAAACAATCAAATTATAAGAATGGCCACAGGCCGCTATTACACAGTATTCGGAGTAACAAAATGAAAAAGATTCTACTAGCTTCACTTATCGGCCTTGCTTCTTTTAACGCAGCAGCACAAGATGAAATCAAATTCGCAATGGAAGCAACTTACGCACCATTCGAATACATGGACGAGAACAATCAAATTCAAGGTTTTGATGTAGACCTAGCAAACGCACTTTGTGAAGAGATGAAAGCGACATGTACTTTCCACAACCAAGCATTCGATAGCTTGATCCCTGCACTTAAATTCAAACGTTACGATGCCGCTATTTCGGCAATGGACATCACTGAAGCGCGTCTTAAACAAGTGAACTTCTCTAACGCTTACTACGACAACTCAGCAGCTTTCATCTCTATTGAAGGCAAAGTAGCAGACCAAGCAGCACTAGAAGGTAAGCGTGTTGGTGTTCAAAACGGTTCAACTCACCAAAGCTTCCTACTTGAGCAAATGGCAGGTGTTACAGCCGTACCTTACTCAAGCTACCAAGATGCGTTCATCGACATGAAAAACGGTCGTATCGATTCAGTATTTGGTGACACAGCGGTAGTCGCTGAATGGTTCAAAAAGCAAGACAACCTAACGTACGTTGGCGACCAAGTAACAAACCAAGAGTACTTCGGTAACGGCTTTGGTATCGCAGTAAACAAGAGCAACCAAGAACTTGTAGACCAGCTTAACGTTGCACTTGCAGCAGTGAAAGCGAACGGCGAATACGACAAGATCTTCAACAAGTACTTCGGTAAGTAATTTATGGAATTAACGGGTTACTCTTTAGGGCTCGTCGAAGCAAGCTGGATGACAGTTCAGCTTGCGTTCGTAAGCCTATTGGTTGGATTGGTTCTAGCAGTTTTGTTTGCAGGCGGAGAAATGTCTCGTCGTATTGCAATCAAATGGCCGACAACCGCGTTCGTGACAATCGTACGTGGTTTACCAGAAATCTTGGTGGTTTTGTTTATCTACTTTGGCTCAACACAAGTGCTCTTCATGATCACTGGTGACTTTGTTGAAGTTAGCCCGTTCTTATCTGGTGTTGTTGCGTTGTCACTTATTTTCGCTTCATACGCTTCACAAACTATTCGTGGTGCATTGAAAGCGGTAGGTAAAGGGCAGAGAGAAGCGGCGAGTGCGTTGGGTATTCCACAATCGCACGCATTCTTCAGAGTCGTATTGCCACAAGCAGTAAGACACGCGCTACCAGGTTTAACCAACCAATGGTTAGTGTTATTGAAAGACACAGCACTGGTTTCATTAATTGGCGTAACAGATTTGCTGAAACAAGCACAACTAACATCAGCGGCAACGCACGAAGCATTTACTTGGTACGCGACAGCAGCAGCAATCTATTTGGTCATCACTTTAATTACACAAAGATTGGTAAAAGTGATTGATGGTAAGTTTTCTATTCAAGGTTTGGGTAACAAAGGGGCAATGGCATGAATCAACAATACCTCTCTCAAATGCTTGAAGGCTTAGTGACCAGTCTTCAACTCACAGGTGCGTCATTGCTTGTTGGTTGTATCTTGTCATTGCTGATGACGGTAACGCTAATCCTAAGAATACCGGCGATTCACTGGTTAACTCGTGGCATCATTACGCTGTTTACCGGCACACCATTGTTGGTTCAGATCTTTTTGGTGTATTACGGCCCGGGTCAATTCGATTGGATTCGTGAAAGCTTCCTATGGGCATGGCTTAGCCAACCTTGGTTCTGCGCAATGTTAGCACTAGCATTGAACACCGCAGCATACAGCACGCTACTGTTCAGAGGTGCATTCAACGCGATTCCAGCAGGGCAGTGGGAAGCATGTCGTGCACTAGGTATGGATAAAATCGCAACACTTAAAGTGTTACTGCCATACGCGTTACGCCGCGCCGTTCCAGCTTACTCAAACGAAGTGATTCTAGTATTCAAAGGCACTTCACTAGCAAGCACCATCACCATCATGGATTTGATGGGCTACGCTCAGCGTATTAACGGCCAAACCTACGACACACTAACTGTGTTCGGTATTGCTGGCGCATTCTACCTAGCAGTCAACGGCATTTTAACGCTAATCTTCCGCCAAGTAGAAAAGAAAGCCCTTGCATTCGAAGCGGCGTAAGTTAGCCACTTAAAAGTTAAATCAACGTATAAAGCCTGCTATTTATGTCCGCATAGATGGCAGGTTTTTTTGTGCTTTCAACATGGTCAGGAGAGCTGTGAGTACATTCAGTGCCAGAGGGTTTTCGCTAGATTCATACTATATGGAAATATTCTATATTTTGTTATTCGATGCGCCTATCTATGTTTTAAGTCACTGAAATCATGAAATTAATCGTGCTAGAGTGCCATGAATATGAAACTAGATAGAATCATTCTGTATTTAAATGCAGAATTTTTCTGTCTAATAACTGTTATAAGCCTTAATTGGATATTGGTAAATATGGAAACAGATAGACTTAAACTACTACCTCCTTCAATGGAGTCTCAACCTCTGATGCTTGAAGCTATACTGGAAAGCCAAGATGAACTTGGTGTCTACCTTCCTTGGGTTCCATATGCGCTAACAGAAGCTGAATCAATTGAAAACACGCAACAAGCCATCAATAACTTTGAGAATTTTGAAGGTGAGTTACGTTATTCAATCATAGAAAAAAGTACAGGGCGCTTTCTCGGTGCAATAGGGTTAATTATTCGCGATAAATCAGTACCGTTTTATGAAATTGGTTATTGGATGCGTAGTTCAAGTGTTGGAAATGGCTTCATTTCTGAAGCAGTGAAAGCAATAGAGTCATACGCGTTTAATGAGCTAAACGCTAACCGAGTTGAAATCAAAGCTGCAGAACAGAATTTGAAAAGTCGAATGGTAGCAGAGCGAGGCGGGTATGCTTTTGAAGGTGTTTTACGTAACGACCGAAGATTGCCGTCTGGTGAATTGAGTGGCACGGCAGTTTATTCAAAAACAGGCATATAACAAATAAGGATTAAGGTGTTGCGCAGCCAACACTAAATCCCGAGTGTTGAACAAGCCCGAAGCCACTTTATTAAGTAAATTGTACGATTGAACTTGAAGGGCACATCGCTTTGAGGCTTTTCTCAAGGCGAGCGAGGTCAAGATAAGGTTGCGATAGCAATCTTATCAACCCGTTAGCTGTTTTCCGTTTCTTTCGTCGTTACATCTCCTTTGATTTCGTCAATGCCATTCTCCTTATTATCGGTNAGCCACTTTATTAAGTAAATTGTACGATTGAACTTGAAGGGCACATCGCTTTGAGGCTTTTCTCAAGGCGAGCGAGGTCAAGATAAGGTTGCGATAGCAATCTTATCAACCCGTTAGCTGTTTTCCGTTTCTTTCGTCGTTACATCTCCTTTGATTTCGTCAATGCCATTCTCCTTATTATCGGTGCCTTTCGGCTACGTGGGTCGGCTGACTCCAACACACGCCATGTCATGCTGACAGCAAGGGCATACCCGCATCGCTTTTGTCCTTATCGGTGCGGTGAGTGGCGGCATGATATAGAGCAGGTTCAACAGCAGCAGTTGAATACGAACTCTTAAGGCGTGTGCCTGACCACGTAAAAATCCGTAATCTCGAACTCGTTGTAGCCCTTTGGGGAGCACGTGCTGCAAGATGAGCAGCAAGAACTCAAGGATGGGTAAGGTTCGAGTTTGCCATGCTTTGGTCTGACTCTCTTTTGTATTGGGTAAGTTCCGTCGTAAACCAAATCTCAACCAGTAAGTTTTCTTGGCTATCAGATAGATTAAAATCGAAGTCTGCTTTGTCATCATTCAAAGGGACGGACATTACTTTACTAGAATAATGGGCCGAGAAGCTCTCAGAACTTTGCTTTTCAAATTCGTTGTAAAGGCTGAGATGAGCTCGACGTGATGAAAAGTTTATAATATCAACGTTCTGTGTCCCCTTTTTGATTTCGTTGATATCAAAAAATACCTAGAAGTTACTCGTGAGATTGCTTGATTAAAGGTTGGTTTGTTCGAACGGGTATATGAATGAAAGGCGAACATGAGTGTGCCTTTTTTATCTGTTTATTGGTGAGCTGGTGGATAAACACAAATGGGATCTGCGTTTGACAAGTTTAGCTGTAAGTTGTCGACATATTGGTTACGAGTGATTTTAGAGTAGGTAAGAGTTTAGTGGGTCTTTTCCTGATCAAGTTAATAAATAACAGCTAGTTAGGTTGTATTTAGTGTCCTTTTTAGTAAGTTTTTATCGTTTGTAGAAAATACTACCTTATTCTGAATTGTAGACAATTGGCTTGATTGTCGACAATTTGATCGTGTATTTTATGTTCATGTTGTTAAATTGTTGACAGTTTTAGTTCGACAATGAGAAGTGAGCAGAGTGAATATGAATACTGCGATAAAAGATCTTACCTTGAGTTCCAACACAAAAACGCGTGTTGGTGACAAAGAAAATACCAAGTCAGAAAGCCTGACGGAATACTTGGTTGAAGCGATAGTTAACGGTGATTTAGCACCGGGCAGCAAGATCTCTGAACCCGAGTTAGCTAAACTCTTCGAAGTTAGCAGAGGCCCTTTACGTGAAGCGATTATGCGCGTCGAAGGGTTAGGGCTGATTGAGCGGATTCCTCATGTTGGCGCACGAGTGATTACCTTTTCTGCTGACAAGCTACTTGAGCTTTACGCGGTTCGCGAGGCTCTAGAAGGCATGGCTGCAAGGCTAGCAGCAAGACACATCACACAAGAAGAGCTTATCGGGCTTGAAGGATTATTGTCGACACATTCCAAACATATCGATGAGGTCGAGGGTTCTTCCTACTTTCATCAACACGGCGATTTCGATTTCCATTATCGAATCATTAAAGCCAGCCGCAACAGCAAACTTATTTCTCTACTGTGTGATGAGCTTTACCACTTGTTACGCATGTATCGCTATCAATCGCCACGTGCACAGTCTCGACCAAAAGAGGCGCTTGATGAACATAAATATATCCTACAAGCAATTCGCAACCGTGATGAAGAGCTAGCAGAAATGCTGATGCGTCGACACATATCCGGTAGTCGTCTCCTTATCGAACAACAAATTCAATCCAAAGGTGTGGATTAAAAACTTACAAAATCAACATTAAACAGGGAGCGTCATTATGAAGTTATCAGCAGGAGCGAAGTTCCGCCAAGCTGTGCAAGACAATGATCCACTGCAGATCGTCGGCACGGTAAATCCGTATTGCGCGATGATGGCAAAGAACTTGGGTCATCAGGCTATCTACTTGTCTGGTGGGGGTATCGCCAATGCGTCTTACGGCTTACCTGATCTGGGTATTACCACATTGAATGATGTGTTGGTGGATGTGGAACGCATTACCAACGCATGTGATTTACCTTTGCTGGTGGATATTGATACGGGATTTGGTGGGGCGTTTAATATTGCACGAACCATTCGAGCGATGGAAAAAGCAGGCGCTGCTGCCATTCATATGGAAGACCAAGTGGCTCAGAAGCGATGTGGTCACCGACCAAACAAAGCGATTGTTAGCCAACAGGAAATGGTCGATCGAGTAAAAGCGGCAACCGATGCAAGAACCGATGAGAGCTTTGTGATCATGGCTCGAACCGATGCTCTGGCAGTAGAAGGCATAGACAGTGCGATTGAACGTACGATTGCGTGTGTTGAAGCGGGTGCGGACATGATCTTCCCTGAAGCGATGAATCAGCTCGACCAATACGTTAAGTTCTCTGAAGCGTTCAAATCAGCAACAGGTAAGGATGTGCCAATCTTGGCCAATATCACCGAATTTGGACAAACCCCACTCTACAACTGCAAAGAGCTGGCGCAATCTCATGTCGACATGGTGCTTTATCCACTCAGTGCATTCCGCGCAATGAACAAAGCGGCGGAGAATGTTTATAAGCACTTGCTAGTTGAAGGTAATCAGGAAGCACTGTTGGATTCAATGCAAACTCGTAAAGAGCTCTATGAACACCTGAATTACCACGACTACGAGAACAAGCTTGATCAATTGTTTTCGAGTGAAGAATAAAACCAGTTTCAAATATTAAAACATCAACTTAATCCAATAACGTGAATGGTTAGTCAGCCATATCGGGTCCGTGAAATCGAGTTAGATAGTCGTGGTCATCGAATACAAATAGTCAGCACCAGAGAGTGCAGGGCGGCTAACCCAGAGAAGGAGTTCATCATGTCTGTATCTTTGAGTGATCAAGCAACTGTCGATAATGCTTCAACAGTAAACCAACAAGAGAGTACCAAACCGTCTAGCGCACCAGCGATTGGTGGTGCAGGCCTGCGAGGACAAAGCGCTGGGTCTACTGCGCTGTGTACGGTAGGAAAATCAGGAACGGGTTTAACTTATCGTGGCTATGATATTACCGACCTTGCCAATCATGCTCAATTTGAAGAAGTGGCTCACCTGCTATTAAGAGGCCATTTACCAAGTGAAAAAGAGCTAGACGATTACAAAACATTGCTGGTTGGTTTACGCGGCTTGCCTCAACCTTTGAAAGCAGCATTAGAGCTTATCCCAGCAGACGCTCACCCTATGGATGTGATGAGAACGGGTTGTTCAATGTTGGGCAACTTAGAGCAAGAATCAGACTTCTCTGAGCAGCTATCGGCAACAGAACGTATGCTGGCACTTTTCCCTGCCATTATCTGTTATTGGTATCGCTTCAGTCACGATGGTGTGCGAATTGATACACAGGATCAAAGCGAAGCATGTCTGGGTGGCTACTTCTTGAAGATGCTGACGGACAAAGCTCCGAGTGAACTGCATAAGAAGGTGATGCACTGTTCGCTCACGCTTTACGCAGAGCATGAATTTAATGCTTCTACCTTTGCAGCTCGTGTTTGTGCGTCAACGCTGTCGGATATTCATTCGTGTGTCACAGCAGCGATTGGCACACTAAGAGGCCCGTTGCATGGCGGCGCGAATGAAGCGGCGATGGAAATGATCCAAGATTGGAAAACCGCCGACGAAGCTGAAGCGAACATAATGAAGATGCTTGCTAACAAAGACAAAATCATGGGCTTCGGTCATGCCATTTATCGTGAGAGCGACCCACGCAACGCGCTGATTAAACGTTGGTCCAAAGAGCTGGCTCAAGAAGTGGGAGACGAACAGCTTTACGCGGTATCTGAACGTGTTGAAGCGGTCATGAAGCGTGAGAAAGGCTTGTTCTGTAATGCGGACTTCTTCCATGCTTCTGCCTATCACTTCATGGATATCCCTACCAAACTATTTACGCCTATTTTTGTGATGAGTCGCCTTACCGGTTGGACGGCGCATGTGTTCGAGCAAAGAGAAAACAACCGCATCATTCGTCCAAGTGCAGACTACACCGGGCCAGAGCATCAAGACTGGCTACCTATTCATTTACGTTAATCCTTTTGTCTCAAGGCGACTTATATATCGAGTTGTCCTTGAGAGCCAATGAATAGAATTTTAGATAATGGTGTATGTATGTCTGATGTAAAAATTGAGAAAAACCAGAGCCTTGATCAAAATATAGGCGTTGAAAATAGCCAATACAGAAAGGTTCTACCCGGGACTGGCTTAGAATATTTCGATGCCCGTGAAGCGGTAGACGCGATATCTCCGGGCAGCTATAGAACCTTGCCTTATACGTCGAGAGTATTGGCGGAGCAATTGGTAAGACGCTGTGAACCAGCAGCTCTAGAAGATAGCTTAAAACAGATCATTGAGCGTAAGAGCGACTTAGATTTTCCTTGGTATCCCGCGCGTGTCGTGTGTCATGACATTCTGGGTCAAACCGCTTTAGTTGATTTAGCGGGCTTAAGAGATGCGATTGCTGACCAAGGTGGGGATCCGGCCAAAGTAAACCCAGTGGTCGAAACTCAACTGATTGTGGACCACTCTTTAGCTGTGGAGCATGCTGGGTTTGATAGCCAAGCGTTTGATAAAAACCGCGCAATTGAAGAGCGTCGCAACGAAGACCGTTTTCATTTTATTGAATGGTGTAAAACGGCGTTTAAAAACGTGAGTGTGATTCCTGCGGGTAACGGAATTATGCACCAGATTAACCTGGAGAAAATGTCTCCGGTCATTCAATCTAAACAAGGTATCGCGTTCCCAGATACCTGTGTTGGCACCGACAGCCATACCCCTCATGTTGATGCGCTGGGCGTTATTGCGATTGGTGTCGGTGGATTGGAAGCCGAGACAGTGATGCTAGGTCGCCCTTCGATGATGCGTTTGCCAGATATCGTGGGCATTAAACTTACCGGTCAGCGACAAGAAGGCATTACAGCAACCGATATTGTGCTCGCAATTACTGAGTTTCTTCGCAATGAAAGGGTGGTTTCAAGCTACTTGGAATTTTTCGGTGAAGGCGCTCGTGCACTGACTATTGGTGACCGTGCGACTATCTCAAACATGACGCCTGAATACGGTGCGACGGCAGGTATGTTCTACATTGATGAGCAGACCATTCAATACCTTAAATTGACAGGTCGTGATCCTGAGCAGGTTGAGTTAGTCGAACTTTACGCAAAGCAAACCGGACTGTGGGCGGATGACCTAGATTCCGCTCAATATGAGCGTGTACTCGATTTTGATTTGTCGAAAGTTGAGCGAAATCTCGCAGGGCCTTCGAACCCTCATCGCCGCTTACAAACCAGTGAACTTGCCCAGCAAGGTATCAGCCAAGCTGCTTGGAAAGCGCAACACGCTGAACAATATAGCGAAGAGCAAATGCCAGATGGCGCAGTAATTATCGCAGCGATTACCTCTTGCACCAATACCAGTAATCCAAGAAACGTGGTAGCGGCGGGATTAGTAGCCAAAAAAGCGAATCAACTTGGTTTGGTTCGTAAGCCATGGGTGAAAACGTCATTTGCTCCAGGATCTAAAGTCGCCAAGCTCTATTTAGAGTCAGCAGGTTTACTCCCTGAACTGGAACAGTTAGGTTTCGGCATTGTCGGCTATGCGTGTACGACTTGTAACGGTATGAGTGGAGCGTTGGATCCTCAAGTTCAACAAGAGATCATTGAGCGCGACCTCTATTCCACTGCGGTGTTATCAGGAAACCGAAACTTTGATGGTCGAATCCATCCCTATGCCAAACAAGCTTTTCTAGCGTCACCGCCACTGGTGGTTGCTTATGCGTTAGCTGGCACGATCCGTTTTGATATCGAGAAAGACAGCCTCGGTGCAGACAGCAAGGGTAACCCTATTTATTTAAGTGACTTGTGGCCAAGTGATGCGGAGATCGATGCGGTTGTTGGCGAGCATGTAAAACCACAACAATTCCAACAAATTTACGTGAAAATGTTCCAGCCAGACGATGAGCAGCTAAGCAGTGAGCCGCTTTACGATTGGCGACCTAAGAGCACTTATATTCGCAGACCGCCTTATTGGGAAGGTGCACTCGCAGGTGAACGAAGCCTTTCTGGTATGAGACCTCTAGCCATTTTAGGTGACAATATCACCACCGATCATCTGTCACCATCAAATGCGATTCTTGCTTCAAGTGCGGCAGGTGAATATCTCGCCAAAATGGAAGTACCAGAAGAGGACTTTAACTCGTACGCGACTCATCGAGGTGATCATTTAACCGCACAAAGAGCGACCTTTGCCAATCCGAAACTGTTCAACGAAATGGTCAAAGAGTCTGGTGCCGTGGTCCAAGGTTCATTAGCACGAGTTGAGCCCGAAGGACAGGTTACCCGTATGTGGGAAGCGATCGAAACCTACATGAACCGCAAACAACCTTTGATTGTTGTTGCCGGCGCAGACTATGGGCAAGGTTCATCACGCGACTGGGCGGCTAAAGGCGTCAGATTAGCGGGTGTTGAAGTGATTGTTGCTGAAGGCTTTGAGCGAATCCACAGAACTAACTTAGTGGGTATGGGCGTTTTGCCTTTGCAATTCAAAGAGGGAACAGATCGCAACACCTTACAACTCGATGGCACTGAGCTTTACGATGTGTATGGTGAAATTGAAGCGTGTTCAGATTTGGCGTTGGTAATCACCCTTAAAAGCGGTGAAAAACTTGATGTGCCAGTGACCTGTAGGTTGGATACGGCAGACGAAGTAAGTGTGTATAGCGCTGGTGGCGTATTACAACGCTTTGCCAAAGATTTTCTCGCGCAATAGGAGCCTGTGATGAACATTAAACAGATAAAAGTCCCGGCAACTTATATGCGTGGAGGGACCAGCAAAGGTGTTTTCTTCTGCTTGAATGACTTACCGGAAGCGGTGCAAGTTGCGGGGCCTGCGAGAGACGAGTTTCTTCTGCGTGTTATTGGCAGTCCAGATCTTTATGGTAAGCACACTGATGGTATGGGTGGTGCGACGTCCAGCACCAGCAAAACCGTCATCGTGTCGAACAGTGGTAAAGCTGGTCACGATGTTGATTATCTATTTGGGCAGGTAGCTATTGATAAGCCATTTGTCGATTGGAGCGGTAACTGCGGTAACTTGTCTGCGGCAATTGGTCCGTTCGCTATTCACAGTGGTTTGGTTGATCCCAGTCGTATTCCAGAAAATGGTGTGCTCGAAGTGCGAGTATGGCAAATGAACATAGAGAAAACCATTATTGTTCATGTGCCTATCGTGGATGGTGAAGTCCAAGAATTGGGAGATTTTGAGCTCGATGGTGTAACTTTCCCCGCCGCTGAAATTCAGGTCGATTTTCTGGACCCGGCAGATGGGAGTGGGTCGATGTTTCCGACGGGAAATGTGGTTGATTTCTTAGATGTTCCAGAGCTAGGTTGCATCAAGGCGACTTATATTAATGCGGGAATACCGACCATTTTTATTGATGCTGAGTCGGTTGGCTATAAAGGGACGGAGCTTCAATCAGATTTCAACACTGATCCAAAAGCCTTAGAAATGTTTGAGTCTATCCGAGCGCATGGCGCAGTTGCGATGGGGCTTATTGATTCGCTAGAACAAGCGGAATCACGCCAGCACACCCCAAAGGTTGCCGTTGTGGCCAAGCCTCAAGCTTATCAAGCTTCAAGTGGTAAGTCAGTTGCTGTCGCTGATACTGACCTGCTGGTCCGTGCTTTGTCTATGGGGCAGCTGCATCATGCCATGATGGGCACAGCTGCGGTTGCGATTGCCTCAGCTGCAAGTGTGCCGGGTACTCTAGTGAACTTAGCGGCGGGAGGAGGCTCTCGTAACTTTGTGACTTTTGGTCATCCATCAGGAACGTTAAAGGTGGGTGCTAAAGCGATGCAGACTGAGAATGGATGGAAGATAGAGAGGGCGATCATGAGTCGTAGCGCCCGAGTGATCATGGAAGGTGCCATTCGTGTGCCTTTTTCTAAATAAAGCGATGCTGCGGCTGTCTCAAGAACCAAGAGATGATGTACCCCCAGTAATAAATCGTCTGACTTTTTTTTTTGGGGGGGGGTAACGTTGTGCGCGTGCAATGGTCTAAAGTTGGTGGAACTGACATTGCTCAGGGGCGTAGGAAGGGGGAAGTACAACCTTCCTGCTCCAATAGGTTTACAACACCCTGAATTAACCACCATAATATGGTCATTTTCGTATCCAAAACATCCGCTCTAAACCACGAATTATTTCAATCACTTGTATAGATATCAATGGCAAGTAAACTAGACTCAATTTAGATATTAACTCGTTTGAGAACCGTACTCGCCATGAATGTCACCCTAAGGGCCGCAAAGCACACCGATCTAGAGCAACTTAATGAGTTGATGTTTGATCTTCACCACCATCATCATATAGCCTGCCCTGAGCACTTTAAAACAGCAGAAGAGATCGAGCAGGAAAAGAGTATTGCAAGGTACTTAGATGATCCGGAGTGCCTAGTGTATGTGGCGCTCAAAGGCGAGCTAATTGTCGGGTTTATTTCAGGACACTTTTGTGAACTTATCTCTTCAGTGAGCAAGCCGGTTCAAATGGGTAGTGTTGATGAGCTTTTTGTTCTTCCTGAATACCGTAAAGCAGACGTGGCGCAGCTGTTGTTTCAACGTATGGAATCAACTTTTGATGACTATGGTGTCACGCAAGTGTTCGTCGAGGTTTGGGATTTTAATTCTCCTGCCAAGGGCTTCTATCAAAAAATGGGGTTCACACCTCACATTCAATGGATGAGAAAGGCTTTGCACAAAACATAGACAGCGATTTTGTGTACGTTTGATTACAATAGCTCAACTGCGATAGCAGTCTCAATTTCTTCTATTATTTTTAGGTAAATTCGTTGGTTATTCGATATCTATTGGTTTTTATTCTTTCTCTGCTGAGTACTACTTCCGTTTGGGCGAATAACATCTTGCCTGATCATATTGCGGGCGCATTGTGTGTAGTACGCGCTGATAACCAAATTGTGTTGGTTGATGAGTTGATCACGGGGCAATTGTCTCTACCGGGAGGCACCGTTGTTTCTGGTGAAGACCCCGCTATTGCAGCGCAGCGGGAAACTTGGGAAGAAGCAGGGCTATCCGTAACGGTTGGTGATGTACTCGGTTACACCGACAGTGCCGTTATTTATGATTGCATCTCTGATTCTGAAGTCATCAGCTATCAAGCTCGAAATGAGTTGGGCGGCTTTGAGCTTCCTATTTGGTTCGCTCCTCATTATGGAGTGGAAGTGAGTAGGGCGATGTTACTTCCTCCGACAGCATTGCCAACAAATCAATATCGTTATCCAGAGCAGTGGTCTGACATTAATGAGTTGTTTCTTTCGGCGACAAATCAGCCTGTGACTTATGTAACGGAGCTGGTGGGTGCAGCGCCAAAAGTACATCAAGTTGAATTAGGTTGGATTGTTTCGCTGCAAAACATGTTCGATAACCTACCTAGTATCTTTTCTAATACGGTTTTATTGACCGATTTACTCGCAAAACCATGGGCTTTTATTGTGATCTTGCCATTAATCGCTTGGCATTTTGGTCGCAACTTTGCATTGAAGTTCGGTTTCACTTTGATATCGGTGACACTGCTGACTTTGATAGCGCATCAAGGGTTTGGCTTCCCACGCCCACACGCTTATCTTCCAACATTGAAGCTAGTTATGAGCAGTGGTTACAGTTTTCCAAGTTTGTTGGCAGCGCTATGGGTGAGTTTGACTTTGTTGGTGTTGTGGAAGTTGGAACATATCTTTGAACAGAAATCGATACTGATAGTACTTGCTGGGCTACTTTGGATTATGCTTTTCAAAGCTTATACAGGCAGTACGTTTTTCAGTGATGTTTTGATGGGCGGTTTGTTGGGCGCCTTAACGACTTGGCATATAGTGAGACTTGATAGTAAACCCGATGTTGATATTAGTGTGCTATTGAGCTCCAAAGGTGTGTGGTGGGGCTTATGCCTGCTATCAATCGTACTTACGGTTATCTGGCCATTGCCAACCTTCTCATTCTGGGTCGCTATTTTAATGACCATTGCTTGCTTAGTGACGTTAACGGATTCGAAACCTTTGGTCGGTCAATTCTCATTTAAGATTGTGCTTGGCGTTATGGTGATGTTGTTAGTGGGAAATCTGTTGATTAGCTGGGCTGGGAGCTTTGTTTCATTTAGTGGTATCGCTTCATTTGTCGTCGATACGCTGCGTTTCCCTATCTTGATTTTGCTTGGCGTTGTGGCGTTTCGTTTGCCTTGGGCAAGAAAATAGCGAATGACTTGTTAAATAAAAAGGCTGTGCACTGCACAGCCTTTTTCGTCTCAATGATTTGGCATCTAATCGTTAAGAGTTGAAGATGAACTTTTCAATCGCGACCGCTACACCATGGTCGTCGTTGCTTGCAGTGATATAATCAGCGATTTTCTTGGTTTCTTCCATCGCGTTATCCATTGCAATGCCAAGGCCCGCGTATTCCAACATATGGTGGTCATTTTCAGCGTCGCCCATACAGATTACTTCTTCGGCTGTAATGCCTAGGTGCTTGGCAATGGCTTCAATACCGACACCTTTGTTTGAGTTAGGATTTAGGAACTCTAAGAAGAAAGGTGCACTCTGCACAATCGTAAACTGATTCTTAAGTTCTTGAGGTAATTTACTGATGATGTCTGTCAGTTTCGTTGGCTCAGCAACAATCATGGTTTTAATGATTTCGTGGTCGTCTTCCAACTGAGAAAAATCGAACTCGGTAATCTCTAAGCCGTTAATGCGCGCTTCAATGCCGGTGTATTCGTTATTCTCAGGTGTAATTAAACCATGAACTTTGCTGAATGCATGGACATAGCCACCAAGCTGCTTGGCAAGTGCTGCGATTTCTTTTGCCGCTTTACCATTACTGATCTCGCTATGAATGATCTCTTTTGTTGATACATTCTGAACCATAGAGCCATTGTAGAAGAGTACAAAGTCATCTTTGCCGTTAATTGAAAGCTCGTCGAGTTTGCTTTGCATGCCTTCTAAAGGGCGGCCAGAAGCCAGAACGACCTTCACACCTGCAGCTCGAGCTTTGGCAATTGCGTCTTTGTTCTCTTGAGAAATTACTTTGTCACTGTTGAGCAGCGTACCGTCCATATCAAGAGCGATCAGTTTGTACATGTTGTTCCTTACTAAAAATAAAAAGCTAACGAAATCTAATGGGCGAAAGGATAAGGGAACTTGAAACGCTAGGCTAGGGCTTTGATCAAGTGATTTATCAGTACTCATTTGTTTGACCAAAAGAGGCAAGTGCTTTATGGTCTGCGGTTGATTAATTTCATCAAATGATTGAGCTGAGGGAAAGTTGTACAAGATTAACGAAATGTTTGAAACCATCCAGGGTGAGGGCGTGTTTACCGGCGTTCCTGCTGTTTTTGTTCGTTTGCAAATTTGTCCTGTAGGCTGTTCTTGGTGTGATACCAAACAGACATGGGAAGCTTTGCCAGAAGACGAGACTAGCCTTGGTGAGATCATGGTTAAGACAGAGGATTCACCGACTTGGTCTTCTATTGATGCTCAAGGAATCGTGAATGAATACATTAAACAAGGCTACACTGCTAAACACATTGTGATTACAGGTGGTGAGCCATGTATTTATGATCTTGTCCCTCTTACTGAAGTATTTGAGAAACACGGCTGTCGCTGCCAAATTGAGACTAGCGGTACATCTGAAGTCAAAGCGACACCTGACACTTGGGTTACGGTGTCACCTAAGGTAGCAATGAAAGCGAAGCTGGAAATCTTAGACAGCACTTTACAGCGTGCTAACGAGATTAAGCACCCAGTAGGAACAAGTAAGGATATCGAGCAACTTGATGGTTTACTGGAACGAGCAGAAGTATCTGACGATACTGTGATTGCTCTACAACCAATTAGCCAAAAAGATCGTGCGACGAAGCTTTGTATTGATACCTGCATTGAGCGCAATTGGCGCTTATCAATTCAAACTCATAAGTACTTGAGCATCGCATAGTTTGTGACTTTGCAGAGTGCTTACCCGTTGTAGAAAGCTCGTCAGTTTTAGGTAGGAATGGATATGAAAAAAGCAGTTGTAGTATTTAGTGGTGGTCAAGACTCAACCACGTGTCTAGTTCAAGCATTAAAAGAGTATGATGAAGTTCATGCGATTACGTTTGACTATGGTCAGCGTCATAAACTCGAGATTGAAGTCGCTGAATCATTAGCTAAAGAGTTAGGCGTGAAAGCGCACAAAGTTATGGATGTGACTCTATTAAATGAGCTAGCTATCAGCTCTTTAACTCGTGACGATATTCCTGTTTCTCATGAACTGCAAGAGAACGGTTTGCCAAACTCGTTTGTCCCAGGTCGTAACATTCTTTTCTTAACGCTTGCTGGTATCTACGCATATCAAATTGGCGCAGAAACGGTGATTACTGGTGTATGCGAGACTGACTTTTCTGGTTACCCTGATTGTCGCAATGACTTTGTAAAAGCGATGAACTCTGCGTTAGTACAAGGTATGGACAAGCAGCTGGATATTAAAACGCCACTAATGTGGTTAAACAAGGCTGAAACCTGGGCCTTAGCCGATCAATACTCAGCACTTGAGCTTGTGCGTAATAAAACCCTGACTTGTTATAACGGTATCATTGGGTCAGGCTGTAGCGAATGCCCGGCATGTGAGCTGAGAAAAGTTGGCCTCAACGACTACCTAGGTGATCGTGAATCTATTATGGCTGAACTGGTTCGTAAGCAGGCCGAGAATAAATAATCTCAGGTAGCTCAATGGGCTCGTTATACGCATCAATAATGCAGTTTCGGCCGTTACTTTTCGCCTGATGTGTCAGGAAAGAGCTCTTCAGTTATTGTTCATATTTGGCTGTAAGAATAAAAGCTAATGAAAAGTAGTAAGGTAACAAAACCAAGTGAATCACAGGAAACTATTCATTAGATAAAGAACGGCATTCCATTGCTTGTTTGATATTGCTTCAAATTTTGAGTGGTGTGGGTACGGTATTATTATGCGAGGTGAGTCTCTAATATCATTGATATTTATCAGTAGGATATCGGTCGCACGATTCGTGCGACCGATATTGGAAATTAGATGTATAATTTCGCTAGGTCAGAAGGCTCAAGTTCTTTACCGTCTAACGTTGTATTCCAGTTAGTTCCAACAAGAACGCCATCTTCAGCTAGAGTCAGTAACCAATCTTCAACAAAAATATCTAGTGGAATCTCTAACACTTCGAAGTCAGCCCACTCTTCAACGTTGTGAGTCTGAGCATCTTCTTTTGAAGACCAAAAAGGCATTACTTCGCTGTTTTCGAATTCACTTGAGTCACATGCTAGCCAACCTTCTTCATTACGAAGGCCCCATACCAGTTTAGTTTCTTGTGTTTCAGAAACGAAAAGTTCTAGATTTGCTTGAGTATCCGCTGTTAGTTTGCTCATGGATTAATTCTCTATGTTGATAACGTGGCAAGATTAACATTATAGCCGGCTTAGGTATATGCTATTCAAGGAATTATCACCATACTGAAACACTAACTTAAGATAAAGTTTCAGTATGGTGAAAGTAGGGTAGATCCTACTTCTTTATTCTGTGGTTCCAGAAAACCAGGGTTTACCCGTGGATAAATGCAATATTAGTCCTCGATCCACATTGTTTATTGAACGAAGTATAATGCAGTTCGGGTAACTAAGTACCCCGTTCATGCTCGGGGTATCTAAATCTGACGGTGTGTCAAATACTTATGTTTCTGATTAGGACTATGAAAGCGAATTTGATATATTAATTTTGGATGTTAACGCTAATTCAGAGGTCATAACTCTCGAAGATGTCCTTCCTGATGACTATTCGGTGCGAGACCCTAGTTATGATGGTCAAGTGCTTGTAGATTTGTCAGGCTATATTCGATCTACGTTAACAAATGAAAATATAGCGTATATTGGTAAGTACATAGGCAAGATATTCTTCTCCGACCTTAATAATACGAATACACAAAAGCAAGCAAATGTTTGAAGTATTGTCCCTGTTATCAGCGGTTGAATTTATAGGCATCGGAAGCTGCCTTGATAACTTAGTTCTTACTAAATATGACTCAGATGGTGCAGTCAATACGAATATTCAAGTCGATAATTCACTCAAAGTTGTTCTTGGTAAAGAAGTGAGTTTGTTGCAAGGTGAAGACCAAATTGATGCTTTAGCTGGTGATAACATCATGCTCAGAGGCTTAGTCCAATTTGACGGTATTTCAGGGCAAGGCGCCACAGCGATACCCGTGTATGCCTGAGTAATTTCGTCAATCAGTTATTCGTCAACTTACCAGACTAAAATAACAAAAAGGGCCTAAAGGCCCTTTTAATACGTCTGCTTTGCTATAAAAGCTAGATTCTAAAGCACTTTACAAGCAAAGCCTTTTAGGTAAAAACCTTCAGGATAGGCAGTGTCCGTTAGGTGGTCGGCGGCTTGCTCGAAGCGTTCGACAAACTTAACGGTTCTGTCTGCATCAATCGCTGCGTCTGCAATTATCTTTTGGAATAGGTCAGTACCCATCAAACCTGAGCAGGAGTAGGTGAGTAGCGTGCCACCCGGTTTAAGGATCTGCATTGCTAGCATGTTAACATCTTTATAGCCGTTTGCACCTGATGTTAGGTTGTTCTTACTTGAAACAAACTTTGGTGGGTCCATGATCACAACATCAAACTTAGTACCTTGGTCACGGTACTCACGCAGTAGTTTGAAAACGTCGGCATTAAGGAACACGGCACGCTTTTTCGAGATATCAAACTCGTTTAGTTCAGCGTTGAATTTAGCGGTGTCCAAAGCGAGTTGAGATACGTCTGCGTTGATAACACGCTTCGCGTCACCTTTAAGTGCGTAAAGGCCAAAACCGCCAGTGTATGAGAAACAGTTAAGGACATCTTTGCCTTTTACGTATTTCATTGACTCTTTACGGCTGTCGCGCTGGTCCATGTAGAAGCCTGTTTTGTGGCCTTCCATGATATTTACGCTAATCTTAACGCCATTCTCTTCAATCACGATAGACTTTGGTGGCTCTTCACCGTGAAGAACGCCAACCACTTGTTCTAAGCCTTCTTTCTTACGAACCGCCACGTCCGAACGCTCATAGATGTTGCAGTCTGGGAAGCATTCGATTAGAGCTTCTACCAATACGCTTTTGTTGAATTCAGCACCTGCGCTGAGAAGTTGACAAACTAAGTAGTCTTGATACTTATCGATGGTGATACCTGGTAAGCCGTCTGATTCCGCTGCGGTCAAGCGGTAACCTGTTAAGCCACCACGTTCGATGATGTCTTCACGTAATGATTGTGCATCTTGAATTCGTTTAACGAAAAACGCTTTATTGATTTCTTCTTTTTCAAATGTCCAAACACGTGCTCGAATTTGAGAAGACGGTGAGTAAGCAGCCTTCGCTAACCACTGACCATTTTGAGCATATACGTCTACAGTTTCACCTTGTTTTGGTTCGCCTTCGACCTTATCGATACCGCGTGAAAATACCCAAGGGTGTTTACGGCGTAGTGATTTATCTCGGCCTTTAGCTAGATGAATTGAAGGAGTCATAAATTACTCTGTTTGTTGAATTTGAAGGAGGGGTATTGTCGGGTAAGTACAGGAGAAAAGCAAATAAGAAAGGGCTGCAGAAGCAGCCCTAGTAATGATTAATAAATAGTTATGGCACTACAGTATTTACATTTTTACCTTGGGAGCAACCTAAAGCTGCTTCGCTCTACAAGCATTTTGCTGGTTTAGGTAAACCGGCGAGTTTGGTTGCTTGTTTTGCAGGGCCTTTTTTGAATAACTTGAAAAGGTACTTACTGTTGCCTTTTTCTGGACCGTGGGCTTTTTCCATCGCTTTAACAAGCATGCGAACCGCAGGGGAAGTGTTGAACTCTTCGTAAAAGCTCCTTACAAAATGCACAACTTCTAGGTGTGCTTCTGTAAGCTCAATGGCTTCGTCTTGTGCAAGAATTTCAATCATACCTTCTTCCCATTGTGTATAATCCAATAGGTAGCCTTGAGCGTCAGTTTCGATTTGCTTGCCGTTATATTCAAACATGTTTAGTCCGGAATCCAATTAACTATTTGGATAGGGTACATGACCAAGTTTACCTTTCTCAATAGATATCGTAGCGATCTTGATAAATATTGACCCTACAGATACAAAAAAGCCCAAGAGATGGGCTCTTGGGCTAGATATTCTTCAATTAGGCGAGTAATTAGTCGTCGCTGCCCATGATGCCTAGGATGCTTAGTAGGCTGATGAAGATGTTGTAGATAGATACGTATAGGCTAACTGTCGCTGAGATGTAGTTAGTTTCACCACCACGTATGATGTTTTGCGTTGTTAGCAAAATAACACCAGTCGAGAATAGGATGAACATACCACTCATTGCTAGTGACAGGAGCGGCATTTGTAGGAAGATATTTGCAACCATACCTACAAGTAACACGACGAAACCAGCTAGTAGCATACCGTTAAGGAACGACAGGTCACGCTTAGTTGTTAGTGCGTAAGCCGATGCCCCCATGAATGCTAATGCCGTGCCGCCTAGAGCAGTTAGGATAACATCACCCATACCTGCGCCAACGTACATGTTTAAGATTGGACCGATGGTGTAGCCTAGGAAACCTGTAAACAGGAACGTAAAGACTAGACCCATGCTGTTGTCACGGTTCTTCTCTGTTAGGAAAAGTAGGCCGTAGAAGCCAACAAGCATGATAATAAGACCCGGGCGAGGAAGGTTCATCGCCATAGATACGCCTGCTACAACAGCAGACCAAAGTAGTGTCATAGACAGTAGTGCGTAGGTGTTACGCAACACTTTATTGGTTTGCAGAGCACTTTCTTGAGATGCTGTGCGTGAAAACATAGGGCTGTTCATAATCTTCCTCGTAAGGTGACTTCAATAGTTATTAGTACATTTATGGGGCTGAAAGTTCGAAAAATCAAGTCTTACAGTCCACTTGTATACTTAAAATAATAATCAAAATCGCTGGTTAAGTATTTCTGAAGGTGTAACAAAGTATGTCTTAAAGTGCATCAAAGATTCGATGTTCGATTTTATAGCATTGTGCCACTGTTTATCATCTTGAAAGCTAATTATAATTCTAAAAACAAAGAGGCGACCTAAGCCACCTCTGTAGTTATACATCATAACACGTTAGTGGTGTAATATTTGGCTTAAGAAGTTCTGCGTTCTGTCTGATTGGGGGTTTTCAAAGAAGTCGACAGGGTTGTTTTCTTCTATGATTTCACCAGCATCCATGAAGATAACGCGATCCGCGACCTCTTTAGCAAAGCCCATCTCGTGCGTTACACAAAGCATCGTCATTCCTTCTTCTGCTAGCTCAACCATTACGTCTAATACTTCACGAACCATTTCTGGATCGAGCGCTGATGTTGGTTCATCAAACAGCATGACTTGTGGGTTCATACATAGAGAACGTGCAATCGCTACACGCTGTTGCTGACCACCAGAAAGCTGACCTGGGAACTTATCTGCTTGCTCTGGGATCTTTACGCGCTCAAGGTACTTCATTGCAATCGCTTCAGCTTCTTCTTTCGGCATCTTTTTTACCCAGATAGGGGCTAAGGTACAGTTCTCTAGTACCGTAAGGTGCGGAAATAGATTGAAGTGCTGGAAACACATGCCAACGTCACGACGAACTGCTTCGATGTTTTTTAGATCTTCAGTCAGCTCATTGCCAGAAACAAAGATGTGTCCCTTCTGATGCTCTTCCAGTCTATTGATACAGCGAATCATAGTCGACTTACCTGAGCCTGAAGGGCCACAGATAACGATTTTCTCGCCTTTTTTAACTTCTAAGTTGATGTTCTTAAGAACGTGGAACTCACCGTACCACTTGTTCATGTCTTTAAGTTCAATCATCAACTCTTGCGATTCTGGGTTTAGTTGTTGCGTCATAATACGTCCTTGATCTTATTAACTATCGTTTGTGACCGGTGTGAAGTCTGTTTTCTAGCCATATCGAGTATCTCGACATGCCAAAACAGAACACCCAGAACACTAACGCGACAAATACATAACTTTCTGTAGCGAAACCTAACCACTCAGGGTCGGTGTTCGCTGCTTGACCAATACCCAGTACATCGAACATACCGATGATAAGTACCAGACTGGTATCTTTAAACAAGCCAATGAATGTGTTTACGATTGATGGGATTGTGATTTTCAGCGCTTGAGGAAGAATAATCAGCCCCATCTTTTTCCAATAGGTTAAGCCCAGTGCGTCAGCGGCTTCGTATTGACCTTTAGGAATAGCTTGCAGACCACCACGAATTACCTCGGCCATATAAGCGGCACTAAATAGAACCACACCTACTAGCGCACGGAACAATTTATCGGTCTCAGAACCCGCAGTAAGGAATAGTGGCAGCATTACAGATGCCATGAACAGCACCGTAATTAGCGGAACACCACGCCAAATTTCGATGTACACCGTACAAATACTGCGAATAATTGGCATCTCAGAGCGACGGCCAAGTGCCAGTGCGACGCCAATCGGCAGTGAAACAACGATACCCACTAATGCAATGATAAGTGTAACGAGCAGGCCACCCCATTTGTGTGTATCAACAACTGCCAATCCAAACACACCGCCGTATAGCAAGCCAGCAATGATGAATGGGTAGATGTTTACGAAGAATAGCCAAATCCATGTGCGTTTCGGTGTTTTCTCGTAGGCTAATAGCGCTACAAAGATAGCCAATGTTGCGTAGAAAAGGCGTGGGCGCCACAGTTCAGCCTCAGGGTAGAAGCCATACATGAACTGGTTCCAACGAACGCTGATGAACACCCAGCAAGCCCCTTCGCTAGTACACGCGTCACGAGTTGTTCCGACCCAGTCTGCATTTAGGAAAGCCCAGTCGAACGTTGTCCAAAGTAGTGAAAAAGCGATGTAACCTAGAACAACGGTAACGATACTATTTATAGGCCCATTAAAGAGATTCTTTCTTAACCAACCGACTACACCAACGGTATTCGCTGGAGGTGGAAGGTCCGGTTGAAATTGATGTGTGCTCATATTATCTCTCCACCAATGCTACTTTACGGTTATAGATATTCATTAACGCAGAGGTCAATAAGCTTAGCGTTAGGTATACACCCATGGTCATGGCAATGATTTCGATAGCTTGACCTGTTTGGTTGAGAGTTGTACCTGCGAACACAGAAACTAAGTCAGGGTAGCCAATAGCCATTGCTAACGAAGAGTTCTTAGTGAGGTTTAAGTATTGGCTAGTTAGCGGTGGAATAATGATTCGCAGCGCTTGAGGAATAATAACCAGCTTTAACGTGCGAGCTCGAGGAAGACCTAGAGACATCGCAGCTTCGGTTTGGCCGTGGCTAACCGCATTAATACCAGAACGAACGATCTCTGCGATGAAAGATGCCGTATAGATGCTTAGTGCTAATACAAGAGCGGCTAATTCAGGGATGATACTTATGCCACCTCTAAAGTTAAAGCCTTTCAGTTCTGGGTATTCAGCTGAAAGAGGCATGCCAAGGACAAAGTAGACAACTAGAGGTAGACAGACGATCAAGCTCAATGCGATTCGAAACATAGGGGTTTGTTGGCCAGTAAGTTTCTGTTTGTTGTTAGCCCAAATATTAATGATGATAGTGGCGATGACGCCAATAATTAACGCGGCGAGAACGAAGCTGCTTCCTTGTTCAAGAACAGGAGCCGGCAAGTAAAGACCACGCACGTTTAGGAAAATAGCTTCGCCCAAACTGAGACTCTGTCTTGCAGATGGGAGAGATTGAAGAACCGCGAAATACCAAAAGAAGATTTGAAGTAGTAGTGGGATATTTCGGAAGATTTCAATGTATATCGCTGCAAAACGGCTCACTAGCCAGTTAGTTGACAGTCGAGCGACGCCCATAGTGAAACCAAGTACAGTCGCTAGAATAATGCCTAGTACTGATACCAAAGCGGTGTTTAATAAGCCGATAACGAAAGTTCGACCATATGAGAAGGTTTCGTCGTACTCGACGAGGGTAAGGCCGATACCAAAACCCGCCTCTTGACTTAAAAAGTCAAAACCAGTGGCGATGCCTCGGGCCTCTAGGTTGGTAAGGGCATTGTTTACGATTGCATAGAAGAAGGCGCCAAGTGCTCCGATGGCGATTATCTGGAAAATAACAGATCGAAAAGTCGGGTTGTATAACAGGTTAGCACTTTTAGCTTCGGGCTTTTCCTGGGAAGGAGTAAGAGTGTTGTTAGGTTTCATACTGCAATAACCTCAAATCCATTTAATATTTAGGGCGGAAAAACCGCCCTAAATCGTGTTACTCAATTATTCATTCTTCGGGTTGTTGCTATCGCGCTAAAAAAGCTTGATAGTAACGTTTACGAACAAGTGATCACGTCGTGTGCTATTAACGGATTGGTGGAGCGTACATAAAGCCGCCCGCATTCCATAATGCATTTACACCACGATCGATTTGAAGTGGAGAACCTGTACCAACAGTACGCTCGAAACTCTCACCGTAGTTACCAACTTGCTTGATTACTTGGTAACCCCAGTCGTCACGGATGCCAAGGCCTTTACCTTTAGGACCGTCTACACCAAGAATACGCTTGATGTTTGGATCTTTTGACTTAAGCATTTCGTCAGCATTTTTAGAAGAGATGCCGTATTCTTCCGCATTAACCATTGCTGAAAGTGTCCACTTAGCAACGTTGAACCATTTGTCATCATCTTGACGTACAACTGGGCCAAGAGGCTCTTTAGAGATGATTTCAGGAAGTACTTGTGCAGATTTTGGATCAGCTAGGTTTAAGCGAAGTGCGTATAGACCAGATTGGTCGGTAGTTAGCACATCACAACGACCTGCGTCGAAACCTTTAGATGTTTGTGCTGCAGTATCAAATACCACTGGCTTGTAAGACATGCCGTTATTACGGAAGTAATCGGCTAGGTTTAGCTCAGTCGTTGTACCTGATTGGACACATACAGAAGCGCCATCAAGTTCTAGAGCGCTGGTTAGGCCAAGATCTTTCTTAACCATGAAGCCTTGACCATCGTAGTAGTTAACGCCTACGAAGTTCAGACCTAGAGCCGTGTCACGATGCAGTGTCCATGTTGTGTTACGAGACAGTACGTCGATTTCGCCAGATTGAAGCGCAGTGAAACGCTCTTTTGCTGTTAGAGGTACATACTTAACTTTAGTCTTGTCACCGAGTACAGCCGCTGCAAGAGCTTGACAATACTCAACATCGATTCCTTCCCATTCACCTTTTGAGTTTGGGTTAGAGAACCCTGGAAGACCTGTACTTACACCACAAGTTAAGAAGCCTTGAGATGTGACTTTGTCCAGAGTGCTTTCTTCCGCTGATGCTGATGTTGCCACCATCGCAGTTGATGCAGCTACTACTGAAGCAAGAAGTGTTAGTTTATTTGTCATTTGTATCCTTCCTTGTTAACCAGGTGACACCTGATACTCGTGCTCGTTTGAGTGTCTCTTATGTGTTGCGTTTTCTATGACCTTGTTGCTCAAATTACAAGAGTTGCATTTTGCAAATGAATCTGTGTGCGATTTAAGCAACTGTTTATAAGGTTAGGAAAGGATCCGCAGTTTCACAAATGTATAATTTAAAAAGAATTTTGAATGAAATCACAAATCCGAACACAATTAGAATGACCAAATGTTAACTGAATGTAAATGGTGCAACGGTTCACACTGTTGGTGCAACGAGATTTAGAGTTTTATATTGATAATCGACTAGATAAATATTCTGAATGAATGTCACGGTTGTGGAGCATTAACCTTAAATAAGATTGAAATTTGGTCAATAACTATTTTTATTGCACTTCGGTAGTTATGAATATTCTCCAAATTTGGTAGCATGGCTGAATAGTTATTGAAGTAGTCTCAAGGAAGAACATGCGTTATTTCCCAATGTTTTTGGATGTAGAAAATAAGCCAATCTTAGTGGTTGGTGGAGGTGAGGTTGCTTGCCGTAAAGTCGATAGCTTGCTACGCGCTGGTGCCAATGTGACTTTGGTGTCTCCCAAGGTAGCACCTTACTTAAAGCAGCTTGTCGATGAAGGCCAACTTCACTGGGTACAAAACTTTTACTCGTCGCAAATTATTTCGAAAAATTACCTTCAGGTATGGGCGACAACAGACAATCCAAGCCTAAATCACCAAGTATATAATGATGCAAAAAAAATGGGTATTCTTGTCAATGTGGTCGATGATTTGCCATACTGCGACTTCATTACACCTTCAATGATAAATCGTGGAAGAATCCAAATTGCGATCTCTAGTGGTGGTGCATCCCCTGTTTTGGTGAGAAATATTAGAGAAAAACTCGAAACGGTATTGCCACAAAATATAGGCTTGATAGCAAACTTCGGTGCATCAAAACGCAATTCGATCAAAGAGTCATTCCCAACCGTCGACGAGCGTCGTAAGTTTTGGGAGCGTTTCTTGTCATCCAGTTTTATTGAGCTGGTGACTGACAGAGAGCAGTTGGAGTTTTACTACCAGCAAGCGCTAACGGAAGGCATTAATAGTGAAGGACAGGTGACTTGGATTGAATTCGAGCATGACGTTGAGTTGCTGTCTATGAAGGCTTTACGTTTGATGCAGGAGGCAGAACTCGTACTTTCACCGAGCGATTGTCCATTCGAATTTGTCGACCTGTGCCGCCGAGACGCAGAAAGAGAGAGCTATGCTAACAGCGGAGAGCTATCAACCAAGCTTGAGCAGGCAAGATCTGAGAAATTGCGAGTGTGTGTGTTTATTCCACCAGCAAGCGTAGAGTTTAATTTGTTGGCCGGCAAAGACCTAAAATTGTCAGCGGCCAAAGTACTTAGTTGAGTTGGCTGATTACCAACTAGGAACTTCGATTTAAACTGTCCTGATAAATATAAAGCCACTTCCTATAAAGAAGTGGCTTTCTGCTTTCCAAACATGACATTGTGATGATGAATGAGCAACCGAAATAAGCGATCGCTCACACTCAAAAATTAGTCGCGGAAGTTGTCAAACTGGAATGGTTGACCAAGTTCACCGCTGCGAACTAGAGCCATAACAGCTTGTAGATCATCGCGTTTCTTACCTGTTACACGAACTTTGTCGCCTTGGATAGAAGCTTGAACTTTAACTTTGTTGTCTTTGATTAGCTTAACAATTTTCTTAGCTACATCAGTTTCAATGCCTTGCTTAAAGATAACCGTTTGGTGCCAAGTGCGACCTGTTTGGTCTGCCGCTTTTGCTTCCATCGCGTTAGGATCAACATTACGCTTTGTTAGGTTGCTACGAAGGATATCGCGCATTTGCTTCAGTTGAAAATCGTCTTGAGCAGTCAATTTTACTGATTCATCTTTGTAATCAAAGCTTGCTTCAACGCCGCGGAAATCGAAACGAGTCGATAGTTCACGGTTTGCGTTGTCTACCGCGTTACGCAGTTCTACTGCTTCTACTTCAGAGATAATGTCAAATGATGGCATTGTGTTATTTCCTTAAGCTAAGTTTCTATCTTTAATTGCTGTTGCAAGCATGTCTAACATTGTCGCGGTATCTTCCCAGCTTAGACATGGATCGGTAATCGACTTGCCGTATTCCAGGTTGTTGATATCCGTCATTGGCTGGTTACCTTCTTTTATGAAGCTTTCCGCCATGATGCCTGCAATTTGATTTTTGTTAGATTTGATCTGTTCACAGATGTCTTTTGCAACGTCTAACTGTTTGCGGTGTTGCTTTTCACAGTTAGCATGGCTGAAATCTACGACTAAACGTTGAGGTAGGTCGAACTCAGCAAGTTGCTTACATGCGTTATCAACAGATTCTGCATCAAAGTTTGGACCTTTATCACCACCACGTAGAATAACGTGACCGTATGGGTTGCCTGAAGTGCGGTAAACCGTCATACGACCATTTTTATCTGGTGAGTAGAAGTAGTGAGAAGCTATTGATGCACGAATTGCATCAATAGCGATCTTGATGTTGCCGTTTGTCGCGTTTTTGAAGCCAACAGGACAAGACAGTGCTGAAGCCATTTCACGGTGAATCTGAGACTCTGTTGTACGAGCGCCAATTGCGCCCCAAGTGATAAGGTCTGCAATGTATTGACCCGTGATCATATCAAGGAACTCAGTCGCGGTTGCTAGGCCAAGCTTGTTGATATCAAGCAGAAGCTGACGTGCTTTGTTTAAACCTGTTTCTAGTGCGTATGAACCATCAAGGTTTGGATCGGTAATTAGACCTTTCCAACCTACAACCGTGCGAGGTTTTTCGAAGTAGGTTCTCATTACAACAAACAATTCGTCTTTGTATTGTTCTTGAATTTTGCTCAGGCGCTCAGCGTAATCAAGTGCCGCTTCTGTATCGTGAACAGAGCAAGGGCCTACTATAACTAATAGGCGGTTATCACGACCAGTTAGGATATCTTCGATTTGGCGGCGAGAATTTGCAATACGCTCAGCAACGTCGTCAGTAATCGGGTGTGCGTTGCCTAATTCGGCAGGAGTTGGCATAGGACCCAGAGCTTGGGTTCTCAACTCATCAGTTTTTAATGGCATGTGATAGCTTTTTTATTCTATTGCGAAGTGGTTAAGATAGCGGAATTGAACCGAGGAATAAACTCTCTTAAGTCAAAGTTATCTCTGTTATTACTAATATTCTTATTTTTATCAGCAGCCCGACGCTAAATACGGGATTTTCACTTGTATTAACAGGCAGCTATCGGTATTTTCGTTTGAACACAACATAAAAATGCTGGAGCAGCAATGACTCAAGAAAATCAAAGCACTTTGCACCCAGAACTGGTCTTAGGCGATGTGCTGCCTTCTTATAACGATAATAATAATTCCAACCACTTATACGTCTCTCTCTCTGAATTGGTCATGGATCGTGTCTTCTACCATCCAAGTATTGAAAGCCATTTAGATACACTTTCTGATATAGAGAAAACCTCTCTAGACGCCATTCTTGGTGGCAAAAGCGTTGATGAACATTTCGTTTCTACCTTGGTCACGGCGATTCAAGCTGCAGTTCAACCCAATCATACTTCTGTGCGTATCGCGTTAAGCAACGCTGACAGTTACGGCTTTCGTTCGCTGTTAGGTGGCAATTGCGAAGTGGAAGAAGTGAACCCAGCACTTGGTGTTCGTGGTGTTGCTCGTTATTCGATGTCAGAGTACAGCAAAGCGTTTGCTTTGGAGTGTCAGGTCGTTAAGGCTCTGCGCGAGCAAGGTATTAATGTTGAAGTGGTGATTCCTTACGTGCGCGCATTAAGCGACGCGGCTAAGATCATCGATTTACTTGCAGAGCAAGGTTTGCCTCGTGGTTTGAATGGCTTGAAGGTGTTGTTCTCATGTGATGTGCCATCTGCCGTTCTACTGAGTGAACGTCTGCTGCATTACTTTGATGGTGTGGTAGTGAATGTCGACAGTTTAGCGTCTTTCACGCTTGGTGTTGATAAGCAGAATGAAGCGCAGCAGCATGCTTTTGACCCACAAAACGAAGCGGTAATTACGCTGTTAGACATGATTGTGAAAGCGACACACAACGCTAAGAAACCCGTTTTGCTTGTGACTCAAGGCCTAGTTGATTATCCGCGCTTACAAGGTTATATCGCAGATCTTGAAGGTGTTGAAACCGTCGTAACGGCATAATTTCACTTATTGCTTTAATTAATCAATTTGCTGTATGAGTTGATACGAAGCGCTAACACCTTGAGAATAAAAGAGATATCATTGTGTGATGACATCTCTTTTTTGTAACATTTTTTTGACATTTAAATCGTTAGTCGATTAACTGGTCTGATGACTAATTAGGCTAGGTGATTCGAATGTTAACCCCTCTACAAAAAGCAAATTTCTATTTAAGCATGTTTGGCTTTTTCAAAGTCCCACTTATCTGGCTGTGTCGACCAAAGCTTCTGGTACTCGACAACGAGCGTGTAGAGGTGAAAATTCCGCTCAGAAGACGAACCAAAAACCATCTAAATAGCATGTACTTCGGTGTTTTAGCTGTCGGTGCTGATTTGGCAGGGGGGTTTCTTGCGATGAGTAAATCACAACAGCAAGGTGAAAAGATATCTTTAGCGTTTAAAGAGGTGACTGGTAACTTTTTGAAGCGCCCTGAAGGTGATGTGCATTTCACTTGTACTGATGGTGAGTTGATCAACACTATGTTGGCTGAAACCATGTCAACCGGGGAGCGAGTGAATCAGCCAGTAACCATTATCGCAACATGCCCATCTCTGCATGGCGATGAGCCAATGGCAGAATTCACGCTCACGCTTTCTATCAAAAAGATCCCATCAAAGAAGTAGCCACAAATACCAGTTCATAATGATATTGGGTGGGGTTCGATCTAAAAAAATGGTATGTGAATCTATATCCACATACCGTAATCGCACGATTTGCAGTAGTTCTATGACTCTTGTGTGATTTGCTCGATATCGACAATCTTTGAACGGTTCATGACGATCTTCCAACGATAGTAAGTTGGTTCGTTGTCGTGGTTGTTCTCTTTGATGATCAGGTTGAGTAGGTGACGCTTCTCAACGGACTCTCGACTCACTTGGCCTTCATTCAATCGATAAATCTTATTTGAGCCCTTATCCATTAAGCGTGTCAGCGCTCTTAGGCTGATCGATAAGGTTTCACGCGTTTCCTCGTAGCCACTCATAAACGTTGATGTCGACATCTCCGTATGTGAGCGATAATGCAAGATTTGCTCTTCACGCTGCACCACACGTTTCTTTCGTATCGACTGAATGCGGTCAGCGAGTTTAGAAAAGCTTGCGTAGTCCAACCACTCGAGTTTATGACCAACTGACTTATTGGTCGTTGGATCGTAATAACGGCGTTTCCACTTTGGCTTGCCTTTACGTAGCCAGCGCCAAAGAATATCTCTTAAATCGTCTTTGAAAATCTCGCGTAGCGCATAGATGAAAGACATCGCTACAATGAAAGAAGCGGTAATCTCTCCCAGGAAATCTCGGGCCAAGATAACTGTTGTGGTTACAACCACCATCACCAAGCCTGTCGCAACACCTTTCACAGCTCGTTTAACGTTTTTACCCATTGAGGTGGTTTTCTCTTTGAGTACGATAGGGTGCTCAATCAAACGACGCAGCAAGCGCATTTTGTTACTCAAGCGGGTTACGTCTTCTCGTACCTTGGTTGAGTTGTATCGGTTCAGTTTTCGGTGAGCGGTCTCTTTGTCGCAAAGGGTTAAAAGACGCTCTTTGATGGTTGAATATTCGCTACCACGTGGCATATGCGAAACTAAAGACAGGAATTTTTGCTCAGTGTACCAAGATAGATAGTTGTCTATATTGGCGTAGTAGCGTTTCAGGTTTTCTTCATATGGGATACTTCGACGTAGCTTCTTTAATATGTCTAAAGCCAGTTCGATAACTTCATCCACTTCGTCTGCCGTTACGTCGTCACTATTATTTTTGTTTAAGCTGCTGACTGCTTTATCTAATGCAATAACATATTGGTAGGCGAACAAGCTCAAACTTACACGGTATTGAGTGGTAGACAGTCGTCCACGTTTTGCCAAACGGCTGTGTACCAGAGGCAGTAGTGTTTTATCACTGTAGTACGCGCGTTTCTGAGTGATTGAGCTATAGAAAAATGCGCTCTCAGAAAGTACTTCTGGAGTGAGTCCAAGTTCACCGGGAATGAATAGATAAACATCCATGTCGAGCTTTTTGGTTTTAGCCATTGCATGGTTAATTTTGAGTGTTATCGCATCTTGTTTATCAACGGTGATCAACGATGGCTCCTAGAATGTAAAAATATGAATGAAACTAGCGAAAGCATATCAGAGATCACGTATAATCTCCGCCAAATTTAAAGTAGAGACAATCTTGATGATTAATATTGGTCAAATAAACAACTTAGAAGTAGTAAAACAAGCAGATTTCGGTGTATTCCTTGACGCTAGCGACTATGGAACGGTGTTGCTGCCGAAACGATTTACTCCTGAAGGTGTTGAAATTGGTCAAAAGTTAGATGTGTTCTTGTACATTGATTCTGACAACCAGATCGCTGCAACGACTGAAAAACCTATCGCACAAGTTGGCCAGTTTGGGTTGATGACTGTTGAAGGTGCAAACAGCACCGGTGCATTCATGAACTGGGGCGTGAAAGGCAAAGACCTACTGGTTCCTTTCAGCGAACAACGTGGTCGATTAAACGAAGGCCAGTCAATCTTAGTATATGTGTACATTGATAAAGCATCTAGCCGCATTGTAGGTACAACTAAGTTTAACAAATGGTTAGACAACACTCCGGCGAATTACAAACGTAACCAGCAAGTTGACTTAATCATCGCTGAACGTAGCCAGTTAGGCTACAAAGCGATCGTTAATGGCGAGCACTGGGGCATGATTTTCCCATCAGACATCATCGGTAAACTATTTATTGGTAAGACGCTGAAAGGCTACATTAAAAACATTCGTGAAGAAGACGGTAAGATTGACCTTTCTCTTCAGAAAGTCGGCGTAGCTAAGATGGATGACCTAAGCGTTAAGATCTTAGACTTGCTTGAAAAGAAAGGCGGCTTTTTGCCTTTGAATGATAAGTCTTCACCTGAAGCGATCTTCTCTGCTTTCAGAACCAGCAAAGGTACATTCAAAAAGACCATCGGTGGTTTGTACAAGGCTGGCAAGATCTCTATCGATAAAGAAGGCATCAGTCTAGCTAAATAAGCCAAGCACTCGGTCAAAAAAAAGCCCAAACTTTCCTGTTTGGGCTTAGGGGAAATGGCTCCGAAGAGCCTACGCTAATCGTTTCAATTCTTTGTTTACTAGATGAAGTTTAGTTTAATTTTCCCGATATGCGATTTTTCAACGTAAAAATAGCGAATTGAATTGAATTGAATTGAATTGATTGTTTTGTAATTAAGTGTAGTTCGAACGTGTTTTTACATAGATAGCATGACTTAAATTCAATAGAAAAAGCCCAAGCAACGTGCGTTGTTTGGGCTTTTATTTGTTCGCCTATACGCCTACTCAGCGATAGGGCTGTAATTCTGGCTAAAACAGGTTCTTATCACGTACTAACTCTCGTGGCAGGCCGTTTTTCACTCGATTGCCAACCCACTTACCAAGGCCAATGATTGCGCCATTGTATTTGACCAGCACTTCACCTTTTCCGGATAAGCCTTCTGGGCGAACATCTCTACCCATGAACCACTCACGAGCCTCTTCGATAGTGAGCTCAACGATGTTAGCTTCGTTGCCTTTGGCTAATGTCGTTGCTACTTGGTGTTGCCAACGGTAGCCTTTTTTATGGGTTTCAGCGATCTTGATACCCATGCGAGAGAAACGGAATTTACCGATCATTGGCTCTAATGCTTCAGGAAATAGCCAGACGTCTTTGTCACGAGTCCAGACTTGAGAATCTGATGGTAGCTCGATATCCAATGCACTTAAAAGCTGTTCAGCTATTTCTTGTTGTGCTTTCTTGGAAGCCTTGTCGAATGGGAACTTACCTAAACGCTTCTTCACTTCTGGTGGTGTCACAGACGCTAATTTTCGGACACGAGCAACGAAGAAACCTTCAGAGTCATAAACCTGAGGGAAGATGTGTAGAAAGCCTTCTTCTGTTGTGGTTGCTTTCGCGTTATCGAATAGGGACTCTAGAGATTCAAACTCAACCGCATCACCAAAGGTCTCTTTTAAGTGATGGCACACCTGTTGGTTTTCTTCTGTGCTTAACGTACACGTCGAGTAGACCAATACACCATTAGGTTTAAGAGCGTGGAATGCACTTTCAATAAGGTCTTTTTGCGTGTCTGCAATCTCAACAACCGATTGATACGTCCAGTTCTTCATTGCGTCGGCATCTTTGCGAATTGTGCCTTCACCAGAGCAGGGTGCATCTAGTAATACAGCGTCGAATTGTTCAGGTAACCAGCCACCAAACACGCGACCATCAAAATTACTTAGCGCTGCATTTCTTACGCCGCAGCGTTCAATGTTAGCGTGAAGCACTTTAACTCGGCTTGCTGCATATTCATTGGCAACCAACACACCACGGTTGTCCATCAACGCTGCGATTTGAGTGGTTTTAGAACCTGGAGCCGCAGCGGTGTCGAGAACTGCTTGATAGTTCTCTTCGCCTTGGAAAAGAGCAGACGGTGGCATCATAGAGCTGGCTTCTTGGATGTAGAACAAACCAGACATGTGCTCGGCAGTATTCCCTAGTGGAACTTCAGTTTCATCGGCAGTGATCCAAAACCCCGTTTCACACCAAGGTACTGGTTCCAGTTCCCAACCTTTATCTTTCGCACGCACTAGAAAGTCTTCAACACTGATCTTGAGTGTGTTTACGCGAATACTTTTACGAAGTGGCTTTTGACAAGAAGCGACAAACGAAGCCATATCTAAATGGCTAGGCATGATGCTTTCAATATGAGTAAGGAATTCTTCCGGGATATATACGTTAGCGTGCAAAAGGGTATCTCGATTTATAGCGTTAATGCGGGCAGTTTAAAGCAAAATGAGATTGTCCTAAACCAAATTTGCTTTAAACAATAAAAATGCAGCTCAATGGCTGCATTTGGATGTTAATTGTCTGTTATTCGCTTAGAAAACTGATGCGACTATGCCGCGTTTATGGGCGAGGGATAGCCGTTCTCCAGGATTTCCATTCGTCTTCCGCTTTGGGGTACAAGTAGAAAGACTGGTCTTCTTGTGCCAAAGGCTGCAGTTCTTTAGTCGGTGGTGTTGAGAAGGTTATGCCACCTCGGATTAAGCTATCGACAGTACCTGCTTTGATGTTTGCACCGGACAAGCCGATAGACACATCCACACCCGATACATTCCAGAACACACTGTTGGCACGAATTAAGTAAGCGAACTCTGGTTTGATTTGAATGGTAGAGATAATACGATCTGCAAAATCACCAAGTTGAACGTCAATTACTGTACCGATTTCTAGTTCGCGGAATAGAATCGGCGTACCTTCTGATACTGAACCACGACTCTCACTTTGTAGCGTGAAAATCTTGCCTTCAGGTTTAACTGGACCATTACTTAGCTTAAAGGCTGTGGTTTTGTTTCCGTTCCCCGGCTCAACTTTAATGTGCTTAGAAATCAGAGAAGAGACATTCTTAATTCCATTCAAACCAATCTCCGGCTCAGCTAGCCAAAAATGACTACCAGCGACCGCGATCTTATCTACATACTCAGGAAGGATACGAGCCGTGATTTCAATACCACCTTTGGTAAAGGTAGGGAAAACCAGAGTCACTTCGCCAACATTCACGCCTTGATATTTAATTGGTGTACCTTTGCTAACCTCTTGATCGCCAGAAGAAGTAATCGTGATGGCACGACCAAATTTACGAGCAGAATTAGAGTCGTTATAGAGCTTCCAAACATCACCGAGCTTGTTGTCGATACCTGGCAGTGAATCAAACGCGATTCCGCCTTGAATCAGAGTTTTAACCGGAGCTGCTTTGATACTGATGCCTGACAAAGATGCGTCGACCTCAACACCAGAACGATTCCAAAAAACGGTATTGTTGTTTATTAGGTGCGTGTAGCGGTTTTCAATGGTCACCTGGATTCTTACGCCGCCGTCAGCAAGCTGAAAATCACTCACACTACCGACTTGTAGGTTGCGGTAGAGTAGTGGACTACCTTTAGAGATTGACGGTAACTCACTTGCGAACAGCGATAGGGTTTTAGAGCCAGATTGGTTTAGCTTTGCAATCTCAGCTAACGATTTACTTTGGAAAAGTTGGTAGCTTTGTCTTGCTTGATTTTTACCTTCACTTACGAAGCTAATTGAGCCTGTCAGTAGCTGCTTTGCTGGTGGGACGGTCACACTTAACCCCGATTCAGTAAGCTCAGCACTCGCGCTGCCTGTAACGAAGAAGCGGTTTTTACTTTTAATAAGGTGAGCATATTGATTGTCGATCAACGCTTCCATGAACACTTCGTGCTTATCGCTCCCAGTACCGACACCATCAACCAAACCTACTTGGATGATTGAGCCAACAGATATGCCTTTATAGAGTAGTTGAGTGCCTACATCGAGCCCAAAAGAGTTGTTCGAGGTAAGGCGAATAGCGACAGATTCTTCTTGCTCTTGGCTATATTCCGTTTTACGAACCGCAGTGAAACGGCGTGCTTTCTCACCCTGACCTGGGACTAGCGTTAAAAAGTTGCCCGTCACCAAGTTAGCAATGTTCTTCATTCCTGTCAGTGATAGTTCGGCTTCTTCGAGAATGAACTTACTGCCACTGTTAAGGAAATCACTGAACGCAGGTTGGATAGCTGCAGATGCGATGACATTTTCACGGCCTTCGCTGAGTGATAAGTCGGTAATTTGACCGATTTCGATGCCGCGGTACATGATTGGGGCACCAGTTGCACTGATCTTATTGTCATCAGGAACAGCAATCTTAATAGAGATGCCACGACCAGCGGTTTTTAGATCTGGGTAGAGTTTGAACTTGGTGTTCATCTCAACTGGCTGACCATCTCCTGGTGAGTCTACGGCGATAGAACCACCTAATAGAGCGCTTAGACTTTCCAAGCGAACATCAACACCAGAAAACCCAATATTTGCCACTAAGCCACTGACGTTCCAGAAACGGCTTTGGTCGGTAATGATATGGCTGTACTCATCTTTAATAGCCGCTTGAATCGTGACTGACTTTCCGCTTTCGTTGAGTTGGTAGTTATAGACCTCACCAATTGGGATCTTACGATAGACAATCTGAGAGCCAACAGATACGCCACCCAAATCTTTTGTTGTCAGTGATATGTTCAAGCCATCGGAAGCTAACAAGTCAGAAGGCGCAGACTCTAAAGCTTGGAAAACAGTTTCAGGCTCTTGTTTGGTTTCACTTGGGTGAATCGCAATGTAGTTACCGGATACCAGAGCATCTAACCCAGAAATTCCAGACAAGCTTGCGGTCGGCTTTACTAGCCAAAAACGAGTGCCTTTAGACAGCAGTTTTTTCGCTTCCGGATAGATATCAGCATCAACATAGATATTAGATAAGTCTTTCGAGAGGGTAATATCGCGCACCATACCCACCTCTAAGCCTTGGTAACGAATCGTTGTTCGACCTGCGACTAAACCTGCGGCATCTGAGAAGTATATCTGCACACGTTGCCCAGCATCGTGTATCGATTTCATGACCAACCAACCGGCTAAAGCGACGGTTAATATGGGTAGAATCCACAAAGGTGAGATGCCTTTGTTTTTTCTTACTTCTGGTGAATATGATGTTTGTGACTGGTTATCGTTGTTCATTCACTGACTCATCTTTTGAGGTGTAGTTATCCCAAATTAGCCTAGGATCTAAGCTTTCCGCTGCCAGCATCGTGAGAACAACTACGACGCCAAAAGCGACTGCACCATAACCTGGTGTAAAGTTTAAAATCTGTCCCCGGTCGACCAAGGTCATCATGATCGAAATAACGAACAGATCCATTACCGACCATTTCCCGACCCATTTCACGATGAAATAGATGGTCATACGTTGCCTGTGGTAAACGGCGCGCTTCATCTTGATACAGATTAAGATGTACGCGAGGCCCAGTATTTTCGCGACGGGCACGATAATACTGGCAATGAAAATGATTGCTGCGATGCCATACATGTCGCTATTAATCAGCGAAGCGACACCGGAAATGATGGTATCTTCCAGCCTTTGACCGTTTGTTATCAGGATAGAGATAGGAATGACGTTGGCTGGCACAATAGCCACTGATGCGGCAAATAACAGTGCCCATGTCTTCTGTATAGAGTAGGGCTTGCGGTGGTATAAGTCATGATGACAACGTACGCAAGTATGTCCATTCGGTTGAGATAGGTGGCAGTTGTGACAGTGTACGTTCTTACTTTCAGCAAATGAGTAGTCAGATTCTTTTGTCCAAGCTTCCCAGTAGCAGCGCACGCTGATGCGGCTCACCAGCAATACACTGAAAAGCTGCAGTAGAATCAGGCCAACCAATCCCGGACCAACAAAAATATCTGAGTAGTCTTGCAGCTTAAAACAGGATATCGCCACGCTCACTAAGAATACATCCAACATCATCCAATGCTTTAAGGTTTGAATGATAACCAGCGAGTATTGAAACGGTGTAAAGAAGCCAAAACGAAGCGAGAAGTGGCTGATTAATACAGAACTGCAAACGAGCAACGGCGCTATTGAGCTACAGAATAGGATAAGTAAGCCGAGCAGTGGAAAACCTTCATTGATCAAGGTAAATACGCCGGATGGCAGTGTAGCGGGGATCATCACCCCGATAAGACGAATGCTAATGAAGTCGAAAAAGTGGGACGGGATAAATAGCAACAAGCAGGTTATCGCGATTGCTAGATTTCCAGAAAGGCTAGGGGTGCCACCTCGGTAAAGTTGTGTGCCGCATCTCGGGCAATAGGCGGATTTCCCTAGTGGGATGTCCACCTTGTCGATAGGAAGCTCGCAGCCCTGACACAAACGCACAGCGCTGCTGTCGCTTTGATGTTTTGTTGTTGATAGACCTTGGGTTACAGATGGGGAGGTCACGCGACCTCCCGGATTGAATTGTGTGTCAGTTTAGAAGTCTTGTGTCTGTGGTTAGGACAATAACTATCAGGCGTGCGATTGCACACTGCCATAGAGTGTTTGATAAAGCCC
This sequence comes from Vibrio sp. Isolate32, assembly GCF_022397955.1. Classification (GTDB taxonomy): domain Bacteria; phylum Pseudomonadota; class Gammaproteobacteria; order Enterobacterales; family Vibrionaceae; genus Vibrio. Next base: position 219,893 of record NZ_JAKEUQ010000003.1, on the reverse strand, counting down.
TTGTTGTTCAACCAGTTCACCATGTGTTCCCGTTTGTGTGACTTGTCCATCTTCTAAAACATAGATTAGATCGGCTTGTTTCACTGCTGATAATCGATGAGCCACAATTAAAGTTGTGCGATCTTTCAAAAACTCACTCAACGCTTTATGTAGTGCAGACTCTGTTGCCGTGTCTAATGCTGATGTTGCTTCATCAAGAATAACAAACTTAGGGTTGCTCAGCACCATACGGGCAATGGCTAGACGTTGTCGTTGACCACCAGAGAGGCGAACACCGTTCCTACCAATTTGAGTATCTAAGCCGTTACTTAATTGCTTGATCACGTCTTGCATTTGAGAGACTTCAAGCGCACGCCACAACGACATTTCGTCATAGTCAGCACCAAGGTTCAGATTATGCCTTAATGTATCGTTGAAGAGTATAGGTTGTTGTAAAACAACAGCAATTTGATTGCGTATAATATCAAAACTGATGTCATCGGTTGTTTCACCGTTATAGCGAATGCAACCTGAGTCCGCTTGGTAAACCCCAATTAGCAACTGGATTAAGGTAGATTTACCACCACCACTCGCACCCACCAAAGCGACTTTCTTACCAGCAGGGATGTGTAGTGATAGCCTATTTAAAACAGTGTTTTCTAATGTGTAAGAGAATGTAACGTCTTCGATGTCGACTGTCACTTCTTGATCTTCATAAAACGGGTTTACTTTGCTAATCGGGCGCTTCTCTTCTTCTAATTGAAGTAGATCGTTGATGCGTTGCAGTGCCGCTTTTGCACTATACCAAGAGAATTGAATCCCAAGCAGCTCTTGAACCGGGCCTAACATGAACCATAAGTAACCAAATACCGCAAAGATCTGACCAATGGTTAAGTCACTGAATAGCACCATTAGCATAGCGACAGCGCGGAAAAGCTCGAAACCTAACAAGAAGAGGAGAAACGAAACGCGGCCAGCAGCTTCAGACTGCCAAGCGTATTTGTCGGCATCGATTCTTACTTGGTTCGCTTGAACCTTCAATTCATCTAGGAAGATACGTTCTTTGTTGGCAGCACGCAGCTGATAAATGCCATCTAAGGTTTCCACCAAGCGATTCTGAAAACGTTCGAAAGATTGGTTCTCGTACTTTTTAAGGTGCTTAACCTTGCTGCCTAGTTTACGAGAGAAATAAATAACAACAGGATTGACCAGTAGAATGAACAAGCCTAAACGCCACTCTAACCATAACAACACGATCGCAGTGCCGAACACCGTTAAGAAGCTGATGAGGAACTTAGAGAGCGTTGAGCCAATGAACTTATCGATTGTCTCTATGTCTGTTATTAGGTGAGCATTAATACCGCCGCTACCTTTGGTCTCGTATTGTCTAATACTAATGCGACCAAGCTTATCTATCATCTTGCTACGCATTTGATAGGTAATTGTTTTGGAGACGAGTGTAAATTGACGCCCTTGTAGAATGTTCAACGCTTGGCTAACGGTACGCATAATAATGACTAACAGCAAAGTCAGTGCAATATAGCCAGTGGGTGTCTGCAACGATGTTGGAAGTAGGTGGTTCATCATATCTAAGCCAGAAGCTGGCTTATCAAGTAATACTTCATCAACCATTAATGGCATGAGCAACGGGATAGGGACACTGATGAGAGTTGCAAGTATGGCAATAATGTTAGCAAACAGTAATTTGGACTTGTGTTTTTTTACTTGAGTTATTAACCAAGAACGGCTAATAGTGTCTTCTGAATTGTTCATTGTAATGAGAATAAGTCCTATTTAGTTTGATGGCCGCATTCTACTGCGTTCTCTTGATAATGGAAGTCTCAATTTAATTGGAAGTTAATATGAAAATAGAACATTACCAACGCTTAACCAAACAAGCCGTTGCATTAATTGAATCAGAAACCGATCTAACTGCTAATCTTGCTAATATCAGTTCTTTATTATTTATGGAATTGGATGATTTGAATTGGGCGGGTTTCTATTTAATGAAGCAGGATCAAGCTAAGGAAAAAGACGAACTTGTACTGGGTCCTTTCCAAGGTCAACCTGCTTGTGTGCGAATTCCGGTAGGGCGTGGAGTGTGTGGAACTGCGGTTGCGACGAATACAGTTCAGCGCATTCATGATGTTCATGAGTTCGAAGGTCACATCGCTTGTGACGCTGCAAGTAACTCAGAAATCGTTATTCCGTTCTCGATTGGCGGAAAAATAGCGGGCGTTCTTGATATCGATAGCCCAAATGTTGGTCGTTTTTCTCAAATTGACGAGGACGGATTAACATTTTTCATGGCAGAAGTGGAAAAGCTGCTTAATTCGCACGCGAACAAGGCATAAATTATTCTCTTACTGTGGTTTTTCCCAAGCATCTCTCTATAATACGTAAAAATATTTTCTTAATGCTCGCGGAAAACCGCAAAAACCAGGAACCCACATGGAAAACACTGAAAAGTTAAAAAACAGCAAAGAAGTTATCGCATATATTGCTGAATGTTTCCCTAAATGCTTTACTCTAGAAGGTGAAGCGAAGCCACTTAAAATTGGTATTTTTCAAGATCTTGCTGAACGTCTAAATGAAGACGAAAAAGTAAGTAAGACTCAGCTTCGTGCAGCGTTAAGACAGTACACATCATCATGGCGTTACCTACACGGCGTAAAAGCTGGCGCAGAACGTGTTGACCTAGACGGCAACGCGTGTGGCACACTAGAAGAAGAGCACGTTGAGCACGCTAAAGCTACACTTGCAGAAAGCAAAGCGAAAGTTCAGGCTCGTCGTAAAGAACAAGCACAAAAAGCTCGTGAAGAAGGCAAAGCGAAATCTAAGGCGAAGAAAGCTCAACAGGCTCGTCGTCAAGCGCCTAAAGCACCAAAAGTAGAAAAGCCTGTAGAAACACGCGCTTTGAACGCTGACGAATTCATCGCTGGCAAAGAAGTAAATGTGAACATGGGTAAAGGAAACATGGCTGCGACCATTGTTGAAATCAATAAGGAAGATGTGCGTGTTCAGTTAGCAAACGGCCTACAAATGGTTGTTAAAGCGGAGCACTTGCGCGCTTAAAGGAGATACTCCTACGCATGAAATGCCGTTCAAAATTGACACTGATTGCTGCTAGCTTTTGGCTAGCGGCTTCAGCTCAGGCTCTTGAAGCCAAATTAGATCAGGACGATTTACCTCTACTCGCTCCTGAGGTCCAACACGAAACTGCTAGTAAACGTGTTACTTCTCGATTTACTCGTTCTCATTATAAACACTTCAATCTTAACGATGATTTCTCTCAAGCTATCTTTAATCGTTACTTAGAGATGCTGGATTATAATCGTAATATCTTCACTCAAGCTGATATTGACTCTTTCGCTGCGTCATCTACACAAATTGATGATCAACTGAAAGCAGGCAATAACCAGATTGCATTCGATGTTTATAATTTGTCTATGCAGAAGCGTTTTGAACGTTTTCAATATGCATTGTCTTTGCTCGATACTGAAATCAAGTTTGATACCGATGAAACTATCGAACTTAATCGAAGTGAAGCAGCGTGGCCGAAAGATATCGCTGAAGTGAATGAGCTTTGGAGAAAACGCGTTAAATACGATGCGTTGAATCTAAAACTAACTGGTAAAGAGTGGCCAGAGATTCAAGAAGTTTTGGAAAAGCGTTACAACAATGCGATGAAGCGTATTACGCAATCGCACAACGAAGATGCTTTCCAAATCTACATGAACGCATTCGCGCGTGAAGTTGATCCGCACACCAGTTACCTTTCTCCAAGAAATGCAGAGCAATTCCAATCTGAGATGAATCTATCTCTAGAAGGCATTGGTGCTGTACTTCAGATGACAGACGACTACACCGTTATTCGATCTTTAGTTGCTGGTGGCCCTGCGTCAAATAGCAAACAATTGAGCGATGGCGACCGTATTGTTGGCGTTGGTCAAGATGGCGAAGAGATTGTTGATGTTATCGGCTGGCGTTTAGACGATGTAGTGCAATTAATTAAAGGACCGAAAGGGACTAAAGTTAAGCTACAGATCTTGCCAGATGGTAAAGATGCAAAAAGTCACGTTGTCACAATTGTGCGCGATAAGATTCGTTTAGAAGACCGCGCTGTTAAATCAGAAGTTATCGAGAAAGATGGCAAGAAGATTGGTGTACTAGAAGTACCAAGTTTCTATGTTGGCCTTTCTAAAGATACCGATAAACTGATCACTGAGCTTAAAGAGCAAGGTGTTGAAGGTATTATTGTTGATCTGCGAAACAACGGCGGTGGTGCACTAACGGAAGCAACTGAACTCTCTGGTTTGTTTATCAAAGAGGGGCCTGTTGTTCAGGTTCGTGATAGCTACGGTCGTGTCAAAGTGAATAGCGATACTGATGGTGAAATCAGTTACCAAGGTCCATTAACGGTGTTGGTAAATCGCTACAGTGCTTCGGCATCTGAGATCTTTGCAGCAGCGATGCAGGATTACGGTCGTGCAATCATCCTAGGTGAAAACTCTTTCGGTAAAGGTACGGTACAACAGCATCGTTCTTTGAATCATATTTATGATTTGTTCGACAAAGAGTTGGGCTATGTTCAATACACAATCCAGAAATTCTACCGAATCAATGGTGGCAGTACGCAAAACAAAGGTGTAGTACCTGATATTGCTTACCCAACGCCAATTGACCCGGCAGATACTGGTGAAAGTGTTGAAGACAATGCTCTTCCTTGGGACAGCATAGACAAAGCGAAGTACTCAGTGTTACAGCGTAACGATGAGCAGATCGCAGCGTTGACGGCTAAACACCAAGCTCGTATCGCAACAGACATGGAATTTGGCTTTATCGCGCAAGATATTGAAAAATATAAGGCAGATAAAGACGACAACGACCTTTCTCTTAATGAAAAGGTTCGTCAACAAGAGAGTGATGATGCGGATGTGCTTCGTCTAGATCGTATCAATCAACGTCAAAAAGCCGCTAAATTAGAGGCATTTAAAACGTTGGATGATATTCCAAAAGACTACGAAGCCCCGGATGCTTATCTTGATGAGTCGGTTGCAATCATGCTAGATATGATAAAGAAATAGGCTTACCGCCTGTTGAAATTAAAAAGCGAGCTTAGGCTCGCTTTTTTTGTATCTGTTCGGTCTGATGTATCTCTATCTATATGTTTCTTTTGGTTTTTATTGCTAGTTAGTAAGGGAATGCCCTGTGAGTTTTCTAGATTTCTGTTTGGTAAATAATGACATTTAAGTTACTTCGCATTTAAAATTTAGTGACTTGGATCATATTTTTTCGCTTTCTATTCATTACGTGCCTAAGCTTAAAGAAAAACGAGGGGGCGCTTATGAAATGGATTCTACTATTTTTATCTTGTTTAAGTTTTGCTGCTTTTGGGAGTGAAGTTACTCCTAACGATCAGCAATCAAAAATTGATAGCAATCTATCTCATTTTGATCTTCCTCTGTTGCTTGGCGATTGGTATTTGATGAATCCAGATCCAGAGCAAGGCACTGAGAACTTTAGGGCAATTAAGCTTACTCTTGATTCAAACTACTCATTTTCAATTGATATTCAAAAGAAAGACTACAGTGTCGATCATTGGGAAGGTTTTTATAACGCCAATGAAGACACGATTATTTTGGGGTTAAATACCTCAGAGCCTCAAGTTTACGCGTACAGTAGTAATCATAATATGCTGAATCTTAACGGCGTTATGTTCACTAAAGCCTTACCCAACGCACTTGCTGGAATATGGTCAAGCGCTGAATTATCTGGTAGTGATTTGCGAGCAAGTAACATTCAAAAAATGGACTTAGTGCTCCAACCTGACTTCATTTTCATGTTCCGAGTATCAGATGAAGAAGGCGGTGAAGTCGTTCGTCGTGGGGTGTACTACACCGAAGGTGACCAGTTAGTGTTGCTTTATGAGAACGGCGAACATGGCACTCGTTACACACTAAACAGCGACGTTTTGACGCTTCAAGGTGAAGAGGGAGACATGTTTGCGGTGCTTAATCGCATACGATAAGTACTGTTTTTCGCTGTAAAATCGGCTCGTTGAAAATATGGCATACAGTTCGTTTCTTGGCCGTTCCTATCTGATTTGATTGATAAAATAGTAAAACATGGAGGCATTTTCCTACAATGCCTCCTTTTTTTAATATTCCCCTTGTGTTCTTGGCGCTCAACCTTTAGATATATACAGTTAAAAAATTATTACGTATAACGATCAAAAGGAACTCGTCATGGCACATACACCTCAAGCCAAGTATCGTAAAGATTATCAATCACCATCTCACACTATTTCTGAAATCGATCTTACTTTCGATTTGTACGATTCAGCATCCATCATTACGGCGGTATCTAGTGTTAAGCAGGAGAAAGACAGCGCGACATTAGTACTTGATGGTGAAGGCTTGACGCTGGTTTCTGTTTTGGTAGAAGGTAAAGAATGGACTCAGTGTGAGCAGTCTGAAACTCAACTTACACTGAATGATTTACCAAAAGAATTCACATTAACGATCGTGACTGAAGTTAACCCTGAAGGGAACAGTGCGCTTGAAGGGCTGTACAAATCAGGTGGTGCGTTCTGTACTCAGTGTGAAGCGGAAGGTTTCCGTCGTATCACATACTACATGGATCGCCCTGATGTACTGGCAAAGTTCACGACTACTGTTATCGCGGACAAAGCGGAAAACCCATTCTTATTAAGTAATGGTAACCGCATTGATGAAGGTGAGGCGGAAAATGGTCGTCACTGGGTTAAATGGCAAGACCCGCACCCGAAACCAGCGTACTTGTTTGCTCTAGTAGCTGGTGACTTCGACGTGCTTCGAGATGCCTACACCACGCAATCGGGCCGTAAAGTTGACCTAGAAATCTTTGTTGATAAAGGCAACCTAGACCGTGCAAACCACGCAATGGTTTCTTTGATTAACTCAATGAAGTGGGATGAAGAGCGCTTTAACTTAGAGTACGACCTAGATATCTACATGATCGTAGCGGTTGATTTCTTCAACATGGGTGCGATGGAAAACAAAGGCCTGAACGTATTTAACTCTAAGTTTGTTTTGGCGAACGACCAAACCGCAACGGATACCGATTACTTAGGTATTGAAGCGGTAATTGGCCATGAATACTTCCATAACTGGACAGGTAACCGAGTGACTTGTCGCGATTGGTTCCAGCTGAGTTTGAAAGAAGGTCTAACCGTATTCCGTGACCAAGAGTTCTCATCGGATCTTGGCTCTCGCGCAGTTAACCGTATTAACAATGTGCGTATCATTCGCGGTCCGCAATTCGCTGAAGATGCAAGCCCAATGTCTCACCCAATCCGTCCGGAAAAAGTGATAGAAATGAATAACTTTTATACATTGACCGTGTACGAGAAGGGCAGTGAAGTGATCCGTATGATCCACACATTGTTGGGTGAAGACGGTTTCCAAAAAGGCATGAAACTGTATTTCGAACGTCACGATGGTACGGCAGCAACGTGTGAAGATTTCGTCGCAGCAATGGAAGATGCATCGGGTGTTGATCTGTCTCAGTTCCGTTTATGGTATAGCCAGTCTGGTACGCCGACGCTATCTGTTGAAAGCCATTACGACGCAGAGAAGAAACAGTACACATTAACAACTCGCCAAGTAACGGCGCCAACTCACGAACAAGCTAAAAAGCAAATACTGCATATTCCTCTAGACATCGAACTGTACACAGCGACGGGTGATGTGATCGAGTTACAATATAACGGTAAGCCAGTTCACAATGTGTTAGATGTGAAAGAAGCTGAACAGACTTTTGTGTTCGAGAACGTAAACGAGAAACCAGTGCCATCATTGCTGCGTGAATTCTCTGCACCAGTAAAACTCGAATACGATTATTCTGATGAAGAGCTGATCTTCCTAATGGTGAATGCACGCAATGAGTTTTCTCGTTGGGATGCGGGCCAAATGTTATTGGCTAAGTACATTCGCAGTAACGTTGAGAACGTTCAACAAGGTCAGAAGTTTGAATTATCAGCGTCTGTTGTTGATGCATTCCGCGGTGTGTTACTGAGTGACTCTCTAGAACCTGCATTCATTGCTGAAATGCTGTCACTGCCAAGCCACAATGAAGTGTCAGGTTGGTATGAACGTGTTGATATTGATGCTGTCGCGTCAGTGCTTAACTCGATGAAGGTAACGCTAGCAGCAGAGCTTGAAGATGAGCTGGCTGCGTTATATCACATCCATGCACTAACGGACTATACAATTGATCACGACTCTATCGGTAAGCGTACTCTGCGTAAAGTTTGCCTAAGCTACTTAGCTCATACAGAGCAGGGTAACGACTTGGTAGTTGAGATGTATCAAACAGCAAACAACATGACTGACACCATGGCTGCAATGGGCGCTGCTAACAGTGCAAAATTGCCTTGTCGTGAAAGCTTGATGGCGGATTACAGTGACAAGTGGAAACACGATGGTCTTGTTATGGATAAATGGTTTGCGCTGCAAGGTACTAACCCAAGTTTAAATGCACTTGAAGTGATCAAAGAGTCTATGTCACATCAGGCGTTCAGCTTGAAGAACCCGAACCGCACGCGTAACTTAGTTGGTTCATTCTTCAACATGAACCCGGTTCAATTCCATGATAAGTCGGGACAGGGTTATGCGTTTGCTGGTGAGATCTTACGTGAACTAAACAGCAGTAACCCGCAAGTTGCTTCGCGTCTGATTGACCCACTGCTTAAGTTCCGTAAGTATGATGACGAGCGTCAAGCACTTATCAAAACAGAGCTTGAGACGTTGAAGAACATGGATAATCTTGCAAAAGACCTATTTGAGAAAGTAACAAAAGCACTAGAAGCTTAAGTGAAGAACTCAATAGTGTAAGCCGGCTTGCTAAGAAGCGGTTTACTCATGAAGAAAATTTATCAGTGGTAGAGAGCATCTACCACTGATTTTTTGTTTGAGGGGTTTCGGCACTTAAGCAAGCCAGAGTGGGTGAACTCCCCAACTTTTTAAGACAGAACGTTTTTACAGTTAGACATCGTTAAGTGCCAAAAACACCGATACTGTACGTTTATACAGGTTTTGTATGAATCATTATATTTTCCAACTTAACATCTCATATCAGCAGTTTCTGGTCAGTTATTCGGGTGCGGCAAGTCAAGTTCAAGTAATAACAACAACAGGATTGCGCATACAGTTACCTGCAACTCGGTTCAGACCTTTTCTTACACAAATAGGGGTTAGAGGGCAATTTAGACTGACAACTGACCAGAAAAATAAGTTTATCAAGTTGGAAGCTCTGTAAAGCTTGGCATGCCTAGTGAGTTAAAAGGAATCTTAATCACATAATCAAACATTTCACCTCCTACCACAGTTAAAACAATTAACCGTTTTTCAATAATGCTTTTACAATAAACCAATGCATTACCTTTGCTTAACTCGTTAGTAGACAAGCGCTCAACGGCGTAATTCAAACACCAGATTAAGTGATACCCCTAATAATAAAATACAATTCTAATTGTGGAGTGTGACTATGACCGCACGTGAAACTGTGGTTCCAGTTTTACTTGAAAAAGTTTACAAGCTGATTCAAGACAAACTTGACCTTGCTCATCGACCTCTCGTAACTCAACTTGCTCAACACTTGTTTAGTAACGTTTCTCACGACGACCTGACTCAGAGAAACGAATCCGATTTATATGGTGCTGTAGTTAGCTTATGGCACCACATCAACGAAAAGAAAGCCGACGAAATCTCGGTACGCGTTTTCAACCCGACGGTAAGCCGTCAGGGTTGGCAGTCTACTCACACGATCGTTGAGATAGTGGTACCAGACAGCCCATTTCTTGTTGATTCTGTAAAAATGGCATTGACTCGCCTAGACCTTTCTTCTCACCTTATGTTGCACAACCCAACACAAATCTCTCGTTCTGATTCAGGAAGCGTAATGGGTGTGAGCAGTGGCGAAGGTGTTTTCCAATCTCTATTCCATATTGAGGTTGACCGTTTGAGCAGCAAGGCTGAAATGACGGCCTTGAAAACAGAGCTTCTAGACATTTTCACCGATACAAGCTTAGTGGTTAACGACTGGCTTAAAATGGTTGAAAGACTGAAAGAAGTAACAGATCAGGTTGAGCAGCAGAAAGACAGCATTCCAGTAGACGGCCAACGTTTCGATGAGACGTTGGCGTTTCTTCGTTGGTTAGGCGAACACAACTTTACATTCATGGGTTATAAGGAATATGACCTAGTTTCAGTTAATGGCGATACTGAGCTGCAACCGACCAAGGAGCAAGGTCTTGGTTTGTTTGCAAATTCAGATCGTGTACGTAACGTTAAGTTGTCTGAATTTTCTGACTCTGCACGTCTAGAAGCAAAAAAACCATACGTACTTATCGTAACCAAGGGCAACACGGCTTCACGCATTCACCGCCCAGCTTATAATGATTACATCGGCATTAAGAAGTTCGATAAGAATGGTAAGGTTATTGGTGAACATCGCTTTACTGGTCTTTACACCTCTGCGGTCTATAACCAAACCGTTGAAACGATTCCTCTAGTTCGAGAGAAAGTAGAACGAATCTTGGATGCAAGTGGTTACCGTGAGGGTTCATACTCATATAAAGCGCTGCACAACATTCTTGAAAACTACCCACGTGATGAACTGCTTCAAGCTCGCGAAGAAGAGCTACTTGAAGTGGGTACGGGTGTCGTACAGATGCAAGATCGTGATCTTCTGCGTCTGTTCGTTCGCAAAGACCCGTTTGGCCGTTTCTTTAGCTGTATGGTTTACGTAACAAAAGATCGTTACAACACCGAGCTTCGTCGCCAAACACAGCGCATTTTGAAGCAGTACTTTGGGTGTGAAGAAGAAGTAGAATTTACAACGTACTTCTCTGAGAGCCCTCTGGCAAGAACGCACTATATTGTTCGTGTTGATAACAACAACATGGATGTGGACGTGAAAACAATTGAGCAAAATTTAATGGAAGTATCGTCTACGTGGGATGACCGTCTATCTGAATCAATCATTGCAAACTTTGGTGAGAGTAAAGGGCTTCCATTGTCGAAAGAGTACATGCGTGCATTCCCACGTTCGTACAAAGAAGACATGATGCCAGGTTCTGCTGTTGCAGACATAGAACGTTTAGAAGCACTGAGTGAAGACAACAAACTTGGTATGCTTTTCTACCGTCCACAAGAAGAAGCTGCAGACTCAAAAGCGGTTCGCTTAAAACTGTTCTACCACAGTGCAGAGCCAATTCACCTTTCTGATGTGATGCCAATGCTTGAAAACTTTGGCCTACGCGTAATCGGTGAGTCGCCATACGAAGTGCGTAAGACCAACGGGACAACCTATTGGATCTTAGATTTCTCAATGCTTCATAAGAGCGACCAAACCATTGATCTTCGTGAAGCTCGCGATCTTTTCCAACAAGCATTCGCAGCAATTTGGGCGGGTGAGCTAGACAGCGATGGTTTCAACCGCTTGGTACTGGGTGCGGGTCTTTCTGGTCGTGAAATCTCAATTTTACGTGCTTATGCTCGTTACATGCGTCAAGTGGGTTTCCCATTCAGCCAACAATACATTGAAGACACATTGTCTCATTACCCAGAGTTAGCAAAAGGGCTAGTGAGCTTATTCGGCAAGCGTTTCGATCCTAAACTGAAGGGCAGCGTGAAAGGCCAACAAGATCTTATTAAGAAGATCACTGAACAGTTGGATCATGTAGAGAGCTTGGATGATGATCGTATCATTCGTCGCTACATGGAAATGATCTCTGCAACGCTTCGTACTAACTACTACCAAGTAGATGAGAACAAGCAGTCTAAACCTTGGTTGGCTCTGAAAATGAGACCAAGCGAGATTCCAGATATCCCTGCGCCGGTTCCTGCGTTTGAGATCTTCGTTTACGCACCAGATATTGAGGGTGTTCATCTACGTGGCGGTAAAGTAGCACGTGGTGGTTTACGTTGGTCAGACCGTCAAGAGGACTTCCGTACTGAGATTCTAGGTCTAGTTAAAGCGCAACAAGTTAAGAACACGGTTATCGTTCCGGTTGGTGCTAAAGGTGGTTTTGTTTGTAAGCGTCAACACACTATGTCTGGCCGAGATGAGATCTTTGCTGAAGGTCAACGTTGTTACAAGCGCTTCATCCGTGCCTTACTAGACGTATCAGACAACATCATTGAAGGTGAGGTTATCCCACCTAAGAACGTGGTTCGTCATGATGAAGATGACCCGTACTTAGTTGTTGCAGCTGATAAAGGTACAGCAACGTTCTCTGACTTAGCGAACTCAGTATCTGAAGAGTACAACTTTTGGTTAGGTGATGCGTTTGCTTCGGGTGGCTCTAACGGTTACGACCACAAAGCGATGGGTATCACCGCAAAAGGTGGTTGGGAATCGGTTAAGCGTCACTTCCGTGAAATGGGCATTAACTGTCAGACAACAGACTTCACTGCTATCGGTGTTGGTGATATGGCGGGTGACGTATTTGGTAACGGTATGCTGCTATCTAAGCACATCCGTCTACAAGCGGCATTTAACCACATGCACATCTTCATTGATCCGAATCCAGATTCAGCATCAAGCTGGGTAGAGCGTGATCGTTTGTTCAATCTACCTCGCTCAAGCTGGGAAGATTACAACAAAGAACTGATTTCTCAGGGGGGGGGCATCTTCTCTCGTCGAGCGAAGTCTATCTCTCTAACACCTGAAATTCAGAAAATGCTGGGTACCAAGAAAGCATCAATGGCGCCAAATGATTTGATCAAAGCGATCTTGTCTATGGAAGTTGATCTACTTTGGAATGGTGGCATCGGTACTTACGTTAAGTCTTCTAGTGAAACTCATACTGATGTGGGCGACCGTGCTAATGACGTGTTGCGTATCAATGGCGGCGATTTGAAAGCAAAAGTTGTTGGTGAAGGCGGTAACTTGGGTATGACTCAATTGGGTCGTATTGAATATGCGCTTACCGGCGGCCGAGTGAACACAGACTTCGTTGATAACGTGGGTGGTGTTGACTGTTCAGATAACGAAGTAAACATTAAGATCTTCTTGAACGGTTTGGTGTCTAATGGTGATCTCACTGTTAAGCAACGTAACCAAGTGCTTGAGTCAATGGAAGATGAAGTTGGTGAAATCGTTCTTGATGACGCGTACTGCCAAGCTGAGTCTATTTCGGTAACCGAACATCAAGGCGTGAGTTTAGTTAAAGAGCAAATCCGCTTCATTCATACTATGGAGAAAGCAGGGTATCTGGATCGTGGTTTGGAATACATCCCAGATGATGAAACTCTGCTAGAGCGTGAGAAGCAAGGTCAAGGCCTGACGCGACCTGAGCTATCAGTATTGATTGCTTACGGTAAGATGGTTCTAAAAGAAGATCTTGTGAGTGATGATATTGCGAATGATGAGTTCCATGCGCAACAATTGATGCAATACTTCCCAACAGAGTTACGCCGTAACTATTATCAACACATGGATAACCACCCACTGCGTGCAGAGATCATTGCGACGGCTCTTGCTAACCAAATGGTTAACGAAATGGGCTGTAACTTCATCACTCGCCTACAAGAAGAGACGGGCGCAAACATTGTCGATATTGCGAATGCTTACGCGGCATCACGTGAAATCTATGGTTTGGGTCAAGTGCTTAAGAGCATCCGTGAACTGGACAATATCTCTAGCTCAGAAGCTCAATATGAGTTGCTGTACCATGTACGTCGTACACTACGCCGTTTAACACGCTGGTTACTAAGAAACCGTACTGGCAAACAATCTGTGAAAGCACTGGTTGAACTTTACCAAGGCGATGTAGTAGCTATTACTGAGAAACTGGATGAAAATCTGGTTGCTTCAGAAGTAGAAGAGCATCAAGCAATGGCGCAAGTATGGATTGACCAAGGCGTTACAGCAGAATTGGCGAATTCAGTAGCTCGTCTGTCTAGCTTGTATTCAGCACTGGATATATCTACAGTGGCTCGTGAAACGGGTAAAACAGTACAACAAGCGTCTAAACTTTACTTCAATCTGGGCGACCGTCTGTCTCTGCACTGGTTCCTGAAGCAGATCAATGGTCAAGCAGTCGATAACAACTGGCAAGCATTGGCACGCGCTGCATTCAGAGAAGATCTGGATTGGCAACAACGTCAGTTAACAGGTCAAGTACTGAACTGCGGTTGTGGTTCGGATCTAGATGTGATCAAGGCGCTCGACGATTGGATGGAAAGCAATTCTGTTTCTCTACATCGTTGGGAAAGTATCCTGAACGAATTCAAAGTGGGTTCTGTTCACGAGTTTGCTAAGTTCTCAGTTGCGTTACGTGAATTGATGCTACTGAATCTAAACTGCATGTCGAAAGACTAGCGATTAGATAGACAGTAATTAAGGGCAGGCCATTTGGTCTGCCTTTTTCGTTTTGGGACGTGATTAGCTTCCGGCTATGAGCGCCAACCAATTAACAATGTACTAAAGCGATTCGTTGGAAAGTGAAGTAGAGGTACTCGATATGCTAAATATACGATAACGTTTGCTTAATAATGAACCTCATTCGTTAGCAAACGCGATTATCTTACCCTTACAGACAGTAATAGATTGAATAGTTGGGGAAATAAGTAAATAATATAGCCCCGTTTACACGGGGCTTTTTTCTATCGGAGGCACAATGCTTTACCGTCTAGCCAGAACTGGCTTTTTCCAACTTGATGCCGAAAAGGCACATGATCTCGCAATTCAAAACTTCAAGCGCTTTACTGGCACACCTATTGATCTTTTGTATCGCCAACAATTACCTCATCGACCTGTAGAATGCATGGGTCTTACTTTTAAAAACCCAGTTGGCCTTGCGGCTGGCCTAGATAAAAACGGCGAATGTATTGATGCATTTGGCGCGATGGGTTTTGGCTTTGTAGAAGTAGGGACTGTGACTCCTCGTCCACAAGCGGGTAACGATAAACCTCGTTTATTCCGTCTTGTTGAAGCTGAAGGTATCATCAACCGCATGGGTTTCAACAACCTAGGCGTAGATAACTTGGTTGAGAATGTTAAGAAGTCAAACTACGACGGCATCTTGGGCATCAACATTGGTAAAAATAAAGACACGCCAATTGAAAAGGGCGCTGAAGATTACTTGATCTGTATGGAGAAGGTATACCAATACGCGGGTTACATTGCGGTAAATATCTCTTCACCAAACACACCAGGGCTACGTTCTCTACAATACGGCGAAGCACTTGATGATTTGCTGTCTGAGCTGAAAGTAAAACAAGCTGAACTAGAAGAGAAGCATGGTAAGTATGTTCCTCTAGCTCTTAAGATTGCGCCGGATCTAAGTGACGACGAAATCAGCCAAATTTGCGAATCATTGATCAAAAATAAGATCGATGGTGTGATCGCAACAAACACGACATTGGATCGTTCAATTGTCGGAGGCATGAAACACTGTGACGAAGCCGGTGGCCTAAGTGGACGTCCAGTTCAGTCTCGTAGTACTGAAGTAGTTCGTAAACTTCACCAAGAGCTAGGTGACCAACTGCCGATCATCGGGGTAGGTGGCGTTGACTCTTATGTTGCTGCAAAAGAGAAAATGGTGGCAGGCGCTAAGCTTGTTCAGGTTTACTCTGGCTTTATCTACAAAGGTCCACGTCTTGTAGCTGACATTGTCAAAAACCTGTAGTTTGTAAACTATGGTCGTTATAGAGCATCGATATTATAGAAGTATCTATAAACTGACATCGTCTTACTAAAAGAGACACTGTAACTCCCTGAGTTGTAGAGAAAAGCGATAAGAAAGAGGAATTCATTTCCTCTTTTTTTTTGCCTATTGCTCAGTAAAATCACTGCAATTGAAGGTAATTTTGCGTTTTACCTAATGGAATGGTTCAACAGTGTGAGACGAAATGATGCTTAAACCTAGCGATACATGGAGTTGGTATTACGATGAGCAGCAATGTTCATTAATGCTAAACCTCGGAGAGGATATGATTTTCAAAACGAATCTGGTCCGCAATAAGCTGGTGGACTGTGCGTTTCGAGATAATGAATTCACCGTTGATGACGCATCCTCATACCAAACCTTCAAAGAACAAATTTCTGGCTTAGAGCTATCTGAGCCTCGTCAAGCAGAACTGGCGCTTTACTGCGTGGCTGCGAAGCGTTTCCATAAGCCTGTACAACCAAAGAGCTGGTTTTTCGCTCCACAAGGTGCAGGCCATGAGTATCCTCAGGAAGGGGATATTGTACAAATGAATAACGAGCATAGCCTTGGTTACTTCATTGTATTAGAAGTGGGCGAGTGTGCGAGCTTGTGCGCGTTTGTAGACCTAGAAGAGTTCCTACTGACTCCTTCAAAAGGATTACGCTTTGGCGACTCAATCAAGGTGATGCACGATAGGATGCTTGATGCTAACGCGATTCTGCATCAATCTCATCATATTGCGATGGTAGGCTAACCCAAATTTAAGACATCATTTCGCCATACGTCGCACAGAACAACCTCACCAAACCTTCCAAATAATCGGCTTAATAGCCGATTTTTTTGTGCCTAAAAAACCTCATCCTGATAAATGCATCACTCGCTAACCATCAAAATAGTGAAGTTAAGACAATTTTTTTTACGTTAATTTCACCTCATTTAATGCCTCAAAAGTGTAATTTAGTCTTCTTTATTCCCTGTTTTCGCTCTTTTGTAGCTAAATTTCACCCACTATCCTTATTTGGTATATACCAATTTAGGGGTGAATATAAATTCACAATATAGGTTCGATTGAGAATTGGATGTGAAAAAATTGGGTTTGTTAGCTCTTATGCTGTAAGGGGGGGTGGGTAAGGGATCGCTTCAGTACTGTGTGTTTGCTAGCCAGTTAGTCGAAAGATTCAATGAAAAGACGAGTTTAGAGTGATGCTCTGGTAACAAAATCAGGTATAATCGAGCTCATTTTTATCAATAAAAGAACACTATGAATCAATATCTAGCGGTTGCCTCAAACGGCCTTGAGAATTTATTAGTTGAAGAACTAACCCAACTAGGGATTACAAACGCAAAACCTGTCCAAGCAGGTGTTAAATTCAAAGCGACCAATGAGCAAATTTATCGTTGTTGTTTGTGGAGTCGTTTGGCTTCTCGATTTGTACGTGTCCTTTCTGAATTCACTTGTCAGGACGACATGGATTTGTACCTATCGACCACTGCGGTCAACTGGGTGAATCAATTCCATAGCTCTAAGCGTTTTGTGGTTGACTTCAACGGTACTAACCGTGAAATCCGCAACAGCCAATACGGCGCGATGAAAGTGAAAGACGCTATCGTTGATTGCTTCGAGAAGAAGTCATTGCCTCGTCCTTCTATTAGTAAAGAAAACCCGGATGTTCGTATTCACGTTCGTCTACACCGTGACAAAGCGATTCTTGGTGTTGATATGGTAGGTAGCGGTCTGCATCAACGTGGTTACCGTCCAGAATCTGGTCGTGCACCTTTGCGTGAAACGCTTGCTGCAGCGATTCTTCTTCGTAGTGGTTGGGATGCAACAAAACCTTTCTTAGATCCTATGTGTGGTTCAGGTACGTTAGTGATTGAAGCGGCAATGATGGCTGCGAACATGGCTCCAGGTGTTAAACGCCAGAAGTGGTGTTTTGAATCACTAGAAGATTTCGAACCAGAGCTTTGGGCTGAAGTTAAAGCTGAAGCGAACGTTCAAGGTCGTCGTGGCGTTAAGAAAGTAGAATGTAAGTTCTATGGTTATGACAATGATGAACGCATGATCAAAACAGCACGTGACAACGCTCGTCGTGCTGGTGTTGAAGAGTTGATTGAATTCGAAGTAGGTGACGCTGCAAAGCTTAAACGCCCTACAGAATTTGCTGATGGTGTGATTGTTTCTAACCCACCTTATGGTGAACGTCTAGGTACAGAGCCAGGCCTAATTGCACTGTACACGGCATTCGGCGCACAGCTTAAAGCTGAATTTGGCGGTTGTAACGCGTCTATCTTCTCTAGTTCAGACGAACTACTTAGCTGCTTACGCATGCGTGCAGACAAACAGTTCAAATTGAATAACGGTGCGTTACCGTGTCACCAAAAAAATTACTCAATTTCAGATCGTCCGATGTCAGAACGTCCAACGGGCGAGCAAGAACAGCTGATTGCTCCTGACTTTGCAAACCGTCTTAAAAAGAACATCGGTAAAATTGGCAAGTGGGCTAAGAAAGAGCAATTAGATTGTTACCGTATCTATGATGCTGACTTACCAGAATACAATGTAGCGATTGATGTATACCCAGGTCACCTTGTGATTCAAGAATACGCAGCGCCTAAAGATGTACCGGAAGAGAAGGCAAAACGTCGCTTAACCGATATTATCCGTGCTTCTATTCAAGTAACGGGCGTTGAAGCAAACAACGTTGTGCTTAAGGTTCGTCAGAAGCAGAAAGGCCGTTCTCAATACCAGAAGATGGCTCAAGACTCATCTAACCTAGAAGTGAACGAATACGGCGTTAAGCTGATTGTTAACCTTCACGATTACCTAGATACGGGCCTGTTCCTAGACCATAAGATCACTCGTCGTCGTATCGGTGAGATGGCGGCAGGTAAAGACTTCTTAAACTTGTTTGCTTACACAGGTAGTGCATCTGTTCATGCAGCAGTGGGTGGCGCGCGTTCTACGACAACAGTAGACATGTCTAATACTTACCTAGAGTGGGCAAAAGAGAACATGGAGCTTAACGGCCGCGTTGGTCGTCAACATCAATTTGTTCAAGCGGACTGTCTACAATGGCTGGCTAAAGAGCAAGGTTCTTACGATCTGATTTTCATCGATCCACCAACGTTCTCTAACTCAAAGCGTATGGATCAATCTTTTGATGTTCAACGCGATCACATTCAGTTGATGGAAAATCTTAAGCGTCTTCTTCGTGAAGAAGGCACGATAGTGTTCTCTAACAACAAGCGTCACTTTAAAATGGACTTGGAAGCTCTCGATGAGTTAGGTCTTAAGGCTCAGAACATCTCTGCTAAGACACTGCCATTAGACTTCTCTCGCAACAAGCACATTCATAACTGCTGGTTGATCACACATAAGTAGTTAAGAGATTGTATAAGGATATATAGTGCTGACTCTCTACAGTACAGAAGGGTGCCATCTATGTGAGATGGCATTCCAACTCACGGAACAGTTAAACATTAGCCATCACGTCAACGTTGTCGACATTGCATTTGATGATGAGCTCTTTTCCCGTTACGGGGTCACTATTCCGGTGCTCAAATTTGAAAGCTCTGACCTTTCTCAAAGCTCAGAGCTTAACTGGCCATTTGGCTTGTTAGAACTTAATGATTGGTTAAAGAAGAATGGCATTACTTACAATTCATAATGGGCAATTAGCGTTTGGCGACCACCCGTTATTAGATCGTGCGGATTTCGCACTGCAAGAAAACGAACGTGTGTGTTTAGTAGGGCGCAATGGCGCTGGTAAGTCTACGTTGATGAAAATCCTGTCTGGGAACATCATCATGGACGACGGCAAGATGCAAATCACACAAGATGTGGTTGTATCTCGTCTTGAGCAAGATCCACCGCGTAATGAGCAAGGTACCGTTTATGATTACGTTGCTGGTGGCCTAGCAGAAATCGGTGAACAGTTGAAGATCTATCATGATCTTCTGGATCTCATCGGTACTGACCCTAGTGAAAAGAACCTAAATCGTCTTACTCGTGTTCAAGAGCAATTGGATCATGCGAATGCATGGCGCTTTGAAGATCGCGTAAGCAACGTATTGGCTGCACTTAAGCTGACAGCTGAAACAAAGCTGACTGATTTATCTGGTGGTTGGCAACGTAAAGCGGCGCTTGCTCGTGCACTTGTGTGTGACCCTGACGTGCTTTTGCTAGATGAACCGACTAACCACCTAGATGTTGCAACCATTGAATGGTTAGAGGGCTTCCTGAAAGATTTCCGTGGCTCAATCATCTTTATCTCGCATGACCGTGCATTCATTAAATCGATGGCAACACGTATCGTCGACCTTGATCGCGGTAAATTGAGCTCTTTCCCTGGTGATTACGAAAACTACCTTGTTGAGAAGGAAGAAGCGCTTCGTGTTGAAGAAATGCAAAATGCTGAATTCGATAAGAAGCTCGCTCAAGAGGAAGTATGGATTCGTCAGGGCATTAAAGCTCGTCGAACCCGTAACGAAGGCCGTGTACGTGCGCTTAAGAAGCTACGTGAAGAGCGTTTGAATCGCCGTGAAGTGCAGGGCAAAGCCGTGATCCAAATCGATGATGGTCAGCGTTCAGGTAAGATTGTATTCGAAGCTGAAAATCTTAACTTTGGTTTTGAAGGTAAAGAGATTGTTAAAGATTTTAGCTTCAACATCATGCGTGGTGATCGTATTGCTCTGATTGGTCCTAACGGTTGTGGTAAGAGCACGGTACTTAAACTGCTTCTTGATCAACTTCAGCCAGATTCAGGTCGTCTGCATTGCGGTACTAAGCTTGAAGTGGCTTACTTTGACCAATACCGCGAAATCCTAGACCCAGAGAAGTCGGTGATTGATAACCTAGCAGACGGTAAGCAAGAAGTGACCGTAGGCGGACGTGAGCGTCATGCACTAAGCTACTTACAAGATTTCTTATTCTCTCCAAAACGTGCTCGTACTCCTGTTAAAGCACTATCTGGTGGTGAGAAAAACCGTCTGTTATTAGCTCGTATTTTCCTTAAATCGAACAACTTATTGATTCTCGATGAGCCAACCAACGATCTAGATATCGAAACTTTGGAACTTTTAGAAGATTTGCTTGCCAACTATCAGGGTACGCTTCTTTTAGTGAGCCACGATCGTCAGTTTGTTGATAACACGGTTATGACAAGTTGGATCTTCGAAGGCAACGGTGTGATTGAAGAATTTGTTGGTGGCTATCACGATGCTCAGCAGCAAAGAAAGCAGGCATTAGAGTACCGACAGGTTGAAAAGCCATCAAAGCTGGCGAAAGTAGTTGAGGAAACTCCCAAAACTGTGCCAGTTAAGGCTAAACCTAAGAAGTTATCGTATAAGCTACAACGAGAACTAGAAGCGCTACCAATGCGTTTAGAAGAATTGGAAACTCAAATTGAAACTCTTCAGGAAGAAGTCAACGATCCAAGCTTCTTTTCAAAATCTGTAGAGCAGACACAACCAGTATTAGATAAGCTATCTGCAGCAGAGCAGGAGCTTGAAGTTGCTTTTGAGCGCTGGGAAGAGCTCGAGGCACTACAACAGGAAAGTTAAGAAGTAATAATGACTTGTACTAAATTTAAACTAACAACAGTTGCAGCATTAGTTTTTGCTGCAACTAATGCCAACGCTGCGCTGTATAAGGTAGTGGAAGTCACGCCTTCGATTACTGGTGCATCTGAAATCTTTGGTGTAGCGATCCAGCCTGGTAGTGCTACCGACGGAACGAATGACCTTGCACTAGGATGTTTTGACTCAGCGGCAACAAACTGTGCTGACAATACATTCAAACTCGCTGGTGAAACTCGCAATACGGTTGAAGCGGTAAGCTATCGCGAAGAAGTGCCTTTCGCTATGGATGCACCTTTTCAATACATTCAAGAGTTTATAGATTTTGAAAACTACTGCTACCGAGAGTTAAGGTATTCAACTTGTCAGAGTTGGGCGGAAAAACGTTGGAATGATACTTGGAGCAAAGAAAGAAACGACCTAAGTTATGTAAATGCAAAAGCGTTTGTTGAAGGTGGTGATACATTCGATAATAGAAATACTGTTATTAATTCACTTTACGTTAACGATGCCTTAGAAGTTGAGCCTTTGGGGGTTAAATCTGAGGGTGATATTCGTAATAATGCGCTTCACACCGATTCCGTAGCTCCAGATGGTACCTCGGAAACTCGTGCGTGGCACGCGATTAAAGCAAGTAACGGCACTGTTTACAATGTAGGTAGTGTGTCTACGAAAGGTTCTAGTACCGGTACTTCGGATACAACGTTTAGTTCAAAGGCGGCAATTTGGGACGGAACGGCAACCAAAGAAATTGATTGGATTCGCACCGGTGATGCTAGACAAGGGGATTATTTTGCCCAAGGTAGTATGCGTTCAATCGTTGAATCAAAGTCTGTTTTTTATGGTGTTGGCTATAATACTGCAGATGGTAATGGTGATCTACAAGACATGAATGCTAGTGTATTTGTGAGTAGTTCATTAGATCTTACTAGCGCAACATGGACAACCACACAGATTAGCGGTGCAGAGGTTAAGTCTGGTTCATCGAAAGACGATGCTAGATACAGTAATTCTGTCGCGACTGATATCAACGACAACTTGTTCGCAGTTGGTTATGCCAAACGTAATGGCTATGTTCCGGAAAATGGCAGCGCAGGGAATAAGATTTTTGTTGTAACGGATGCGAAAAACCCAACAGCAACTTTCTTGTCTGGCGGGATTTTCTTTAGTGGCTCAAGTGGCGAAGCTAAAGCCGTAAATAACTACAATGAATTTGTAGGCCAGATTGATGCGGAAACGACTCGTGAAGTTGACGGTAGTGAACGTAGACATCGTGGTTTTATTTACCCTTACTCTGTCGAGGCTCCAAATAATGTAAGAGTTGACGCAGTATTTAATAATCAAGCTTGGTGGCTTGATGACTTAACCAATGGGGCGAACGCCGATGGTCAAGACTACTCTGACGCAAATAACTATTTCCGAATCATAGATGCAACAGACATTAATGATGCGGGGGTTATCTCTGCTACTGCAATTAAGTGTACAGTGGGTGGTAAGGCACAAGCGTATGATACAACGTCTCACAACTCATACTGTGGTGGCGCGTCATCTAACGCAGTAGAAGAGGTGGTAGCGGTTAAGCTTGTTCCTATTGCTGGTGCAACCAAAGCTGATATTCAAACTCGCAGTACTGATACTGAGAAAGTTGATCGTCAAGGTGGTAGCCTGGGTTGGTTAACTTTGACTGTACTTGGTCTGTTAGGGTTCCGTAGAAAATTTAAATAATTTTTTTCTCTTGAGCCCGAGTTCACAATTCTGAACTCGGGCTTTGTTTCGCCTTGAGAAAATCGGAAAATTGGTCGATTCTTAAACTTGGAGTCACAAAAGCTCCGCAAAGTTGTAATCATTGTATGTTAGTAAATCGAAATACCCGTATGAGGACTGCACTATGAAGAGACAAAAGCGTGATCGACTAGAACGAGCACAATCTCAAGGCTATAAAGCTGGTTTAAACGGTAGGTCACAAGAAGCTTGCCCATATAGCCAAATGGATTCTCGCTCTTATTGGTTAGGTGGCTGGCGAGATGCCAGAGATGATAAACAAGCAGGTCTCTACAAGTAGATAGAGCGCAACGAATTCAAGGTCAGGGCTTCATTGTTTAAAATGCAATGGAGCCTTGTTAGTTTTAGGGCTAGGTAAAGTTTGCAAACGGCGAAGAGCAATGTTTCTATGATCTTGACGTTTCATTCATTGCTGGTGGATTTGGCATATTCTTATTTTAAAATTGGTATTGATGCACTATAACTAAATATCTTGAAGGCAAAAATAAAGCAGCCAATGGCTGCTTTATTTTAATCTAGCTATCTAATTAGAATGCTGACGTATCTTGGAAAAGGCCAACTTTCAAATCTTTAGCAACATAGATCTCTTTGCCGTCAACAAGTACGCGACCGTCTGCAAGGCCCATAACTAGGCGACGGTTAACAACGCGCTTCATATGGATCTCGTAAGTTACTTTTTTCGCTGTAGGTAGGATTTGACCTGTGAATTTAACCTCACCAACACCAAGAGCACGGCCTTTACCTTCGCCGCCAACCCAACCAAGGTAGAAACCAACCAGCTGCCACATAGCGTCTAGACCTAGACAACCAGGCATTACAGGGTCACCAGGGAAGTGACAATCAAAGAACCATAGGTCAGGAGTAATATCGAGCTCAGCAAGAACCAAACCTTTACCGAAATCACCTTCAGTCTCAGACATTTTAGTGATGCGGTCCATCATCAACATGTTTGGTGCTGGTAGTTGAGGACCTTGTGGCCATAGTTCGCCTTGGCTTGAAGCTAGAAGCTCTTCGCGAGTGTAAGAATCACGTTTGTTTTGCATTATCAATTACTCCGATTTTTGATAGGTGCATATTAGTGAACAGGTGTACGCTAAACAAGTCCGATCAGTACTAGACAAACCAGTTTTTGATGCGTCCCACAATTCCCATTGGGTGCTCATGTCTTTCAAAGTTTTCAATACGTTCCGCGATTTTGCTAAGAACGCTTTCTTCTTCATCGTCTCTAAATGGTTTGTTCATAATTAGAGGAATAGCTTCGTCTACATTTGACACAGACCAGATGTGAAATTCTTCGTTTTTGATGCTTTCGATTAGGTCTGGTTTAAGAGCAAGATGCCTTAGATTCGATCTCGGCAGAATGACACCTTGTTTACCAGTGAGTCCTTGGTGTTTACAAACATGGTAGAAGCCTTCGATTTTCTCATTAAGGCCACCAACGGCTTGTACACGGCCAAACTGGTCGACTGCGCCTGTTACAGCAATCTGTTGGTCGATAGGGTACCCAGACAGTGCGCTTACTAGAGAGCAAAGCTCTGCGAGAGAAGCGCTGTCGCCATCAACTTCACAATACGACTGTTCAAACACGACAGATGCAGCGTATGGCAATGGATCTTCAAGGTTTAATGCACTGCTAACAAACGCCTGCATGATCATCATGCCTTTCGCATGTAGGTTACCACCAAGCTCTGCTTTACGTTCAACATCTGAAATGTCGCCATCACCAAAGTGAATAACGCATGAAATACGTGCAGGTTCACCATAAGAGATTGGGTGACCTGGAACGTCGATGACGGTGAGACCATTGACTTGGCCAACTTGTTCACCTTCGGTTTCAATGATGACTTGGCCATCGCGAATGTCATCTAGAGCGCGCTCTGGAAGATATGATTCTCGATTGTATTTGTGTTGTTGAGCTTGTTGGACATGGTGGATATCAATTTCGCCGTGGTTGGCTTCAACCAGTGCTTCGCTAAGCAATGCGTTATGCCAAATTGGACACAGTGGAATGTAACTTTGATCTTCCGTTTCTCGTGCGCCAGCGGTCAAAATCGCCGTTAACGCGTTTTGTGTAATGTTTGGTAGATCAAAACGTTGCACAATCCACTTAAGGTAGCCAAGGTATTGAATCAAAGTTTCTTCAGATAGTTTAATGTCTTGTTCAATTTCACTGAAAAGACAAAAACCAGTTTGAATATCGCTATCTAAGTAATCCAGGTCACCGAGTTGCGATCGGTCTCCAAGGACAATCAGTTTAATATTGTATGGAAGAGGAAGTGTTGGTGATTGATTCAAGTGCTCAGGGTTACTGCTGATTGGCTCCACAGCTTCCCCAAGCAGTGCTGACTTTAATAGCAACCAGCTTCCTGGGTTCGCAAGAATTAAATTAGCTGACACGACCAGATAACCGTTGTTCGCTCTAGCGAGTAAACCGGGCTTAGTAGCAACAACTTTGCCATCACGTGATTGAACTTGATCAAACAGAGAGGTCGCGTTCAAAGATTCGGTTTTGATAACCGGCTTTGCATCGTCATCTAATTCAGCAACTAAAGATTCAACGATCATTTGGCGATAGATCGAGTTGTCCGGAGAATTCACCAATAATACACGTGAAAGGTTAGATAAACGGACAAAGCGAGTTAACGCGTCTCTGAATCGGTGTTGAATAACTGAGAATGGGAGAGGCGAGATGTCATGGAATTGCTCTAATTGAGCATTATATTCGTCGTACTGAGGCGTAACATGTCGCCAATCTACTTGAGTCATTTAGGTTTCTGATTAGGATAATAAGGTAGGGAGTATATAGAAAAACTGATCTCGCTTGTAGCTCTATATCGACGCGATCAATCACAGGACAAATATAAGTATGATCTTGGTCTATTCTTTCAAGACAATAATTGTTAAATAGCCTGTTTTGGGTTACGCTGTCACTAGAATTAACTCGCGAGATTAGACATGAAATATCAGCAACTTGAAAACTTAGAATGTGGTTGGAAATGGAACTATCTGGTCAAAAAATGGAAAGAAGGCGAATCGATCACTTGCCATATTGATTCAAGTGAAGCTGAGGTCGCAATACAAGCGCTCTTAAAGCTTGAGCATCAACCAACTGGCGTACTTGAATGGATCTCAGACAACATGTCTCCAGAGCTCGATAATAAGCTTAAACAAGCGATCAGAGCGAAGCGAAAACGCCATTTTAACGCTGAGCAGGTTCACACAAAAAAGAAATCAATCGACCTCGATTACCGCGTGTGGGAAAAGTTATCTCAAAGAGCGAATGAGTTGGGGTGCACCTTGTCTGACGCCATCGAATACCTGGTAAGTGAAGCATCTCGCAGTGAACAGGCGAGTAAGACGGTAACAAGCCTTAAAGAAGATTTGAGCAAGCTTCTTTCTGACGATAAGTAACCATCAATATTAGTGGTGACTTTATGATGTATGTAATCTTAATCGGTGCAGTGTTGATATTTTGGCTGGTTGCGGTCGATAGGCCTGTACTAAAAATAAAATTCAATGATGGAGCTATTGAGCAAGTAAAAGGTCATCTACCACCAAGTTTCAAACACAACCTTCAAGAGATTGGACACAATAATGCGTTTAAAGGTGAACTGAAAGTGTACGCGAAACGCTCTGGTTACAATCTGAAGTTCACTAAGGATGTACCAAAGAGTGTTCAACAGAGAATTCGTAATGTGTTCCCGCATAACCGCTTTAAATCGAAAGGCTCAAAGAAAGCGTAATCTCTGATAATTACGTGTTGTCTAATACAACACCATACTAAGTTAGTCCTAAACACCTCTCTATTGTCTTTATACTGTTTTCAATTTTTACGAATAGAGAACAGTATGAGATATCTAGTACTTTTATTGTGTTGTTTGCCACTATTAGCAATTTCAGACGACTCTTTGATTAATCCAGTCGCAAAAAAGATCAAAACCACCGTTCTAAAAGGTCTCAACAAGAGTCATATTGAGCTAGAAGGGTATTGTGACCTTATGATTGAGATGAAGCACGCCAAAGGTTATGCACAAATCAAAAAGGTTAGAACATCTGGAGATAGCAAAATCTGTAAAGCGGCTAAAAAGCACTTGCCTAAGCGTAAAAAGTTTAAATACAGCTTTCCTGAGAAATATATTCGTCTCCACATATCAGAATAGCTACCACCTAATACACTATAACTCAATATCTATAATTTTAATGAAACAATTTCGTGAACCAATCTCTAATTTCTATTAATATTTAGCTCACTTATAAAGTCAGCATGTGCTGCAAAAAAAGATTAGGGCAAAGGAAAGTCTCGGTTGTTGTTAGCAAATAAAAATTACACCCCAGAAGTCATAGAGATCTCTAGAAAAGTTTCAATTAACGTTGAGACTCGTTTTACTAAGTGGTTGATATCTGAAAAGTATAAACTCGACCAATCCACGGTCGACACGCTGCTTAGCTTAGAAAATAGATATTGTGAGAGCGTCATATTTAATGAGGCAGACCGAATCTCACATAATCAACGCATTCTTTTGCGTTGTGAACGAGATAGAGTCAACGCCAAACGCGAGAAAGTAGCGGCCAAACAACAAACACTACGTTATGTTATTGACGATGTGAGTGACGCGGCTTCAGCGCTCATGTTAGAGAAGCTTCAAGGTACACTGATAAGCTCTCTGTTCACACAGCTGCCAGATTACAATCAGTTTGCTAGTGTCGCGTATTCTCCGTCTTTGAACTTTTCCAAGTTACACAAAATTTCATCAGAGAGTCGGGGACTTAGCTCTAGCCTTGTTGAATTTGTTTCCAATCGTGAGTTTACAGATAAATACGGCAAGAAATCGAAAATCATACTCGATCCTAAAGTCGCAGTAAGGCAAATCGGTATAGAGAACTGTCGGCTGCTGTTTCCGTTACTGATGAGCCAACAGCTGATCAAGTGGAACGATGGCAATATCAAGCATATTGTGCCGAAGGTTTGGCAACACTTAGTGGTGACTTCAAACGCTACGCGTATAAGGCTACAAGAAACGTCCGTTAAAGATCCGAACGTTGGCATCCTTCTTGGCGTTTTGAGAGTGTTACCTTTATTCTTGATTTGTAATCACTTTTCTTCAATTTTCGAAGATGCCTTGGTGAAAACTATGCTCGGTTATCGAGACGCCAGTGACAGACATGAAGAATATTACGCTTGCGCTGAAGTCATTCCAAATACTCAGTTTCTAGAGTCTATGGTAGAGCAACTTGAGTTGAAGCTGCTTCAGAACCTCGTCGAGTTTATTGATTGGAGCCCTGGCAACCAGTGTATAAAGAGAGCGCTGTTAGAGGAAGTGAACGATGTTCCAGTGTTAGAAAGAACCCTCTACGGAGCAGCACTGGCTCAAGGAAGAAAGTTCTCAATTTTTGAAGCACTGAGCAATAGTGACTTCTTTAATATTAAGCACAGACCTTATTGGTTTTCGAATGTTCAGATGTCAGTAACGACGATTGAGCAAATGCAGAATAGGGGACCAGGTAAAATCACCGACAAGATTTAATGAAAAGAGCCACAATTGATGTGGCTCTTTTTGTTTAAGTTGCACTGTCACTTTGTGACAGGATGACAAACCACGAATTTTCACAGGATACTTCTCAGCAAACGACTTCAAAGGTGAATGAGTCCTGTTTGGCTACCGCTTGTTTGACAGGAATACCTAAGCGTTGGCATGTCATTAACAGTTTAAGCTTTCTATCCGCCGGAGCGTGCTCTGAGAGAATGACTGAAGTCAGGCACTGCTTGTTAAGAAACAATTTATTGCCTTTAAGCTCTTCATTAGGTAGTACCCAGCGATATTCTCGTTCATAGCGCCAATTGGAGTGCTTTACCTTAAAGAGCTCGGTACCTAAGCGTAATGGCGGTAAATTATCTAACAAGGGCAAACAGATATCGTTTGGATGGTCTTCATATTGAACCTCGAAGCAGTTTAGGTTTGCGTCACCCTCATAACAGTTAAGGTCATACTCAATACACATACCTTTGAAGTTATCACCATACTGAGACCACAGTATTGGGTGGTCGCTGGACTGTGAGAAACACATAACCTTAAAATCATTTTGAAGGCATTGGCTGAAGATATGGTTAGAATCAAAAGGGTTATTAAAGGATTTAGCGTAATCAAACCACAACGAACACTCGGATATAGATTGTATGTTTCTATCGTGGAGCGATCTGAACTTATAAAGTTTAGGCAACATATAAAACACCTAGTTTACAACATTTTCTGATGTTAACACTTTAATTGGTAATGCAACTCCAAATGCACAGCATTTGATTGCTTAATCACCTTATTTTTAATTATAACTATTTGATAGATCAAAATTTAAACACGAAATAGTAGCCTGTTTAGGTGGTTTATTTTGCCAAATCCAAAAGTGGTCAATAGTGGTTCTGTACGTAAAATATATCAGGGAGCTCTCAGATTTCACACATAGATACTGCGCATTATGTATATTATGTTAAATTATATTTAATAATCATAAGGCAGTGCTCGATATCTGATGCCCTGCCTTCGTTTCTTCTCAACTGATACTGTGTATTTAACCATAATGGTTATTTACCATAAAATACCTAATAAACATATTTCCTAATCTTCGATTAAGAATACGTTTATTAGATCTCAAGCATCAGTCTATCTATAGCTTCTGTTATTTCTTTTGTTCTTACTGGTTTGGTAACGAAATCATTCATACCAACATCTAAACATGAACATTTATCTTCAACGGATGTGTGCGCCGTTAGAGCCACTATTGGTGTTTGGATGTTTGCCTTTCTCATATGTTTGGTTGTGGTTAAACCATCCATGACCGGCATTGAAACGTCCATCAGGATAATGTCTATGGAATCTTTGTTGTCTTGTATAAAGACTATTGCTTCTTCGCCGTTACTTGCGATGAAAACTTCGTGGCCTTGTCGCGTTAGGATTAATTTGATCACCATTTGATTCGTTGGGTTGTCTTCGACAACTAACACTGAATAACGGCTTCTTAAATCTCGTGAAGACTCATTATCTTCAATGTTGGCCAGATTGTTCGTGACTCTGGTAAGCACTGGTAGCTGTACTTCGAATTTAGAACCTTTTCCTGGCTCACTCTCTACCGATATACGCCCATGCATCAGCTCAACTAGTCTTTTGCTGATTGCCAAGCCTAAACCTGTACCGCCAAATCGGCGTGTGATAGTACTATCAGCTTGCACGAATGGGCTGAACAGCGACGAAAGTTGTTGTGAGCTAATGCCAATCCCTGTGTCTTCTACTGTTATGTAGAATGAGCTCTGCTGGTACTTTATAGAAACATGAACATGCCCACGTTCAGTGAACTTAATGGCGTTACCAATTAGATTAAATAGGATTTGAGCCAAACGACTTGGGTCGAGATAATGAAGTTCACTCTCAGGGATATCGCTAGTTACGGTTAGCGCCAAACCTTTATCGTCTGCTGTCTTCTTTTGTTCAGATAACACAAAAGTTACAGTGTCTCTTACGTTGCTCCATTGAGGCGCTAACGAGAAACATCCAGATTCAATCTTAGAAAAATCCAACACGTCACTGATAATTGCCAATAGAAGCTCAGATGATGTGCTCATATTAAGCAGTATAGACTGTTGTTCTTCGTTCAGCGATGTGGATTTTAGGGTGTCTATTAAGCCAATGATGGCGTTTAGCGGCGTTCTTAATTCATGACTCATCATCGCGAGGAATTCCGACTTTGCCTTATTTGCTCTTTCGGCCTCTTTTCTTGCTGTGACAAGTTCTGCCGTGCGTTCTCGAACTGTAGCTTCAAGCTTTTCTTTGTTTTCAATATCAAAGACAGCACGCTCTATCAACGGGCGGAAGCGGTTTAGCGTGGCTTTGGTTTCAATGCTAAAGTGCTTGGTATTGGAGTGAATAAAGATGATTACAGATTGTGTTAGCCCGCTATCGATACCGGTAATTAGAACGGAGTTGATTTGGTCGAGAATAATGGGATGCAGAGAGTTGAATTCTCCAAGAGACTTGGGTTCGAAAAAGATGGCGCATTCACCATTGATGACTCGTGATAGCTTGCCACAATCGCTCCAATTCATCTGTTCGAAGACTTTGTTATTGGTTAGCAGGGTTTTGAAACTGCCTTCGTTCCCTACCCTTGATACCACGATAAAATCATCAAATTTAATGTATTTTTTTAGTACAAACTCAAGGCTGGAGAATATTTCAGATATGTTACTCGCCTTACTGATCGCAGAGATGGTTGATAAGATCACCCTGTTCTCTTCAGCCAGTTTTCGTTCACGGGCTTTTAGTTTTTGCAGTTCAATACGAGCTTCTTGCAGCGCTTCTTGACCTTCAGAACTCATTACTTTTTCAACCTATAAAACGTTGCAGACGATACCATTAAATTCCCGTGTGCGTTTTCACCACCAGATAGCCTGCCTTGCTCACCAAACGTGAACGGACATATGTACGGAAGCCCATTAAGTGCTTGATTTGTTTGGTCACAAACCTCATCCATATCTTGTTTGAGGTTCAACATTGGGCCTGCACAAAAGATATTGATTGCTCCTAATTTCTCTTCAAGGTCCATGTCGTTGTAGTACGAGGAATGGATGATATTAGCTGCACGGCTTATCAACTGCTGCTTAGAACCTTGCATCAAATAGATGGTGTCGCCTTCACTTATGTCG
This sequence comes from Vibrio sp. Isolate32, assembly GCF_022397955.1. Taxonomy (GTDB): domain Bacteria; phylum Pseudomonadota; class Gammaproteobacteria; order Enterobacterales; family Vibrionaceae; genus Vibrio. The sequence goes on along the minus strand of NZ_JAKEUQ010000003.1, from coordinate 188,166 downwards.
GTGAATAGCTCAATTCCATTACACTCTGTCTCTCTGATCGAATGAGACAATTTGAAATACGGATAGTCGTATGATGAGCCGACTTTCCTGCCCAGTGGATAGACAGAGGACTTTTCAAATATGTAGCCATCATCACTGCCACCCAAGTGGAAATTAGTCCATTCGTTATAAACCGTGACGGCTGGCCTGTGGTCTATCTCCAATAAGATTCGGTTCCTTACCTTGGTCACAGTGCCTGAATAGCGCGTTGGCGTGTGACCTGCACTGAATGAGGAATAGATAGACTGGGATGCAAATACGACGGTTAAAGACACACCATTGATAGAGAGCGACTCTTCGGTAAAGATGCTCCAATTTCCAGAAACCTGATTGTCTGCAGCACTGCCACCAATAATCGGAACCTCAGTACCGAACTTTTTGTCGATAGCCGCCATCACCTTCTCTTCATTACCTGGAGTGGAATGCAGCAAGATCAGATCAGGAATTTCACCTTCTCGGTTAGCGTTCTTGAGTGCTTTATCGATCGCGGTGAAGGTGCTTTGTTCTATAGAGTCGCCAAAGTGCTCGATGCCCGTACCATAGGCATTGATCCCCGAGTCATAAATGATGAGAACGCCAATCACCGGACCTGAATGAAACCCAGTTTCGGTCATAATGCCGTGACAAGTAGTACAACCATGTATTGGAGTGTTAGGGAGAGCGTCTACGAAATATCTCTGCACAGCGAGTGTTGAGTACTCTTCTGTGCAGTAGCAAATAAGACAAGCAATATCCTCAGGGTTTTCCACCCCGCTGAGCAACTCATCTACTGCGATTTTATCGTCTAGGGAGTAAGAGACTTTTGATAGAAATTTCATAGATTCTGGGAAACTTTATTAATGTCCTCTTTATAACACTTTAATGCATTGTGTTTCACTGATTTGGTACATATTTCTACCAAAAGAACCGAGGCGTGACTCAGTTTTTTCTTTGTTACTCTTTAGAAAGGTTTACAGAGAACGTGCTCACCTGTTGTGGAAATGTAACCGTTATTGAGGAGGTCTTATCATTAGTTTGTAACAGCCAATTTGATGCCCCTTTTTCTTCTAGAATTCCGTTTCCATTATGGCTAATGACAAATTTGCCAGTTTTAGATGTTTCGATCGAATACCCTAGGTTATCGTCCGAAATTAAAACATTATGATTATCAATACTAATTTCACAAGGTTTTGAAACGATACAGTTTACTGTTTCGTTATTATCGTATGTCACTGTTCTCCAAGTAAATGCAGCTATTAAAATAACCAACATGACGATAATTTGAACAAGCCTGCCTTTTGTTAGCTTTTGTGCCGCCATTATAATCTTAACTCCTTGTTACAAAGTTCAAAGTTTTTAAATAAAAATCCAATTCCAGACCAAGCGTAAGGTTACTACTCTGTCATTGATTTGTTAATTCAAGTATAGTGTCGCGTTGAAAATGCCACTTTTTTTTAAAATCAGCAAGTGGAAATAAAGCCCTGAATAGGCTGAATTTCCTTTTCTAATTTGGGTGGCATTACGACGTGAGTCGTGTTGGAAGTAAAGTGTAGTAAATAAGAAATTGGAAGCATGCAAATGAGCCAAGAAAAGCAGCTTGAACAAAACTACAACTATACGGTCGTCCGTCAATTTACCCTAGTTACAATTTTGTGGGGTATTGTCGGTATGGGCGTTGGTGTTTTGATTGCCGCTCAATTAGTTTGGCCACAGCTAAACTTTGATACGCCGTGGTTGACGTACAGTCGTTTACGTCCCCTGCATACTAATGCGGTTATTTTTGCGTTCGGTACAAGTGCGCTGTTTGCAACATCATATTATGTTGTGCAACGTACCTGTCAAACGCGTCTCTTTGGTGGCCCTCTCGTAGCCTTTACCTTTTGGGGTTGGCAAGCGATTATCCTGTCCGCTGCAATTACTTTACCGTTAGGTTTAACCTCTGGTAAAGAATACGCAGAACTTGAATGGCCAATCGATATTGCTATTACTCTTGTGTGGGTAGCTTATGCAATCGTGTTCTTCGGAACCATGATTAAACGTAAGACATCGCACATTTACGTAGCAAACTGGTTCTTCGGAGCCTTCATCATCACGGTTGCCGTGTTGCACATCGTTAACAGCCTAGCTGTTCCTGTATCTGCGTTTAAATCGTACTCGATTTATTCCGGAGCGATCGATGCAATGGTGCAATGGTGGTACGGACACAATGCGGTAGGCTTCCTATTGACAGCTGGTTTCCTAGGTATGATGTACTACTTCGTTCCTAAACAAGCTGGTCGCCCTGTTTACTCTTACCGTTTGTCGATTGTTCACTTCTGGGCTCTCGTGTCTCTGTATATCTGGGCTGGTCCTCACCACCTACACTACACTGCACTTCCTGACTGGACTCAATCTCTAGGTATGGTTATGTCTTTGGTTCTGTTTGCTCCATCTTGGGGTGGCATGATCAACGGTATTATGACTCTATCTGGTGCGTGGCATAAGCTTCGCTACGACCCAATCCTACGTTTCCTAATCGTTTCTCTATCATTCTACGGCATGTCGACTTTCGAAGGCCCAATGATGGCAATCAAAACGGTTAACGCACTATCTCACTACACGGACTGGACTATCGGTCACGTTCACTCTGGTGCGTTAGGTTGGGTTGCAATGGTTTCTATCGGTTCGGTTTACCACTTAGTTCCTAAACTATTTGGTCAAGAGCGTATGTACTCTGTATCTCTAATCAATGTTCACTTCTGGTTGGCAACGATTGGTACGGTTTTCTACATTGTTGCAATGTGGATCTCTGGCGTGATGCAAGGTCTGATGTGGCGTGCAGTTAACTCTGACGGTACATTAACTTACAGCTTCGTTGAATCTGTAGAAGCGTCTTACCCGTTCTACTTTGTACGTTTCTTAGGTGGTTTCATCTTCCTATCTGGTATGTTCTTAATGGCATACAACACGTACAAAACTGTTTCTGCACCTAAAGATAGCCTTAAAGCTATCCCTCAACCGGCTTAAGGAGATTTAGAATGAGCTCAAATTCAAATAATCGCCATGAGTTGGTAGAGAAGAACGTTGGCCTACTAGCGATTCTTATCGTTATTGCTATCAGTTTTGGTGCTTTAGTAGAAATTACCCCGCTTATTTTCCAAAAGCAGACAACTGAACCTGTAGAAAATCTACGCGTTTACTCTGCTCTGGAAATGGAAGGTCGTGATATCTACATTCGCGAAGGTTGTAACGTATGTCACAGCCAAATGATTCGTCCTTTCCGCTCTGAAACTGAACGTTACGGTCACTACTCTGTAGCTGGCGAAAGTGTTTGGGAGCACCCATTCCTATGGGGTTCTAAGCGTACTGGTCCTGATCTAGCGCGTGTTGGTGATCGTTACTCTGATGAGTGGCACCGTGTTCACCTTATCGACCCTCGTGAACTTGTTCCTGAATCAAACATGCCTGGTTTCCCATGGCTTGCTGAGAATGTACTTGATGGCAAATTGACTAAACAGAAGCTTGAAATCTTCCGTAATCAATTTGGTGTTCCTTACACAGACGAACAAATTGCTAACGCTAAACAAGATGTTGAAGGAAAAACAGAGATGGATGCAATCATCGCTTACCTTCAATCGCTTGGCCACGCAATGAAATAAGGAATAATTATGGACATTATTACATTTCAAAGTGTTTGGACTGTTACTGTTTTTGCTTGTTTCATCGGCATCGTTTGGTGGGCTTTCGGTAAAAATCGTAAGTCGCGCTTCGACGAAGATGCAAACCTAGTGTTCGCTGATGAAGCACCTGCGAAAGATAAAAATCAAGGAGTGACGAAGTAATGAGTACATTCTGGAGTATTTGGGTAACAGTAATCACAATCGGCACGTTGATTGGCTGTGCAGCCTTACTTCGTTGGTGTTCCAACGATAAAACAGGTGTAGAAGAAGGTCAGGATATGGGCCATGAATACGATGGTATTCGTGAGCTTAATAACCCGCTACCTAAGTGGTGGACATACCTTTTCGTTAGCACAATTGTGTTTGCAGCTGTTTATCTAGCTCTATACCCAGGCCTTGGCAACTTTAAAGGTCTACTAGGTTGGACGAGTTCAAACCAAACAGTTCGTAGCGTAGAAGAGTCTCGCTCTGCAATCGCTGCTGCGCAAGCAAACAAACAGTTAGACGCATACGCGAAAGAGCTTGATGATGCAGACACCTACTTTGGTGAAGCATTCAGAAAGCTAGCTCACGACGAAAATGGTCTACGTTCTGTCCCTGACATTGCATCAGATGCTGATGCAATCAAAGTGGGCCAACGTTTGTTCCTACAAAACTGTTCTCAGTGTCACGGCTCTGATGCACGTGGTCAGAAAGGTTTCCCGAACCTAACTGATGACGCATGGCTATATGGTGGTGAACCACAAGCTATCGTGACTACCATCATGCATGGTCGTGTCGGTCAAATGCCAGGTTGGAAAGACGCTCTTGGCGAAGAAGGCGTAAAAGAAGTAGTTAGCTACACGCTTAGCCTTTCTGGTCGTAGCGTAAACGCACGTGAAGCAGAGGCTGGTAAAGCGCGCTTTGTAGTGTGTGCAGCGTGTCACGGTACTGATGGTAAGGGTAACCCTGCTGTTGGCGCACCTGACCTGACTGACCGCGACTGGCTATTCGGCGATTCTCGCGCTGATGTGACGGAAACAGTCATGTACGGACGTTCTGGTGTAATGCCGGCTTGGAAGGACATCCTCGGTGAGGATAAAGTTCAGCTCGTCTCTGCCTACGTCTGGAGCCTCAGCAACTCAGATAAAGAGTAACATAATAATAACAGCCCCTTCTTAAGGGGCTGTCTTTCTTTTACAGTTATAACCTTAAGTGTTTGTAAAAATTAGTTTTATTTCATTGTATATATTGAGAATAATAATATGGAACAACCTTGGTATAAGCAGTTTTGGCCGTGGTTTTTGATCTTCCTAACCGTTGGCGTTTCTATGCTAACATTGGTTCGAGTCGCGATACTTACCAACCATTCAGTTAACGTTGTCACTGAAGATTACTATAAAAAAGGTAAAGGTATTAATGTCGACATTTCGAAAGTAAATGTTGCTAAAGAGCTTGGCCTATCAGCTTTAGTTAGCGAGAAAGGTAACTCAGTTATCATTACCCTAGACAAAGGCCAGCTAGACCACTTCCCTGCTATTAGCGCAATGTTCGTGCACCGAACGCTGCCTGACCGTGATTTTACTCAGCTACTGACCGCTGATGCGAGAGGCAACTACACGTTGACTCTGGACCATGAAATGCAAGGTCCATGGTTTATCGAGCTTTCTCCGCATGATTCTGAATGGTTAGTGCAAGGTCGCATGAACTTCCCTATTGATACTCCTACTCAACTAACGAACTAAAGCTTATGTGTGAATCCTGTTATCACTGCGGTGAAGATGTACCAGCGGAAACGGATTTTAAAGTAGAAATCTTAGGATCGGTGCGACCTATGTGTTGTCCGGGTTGCGAAACCGTAGCCCAGACAATCGTTGATAGCGGTTTGGTCTCTTACTACCAATATCGTACCGCCCCAGCTGAAAAAGCGGATCTCGTGCCAGAGCAACTTCTGGCACTCAGTCATTACGACAACGAAGATGTTCAATTGGAGTTCGTCCGTAACTCTGAAAATACCTCTGAAGTGACATTGTCACTAGAGGGTATCTCTTGTGCTGCTTGTGCATGGCTTATTGAGAAGCAAGTTTCTTCAAAGTTAGGGGTTGTTAGTATTCGTGTTAATACCACGACTAACCGCGCCCTGCTCAGTTGGGACAACACTCAGACAAAACTGAGCGAGCTGTTGTCTACAATCCATACCTTAGGCTACAAAGCCGCACCATTTGAGGCTGATCAACAAGAAGCCGCCTATCATCGTTCGATGAAGAATTATCTCTATCGTCTTGGTATTGCTGGTTTAGCAACCATGCAGGTCATGATGCTGGCTGTGGCGTTGTATCTTGAAGTCTTCGGTAACCTTGAGCCCGAATTCAAAAGCTACTTCCGTTGGGTGAGCTTAATCTTTGCAACACCGGTTCTGCTCTACTCTGCATTGCCTTTCTATATCAATGCGTGGCGTAGCCTCAAAGGTCGAACATTGGGTATGGATGTACCTGTCTCGATCGCTCTGCTGTTTGCCTACGTGGCAAGTGTGGTGGCAACCGTGACAGAGAAAGGAGAAGTTTTCTTCGAATCTATCTCGATGTTCACCTTCTTCCTACTACTTGGTCGTTTCTTAGAGATGCGAGCACGTCGTAAAGCAGCGGCTGCGAGTGGTAACCTACTTAAGCTCGTCCCTGCTATGGCGACAACGCTAGACGGTGAGCAAGTGCCAGTGAAAACCCTAAAAGTAGGCGACAAGATCCGTGTACTTCCGGGTGAACACATTCCTGCGGATGGTAAAGTACTTTCTGGCCGAGTTCATATTGATGAATCTATGCTGACTGGCGAATCTATCCATGTTGTGAAAAACGAAGGCGATACTGTTTACGCTGGTACATTGAATGGCGATGAGTCATTTGAACTGGAAGTGATGACATCAAAAGCGGACTCTGTGATCTCTAATATTGTTCGTCTGCAAGATGAAGCGCAGTTATCTAAGCCTCGTATTGCAGAGATTGCCGATATTGTGGCTCGTTACTTTGTTGCAGTTATCTTAGTTATCTCCTTCGGTACTTGGTTCTACTGGCATCAAACACGACCAGAAGACGCATTCTGGATCATGTTGTCTGTACTGGTTGCGACTTGTCCATGTGCTCTTTCACTGGCGACACCGACAGCAATTACTTGTTCAACGTCCCGTATGGGTAACTTTGGTATTTTACTGCGTAAAGGTCATGTATTCGAAACCTTATGCAAAGTTAACCACTTGATCATTGATAAGACGGGTACGTTGACTGAGGGTGATATTCGTATTAGCCAAGTGGAAACTTTCTCAGAGCTTGATAAAGAGACATGTTTAAAAGTGGCTGCGAGCCTAGAACAGCATGCTAACCACCCTATTGCGAAAGCATTCAAAACTAACGTGTCCGATGATGTTGAAGTCAATTCCGTAAACAACGTTATTGGTTCGGGTATTACTGGCGAGTGGAACGGTCAAGAAGTGGCGATCGGTAGTAGTGAGTTTATTCTTGGTGAAGCTCAACCGACGCAAAGCAACGGTATCTACTTATCGTTGGCTGGACGTCATATTGCTACCTTTACTTATGAAGACCCGATTCGTAAAGAAAGCACTGAGTTCATCCAAAAGTTCAAAGAAGCGGGCATTAAAACTACCCTGCTGACTGGTGACTCCTTGATTAACGCGAAGCCTGTTGCTGAAGAAATTGGTATTACCGACATCGTTGCGAATGCTAAGCCAGAGGATAAGCTTGCTTACCTTAACTCTCGTGATGAAAAAGACATCACCATGATGGTTGGCGACGGTATTAACGATGCGCCTATTCTTGCGGGTGCTCACCTTTCTGTCGCGATGGGCGGCGGTACAGATGTAGCAAAAGCCTCTGCAGACATGGTTTTATTGGGCGACAAGCTTGATAGATTACTTAAGTCCCGTACATTGGCGCTAAAAACGCGTAAGATAATCCGAGAAAACCTAGCATGGTCATTGGGATACAACCTACTTATCCTTCCATTGGCTGTAGCAGGTTTGGTTGCTCCATACATTGCCGTTGTTGGCATGTCTGCAAGCTCTATTATTGTTGTGTCTAACTCGTTAAGGCTTTTAAAAGAGCAAGGTAAATAATGGAAAGTTTATACATCCTGATTCCCATTGCGATTGTATTGGTGTGTATCGCTGTTGGTATTTTTCTATGGGCGGTAAAGAGCGAACAGTTTGAAGATCTGGAACGTCAAGGTCACAATATTTTGTTTGATGAAGACGAAAAAGCCCATGACTACTCTGACCGCAAGCCTGTAAAGAATGTCAAAGCTAATATAGAAAGCCCAACTAACCTAGATAAAAAGAACGATGACGCCTGATTGGATCGGAGCCTTTGTTGTCGGACTGATCGGCGCGGGCCACTGCGTTGGAATGTGTGGTGGCATTGCGTCGCTCCTTTCAATCGGCAATACTAAACCTTCCCCGGTTATTCCCCTACTTTACAACCTTGGTCGTCTACTTAGCTATGCTGTGATTGGTGGTGTGATCGGCGGTGCTATCTCTTCAATTGGTCAACTTAGCGATTTCAACGCGCTACTTAATTGGCTTCGTTTGTTCGCTGCCATCTTTATGATCATTTTGGGTCTGTATATCGGTAAGTGGTGGTTTGGCTTGCTGTTCTTTGAAAAGGTCGGTCAGAAGTTATGGCGTTATATCGCCCCGGTCGGTAAGTCTTTCCTTCCACTGAAACATCCAAGCCATGCTCTGCCGTTTGGTTTTATTTGGGGGTGGCTACCGTGTGGCTTGGTCTACTCTATGCTGACCTGGGCGGCTGTGTCAGGCAGTTGGTATAATGGAGCCGGAATTATGCTCGCATTTGGCTTAGGAACGCTTCCAGCTATGCTGACGGTTGGTATGGGCGCTAGCTTCCTCAAGAAATTGCAACAAGCTGTCTTATTTCGCCAACTCGGTGCGATTTTAATCTTGATTTACGGTCTCTATACTGGATATATGGCACTGCAGCTCATTATTTATACCGTATAGTCATTCTTTAAATCCGGTTTTTTTACTACCCAACTGGATAAAGGAATGCTAAAATATTGACGTATATCAAATAGTGAAAGATTGTTATGATTTCTGAAAAGCCTGTAACGAAACGTGTCCAATCTGGTGGTTGTGCGATCCATTGCCAGGATTGTAGTATTAGCCAACTTTGTATTCCGTTCACTTTGAATGAATCTGAACTTGATCAACTTGATCAGATCATTGAGAGAAAAAAGCCTATTCAAAAAGGCCAAGAGTTATTTAAAGCTGGTGACGAGCTTAAGTCGCTATACGCTATTCGCTCTGGAACGATCAAAAGCTACACGATTACCGAGCAAGGTGACGAGCAGATTACTGCATTCCACCTAGCGGGCGATCTTGTTGGTTTTGATGCGATTACTGGTGACCTACACCCTAGTTTCGCACAGGCACTAGAAACTTCTATGGTATGTGAAATCCCATACGAGATTCTTGATGACCTATCAGGAAAAATGCCTAAGTTGCGTCAGCAAATTATGCGCCTGATGAGTAACGAGATTAAAGGCGACCAAGAAATGATTCTGCTTCTTTCTAAGAAGAACGCGGAAGAGCGTCTTGCTGCATTCCTTTACAACCTTTCAACTCGCTTCTCTCAACGTGGTTTTAGCCCACGAGAGTTCCGCCTAACGATGACTCGTGGCGACATTGGTAACTACCTAGGTTTAACGGTTGAAACTATTAGCCGTCTCTTAGGTCGTTTCCAGAAAGCAGATATCCTGAGCGTTAAAGGCAAATATATCACTATCGAAGATCATGATGCGCTGATGGAACTTGCTGGCGTTTCAAAAGAATAGTCTAGATATCAATGATGTAGTTCAATAATGAGCTACATCATGTTTCTCCGCTAAAACCTCTTTTATTTCTCTTAATCTCTCCATAACTACGCTACATTATTTATATGTTCGGTCTGAAAAGTAGGCTTAGTTATGAGTATCTATAACAAAATTTTAGTTGTCGCAGACATTAATCACGATGAGCAACCTGCTCTAGTTCGTGCTATCCAACTTGCTAAGAAAAGCACCTCAACAAGCCATATCACTTTCTTTTTGTCTATCTACGATTTCTCGTATGAAATGACATCCATGCTTTCTATCGATGAAAGAGACGCGATGCGCAAAGGCGTTATCCATCAGCGCGAAATCTGGATGAATAAAGTCGCACAGCCTTACCTAGATGATTCTATTGAATTTAATGTTCAAGTGGTTTGGCATAACCGCCCTTACGAAGCCATCATTGCCGAAGTTTATAGCGGTGGTCACGATATTTTGATTAAGGGCACGCGCAAGCATGATACTTTAGAATCAGTTATCTTCACGCCGACTGATTGGCACTTATTGAGAAAATGCCCTAGCCCTGTGCTGCTTGTTAAAAACGATTTCTGGCCAGAACACGCAAAAATTTATGCTTCGGTTCACGTAGGCTCAGAGACGGAAGCGCATATAGAACTTAACAATACTATGGTTGATCGACTCCTTGAGATTACTGGTCGTCTAGATGCGGAACCTTTCTTAGTTAACGCTTATCCAGTAACTCCGGCGAATATCACAATTGAGCTGCCTGAGTTTGACCCAACCTCTTACACTGATGCAGTTCGCGGCCATCACTTAACGGCGATGAAGGCACTGCGTCAGAAGCACGGTATGTGTGAAGAGCAGACCGTTGTTGAGCAAGGCTTGCCTGAAGATGTCATTCCACGTGTCGCGTCTGAGACCAACGCGGCTATGGTTATTTTAGGTACAACTGGCCGCACTGGCTTATCTGCGGTGTTTATTGGTAATACGGCGGAGCATGTTATCGATAAGATTAACTGTGATGTTTTGGCTCTTAAGCCATCTGGTTACGTTAGCCCACTCGACCCTAACCTTTCGAAAGGTTAATGCGTTTAAGCAGACGAGCTTAACTGCGAGTTCAATTCATAAAAAAACGCCTCAAGTATTGCTTGAGGCGTTTTTGTTTGTCTGTTGTAGGCGCATCTATTGCTCTAAAACGATTGTTCGTTTATACGTTCGTTACGTCAATGAACATTGACTCATCGATGTTAGAAGATGAAATTTCAGCTTCTTGGAACTCGTACTCTTCACGTTCGCCGCTACGGTCTAGTGGAAGGTTTACGAAGTCAAACAGTTCGCGGTCAGCCAGCTGGCTTGGACTAACATTTTGAATTGATTTAAAAATCTTTTCAACGCGGCCAGGTGTCTTCTTATCCCAATCAATTAGCATTGCTTTAATGCTTTGACGTTGTAGATTTTCTTGCGAGCCACATAGGTTACAAGGAATGATTGGGAACTCTTTGTGTTCAGCGTATTTGATTAGGTCTGTTTCACGACAGTAAGTCAGTGGGCGAATAACGACGTTACGACCATCGTCAGAACGTAGCTTAGGTGGCATAGCCTTTAAACGAGCGCCGTGGAACATGTTAAGGAACATAGTTTCAACGATGTCATCCATATGGTGGCCAAGAGCGATCTTAGTCGCGCCAATTTTCTCAGCGAACGAGTACAAAGTACCACGACGCAGACGAGAACATAGGCCACACGTTGTTTTACCTTCAGGAATCTTCTCTTTAACTACTGAGTACGTATCTTTATCTACGATGTAGTAAGGAATGTTCAGCGTTTCAAAGTATTCAGGAAGAATGTGCTCAGGGAACCCAGGTTGTTTTTGATCTAGGTTTACCGCAACAACATCAAATTTGATTGGTGCTGCTTCACGTAAACGTAGCAAAATATCTAGCATCGCAAATGAATCTTTACCGCCACTGATACATGCCATTACCACATCATTCTCTTCGATCATGTTGTAGTCGATGATGGCATTTCCAACATTTCTTCTCAGGCGTTTCTGAAGTTTGTTGAATTCTAGTACTTCTTTTCTATTATCGTTTTGGTTCATTGCGACTCTCACACCGTCGTATTACCGACTGTAGACTGCTAGTGGGACTGTTTTAGGGCGTGGATTATACGGATTTTTATTTCATGTTGAAATAGTAACGGCAGGATAAACAAGGCGACTGGTTGAAAGATTCCACTTTATGTAGTGAGAAGTACTCATCTTTAACAAAAAATGAGCTTCACAAGTGCAAACTACGCAGGTTGCAGAAACAGAAAAGCAGCCAAACTTGGTTTGAGTTGGCTGCTTTACGATGTGTTACTTAGATTAATGCCGTGTGGTCAATCGCCTAACTCAACATTATTGAGCCGGAATGTAAGGCAACACACGGGTTGTGGCTTCTGGTAACATGATGTTGTCACTTCCGTTAAGTTCTTCTAGTGTGAACTTAGTTCGCCCCTGGGTAATAGGGATTTGCTTGCCGTTAGAAAGCGTGATGTTACCTTCAAGCTTGTTTGCGAACTCAAGCGTTAACCCTTGTATGTCCGGTGTGAACCAGCTTGAGAACATGCCGCTGACGTCTTCTAACATTGCTTGCATCTGAGGTAACAAGTTTTCCAGCTGCGCAACCTCAACCGTTCCAGCTAAAGGTGCTTTAGTCATAACAACCAGAGAGTATGCGCACTCTTGTTCTTTTGTTTGCACAAAAATAAGCGGGTTTGCCGAACGAAGGTTTTGGTCAACAGGTAGCAATAGCTCGTTAGCTGGAGAGACTTTCAGCTCTTCATAGTGCTCTTCTTTTTCCATCCAAGCTTTGCTGATATGGCAGGTTGTTTGGGCTTGCTGATCGACAAAGAAGACTGCAACTTTAACGTCATCATGCCCTTCTTTGGTGTTGTTTTTAAGCTGTGTGTAAAGCTTAGAATAGGTAAACATGTATTCTTGCGCTGCAGCAGGTAAAGAGATCCCTAGGCTTAGAGAAGCTAATAAAGCGAGTGCTGTCTTGTTCATTGTTATAGTCTTGTCGAAGTTGAGCGTTTATAAATATAAAGAGCAGCAAATGAGCTGCTCTTTATGTGATGTTATTTGGTCAAACTTACCTTTGAAGCTCACCAAATGACTATCAAATCGAGTTACTTTTTCCAGTATACCTCGTTGTGACGGATCATAGCTTGTAAATCAGTCACATAGTCTGAACCTCGCTCAGAATATTTTAGCAAGCCGTTGGTAAGCTCTGTTGCGGTCTGGGTCGTTAGCAGATCGTCGCCCTTTGCCGCTAGTTTTGCACGAATCGCTCTTAGGTCTGCGTAAGCAAGGTTTCGGTTAAGATTCATGAAGTAACGATGCACAGATTCTTGGCTCGAAGAGAAAGTCGCAACCTCATGCGAGCTACCTTCGTTACGTTGTAGCGGAACTAGGCCACAACCTTTGGTGTAACACCAATGACCAAAATAGTTATTCGCTTTAGTCGCGAAACGCGATGTACCCCAAGCTGATTCATTTGCCGCCTGAGTTAATACAAGCGCTTCAGGTAACACGTTTACACGATTCAACATTTCTTTCAGCCAAGCATCATCCAAACCCGATGAAGGCACTGGCAGGCTATACAGTTTACCTAGTCTCTTTGCGTACAACGCGTCTTCAGAATCAACATTGCTCAATCCTGTTTCTGAAAGCTTAGTTAGAAACGCACGTTCTTTCGTGATTCGCTTGTTTTCGATGTTGATACTTGGGCGAAGATAAGAAAAGAAGGTGCGTTTCTTTTCATTTACACCTTCAATAGCTGCGAAATCTGGCTTGTCAGAAGATACGGTCAAGTCACCAAACTTTTGTTCTGAGTCTGGGGCCGCTTGACCAGCTCGCCTTTGCTCTTCCTCTTGTTGGTAAAGCATTGGACCAACTAACGAGATTGAGCCAACTAGGGCTAATGCTGTCACTTTTAGCGCAAGTGATTTACTTGCGCTTGATTTCGAGTTGTTATGCATCGAATACCTGTGGGTCTTTGTTGTTGCTACCGCTGTGGTCGTCGTCGCTCTTTGGTCTGTCTGACGCAATTACTCTAAGTTTAATGCCAAACATCTCGCGGTAAAGAATGCCTTTCACGTGGAAAAAGAAAGGTAAAACGAAGATAAGACCAATGCCGTACATCATTGCCGCGACAATGAACATCAGCATTACTAATAAGTAGATAGAAGCAACTGTGAAGATTTTCTTGTTTACAGCACGGAGAGAAAGCAGCAGCGATTGCATTGGTGGTACTTTCTTATCGCAAATCAACAGGATCGATTGGCTGAATGCAACCGAGAAGTAAATCGACAGAAACGGCAGGATCATGCCTGCAATACCTTGAAGAATCAGGCTAAACAGAGTCACAAGGATAACAGGAATTGTAAACTGTAAGCCTTTGCCAATGTGGCAAACTTTAGTTTGCAGACCAGCAGCGTGACTCATCGCCATCAAACAGATACCTGCATAGATAGGTGCGCTGATAACTTCATAGCTGAAATTTGCAATAAAGATCGATTCAATGATTTGTGGCGTAAACGACTCAGGGTGGACAACCGCATCCAAGATAACCGCTGGATCTCCAAGCTGTAGTTTAAGTGCGATATAAAAGATAGCGAGTTGCACAAACATTAAAGCAACAATCGCAGGGGAAAACGAAAGAAAGTGACTTATCGTATGTTTCCAAGCTTCTTGGAATACAGCCGTAGCTTTGAGCTCATAATCGCCTGAAAGTGCACGGTTGATACTACCGCCCAAATTAAAATCTTTTTCGATGTCGTTGTTCATATTGATACCTAGGTGCGCTAAATAAACGAAGCGACCTAACTTATTGATAAAAAATTACCTTCATTATACTCATATGTCAGATACAAACTAAAATATGAATCTGTAACAAGGCTTGCTTTTGCGTCTTAATGATTAATAATTAGACAGCTATTGGGGCGTAAACCCAGTAAATAACAGTATGGTAAAGGATGTTTACTTTTACCTGAGAAATTTTTTATCTTCGAATGGTAAAAAATACTTTGATTTCACGTTTTTGGTGATTATGATGCGCGCCTCAAAGGTGTATAGCAACAGGTTCTCAAATAGAACCAAGGTGGAGAAAAACAGACGTTGAACGCTAAAAAATCAGTAGGAAAACCGGTAGTACAACTAACTGGTATTAGTAAAGGCTTCGATGGTAAGCAAGTCATCGGCAATCTTGATCTAAACGTAAATCATGGTGAGTTTCTCACGATTTTAGGCCCATCAGGTTGTGGTAAAACAACCGTACTAAGAATGATTGCGGGTTTTGAAACGGCAGATAGTGGTCAAATACTATTAGCTGAACAAAACGTAACCCAAGTTCCTGCTGAACAAAGGCATGTAAACACTGTATTCCAAAGCTATGCCCTATTCCCACATATGACCGTTTTCGATAATGTGGCATTTGGCTTACGCATGCAGAAAGTTCCAAACAGCGAGATTGAATTTCGCGTAATGGATGCTTTGAAAATGGTGCGCCTAGAACAAATGGCACAACGAAAGCCACACCAGCTATCTGGTGGTCAACAGCAACGTATTGCAATCGCTCGTGCTGTCGTTAATAAGCCTAAAGTTCTTTTGTTGGATGAATCTCTATCTGCTCTGGATTACAAACTGCGTAAACAGATGCAAATTGAGCTGAAACAATTACAACGCCAACTTGGTATCACGTTCATTTTTGTTACGCATGACCAAGAAGAAGCGCTGTCTATGTCTGACCGTATTATTGTTATGCGTGATGGTGTGATTGAACAAGATGGAACACCAAGAGAGATCTACGAAGAGCCTAAGAACCTATTTGTAGCGCGTTTCATTGGTGAAATTAACGTATTCGAAGCGACAGCGAAATCTCGTCAAGATGAAAAACGCATTGTTGCGACAATCGAAGGTGAAGAGTCCATTATCTATCACGATAAAGACGTAACACCGGGTCAAAAACTGCAAGTATTGCTTCGCCCTGAAGATCTTCGTATCGAAGAAATCAAAGAGTCTGAACAACGCGGTATTGTTGGCTACATTGTCGAGCGAACCTACAAAGGCATGACGTTAGATTCAGTCGTAGAACTTGAATCTGGTATGCGTGTCATGGTTAGCGAATTCTTCAACGAAGATGACCCTGATGTTGATCACTCACTGGGCCAAAAAGTTGCAGTAACTTGGGTTGAAAGCTGGGAAGTGGTATTAGAAGATGAGCAAGAAGTTTAATTTACAAAACGCAATTGTTGCTTTGATCACAGGTTGGCTAGTGTTGTTCGTGATGATTCCAAACATTATGATCATAGGTACTAGTTTCTTAACTCGTGATGAAGCGAACTTGATCGAGATGACCTTCACTCTCGATAATTACGTGCGTTTGGCTGACCCGCTGTATTTTAAAGTATTGATGCACTCTTTCTATATGGCGATTATCGCGACGCTATTGTGTTTAATTATTGGCTACCCGTTTGCCTACATCGTGGCAAAAATGCCGGTGAAATGGCGCCCTATCATGTTGTTCTTAGTGATTGTGCCATTTTGGACGAACTCTTTGATTCGTACTTACGGTTTGAAGATTGTATTGGGTACTCAAGGTGTCTTGAACAAAAGCCTGTTAGCGCTAGATATTATCGATAAACCGTTACGTATCATGTACACAGAAACCTCAGTAATGATCGGCTTAGTGTACATCCTGCTTCCGTTTATGATTCTGCCGCTGTATTCAGCGATTGAAAAACTGGATGACACGTACCTAGAAGCAGCAAAAGACTTAGGCGCAAACAAGCTTCAAACCTTGTTGAAAGTTGTACTTCCGCTAACGATGCCTGGCATTATCGGTGGTTGTTTATTAGTACTTCTTCCAGCGTTAGGCATGTTCTACATCTCTGACCTATTAGGCGGCGCTAAGAACTTGCTGATTGGTAACGTGATTAAGAGCCAAGTACTCAACGCCCGAGATTGGCCGTTTGGCGCGGCTACGAGTATTGCGCTGACGGTTGCGATGGCAATTATGCTTTATGCCTACTACCGAGCAGGCAAGCTATTGAATAAGAAGGTGGAGCTAGACTAATGGGTCGCACAGTTAAGTTCAGCTTTATGGCGTTGGTATACGCTTTTCTATACCTACCTATTATCGTATTGATTGCGAACTCATTTAATGCCAACAAGTTTGGTATGAAATGGGGTGGCTTCACCACCAAGTGGTATGACGCACTTATTAACAACGACAGCCTAATGCAGGCTGCGTGGCACTCGATTAACGTAGCGGTGTTTTCAGCAACAGCTGCTACGATTGTCGGCAGCCTGACAGCCGTAGCCCTATTCCGTTACCAGTTCAAAGGTAAAGGCGTAGTCAATGGCATGTTGTTCATCGTAATGATGTCACCAGATATCGTAATGGCAATCTCGTTACTGGCTCTGTTCTTAGTAATGGGTGTGCAACTAGGCTTCTTTACCCTGCTTGCTGCGCATATTACGTTCTGTTTGCCGTTTGTTGTTGTAACGGTTTACAGTCGCTTGAATGGCTTCGACGTGAAAATGCTTGAAGCAGCAAAAGACTTAGGTGCAAGTGAATGGACGATTCTAAAACAGATCATCCTGCCTCTTGCTAAGCCTGCGGTTGCTGCGGGTTGGTTATTGAGCTTCACACTGTCTCTGGACGATGTGATTATCAGTTCTTTCGTAACCGGTCCAACGTATGAAATCTTGCCACTGAAGATTTACTCTATGGTTAAAGTGGGTATCTCTCCAGAGGTAAACGCCCTAGCAACAGTGATGTTAGTGGTGTCGCTAGTACTGGTGATTATTTCTCAGTTATTAGCGAGAGAGAAAATTAAGTAAGTCTCCTACTCTATACAGAGACTAACTTGATAAGAAGTTAACAAACTTCATGTTCTACAAAGTGTTAATCATAAACAGAATGGTAAATTGCCATTCTGTTTTTCTATCTACTGCCTTCGGGCAACGTTTAGTTTGGAGCTAACGTCAATGAAAAAATGGGCTACTCTATTAGCTGGTAGTGCATGTGCGCTTTCAATGTTATCTGCACCGTCTTTTGCGAAAGATAACAAAGAATTGGTATTCATGAACTGGGGACCTTACATCAACAGTGAGATTCTAGAACAGTTCACTGATGAGACTGGTATCAAGGTTATCTACTCGACTTACGAGTCGAACGAAACCCTGTACGCAAAGCTAAAAACACACAACAAAGGCTATGACCTAGTTGTGCCGTCGACTTACTTCGTATCTAAGATGCGTGATGAGGGTATGCTTCAAAAGATCGACAAAACCAAGCTGAACAACTTTAAGAATCTAGATACAAACTACCTAGATAAGCCTTACGACCCAAATAACGACTACTCTATTCCACACGTAGTTGCTATTACTGGTTTGGCTGTTAACACAGACATGTACGATCCAGAAGATTTTCAAAGCTGGGCTGACTTATGGAAGCCTGAGCTTGAAGGTCAGCTGATGATGATGGACGATACTCGCGAAGTTTTCCACATTGCACTACGCAAGTTAGGTTACTCAGGTAACACAACTAACGAGAAAGAGATCGACGAAGCTTACGCTGAGCTACAAAAGCTAATGCCGAATGTTCTAGTATTTAACTCAGACAACCCTGGCGCACCATACATGTCTGGTGAAGTTGGCCTTGGTATGCTTTGGAACGGCTCTGCAGCAGCGGCTCAAAACGAAGGTCTACCAATTAAACTGGTATTCCCTAAAGAAGGCGGTATCGGTTGGGTTGATAACTTCGCAATCAGCTCTGGTGCAACAAACGTAGAAGCGGCTCACAAGATGATCGACTTCCTACTTCGCCCTGAAATCGCTGAGCAAATCTCTCGTGATACTGGTTACCTAACCGCAGTGAAAGCGTCTAACGAGAAGTTCAAAGACAGCCCTGCTCTGTTCCCGTCTCAAGAAGACCTTGATCGTGTTGAATGGCAAGCTGCAGTCGGCGATAAGACCGTGAAGTACGAAGATTACTTCATGAAGCTTAAAGCGGGTCAATAACTGGCTTATTTGACGAGTCTTACTCGACAGTTAATTGGTTAAAAACAACAATATCAATGAATAGGCAGCTTAGGCTGCCTATTTTATTATATCGCTGCTATAATATATCGCGATTTTTAGGAATCCTTTTACTTTGGGCTCACTACCCAACTTCAAATCAAACAAATGAACGGAACAGTAATGAAAAAAACACTGTATACCGGCGCATTGTGTGCTGCTACTTTACTTTCTACACCCTCTTTCGCAGCTGACCAAGAACTGTATTTTTACAACTGGTCTGAATATATTCCAAATGAAGTATTAGAAGACTTCACAAAAGAGACGGGCATTAAGGTTTATTACTCTACTTACGAGTCAAACGAAAGCATGTACGCTAAGTTAAAAACTCAAGGTACGGGTTATGACTTAGTGGTTCCTTCTACTTACTTCGTTTCTAAGATGCGTAAAGAAGGCATGCTTCAAGAGCTTGATAAAACTAAGCTAAGCCACTTTGCTGATTTGGATCCAAATTACTTAGATAAGCCATTTGACCCAAGCAACAACTACTCGATCCCTTACATCTGGGGTGCAACGGGCATTGGTATCAACTCAGATATGCTAGACAAGTCTTCAGTGAAAAACTGGGGCGATCTGTGGGATACACAGTGGGAAGGTCAACTGATGATGATGGATGACTCTCGTGAGGTTTTCCATATTGCTTTATCTAAACTGGGTTACTCTCCAAACACGACTAACCCTGAAGAAATCAAAGAAGCGTACGAAGAACTTCGTAAGCTAATGCCAAACGTATTGGTATTTAACTCAGATTTCCCTGCTAACCCTTACCTAGCGGGTGAAGTGTCACTTGGTATGCTTTGGAATGGCTCTGCTTACATGGCACGCCAAGAAGGCGCAACGATTGATATTATCTGGCCAGAGAAAGGTGCTATCTTCTGGATGGACAGCCTAGCGATTCCGTCTGGTGCTAAGAACATCGAAGCAGCTCATAAGATGATCGATTTCCTTCTTCGCCCAGAGAACGCAGCAAAAATTGCTCTAGAGATCGGCTACCCGACCCCAGTAAAAACCGCTTACCCTCTTCTTCCAAAAGAATTTGCTGAAGACAAGAACGTTTTCCCACCACAATCAGTGATGGATAACGGTGTATGGCAAGATGAAGTTGGTGAAGCGAGTGTCATTTATGACGAGTACTTCCAAAAACTTAAAGTGAACAACTAAGTTATTGTTAGTTAATCAGTTAAGTAAATAAAGCGGCGTAAGCCGCTTTATTTTTTTCAGATTCAGAAACTGACGTGCTTTATCAAAGACAAGGCTTAGGCCGTTAAAGAACCTTTCTCTGTACATAATAACTCGCCAACCAGTTTAGGCACCACGATACTCGCTTTGCCGTAACGTTTCTCTTCAAACTCGCTCTCTACTGCACTTGGCTCAAGGTTGATTTCGATCGTATGTGCGCCATGCATTTTTGCATCATGCACAAACCCAGCAGCTGGATAAACTACGCCTGATGTACCGATTGAGATAAATAGGTCGGCTTCTTCCAGTGCGGAATAGATGTCGCCCATTCTCAATGGCATCTCACCAAACCAAACAATGTGTGGACGCATTTGCGCGGGAATTTGACAGCAGTGACAAAGTTCACCAGTTTCGATGTCACCTTTATGCTCGATAACTTGGTTAGAT
Source organism: Vibrio sp. Isolate32 (assembly GCF_022397955.1). Classification (GTDB taxonomy): domain Bacteria; phylum Pseudomonadota; class Gammaproteobacteria; order Enterobacterales; family Vibrionaceae; genus Vibrio. Next base: position 167,904 of record NZ_JAKEUQ010000003.1, on the reverse strand, counting down.
TCGCTGCAACGTGCTTTTAACAGTTCACCGTGCATGTGAATAATGTTGTTGCTACCGCCTCTCTCGTGCAGGTTGTCGATATTCTGAGTTATGATTGTAACTTTGCCATCAAGTTTGTCTTCAAGCTCACCTAGCGCCTTATGGGCTGAATTTGGTTGAATGCTCTCACCTTTTAAGCCATGACGACGCTTGTTATAGAATGCTTGAACCAAGTCGGGATCTTTTGCAAACCCTTCTGGGGTGGCGACATCTTCGATTTTATGGTTTTCCCATAGCCCGTCTTGTGCTCGGAATGTTTGTATCCCCGACTCAGCAGAAATGCCGGCACCAGTAAGAATTACGATATTACGATATGGGAAATGCATATAACGTCCTTTTCAATATGTCACTTTGTAACAGCTTAGCACTGTTCAAATTCCAACAATAGTTTTGGGGATTAGACCATAGTCTTAGCCAACTGAATTCATTGGCTATTTGTGACATAACTCGCTAGTCGTTTACTTAACTTTTCAATAAAACTCTCCGACTGATTTCAATAAACGCAAAAAGCGGCCGCAGACACTTAGGGTAGAGATCCGCTGACAGCTATATTTCTAGACAAGAGACTTAAAAACAAAAAGCCCAGCGAAATAATCACTGGGCTTTTCTTTTAAGCTATAGCTAACGCACTGACGTTACAGGTTTGGTCCTGTAGACAGGTTTTGCGGCAGATTTTGACTTAAACGCTGCATGCCTTGATACATACGGATAAACCAAACCACAATCGCAACACCACCGAATAACATACCTACATATGGAATGTAGTAAGCGATGTCATCGATAATATGGTTTTGATACCAGTAATCGTTCACACCGATTAACACGCCGTTTGAGGTCGCTACCGTCACGATAAGAACCACAAAGAAGGTTAGGTTCAAGAAGAACGAGCGGATTAAGCCATAGTAATGCGTATCAACGACTTCGCCATCTTCACCTTTATCTAAACGATAACCTGCGTAAATAATCGCGATCACACCAGAGATAAGACAAGTAAATGGTGTGAAACAGCTTAGAATATAAGCAACCCAAATGCCTTTATGAGGTTTGTTCATTCTTATTCACCCCTTCGTTTGCCTCTGTTGTTACGTTAGCGTCTTGCTGCACGCCGTTCTTTTCTTGTTCCATCACTTCGTTATACCAAAGGTCATGGTGCTCTTTCGCCCAAGTCTCATCAACTTCGCCTGTTATCATGCCTTTTAGTGCACCTTCCATACCAAACAAGCCGATGTAGATGTGAAACACAAAGCCACAGATTAGGATCAGAGCTGCCAACATATGAACTAAGTTTGAAAGTTCCATATCACGGCGAGTTTGACCAAAGATTGGGAAATCCAATACCAAACCACTGATTGCAGCGACACTACCCATTACGATAAGTAGCCAGAACAGCGCTTTTTCACCGGCATTCGAGAACTCTGCAGATGGGTGAGAGCCTTTATGCTTCCCTACCATACCGCCTAGTTTCAAGAACCACTGGATATCCACTTTCTTAAAGATAGACTTGCGCCACCATTTGATAAGAACAGCCATCAACAACACATAGAAAATTGGGCCTATGTAGTTGTGGTATTGCTTAGCTAGTAGAACAATGAAGCCCCATAGATCCGTTGGTATATAAGGTTTCAAGAAGTGTTTACCATAAACCAACATCAAACCACTGAACGCTAGGGTCAGAAAGGTAAACGCCATGCTCCAGTGTAATGCACGATCCAGTCGAGACCACCGTTTGATCTTGCGACCTGTTCTTGGCGCACTGAGCATCAATGGACCAATCACTACGTACATCAGAGTGACAAAAGCAATACTGCCAAAGATAGCAACGGCACCAGCTGGTGACATCCACTTCTCTTTTAAGATGTACCAAGTTTGACCTGGAGTACTGATGAGTACGCCATGCTCAGGAGACTGAGATGTGGTGTAACCTGATTGTCCATCTCTAACTTGTCGCCAGTAATCCGCACCAGCAAGTTGAACCACTTCTCTTTCAGCTGAGTTTGCTTGAGTTTGTGATGAGTTCGTCTCAGATGCATGACTCATAGGAGAAAGCATTGTTAGTGCTGCCACCATTGGCAGCACAACAAGGAAGAGACGCTTAAACAGTGTAAGCATATGCCTCTCCTACTTAGCTCTTAGTTGCGTCATAAGACAAGTCATTGCCGTTTGTCCAACCAGCACCTTTCGCACCACGTTCAACAACACGTTGACGGAAAACATCAGAAACTTTCTCTGCGTCACCCGCTAGCAGTGCTTTAGTTGAACACAAAGAAGCACACATTGGCAGTTTGCCTTCGGCAATACGGTTCGCACCGTACTTTTGACGCTCTTCAACAGAACCTGGTTCTGTTTCAGGACCGCCAGCACAGAAGGTACATTTGTCCATCTTACCGCGCTCACCAAACGCTTCCTGTTTAGGGAATTGAGGGGCGCCAAATGGACAAGCAAACAAACAGTAACCACAACCGATACACAGATCTTTGTTGTGAAGGACGATACCGTCTTCTGTATGTTCAAAACAGTCTGCAGGACAAACAGCCATACATGGCGCATCAGTACAGTGCATACACGCAACTGAGATAGAGTTTTCACCCGGTTCGCCATCGTTCAATGTGACAACGCGACGACGTTGAATTCCCCATTCCAGAGCATCATCATTTTCATTCTTACATGCAGTGACACAACCGTTACATTCGATACAACGCTTGGTGTCACAAAGAAATTTCATTCTAGCCATTTTAAGACTCCTTACGCTTTACGAATATTACAAAGGGTTACTTTCGTTTCCTGCATCAACGTGACAGGGTCGTAACCATAAGTGGTTGCTGTGTTAGCAGCTTCACCAATAACGTAAGGATCAGTGCCTTCTGGGTACTTAGAACGCAAATCTTCGCCTTCAAACTTCCCACCGAAATGGAATGGCAAGAACGCTAAACCCGGTTTCACACTACGTGTTACCATCGCTTTCACCTTAATTCGGCCTTTCTCCGCACCTTCAACCCAAACGTCATCGCCATCTTTAAAGCCAATGTCGTTCGCGTCTTTCGGGTTCACTTCAACATACATTTCTTGTTGTAGCTCAGCTAGCCAAGGGTTAGAACGGGTTTCTTCACCACCACCTTCGTATTCAACCAGACGGCCAGAAGTTAGAACTAACGGATATTCACCAGATTTGTCTTGCTCTTGAATCGACTTGTAAAGCGTAGGAACACGGAAGATAGCTTCTTTGTCGTCCCACGTTGGATAATCAGCAACTAGGTCGCGACGTGGCGTGTAAAGCGGCTCACGGTGCAGTGGTACACGGTCTGGGAATGTCCAAACAATCGCACGTGCTTTCGCATTACCAAATGGGATACAACCGTGTTTAATTGCCACACGTTGGATACCACCTGAAACGTCAGTCTTCCAGTTTTTGCCTTCAGCAGACGCTTTCTCTTCTGTAGTTAGGTCATCCCACCAACCCAGTTGTTTAAGTAGTTTGTCACTAAATTCTGGGTAACCGTCTTTGATCGCACTGCCTTTCGAGTAGCTGTCTTCAGCAAGTAGGCTTTGACCTTCAAACTCAACACCGAAACGAGTACGGAAGTTACCACCACCATCAGCAACCGTCTTAGACGTATCGTAAAGGATGTGCGTGCCGGGGTGTTTCATCTCTGGAGTGCCCCAACATGGCCAAGGCAGACCGTAAGTCTCACCATTTGCTGGACCGCCTTCTGCTTCTAGAGACGTTTTGTGGAACGTGTGCCAGTTCTGTTGGTGTTCTTTCAAGCGCTCAGGGCTTTGGCCTGTGTAGCCGATCGTCCACATACCTTTGTTGAATTCACGTGTGATGTCTTCAATAAGAGGTTGGTTGTTCTCAACTCGAATGTTTTTGAACAGCTGCTCAGAAAAACCAAGCTTCTTAGAAAGCAAGTACATGATTTCGTGGTCAGGTTTAGATTCGAATAGAGGCTCAACGACTTTGTCACGCCATTGTAGAGAGCGGTTTGACGCCGTTACACTGCCGTAGGTTTCAAATTGAGTCGTTGCTGGTAGCAGGTAAACGCCATCGGTACGATCGTTCATTACCGCTGCAACCGTTGGGTATGGGTCAACAATAACCATCATATCCAGTTTCTGCATCGCTTTTTTCATCTCTGGACCACGAGTCTGAGAGTTCACCGCGTGACCCCAGTAGAACATGGCACGGATATTTTCGCGCTGACGAATCTTGTCTTTGTCTTCAAGTACGCCATCTACCCAACGAGATACAGGAATACCTGCACTGTTCATTGGTTTTTGACCACCGTATGCATTGTCATCGAAACGGCCTTTCACCCAATCAAAGTCGATATCCCAAACTTTTGACCAGTGACGCCAAGAACCTTCAGACAAGCCGTAGTAACCTGGAAGTGTGTCAGAAAGTACGCCAAGGTCAGTTGCGCCCTGTACGTTATCGTGACCACGGAAGATGTTTGCACCGCCGCCTGATTTACCGATGTTACCTAGCGCAAGCTCAAGTACACAGTAAGCACGTGTGTTGTTGTTACCAGTCGTGTGCTGAGTACCACCCATACACCAAACGATACAACCCGGACGGTTTTCAGAAAGTAGTTTCGCTGTGTGGTATACATCTTTTTCACTAACACCGGTTACGCGTTCAACTTCTGCTGGGTTCCATTTCGCCACTTCTTCACGGATCTCGTCCATGCCGAATACGCGTTGTTTAATGAACTCTTTGTCTTCCCATTGGTTTGCAAAAACGTGCCATAACACACCCCAGATAAACGCAACGTCAGAACCAGGACGAAGAGAAACGTAGTGATCTGATTTCGCAGCAGTACGCGTGCGACGAGGATCCGCAACAACGATCTTACAGTTGTTCTTCTCTTTCGCGATCAAGATGTGCTGCATCGCTACTGGGTGAGCTTCTGCAGGGTTTGAACCAATGAACAGCATCGATTTACAGTTGTGCATGTCGTTGAACGAGTTTGTCATTGCACCGTAACCCCAAGTGTTCGCAACACCGGCTACTGTGGTTGAGTGACAAATACGCGCTTGGTGGTCGACGTTGTTCGTTCCCCAAAGCGACGCCATCTTACGGAATGCGTAAGCTTGTTCATTACTGTGTTTCGCACTACCTAGGAAGTAAACTGAATCAGGGCCAGACTCTTTACGAAGTTCTAGCGCTTTGTTACCGATCTCTTCAATCGCTTGTTCCCAAGAAAGCTTCTTCCACTTACCGCCTTCCAATTTCATTGGGTACTTAAGACGACGTTCACCGTGGCCGTGCTCACGAAGTGCTGCACCTTTCGCACAGTGTCCACCAGCGTTGAATGGGTGATCGAATGCAGGTTCTTGACCTGTCCAAACACCATTTTGAACTTCAGCGTAGATGCCACAGCCCACAGAACAGTGAGAACAGATAGTACGCTTTACTTCTGTTTTCGCTTCTGGATCGACTGATTTAGCCTGTGCTTTCTTCATCATGCCTGGTGCAAATAGACTTGCGCCTACGACTGCACCACCAGCAGCTAATGAAGTATTTTTCATGAAGGCACGTCGAGACACACCTAGCTGATTGGTTTCTTTGCTCACACTATCGGAGCGTTTGACAAGTTTCATCTGTTATCTCCTAAAGTGTGTCGTAGTAATCGCGAATATGTTGCGTTTCACGATAGCCAGTCTTCTTCACGTCTTCTTTCGAAATTTCAACTGTTTCTGAAGCGGTTGCCACTTTAGTTGTACCAGCGACAACGGCTCCAGCAACGGCTGCAGTCGTCAAGCCTTTGAGTAGATCCCTACGGCTTGTATTTATATCTTTATTATCTTTCATCATTGCTTCCTTACCTTACGGTAGATCTTTTTTGGAGGCTTAATGCCCCTCTATCGATATAATCGCGTACTGCTCGATTACTCGTAATCAGTGACGTTTTTCACATCAATCTTTAATTTGTGCTTACTGCTTTTTGTATTCACGCTAAAACGCACTTGTTCTAACGTTAAGAAGGCTTCACATAACTGAGCGGCCGATTTGTAGAAGTTTGCACTTTCTGCCTCTTCAAGCTGACGCGTGAAAGAGTTAAACCAAGGACCAAGGTGCTTATTGAATACCGTTTGTTGCAGTGCTTCTTCCTCAGCCGTTAGCATCGCCATCACTTCACAAAGCGCCGCGACGTGATCTTCTGGCTCTTTCACTTGATCATCACGCTCAATGCCTAAAAGATCTAAATCATGACGAATGTCAGCCAATGGTTTTTCCATCATGGCGCCAGTGCGATGCCAAGAACCAAATGGAACGACCTCTCCGCGACCAATGCCGATGAACAGGTCTTGATATTCATCTTCTAGTGCTTCTCGGTTTGATTCTGTTGCTGCTTGTTGAATGGCAATCCAAGCTTTCTGCATCGAGCTTTCAGACGCTTCAATATCTAGCGTTTTTAGAAAGTCGATCACCTCTTCAGAAGGTGCGCTACGAAACAGTGCAGACAGAACCAAATAGATCTCAGTTCTTAGTGTCTGTTCTTGTGCCTGACCCAAATTCGTTTCCAAGGCTAACTCCTAGTATTTCAATTGTTTCAATGGGTCTTGAGCCATTGAATCAAACATATCCACCACACGGCAGTCTTCACACATTGCAATACGATTAATCGCTGCTTCGTCTGAAAAGTGAGAGTGACCGCGTAACTTGTTCTGTAGCATGTCAATCATAGACTGAGGTGCGAATGGTTTATGGCAACGTACACATTCCGCTGCTTTCTCTTCATGAATCACAACCGCTTTCTGACGCTCCTCTTTCACCCAGTTCATACGAGGCGTAAGAGTCAGAACATTTTCAGGACATGCCTTTTCACACAGACCACATTGAATACAGTCTTGTTCTACAAACTTAAGTGATGGAGAAGCTCCGTCGGTATGAAGTGCACGTGTCGGACATACAGCCACACAACTCATACATAACGTACAATCTTTGCTATCACACGAAACATTGCCGTAAGGTGCGTTTGACGGAAGCTCAACAATATTTTCAACAGGAATACGAGCTGAAGACATCGCATCAAGTGCTGTGAATAGACGCTGACGCTTGTTGCCTTGAAGATCGCCAAGCGCAAGGTCGAATGAATCCACACAAAGTGTTGGAGGACCTTCACGTAGAGATTCTAAGTACAGAATATCGATCGTTTCTTTCGGAATACCGATTTGGTCTAGTAACTCTTGAGCGATCCCTACTTCGTTATTCAGAACACGAATGATCGTTTCTGGCATAAAGCGAGATGCTGCAAACAGAACTTGAGTCGCGCCATTAACTAATGCTGCAAACCAAGTATCGATACCAATAGATGGCAGCTCTTCGACAACAATAGGAATCACGTTGTCTGGTAGCGCTTTAAGTGCCATCACGTTGTAAGTTTCATGACGTGAGCTACAGATAAGTACGATCGGATCCAAACCGCCCGCTTGCTCGTAGTTAGCTAGCGTACGTTCAATGAATTTTTGAGTATCATCAGGATTAGGCAATGCGTAAGAGATAGCTTCTGTCGGACAGCTCGTTGCACAAGTGCCCACGCCTTGGCATAGGTAAGGGTTGATCTCAATCTTGTGACCCGTCTTATCAGAGCCTTCACTTGAAAGTGCGCCAGCAGGACAAGCGTCAACACAACGCTCACAACCTTTAACACCACGAGAACTGTGTGCACATAGGTCAGTGTCCAAACGGAAGAACTTAGGCTTATCAAACGTGCCCATTAACGTAGGAATTTCTTCTAACGCTTCAGCCAGTTTTGGATAGCCACGCCCTACCGGGTAATAACCTGGAACAGGCACTTCTTCTGTCATGCAGCTATTCAGACATAAATCCAAAACCACATCAAAACAGTCATGATTGATTGCCACTTTTGCAAGGTTATTGGTTAGGCCTTTGTTTTCGATCAGAACTTCGAACGTACCAAGGAATCCAGAAACCTGAACAGCATTTGCGTAGTAAAGCGCTGACTCAGTGTTGGTCGCTTTCGCACCGTCTGTTGAAAGTAGTGTCAGGCTTGTTAAATGAGGCAATTGAGCTGCAGCACTTTCAATGATCGCAGTTGGACCAATAATTAGCGTATTACCACCACTTTCATAACTTACTGTCGGTGGAATTAGGTTTGTTAACTCAACGGTATTCTCAAACGCATACAGCCTCGCCTTTGCGTTATTTGAAGTTGCTTGTTCTAATAATTGTTTAAGCATTGCTCAGTTCCATTTTTGGATATGGATAATCTGTTCAATCTTCATTGTAGTTAACGTTGGAGAACTTGCTGAGTAATCAGTTAACAACTTATGGTCTCGTTAACTATTCATTCACTCGTCAAGCTTACGCGAGTTATCTACAAAAAAGTCGATAGTGGACTATTTTATGCAAATTCCACGCCAATTTAATAGTTAAATATTTTCAAAGAATTAGATTGAATTTAAAGAGATATTAATAATAAAAAAACCGCTTGGGACATTTTGTCGCAAGCGGTTCGTTGAGTGTTTAGTCAAAATGTACCTATTCTTTGCGTGGTATATTTTGTTCCACCTCTTTTGGGTCATTTTCAATAGCGTCAGTGTCGATATCATTCGATACTGTGTTTTTACACAGTCCTTTTTGTTGCCCCGCAATTTCACCACTTTCAACAAGATCTGATTCCGCTTCTTCAGCGTTGTTAACCGAATCTTTTTCTCTACTTTCAGTGACTTGCTCTTGTTCGCTTGACATTTCTTCTTCTGACTTCTCTTTTAACCAATCGCGTAAGCTTTCAGCGACACCTTCGGAAAGTGACTTAAGATTACTGTAATCGTCATCGTAATCGTCTAAGCCATCACGTACGTTAAATTCTTCTGAGAGAAATAATTTACGTAATGCGGCTTTTTTTACGCTTTCTGATGCTTCTGATACCAATAATTGAGCCATAGACAGCTCTTCAGTAGCCTCTGATGCCGGCCCTTCAGTGTCAGCAGCGTCTTCTAAAGCTTCAGTTAGCTCAGTAGAAGCTGGGTCATCTGGTGCTAGTTCTTCAGCAGAGGTTCGTATTTGAAGTGCAGACTCAGAAGAAGTAACCGAGGTTTCCTCAAGAGGCTGTTCAGCTTCAAGCGCTTTATCAGTCGATTCATCGAGCTTTCGTTGAGACCAACGGCTAAAAAAGTTAGTTGCCATTAGAACGACCTGCTCCTTTGCGCTTCTTGCGTCTCGCTTCTAATAATTCACCATGACGACCAATAAAGGCTTCCATCCACGCTTGTACAGGTAAAGGCATGTCGTAAGACAATACTTGGTTATCTCCGTCCATGTATTGGCCTGCGACCGTTTGTGATGCTGTCAGTAATTGAATAATAGGTTTACCGGAGTCAACATTATCCATAACTAAGAATAGCTTAGGTTGCTGAGAGCTTAAATTGAAGCGGTAGTCGGTGCGTTCATCTTTGTGTAGTTGGAGCAAACATACGTCTAGGGTTTCATTTTCAGGTGATAATTCAAAACCGATGAGTTCCCATTGAGTCGTTACCCAAATGCCCGTTTTGATCTCTTTCTCTATTCTTTGGACACCTATTGGCCAAACTGATTCTGTTTTTTCATAGTGTTCTTGGAATTCTTTTATCTCAGACATACTGCACCCAATTGATTTTCTTTATTCTGATCGTACGTAGGACATTTTGTACTTCGCATAATCATATACCCTCTAGCATAGCAATAAACCATAGCAATAAACACGCCAATACAGCTTAAGTCCTGCGGCGTCTTTAGTGCGTTTGTCGTAGAGTTACCCTTATAACGTTAGTCGATTGCGCTGGTTTGAGACAGTTAGTCTCGGTGAACTCTCATATTTTGCGTTATTTTAATCTAATGCTTCATGTTTTAACGAATCCCCGTTATTTTGGAATAAGATTTGCAGCCGCTCTTCGCCGTGCTGTCACATGTTTAATAATTGAAGCATGAACGATAACGATATATACAAACTAGCGCATTGATGAATGAGAGCTTTATTGCTCCTGTTGACTTCTTATCTCATAAAATCGCTATCTCATTAAGTAGGAAATGACTGTGGTAAAACCAAACATAATAAAAACCAGTGAGAATCCACTTCAGACCATCGAAGTTGAAGTGTTTGATGAATATGGCGAAAAGCTAACAAAACAGATCGCGTGTGAGCGTCCCCTTACCGTAATGCTGAACTGGAAAGAGATCGTAACCTTAATGACATTGGGTTCTCGTCCTGAGTCATTAGTATTAGGCTATTTAAAAAACCAAAGCTTCCTTTCTGATCCAGAAGCCGTTGAATCTATTATCATCGATTGGGAAACCAGCTCTGCAGCGGTTATCACTAAAGAAGACACAAGCCAACTGGAGCAAGCATTGAAGAAGAAGACGGTGACGTCTGGCTGTGGTCAAGGCACCATGTACGGCAATGTGATGAAGCAGTTGGAAGATTACCAAGTGCCTAAAACCAAGGTTAAGCAATCTGAAATCTATAAGGCTCTAGAGGCTTTGACCCACTACAACGATACTTACAAGAAAGCCGGTGCCGTGCACGGTTGTGCTGTTTGCAAAGATGACCATGTGTTGTCGTTTGTGGAAGATGTTGGTCGTCACAATGCCGTTGATACCCTAGCGGGTGAGATGTGGCTCAACAAAGAAGATGGCGCAGACAAGATCTTCTACACCACAGGTCGCCTTACCTCTGAAATGGTAATCAAAGTGGCGCAGATGGGAATTCCTGTTCTTCTATCACGCTCTGGCGTGACCCAAATGGGTTTAGACTTAGCGCAGAAGTTTGGCATCATTACGATTGCTCGTGCTAAAGGCTTGCGCTTCCAAGTCTTTACAGGTGCAGACAAGATAGACTTCGATGTCAAAGGCGAGCAATAAGCGTAAAGGTGCGCCTTTACTTAATTCCAGTGATTTATGTCGGAGCTCGTTCAAAGGTACTTGGCTTCTCAGGAACCGTTGCATGGTTTGGGGCTTCGGCAGCAGATGAAGGCCTTAACCTTCCTTTTCCTGAGTTGTTAGCTTTCTTAGCTGCAGCAACCGAAGTACTGGGGTGTATCTGTATCGTATTAGGGGTCTATTCACTCGTTTTATTTCAATTCCGATGATTTTCATGATGAGTGTGGCAAGTGCCATGGTTCACTGGAAACACGGTTGGGACGCAATCGCGACTGGCGGTATGGAAGCGACCATAAGACTGAATGGTTTCATCGAGTGGTTGGCTGTTAACTTCCCAGGCCGCTAAAACTACATCACTGAACTTGACGACCCGGTAATGGTGAACAACGTCATGGAGTTCGCAGGCACCTATTTTGTAATGCTGTTGGTTCTTCTTGTCTTCGGTGGCGGTCGCTACGTAAGTGCTGATTACTGGCTACGTAAACAGTTCTCAAAAAACAAGACAAAGCACTTCGTTGGTAATCAACCTCAATTACGTCTAACGCCATAGCGCTATATATAACCTCCTAATTAACTCTCTCTAATTATCCTTTTATTTTTCCATTATCTTACCCGTCACACACGTGGCGGGAAGGAGTTTTTATGCTTACAGATGTCGTCAATCTGTCGCGGTTTCAATTCGCGAGTACCGCGCTTTATCATTTTATATTCGTTCCCCTAACGATAGGCCTCTCCTTTTTACTTGCAGTGATGGAATCGCTGTATATCATGGCCAATAAGACAATCTACAAGGACATGACTAAGTTCTGGGGTAAATTGTTCGGTATTAACTTCGCGGTTGGTGTGGCAACCGGCTTAACGATGGAATTCCAGTTTAGTACTAACTGAGCGTACTACTCTCACTACGTGGGTGATATTTTTGGTGCCCCGCTCGCGATCGAAGCTTTGATTGCGTTTTTCTTGGAATCCACCTTAGTTGGCATGTTCTTCTTTGGTTGGGACAAGTTATCTAAGCGTCAGCACTTGTCTGTAACTTGGCTAACAGCCTTGGGTTCTAACTTCTCTGGTCTATGGATTTTGATGGCCAACGGTTGGATGCAAAACCCTGTTGGTGCGGAGTTTAACTTCGAAACCATGCGCATTGAGATGACAGACTTCATAATTGTGATGTTTGATGACTTACTTCTACACAACTACGAAACCTATCCTGTACTTTGGATTATTCCAGCGTTAGGCATCATTGGGATGTTGGGCTGCGCAATAATGACTCGACTGAACCGTGCAGGGTTAGCCTTTGCGTCTTCAAGCTTATCTATTGCAAGCATTATATCAACGGCAGGCGTCGCTTTGTTTCCAATGATCATGCCATCTGCCTTGGTGCTATCTCATAGTTTGACGCTGTGGGACGGAACCTCTAGTCAGCTGACTCTAAGCATTATCTCTGTTGTCGCGGTAATCGTTATACCTATTATCTTGGGCTACACAATTTGGTGTTACTACAAGATGTTCGGTCGATTAGAAAGCAAATACATTCACGATAACAGTTCATCACTGTATTAATTTAGGTGAACCAAGAGGATAACTTATGTGGTATTTATGTTGGGTTCTGGGAATCTTGCTCGCTTGTGCGCTTGGCATCATTAATGCGCTATGGTTAGAAAACACAGACCTTCTAGATGAGACGGATTAACTGATATCTCGTTTTATACAAACGAGCATATTGTCGGCAATTTTCATTTCTATATATTGAAAATTCCCCGCTAATGTTTGTGGAAAGCCTTCGTTCTCCTGTGGAATGGAGGCTTTTTTGATCCTACATGAAGCACTCGTACCATCTAAACCTGCACGTATTATGTCTTGAATTAGCTTTTCCTTAAATGAATCTTGATTTAACACCTCAATAAGCTATTAGTTACATATTCATCAATTTAATGAATCTATTAATACAAACTAAAGATGAATATCAACGTCACCGGCTTAAAGGGAATTAACCATGAACAATCCATCGAAATCTCAGCACCGTTTGCTGTCTCTTTCTATTCGCAGTAAGTTTATTTTAATCAACCTCACCCTGTTTGTTTCTGTTTCTGTCTATGCGATTTACGAGCAGTTCAGCTTAGACAAATTAGAATCATTGGAGGTCGCAGCGATCGAAAACCTTAAAAGCTCAGTCGACTTATTAACGCTTAGGCGATATGAGAAAGACTTCTTATCTCGACACGATCAAAAATACGCAGACCGTTTCGATAAAACCGCCGACACACTGAATCAAAGATTGGTGACGTTGAACCAAACCCTAACTTCGCATGAGCTCCACCTGACCGAACAAATGACGAAGATCTTCGATACCCTTCATCAGTACCAGAAACAGTTCGACCAAGTCGTCAATCAAGTTAATGACATTGAACGCACAACCGCACCTTTTGGCTTTGTCGCAGCTCTCGATGGAAAAAGAACAGCGCTGAAATCAGCAATCGAATCAGAGTCAAGTTTGGCACTGGAACTTGCGTTGTTAGAGCTGATCGAAAAAGACTTCCATTACCTTGCACATATCAATAACCAAACGAATGCGGCGTTAACCAATGCTCTTATTGAGTTTGAACCCTACGCCCAAACTTCGATTGCGACTGAACAAGCCTATTCCGAATATAAGGCTGCAGTTGAAACTCTGTTGGTTGCTAACAGCAATCTAGGTTTGTCTGCGGAGTTGGGGCTCAGAGGCGCCTTACGTAGCAATGTCCATCAAACGGAACAAGCCATTGAAGAAGTGCAGAATGAGATAAGCCAAGCGATTACAGCGGCAGTTAGACACACACAAAATATGTTGCATCTGTTTGGCGCCGCTATTGTTGTTCTGCTTTCGTTGTTGTTTGTGTTCATTGGTCGCAACATACTCGCGCGTATTAAAGCGATTAACGTCATGATGGAGTCGATTGCCAATGGCGATGGTGATTTAACCGTAAGAATGAACGCTAAAGGTAACGACGAGCTCGCTCAACTTGCTCACTCGTTTGATACCTTCATCAACAAGCTGCACGGCAACATTAAAGAGTTGTCGGGAGTTATGACTGTGTTGACAGAGAGTTCATGTAGTTCTGAAGAAGCGGCGATCAAAAGCATGAGCAATGCAGAGAAACAGAAACAACAATCGGAGTCTGTCGCAACGGCAGTTAACGAATTGGTGATGACCAGTAACGAGGTCACAGCCAATATAGAAAACGCAGCAACTAATGCAGAGAAGATTAAAGACAACGCACATCAAGCACTACAAGAAACACATTTAACGGATGCGAGTATCAATGTGTTGGTTGAGAACATTGCAGAGTCGCAAGACTTAATTGTACAACTTGAACAACAGAGTCGTGAAATCAATCAAGTGGTGACGACGATTCAAGGGATTGCCGAGCAAACTAACCTACTCGCGCTTAACGCGGCAATTGAGGCTGCACGTGCAGGTGATCATGGACGAGGCTTTGCGGTGGTCGCCTCTGAAGTGAGAGAGCTTTCTTTGATGACTAACGACTCAACTCATCAGATTGAATCGACTATCCATGGTTTGACATCCGGTATTGCGAAGACAGTCGCTAAGATGTCGGCAAGCTTGGAACAAACCGAACAAGTTAAGCACCAGACTAAAGATGTGGTCAATGCGATTGAAGGTATCCACTTCCAAGTTGGAGAGATGTTTGACCTTAACAGTCAAATAGCGACTGCGTCTGAAGAACAATCCATGGTATCTGCGGAGATCGACCGAAACATCAGCGACATCGCTCATCTAGCTAGTGATACACATACCCTGGTATCAGGTTCAGTGCGTTGTAGTGAACAGGTATCGAGCGTGAGTGTAAAATTAGAGAAGATTGTGGCTCAGTTTAAATACTGATGTGTATTCCACTTTGTTGTGGACTATCACCACCTCTGAATAAACTGCAGGTAATAAAAAACGCCCTTATCGCTTTATGCTGATAAGGGCGTTTTAATTCTATAAGGACATTTTCCGTTACCTGTAGACTATCGATGTCTACAAACAGCGGTTGTCCGAAGCACTAGTCTTAATTAGCCACGTGCTTTTAGGAATTCAGCGTAAGTACCACGGAAATCATTGATCTTGCCATCTTTGATTTCAAGAATACGTGTTGCTAGAGAGTCTA
Organism: Vibrio sp. Isolate32; assembly: GCF_022397955.1. GTDB lineage: Bacteria > Pseudomonadota > Gammaproteobacteria > Enterobacterales > Vibrionaceae > Vibrio. Next base: position 152,835 of record NZ_JAKEUQ010000003.1, on the reverse strand, counting down.
CGAATACGCGGTCGTGAGATACGAAGAACAATGTGCCTTTGTAGTTCTCAAGAGCCAAGTTAAGCGCTTCGATAGATTCCATATCCATGTGGTTAGTCGGTTCATCCATAAGTAGGATGTTTGGCTTGTGCATCATGATTTTACCAAGAAGCATACGACCTTGCTCACCACCAGAAATTACCTTAACTGATTTCTTAATGTCGTCTTGACCAAACAGCATACGACCTAGGAAGCCACGAACAACCTGCTCGTCTTCACCTTCTTGACGCCATTGGCTCATCCAGTCGAACAGGTTCATGTCTTCTTCGAAGTCATGAGCATGGTCTTGAGCGTAGTAACCGATGTTTGAGTTTTCAGACCACTTGTACTCACCTGTACGAGCTTCAAGTTCGCCAGCTAGTGTGTTCAGTAGTGTTGTTTTACCCACACCGTTCTCACCGATGATAGCTACGCGTTCACCTACTTCGAAGATTGCATCGAACTTGTTGAATAGGTCTTCTTCAAAACCTTGAGATAGGCTTTCAACCACAAGTGCGTTACGGAATAGCTCTTTAGACTGTTCAAAACGAATGAATGGGTTTTGACGGCTAGAAGCTTTCACTTCTTCAAGCTGAATCTTATCGATTTGCTTAGCACGAGACGTAGCTTGCTTCGCTTTAGATGCGTTAGCAGAGAAACGAGAAACGAACGTTTGAAGTTCAGCGATTTGCGCTTTCTTCTTAGCGTTGTCAGACAGTAGACGTTCACGCGCTTGAGTTGCTGCAGTCATGTACTCATCGTAGTTACCTGGGAACAGGCGAAGCTCACCGTAATCTAGGTCAGCCATGTGTGTACATACAGAGTTTAGGAAATGACGGTCGTGCGAAATGATGATCATTGTGCAGTTACGTTGGTTTAGTGTCTCTTCCAACCAGCGGATAGTGTCCATGTCCAGGTTGTTCGTTGGTTCGTCTAGAAGCATGATGTGCGGGTCTGCGAATAGAACTTGCGCTAGAAGCACACGAAGTTTCCAACCTGGTGCAACTTCGCTCATCAGACCGAAGTGTTGTGATTCTTCAATACCAACAGCAAGAAGAAGCTCACCCGCTTTCGCTTCAGCCATGTAACCGTCCATTTCAGCGAACTGAACTTCTAGGTCAGCAACTTTCATGCCGTCTTCTTCGCTCATTTCTGGCAAAGAGTAAATGCGGTCACGCTCTTGCTTGATTGCCCATAGCTCTTTGTGACCCATGATAACCGTGTCGATTACCGTGAATTCTTCGTAAGCAAATTGGTCCTGGTTTAGCTTAGCTACGCGCTCGTTTGGATCGTAGCTTACGTTACCAGAAGTCGGCTCTAGTTCACCAGATAGGATCTTCATGAACGTCGATTTACCACAGCCATTCGCGCCGATTAAACCGTAACGGTTACCTTCGCCGAACTTAACTGAAATATTTTCGAAAAGTGGCTTAGCGCCGAATTGTTGGGTGATATTTGCTGTGGAGATCAATGCCTTTACCTTTTTAATGTGAAAAACGCCGCAACGTTACTTGTTCAGTGCTTGAACTGCAAGTATTGATTGCAATTACACGCTAATAAGTGAGCGATAACCTAGCTAAATCATAGTTTGAGGTAACTCACATTTTTGATTTCTATTTATGGAGTGATAAATAAGCCAATAATCTCTGATCACTAGTTCCGTCACATTACCAACGTTCTCGACCGTCAACATTTATTGGTGAAGTAAAATGAAGAAGTTATTTATCCTATGACTTGCTGGCTTAGCGACGGCGGTAAGTTTCCCGACTTACGCGACAGAAGATTAGCCAATGTAGAAAACATTGCTAAGATTGCGAGTTTGGTGCGCTGGAATGGCGTGTTCTTCTCTATTATCGTCATTGCAGCGATGTGGTTATTATTGAAACTCATTAACTCAATGGTGACGAACTATAGCCAGTTCATTCAATATCGAATGCTGTTGCAAAAGCTTCAATCGTTCATGCAGTTCTTTATTTACGTGAGCACTGCTCTATCGTGTTCATGATGAGTTTCCGCATCAACGACCTAATCTTGGCTCTGATTGGCGGTACCCTAGCGGTGTCGGTTGGCTTTGCCTTAAAAGATTTGGCGGCCTCTTTCATCGCGAGCATCACCGTAATAATTGATAGACCACCTCACACAGGTGACAGTGTCACACTCAAGGGTAACTACGGTGACATTATTACTATCGGTTTACGCTCGGTACGTATCAGAACTTTGAAAGACGACATCATCACAATTCCTAACAACAAGTTCTTAAACGATGTCACCACCAGTGGTAACTATGGCGCGTTGGTTATGCACGTGGTGATTCCGTTTTACGTCGGTATGGATGAGGACATCACCCTCGCCCGTGATCTAATACAGGAAACGGCATCATCAAGCCGTTACATCCACCTACCTAAGTCAGTGATAGTATTGTGAAACAGACTATTACCGACAACTACCTAGCAATACAGCTAACCTGTAAGGCTTATGTGGTCGATACAGCCTATGAGAAACTATTCGAGACTGACATTACGCTTCGTGTCATGAAAGAGTTTAAGAAACACAATATCAACCCACCTAAAATCTCAGTGGCTGCCACTCGTAGCTTTAGTTTGATAACTAGATTGTTCGAAACAAGAACACCTCCGCATTTGAATAAGGTTCGGAGGTGGTTTTTATGGTTGCCGCCTATTTAACAGCTATTGGTTCTAAGATTCTATGAGTTTAATGGTGAGCAGCGTTAAACCTTAAAGTACTTCAACTGTTCAGTGAGATGTTCAGTGGTGTTTGCCATCTTCTGACTGTCTTCAGCAAGCGATTGGGAAGCCTGTAGTACCTCGTTAGCGGCCAAATGAATACCAGTTACACTCTCACTCATCTCTGTTGCTACTGTGCTCTGCTGTTCAGACACTGCAGCAATTTGAGAGACCAGGTCATTAGCGTTGTGTAGCTCATTTACAATCACATCGAGTTGCTGGCGTGTCTCGTTAGATGCAACCACGCTGTGGTCCACTTTTTCATTGCTGCTTTGCATAGCATTAAATGTGCGTTCGGCTTGTTGTGTTAGCTTTTCGATGGTTGATTGTACCTCGTTAGTCGAGTTCTGCGTGCGACTCGCTAGATTACGAACTTCATCAGCAACCACAGCAAACCCACGGCCCTGCTCTCCTGCGCGTGCTGCTTCAATAGCTGCGTTTAATGCTAATAGATTAGTTTGCTCAGACACATCACGAATCACACCAACCACTTGGCTTATCTCGGTGACGCCAGATTGAAGATCTCTAACCAAGTTATTTGACGTCGAAATATTCTCAGACACTTGAGATATCGTCGTTGCCGTTACCTTCATATTTTCATCATTTTGGTTAGCGTGAACCACTACTTTGTTGGTACTTGCGGCTGTGTTTTCTGCATTCATAGCGACATCTGAAATGGTCGCGCTCATCTCTGTCATTGCAGTCGACAACAACTCAAGCTGCGCGTGTTGTGAATTCACGCTGGTTGCTGCTTCTTCACTGGCCTGTGCGATATGACTTGCCATATTACTAGACAGGTCCGCAGACTCGTTTGCTGTACGAACCGTGGTTTGCAGTTTGTCGAGCATGGTATCGATCTGGTGGCTCATATCGCCCAACTCATCTTTGCGTGTCATGTTCATACGAACACGAAGGTCACCATCGGCAATCTTATGCGTGTTATCGATAAGCTTGTTAAGCGGGACAAGGATGTTATTCGAAATCGCATACCCCATCGCAAACAGTAAGCCTGATAGAATAACCTCGACCACGCCTTCATTCAGTGCTAATGCGTAGAAAGCCTCTTGAATATCAGCGACCAGTATTCCCGAACCAATAATCCAGTTCCATTCTGGGAAGAGTTGTACGTAAGAGATTTTATCTTCGAGTTCACCTTGAGGGCTCATCCACTGGTAATCGAGAAAGCCTTTCTCTTGAGGAGAGCGCGAGATCGTCACCATTTCACGCCAATGGTGTTTTCCGGCTCCATCTTTCAAGTTACCTGCGTTAGTGCCGTTTAACTCTGGTTTTAATGGGTGGCTAATAATGTTGAGTTGCTGGTTGAGGACCCAGAAGTAATTGGTGTTGTCGTAACGAAGCGTTTCAATCGCTTGCAGCGCACGCTCCTTTGCGATTTCTTCACCGAGCAAGCTGCGTTGGCTGTAGTAATAGCTAGCTAAGCTAACGGCCGTTTCAACTTGAGCGCTGAGCTTATCTTGCCGTTCCTTCATAGAACTGGCTCGTTGTTGCATCAAATTAAATGTTGATGCCATTACCAGTAATACAACCGCTAGGACGACAATTGAGGCGAGTTTTAACTTGATAGATAAATTACTTAATTTCATAGCTGACTGACTTTAACATTTGTCTTGATTATGTATTTTGAACCAAGTTATCAAAATTTCGTACAGTTCACGATGAAACGCATCAAGATTAATAAATATACATATTATTGCATAACAAAAAGAGGTATAGGTCAAACCGGTAAAGGTTGAGGTTTGGTCGGTGCTGAATTAATAGTGCGGGATTTTCGTGCTTGAGCTGAAAGTTCAAGTAACAGCCTAAGTACTTAAAGTAAATATCGAGTGACAGTTACTTTAATTAACTTAGAGGTTTGAAACCAATAATTGAGGTGTCGCTTTTTGTTGCAAGTAAATACTAAAGCGGCTTCCTTTGCCCACTTCTGATTCTACGCGTATCTCACCCCCAATTTGGCTCAAGATACTTTGAGATACGGATAAGCCTAAGCCAGTACCGTCGCGTTTCGTTGTATAGAATGGTGAGAAGATTCGTTTTAATTGCTCTGCTTTAATGCCACAACCTTCGTCTACAACATGCACGATAGCACCATGAGATATGCCGTTCTCAACCCAGTCTTCACTCGAAATCGTTAATGTTCCCTGTCCGTCCATCGCATGAATCGCATTCATTTGTAGGTTAACCAGAATCTGCAACAGTTGGTTTCTATTTACTTCAACCGATGTTTTAGCGTTTAAGTTCGAAACGTAAACCATATCGCGCTTTTTCGCCCCGGTTTTCACGAGCGTGATACTTTCATCAACGATCGGGTTGATGTGTTGCCACGTAATCTCATCTTGCACGCCGCCGTGGCGGCTGTATTGAAGTAGGCTTCGCGTAATGTTTCGAATTCGGTCTATCTGCTCCATAATGGAGTGGACTTCTTCGTCTACACGGCTCACGTCATCGCCTAGTTCAAACTTCATCAATTCAACGTTGCCAAGAATCACTGCAGTTGGATTATTGATCTCATGAGCAATGCCTGCCGTTAATTCACCTAATGCGGCTAGCTTTTCATTGACCACCAGCTTATCTCTGGCTTGATTAAGCAGTTTGATGTGCAATTCGAGCTCTTCAGTTTTCTCTTTTAAACTCGCGGTACGAGAATGCACTTTACACTCTAGCGATAGCGCTGCTTGTTGAATCTCTTGATTGCGTTCATGCAGCAGATCTAACATTTTGTCGAACTGCTTAGCGAGTAACGTAAGTTCGTGTTGATCATCCAAACCTAGTGTACCAATTCGCTTGTCTTGTCCCATCTGTACGAACTTCACCACTTTATGAATGCGTTCGATTGGGTTGAAAAGATCGCGTGCCCCTCGGTAAACGATGAACCCTGATACAAGCAACAACAGTACAATGGTAATGCTGATCTCGCCTAGGTTGGTCAGATAGGTTTCAATGAGCGGCCAAATTAGGTAACCGGTATAAAGCATGCCGATCACGTTACCAAATTGGTCGTGAATAGGCTGATAAGCTGTAATGTACCAAGCATCGTATACATACGCTCTGTCGAGCCACTTTTTGCCTTCGTTCAAGACTTTAGAATGAACCTCATGAGAAACGCGCGTGCCAATCGCACGCCCTACACTGTCTTCACTGCTCAATGGCACGTTGGTGCTCACGCGGAGATCATCAAGAAATACGGTGACCGTTCCTACATGACGGTTGAAACCCTCTCTGTGGGGATAGATCAGGTTTCTGATCTGATCGACCAACTGAGTGCTGTTATTCAGCAAAATCCCACCATCAAGAAAGCCGATCACATGGTCGTGTTTATCTTTAATGGATACGACAGTGCGGCTCACCAAGCCACGTGTTTCGACATCATACCCATTGAGCATCGGAACCTCTGCCTTTTTAGCAAGATCCCGATCTAAGTAATTGAGCTCATCACTGTCTAACACACTGAAAAAATGAGATTTGTAAGTGAGATTCAGGTACTCAAGTTTCTTATTCATGCTTTCGACACGATGCCAACGCAAAAAATCCAGTTCATATCGAGATTTGTTATCTGAAACCCAACGGATGAGTTCATCTTGAGGCACGTCGCTCGCAAGCTTCATTTGAAAATTGTAAGACTCAGCAAACGCACGCACGTTGTAAGCTTGCTGGTTTTGAATCAGATGAATACTGTTGTCTGCCACGTCTAGGCGCTCATCTACATCGGTCAAAGCCCCTTGCCACGTGTAGTGCACAGACCAATACAAAGTAATAGCGACAAGAGCAAAAAGCGTTAAAAAAATTGGGGCTGACGTGAGAAACAGTAAACGGTAGCGAACCATAGTTTTGAAACGGAACGCCCACTTGGCCCACCACTGGCGTCTAATCGGCATATTCAGAGCCTTCTGTGTTCCAGTCTTTGTATTTGCGTTCTAAGGTTTTACGAGCAACACCAAGATCTCTTGCCGCTGCAGACTTATTGCCCTCGCGGAAACTAACAATTTGTTCTATATGTGCTTTCTCAACTTCCTTAAGCGTCCATGTGTTTGGATACCCCTCAACAGTGCCATTGCTATTTAAGTTAGGCACTTCTGCTTCGTGTGACGCCGTCACTGAAATGTTAGCAGGTACCGGGTCACCATTAATCTCTCGCCAATAGTGAGCTGGTGGCTTGTCTAACAGAATGCAGCGTTCAACTAAGTTCTTAAGTTCACGAATATTGCCAGGCCACTCGTACTCATTCATCGCCAAGATATCCTCATGAGCCCAGTTTGGAATAGGCATACCAAGTTCACTTGATAATAAGCGTGTGAAGTAAGGAACAAGCTCAATCAAATCCGATGGTCGTTCTCTCAACGGAGTCACGTCTATCTTGAGTACATTCAGACGGTAAAATAGATCACGACGGAAGTGTCCTTTCTCGACTTCTTCTTGTAGATTTCGATTGGTTGCCGCGACAACGCGTACATCCACAGAGATCTCTTTCTCACTGCCAACTGGACGAATGGTGCGTTGCTCGAGCACTCTCAGTAATGCAGCTTGCATTGGCAGTGGCATTTCGCCAATTTCATCGAGGAATAACGTACCGCCATTAGCAACTCTGAATAAACCTTCACGATTCTTCTTCGCACCAGTAAAGGCACCAGAAGTATGGCCAAACAATTCACTTTCGAGAAGCTCTGGAGCAATCGCACCACAGTTGATTGGTACAAATGGTCCAGTTCGTTTACTGGCTTCATGAACACCACGTGCAACCAACTCTTTACCGGTACCTGACTCACCTTCAACCAAAACTGACGCTCGTGATGGTGCAAATTGGCTGATAAGCAGTTTAAGTTGTTTGGTCTTATCTGAGTTACCAATGATCTCAGTTTTGATGTGGCGGCTGACATCACGCTTCAACGCGTACTGCATTCTTTGGTCAAGGCGCTTATCCATACAACGCAGTACAGCTTGTATCATCTGTCCTAAGTTAAATGGCTTTAAAATGAAATCTGAGGCACCAAGCTTGAGTGCTGATATGGTCATCTCTAGATCGGCATAGCCAGTCATAAAGATAACGTCTGCCTTTCGGTCGCTATCACTGAAGGCTTCTTCCCACTCAATACCAGAGCGGCCCGGAAGGTTGATATCGAGAACAATCAGATCGAAATGATCATTGCAACGTAGCGTTTCTGCTTCTTCTACAGAACCGGCACTCGACACCTTGCCAAAGTACTTACATAGTGCTTTCTTTAAAATTGCCTGCATACCAATTTCATCATCGACCACCAGGACCGAAAACGCCTGATATTGAGTCAAGGGGTTTAGATTGAGGTTAGAGGCGTTTGAACTAGGTAAAGACATAATGATCAGTTGATAGAGAAAGTTGGGACAGAGTGTACCAATTAACCTTTTATCTAGCAGGGACAATATGCGACATTTTGTCCTTGCTCATGTTTTATTTCATTTTAATGGGTTAAATGACGAAATTTCACCCAAACAACCGCAATTTAATGAGATCCGGCGCATGATTTGTTGGCATTAAGATTGCTTATGAGGTGTAGATTTCTAATTAGAACAATTAGCGTCTTATGCACATGCCCTTCTTTGAGTCGTTTAAAGCTGAAGGCATGTCATTCATTTATAACAGAATGGACATAGTAATAATGAAAGCAATTCCCCTAACTATTGCAGCTTTATCTTTCGTCAGTTGCACGGCTAGCAGCGCGGAAAACACCACTCATATCAAGTTGGCGACAACCACAAGTACTTATCACTCTGGTCTATTGGACTACTTATTACCTGAGTTCGAAAAGGATTCTGGCATCAAGGTTGATGTTCTTGCCGCTGGTACAGGTAAATCCCTTCGCATGGGCGAAAACGGCGATGTCGATTTAGTGATGACTCACGCACCAAAAGCGGAAGAGAATTTTGTAGAAAAAGGTTACGGCGTTCTACCTCGTAAGTTGATGTACAACGACTTTGTCATCGTCGGTCCACAAAGTGACCCCGCGAAAATTGAATCTCAAAAAGCAGTTACTGATGTGTTTAAAGCGATCGCGAATAATAATGTGACATTTGTATCTCGTGGTGACGACTCTGGTACTCACAAAAAAGAGATGGGCATTTGGGAACAAACTAAAATAGAACCAAACTTTGGTGGTTACCGCAGTGTTGGTCAAGGTATGGGCCCTACTCTTAACATGGCGTCTGAGATGCAAGGCTACACAATGACAGACCGTGGTACTTGGCTGGCTTACCAAAACAAATTGCATCTTAAAATCCTCTTCCAAGGCGACAAGAACCTGTTTAACCCTTACCAAGTAATTCTTGTTAACCCAGAACGCTACCCAAGTATCAATTATCAAGCTGCGAAAGTATTCAGTGACTGGTTAGTTAATCCTAAGGGCCAGGAACTGATTAATAACTTTAAACTGCACGGCAAACAACTGTTTGTTGCAAGCGCAGAATAGTTTGTTCTAAGTAATGAGTCATTAGTTGTAAGTAAAGAGTAGCGTTGAAGTGGTCGTCCAAACCAACAAGCACTACACTTAACAAAACAGTTAATGAGCACGCTTAAAAAACAATAGCTGACCAATACAGGCTCAAATATATTGTGTCGGCTATGATTAACATTAGTCACCACCGATAAAACCCTATTATCGATTCACACGAGATACTTCATGACCCTATGGCAAACAACGATTGATGCAATGAACCTACTCGTAAGTTTTGACCTCGAATTGTGGCAAATCGTCGCGGTATCCTTTAGCGTATCTTTGTCCGCCATCTCGTTAGTGATTGTTCCTGCAATCCTTATGGCTTTCTTATTGGCTTATACCGAGTTCCCCGGGAAATGGGCTCTGCTTTCAGTAATAAACACGCTGCAAGCGATCCCTACCGTGGTTATCGGTTTGTTGATGTACATGATGCTTTCTCGCTCTGGTCCGCTAGGTGATTGGCAATTACTGTTCACACAAAAGGCGATGATTTTAGGTCAAATGCTGATCTGTTTCCCTATTCTAGTTGCGATGATGCATGGTGCTCTGCAGGCCAGTGACCGCCGAGCGTTAGAAACAGCGCGCACACTTGGCGTATCAACAACACGCGTGGCGTGTACCTTGATTTGGGAAACACGTTTTCCTCTATTGGCCGCAACCATTGCCGCCTTTTCTCGTATCGTCACAGAAGTAGGTTGTTCAATGATGGTCGGTGGCAACATTATGGGGATGACAAGAAACATCCCAACAGCTATCGCCATGGAAAGCCACAAAGGCGCATTCGCTCAAGGCGTGGCCCTCGGTATGGTGTTATTAGCATTGGCATTAGCCCTTAACTTTTTCCTTTCCAGTGTGAGAGGAAAAGGCTATCTAAGAACTTAGGAATGCTGTCATGAGTATAAAAATAACAACGCAGCAAATTTCAATGCGCTACAAAGAGCGTGTTTTGTTCCACATTCCCGAATTGTCGATCGGCCCCAACGATGCCATTTATCTCAAAGGAGACAATGGTGTTGGTAAAACGACCCTACTTAAAATCTTGTCTGGATTAATTCAGCCGAGTTCTGGCCGTATTCAGTCCCCGTCACAGAGTTGGCAGCAGAAATTATTTCATCGGCTCAAGTTCAAAGACATCATCTACTTGCATCAAACCCCCTATCTTTTTGATGGTTCGGTGTACCAAAATGCCGCTTATGGCATTCGCTTTAACAAAGAGAGCCCAAAAGATAAGCGAGCTCAAATAATTAATGCACTGAGAATGGTAGGTTTAGAGACCTTGGCAGATGAGCACATTTCTGTGTTGTCTGGCGGTGAGCGTCAACGCGTAGCAATGGCTCGAGCTTGGATTCTTAAGCCTTCAATCTTGCTTATGGATGAACCAAGTGCTTCTTTAGACAAAGAATCTATTGAAAGATTGGTGATTATGGCCGAAGATCTTCTTCAGAGAGGCGCGAGTTTAGTCATCACAAGTCACCAAACTAACGCGTTAACCGATTTATGTAAGAAGCAGTGGTGGATCAAAGACAATACTTTGACCGAATCCCCGCTTCTGCAAGTTATTCAGAAAGATAAAGCACAAGAGAATATTTATGCTGCTTCCAACGCAAACTAGTTGGGTTATTTTGGCTGGTGGACAGGCTAGCCGTATGGGCGGAAAAGATAAAGGGCTCGTTGAGCTCAACGGTTCTCCGCTTATTCAATACGTTATAAACAAGCTGTCACAACAAGATGTCAGCATTACTATCAATGCCAATCGTAACCTAGACAGTTACCAAGCATTTGCTCCGGTTGTTTCCGATTCTTTCCCTGACTACCCAGGCCCATTGGGTGGCATTCATGCTGGCCTTAAAAACGCGAACACAGACTGGGTTGGCTTTGTCCCTTGTGACAGCCCACAAATCAGTGACGACCTTGTAGAGCGTTTTTGTTCTGCAGTTAAAGAAGACAGCGACATTCTTGTCGCGCATGATGGCAAATTTAAGCAGCCTGTATTCACCCTATTCCACAAGCGTGTCCTACCAAAGTTAGAATCGTTTTTGGAACGTGGCGATCGTAAAATCATCTTGCTATACAAAGAGTGTGTCACCGAATACGTTGATTTTAGCGACTCTCCTAACTGCTTTGTCAATCTCAACACGCCAGAAGAACTCACCCAATTCGGAACGCTTCAATAATGAAAGATTCTAAACAACGCCCTAACCTTCCTCTATTGGGCTTTGCTGCTTATAGCGGTACAGGCAAAACAACCGTACTTGAAGCACTGCTTCCTTTACTGACTGGCGCGGGTTTAAAAGTTGGCGTGTTAAAACATGCTCACCACGATTTTGATGTCGATAAGCCGAGTAAAGACAGTTACCGCCTACGTAAAGCGGGCGCGAACCAAATGTTGATCGCTTCGCTTAACCGTCATGTAATGATGACAGAAACACCAGAAGCCGAAGCTGATTTTGATTACCTGCTGACTCGCTTTGATACCAACACGCTTGATCTGATTTTGGTTGAAGGCTGTAAGAATATCGCTTTCCCTAAAATTGAATTGCACCGAGATGAAGTGGGTAAACCTTGGTTGTACCCGAACGATAGCAACATTATCGCTATCGCGGCAGACAGACACGTTGAATCCGATCTGCCACAAATGACGATCAGCGACTTAGAAGCGATTCGTGATTTCATCATCGATTACGCGAAGTGCTTTGACCTTGCCTCTACAACAGGCAAAGCCGTGTCATGCTCGTCTTCAAAAGACGCAACACCAGCTGTTTGTTGTGATTCGTTCTCTCCTGCAGGATTAACCGTCACTCAAGGTCAGCAAAAGATTGTTGATAGCATTGACGCGATTGCTCTAACAGAGAGTGTTGAATTACTGCAAGGCTACGGCCGCGTGCTGGCTGAAAATGTTATCTCGCCAATCAATGTACCTCAGAACACTAACTCTGCAATGGACGGTTACGCCATTCGTAGTGAAGACTTAGAACTGGATAGCTACCACGTTGTTGCTGAAGTTATGGCAGGACACAGCTACGACAAGACAGTTCAACAAGGTGAAGCGGTTAAGATCATGACAGGTGCACCAATGCCAGAAGGTGTTGATGTGGTTGTTATGCGTGAGCAGGCTGTTCAAGAAGGTGAAACAGTTAGTTTCCCAGACGCAAAAATCTCAGTAGGACAAAATGTCCGTATGGCGGGTGAAGACCTTGAAATCGGCCAACCTGTCTTTACTCGTGGCACGCGAATCGAAGCGCCAGAAATGGGCATGATGGCATCACTGGGTTTCGGTACCTGCCCTGTTCTACGTAAAGTGAAAGTTGGTGTATTCTCGACAGGTGATGAAGTTCAAGCACCAGGTAGCGAGCAGAAACCAAACTCTATATACGATTCAAACCGTTTTACTATTATCGGTATGCTTCAAAAGCTTGGCTGTGACATCGTCGATTACGGCATCATTGAAGATGACGAACAGAAGATGCTGGATGTCCTTCATGCTGCGTCGTTAGAGACTGACATGGTATTAACGTCTGGCGGTGTATCTGTTGGTGATGCTGACTACATCAAACTCGCGCTAGATAAACTGGGTGAGATTAACTTCTGGCGCATCAACATGCGTCCGGGCCGTCCTCTTGCTTACGGTAAAATTGAAGATAAACCATTCTTCGGTTTACCAGGTAACCCAGTCGCTGTAATGGTGTCGTTTATTAACTTTGTCGAGCCAGCGATACGCAAGTTGCAAGGTCAAACAAACTGGACACCAGTAAAAGCGAACGCGGTAGCTACTGAGCAACTACGTTCTCGCCAAGGCCGTACTGAATTTATCCGTGGTGTATTCACTATGAACGAATCTGGCGTACTTGAAGTTAAGACGACTGGTAAACAAGGTTCAGGCATTCTGCGCTCAATGAGTAAAGCAAACTGCTTAATTGAAATTTCACCATCGGTTGATACCGTGAAAGTTGGTGAAACAGTGACGATCATTCCACTGCAAGGCCGCGTTTAATTAATAAAGCTGCCTAAGGTGTCTGATTGCACTAAAGTTCGAACGCTCGAAGCCCCTTCTGCGATGGTTTAGTCGCAAGGGGCTTTTATATTTCTGAGCTAACCTTAATAAGTAACCCATTAACTAAGTTAATCTTAAGATTTCTTACCATTACCTTGAGCGACGTACGGTTTTTATGTAGAGTGCCCCCAAAGTAAAAATTCTATTGGAGCGCATCATGGCTCGTACCATTCTGTACACGTACAAAGACGAAGAAAAAGAGTTACTGTTTTCAAAACAAGAACACCGCACGATCCAAGAAGCGGTTGCTGATGCTGAAGGCATCGACATCACTGAATACCTAAAAACAGAGCAGCAGCTTGAGTTGATTTCAGATACTAAAGCGGTTCGTAATTACCAAGATAATTACTTCCGTAAGCTAGGTTTTTCAAAGCTTACACTGAAGCAAAAAGAAAACCTTGGTGTTGGTAAAAAGAAGAAGTAATTTCTTAGCGATCCTCGCTCTTAATAACGAGTTACTGGCTCTAATCACCAAACAATAAAAAATGCCGCAACCTCTTTCGAGATTGCGGCATTTTTTATTTATTCTGCGTAATGTGTTTAGCTGAAAACCATCACTATTTGATGTTTAGAAATGCAGCACCACGAACGCCGCCTGAATCACCGTGTTTTGCTTTGATGATCTTCGGACACTTAGCAACAGACAGTAAGTATTTAGGCAAGCGCTTTGGCATTTCTTCGTAGATAAGCTCGAAGTTTGAAAGACCGCCACCCAGTGCAACAACGTGTGGATCTAGGCCAGTAAACAGGTTCGCAAAGCAGATCGCTAAAAGCTCCATGAAGCGGTCAACGTGCTCAGCCGCTTTAGCCTCACCTTCGTTGTAAGCTTGGATGATCTCAATCGCTTTCTTCTTCTCACCAAAGTAATGCTCGTAAATCAATTCGAAGCCACGACCCGATAGGTAGCTGTCTAGACAACCTTTTTTACCACAACCACAACCTAAAAGTGGTGCGTTGTCACCAAGGTGGAACCATGCATCCAAAGGCAGACGCATATGGCCTAGCTCACCGGCAACGTGGTTACGACCAGAGAATACCTTACCTTCGTAAACTAAACCGCCGCCAAAACCTGTACCTAGAATTAAACCAGCAACCGATGGTTCGTCTTTTAGCTCGTCATCCCAAGCTTCAGAAAGCGCGAAACAGTTCGCATCGTTTTCGATTTTTACGCTACGTCCGATTAGCGCTTCTAAATCTTTACGTAGTGGCTTGCCTGTTGATGCTGGAACATTAACAACCAGCATAGTGCCGTCGTCTGCGTTTTCCATACCAGGAAGGCCAAGGCCAATTTTGCCTTCACAAGAGAATTCGCTATCGTATTTCTTTACTAAACCAGTAATCGTATCAAGCAGTAACTGATAGTCATCTGTTGGTGTTGGAACGCGCTCTGTCGCTACTCGCTCAAGTTTCTCATTGAATGCACCAAATTCAATTTTAGTGCCGCCAACATCGAAGCCGTAATACATGAAATCTCTCCAATTTTTCCCTAAATTCGGGCGAATAAACTCTTTAAATAAAACAACTGAGGAACATTATCCATAACACTCCCCCTACAAACCGTGATAGATAACAAACTTATCTCGTGTTTGAGCCTGTTTGAACAACAAGTCAGCACAAAGCGGTTAAAGGTTAGAGTGACGTCTCATTTTTACTGTGCTCTATGAAAGCATTCAGGCTTGGTTTGGTCGGATCCGACTTGTAACGAGTCTTACTTAGCATGTAGCTTTCACGAAATGCTTCAAACCATAGCTGTAATGTTTTTGCGCCTAGCTCCTCACCAGCCTGTTTTAATACTAAGCTCGCGACTTCTGCAGTTGAAAGGTGTTGCTCATTGTCTGACTTTCGCATCATGTATTGAGAAACGGATTCAGGCTCAATCGACAATACAGGTAAATCTTGTAGGTACTCAGAACGTCTAAAGATACGTCTCGCTTCACGCCAGCTACCGTCGATGAAAATCAGAAGTAGCTTTTTGTTTGGATCACGCATTAGTGGCAGGTCTTGAACCACTCGTGATTTGTCATCGGTATAGTCTTCTGGGAACACAATCACAGGTTGATACTTTTCGTCCTTAAGAACATCAAGCATCTCTGTGTTTGGCTCAGTTCGATGCCAAAGGTAAACATGGCTGTCTTTCACCGTGTCTACAATCAAACGGCCTGTATTACTTGGCTTTAAGATTTCGTTATCAGACAAGATCAACATGGTCGCGACGTTCGTATCTATGTCTGGTTGATGCTCACAGATACAACTATCTTGTTTGATTTTGCAATACTCACATCGCACCACTTTACATCCACGCGCGTTAAACGGCTTTGTAGAAAGTGATAAACGGTGTTGGTACAAACGGTGGAAGGCGTGAATTCTCATGGACAATAACGATAGATAGAACTAGAAAAGTGGCACGATTGTACTTACAGTGGCTTGATAATGATAGAAGGAATTCTTATGCAGGACCCATCACTACTTCGCCTTGTCTGTTTTATCACCGCTTTTGTCTTGTGTGCTTTGTGGGAATACCAAGCACCTAGAAAAACACTAACGCAAAACAAGTGGCTTCGGTGGGGAAATAACTTCTCATTAATGGCGCTTAACAGTGTTTTATTGGCGACATTAATACCTGTTGCGGCATTTCAAGCGGCACAGATTGCGGAACAAAATCAATGGGGTCTGTTCAATAACATCAGTCTACCCTTTAAAATCACCGTGTTCCTTTGTGTCGTGTTACTAGATCTTGCCATTTACACTCAGCATCTCGTCTTCCACCGTATCCCGGTTCTGTGGAAGCTTCATCGCGTACATCACGCTGATCTAGATATAGACGTAACAACGGGTACCCGCTTTCACCCAATTGAGATGATTTTGTCGATGTTGATTAAGGTCGCATTGATTTTCATATTGGGCGTGCCGGCGCTAGCGGTGGTGATATTTGAAGTCGTACTGAATGTGAGTGCCATGTTTAATCACAGCAATGGTCGTTTACCTTTATGGTTCGACAATCAGCTTCGTAAATTGATTGTCACGCCAGACATGCATCGAGTGCACCATTCAGTCATCGTCAAAGAGAACCACTCTAATTTTGGTTTCTTCCTATCAGTGTGGGATATCTGGTTTAAGACGTATCGTGCTCAACCCAAGCTTGGTCACGATAAGGTAAGCATTGGCGTGCCAGAGATACGTGATGGGAAGGAACAAAGGCTAGATAAACTGATTACCCAGCCACTTAGATACAACCAGAACAAATAGAATGAGATTTAGCTAACCAACAAACGTTAGGCTTTTAGCTCACGTAGGTAGCGGTAGATGGTATGGATAGAGATATCGAGTCCTTTTGCCGCAATTTGGGCGCTGTCTTTCAAATCGAAAATCCCCATCTCATGTAATCGAGTGACAATCTCTCGGCTCATCTTCGATGGCGCGATGTCTGCGTCATTACTTACCTGTTCTCTTACCGTTTCAATTGAGCTGTGCATCATCTCTTCATTAGTACGCGCAAAGGGTTGAGGTTTTCACTTTCATTGCTCAGGTAGACTTAGCTCCATCACACACCATACCTGAACAATCACCCAGGACATTTTGAATCGCGTAGCAGCCTTGCTCAAACGATCCTTTAGCTAGATATACCATCGCCATAGCCGCTGAAGCGCTAGTGACTGTGTTCCCACAAAATGCAGACAATGGTGGGTAATGCGACTTAATATAAATCGCACCTAAGTGACTCATGATTAAGGCTTGCGCCAATTGCTCTTGAGTCGCTTTAAAGTGCTCTGCAATTACCGCGACAGGGATTGTTGCTGCTATCCCTTGGTTACCGTTACCAAAGTTACTCATAGCAGGTAGAGTCGCACCGCCCATTCGAGCATCAGACGCGGCAGCCGTTTGCATGACGATCTTATTCATCAAGTCTTCTGCCATCAGGCCTAATTGGATGCTTTGTGCCATAGTACGCCCGACTTCAAGGCCATAGGCATGAGCCAATGCTTCGAGTATAAAAGCAATATCGTCGAAATCTGCACTGGTGGCAAAGTTGTAGATGCTACCAATATCAATATCAATATCGGTTCCGTCACAGATAGAACCCGTTGGTATTGTTTGATCGCAATCTTAGCTAAATAGAACGGTGCCATTTAAGATTTTTTGATGATCTGAGTATGATCGCCGCTGATTTCCACCGCCGCTGATTTCCACCGCCGCTATTTGGCCTTCCGATTCTACTTCCGCATAGCAATAGATAAATTCGTCTACATCTTTACGGTGTGCGCTGACTTGGCCTGCGTCAATCAATGCTTATGCTTTTTCGACATCTTTTCTCTGATGTTCGCCAGCACTTCCAAGCCAGCGTTTGGGTCCCCACCAATCGCACCCACGGCTGCAGCTATGGGTAGGCCAATTTTTCCTGTCCCCGCAACAGAACAAGCGTAAGCTGCGGAGATGGGTTCTGTACAGCCAAGCGTTGGCTTCACGACGGTATTCAAAATCTCTTTATACTGTTGCCATTGGTGTTTTTCGCAGAACTTCCCTACTCTCTCGGCCTCGTAATTGCCGCCGTTGTTGGGGTTTACGCAGGCTACCGCATGGACTTATCGACTGAACAAGCGGAACAAGAAGCGACGCAAAATGACCGAGTAACTCAAGAACGTGGATTGGCATAACAATGAATACTACGACTTTTATTCTTATTACTCTTGCGATGGCAGCGGCGACCTTTGTTATTCGATTTTCAGTGATTGGTTTAGCTGGTAAGTTTGAGATGTCGGAGCGATTAAAAAAGACGCTGCGCTTTGTCCCGGTTACAGTTTTACCTGCGATTATTGCTGTCGAGATATTAGGTGCAGGGCCAGATATGGAATTTGATCTACACAACCCAAAAGTATTGGCCGCAATTGTTTGTACGCTTGTGAGCCTGCGCTTCGATTTGATTTGGGTGGTAATCAGTGGTGTTGCATCGCTGATATTTTTCCAGCACGTCATACCTACCTTTTTCATGTATGTATTCCAACACTAGCTAATCGAGTAGGAGGAGGCCTCGCAGCCTCCGTCCTCTCACACCACCGTACAAGCGTGGGTCGCATACGGCGGTTCCGAATATACTTTCAGTGACTCGTACCCATCTCTTAGTGAGTACAGCCCCAACCCCTCGAACCATTTTATTGGCATGGCGTGATTAAMCTGTGGCGTTGAAGATAGATGCCACCAACCCTTATCTGACATCGCTAGCTTCCACGCATTACGCTCCGTTACACCTTGTCGCTGTAACCATATCGCTATGCTGTGTCTGCGTTTGCGCTGCTTTAGTCGGTAGCACCTTAATCTACGCCGTATCCATTCATCTAAGCGCTGCATTGCACTTTTACGAACAGTAAGCTTGAAGTAGTGTTGCCATCCTCTTAGATATTGAGTTAACTCCGTGATTATCACNCTGTGGCGTTGAAGATAGATGCCACCAACCCTTATCTGACATCGCTAGCTTCCACGCATTACGCTCCGTTACACCTTGTCGCTGTAACCATATCGCTATGCTGTGTCTGCGTTTGCGCTGCTTTAGTCGGTAGCACCTTAATCTACGCCGTATCCATTCATCTAAGCGCTGCATTGCACTTTTACGAACAGTAAGCTTGAAGTAGTGTTGCCATCCTCTTAGATATTGAGTTAACTCCGTGATTATCACCTGTAACTCTCGTCCTCGATTTCGCTTCGTTATCTGACGTACTCGCTTCTTCATTTGAGCTTGTGCCGCCTTCGATATCCCGATTCTTCCGTCTATCTGGAAGCGATGGCTTAGGTAAGTTCGCTTTGTCACTCTCGTTGCTGCACTTTTCTTACGGTTTACCGTCAGCTTTAGTTTCTGCTCCAAGAACTCCGTTATCGACTCTTTGACTCGATGAGCGGCTTCCTCACTACGCACGTAGATTTGGCAGTCAYCTGCATATCGACAGAACTTATGCCCTCTACGCTCTAGCTCTTTATCCAGTTCATCTAATACAATATTTGATAGTAGCGGAGATAATGGCCCACCCTGGGGTGTGCCTCGTTGTCTCTGCTCAACTAGTCCATGTCGCATTATGCCTACCTGTAGGTATGACCTAATTAGCTTTAACACGCGTTTATCAGCAATATCTTGTGACAGCCTGTGCATTAGCCTATCGTGATTCACTGTATCGAAATATTTTGCTAGGTCGATATCTACTACATAACCTCGCCCCTCTCGGATGTAGCGACTGGCGGCCGCCAATGCATGGTGCGCACTGCGGTTGGGTCTAAACCCGTAACTACTGTCGGAGAACTTCGGCTCATAGATACATGACARCACTGATGTGATTGCCTGTTGGACTACCCTATCAAGGACTGTTGGGATACCTAATTGCCTTACGCCACCACTAGCTTTGGGGATTTCTACACCAAGAACAGGTTGAGGTTGATAGCTTCCATCCAGAAGACTCTGGCGAAGCTCTTGCCCGTTTGATGCCTGTCGAAGTCTTGAGATAGTGGCGTTGATGTCGAGCTTGTCGACTCCTGCACACCCTTTGTTYTTCTTCACGCGTCTAAGAGCTTGATTCAAATTGGTTGAGGAGCAGATTTGCTCCATCAACGAAGTTGAGGTCACCAAGACTCGCCCTCCTGTCTACGCCGACCATGCTTGTCATTCTTCGTATCCATGAGCTTTACTTGCGGTATTGCCCTTTGGGACGTAGAGATGAGTTTCATCTTGCTATGACTCCACATGATTGAGTGTCTAGTGACTGCTTCTTGATATATTCAGTTCAGGCCTTCCTTTGAGTTGTACATTCTCAAAGTACTATGCCTTCTGCTGACTTCTTATTGCTCATCACACAACATCACTGCTGGATTAGTCTCTATTGAGACAAACAATAAGATCTCCCGAGGTAAGGCGTTGTTCTTTCCCTTGGCTGTGCCTGATTTACCACTACACACTTCCCGTCGAGGCATTGGACTATTCTATCTATGGCTAGGTTGCCCAAGTTGTAATGGCCTACTATCAGATTTCTGTTCGTCACAACCAAGTTTTGCCATTTGCTTCCTTCAGATTTCACCTCACGGTGAACACCCTTGCATAGGCTAACGGTTCTCGCTCGACTGAGCCCGTAGAGGACTTTCACCTCCTAGATCAACGCCATGCTCGGCGCACCANTCCCTTGGCTGTGCCTGATTTACCACTACACACTTCCCGTCGAGGCATTGGACTATTCTATCTATGGCTAGGTTGCCCAAGTTGTAATGGCCTACTATCAGATTTCTGTTCGTCACAACCAAGTTTTGCCATTTGCTTCCTTCAGATTTCACCTCACGGTGAACACCCTTGCATAGGCTAACGGTTCTCGCTCGACTGAGCCCGTAGAGGACTTTCACCTCCTAGATCAACGCCATGCTCGGCGCACCATAAAAAAACCGCTGACGAATCAGCGGCTTTTAAAAACATTAGCGAGTGGCTAAAGGAGAATTACTTCTTCTTTTTCACTGCTTTCTTATTTGGAAGGTCAGTGATTGAACCTTCGAATACTTCCGCAGCAAGACCAACAGACTCGTGTAGAGTTGGGTGAGCGTGGATAGTAAGAGCGATATCTTCTGCGTCACAACCCATTTCGATTGCTAGGCCGATTTCACCAAGAAGCTCACCACCGTTAGTACCAACAACAGCACCACCGATTACGCGATGAGTATCTTTATCGAAGATCATCTTAGTCATACCATCTGCACAGTCAGAAGCGATTGCACGACCAGAAGCAGCCCAAGGGAAAGTCGCCACTTCGTAGTTTAGGCCTTCCGCTTTCGCTTCTTTCTCAGTCTTACCTACCCAAGCAACTTCTGGCTCAGTGTACGCAATTGATGGGATTACTTTAGGGTCGAAGTAGTGCTTCTTACCAGAGATAACTTCAGCAGCTACGTGACCTTCATGCACACCTTTGTGAGCAAGCATTGGTTGACCAACAACGTCACCGATCGCATGGATGTGAGGAACGTTTGTACGCATTTGCTTATCAACGTTGATGAAGCCACGCTCGTCAACTTCGATACCTGCTTTTTCAGCATCGATAAGTGCACCGTTTGGAACACGACCGATAGCAACAAGAACAGCATCGTAGCGCTCAGCTTCAGCTGGTGCTTTCTTGCCTTCCATTGAAACGTAGATACCGTCTTCTTTCGCTTCAACTGCAGTTACTTTAGTTTCAAGCATTAGCTTGAACTTGTTCTTGATACGCTTAGTGAAGACTTTAACGATGTCTTTATCCGCAGCAGGGATAACTTGGTCGAACATCTCAACTACGTCTACTTTAGAACCTAGAGAGTGGTAAACCGTACCCATTTCAAGACCGATGATACCACCGCCCATGATAAGCAGTTTTTCAGGAACTTCTTTCAGCTCAAGTGCATCCGTAGAATCCCAAATACGTGGGTCTTCATGTGGAATGAAAGGAAGTTTGATTGGGCGAGAACCCGCAGCGATGATTGCGTTATCGAAGTTAACTGTTGTTGCTTCGCCTTCGCCTTCAACTAGGATGCTGTTAGGACCAGTGAACTTACCGAAACCGTTAACAACTGTCACGTTACGCATCTTAGCCATACCGCCAAGACCGCCAGTTAGTTGGTCTACTACTTTTTCTTTCCAGATACGGATCTTGCTGATGTCCGTTTGTGGCTCGCCGAATACAACGCCGTGCTCTGCCATCGCTTTCGCTTCTTCGATTACTTTAGAAACGTGAAGAAGTGCTTTCGATGGAATACAACCAACGTTTAGACATACACCACCAAGAGTGCTGTAACGTTCAACTAGTACTGTTTCTAGACCTAAATCCGCACAACGGAATGCAGCTGAGTAACCAGCAGGACCTGAACCAAGTACAACAACTTGGGCTTTAATTTCTTTGCTCATTGTGACCTCTTGTAGTCATTATCCCTAACAGGCTGAGTAGATGTTCTTAAAATTATTGGGCTTTCAAACAGCCAACATTTTACAGAGATGTTAACAGTGTGAAAGTAGCTTTAAGTTAGCCTGTGAGCTAGACAACACTTCCCTTTCGCTTTATGAGAAAAGCGGGAACTGTTCTCTAAAAATAGTCTTTATATAAAGAATTAAGGTGACCCGAAAGCCACCTTAATAATTACTTTCTCAATTACAGTACTAGACGACGGATGTCAGATAGTGCGCTGTTTAGGAAAGTAATGAAGCGTGCACCTTCAGCACCATCGATCACACGGTGGTCGTATGATAGAGATAGTGGAAGCTGAAGACGTGGCTGGAACTCTTTACCATTCCAAACTGGCTTAATTTCAGACTTAGATACACCTAGGATACCTACTTCTGGAGCATTTACGATTGGCGTAAATGCAGTACCGCCGATGCCACCAAGGCTAGAGATTGTGAAACAACCGCCTTGCATGTCAGCTGCAGTTAGCTTACCAGCACGTGCTTTCTTAGACACAGCCATTAGCTCTTCAGATAGCTCGTAAATGCCTTTCTTGTTCACGTCTTTGAATACAGGAACAACTAGACCGTTTGGAGTATCTACCGCGATACCTACGTTTACGTACTTCTTAAGAATGATGCTTTCGCCATCTTCAGAAAGAGAAGAGTTAAACGCTGGGAACGCTTCTAGTGCTTTAGCAACAGCTTTCATGATGAACACAAGAGGAGTGATCTTCATGCCAGTGTCTTTCTTAGCTTCGATTGCGTTCTGCTCTTTACGGAATGCTTCTAGCTCAGTGATGTCTGCGTTATCCCACTGTGTAACGTGAGGGATCATTACCCAGTTACGGTGTAGGTTTGCACCTGAGATCTTCTTGATCTTAGAAAGCTTCTGAACTTCAGTTTCACCGAACTTGCTGAAGTCAACTTTTGGCCATGGTAGTAGACCAAGAGCAGAGCCGTCACCGCCTTTGCCAGATGCAGCAGCACCAGACTCTAGACGCTTAAGTGCATCTTTAACGTAAGACTGAACGTCTTCTTTAAGTACACGGCTCTTACGACCAGTACCTTTAACTTTCGCTAGGTTTACACCGAACTCACGAGCTAGACGACGAACAACCGGAGACGCGTGTGCGTACTCACCGTTTTCTTGGAAGTCGTCTGCAGCTGCAGGAGCTGCTGCCGCTGGAGCTTCAGCTTTAGGTGCAGGTGCCGCCGCTGGAGCTGCTGCTTGTGCAGGTGCTGCAACAGGAGCTGGAGCTGCGCCTTCAACCGGAGTGCCGGCCACAACGAAAGTCATGATTAGAGAGCCAGTTGACACTTTGTCGCCAGCTGCAATCTTGATCTCTTTAACTGTACCAGCGAATGGTGCAGGAACTTCCATTGAAGCTTTGTCGCCTTCAACAGTAATTAGAGATTGCTCTTCTTCTACTGTATCGCCAACCGCTACCATTACTTCAGTAACTTCAACTTCGTCACCGCCGATGTCTGGAACGTTTACTTCTTTTTCAGCTGCGGCAGGCGTACCTGACGCTGCTGGAGCCGCTGCAACTGGTGCTGCAACTGGTGCTGCTGCAGGTGCTGAACCAGCAACCTCGAATACCATTACTAGAGAACCAGTAGACACTGAGTCACCAGAAGCGATCTTGATTTCTTTAACTGTACCAGCGAATGGTGCAGGAACTTCCATTGAAGCCTTGTCACCTTCAACAGTTAGAAGAGATTGCTCTTCTTCTACTGAATCACCGATAGCAACCATGATTTCAGTAACTTCTACTTCGTCGCCACCGATATCTGGAACGTGAACTTCTTTAAGCTCTGCCGCTGCTGCCGCTGCTGCCGCTGCAGGAGCAGCTACTGGAGCTGCCTCTGCTGCTGGAGCAGGCGCAGCTTCAGCTGCACCCTCGGCTTCGAAAATCATGATTAGAGAACCAGTAGAAACTGAATCGCCTTCAGCTACTTTGATTTCTTTAACGATACCTGCTTGAGACGCTGGAACTTCCATAGAAGCTTTGTCGCCTTCAACAGTGATCAGAGACTGTTCTTCTTCAACCTTGTCGCCAACGCTTACAAGAATCTCAGTAACTTCAACCTCATCCGCACCGATGTCAGGTACATTAATTTCGATTGCCATTGCTTATTTACCTTCTAGTTAAGCGCTGTATTAAGCGTATTGTGGGTTTGTTTTTTCAGTGTCGATATCGAATTTAGCAATTGCTTCAACAACTACAGATTTCTCGATATCACCACGTTTAGCCAGTTCAGTTAGAGCTGCAACTACGATGTAGCCAGCGTTAACTTCGAAGTGACGACGTAGGTTTGCACGGCTGTCAGAGCGGCCGAAACCATCAGTACCAAGTACTTTGTAAGACTCGCTTGGCATGTAAGCACGTACTTGCTCAGCGTAGTTCTTCATGTAGTCAGTCACTGCGATTGCAGGTTCTTTACCAAGTACAGTTGTGATGTACGGTACTTTCTCTTCAGCTTCTGGGTGAAGCATGTTGTCACGCTCTACCGCTTGGCCGTCACGAGTTAGCTCGTTGAACGACGTTACAGAGAATACGTCAGATGCTACGCCGTACTCTTCGCTTAGAATTTCAGCTGCTTTACGCGCTTCGTTCATGATAGTACCAGAGCTCATTAGTTGAACTTTGCCCTTAGCACCTTCATGAGACTCAAGCTTGTAGATACCCTTACGGATGCCCTCTTCAGCGCCTTCTGGCATTGCTGGCATTGCGTAGTTCTCGTTCATTACTGTTAGGTAGTAGTAAACGTTCTCTTGCTCAGGGCCGTACATGCGACGGATACCGTCTTGCATGATTACTGCTAGCTCGTAAGCAAATGTTGGATCGTAAGAGATACAGTTCGGGATAGTGTTCGCTTGGATGTGCGAGTGACCATCTTCGTGCTGTAGACCTTCACCGTTCAGTGTTGTACGACCAGCTGTAGCGCCTAGTAGGAAGCCACGCGCTTGTTGGTCACCTGCTAGCCATGCCATGTCGCCAATACGTTGGAAACCGAACATAGAGTAGTAGATGTAGAACGGGATCATTGGTAGGTCGTTCGTGCTGTATGAAGTTGCCGCTGCAACCCATGAAGCCATAGAACCTAGCTCGTTGATACCTTCTTGAAGAACTTGACCAGATGTTGCTTCTTTGTAGTAAGAAACGATGCCTTTATCTTCAGGTGTGTATTCTTGACCGTGTGGGTTGTAGATACCAACCTGACGGAATAGACCTTCCATACCGAATGTACGCGCTTCATCACAGATGATAGGAACGATGTTCTTACCGATGTTCTTGTCTTTCAGTAGGATGTTTAGCGTACGTACGTAAGCCATAGTCGTTGAAATTTCACGCTTCTGTGCACCTAGTAAAGGAGCAAACTCTTCTAGCTCTGGTACTTTGAATTCTTGAGTGAATTTTGGCAGACGTGCAGGCGTGTAACCTTGTAGGGCTTTACGACGAGCATGTAGGTATTCGTATTCAGCAGAACCTTCTTCCAGTTTCAGGTAAGGAAGCTCAGACACTTTCTCATCAGAAAGGATGTCTTGTAGGCCTAGACGGTCACGTAGGTATTGTACGTGAGTCATGTCCATCTTCTTAACACCGTGTGCGATGTTCTTACCTTCTGCTGCTTCACCCATGCCGTAACCTTTAACTGTCTTAGCTAGGATTACTGTTGGCTTGCCACCTGTCTCTTTTGCATTGTTGAATGCAGCAAACAGTTTAGAAGAATCGTGACCACCACGCTTCAGTTCGAAGATTTGGTCGTCAGTCATGTCTGCAACTAGTGCAGCTGTTTCTGGGTACTTACCAAAGAAGTGCTCACGTACGTATGCGCCATCTTTAGATTTGAATGTCTGGTAGTCACCATCGATAGTTTCGTTCATTAGTTGAAGAAGCTTACCAGTAGTGTCTTTAGCTAATAGAGAATCCCAGTTGCTACCCCAGATAACTTTAACAACGTTCCAACCTGCACCTTTGAATAGGCCTTCAAGTTCTTGGATGATGCTACCGTTACCCATAACAGGGCCATCTAGACGCTGTAGGTTACAGTTGATTAGGAAACATAGGTTATCTAGCTTTTCACGCGCAGCGAAAGAGATAGCACCACGTGATTCTGGCTCATCCATCTCACCGTCGCCTAGGAAAGCGTATACGCGTTGAGCTGAAGTATCTTTAAGACCACGGCCTTCTAGGTACTTAAGGAAACGAGCTTGGTAGATCGCAGAGATCGGACCAAGACCCATAGATACTGTAGGGAACTGCCAGAACTCAGGCATCAGTTTCGGGTGCGGGTAAGAAGGGATACCTTTACCATCCACTTCTTGACGGAAGTTATCTAGCTGCTCTTCAGTTAGACGACCTTCAACGAATGCACGAGAGTAGATACCAGGAGAGATGTGACCTTGGTAGTAAACTAGATCGCCACCGTCCGTCTCGTTTGGAGCACGGAAGAAGTGGTTGAAACAAACTTCGTAGAACGCTGCTGCTGACTGGTAAGAAGCCATGTGACCACCTAGGTCTAGGTCTTTCTTAGAAGCACGCAATACGATCATGATCGCGTTCCAGCGAATAATCGAACGAATACGACGCTCAAGAGTTACGTCACCAGGGTAAGCTGGCTCTTGCGCTGCTGGAATTGTGTTGATGTAGTTTGTGTTGATACCTGTAGCCATATCAACGCCATCTAAACGCGCTTTGTCTAGAACTTGTTCTAGTAAAAACTGTGCACGTTCTACACCTTCTTCACGTACTACTGACTCAAGAGCTTCTAACCAATCTTGAGTTTCCAGAGCATCAACGTCATGCTTCATGTCAGACATGGCGATCTATCCTTTTTGTTAGTTGGATTCTACTAAACACGTAAAAAGCCGAAGTATTACGGCTATTTACCCTGTTGAATTCGACGTAGAGAACGTTCGCGGCGCGATTCTTCCTTCGTCAAATCCAGCAATGTTTCTTCGATGTAAGCTAAATGAGAGTGTGACATTTCACGCGCCTTCTCAGGCTGGCCAGAAACGATCGCATCTACGATATTAGCTCGATGTATACTCACTTTCTCCACAACGTCTTTACGACGATGCAACAGCTTTAAATTTTCCAAGACGTTTTGTTCGAGTAACGGAGCCAAGCTACGAACAATGTGCAATAACACCACATTGTGTGCTGCCTCTGTTAAAGCAATAAGAAAAGCCATCACTGCTGCAGATTCGGCTTCAATATCACCCTTATCTTGCGCGCCGTGAATTTTTTCTTGGCAAGCTTGAATACGAGCAAAGTCTTCATCAGTACCACGTAATGCCGCGAAGTAAGCCGAAATCCCTTCCATCGCATGACGCGATTCCAACAAGTCTAGTTGGGTTTCAGAATGGGATGACAACAAATTAAGCAAAGGATCTGAAAAGCTTTTCCAGATATTTTCGCTAACAAACGTACCTCCACCTTGACGGCGAGTAAGCAAGCGTTTTGCTTCTAAACGTTGTAT
Organism: Vibrio sp. Isolate32; assembly: GCF_022397955.1. GTDB lineage: Bacteria > Pseudomonadota > Gammaproteobacteria > Enterobacterales > Vibrionaceae > Vibrio. Next base: position 125,127 of record NZ_JAKEUQ010000003.1, on the reverse strand, counting down.
CGCTTCTCGGATTGAAGGACGAGACACATCGAACTGTTTCGCCAGTTCGCGCTCAGGCGGCAGTTGCTGCCCTGGAGCCAGTGTTCCTTCCACAATCAACCTTTCTAACTCTTGTTCGATTACATCGGAGAGTTTTGGCTGACGAATCCTTTGATAAGCCATAGTTTGTTATTCTTCTTTTCTTCGCTGACAATTGGTAATACCAATTTTAAGTTGGGCAGAAATTAACATAATTAAAACGCCACTGTCCAGTATAAAATTGACCTGCATCATAGAACTAAAAGTGAATTAACCATGATTTAACAAATGAAATTTAAAACAGCAACCAAATTGGTCTTACCATTTACAGAGCTAATACTTTTGGGTAAGTTTCGTGCTAGAAAGTTTCAGGATAAAAATGAATTGTTTCAGAAAGATGTGTGTCACTTGATTAAAAATCGAACCAAGCGCACATTTAAGAGGTAAATACTGTTCATAAGTTTTAATATTTGAGCGTTTGATAAGCTCGTCACACTCTCGATTAATTCGTTCGCTCCCTTTAACCACTTTATTTACACAGCAACAACAAAAATTCACAAGTGGTTATGCTAAGCGTTGATTAAGCAAGGCTCTGCAATTGGCAGAGCCATAAATAAGATTAAGGATTAGAAGCGCAATTTGCCTTTAAATTTTGTCCAGTCGAAGACCAACCCAGGGTCTGTTTTGCGTAAAGGTGCTATGTATTGATGGCCAGTGATACGTTCATTAGTGATCTGAGGAAAACTTGAGACCAGTGTTTCCGTTAGCTCAGTCAAGGCTTGATACTGCTGCTCTGTATAGGCAACAAAATCGCTGCCCTCTAATTCGATACCAATAGAATAATCATTACACCTTTCACGACCGGCAAAGCTCGATTGGCCAGCATGCCAAGCCCTGTCTAGGAAAGAAACGAACTGCACCACTTCACCATCACGGCGAATCAAGCAGTGAGCAGATACCCCCATTTGATGAATCACTTTGAAAAACGCGTGTTCCGCTGGATCGAGCTTGCCCGTGAAAAACTGCTCGATATAAGGCCCACCAAATTGCCCCGGTGGCAGGCTTATATTGTGGACCACCAGCAGAGAGATATCATCGACACTCGGCCGAGCATCAAAATACGGGGAAGGAACATGCCGAGCGTTTTCGTACCATCCTTTGGAGCAGATCGTCATCTTGGTCTCGCTTTCTTTTTTTGCTAGCACAGTAGATTGTGACCTCGCCCATGGAGCAGTCACGCTAGCCTCTTTAATTTGAAGTTAAGCAAGAGTATCATTCCATTCCCACTCCCTTTCAAGATTAGATTTGCGATGAAAAACACACATAACAGCCACCAACGCCTTGACTACTTAAAAGAGCAACTGCCTTTCGAGATTACTCGAGCAGTCGCAGAAACAATCAAAGAAGACCTAGGCGGTACGTTAGATCCAGCGGCTGACATCACAGCAAGTCTAATCCCAGCAGACGCGATCAACAGCGCAACCATCATCACTCGTGAACACGGCGTATTCTGTGGTAAAGCATGGGCTGATGAGGTGTTTAAGCAGCTAGGCGGTGAAGTGACTATCGAGTGGAACGTCGAAGATGGCGATAAGGTTGAACCAAACCAAACGCTTTGCACCCTAACCGGTCCAGCGCGCGCACTATTAACGGGTGAGCGTAACGCAATGAACTTCATTCAAACGCTATCTGGTTGTGCGACCGCAACCGCCATCTATGCTGACAAAATCAAACACACAGAGTGCCGCCTGTTAGATACTCGTAAAACCATCCCAGGCCTACGTAGTGCACTAAAATACGCTGTGGCTTGTGGTGGCGGTTTCAACCACCGTATCGGTGTTTTCGATGCCTACCTAATCAAAGAAAACCACATCATCGCATGTGGCGGTATTGAAAAAGCTATCTCAACAGCAAAAGAGCTTAACCCAGGTAAGCCTGTTGAAGTGGAAACTGAGAGCCTAGAAGAGCTAGAGCAAGCTATCAATGCAGGGGCAGACATCATCATGCTAGACAACTTCACCACTGACATGATGCGTGAAGCTGTGAAGATCAACGCTGGCCGTGCTGCACTAGAAAACTCTGGTAACGTGACACTAGATACTATCGCTGAGTTCGCTGAAACGGGTGTTGATTACATCTCGGTTGGCGCATTGACCAAGCACCTAAAAGCAATGGATCTATCAATGAGATTCAAAGCGTAATTTACTGAATAGTAAATAGTTTCCCTAAAGGCACTGTTAATGACAGTGCCTTTTTATTGCCTTAATTATCAGTATTTCAAACCGTTATTTAAGTTGATCGCATAAATTTGCGTGCTATATGCAACAGCTATTCAATAAATTCAAAACCACTCGCGACCGCACCTGAACACCATTCCACTTCCCCATCTCGACTTCTATTCTCTCTACCATCTTGTGCTTGCACTGAAACAAACTAAAGAATGGAATGAAAAGAATGAATAACAAGAACAAAAGAACAAATCAGAAAGGTTTTACGCTGATTGAATTGATGATTGTAGTGGCGATTATTGGTGCTTTATCAGCTATAGCTGTGCCTGCATATAAAAACTATGTAGCGAAAAGCCAAGCATCCTCTGCGTTAGCAACATTAAAAGCGCTAATTACACCTGCTGAATTATTAATTCAAGAAGAAGGCAGTATTAGTGGTGGTGTAAGTGCATTAGGTGTTTCAGCAGGATCAAACACGTTAGGGACAATCTCAGCCTCAGGAACGACTATTTCATTTTCATTTGTGGACGGTAGCCTTGATGGTGACAGCATGACAATGACAAGAAACGCAGATACTGGTTGGTCATGCTCACTATCAGCCTCAAGCGCGATTCCTTCAATAGAAGGTTGTAACTAATTTGAGGCTAACCAACCTCCCTACAGTTCTCCGTCAGGCTGACTTACTTAGCCTGACTCAAGAACAAGCCGTGGCGGAACATGTACAAGCTTCAGGTATTTCAACACCTGAAGCTTTACTCGTTCTTGATCTCTTCACGAGCGACTCCTTAGCAAACAATATACAAACCATCTTCGGCTTACCCTTAGTACAACTTAACAACACAGATTATGAAGCTTTGTGTGACCAACTAGGGCTACGTGAACTGATCACTAAATATCGAGCTATCCCGATTTCAGTCTCTAACTCGACGCTCACACTTGCTTCAGCCGACCCGACCGACTTACAAGCGGAAGATGATTTTCGTTTTGCAACCGGGCTTCAGATAGAACTGGCAGTCGCCAATTACTCTGAATTAGAAGGCGCGATACGCAAACTGTATGGTCGTTCTATTTCCGGACAAGACTCCAAGCGCAAAGAGATCACCCAAGATGAACTAGCTAACCTAGTTGAAGTATCTGATGACGAGCTCGCGTCGATTGAAGACCTTAGTCAAGACGACTCTCCAGTTAGCCGATTTATCAATCAGATACTGGTCGATGCGGTACGTAAAGGCGCATCCGATATCCATTTTGAACCTTACGAAGAGCATTACCGTGTGCGCCTACGTTGTGACGGAATATTGGTTGAAATCCAGCAGCCCGCCTCTCACTTAAGCCGTCGTTTATCCGCCCGTTTAAAAATTCTCGCCAAGCTTGATATTGCCGAGCGTCGTTTACCTCAAGATGGACGCATCAAGTTGCGCCTGAATGATGAGCTTGCGATTGATATGCGCGTCTCAACATTGCCTACCTTGTGGGGCGAGAAAATTGTACTGAGGCTACTCGATAGCAGCGCAGCCAACCTCGATATCGATAAGCTCGGTTACAGCGACGATCAAAAAACACTGTATCTCAATGCACTAAAACGCCCGCAAGGAATGATCTTAATGACAGGCCCTACTGGCAGCGGAAAAACCGTCTCGCTTTATACCGGCCTTCGAGTGTTGAACACCACAGAACGTAATATCTCCACCGCGGAAGATCCGGTAGAGATTAACCTGTCTGGTATCAATCAAGTGCAAGTGATGCCAAAGATCGGCTTCGGGTTTGCTGAAGCCCTACGCTCGTTTTTGCGACAAGATCCAGATGTGGTGATGGTCGGTGAGATCCGAGATTTAGAAACTGCAGAGATCGCTATCAAAGCATCGCAAACGGGTCACTTGGTGCTTTCGACTCTTCATACTAACTCTGCAGCGGAAACCGTCACTCGGCTCGCCCACATGGGTATTGAACCATTTAACTTAGCGTCCTCGTTAAGCTTAATTATCGCTCAGCGACTGGCAAGACGGTTATGCAGCCATTGCAAAGAAAATGACGACTCTCCGGACATCTTTCTGCGTCACTCTATCCCTAACAGCCAAAGCATCTATAAACCCAACCCTCAAGGGTGTAATGAGTGTAATCAAGGCTATTCAGGTCGAGTCGGTATCTATGAAGTGATGCCTTTTACCGACAAACTCAAAAGCAGCCTTATCAATAAACCCAATGCGTTGGCAATTGAAGACCTTGCGCGTCGAGAAGGCATGCGAACACTGCAAGAGTCCGGTCTGGATAAATTGCTTGAAGGCACCACCAGCTACCAAGAACTGCAACGTGTTCTGTACATATAACCCAATGGAGCACCAATGAGTAGCAAGTCCAAACAATCACAATTAAAAAGCTATCACTGGAAAGGCATCAATAGCTCAGGCAAGAAAGTGTCAGGACAAACCTTAGCGCTTACCGAATTAGAAGTGCGAGAAAAGCTCAAAGAACAACATATTCAAATTAAGAAAATCAAAAAGAAAAGTATTTCAGCCGTCACTCGTCTAACACATCGCGTCAAAGCCAAAGACATCACAATTTTAACTCGGCAACTTGCGACTATGCTCGCCACAGGTGTACCCATCGTACAAGCGATAAAGTTGGTTTCAGACAATCACCGCAAAGCAGAAATGAAATCAATTCTATCGCACATCTGCAAAGGTGTAGAAGCCGGAACACCAATCTCAAAAGCGATGCGAACCGCAAGTCGCCACTTTGATGACCTCTACACTGATTTGGTTGCCACAGGTGAGCTTTCCGGTAACCTCGCACAAGTATTTGAACGCTTAGCGACATATCGAGAAAAGAGTGAGCAATTAAAATCTAAAGTCGTCAAAGCACTGATTTACCCCGCGATGGTGGTCACCGTTGCACTGACCGTTTCTTATTTAATGCTGACTATGGTCATTCCGGAGTTTGAGTCGATGTTTTCAGGCTTTGGTGCCGATCTCCCTTGGTTTACCCAACAAGTACTCTACCTTTCCCATTGGATGCAGGCTTACAGTTTTTATGCGGCTGTAGGCATCGGGCTTCTTGTTCTGATTATTTACCAACTGTGTCAGCGCTCCCACTCGTTCAGACTGTCTGTCAGTCGGCTAGGATTGCGTTTCCCTGTTCTCGGTGGCGTATTAGCTAAAGCCTCAATAGCCAAATTCAGCCGAACCTTATCAACAAGCTTTAGTTCCGGTATTCCTATTTTAATGAGCCTAAAAACTACAGCCAAAACCTCAGGCAACCTGCATTATGAATCAGCAATCATTGAGGTTCACCGTGAAACTGCAGCAGGCATGCCGATGTATATCGCGATGCGCAATACCAATGCCTTCCCTGAAATGGTGTTGCAGATGGTGATGATTGGTGAAGAGTCGGGCAACCTTGATGATATGCTCAACAAAGTCGCTTCCATTTACGAGTTTGAAGTAGACAACACCGTCGACAATTTAGGGAAAATTTTAGAACCATTGATCATCGTATTTTTGGGGACGGTTGTTGGCGGGCTTGTAGTTGCGATGTACTTACCGATCTTTAATCTTATGAGTGTGTTAGGATAGTTAAAGCGACTAAACACCCATGAGCAGCAATCTCTGCTCACCTTGATTAAGTGGTAAAGGACACTATGGAAGTATTTCACTACTACCCTTGGCTATTCCCCGTATTAGCTTTCATTTTTAGCCTCCTTATCGGCAGCTTCCTCAACGTCGTCATACATCGTTTACCGATTATGATGGAGCGTGAGTGGCAACAAGAGTGCTCGGAGTATTTCTCTCAATATAAAATTCCGGCACCAGAGGGAAAGTTTAATCTCAACATTCCTCGCTCTACCTGCCCGAAATGCAACACTCAATTAAGAATTATCGACAATATCCCAGTATTAAGCTGGTTATTCTTGAAGGGCAAGTGTCACAGTTGTGCCACCCCGATCAGCATTCGCTACCCTCTGGTTGAACTGCTGACCGCAATACTGTGTACAGTTGTCGCGAGTCACTTTGGTTTCAGCTTTTACGCTATTGCACTGATATTTTTCACCTTTGCGTTAATTACTGCGACTTTCATCGATCTCGATACTATGTTACTGCCGGATCAAATTACCTTGCCTTTGGTTTGGTCTGGTGTCGCTTTAGCTCTGTTTAATGTCAGCCCTGTATCACTTCAAGACTCAGTGGTTGGCGCTATGGCAGGCTACCTAGCTTTATGGTCTGTTTATTGGCTGTTCAAACTGCTAACAGGCAAAGAAGGCATGGGGTACGGTGACTTCAAGTTGTTGGCTGCTCTTGGGGCATGGCTTGGTTGGCAGCACCTACCGATGATCATCCTTTTATCTTCGCTTGTTGGGCTTGTGTTTGGTTTGATTCAACTTCGCTTAAAACAACAAGGCATAGACAAAGCCTTTCCGTTTGGCCCCTACCTTGCGATTGCGGGTTGGGTAAGCTTGATGTGGGGCAACGACATCATGGGTTGGTATTTTACTTCTGTACTAGGAATTTAACCATGGCAATCATTATCGGATTAAGCGGTGGTATCGCCAGCGGCAAAACCACCGTCGCTAACCTATTCAACGAACACTTTGGCATTGATATTGTCGATGCCGATATTGTGGCACGTGAAGTAGTCGCTCTGGGTAGTGAAGGCCTAAAGCGGATTACCGAACACTTTGGCGAGGCTATCTTACTTGAAGATGGAACACTCAACCGAAGTAAGCTGCGAGAGTTGATCTTCTCTGATCCCAAAGAGAAGCAGTGGCTCAATGATCTTCTTCATCCCATGATCCGTGACAAAATTGACAGTGACCTGTCTAAAGTTACCTCTCCCTATGGTTTATTAGTCGCACCTCTATTAGTTGAAAACCAGATGCAAGGCATGACGGATCGCGTATTAATTGTTGATGTGCCTACCGAAGTGCAGATTGAGCGAACGATGAACCGTGACAATGTTTCTAGGGAACAAGTTGCATCAATTTTGAAATCACAAGCTTCAAGAGAACAACGTTTGGCAGTTGCAGATGACGTGATTAATAACCATACTATAAACCAAGAACTTTTGCCGAAAATCACAGATTTACATAAAAAGTATCTGGCAATCAGTACAGTAGATGGGTCAGAATAGAACTATGTTGAATGAAGGCTTGCTCGATGATCACCCACAAATTTGAACATCCTCTAAATGAGAAAACACGCATCTACCTAAGAGTGGAATCGCTCTTGAGGCAGTTACACCTGTCTTCTACATTTTCCGATGCTCAACAGTATCAACTCTTTTTCCGCTCTATCTTCGATCTGATTGAAATCTTCGAACAGATCCAACTCAAGAGCGAACTTGCAAAAGATCTTGAGAAGCAACGTGTCACCTACAAAAGCTGGTTAGACGTTGAAGGTGTCGATCAAGAGATGCTTACGTCACTGCTCAATGACATTGGCAACATCTATCGTGATTTAATGCACGCGGAGCGTTTTGGCCAATCTCTTAAAGAAGACCGCTTCCTAAGTGCCATTCGCCAGCGTTTTAATCTGCCTGGCGGTTCATGCTGCTTTGACCTACCAGCGCTGCATTATTGGTTGCACCTCCCTCTTGATAAGAGAATGAGAGATGCCAAGGCGTGGATGGATAGCCTACAGCCTCTGTATGAAGCGCTAACACTATGGTTAAAGCTAACCCGAGAGACTGGTCACTTTAAAGAGCAAATTGCTCGCGCTGGCTTCTTCCAGAGCGATGCTGAAGAAGCGAATATCCTTCGCCTATCCATTCCGATGCAATACGGTGCCTACCCTATGATCTCAGGGCACAAAAACCGCTTTGCTGTTAAATTCATGAGTTTTGAAACAGGACAAGCCTGTACTCAAGATATCGAATTTGAGCTGGCTATCTGCACCTAATTAATTTCCTTTAGCGTTTGGCTTGAGTGAACACTTGAGCCTAAACTCTTTGTTATTACACTCTCTAATTAAGAATCACTATGTCGAACAAAATCACCATCGTTAAATGCCCTCAATGTAATACTGACGTTGAATGGGGTGAACAGAGCCCACACCGTCCGTTTTGCAGTAAGCAATGTCAGATGATTGATTTCGGTGAATGGGCAGACGAAGAAAACAGTATCGCTGGCGCACCAGATATGTCTGATAGCGATGGTTGGTCGGAAGACCAGTACTAAGGTTCGAGGTTCGAGGTTCGAGGTTCGAGGTTCGAGGTTCGAGGTTCGAGGTTCGAGGTGAATTATTAAGGGTTGGCGTTTTGCGTCAATCCTTTTTTATTGCCGACAGTTTGGCGTTTGCCAAAAGAGATTTCCTACTCCTTGCTTCGTCAGTCTAGGGAATGACGACCAAAGTAGTCCTAGTATCAACTCATCTAGTTTCATGCACTAACTCAGTAATTCAAACCTCCCCGTCATCCACAAGAGCGAGTAACGAACGAATTGGGGATCGCTTACTTTCAAAGCTCTAAACAGCAGGCACAAAAAAGCGGAGCCAAATGGCTCCGCTTTTATCGATAGAATGCAAAAAGAATTACTTCTTAGCAAGCTTCTCTTTAATACGAGCAGACTTACCAGAACGCTCACGTAGGTAGTACAACTTGGCACGACGTACTGCACCACGGCGTTTAACTTCGATGCTATCAACCATTGGAGAGTGAGTTTGGAACGCACGCTCTACACCTTCACCGTTCGAGATCTTACGAACTGTGAATGCAGAGTGAAGACCACGGTTACGAATAGCGATTACTACGCCTTCGAAAGCCTGTAGACGCTCACGGTCACCTTCTTTTACCTTAACCTGAACTACAACAGTGTCACCTGGTGCGAATTTAGGAAGGTCTGATTTTAGTTGCTCTTCTTCAAGAGCCTTAATGATGTTGCTCATTTGTATAAATTCCTAGAATAAACTGATACTAAATTTAATAGGTTACTGCTTGCTTTTCGTTAAGAGCGTTGCTCTTTAATGAATTCAGCCAGTAATTGTTCCTGTTCGTCAGTCAGAGCTAGGTTTTCCAGGAGTTCTGGTCTTCTTAGCCAAGTTCGGCCCAACGATTGTTTTAATCGCCAGCGACGAATGTCCTTATGGTTTCCAGACTTGAGCACCGAAGGCACTTCTTTGTCGTCTAGCACCTCAGGGCGCGTATAGTGAGGGCAATCTAGCAAACCATTTGCAAAAGAATCTTCTTCTGCTGATGCGAAATCTCCAAGTACACCCGGTACAAACCGAGAGACTGAATCAATCAGCGTCATGGCTGGCAGTTCACCACCCGTCATCACAAAATCCCCAATCGACCATTCTTCGTCGACTTCAGATTGAATGATGCGCTCATCTACCCCTTCGTAGCGACCACAAATAAGAAGTAAATTCTCGTTTATTGCCAGCTCTTCAACACCTTTCTGGTCGAGTTTACGACCTTGAGGTGAAAGGTAGATAACTTTCGTCTTTCCCGGTGATGCTTGTTTGGCAGTTTGGATAGCGTCGCGCAAAGGCTGAACCATCATTAACATGCCAGGACCACCACCGTAAGGTCTGTCATCAACAGTGCGATGCTTATCATGAGTGAAATCGCGAGGATTCCATGTCTCAATAGATAAAAGACCTTTCTTTACCGCTTGACCCGTTACTCCAAAATCAGTAACTGAACGGAACATTTCAGGAAATAGGCTAATTACGCCAACCCACATGTGTTCTCTCGCTCTATGATTTTAAAGTTAGAATCCAGGATCCCAGTCAACTTCGATCCGTTGAGCTTCGCGATCAACTTTCTTGATCACTTGCTCTTCAAGGTACGGTACTAACCGTTCCTTTTGTCCGAAAGCATCCTTAAGATTTGCTTTGATTACTAGAACATCGTTTGAGCCAGTTTCTAGCATGTCGGTAACGACACCTAGATCGTAACCTTTGGTGGTTACTACTTGCATACCAAACAATTCACGCCAGTAGAATTCCTCTTCTGACAATTCAGGTAATGAAGCAGGGTCAATAGCAATTTCAAAGTTAGTCATCAGTTGCGCGTCTTCACGAACGTCTAATCCCGCTAGCTTACATACATAACCTTGGCCATGACGTTTCCAGCTCTCAACTTTGTACTCGACCCACTTACCCTTTAGGTTTAAATACCAAGGGCTGTAATCAAATATGCTTTCAGCGTTGTCTGTGTAGGAGAACACTTTAAGCCAGCCACGAATACCATAGGTAGACCCAAGTTTACCCATGACAATTCTATTGTTTTGCTCGCTCATAGTTTCTTTACCCTTCATCGACATAAGCTATTTCTCTTTAAAAAAGAATTAAGCCGCTTTTTGAGCGTCTTTAACTAGCTTAGCTACACGATCAGATAGAGATGCGCCTTGACCAACCCAGTGGTTAACACGATCCAGGTCTAGACGTAGACCTTCTTCTTGACCTTGAGCAGTAGGGTTAAAGAAACCTACTTTCTCGATGAAACGGCCAGTTGCAGCGTTACGGCTATCCGCAACTACGATTTGATAAAATGGGCGCTTCTTTGCACCGTGACGTGCCAAACGAATGGTTACCATGTCGTCCTCTTTGCTTTCTTAATAAAATAATTAACCCCAAGTATAAGTAATAGCTTGGGGTCTCGTGCCAAATTAAAGCCCCGGAATTTTACTCTTATTCCGGTGCAATGCAAGGGCTTTAGCTATTTTTTCACCAACATAGCTGCCGTACACTTTCTGTGACACGGCTAACACTATGAAAAGTAACGTAGCTAAAGCTTACATTTGTAGATTATCGACCAAACGGGTTAAAGCCACCACCCATTCCGCCCATACCTCCACCGCCGCCCATCATGCCTTGCATGTTGCGCATCATGCCTTTCATGCCACCTTTCTGCATCTTCTTCATCATCTTCTGCATTTGGGTGAACTGCTTAAGCATACGGTTTACATCTTGTACCTGTGTACCAGAACCAGCGGCAATACGCTTTTTGCGTGAGCCTTTGATTAGATCAGGGCGTTGACGCTCTTTCATGGTCATGGAGTTGATGATCGCTTCCATTTGCTTGAACATCTTGTCATCAACTTTATCTTTAACGTTATCTGGTAGCTGAGACATGCCTGGAAGCTTATCCATCATGCCCATCATGCCGCCCATGTTTTGCATCTGACCTAGCTGTTCACGGAAGTCTTCAAGATCAAAGCCTTTCTTCTCTTTGAACTTCTTAGCCAGTTTCTCTGCTTTCTCGGTATCAACGTTTTTCTGTAGGTCTTCAATAAGAGACAGTACGTCACCCATCCCTAAGATACGAGAAGCAACACGATCTGGGTGGAACGCTTCTAGTGCGTCAGTCTTTTCACCAACACCTAAGAATTTAATCGGCTTGCCTGTGATATGGCGAACAGACAGAGCAGCACCACCACGCGCATCACCATCAACTTTCGTCAAGATAACGCCGGTTAGTGGTAACGCATCATCAAAGGCTTTTGCAGTGTTCGCAGCATCTTGACCTGTCATTGCGTCAACAACGAACAGTGTCTCTACTGGTTTAATTGCAGTATGAAGCTCTTTGATCTCGCCCATCATCTCTTCATCGATAGCCAAACGACCCGCAGTATCGACAAGTAGCACGTCATAGAATTTCTTCTTCGCGTGGTCGATTGCAGCGTTTGCAATATCAAGAGGCTTTTGATCAGCTGAAGATGGGAAGAAGTCTACGCCCACATCGCTTGCTAACGTTTCAAGCTGTTTGATCGCCGCTGGACGGTAAACGTCGGCAGATACAACCAAGACTTTCTTCTTGTCACGCTCAGTTAGAAGCTTAGATAGCTTACCTACCGATGTGGTTTTACCCGCACCTTGTAGACCCGCCATTAAGATAACTGCTGGCGGCTGCGCTGCTAGGTTAAGAGCCTCATTAGACTCACCCATTACCGCTTCAAGTTCCGCTTGAACGATCTTAATGAATTCTTGACCAGGCGTTAGAGACTTAGAAACCTCAACACCCACAGCGCCTTCTTTTACGCGCTTAACAAAATCGCGGACAACTGGCAGAGCAACGTCGGCTTCAAGTAGCGCCATACGTACTTCACGCAGCGTATCTTTAATATTGTCTTCGGTCAGACGACCTTTACCGCTGATGTTCTTCAGCGTTTTGGATAGACGATCCGTTAAATTATCAAACATAGTTTTCTCTTCGCTCAAAACTGCGACTATTACTGTGAGTATACATTAGCGCGGATTAGAGTCATACCCGTTGTAGAGCCTTAATCATCCGTGCTTGTGATGTGAGACATTATTCACTTGGAATTGAATGAGGTTCGCCATAGCCCCAAAGAGCGATGCGAGGTATAATTCGCCAATTAGTAATCATTAAAATGGATACCATGGACAGTCTTATTGCGATCGCAGCAGCCTTTCTTTATACAATGGCGATTTCCACGATCATTCCAGGTCTCGTGCACCAAACAGGGATCCGTGTAAAAACGGTGTTTATCAGCGCATTACTTGCTCTAGCTTTCCATGCTTGGTTGCTTGGCGATTTGATTTTTAATGCCAGTGGCCAAAACCTCAGTATCTTGAACGTTGCTTCACTCATCAGTTTAATCATATCAGTGGTAATGAGCGGTGCTATGCTCAAAACCCGTCTGTGGTTCATTCTTCCTGTGGTTTATAGCTTCGCAGCCCTAAACTTGATGGCGGCAACAGTTCTTCCAAGTACCTTCATCAAACATTTAGAGAATGACCCAAAACTGCTGATGCACATCTCTTTGGCGCTTTTCTCTTACGCGACGCTCACTATAGGTGCTCTATACGCACTGCAGCTTGCTTGGCTAGATCACAAACTTAAAAAGAAGAAAGCACTGGTTATCAACCCTAACCTACCTCCATTAATGATGGTCGAAAGACAACTTTTCAAGATCATCCTAATCGGTAATGGCTTATTAACGGGTACCTTACTGACTGGTTTTATCTTCGTACAGGACATGTTTGCTCAAGGTAAAGCGCACAAAGCCGTGTTGTCTTTTATTGCTTGGGTTATCTACTCCATTCTTCTTTGGGGTCATTACCAAAAAGGTTGGCGTGGGCAAAAGGTAACTTGGTTCGCCCTTGCCGGTGCCAGCATGCTCACATTAGCCTACTTCGGTAGCCGCTTCGTTCAGGAAATTATCCTGAGATAACACCCAAATTGAAGGCAAGGGAACGCATACCTTGCCTTTAAAATATTGGTCAGATAGATTCAATTGACATCTCGACCATGTTCGGTCATAAATTAATCAAGATATACAAATAGGAAAAGAATAGTTTTGGACGACATATCAACGGGTATCTTATTTGCGCTACTCGCGTGTCTCATTGTAATTTCTGGTTATTTCTCTGGTTCAGAAACGGGCATGATGTCCTTGAACCGCTACCGTTTAAAGCACTTGGCCAACACGGGTCATAAAGGTGCAAAGCGCGTAGAAAAACTTCTGAACCGCCCCGACAGGTTGATAGGCCTCATTCTCATCGGCAATAATCTTGTCAACATTCTCGCTTCTGCGATTGCAACCATTCTTGGTATGCGTATCTACGGGGACATCGGTGTGGCTGTCGCAACCGGTACCCTGACTCTCGTGATCCTCGTATTCGCTGAGGTCACACCAAAAACCATCGCCTCTCTGTTTCCTGAACGTGTCTCCTACGCCAGCAGCATCTTGCTAATGATTCTGATGAAGGTGCTGTCGCCACTGGTGATATTAGTCAACTTCATTACCAATGGCTTTATTCGTATTCTGGGTGTCAAAGCCAGCCACGACGCGACCGATCATTTAAGTTCTGAAGAGCTAAGAACTGTAGTTAATGAAGCGGGTAACCTAATACCTCAACGTCACCAAGATATGTTGGTGTCTATTCTAGATTTAGAGCACGTTACGGTGAACGACATCATGGTGCCTCGTAACGAGATTACCGGTATCGACATTAATGATGATTGGAAATCCATCGTCCGTCAGCTGACTCACTCCCCTCATGGTCGTGTGGTTTTGTACCGTGACCAAATTGATGAAGTGGTTGGCATGCTGAGGCTGCGTGAAGCATATCGCTTGATGCTGGAAAAGAACGAATTCAACAAAGAAACTCTGCTACGCGCTGCAGACGAAATCTACTTCATCCCGGAAGCAACACCACTCAACATTCAGCTGCTTAAATTTCAACGCAACAAACAGCGTATCGGACTAATCGTTGATGAGTACGGTGACATCAATGGCTTGGTTACATTAGAAGATATTCTAGAAGAGATTGTCGGTGAGTTTACCACTTCAATTGCGCCAAGTTTGTCTGATGAAATCACCCCGCAGAGCGACGGTAGCTTCCTAATTGAAGGCAGTGCGAACATTCGTGATATCAACAAAGGGTTGCAATGGGCACTCCCAACCGATGGCCCAAGAACGTTGAATGGTTTGATACTAGAACATCTGGAAGACATTCCAGAGAGTCACCTAAGTGTTCAAGTGGCTAGCCATCCAATGGAGATAGTGGAGCTTGAAGAGAACCGCATCAAGCTAGTACGTGTGTTTCCACAGATCGTAAATGGATAACAGGTTCAGATAGTACTCGCTATTGATCTGCTAAGTGAGAAAATAGAAAGGCCCGGTTCAATGAACCGGGCCTTTTCATATCTTACTCATTGAGAATTAACTCAAATAATTAATCAACTTTAAGCTCTTTAAGCATCGACTCTGGCAGTGCTAGCTCTTCGTTCTTGTTTACTGAGATACCAGCAGCGATGATGGCATTCGCAATCTCTTTCGCTTCATCTAAAGAGTGCATTGCCGCTGTACCACACTGGTATTCGTTCAGCTCAGGGATTTTATTCTGGCTCTCAACTTTCAGCACGTCTTGCATTGCCGCTAACCAAGCATCAGCCACTTGCTGCTCTGAAGGTGTACCAATCAGGCTCATGTAGAAACCAGTACGACAACCCATAGGTGAAATATCGATGATCTCTACGTCTGAACCGTTCAGTTGAGCACGCATGAAGCCAGCGTATAGGTGCTCTAGAGTGTGGATACCTTTCTCAGATAGGATATCTTTGTTTGGTGCCGTGAAACGCAGGTCAAATACCGTGATGGTATCCCCTTTTGGAGTTTGCATTGTTTTCGCAACACGAACTGCTGGTGCGTTCATACGAGTGTGATCTACAGTAAAACTATCTAATAAAGGCATTGCTATTCTCCGTGACGGTTGGCTTTAGAAAAACCAACTTCGATTGTCTTCTAGTTCTTTGCGGCACTGTTTCAGTTGCCAGCCATAATCTTTTGCTTGCTGTTCGACTTTACGAGCCACCTTAATTAAAGATGGTTTGCTGTTATACGATTTTCGCTTATAACCACCACGACCTTCATGGTAAGCCAAGTACTGGTTATATGGGTCCCACAGCGATATACCGAGTTGACGACGCGTTTCGCTGGTGTACCAGCCTATAAACATCAGCGCATCATCAAAGTTGGTTCTTGAACCGCCATTGTTGGTCGCTTTTTGGAAATCTTCCCAAGCTGGGTCCTGAGCTTGAGCATATCCATAAGCGCTGCTTACACGACCCCAAGGAATAAACCCAAGGATGTAATCTTTTGGCGGGCGCGCATCATGACGGAAGCTACTCTCTTGTTTTACAAAAGCCATAGCTACGTTGATGGGAGTACCCCACTCTTCTTGCATATCTAAGGCATCTTCGTACCACGATGGATGCTCTCTGAAGATGCTACATAGGTTGTCTTGTTGTTTCGGCGGTGGTGTTGCACAACCAACCAAAAGGCTAGAGACAACGCCGCCAGTGACTACAGGTAACCATTTACTACTCGCTCGAGTAGGCTTACCTAATAAGGCTTGCTTCCTTTCCACCAACGTCTCGCTATGCTTTTAAATACGAAAAATAATACGCTAAGAAGCTGTCAAAATCTTGAGTGCTCGCTTCTTCACTTTTTTGCTGAGCAATCACAGAGCGTTGAACCTCTGCTTCCATCAGCTCAGCTGAATACACCTTGTATTGGTGTGCTTTGTGCTGTTGTGCATACGTTTTACCTAGCGCACAGCCAACTTTACCTAAGCCACCTAACTTTTTAGTCTCTTGTAGCAATTGGCCAGAAATGGTTAACTCTGGGTTATCAATCCAAGCTTCAAGCGTATCGCAGGTTTCTTGGTAAGCTCGACCGCCTTGTTCAACATCCATCATTTCAGCAATTGAGCGTAGATCTTTGAACACGCGCTTCGCCCAATCTTGCAGAGATAAGCGCTCACCGTGACAGCCAATTTGCAGTTCTAGACCAACTTGACGACCTTCTAGGATCACCTTGTTCCAGTTGTCGCGCCAGCATTCAAGCTCACAGTTATCCATCTCAGCAGAGTCAGTTAGCACACTCCAGGTTAGGAATAGATCTAAGAAGCGAACTTGTTGCTCCGTGATACCGATTGAGCTGAATGGGTTTACGTCTAGAGAGCGAACCTCGATGTACTCAACACCGCCACGAGCCAGCGCTTCAGATGGTTTCTCGCCACTCTTCGCCACACGCTTAGGACGGATAGGTGCGTAAAGCTCATTCTCAATTTGCAATACGTTGCTATTAAGCTGACGGTATTCGCCCTCAACCTTAACGCCAATTTCAGCAAACTCTTCTGATGGAGTGCGAATCGCTTGATTCAAGCCCTCAAGGTACTGCTCTAGGCTATTAAAGCCAATCTTCAATACGCTTTGCGCGCTGTTAGTGTAACCAAGATCACTCAGACGAAGAGCCGTTGCTTTTGGTAGATACAGTGTCCCACCAACCTTTTCAAAAGGTAAATTCGTTTCTCTTCCTTTGATGAAAGATGAACACAATGCTGGTGAAGCACCGAAGAAAAATGGGATTAACCAACCAAAGCGGTAGTAGTTACGAATCAAACCGAAGTAAGCATCTGATTTTGCGTCACTACGCTCTTGTTCTGTTTGTTCACCAAACAAGCTATCCCAGAAGCTTTCAGGGAAAGAAAAGTTAAAGTGAACGCCAGAGATAATCTGCATCAAGCTACCGTAACGGCGTTTTAGGCCCTCACGATATAACGTTTTCATTTTACCGTTGTTAGACGTGCCGTATTGCGCAAGCTGAATGTCGTCTTCACTACCAACATAACAAGGCATAGAGAGCGGCCACAGTTTTTCACCGTCTAACTTGGTTTGTGTGAAATGATGAATATCAGACAACTGATTCAAAAGAGTAGGAACGTCGTTTGAAACAGGTGTAATAAATTCCAGTAGCGACTCAGAGAAATCGGTCGTTACCCACTCGTTCATCAACGCAGATCCTAAAGCCTTAGGGTGCGGCCCAGTAGCAAGGTGCCCATCTTCCGTGTAGCGCAATGTTTCCCTTTCAACACCACGACCAAATTGAGAGAAGGTCTTAGGGTTGGTTGCAACTTGCTTTATTCGCGCAGCAAAATCAGTCAAAATTCAGTTCACTTATCTTATATCGTTCTGATTAGAACTATCATAAATTAGGTTGGAGGAGAAAAGTAGAGTCTCTTCCCTCCCCCTTTAATGTGTACTCTAACGAATGATTTCAAGCTCTTCTATTGGAATATCTAACTTTTCTAATTGCGGGCGAAGCGAAGCCGCATCACCAACCACAATTATTTGATAATCATTCGGGTCGAACCATTTCTTCGATAGTTCATTCAATGTCTCTTTTGAGACCGTCTCAACTATCTGATTACGCTGTTGTAGGTAATCTTCATCAAGGCTCAATGCAACAATATTACTCAACAACCCTGCTTTCTGACTTAGCGTTTCGTATTTGAGTGCATCTTGTTGACCGACGGCAAGGCGCATAAATTTCACCTCTTCGTCAGTTAATCCACTTTGGCTAAACTCATTCAGTTCATTAATAAACTCTTGAATCGATGGCACTGTCGCGTTGGCTCTTACCTGTGCGCTAAATACTACTGCCCCCGTTTCACGAGTACTGGCAAAGTAACCACTCGCACCATAAGTGTACGCTTTGTCTTCGCGTAGGTTCTGGTTGATGCGGCTATTAAAATTACCCGCTAGGTTAAAGTTAGCCAATTGGCTCTTATACAACTCTCCCGTAGCATCAAAAGGCAGACCTTTACGAACTAAGCGAACGATACTTTGTGGCGCGCCCGGCTTATCAACTAAATACAAACGCTGCTCAGTTAGATCTTTGACAATTTGTGGGCGTGTCATCGATGCCGCCTCGCCTTGCCACTCCTCAAAGAATTGTAGCTGCTTTCCAACCTCTTTCTTCGAGATGTCCCCTACAATAACAATATTAGCTCCCTCCGGAGTATAGTGTTGACTGTAAAACTGTTTTACATCGCCCAGAGTTAACGATTCTAGAGACTCTTTAGTTCCATCACTCGCACGAGCAAAAATACTATCGCCAAACAGCACTTCACGGGTTGCTTGAGATGCCATCCAGCTTGGTTGTTGATGCTGATACACCACCCCTTCTAGCATCTGTTTCTTAACACGTTCAAAGTCTTGCTCATCGAACTTAGGCTCAAGCAAAACCTCTTGCACGATCACTAAGGTTTGAGGCAGGTTTTTCTCTAGCGTAGAAATTGAAATATCTGTGGTGTAACTACCAGCACTGATACTCACGCTGCTACCCAACTTATCTAGGGTCGCCTGTAGCTCTTCAACCGTTCGTTTAGTAGAGCCTTCTTCCATCATAGCGGCAGTTAGGTTTGCTAGGCCCTCTTGTCCTTTACGAACATAACGCTCACCTGCAGGTAGTTGGATTTGCATTTGTACGGTTGGCGTTTCGTTGGTTTCAGTACCAATCAAATCAGTACCATTTGCAAAGTGCATACGATACAGCTCTGGCATTGTCGCTTCGACACCAAAGGTTACCTCAGGCATAACACTGCGTTCAAAGGTGTCTGTTGCTCTTCTGAAGTTCAGTTGGTCTTCCGTTACTTTACTGTATTCAGGCAAAGTACGTGGTGGCGTGGTAAATGTTGCTTCTCGAACGGCTAAATCAAGCTGTTTTTTCGGAACCACACTCAAAGTAACCTTATGCTTACCTTCGATGAAATTTTGGTAGGCCTTGCTCACGCTTTCAGGCGTGACGGCACGGATTTGATCCAACTGGGACTCAATGCGATCTGGCTGACCATAGAAAGTTTGGTTAGATGCCAATTGCGACACCTTACCTTTAACACTTTGCAGTGCAAAAACCGCATCCGCTTCGGCCATTCCAGTAATCTGGTCAAGGCGTTCTTGTTGAACACCCTCTTTCGAGAACTTATCTAAGGTATCCATTAACTCTTTGTTGAGAGCCGTTAAGTCACCTTTTTTACCAGAATTACCCATCGCATATACGTACATAATACATGCCAACTCAGCACAATCGTGGAATGAGCCTGCACTCACTGCTTTTTGTGTTTTCACTAAGTTTTGGTAAAGATAACTGTTGGTACCGGAGCCCAAAACGTTAGACAGCGCATTCAGTGACGCTTGGGTCTCTTCGCCGCGATAAGTTGTCGGCCAACCGACCAATACCATTGGCTGACGAATGTTATCTTCTAGAGTGATGTACTTATCTTCCGTTAGTACCGCAGGTTGTTTCACGGCAGGCTTAACCTCTGGGCCTTTCGGGATCGGACCAAAATACTTATTAACCCACTCAAGCGTATCATCAACGTCGATATCACCACCGATAGTCAGCACCGCATTATTTGGGCCGTACCAACGTAGGAAGAACGCCTTGAGGTCGTTTACATCAACACGATCTAGATCTTCGACATAGCCGATTGGTTGCCATGAGTAAGGGTGGCCTTCTGGGTAAAGCGCTTCACCCATTCGCTCCCACATTAGACCGTAAGGGCGGTTTTCATAGCTTTGAGCACGTTCGTTTTTCACCGTGCCTCTTTGTACTTCGAATTTCTTCTGAGAAACCGCGTCCAACAAGAAACCCATTCGGTCTGACTCTAACCACAACATTTTCTCAAGCTGGTTTGAGGGAACCGTCTCAAAGTAGTTAGTACGATCGCGGTTAGTGGTACCGTTTAACGAACCACCCGCTTCTGTAATGATCTTAAAGTGCTGTTGATCGCCAACATTCTCAGAGCCTTGGAACATCATATGTTCGAAGAAATGCGCAAAGCCTGACTTGCCTATCTCTTCACGTGCAGAACCGACATGGTAAGTCACATCCACATGCACCAATGGATCAGAATCATCAGGAGAAAGAATAACGGTTAAGCCATTATCCAATTGATACTTAGTGTAAGGAATCACCACTTTATCTTTAGAGGGCTTAACCTCTTCTAAAAGAGTGACACCTTCTGGTAATGAGGAAAAGAAGGATGTTGAGCTAGGTACATTGTAAGAACAGCCAGCAATGGCGATAAGAGAAAATGTACCAAGTAAAACCTTTTTCATAGGTTCTCCTTAGAAAAAACCGAAATAGATAGCAGCAAGTAAGCTATAGCGAGCAGCTTTGCCAATCGCAATCAAGATAACGCTAGGGATGAATTTCATTCTCAGCCAACCAGCAGCTAGACACAGAGGCTCACCGATAACGGGCAACCAACTGAATAGTAAAGTCCAGTAACCATAACGGCTTAGCCAAGCCATAGCCTTATGACCATGCTTTTCTGATTGAGTTCGATTAGGCAACCACAAACCAATCCAATAGTTGGTGAGGCCACCTAAGGTGTTACCGAGAGTCGCTATCAGAATGATCGACGATGTTGAAAATTGATCTAAGCTCAATGCCGCGACCAGGCTCGCTTCAGAGCCTCCGGGCAACAAGGTGGCACTCAAGAAGCCACTGATAAATAAGACCCATAGCGCTGAATCAGAGAACCACAGCGCTATGTTTTCGAAAAGAGAATTAAAGAACTCTAGCACTGCATATTAACCTTCTTGCATCTTAAGCAGTACCTTGCCTCTGGTGTGTCCGGTTTCTACCTGCAGATGAGCCGACTGTGCCTCTTCCAGCGGGTAAATACCTTGAACTTCTGTTTTTAGCAATCCAACACTCACCATATAAAGCATGGTATCCATTTGCTCTGGATTAGGTTCCACCAACATACCTGATGCTGTGAAACCTAAAAGTTTTGCCTTCTCACAGATTAACTCTGCTGATAGGGTCGGAACGGTAACCACTCTTGCGCCATCCTTCAGGCACTTCAACGCATCAAGCGCCGTATCGCCACCCACCAAATCAATCAGCACATCAACATCCGATACACGTTCAGACGCTGGAGCAAATTTATAGTTGATAGCATGGGCACCTAGCGTTGCTAGGTAATCAAGGTTTGCTTCACTACAAGTGGTGTAAACCTCAGCTTTGGCTGCAACGGCGATTTGAACGGCAATGTGACCAACACCACCCGCACCCGCTAAAATGAGTACGCGATCGCCCTCTTTCACTTCCGCTTTATTGAGCGCTTGTGCCGCCGTTTGACTCGCTAGAGGGAGAGCCGCTGCCGCTTCTAACGTTACAGAGTTAGGAATGATGCTCAGCGCAGTTTCAGGTACACACACATATTGGCTGTAGCCACCACCTTGCAATGGGAAGCCGATAAAGCCCGCCACATTATCACCAACAGTAAAACGCTCAGCCTGTTCGCCTAACGTAACCACTTGCCCCGCGATATCATAGCCTGGTACCCAAGGTAAGTTATCTTTGTTTTGTGCAGCCGCCCAACCTAGCCCTGCACGGGTTTTAACATCTATCGGATTGACGCCGGAAAAAGAGACCTTAACCACTACTTCGCCAGCTTTAGGCTCTGGTATTGAACTGGTTTGAAGTACAAGGTTTTCTACCCCACCAAACTCGGTAATCGCTATCTGTCTATTTCCCATTTAAACACGTCCCTAATTAGTTAAAACCTAACGAATAAAAGAAAGGGATGCACAAGCATCCCTTCGACTATAAACCATTTAATAAGGCTAAGTTAACCGCTCATTCGTAAATTGACGACCAATTAACGTAACGATACATGACCTAGCTATCCATTAGCCGACTAGCGCTAATAGAATACCAGCCGCAACCGCACTACCTAGTACACCTGCTACGTTCGGCCCCATTGCGTGCATCAACAAGAAGTTCTGAGGGTTCGCCTCAAGACCAACCTTGTTCACAACACGAGCCGCCATTGGAACCGCTGATACACCAGCAGCACCAATCAGTGGGTTGATGTCCTCCTTCGAGAAACGGTTTAACAGCTTCGCCATCAACACACCACCCGCAGTACCGATACTGAATGCTACCGCACCTAAGCCTAGAATACCTAGCGTCTCTAAGTTCAAGAAGGTATCCGCTTGAAGCTTAGAACCAACACCGAGACCAAGGAAAATAGTCACAACGTTAATCAGTTCGTTTTGCGCTGTTTTCGATAGGCGATCAACCACACCCGCTTCACGCATCAAGTTACCCAGACAGAACATACCCACTAGAGGTGTTGCTGAAGGTAGGAACAAAATCGTCATCAGTAGAACAGCAAGCGGGAAAAGAATTTTCTCTGCTTTGCTAACATGACGAAGTTGAGCCATCTTAATTTTGCGCTCTTCTGGAGACGTTAACGCCTTCATGATTGGCGGCTGAATAATAGGAACTAAAGCCATGTAGCTGTATGCAGCTACGGCAATCGCACCTAACAGATCAGGAGAGAGCTTACTCGCTAAGAAGATAGCCGTTGGACCATCTGCACCGCCAATGATTGCGATTGAAGAAGCATCTGCCATCGTAAATTCCATGCCTGGAATGTAGTTCAGCAAGATCGCACCAAATAGTGTTGCGAAAATACCGAACTGAGCAGCTGCACCTAACCACAAGGTTTTAGGGTTAGCGATCAATGCACCAAAGTCCGTCATCGCGCCCACGCCCATAAAGATCAGCAGTGGGAAAATGCCCGTTTCGATACCAATGTAGTAAACGTAGTACAGCAAACCACCGGGATCAGTAAACCCAGCATTTGGAATGTTTGCTAATACAGCACCAAAACCAATAGGTAGTAGCAGTAACGGTTCAAATCCTTTACGAATTGCCAAAAACAACAGTAAGCAACCAACCAACATCATACAAATCTGGCCGAACTCAAAGTTCGCAATCCCTGTTTCAGACCATAAGGTCATCAATCCTTCCATGGTACTCCCTTACGCTAAGCTAAGTAGTGGAGCGCCTACAGTAACTGCATCGCCTTCTTTAACATTCAATTCTTGAACGATACCACCACGAGCAGCACGAACTTCCGTTTCCATCTTCATCGCTTCTAGGATTAGCAGAACGTCGCCTTCAGCAACTTCAGCACCCGCCTGAACGTTCACTTTGAAGATGTTACCCGCCAATGGTGCTGGAACTGCTTCAGCGTCAGAAGCTGCTACCGGAGCAGCCTGAGCCGCTTGAGTAGGTTTTGCAGATGGTGCTACCGATGTCAGTTCACCTTGTGGGCCAACTTCAACATCATAAACCTGGCCATCAACCTTCACGCTGTAGCTTTCAATACCACCAGAAGCTTGTACAGGAACTGCTATAACTGGAGCCGCAGCTTCTAGCGTTGGTGCAGGTTCAAATGCTTCAGGGTTACGGCGGTTCTTGAGGAACTTAAGACCCACTTGTGGGAAGAGTGCGTAAGTCAGTACATCATCAACCGTATCTTCAGCTAGAGAGATTCCCTCGGATTTCGCTTTCTCTAACAGATCCGTCGTTAACGTATCCATTTCAGACTTAAGTAAATCTGCAGGACGACAAGTAATCGGCTCTGCACCATCGAGAACTTTCGCTTGCAGTTCAGCATCCACTTCAGCAGGGGCTTGACCGTATTCACCTTTCAGTAAACCAGCAGTCTCTTTCGTGATGCTCTTATAGCGTTCGCCCGTTAAGACGTTAATAACCGCTTGAGTACCGACAATCTGAGAAGTTGGTGTTACTAACGGAATGTACCCAAGCTCTTTACGTACGCGTGGGATCTCTTCTAGAACTTCATCCATACGATCGGCTGCGCCTTGCTCTTTAAGCTGGCCTTCCATGTTAGTTAACATGCCGCCAGGAACTTGAGCGATCAGGATGCGAGAATCGACGCCTTTTAGCTGACCTTCCCATTTCGCGTACTTCTTACGTATATCACGGAAGTAAGCTGCGATGGGTTCGATTTGGTCTAGTTTGAGATTCGTGTCGCGCTCTGTACCTTCTAACATCGCAACAACCGTTTCAGTTGGCGTATGGCCGTAAGTACAGCTCATTGAAGAGATAGCGGTGTCTAGAATGTCGATACCCGCTTCAACGGCTTTAACCGCTGTTGCAGTCGATAGACCTGTTGTCGCGTGACTATGCAGCGCTAGAGGAACGTCACACGATGCTTTGATACGTGTAATCAGCTCTTCCGCTTCATACGGCTTTAATAAGCCTGACATATCTTTGATACATAGTGAGTGACAACCTAGGTCCTCTAGACGCTTAGCCAAATCAACCCAAGTATCTGAGTTGTGGACCGGACTAGTTGTGTAAGACAACGTACCTTGAGCGTGGCCACCAACGTCGATCGTTGCTTTCACTGCTTTTTCAAAGTTACGTACGTCATTCATCGCATCAAAGATACGGAATACGTCCATGCCGTTTTTATGGGCACGTTCAACAAATTTTTCAACTACATCATCCGCGTAGTGACGGTAGCCCAATAGGTTTTGACCACGCAGTAGCATCTGCATTGGTGTGTTTGGCATCGCTTTTTTCAGCTCACGTAAACGCTCCCATGGATCCTCGCCAAGAAAACGGATACACGAATCAAACGTCGCGCCGCCCCAAGTCTCAAGTGACCAGTAACCGACTTTATCCAGTTCTGCCGCAATTGGCAGCATATCTTCGATACGCATACGAGTAGCAAATAGTGACTGGTGCGCGTCACGAAGTACCACATCTGTGATAGCTAGTGGTTTAGACATGCTCATAAACTCCTTTTTAATCCTTTAAATGCTACTTAGCAGTAGACGCACGGTATTGATGAACCGCGGCCGAAATTGCTGCCACTACCTGTGGACTAACAGCTGAAGGGTTTGATTGTGATTTTTGAATTTTTTTAGGTGCTGCGATCGGCTCTGGTACTTCTTCTGGTACCAGTTTTGACATCAACCGAACGAGGTAAACTAGAATAGTTAGGAAAATAAAGACAACGGACATCCCCGTTATCATTAGAGTCGCCGCATCTCCTAGCAGGCTTCCAATATTAGTCATGTTGCTTCCTTTCTTCGTCATCCTGACATGTGTACAGGATTTCAGCGAATAGTGATCCCGACCCTTGGATTATCTCGATTGGTAAAACTTTGTCAATTTTGTTTAAGGTTCTGTTACGGATAACGCACACATTAGGTTGATTATTCGCCTGCCAGATCACATAAATCTGTCAAACATGTAATTTTTAGAGAATTAAACTGTGACTTAAACGGGGCTTTTCTAAGAAATGATATGAAAAAGGTGGAATAACAAGGAAGTACTCGATAACCACTTAAAATACAACAAGTTAAATGTTAAGTAATTTTAACACTTGATCAACATTTATGCATCGGACATAAAAAAAGCCTCGTAAAAACGAGGCTTTTTTTAATAATGTGGCGCGCTCTGGAGGATTCGAACCTCCGACCGCCTGGTTCGTAGCCAGGTACTCTATCCAGCTGAGCTAAGAGCGCACGGTTTTCGATATCAGTATTCCCAATATCAGGAGTTCACAAGGAAACCCTAAAGAGTGGCGCGTCCTGGAGGATTCGAACCTCCGACCGCCTGGTTCGTAGCCAGGTACTCTATCCAGCTGAGCTAAGGACGCACGGTTTTCGATATCAGTATTCCCAATATCAGGAGTTCACAAGGAAACCCTAAAGAGTGGCGCGTCCTGGAGGATTCGAACCTCCGACCGCCTGGTTCGTAGCCAGGTACTCTATCCAGCTGAGCTAAGGACGCGCAGTTTTCGATATTGGTATTCGCAACATCAGGAGTTCACAATGGAAACCCTAAATAGTGGCGCGCTCTGGAGGATTCGAACCTCCGACCGCCTGGTTCGTAGCCAGGTACTCTATCCAGCTGAGCTAAGAGCGCACGGGTTTTAGTATCAACTTAGTCAATACAAGGATCAATAGAACCTTAAATAGTGGCGCGTCCTGGAGGATTCGAACCTCCGACCGCCTGGTTCGTAGCCAGGTACTCTATCCAGCTGAGCTAAGGACGCACGGTTTTGATATTAATTCTCGACGAACGATTAATCAACATCAGGATTCACATTCTTATTAGAACTAAACCCAAAATAGTGGCGCGCTCTGGAGGATTCGAACCTCCGACCGCCTGGTTCGTAGCCAGGTACTCTATCCAGCTGAGCTAAGAGCGCACGGTTTTAGTATCAACTTATAGCCAATACAAGGATTTTCATTCTCATGAGAAGAAACCCTTAAATAGTGGCGCGTCCTGGAGGATTCGAACCTCCGACCGCCTGGTTCGTAGCCAGGTACTCTATCCAGCTGAGCTAAGGACGCACGGTGTTCATTCATTAAGAATGAAGTTGTGAAATATATCACATTCTTCTTGCTACGAAGAAAAAAAAAGGCCATCGGCCTGTAATGAATGGCGGTGAGGGAGGGATTCGAACCCTCGATGCAGCTACAAACCACATACTCCCTTAGCAGGGGAGCGCCTTCGGCCACTCGGCCACCTCACCTAATTCATTATTCTAAAATCACTTACAAGTAAGAGAAGAGAGAATGGCGCGTCCTGGAGGATTCGAACCTCCGACCGCCTGGTTCGTAGCCAGGTACTCTATCCAGCTGAGCTAAGGACGCACATTTACATTGCCTAAGTTGCTAACTTTAGACTCGCAAGAAATGGCGGTGAGGGAGGGATTCGAACCCTCGATGCAGCTACAAACCACATACTCCCTTAGCAGGGGAGCGCCTTCGGCCTCTCGGCCACCTCACCGTCTTGCGGAGGCACATATTACGTTTTACCGAAAATATGTCAAACACTTTATTGAAAAAAATGGGACAAAAACACTCAACCGTTTGCTATTTAATCAAAGCGCCTGCAATTTGAACTTATAACATCAAAAGCGCGCTTTTTCCCTTAAAAATTAAGGCGAAAGATTGGCAATAATAAACCGCTAAAAACAATTATCTAATTTCTTCAGCAGCAAGTGCTACCGCTGGATGAACAATACTACGGGATGCGTATTTGCGCTATAGGGGAAGCCAATAAATCTTGAAGTGTGGCAGATAAATATCGCTACGAGCTTGATCATGCAAAAACTCAGATAACACTCCGCTTACTGGAGTATTCACTCAATGGAATCAAAACAAACGCACTATCCGATGAATCAATACCCCAACATCGATTTCTCATAATCCAAGATCAAAAAAGGCTAGCAATAATGCTAGCCTCTTCTCTACGCAAAGTATTAGTAGTTGCCAGTTGCAACGTTACCATTACCTTTTTCAGCTTGAATGCGCATGTAGATCTCTTCACGGTGAACAGATACTTCTTTAGGTGCGTTAACACCGATACGTACTTGGTTACCTTTAACGCCTAGTACAGTAACTGTTACTTCATCACCAATCATCAGTGTTTCGCCAACGCGGCGAGTCAAAATTAGCATTCTTTGCTCCTTGAGTAATCTCTAAATTTATCTAGCTACGAGAGCATTATCCAACAAAAGTTATATTTTCGTAAACTATCGATTGAGTTTATTTAACCAAAATGCACTTCTTTTTTAGGGTAACCCTGTGCTTCACGCGCTACGATGTATGCATTATGTAATATGTTAGCAGCCATATCGACTTGCGTTGGTGATACCACCAAGGTTAAAGACTGCTGCTGCAATAAGTGATGCTGTACACCAATTTCGCCTTCAGACAACAATCCATGTGAACTGACCACAATTTCTTGTGTTCGGCTTCCTACCACAGTTAACAAACTAACCCGTTCACTATTACGGATTTTCTCATCAAAAACTAGTTTTAATTTGGCACTTATGTCTTGTTTGATAATGAGTGCTGCCCGATCTGTTTCCTCGATCACACTACAGACTTCAATTCCTAACAGTTGGCAATGCGATAAGAAAGAATCGAGGTCCTCATTCAAACACTCAATACGCACCATATCTCTTTGTATAGCCAGGCCTGAAATATCATTCAAACACTGGTCGCCTGCAATCAGTGTGCCCTCACCTTGTTCAAAGCTTGAAAGTACGCGCAATGGCACATTGTGTTGCCAAGCATACTGAACGCAAGGAAGGTGTAACACCTTAGCGCCACGTCGAGCCATCTCTTCCATCGATGGAAAGTCTAAGGTATCTAACTTCTTCGAATGTTTAACAACGCGAGGGTCACACGAGTATACGCCATCGACATCAGTATAGATCTGGCACTCTTTAGCTTGAAGGGCGCCAGCTAACGCAACCGCTGTGGTATCGGAACCACCACGGCCTAATGTCGTAATGTCGCCTTTAGCGTTCATACCTTGAAAGCCGGCCACAATCACAATCTGATTGTCGTCTAGCAAGGCTTGAATAGGAGTAGTATCAATACGCTCGATCGTCGCATTGTTATGATTCGAATCGGTGTGAATCCCAGCTTGATAGCCCGTCATCGATGTCGCTTCATAACCTAACTTGTGCAGCGTCATCGCCAACAGTGCCATGGAAACTTGTTCTCCAGCCGTTAACAACACATCCAATTCTCTAGCATTTGGTACGCTATCGATTTGAGTGGCTAAGTTAACCAACCGATTCGTTTCACCTGACATAGCAGAGACCACAACCACAACCTGATTGCCTTCATTTTTCGCTTCAATGATTTTCTCTGCTACATGTTGGATTCTTTCTATTGAACCCACCGACGTTCCGCCAAACTTCTGCACGATAAGAGGCATTTTCACCCGTCCTCACCTTCCCAAGACCAATGTCTATATATGACAAAAAAACACACGCTCCGCGTCATGGCGAAGCAATAAAAAATTAACCAAGAAGTGTAACGCTGACATTAAACTTCTTGGTTAATCTCAATCAAACCTGGTTGAGACACTCTTCCAATAGGCAAAATAAAAGATGCCCAATCAACTGATTGGGCATCTTTGTGTCAATTATTTAAGCTTAAAGACGCTCTTCTAGCCAAGTACGAACAGATTTAAGCGCTTCAGGTAGTGCTTCAACGTCAGTACCGCCCGCTTGAGCCATATCTGGACGACCGCCACCTTTACCGCCAACTTGCTCAGCAACCATCTTAACTAGGTCACCGGCTTTTACTTTGCCGATAAGGTCTTTAGTTACACCTGCAATCAAGCCAACTTTACCGTCTGCTACGTTAGCGATCAGGATGATGCCGCTACCCACTTGGTTTTTAGCGTTATCAACCATAGTACGTAGGTTCTTGTTGTCTGCACCTTCAATGGCAGCAACCAGTACCTTAGTACCAGAGATTTCTTCTACTTTGCCCATGATGTTTGCGCTTTCTGCTGCAGCCATCTTTTCTTTAAGCAGTTGGATTTCTTTCTCTAAAGATTTTGCTTTCTTAGCTGACTCAGCCAGTTTCTCTTCGTAAGCGTTAGCTTGAGCTTCTACTGCATCTAGTGCAGCTTCACCCGTTACCGCTTCAATACGACGAATACCCGCAGCGATACCACCTTCAGAAGTGATCTTGAACAGGCCGATGTCACCAGTGTTGCTTGCGTGGATACCACCACAAAGCTCAGTAGAGAAATCGCCCATAGATAGAACGCGCACTTCATCATCGTACTTCTCGCCAAACAGTGCCATTGCACCTTTTTCTTTCGCTGACTCGATATCCATGATGTTGGTTTCAATCACGTGGTTCTTACGAACTTGTGCGTTAACCAAACGCTCTACTTCTTTAATCTGTGCAGGTGTTACCGCTTCAAGGTTAGAAAAGTCAAAACGTAGGTTGTCTGGCTTAACTAAAGAACCTTTCTGAGCAACGTGCTCACCTAGAACTTCGCGCAATGCAGAGTGAAGTAAGTGAGTTGCAGAGTGGTTTAGTGAGATAGCAGCACGACGCTCAGCGTCAACCGTTGCTTCTACTTTATCGCCCTTAGCAAATACACCTTCAACTAGCTCACCGTGGTGCGCAAATGCGTTACCTAGCTTCTGAGTATCTTGTACTTTGAAAAGACCCGACGCTGTTTTTAGTGTACCAGCATCACCACATTGGCCGCCTGACTCAGCGTAGAATGGTGTCTCTTCAAGGATGATGATTGCTTTGTCGCCAGCCGATAGTGAAGATACTTCTTCGCCGTCAACAAATAACGCAGAGATTTCACCAGCACCTTCTGTACCTGTGTAACCACAGAACTCAGTGTTGGTGTCTACTTTGATCGTCGCGTTGTAATCAGTGCCGAATTGGCCAGCTTCACGTGCACGCTTGCGCTGTGCTTCCATCGCCTTCTCAAAGCCTTCTTCATCGATAGTAAAGTCGCGTTCACGAGCTACATCGTTAGTCAGGTCAGCTGGGAAGCCGTATGTGTCGTAAAGTTTGAAAACTGTTTCGCCGTCAAGCTCTTTGCCTTCAAGTGCATCTAGTGCATCATTAAGAATAACCATGCCGCGCTCTAGAGTACGACCGAAGTTCTCTTCTTCAATGCGAAGTACTTTTTCAACAAGCTCTTGCTGTTTCTTAAGTTCATCTGCCGCAGAGCCCATCACTTCAGCCAGTACACCCACAAGTTTGTGGAAGAACACGCCTTGTGCGCCAAGCTTGTTACCGTGACGAACTGCACGACGAATAATACGACGTAGAACGTAGCCACGACCTTCGTTTGAAGGCATAACACCGTCAGCGATTAAGAATGAACAAGAACGGATGTGGTCAGCAATAACGCGTAGTGATTGGTTAGATAGATCGTCATGACCCACAACTTCCGCTGTCGCTTTGATTAGCTTTTGGAACACATCAATTTCGTAGTTAGAGTGAACGCCCTGCATGATTGCAGAAATACGCTCAATACCCATACCTGTATCTACAGCAGGCTTAGGTAGCGGTTCCATTGTGCCGTCAGCGTGACGGTTGAACTGCATGAATACGTTGTTCCAGATCTCGATGAAACGGTCACCATCTTCTTCAGGTGTACCAGGACGGCCGCCCCAGATGTGCTCACCGTGATCGTAGAAGATTTCAGTACATGGACCACAAGGACCTGTGTCACCCATCGTCCAGAAGTTATCAGACTCGAACTGTTTACCGCCTTCTTTGTCGCCAATGCGAACGATACGGTCAGCAGGAACACCTACTTTTTTGTTCCAGATATCGAATGCTTCGTCATCTGTCTCGTATACTGTTACCAGCAGACGGTCTTTTGGCAGTTGCAGAGTCTCAGTCAGGAATTCCCAAGCAAAACCAATCGCTTCTTCTTTGAAGTAGTCGCCAAAGCTGAAGTTGCCTAGCATTTCGAAGAACGTGTGGTGACGAGCCGTGAAACCTACGTTTTCAAGGTCATTGTGTTTACCACCCGCACGTACACAACGCTGAGCCGTAGTTGCTCGAGTGTAGGCACGCTTTTCAGCGCCTAAGAAGCAATCTTTGAATTGGTTCATACCTGCGTTAGTAAATAGCAGGGTTGGATCGTTATGTGGAACTAACGATGAACTGTCTACGATTTGGTGTTCTTTGCTCTCAAAGAACTTAAGGAACGCGTTGCGAACCTCATCAGTGCTCATGTACATGCAGCTCTTCCTGAAAATAGTCGAGTTAGAATTTTGCCGTATTGTAGATCATGGTTAAGGCTTCGACTAGTTTTCTTGTAGAAAAGACACCCTTGGGCAGGATT
This sequence comes from Vibrio sp. Isolate32, assembly GCF_022397955.1. Classification (GTDB taxonomy): domain Bacteria; phylum Pseudomonadota; class Gammaproteobacteria; order Enterobacterales; family Vibrionaceae; genus Vibrio. Next base: position 93,135 of record NZ_JAKEUQ010000003.1, on the reverse strand, counting down.
TTAGTGGGAATTCGATAAAATGAAGAATATTCCACTATATCTAGCTGTGGAAAAGCAGAACTAAATTGACGACCTAGTACCGAAGAAACTCAGTCAACGAAAGAGAGTTGACCAAATACATGCTCGACGGAACTGCTCCAATAAAAAAGCCCCGCATAAAGTATGCGAGGCTTTGAGTTCTTTCAAAGTGGATGCTTCTTTCAAACATCTACTCTATAAAACGTTAGCTTATAGCTCTTCGTTTTCTTCTTCTTTCTCTACGTCTTTCTCTTCAAGAACAGCAGGAGTCAGTAGTAACTCACGAAGTTTAGTGTCGATCTCAAGAGCAACTTCTGGGTTTTCACGTAGGTATTTACCAGCGTTAGCTTTACCTTGACCGATCTTGTCGCCCTTGTAGCTGTACCAAGCGCCCGCTTTTTCTACAAGCTTGTTCTTAACGCCTAAATCGATAAGCTCACCTTCACGGTTGAAGCCTTTGCCGTATAGGATTTGAGTTTCAGCTTGTTTAAACGGTGCCGCAATCTTGTTCTTAACAACCTTGATACGCGTTTCGTTACCAACAACCTCATCACCATCTTTGATCGCACCAGTACGGCGGATATCAAGACGAACAGATGCGTAGAACTTAAGAGCGTTACCACCAGTTGTTGTTTCTGGGTTACCAAACATCACACCAATCTTCATACGGATTTGGTTGATGAAGATAGCCATACAGTTAGACTGCTTTAGGTTACCAGTTAGCTTACGCATCGCTTGAGAAAGCATACGAGCCTGAAGCCCCATGTGGCTATCGCCCATTTCGCCTTCGATTTCTGCTTTTGGTGTTAATGCTGCTACTGAGTCAATAACAAGTACATCGATTGCACCTGAACGAGCCAGTGCATCACAGATTTCTAGCGCTTGCTCACCAGTATCTGGTTGAGAAACAAGAAGCGCATCGATATCAACACCAAGCTTTTGAGCGTAGATAGGGTCTAGTGCGTGTTCCGCATCAACGAAAGCACACGTCTTGCCCACTTTCTGTGCTGCAGCAATAAGCTCAAGCGTTAGCGTTGTTTTACCTGATGATTCTGGACCGTAAACTTCTACGATACGTCCCATCGGTAGGCCACCAGCACCTAGTGCGATATCTAGAGATAGAGAACCTGTAGAAATAGTTTCTACGTCCATTGTGCGGTTATCACCAAGACGCATGATAGAACCTTTACCAAATTGCTTTTCAATCTGACCAAGGGCTGCGGCTAACGCTTTTTGTTTATTCTCGTCCATCTCTATCTCCACATAATCGGTTGTCTCAACAAGCGATCTAGAATCTATTTCTAACCCACATAGGGGTGACTAATTGGCTTTCATTATACTGTTGATTCATACAGTGTCTATACCTGTGTGAAAATAATTTGTACAAATGTTACTTACCTTCCATTGATAGGTAATCATAAATAACTTGCAGGGCATGGTGCGTGGCTTGTTGGCGTACTTGTGATCTGTCGCCTGTAAATACATGCGTTTCTACTTTATCCCAGCCATTTAGCGCTTTCCACGCGAAGCATACTGTACCAACAGGCTTCTCTTTTGTACCGCCGCCAGGACCTGCAATACCACTAATTGACACCGCGACGGTTCCATTCGAATGCTCTAGCGCACCTTTAGCCATTTCTATAACGACAGGATCACTGACCGCACCAAATTCCAATAAGGTTTCTAACTGTACGCCAATCATCTCTTGCTTTGCTTCATTGCTATAAGTGACAAAAGCGCGGTCAAACCAAGCAGAGCTGCCAGCGATATCCGTTACCGCACTTGCTACACCACCACCAGTACAAGACTCGGCAGTCACCAACACCTGATTGTGCTCTGCAAGCAACAGTCCGAGTTTTTCACTAAGATCTTGAGTCATCTGCATTGTCAGCTTCCCTTTATTTACCATTAGAACATTTGGATACGCATCTTTTCGCTTCAGCCGCTTTTCGCACGAAACGCTTTCACGTATCCTAAGCCGCAATAGAAATAAACGAAAGAAGTTAACTGTGAAAGCCGATCAAAAACATACTCCCATGATGCAGCAGTACCTAAAACTGAAGGCAGAAAACCCAGAAATTCTGCTGTTCTACCGCATGGGTGATTTCTACGAGCTTTTCTACGATGACGCAAAAAAAGCGTCTCAACTCCTCGATATTTCACTGACTAAACGTGGCTCTTCAAATGGTGAGCCAATCCCAATGGCTGGCGTCCCGTACCATGCCGTTGAGGGATATCTAGCTAAGTTAGTGCAACTCGGTGAATCCGTAGCAATTTGTGAACAGATTGGTAATCCAGCACTTTCAAAAGGCCCTGTCGAGCGTGCAGTTGTGCGTATCGTGACACCGGGTACCGTAACCGATGAAGCACTGCTTTCTGAACGCGTCGACAACTTAATCGCCGCTATTTACCACCACAACCACAAGTTTGGTTACGCGACGTTAGACATTACCTCTGGCCGATTCCAACTGTGTGAACCTGAAACCGAAGAAGCAATGGCAGCAGAGCTACAGAGAACCTCTCCGCGTGAGTTGTTGTTCCCTGAAGATTTCGAACCCGTTAAATTAATGGCAAGCCGCACAGGCAATCGTCGTCGTCCAGTATGGGAATTTGAATTAGATACCGCTAAGCAGCAGTTGAACCAACAGTTTGGCACTCGTGACCTTGTTGGTTTTGGCGTTGAAGGCGCGAAACTTGGCTTGTGTGCAGCCGGCTGCCTTATTCAATATGTAAAAGATACTCAACGTACTGCGCTTCCGCATATTCGTTCACTGACAATGGATAAGCAAGATCACTCAGTGATCCTTGATGCTGCGACTCGCCGCAATCTAGAGATCACGCAAAACCTTGGCGGTGGTACCGACAACACTCTTGCTGAAGTGCTGGATCACACAGCAACCGCTATGGGTAGTCGTATGCTTAAACGTTGGTTACATCAACCAATGCGTAATATCTCGGCTCTGGATCAACGCCTAGACGCGATTGGCGAAATGAAAGATTTGGCTCTATTTACTGAGCTGCAGCCAACACTGAAACAGATTGGTGATATTGAGCGCATCTTAGCTCGATTGGCACTTCGCTCTGCTCGCCCACGTGATATGGCGCGACTTCGTCAAGCGATGGAATACCTACCAGAACTTGCAGAAACGCTAACCCAGCTTAAGCATCCATACCTGACTCAACTTGCTCAGTATGCATCTCCTTTAGATGAAGTATCAGAGCTACTAGAGCGCGCCATCAAAGAAAACCCACCAGTGGTTATCCGCGACGGTGGTGTAATCGCTGAAGGCTACAATACCGAACTAGATGAATGGCGTAACCTAGCTGCTGGTGCAACCGAATTCCTTGATCAATTAGAGCAAGAAGAGCGTGAGCGCCATGGTATCGACACACTTAAAGTTGGCTACAACAACGTACACGGTTTCTTCATTCAAGTAAGCCGCGGGCAAAGTCACCTTGTGCCGCCACACTATGTACGTCGTCAAACACTAAAGAACGCTGAACGTTACATTATTCCTGAGCTAAAAGAGCACGAAGACAAAGTTCTAAACTCTAAGTCGAAAGCTCTGGCTATCGAGAAGCAACTATGGGAAGAGCTGTTTGATTTGCTACTGCCACATTTAGAGCGACTACAAAACATCGCCTCTTCTGTGTCTCAGCTTGATGTCTTACAGAACTTAGCCGAGCGTGCAGATACACTCGATTATTGTCGTCCAACCATGACGGAATCTGCTGACGTCCACATCCAAGCAGGCCGTCACCCTGTGGTTGAGCAAGTGATGGATGAACCATTCATTGCTAACCCAATTGACCTTAATGATAAGCGTAAAATGCTAATCATCACAGGTCCAAACATGGGTGGTAAATCGACTTACATGCGTCAGACGGCACTTATCGCGCTAATGGCACATATCGGTTGTTATGTTCCAGCAGAAAGTGCAACCATTGGCTCTATCGACCGTATCTTTACTCGTATTGGCGCATCAGATGATCTAGCGTCTGGTCGTTCAACTTTCATGGTTGAGATGACAGAAACGGCTAATATCCTGCACAATGCAACGCCAAACAGTCTGGTGCTGATGGATGAAATCGGTCGTGGTACCAGTACTTACGATGGTCTATCTCTAGCTTGGGCAAGTGCTGAGTGGCTAGCGAATCAAATTAATGCGATGACACTGTTTGCCACACACTACTTTGAGCTAACCGAACTACCAAACCAGATTCCAACACTGGCCAACGTTCACTTAGACGCAGTAGAGCACGGTGACAGCATCGCCTTTATGCACGCAGTTCAAGAAGGCGCAGCGAGTAAATCTTACGGCCTAGCGGTTGCAGGGTTGGCAGGCGTACCAAAAGCTGTGATCAAGAACGCTCGCGCTAAGCTGACACAACTTGAAGCATTGAGTATTGAATCTCCTATATCGAAGCCGAGCTCAGTTGATGTTGCGAACCAACTGAGCCTTATCCCTGAGCCAAGTGAAGTTGAACAAGCATTAACGAACGTGGATCCTGATGATTTAACGCCACGCCAAGCGCTGGAAGAGTTGTACCGCTTGAAGAGGCTGCTCTAATCAAAGGCAAGCATCTTTAAGCTCGATAAAAACAAAAACGCTGACATTAAGTCAGCGTTTTTTTGATTCGATATCAGTGGATATCGTTTAGTCGTTTTCAACGTTGAATAGGTTTTCCATGTTCAAACCTTGCTTGATAAGGATCTCACGTAGACGACGAAGGCCTTCTACTTGGATTTGACGAACGCGTTCACGAGTCAGGCTGATTTCACGACCAACTTCTTCTAGTGTTGACGGTTCATAGCCTAGTAGGCCAAATCGACGTGCAAGCACCTCTTTCTGCTTAGGATTCAGCTCGTCAAGCCAGAAGATCAGTGAGTTTTTGATATCGCTATCTTGAGTCGAAACCTCAGGATCTGAGTTGTTCACATCTGGAATAATGTCCAGTAGTGCTTTCTCACCATCACCACCAATTGGCGTATCTACCGAGCTCACTCTTTCGTTTAGACGAAGCATCTTACTTACGTCACCAACAGGTTTATCAAGCTTAGAAGCAATCTCTTCAGCTGTTGGTTCATGGTCAAGTTTCTGTGATAGTTCTCTTGCAGTACGCAGGTAGATGTTCAGCTCTTTCACAACATGAATTGGCAAACGGATAGTGCGAGTCTGATTCATCAAAGCACGCTCGATGGTCTGACGAATCCACCATGTTGCGTAGGTAGAAAAACGAAAGCCACGCTCTGGGTCAAACTTCTCTACCGCGCGAATCAAACCTAGGTTACCTTCTTCGATTAGATCAAGAAGTGCTAGACCACGGTTGCTGTAACGACGAGAAATTTTTACTACTAAACGCAGGTTACTTTCGATCATGCGTTTGCGTGCTGCTTCATCACCGCGTAGAGCTCGACGTGCGTAGAGCACCTCCTCTTCAGCGGTTAGTAGTGGTGAGAAACCGATTTCACCCAAGTAGAGTTGAGTGGCATCTAAACTTTTAGACGTAACTTCAACTTCTTCTTTCGCTTCGGCTTTCTTGGTAGCAGTTCGCTTCTCTTGTTCAAGTGTCTCCGATTCCGTGGTCACTTGAACAAGATCGAACTCTTCTTTGATTACTGCATTGCTTATACTCATAACGCCTCCCCCTGGCGAAATTAGCATGACATTACAACTTCATATGTCGCTAAATGACTATGTCACTTAATACAATACGTGATTAGTCCGTATTGTATTTAAGGTAAATATCGTTTTGGATTGACGGATTTACCTTGGTAACGAATCTCAAAGTGCAGCCTAACACTGCTGGCTCCGGAGCTTCCCATTGTTGCAATCTTCTGCCCTGGTTTCACACTTTGCCCTTCAGATACTAATAGTCGGTCGTTATGCGCGTATGCACTTAAGTAATTATCATTGTGCTTCACAATCACTAGATTGCCGTAGCCTCGTAATGCATTACCCGAATAAACAACCGTTCCCCCTGCAGTAGATACTATTGGCTGACCTCGCTGTCCTGCTATGTCTATGCCTTTATTTCCTTGTTCGCCTACAGAGAAATTCTTAATTACTCTCCCCTTTGTTGGCCATAACCACTTGGATACTTTATCACTTGTTGGCTTGGTGGACGGTGTAACATTCTGTTTACCTTTAGACCCAACATACTCCTTTGATTTGGATTGTTCAACCTTCTTTGGTGGATCTTTTTTCGCCACTTTGGCTGTAGTTTGAGCTGGCGCAGGTTTAGAGTTTTTGCTCTGCTGCGGGGTAGCTTTAGGTTTACTTGCCGTCGATGATGCTGTGGACGCGGCAACAGGAGCAGCGACTGCTGCGGCTACAACCGTTGATTTACCATAAGCTGGTGCGTTATAGCTAGGACGCCACAACTTAAGCTTCTGTCCCGGGTGGATGGTATAAGGGGCCGCAAGTTTGTTATAGCTAATCAGGTCTTGTACATCTTTATTGGTGACATACGCGATGAAATAAAGCGTATCGCCTTTTTTCACTTCGTAGTAACTGCCACGATAGCTACCGCGATCAATCGATGAGTAGTTTTTACCTAGGCTTGAAACTGGCGCAGGCGAATTCGCTGCACACCCAACAAGTGCACAGCTAAGCAGTAAGGAGCTTCCTTTTAACAACTTCGAACGCATCGACTCTCTATCCACCTACACCATAAGTCTTTTATTAAGCTAGCTTACCAGGAACCAGAGGTACAAATCGCACCATCTCGATGACACTCGATAAAAACTCATCACCATGACGCACGATCTTCAATAACTGTTGTTCATCATCACCAACCGGAATCAATAGACGACCGCCATCTTTCAGCTGTTGCAAAAGTGCTTGAGGAATAGACTCTGCAGCAGCGGTTACGATGATCGCATCAAAAGGCCCTTTAGAAGACCAACCTTGCCAGCCATCACCATGTTTGGTTGAAATATTATAAAAATCGAGCTGCTTTAGCCGACGCTTAGCGTCCCATTGTAGCGACTTTATCCTTTCAACCGAATAAACATGATCAACAAGTTGAGCTAAAACAGCAGTTTGGTAGCCAGAACCGGTTCCGATTTCCAAAACTCGGCTATCTTGTTGCAGCTCAAGTAACTCTGTCATTTTAGCAACAATATAAGGCTGTGAGATGGTCTGCCCTTGCCCGATAGGTAGTGCATTATTGTCATAAGCCTGATGATACATAGCCTGAGACAAAAAACTCTCTCTTGGCAGTTGGTAAATGGCATCCAGTACTTTTTGGTCTTGGATGCCATTTTCAATCAGAAAAGTAATTAAGCGTTCTGCTTGTGGGTTACTCACTTACTTCTCCCCTAACCATGTTGTCATAGCGCCTAAAGACTCATGTGCTGTCAGATCGACCTGCAATGGCGTTACCGACACAAAGCCATGTTCAATCGCATAGAAATCGGTACCTTCGCCCGCGTCTTGCTCTTTACCAGGAGGACCAAGCCAATAAATATCATGACCACGAGGGTCTTTTTGCTTAATCATATCTTCAGCATGATGACGTGCGCCGAGTCGCGTAACCTGAGTCCCTGATAGCTGTTCTAAAGAGAGATCCGGCACATTGACGTTTAACAGGCGGTTGGTTGGGATTGGTTTTGCTAAATGTTGCTCGACAATACGACGAGCAATCGCTGCCGCTGTCTTAAAATGTTTTTTACCAACCAGAGAAAATGCCACCGATTGAACTCCTAGGAAGTGCCCTTCCATTGCGGCTGCGACTGTACCTGAATACAACACGTCATCACCCAAGTTTGCACCATGGTTAATGCCCGTTAATACTAGATCCGGCATATCACCCTTTAGCAGTTCATTTAATGCGAAATGCACACAATCGGTCGGTGTTCCCTGTACCGAGTAGGTGTTTTCAGCAATCTCTTGAACACGTAAAGGCTGCTCTAAAGTTAATGAATTTGAAGCACCTGAACGATTACGGTCAGGTGCTACAATGATAACTTCAGCAAGATCACGTAGTTCATCTGCTAGCTCATGAATACCTTGAGCATGCACACCATCATCGTTGCTGAGTAAAATCTTCATTCTGTATCCTTTCTTCATATTCCAGTGCTAAGTGACTTAAATACCAATATTAAGTCACTTAGTGCCAAGCAGAATCATTACAGCTCGTAGCTTCTCTCTACGTGTACTTCTTCGACTAATTCACGAACGATAGCTGTTGCAAAGCAGCCAGCATCAAGAGAGAACTTCAGAGTGACGTTATCTTCACTCACCTCCCACGTTAGATCAGTAGGTTTCAGAGACGCTTCACGGCGGTCATGGCGCATACGGTTACCACGAATCAGAGCCATCAGATCCGGTTCAGCATCAAGGTGTTTCTGCTCTAAAGCTTGAGACTCATCAGTCGTTGGCAATGCGTTATCACCGGCCAAAGCAACCGTCACCAATGCAGTACCATTCGCGACATCTTGGCTTACAGCTTCAAGGTTATCAGCCGTCACCGTTAGTTGAGCGCCATCTTTGACCACGATATCGCCAACCAATACCGATGCAAACACATCTTGTTCAATACGGTCAGAAAGGATTAAGTTGTAAATCCATGAACGAGCAGCCGAAAGATACAAGCTACGTTTATTTTGATTACGAGTACGAACATTATCACGGCCCCAACGACGAGCTTCAGACAAGTTATTACCTTCGTTACCAAAACGCTGAGCACCAAAATAGTTTGGTACACCCACTTGAGCGACTTTTTCTAAACGCTTTACGACATCATCGCAGTCTGTTATTTCAGACAAGGTCAACTCGAATTGGTTGCCAACTAAATCACCCGGACGCAACTTTTTGTTGTGTCGCGCTGTCGCAAGAATTTCGATGCTTGGGTGCTGTGCTAAGAACGCTGAAAAGTTAGGCTCACCTTTAGGTAGGTGTACACTCAACCACTGCTCGGTCACTGCGTGACGGTCTTTCAAGCCAGCCCAGCTTACGTCTTTCGACTTAACGCCACAGGCTTTAGCCAACTCATTGGCTACGAAACTCGTGTTTTCACCAGTTTTACGAATGCGCACCATTAAGTGTTCGCCTTCCCCCGTAAACTCAAAACCCAAGTCTTCGATAACGACAAAGTGTTCAGCTTTCGCTTTTAGTTTTGCTTTCGCAGTTGGTTTACCGTTTAGATAAGCCAATGAAGATAAAATATCTGACATGCTGTTCTTTTCGTGTTGGTGCTTATGCACTTTTGGTAATTAGGACCACCGCTTCACATGCGATGCCCTCTTTGCGCCCCGTAAAGCCTAAACGCTCTGTTGTCGTTGCTTTTACGTTCACATTGCTGATGCTGGTTTCTAAATCTTGTGCAATAACTTGACACATAAAGTCTATGTGAGGCGCCATTTTAGGAGCTTGCGCCATGATAGTAATATCGGCATTGCCAATCACATAACCTTGCTTTTTTACTCGGCGGTAGACGTCTTTCAATAATTCACGGCTGTCTGCGCCTTTCCATTCATCGTCAGTATCAGGGAAATGACGACCAATATCACCTGCGGCGATCGCTCCTAACAGCGCGTCACACAAGGCATGAAGGGCAACATCACCGTCTGAGTGTGCGATAAGACCTTGTTCATAGGGGATACTCACACCACCGATAATTACCGGGCCTTCACCACCAAACTTATGTACATCAAAGCCATGGCCAATACGAATCATCATTATTCCTTATTCTGACTTAAATAGAACTCAGCGAGCGCTAAATCTTCAGGCTGAGTAATCTTAAAATTATCTGAACGCCCGGCGACTAAAGCGGGCGAGAAGCCTTTCCATTCAAAAGCAGAGGCTTCGTCGGTAATCGAAACGCCTTGTTGCAGCGCTTCGCTCAATACATTCCACAGAGGTTCAGCTCTGAACATTTGTGGTGTGAGGGCGTGCCATAAATCGGCTCGCTCGACAGTATGATCAATTTGCCCTTGAGCGCCTCGCTTCATCGTATCTCGCACAGGGGCTGCTAATATAGCCCCAACATCATGGCTCATCGCCGTCGAGATTAACTTGTCGATATCACTTCGCTGAACACAAGGCCTTGCTGCGTCATGCACCATCACCCAATGACCGAGCTGTTGCTTCTCGATATAATCTAAAGCAGAAAGAACTGAATTCGCTCTTTCACTTCCACCAGCAACTCGAATCACTTGTGGATCCTGGGTAAGGGGTAGCTCTGGGTAGTATGGGTCATCATTACTGATTGCGACGACAATTTGAGAGACTTGAGGGTGAGCTAGGAGCTTCTCAACGGTATGCTCTAAAATCGTTTTGCCATTGATCTCAAGATATTGCTTCGGACGGTCAGCCTTCATTCGGCTACCGACGCCCGCCGCAGGGACAACGGCAATCACGCTTTGAGGTTGAGTCAACATTAATGGGATTCCTCACCAATGATGCGATAAAACGTTTCGCCTTCTTTAACCATGCCAAGCTCATGACGTGCGCGTTCTTCTATCGCGTCTAAGCCTTGGCGTAGGTCGTCGATTTCCGCAAACATCTCAGCGTTTCGAACTTTTAATTTTTCGTTAACTTGCTGCTGAACTTGGATTTCATTGTTCACACCGTAGTAATCAGAGATACCATTTTTACCGAGCCACAGTGTGTGTTGTAGCCAGCCAAACACTATGAGCAGTACTAAAGCAAAAATTCGCATAACACCTTTCGCCGGTTGAAAAAGAAGGAACTAGAATAAGGCACATATATACCATAATGAGCTTATTGGTGCGAGATATGTGGTGTCAGGGAATCAATAAGCCGGGGAATTATTGTCGTTAGGAATCAGTGATGAGATTCCCGACTCTCTCCTCCGTCGGTCTCGGGAATGACGGAGGAGGAACGAGTGATACAAGCCACTGCAACGAAAGAGCCAAAGACAGAGCGTCTTTCCTTAGTCACGTGCTCCGTCATGCAAAATAAGAGATTCCCTGCTCCTTCCTTCGTCATTCTAGGGAATGATGAACTTTCGGTATCAAAAAGAAAGCTCTAGAACCTGGAGCCTCTTCCTGCCACTTTCTACAGATAAAAAAATGCCCCGCATTAGCGAGGCATTCAAAGCTTAGATTAACAATTCCTTTGGTTTAAAAACCAGAGAGATTATTGACCTTTTACTTCTTTAAGACCATTGAAAGGAGCTTTAGAACCTAGAGCTTCTTCGATACGGATTAGTTGGTTGTACTTAGCAACACGGTCAGAACGGCTCATAGAACCAGTCTTGATTTGACCTGCAGCAGTACCTACCGCTAGGTCAGCGATAGTTGCGTCTTCAGTTTCGCCAGAACGGTGAGAGATTACAGCTGTGTAACCTGCGTCTTTAGCCATCTTGATTGCAGCTAGAGTCTCTGTTAGAGAACCTATTTGGTTGAACTTGATAAGGATAGAGTTAGCTACGCCTTTCTCGATACCTTCAGCAAGAATCTTAGTGTTTGTAACGAATAGATCGTCACCAACGATTTGAAGTTTGTTGCCTAGAAGTTCAGTTTGGTGCTTGAAGCCATCCCAATCTGACTCGTCAAGACCGTCTTCGATAGAAACGATTGGGAAGTTGTTCGCTAGCTCAGCTAGGTAGTGGTTGAACTCTTCAGAAGTGAAAGTTTTACCTTCGCCCTTCATGTTGTAGATGCCAGCTTCTTTGTCGAAGAACTCAGATGCAGCACAGTCCATAGCAAGAGTAACGTCTTTACCTAGTTCGTAACCAGCAGCTGCAACAGCTTCTGCGATAACTTCTAGAGCTTCAGCGTTAGACTTAAGGTTAGGAGCGAAACCACCTTCGTCACCAACTGCAGTACTGTAGCCTTTAGACTTAAGAACTTTAGCTAGGTTGTGGAATACTTCAGCACCGATACGTAGACCTTCTTTAAGAGTCTTAGCACCAACTGGTTGGATCATGAACTCTTGGATGTCAACGTTGTTATCAGCGTGCTCACCACCGTTGATGATGTTCATCATTGGTAGAGGCATAGAGAACTGACCAGCAGTACCGTTTAGCTCAGCAATGTGCTCGTATAGAGGCATGCCTTTCGCAGCAGCAGCAGCTTTTGCGTTAGCTAGAGATACAGCTAGGATAGCGTTCGCGCCGAACTTAGACTTGTTATCAGTACCGTCTAGGTCAAGCATGATTTGGTCAACGTCAGCTTGAGCTTTAGCGTCTTTACCAACTAGAGCTTCAGCGATTGAGCCGTTTACAGCTTCAATAGCTTTAAGAACACCTTTACCTAGGAAACGTGATTTGTCGCCGTCACGTAGCTCAAGAGCTTCGCGAGAACCAGTAGATGCGCCAGATGGAGCAGCAGCCATACCTACGAAACCGCCTTCTAGGTGCACTTCAGCTTCTACAGTTGGGTTACCACGTGAATCGATGATTTCACGACCTAGAACTTTAACGATCTTAGACATTGAATGTTTCCTTCTCGTTGAATATATAAATGTCAAATTTAAAGGTAGCAGCACAACTTACGCAGCTACCTGTATTCCTTTTTACTTTTCTAACTCGCCGCGCTGGAACTCACCAGCCGCTTTAACGAAACCTGCAAACAATGGGTGACCATCGCGAGGTGTTGAAGTGAACTCTGGGTGGAATTGAGCAGCAACAAACCATGGGTGGTTCGGGTTCTCAATAACTTCAACCAGTTTCTTGTCCGCAGATAGCCCCGATACTTTTAGGCCCGCTTTTTCGATTTGTGGACGAAGATTGTTGTTCACTTCGTAACGGTGACGGTGACGTTCATGGATCGTCGCGCTACCGTATAATTCGTATGCTTTAGTCCCTTTCGCTAGGTGACAAAGCTGTGAACCAAGACGCATTGTGCCGCCTAGGTCAGATGATTCTGTACGCTCTTCAACTTTACCTTCGCCATCAGTCCATTCAGTGATAAGACCAACAACTGGGTACTTAGTTTCAGTACAGAATTCAGAAGAGTGTGCCCCTTCCATTTTCGCAACGTTACGAGCGTACTCGATAAGTGCTACTTGCATACCTAGACAGATACCTAAGTACGGTACTTTGTTTTCACGAGCGTATTGAGCAGCAAGAATCTTACCTTCAACACCACGATCACCAAAGCCACCAGGAACTAGGATTGCATCTAGGCCTTCTAAAACTTCTACGCCACGAGACTCAACGTCTTGTGAATCTACGTATTTAATATTGACACTTAGGCGATTTTTCAAGCCCGCGTGTTTTAACGCTTCATTTACTGATTTGTATGCGTCTGGTAGTTCAATGTACTTACCAACCATACCAATCGTCACTTCACCCGTTGGGTTAGCTTCTTCGTAAATTACTTGTTCCCATTCAGACAGATCTGCTTCTGGAGCTGTGATGCCGAAACGCTTACATACAAGTTCATCAGTGCCTTGAGCTTTAATCAGCTGAGGGATCTTGTAGATAGAGTCAACATCGCGCATAGAAATAACTGCATTTTCTTGCACATTACAGAACAGAGCAATTTTCTTACGCTCGTTCGAAGGAATGTTGCGGTCTGAACGACAAACTAGAATGTCTGGCTGAATACCAATAGACAGTAGCTCTTTTACAGAGTGTTGCGTTGGCTTAGTTTTCACTTCGCCCGCAGCTGCTAGGTATGGCACTAGAGTAAGGTGCATGAACATTGCGCGTTCACGGCCTAGTTCTACTGCTAGCTGACGAATCGCTTCCATGAATGGTAGAGATTCGATATCACCAACCGTACCACCAACTTCTACGATCGCGATATCGTGGCCAGCTGCGCCAGAAATAACACGCTCTTTAATAGAGTTAGTGATGTGTGGGATAACCTGAATTGTTGCACCTAGGTAATCACCGCGACGCTCTTTAGCGAGTACGTCTGAGTAAACACGACCTGCAGTGAAGTTGTTACGCTTAGTCATCTTGGTGCGAATGAATCGCTCATAGTGACCAAGGTCAAGGTCTGTTTCAGCGCCATCTTCCGTAACGAACACTTCACCATGCTGAGTCGGGCTCATAGTGCCTGGGTCAACGTTGATGTAAGGGTCAAGCTTCATCATAGTCACTTTAAGACCACGAGCTTCTAAAATAGCCGCAAGAGATGCTGCAGCAATACCTTTACCTAGAGAGGATACAACCCCGCCAGTAACAAAAATGTAATTTGTCGTCATGTTTAACCTGAAATTGGTTGAATGAGGGAAATGGACTACTTCTGGACGGGATGAAAATATACCAGAAGCCCCTTATCGCCACAACGTGAAATCTATCACACTGCTATTTTTTATTTTTTGCTTCAAATCAATTCATGATAAAAGCTTTGGTTATCTTTTCTCCGCCACCTTGACTTCATCCCAAATGGAATCAAGCTGTTGTAGTGAAAAATCGGTCAAATTTTTATCTTGCTGACGAACTTTTTGTTCCACCCCTTTAAAGCGACGTGAGAATTTCAGATTGGCTTTATTGAGAGCTGACTCTGGATTTTTACCCAAATGTCGCACCAAATTGACCGTCGCAAACAGCAAGTCACCCAACTCTTCTTCAACCAAATCTTCATTTGGCGTCACTTGAAGTGCTTCTTCCAGCACCTCATCAACTTCCTCTAAAACCTTATTCGCCACAGGGCCAATGGAGTCCCAATCAAAGCCATATTTCGCTACCTGCTTTTGAATCTTTGTAGCACGAGAAAGTGCAGGTAGAGAGTTTGGTATTGAGTCTAGAATACTTTCTTGAGTTTTGCCTGCTTGTGCTTTTTCTTTGGCTTTTTCAGCTTCCCAGTTGGCATTAATTTCTTCATCGCTCGCAAACTCGGTATCAGAGAACACATGCGGATGGCGGCGCGTTAGCTTCTCGTTAATGCCGTCGACCACATCAGAAAACTCGAAAAGCCCCTTTTCTTTTGCCAATTGACTGTAGAAAATCACCTGAAATAACAGATCACCCAACTCTTCTTGTAGATTTGGCCAATCTTTATTGTGAATCGCATCCACCACTTCGTACGTCTCTTCAATAGTATGCGGCACAATTGTTTCAAAATTTTGTTTTAAATCCCAAGGACAGCCACCTTCAGGATCGCGCAGCTTAGTCATAATCTGTTCAAGTTGTTCAATCGGGTGATTCATCATTTTCTTCCTATTCACTGTCTTTGATTTTTTAAATTTATAACGTCTTCTAAAACTAAAAAAGGTGAGCAGCCAAAACCACTCACCTTTGTTGATACTGTCTAATTCTCTAAATAATTGAAACTGTGGCTAGGCGACAAGCAAGCGAGACTCCTGAGCATAGCTTGCCTATGTGATTGAGCGAGTGCGCGCAGGCAACAACGCCATCAGCTTCAAGTATGACGAGAATTTTAGCCTAAGCGTTTAACACTCATTACATCTTTGATTTGCTCTACTCGACTGGTCACTCGACTCAGAATCTCAATATTGGTCACTTCCAAATCGAAATCCATTACTGATAGCTGACGTTTGTAGTCGATACGGCTCTTCATTGTCGTCACACTGATCTTTTCATTCGAGAACAGTGAGGTGATGTCTTTCAACAAACCATTACGCTCTAGCGCTTCAACACGCAGCGTTAGGATGTATGAACCGACAAAACCATTGCCCCAAACGGTATCAATGATACGTTCTGGTGCATGCACGCTTAACTCACCCAGTTGTTCACAATCAGCACGGTGAACTGAGATACCACGCCCTTGAGTGATGTAACCTTTAATCACATCACCTGGGATTGGCTGACAGCAACGCGCTAGGTGCGTCATTAGGTTATCAACACCCTCCACGACAACTGCGTCTTTCTTCGGGCGACTTTGTTGTGCTGGCTTATTTTCCGACTCAAGCAGCTTCTCTAGCGCTTTCTTGTCTTCCTCTTCCGCCGTAGGCTTATTCACCAACGCATTGATGTGATTAACCACTTGGTTGATACGCAAGTCGCCACTGCCGATACCCGCATAAAGCTCGTCCGGTGTATTAACGTTAAAGCGTCTTAGCGCGTATTGGTCAGCATCTTTTAGGGTTGCGCCGACTTTCGCTAATTCAACCTCAAGGATGTCACGCCCCGCTTCGAGGTTCTTCTCTCGGCTTTGCGCACGGAACCAAGCATTGATTTTCGCGCGAGCACGACCAGAGTGAACGAATCCTGTGGTTGGATTTAACCAATCACGTGATGGGTTCGGCTCTTTCTGAGTAATGATTTCAACCTGATCACCCATCGATAGCTTGTGAGTAAACGGTACGATACGCCCTGCTACTTTGGCACCAATACAGCGGTGTCCAACCATCGAGTGGATGTGGTAAGCGAAGTCCAGTGGAGTTGCACCCATCGGTAAATCGACCACGTCACCGCGCGGTGTAAAGGCGTATACGCGATCATCGAAGACTTGGCTACGAACTTCATCCAGCATCTCCCCAGAGTCCGACATCTCCTCTTGCCAATCGATAAGTTTACGCAACCAAGTAATTTTCTCGTCGTAGCCACTGCGTCCGCTTGAAGCACCTTCTTTGTACTTCCAGTGCGCCGCTACACCCAGCTCCGAATCTTCATGCATCTGCTTGGTACGGATTTGAATCTCAATGGTCTTGCCTTCAGGACCGAGAACCACGGTGTGAATCGACTGGTAACCATTGGGCTTAGGGTTTGCCACATAGTCATCAAATTCACTTGGTAGGTGTTTGTATTTGGTGTGAACCACACCTAGGGCTGCATAGCAGTCCTGAAGCTGGTCTGCGATGATACGCACTGCTCGTACGTCAAAAAGCTCATCGAAGTCCAAGCTTTTCTTCTGCATCTTACGCCAGATACTGTAGATGTGTTTTGGTCGACCGCTGACTTCAGCATTAATGCTTGAACGGTTCATTTCCGCCGTTAAGTCCTCAACGAAATCGGTGATGTATTGTTCGCGAACGATACGACGCTCAGATAGCTGTTTCGCAATTTGCTTGTAGGTATCTGGCTGTTGGTAGCGGAATGCGTAATCTTCAATTTCCCACTTAAGCTGACCAATACCTAAACGGTTAGCAAGCGGAGCGTAGATGTTAGAACACTCTTTTGCTGCCGCACGGCGCACAGCATCAGGGGCCTTTTTCACCTCGATGAGGTTACAGATTCGCTCCGCAAGTTTGATAACTACGCAGCGGAAATCGTCAACCATAGCCAACAGCATGCGTCGAACGTTATCAACCTGACCCGAGGCAGCACTGCCTTCAAGGGTTACGTTTAGCTGACCCAAGGCCGCCATTTCTTCAACACCATCAATCAGCTTAACTATTTCTTTGCCGTAGCTTTCTTCGAAGGCTTCGCGCCCAAAAACGCCACTTGATACCACTGGGAAGAGTTGTGCAGCGACTAATGTTGCACGATCCATCGACAACGTGACCAAGATTTCAATCATCTCGCGTCCACGCCATAGCAATAGTGATGCTTGCTCGTGATCTTTTAATAGCTCTTCACAGTGACGATAAACTTTGTTCAGTTTATTCGAGGTTTTTGCGTCTTGCTTTAATGACGCAATCCAACGTTCTAGCTCAAACTGTTCGCTTGGGTTTAAATGTGCGCTTCGTACCGCAACCATCGTGCCTTCCTAGTTATTCTGTTTTATACCCAATTCAATATGACTAACTGGTTCCAAGTTAGTTCGACCATATTGATATCAGCGCAAGTGTCCCTGCGCCTTTGTCATTCATTTTTAAGCCTTATTTACGGGCCTTTGAGCCTTGATAAAGAGAGCCATCGATTCGAGATGGCTGGTGTGTGGGAACATATCCAACATACCAAGTTTGGCTAATTGGTAGCCTTGCTTTTCTAAGCTCTCTGAATCTCTAGCTAGAGTAGCAGGATTACACGAAACATAAACCACACGCTTCGCTCCTAATGCTGAAATTTGATCAACAACACCACTCGCTCCAGCACGAGCTGGGTCCAGTAAGATTTTATCAAATTTCTCTTTCGCCCAAGCTTGTGCAGATAGGTCTTCTTCAAGGTTCGCTTGGTAAAATTCGGTGTTACTCAACTGGTTCAATTTGGCATTCGATGTGGCTTGCTGAACCATCTCATCGACACCTTCAACACCAACCACAAACGCCGATTGTTGAGCGATAGGCAGACTGAAGTTACCTAAGCCACAAAACAGATCCAGTACTCGCTCATCCGCTTTAGGTTCTAACCATTCAATCGCTTGAGCCACCATCTTCTGGTTGACCTTCTGGTTCACCTGAATAAAGTGGTTTGGCTCAAAAGGTAAGGTGACGCCTGTTTCGCTGTAACTCGGTGCATCACCAACCAGACGAACTAACTTGTCGGTCTCTGGGATTGAGTACAGTATCGAACCTTCTTCTTTCGCCAACGCAATCAATGCTTGCTCATCTCTTTCAATCAAAGGCTTGAGATGGCGTAACACCATTACCGGGCCAGTATCACCCAATACCAATTCAACGTGTCCTAAAGACGTAAGGTTGCTGAAAGTGTTGAGTAAATTTTTCACCTTTGGCAGCAATACATTTAGGCGAGGATCAAGCACAGCACAAGCTGTGATGTTTTCTATCTGCTTGCTCTGCTTCTTACGAAAACCGAACTGAAGCTTGTGCGTTTTCTTATCAACAAACAAGCTGATACGCGCACGACGACGATAACCAGTTTCATCACCAACAATCGGTTGAGCCATCTCTGTCTCATCCGTCTTATATTGGTTCATCAAGTGCGTAAGAGATTGTGCCTTGTGTTCTACCTGAGACTGGTAATCAAGGTGCTGAAGATGACAACCGCCACACTGATTAAAGTGTTTACAAAAAGGCTTTAGACGTTGCTCGCTTGGCTTCAGCAATTTGATGAGTTTCGCGCGTGCAAACTTACTTTTGCTCTCAGTAAGCTGAATAACCACCTGTTCACCAGGCAATGCACCATCAATGAAAACCGGTTTGTTTTTCTGATAAGCGATGCCAGCGCCATTGT
This sequence comes from Vibrio sp. Isolate32, assembly GCF_022397955.1. Classification (GTDB taxonomy): domain Bacteria; phylum Pseudomonadota; class Gammaproteobacteria; order Enterobacterales; family Vibrionaceae; genus Vibrio. The sequence continues at coordinate 74,211 of NZ_JAKEUQ010000003.1, read as the reverse complement.
GATCCATTCGTTCAACCAAAACCGATTGATGCTTGGTCTCGAGTTGAGTTTTCTTTTTTGGTTGGAAAAAACGTGCCATTGCTTGTGCCTAATGTATCTTTTAATAAGTAATTGGTATCCAGGACTCACTATTCTGTCTTGGAATCATTGTCGAACGTCACGGCTTTGATTAAGCTTACCGTTCACTTAACCGCCATTGTGTGCGTTATTTTCCCATATCCAGACCTCGATGTAATTAAAGAACATGACCAGATATGGCTTAAGAGCCCGTGTAATTACCTTAACTCTAGCTCCAACCCTGATTATTGGGCTGCTATTGAGTGCATTTTTCTCATTTAACCGCTATCAAGACCTTGAAGGTCAAGTGGTGAACACAGGTACTAGCATCATTGAACCACTGGCAATTGCGAGTGAATCTGGCATGCAACTCGAAAGCCGAGAGTCTGTTCGTCAGCTAATTAGCTATGCACATCGAAAGAACTCTAAGTTGGTACGCAGTATCGCGGTGTTCGATGAGCGTCATGAATTGTTTGTAACCTCAAACTTCCACCCTGATTTCGAAAGCCTGACTTATCCAAAAGATAAACCGATTCCACATTTAAGCTCTTCTGACCTAATCGATAACACACTGATTCTTCGAACTCCGATTATTTCAGAAGGCCAGTACATCAACTCGGCTAACGGCCAGTCTCAAGCAAACCAAGCGATTGGTTATATTGCAATTGAGTTGGACCTTTCTTCACTTCGTTTGCAGCAATATCAAGAAGTGTTCTCTGCCTTCTTAGTGCTAATTCTTGGGCTAGGCCTTTCTGGTGTATTCGCTTTCCGCTTGATGCACGATGTGACTCAACCGATCACTCACATGAAGAACATGGTTGACCGAATTCGTCGTGGTCACTTAGATGTCCGTATCGAAGGCAAAATGCACGGTGAGTTAGACTCACTGAAAAACGGTATCAACGCGATGGCAGTATCGCTGTCGGAATATCACGTCGAGATGCAGCACAGTATCGACCAAGCCACTTCGGATCTGCGTGAAACTCTTGAGCAGCTAGAGATTCAAAACGTTGAGTTAGACATTGCGAAAAAACGTGCACAAGAAGCGGCACGAGTTAAGTCTGAGTTCTTGGCAAACATGTCTCACGAGCTAAGAACACCACTTAACGGTGTGATTGGCTTTACTCGCCAAATGCTTAAAACACACCTATCGAACAGTCAAACCGATTACCTACAGACTATTGAACGCTCTGCGAATAACCTACTCAGTATCATCAACGATATCTTGGACTTCTCGAAACTTGAAGCCGGTAAACTTGCGCTAGAAAACATTCCATTTGAGTTCCAAGCGAGCTTAGAAGAGGTAGTGAACCTACAAGCGACCAACGCTCATGAGAAAGGCCTAGAACTTACACTTAAGATTGATCCAAAAGTGCCTGCAGGCGTTGTTGGCGATCCATTACGTATTCAACAAATTCTCACTAACCTAGTGGGTAACTCAATCAAGTTTACCGAGCGTGGTAACATCGATATTAGCGTTGAATTACGTTCACAAAGCGAAGACAACATCGAACTACAGTTCATGGTTCGTGATACGGGTATTGGTATATCTGAGCGTCAGCAAGCCCAGCTATTCCAAGCCTTCAGCCAAGCAGATGCAAGTATCTCTCGTCGCTATGGTGGTACAGGTCTAGGTCTGGTTATCACCCAGAAACTTGTGAGTCAAATGGGCGGTGAGATCAGCCTAACCAGTCGCCTACACCAAGGTTCAACTTTCTGGTTTACGCTAAGGCTATCAACCACTGATATGCCGATGACAGAGCTAATTGAGACTCAATGCCTGCAAGACAAGCAACTACTGCTTATCGAGCCAAACATGCAAGCAGCTTCGATTACTCAACAAATCCTGACCCAAGAAGGCTTAGTCGTTACCTACCGTTCGGTGATGCCTGACGAATCGACTTCGTACGACTACGTACTGCTGAACCTCGCAGCTAACCAAGATTATCGGTTTGATACGGTCAGCGGCTGGGCAATTGGCGCGAAGAAAATTGCTCAGAACGTAATTATAGGTACACCAAGTACTGAGCTCGCACTTGGTGAACAATTAATGAAAGAAGTCGATGTCCAATGCATCACCAAACCTCTTTCACGTAAGAAGCTGCTGCAAACTCTGGTGTCGAACCAAGCGCCAACCTTGATTACACCAGCGATTGAAACACATTCAGAAGAGAAACTACCGCTTACGGTATTGGCGGTCGATGATAACCCTGCCAACCTTAAACTGATTACTGCGCTGCTAAAAGAGCGCGTAGAGACAGTTATCAGTTGTACGAGTGGTCAGAAAGCTATCGACAAAGCGACAGAGACACCATTTGATGTCATTTTTATGGATATTCAAATGCCGCAGATGGACGGTGTAACCGCGTGCCAAAAAATTAAGGCGTTGGCGAACAATGCAAACACGCCGGTGATTGCCGTCACTGCGCATGCAATGATGGGGGAGCGTGATCGACTACTTGAAGCCGGTATGGATGACTACCTAACAAAACCCATTGAAGAGCATGTATTACAACAGGTTCTTATTCATTGGAGCCCTACCTCTGAGATTGAACACATTGAAAAAATAGATCCAGACCACCCAGTTGTCTCTGTTGAAATAGACAACAGCTCAGTGTCAGAAATTGAAGCAAGCGAGCACAAAAACATCATCATTGATTGGCAAGCTGCTTTGAAACAAGCCGCCAATAAAGAAGACCTCGCTCGCGACATGCTGCAAATGCTCGTAGATTTTATTCCAGAAGTTTATGAAGCAGCAGACAAGGCGATAGAAGACAGTGACTACCCCGTTGAAGTGCTGACACACATTATCCACAAGATGCATGGCAGCAGCTCATACAGCGGTGTACCAAGGCTAAAATCGGTATGTGCGACGATAGAGAAAGAACTTCGTTCAGGCACTTCTGTTGAAGAGATTGAACCGGAGCTTTTTGAACTTCAGGATGAATTAGACAAGGTTCAAGCAACAGCAATTCATTATTTAAAACCAGCCAAGACCTAGCGAATATTTCTTACTCACAAATCTTCGTTAAACAGTTTACCAACTAATAAAAAAGCAGAGTTCATGAGCTCTGCTTTTTTCTGTCTAGAGCCTAGGACACTAGATATAAGGTAGCGATATCTGTTTACGATTCGAGTAACACCGTTGCCACAGCGTAGTGACGCTCATCCGAGATAGTCAGATGAATCGATGTTGTGCCATTCGCCTCTGCGATTTCACGCGCTTTTTTATGCAGGCTCAGAACTGGCTTGCCATGCTCATCGTTGGAAATCTCAAAGTCGTGGAAGGTCACACCAAGCGCGATCCCCGTGCCTAACGCCTTAGATGCCGCTTCTTTGGCTGCAAAACGTTTTGCAAGGTAACGCCCTTTTTGCTTCAGTTGCTGGAATACTTCAAATTCAGCATCGGTCAAAATACGCTGAGCAAAAGCGTCACCACTTCGTGACAATGCCTTTTCAACACGTTCAATTTCTGCGATATCTGTACCTAATCCAACAACAGCCATGTTTACCCTACTACCAAACTTCTATCTATTAATTCTACTAAATTAGTCGCTTAAGACTTAACGCTTACTGTTTAGAAAACTAAACGTTGTTGCGTGCTGTTTCCATCACGGCTTTCATGTCTGCAACGGCTTTGTTCAAACCATCAAACACTGCGCGTCCCATGATCGAGTGACCGATGTTCAGCTCGTAGATCTCTGGAAGTGCCGCAATCGGTGCTACGTTGTGGTAAGTCAGACCATGGCCAGCATTGACGGTGATACCAAGATCGTCTGCGTAACTTGCGCCTGCAGCAATCTTTTTCAGCTCATCTTGTTGATCCTCTTCTGTTTTCGCATCGGCATAATGGCCAGTGTGCAGCTCAATGAACGGTGCGCCACACGCTTTTGCTGCATCGATTTGCTCACGATCAGCATCGATAAACAGAGATACCTTAATGCCAGCAGCAGACAGTTTTTCCGTCGCCGCTTTGATCTTTTCAAGTTGACCCACAACGTCCAAGCCGCCTTCAGTCGTCAGCTCTTCACGCTTCTCAGGAACCAGACAAACAAACTCAGGATTAGTATCAAGGGCAATTTGAACCATCTCGTCCGTCACAGCCATCTCTAAGTTCATACGAGTTTGGATAGTTTCAGCCAGAATACGCACATCGCGGTCAACGATATGACGACGGTCTTCACGTAGGTGAATTGTAATACCGTCAGCACCAGCACGCTCAGCAATTTCAGCTGCGTGTACTGGATCTGGGTATTTAGTACCACGTGCATTACGTAGTGTTGCAATATGGTCGATATTAACGCCTAAAAGAATTGAGCTCATTTTCCAATACTCCGTGCTCTAGAGAGGGCTATTGTTGGCATAAATAGCTCTCTACTTTTTAATGGTTTGCCGCCAAGATACGGCTTTAAGGCTATGCGTGTAAAGCGTTTTGCCGCTTTTAACTGCTCTTTAGTGATAAACCGACGTTCACTGATTGCGATAAGTTCATCGCCCATAAAAGTCAGGTTGTCTCGACGTACCGAAGCGATGAAACCTTTCTGCTCTCGATAGCGATAAGTCATGCTCGGGTCAATCGCTTCACCAGTGCCTGCGCAGTGTAAAAAGTCAACGCCATAACCCATAGCGGATAATAGAGCCAACTCAAAACGACGCAGCGCTGGCTCAGGATTTTCATTATGCGCCAGCTCTGTTAAAGCATGAAGATAGTCGTGAAAAAGTGCAGGCATCGGTACTTCCGCCATCAATACACGGCCTATTAGCTCGTTCACATACATGGCTGAATACAGATTAATACCGGCGAGAGGAAGCCCCAAGCTAATAGGTTCAGCTTGGCGTAAGGTTTTCATCGAACCATTACCAGACCACTTAAGCAGTAGCGGCGTAAAAGGTTGTAATGCCCCTTTCAAATTAGAACGCTTGCTGCGAGCACCTTTAGACATCAACGTCACCCGACCGAACTCTTCACTGAAGACGTCCAAGATCAGGCTCGACTCACTGTATGGTCGACGGTGCAACACAAAGCATCGCTGTAACCCTTCGCTCAATCACTTACCCTTATTACAGATACAAAAAGAGAGAGTTCGCACTCTCTCTTGGATTTATCTTCAGTTCAACTTTCTTAATCTCAGAAAGTGACGTTCAATATATTATAGATCGTCGATGTAGCCTAACGAGCGAAGTGCACGCTCATCATCAGCCCAGCCAGATTTAACCTTGACCCAAGTCTCTAGGTAAACCTTACGGCCGAATAGCTCTTCCATATCGATACGCGCTTCACGACCAATCGTTTTGATCTTCTCGCCCGCTTTACCAATCACCATTTTCTTCTGACCTGTACGCTCAACAAGAATCAGTGCATTGATGTGGAAGCCATCATTATCTGGGTTGTAATCGAAACGTTCAATTTCAACCGTTACCGAGTAAGGTAGCTCATCACCCGTAAAGCGCATCAGCTTTTCACGGATAATTTCAGAGGCCATAAAACGTTGCGAGCGATCTGTCACGTATTCTTCCGGGAAGTGGTGTGTCGCTTTAGGTAAATGTTCACGTACGTGCTTACGCAGTACATCAATGTTTTTACCTTGCTTCGCTGAGATTGGCACAACGTCAATGAAGTCCATCTTCTTAGAGACTTCCATCATGTGCTGCATCACGTTAGTACGGTCTTGAACGTTATCTACTTTGTTGATGCAAAGTACAACTGGGAAGTCAGTCTTCTTCAGTTTGTTCAGAACCATCTCATCGTCGTCAGTCCAGTGAGTACCATCAACAAGGAAGAATACTAGGTTCACATCACTCAGTGAACTGTTCGCCGCACGGTTCATCAAGCGGTTAATTGCACGCTTTTCTTCAATATGAAGTCCAGGAGTATCAACAAAGATCGCTTGGTAATCACCCTCAGTTTCAACGCCCATAATACGGTGACGTGTCGTCTGTGGTTTACGTGATGTAATAGAAATCTTCTGACCCAGAATATGGTTCAGAAGCGTCGACTTACCTACGTTTGGGCGACCGACAATAGCGATGAAGCCACAGTGTTGGTTTTCCGGTAGGCCTGTTTTTTTGCTATCAGATGAAAAGAATGCATCGATATCGAAATCTTGGTTGTTATCAGACATTGCTTAGTTGCTCTAATGCTGTTTCAGCAGCCGCTTGTTCTGCCTTGCGGCGGCTAGTGCCTTTACCGATAACAGGTTTATCCACACCTGCCACTTCACACTCAACCGTAAACTCTTGGTTGTGTGCTTCACCTTTAATATTAGTCACTGTGTAGACAGGTAGAGGATTTCTTCGACCTTGCAAAAACTCTTGTAGGCGAGTTTTCGGATCTTTTTGAGATACTCCAGGCTGAATAGCATCTAGGCGAGATTGGTACCAGCTTAAAATAATGCCGCGAACCGTCTCGGTATCACTATCTAAATAGACAGCGCCGATGATCGCTTCAACCGCATCCGCTAGAATAGAATCACGACGGAAACCGCCACTCTTCAACTCACCTGGACCTAATTTTAAGTAATCTCCTAGTTCGAATTCACGACCTAGTTCTGCCAATGTATGACCACGTACTAATGTTGCACGCATGCGGCTCATATCACCTTCGTTTACTTTAGGGAAACGGTGGTAAAGATCATCAGCGATAACAAAACTTAAAATTGAATCGCCCAGAAACTCAAGACGTTCATTATGTTTACCTGCGGCGCTGCGGTGAGTCAGCGCCAAGTGGATAAGATCGGCATCATTAAACTGATAGCCAATCTTTCTCTCTAGTTTATCAATTGGAGAATTCATGCTCTCTCGATGTGTTAATTGATCGATTAATGAATCCCACCGATGCGATTAAAACGCACACCAGTAGGAATCCATGTTGGAAGTACACTGTCTGAGCCACGTTCGAACTCGAAACTGATCCAAATAGCAACGGCCTTACCAACAAGGTTTGCTTCAGGGACAAAGCCCCAATAACGGCTATCGGCACTGTTATCACGGTTATCACCCATCACAAAGTACTGGCCTTCTGGAACGACCCACTCGTTAACACCATTGCGAGGCTGATATGCTTGCACACGATCACGACGCAGTGGGTTAACTAAAATTTGGTGCTCAACATCTCCAAGCTGTTCGTTCAGCTGAATCAGAGGCACACCATCTTGAATAAATTGGCTCTCTTCAACGTGACTTAGTTTCACTGGTTCACAGCTACTTGTACCCTTCGCCTGAATACAGATCTCTTTACGACTGCTGTAGCGAATAGTGTCACCAGGCATACCAACAACACGCTTAATGTAGTCGATGTTTGGTTGAGGTGGGTACTTAAATACGATTGAATCACCACGTTCTGGCTTGCCTGTTTCTATCAATTGAGTGCGCCATACTGGATCTTTTAGACCATACGCGTACTTCTCTACCAAGATGAAATCACCAACCAAAAGGGTTGGCATCATCGAGCCAGAAGGGATTTGAAACGGTTCATAGATGAATGAACGCAAGATCAAAACAAATGCAATTACCGGGAAAATGGACACACTGTTCTCAACCCACCAAGGCTGAGCCGTAACTTTTGCGCTGGTTTCAGCGTCTAGGCCATTCGATTGTGCTTCAACGTCAGCAAGCTTTTGCTGGCGCTTCTTCGCCCACACAAACTTTTCCAACGCCCATACAATGCCGGTCACTAGAGTTACGATCACTAAGATAAGCGAAAATGTATTAGCCATTGATATCCCTTAAATTTCATTTCTTTAAAAATAACGAAAGTGAAAGAATAGCGATCTACTCTTCCACTTTCAATTATTCGTTTACCGCTGGATAAAGTTAATCTTTTCCAACGTGAAGGATTGCAAGGAAAGCTTCTTGAGGCAGTTCAACGTTACCGATCTGCTTCATACGCTTCTTACCTTCTTTCTGTTTCTTAAGAAGTTTCTTCTTACGACTGATATCACCACCGTAACATTTTGCGATTACGTTCTTACGCAGTTGTTTCACTGTAGAACGAGCAATGATGTGGTTACCAATCGCTGCTTGAATCGCGATATCGAACATCTGACGAGGGATGAATTCTTTCATCTTCTCTACCAATAGACGGCCACGAGACTGCGAAATATCTTTATGCGTAATGATTGCAAGTGCATCAACGGTTTCGCCATTCAGCAATACGTCTACACGTACCATGTTTGATGGCGCGTAGCGTTGGAAGTTGTAATCCAATGATGCATAACCGCGAGACGTTGACTTCAGACGGTCGAAGAAGTCTAGAACTACTTCAGCCATAGGAAGGTCGTATGTCACCGCAACTTGGTTACCGTGGTAAACCATGTCTACTTGTACGCCACGCTTCTCAACACACAGTGTGATTACGTTACCTAGGTAATCCGAAGGTACCAGAATATTACAGCGTGCAATTGGTTCACGAATTTCGTCTAGGTCATTAACCGCTGGCAGTTTAGCTGGGCTATCAACGTAAAGAACCGTTTTATCTGTTTTTACAACTTCATACACTACTGTTGGAGCAGTTGTGATTAGGTCTAGGTCGTATTCACGCTCTAGACGCTCTTGGATGATCTCCATGTGAAGCATTCCTAAGAAGCCACAACGGAAACCAAAACCAAGTGCTGCTGAACTTTCTGGTTCAAAGAACAGTGATGCATCGTTTAGGCTTAGTTTGCCTAATGCGTCACGGAAGTTTTCGTAGTCATCAGATGATACAGGGAATAGACCTGCGTATACCTGAGGCTTCACTTTTTGGAAACCAGGAAGACGTTCAGTGCTGCCGCCTTTCGCAAGCGTCAACGTATCACCAACTGGTGCACCTAGGATGTCTTTAATACCACAAACAACCCAACCTACTTCGCCAGTATTTAGCTCTGTAGTGTCGATTTGCTTAGGCGTGAAGATACCTAGACGGTCAACACCCCATACTTGGTCTGTCGACATTACTTTGATCTTGTCGTTCTTCTTCAGCGTACCGTTCTTGATACGAACCAAAGAAACTACGCCAAGGTAGTTATCAAACCAAGAGTCAATGATCAAAGCTTGTAGAGGCGCTTCAGGATCACCTTCCGGTGGTGGAATAGCTGTTACGATGTTTTCTAGTACATCATCAACACCCAAACCTGTTTTAGCAGAACAGCGAGTCGCTTCCATCGCATCGATACCTACGATCTCTTCGATCTCTTCAGCAACACGTTCTGGTTCAGCTGCAGGTAAGTCAATCTTGTTCAAGATTGGCACTACTTCCAGTTCCATTTCGATTGCTGTGTAACAGTTTGCTAAAGTTTGTGCTTCAACACCTTGGCCAGCATCCACTACAAGTAGTGCGCCTTCACAAGCCGCTAGAGAACGAGATACTTCGTAAGAGAAGTCTACGTGTCCAGGAGTGTCGATAAAGTTAAGTTGGTAAGTTTCACCATCTTTAGCTTTGTAATCTAAAGTCACACTTTGCGCTTTAATTGTAATACCACGCTCGCGTTCTATATCCATAGAATCGAGGACTTGAGCTGCCATCTCACGTTCACTTAATCCCCCACAAACTTGGATTAAGCGGTCAGAAAGGGTCGACTTACCGTGGTCGATGTGGGCGATAATCGAAAAATTACGAATGTGCTTCATAGGCTTGGTGTGACTAAACTCTTTGAATAGGGATAATAAGAAAGCCGCAACGCGTCCAATCTACAGTCAGCATTGGTGGCGGCATTTCAATCAAGTTGGCAGATTCTACCCAATTTAAGGGCAAGAAGCATCATAAATTAGACGAGAGACTCACCTAGGATTCGAATCAAGACGACTTCTTGCTTGGATTTGTCTTCCATAGGTTTGGCTAACCGCTTAGCTAAAGCAATACCACCAGCAGTAAACAGCGCTGCACTTAAGATAACAATGCCCTCGCCCCCTTGGAGTAAGGGTTGTAACAAGAGTTGTCCAAAACCCGCGCCAATCATCAACATGAAAAGTGGGATGAGATAAACGATGGCTGCCGACTGAAGTAGACTTTTTTCTGGAAAGCCAATTTCTACAATTTGTCCTGCCTTAACTAAGCTTTTGGTTTTAAGCTGCCAAAACAAAAATTTATTGCCAACAGCCTTGGTCACAATCCCCGTACCACAGCTTTTTTGAGAAGAACAGCTGCTACAACTGGTTTGTTGTTCGCAGCTCAGCTGAACAAAGTATTGCTTACCTTTTTGTTCAACCGAGCTAACGGTCGCCAGTGCGGTCATCATTGCGCTGGTACCGATTTGTTAAACGTAACTGATTGAGCGATACGTTTAGCGGTTGCTGGCGGAATGTCACCAACTACAGAGATTTCTTTGTCGCCAATCACTAAGCTATGCAAGGTTCTACGTCCTTGACGTACCAATTGACCTTTCAATGAATGTTCGTCTTTTTCAGCGATATAAACCGAAAAGCTAAACAATCCATCACTGAAAAGCTGGCTTTCAACCATTTTATCGGTCGCAGCCATTTGATAGCGACTAAGCTCTTTTGACTTGAACCCTTCAGGAATCCAAGAGGCTTGCCAGTTGGTTTCACTCACTAAGCCTTCCGGTAATGATAAGACTTTCGGCAATTGAGCTTGGTTCAAGCCCCCCATAGCTTCGGCAATCTTATCGTTCACCACGTAAGAGATCGTACGATACTGTTCAAGCACTTCACCATCACGATCCAAAAGGTCGGCACGCAAAGGAAGGCTCGTTTTTTCGTCTACCCAAACCACGTAAGAATAGCGAAGGCCATCTTTCGGCACGACGCGCAGAACTTGAGTGGTGCTGCCCGCTTCACGAGAACGCCCAACTTTCACAAAGTCGTAGTACTGATTCAGGGATTCGATATCTCGATTAATCATCGGAATAACGGGGGCTACCATACTGCCAGACTTAATCGTAAATGGCTCTGTACCCGGTTCGATGTAGCTCACTTCATTGCCACGTCGAATCACTTCGCGAACAGGGCCGCTTAGGTAAACAAGGTGTGCAAGTTGTTGGTCGTCGTTAACTGCATGGCGATAAACAAGAGGTTCAATACTGCTCTTCTTTATCAATATGTAGGAGAGTTCGTAATTTAGATGCTGACTGGCCTCGTTCATTTGATGCAACAAGGCCTTTGCAGTGGTTTCCTCTGCAAAGGCTGTTGGAGACATCAAACTGAACAGTGTCAGTGCACTGACCAGGATTTTCTTCATTCAATGTCCGATTCTAGATGTGCATCTTCCATAGGCGACGCATCACTGTTTAATCTTAGTTGTAGCTCATAATCTTCTAGCATTGCATGAACGCGTTTACGCTGCTCTTGCAAGTTTGCTTCAGATGCGGGTCTCTCTACCGACTCGCGCGTTAAGCTTACTGGTTCAGCGGATCCCGCAAATGGAATCGTCTGAAGTACAGGTAACTGCTCTGGAACTGCAGGATCGCTGCCACCATATTGTTGAACACCTAATACAACCGCTAATGAAACACACGCTGCTACGGCAACTTGTCCAAACTGTTGGAACCAAGCCGGAAGCTGGCGCTTCGTTTGCTGAGGTTTAGGCTGCTCTTCAATTGGAGCAACAGTAGGTTCAACATTCACTTGGTGCAGGTTTGTCATGGCACTGTGTGCTGGCTCATCTTCAAGTGCTGCTGCCACACTATCCGCAATGTTCCAATTTTTAGTTTCTGGCGCATCCCCACGCATAACATCACCAATTAAATGGTAACTCTGCCAGGTATCCATGCTTTCTTGATCAGATTCAAGCTCTACAATGAAAGCTTTATCGATCGTTTCACCATCCATGAGTGCCGAAAGCTTTTCTTTATCAGCCATTATTTTCACCATAATTATTACAAGTTCTAGCGTTGTAAAAGAGGTTTAATTTTCTTTTCCACCGCTTCACGAGCTCGGAAAATACGCGAACGTACGGTTCCTACAGGGCAATCCATTACTTCTGCAATCTCTTCGTAGCTCAAACCTTCGAGCTCACGCAACGTCATTGCAGTTTTTAAATCTTCTGGTAGCGCGTCAATCGCTCCAAAAACGACTTGTTTCAATTCTTTTGACAGCGTTAAGTTCTCAGGGTTCGATATTTCTTTTAACGCGCTGCCTGTTTCGTAATATTCTGCATCTTCTGCATCTACATCTGTTGCTGGTGGCCTACGGCTTTGGGCAACGATATGATTTTTAGCGGTGTTCACGGCAATTCGGTACAACCATGTATAGAAGGCACTCTCACCTCGAAAGTTAGGTATCGCGCGGTAAGCTTTAATAAAAGCTTCTTGTGCTACATCAGGTACATCACCGGAATTATTCACGTATCGAGAGATAAGATTACAAACTTTGTTTTGATACTTAACCACTAGTAAGTTAAATGCCTGCTTATCTCCACTCTGAACTCGCTCAATCAACACTTGATCGGTTAGCTGCTCGTTCATTCGAGCGGGTACTCCTATTGTTATAACCCTCACCTTCACAGATATGGGTACTAATTATGCGAAATGTAGTATTGACACCACCGTCTACAAGAGCACTATTGTGACTAAGCCAAATACCGAAAGTTCCAACTTTCTTAAAATTATTTGCCATTATTGTTTCACAATGTGATGTAATAAAAATAGCTATCCCTATCAACTTGGGGAAACTTGAGCAAAAGCAATGGTATTGAGCAATTAAATATTTCTAGATAGCTGTCTATATATTGATTTTGCATAGCGTTTAAGGATGACTCTGGAGAGATTATAACAGTCTTACTCAAACTCCTAAAACAAGACAAAGTCAATTGAGAGTGGACAACTCGACTATAGCCCGGGATTTAATAAGTTTTATGAACGCAAACCGTGAACATCAGTGTGATGTATTAGTGGTAGGAAGTGGTGCGGCAGGCTTGTCATTAGCCTTACGCGTAGCAGAACATGCAAAAGTAATTGTATTAAGCAAAGGACCACGCAGCGAGGGATCGACGTATTACGCACAAGGCGGTATTGCTGCGGTGTTCGATGAGTCTGACAGTATTGAGTCTCACGTTGAAGATACTCAAATTGCCGGGGCTGGGTTATGTGAAGAAGGTACAGTTCAATTCATTGCTGAGAATGCTAAAGAGTGTGTGCAATGGCTAATTGATGGCGGTGTTCCATTTGATAAAGATGAAAACAGCACTGATGGTCAACCTAAGTACCACCTAACTCGTGAAGGTGGACACAGCCACCGCAGAATCCTGCACGCTGCCGATGCAACTGGCATGGCGATGCAAACTTCACTGCAAGATAACGTCAAGAATCACCCGAACATCGAGATCTTTGAGCGCCACAACGCGCTGGACTTGATCACTGAAGATAAAATTGGTGGCTCAAAAGACAAGGTTATCGGTGCCTACATCTGGAACCGTAACCAAGAACACGTAGAAACTGTACGTGCTAAATTTGTTGTACTTGCTACTGGCGGCGCATCCAAAGTTTACCAATACACGTCTAACCCAGATGTATCTTCTGGTGATGGTATTGCGATTGCTTGGCGTGCAGGTTGTCGTGTAGCAAACCTAGAGTTCAACCAATTCCACCCGACTTGCTTGTTCCATCCAGAAGCGCGTAACTTCCTACTAACGGAAGCGCTACGCGGCGAAGGCGCATACCTGCGTCGCCCGGATGGTACACGCTTCATGAAGGACTTCGATGAGCGCGGTGAATTGGCACCTCGTGATGTGGTTGCTCGCGCAATCGACTTCGAAATGAAGCGACTAGGTGCAGATTGCATGTACGTCGACATCAGCCACAAGCCAGAAGAGTTCATCACCGCGCACTTCCCAATGATCCACACTCGATTGATGGACTTGGGTATCGATATGACTAAAGAGCCGATCCCGATCGTACCTGCTGCGCACTACACCTGTGGTGGTGTGATGGTCAATAAAGATGGCCAAACGGATCTACAAAACCTCTACGCGATTGGTGAGGTGAGCTACACCGGCCTCCACGGTGCGAACCGTATGGCATCAAACTCACTACTAGAATGTGTGGTTTACGCGTGGTCGGCAGCAAAACACATCGTTGAGAACATTGAACAATCTCAATTGTGTGCGGAGCTTCCAGCATGGGATGAAAGCCAAGTCACCAACAGTGATGAAGAAGTTATTATCCAGCACAACTGGCATGAACTTCGTCTATTCATGTGGGATTACATGGGTATCGTACGTACAGACAAGCGTCTTGAGCGCGCAATGCGTCGTATTCAAATGCTGCAGCAAGAGACTCACGAGTATTACAGCAACTTTAAGGTGTCGAACAACCTTCTAGAACTGCGTAACCTACTTCAAGTCGCTGAACTAATGGTTCGCTGTGCAATGCAACGTAAAGAGAGTCGCGGCCTGCACTACACATTGGATTACCCGGAGCTTGCTGAAGACAGTGGCCCAACGATTCTGACACCAGAGAAACGTCAATCGTAACTTGGCGCATTCGTCACTCACGAAAAGTAATCAAACGAAAGGGAGCCTAGCGCTCCCTTTTCTTTTATCTCACGGCTTATCGATTACTTTAGTTTAGCGAGCGCATTCGTTGTAAGTTCGCCAAAAAGTGCCGATATTCTTGCTCTTGGCAACTGTCTCGCCATAGCAGTACCGAGTGACCACATTCAAATTGTAATTTTATGAAGAATTGAGCCCAAATCTGATCGACGGACTTTAACTTGTAAAGCTGATCATTAAGCTGGATCTCACCATCATCCTTATAATCAAAACGCCCTTGAGCACTGGTGATAAGCATATGATTGGCACGAAACAGATTGAAGGATAAATAAAGACAATAAAGGCTGACAGCCAGTGGAATAGAAGAGACAACGATGAAAAACAAAAGGCACCCGAAAACAGTGCCTTTTGTTAATAATGCGAAATGCGAAGGGTTAAGCTGGAGCTTAACGAACCTTGCTGAGATTGTGTGCGACAATTTTATCAACCATTGATGCATGACCTAAGTTTTCACTGCGGCCGTGGCCCATCACCCAAGTAAACAAGTCTGGATCATCACACTCTAGTAAAGAAACAAACTCGCGCTGTTCCTGCTCTTGCAATGAATCAAAACACTCTTCGAAAAATGGCATGATGACTACATCAAGTTCTAACATGCCGCGACGGCAACCCCATTTAATTCGTGCTTTCTGCTCTGCAGTGTACATTGGCTATCCTCACCTATAATTTTTCTTTCTTGGAGTTTAACAAGTCATACGCTCTGCAACTACTATGTGGGTCACAGTCCCTATCTCAGCTCACAAAAAAACCTAGGCTGACAAAGAAACAGAACAGGATTAACATAGAGCCAAATAAAATTCTTAGGAAAGATAAAATGGATTGGAAAAACACCTTTCAGCCGCACGCTCATACGCAAAATGACTCGTTTCCAGAACTAATGATGACACATGTGTCAGACTGGAGTGCAATTACCATGGTAGGCGATGACAAAAAATCGTACCTACAAGGTCAAGTAACGTGCGACGTCGTGACTCTTCCTAATGATGAATCCACATTAGGCGCTCACTGTGATGCAAAAGGAAAGGTATGGAGTATCTTCCGCCTATTCCACCACAACGGTGGTTACGCGCTTATGCAGCCTAAGTCTGCGATTGAAGTTGAGCTCGTAGAAATCAAAAAATACGCTGTCTTCTCTAAGGTCGATATTGAGCAAACCAGTGATGTGGTTATCGGTGTGATGGGAGCAGCTGCGGATCAGTACATTGACTCAATCTCAGAGAGCCAAGGTAAAGTACGTGCTATTTCAGGCGGTACAGCCGTTCAAGTTGCAGACAACCGCTGGGCTCTGCTTGTAACAGAACAAGCTGCAGAAGCTATGGTCACTAACAGTTCTGCGGAGAAAGTCTCAGAGGCGCTATGGCAGTATCATGAAATTATCGATGCTCAGCCTAACCTAACAAAAGCAGAGCAAAATGAGCACATCCCTCAGGCACTTAACCTGCAAGCGATTGGTGGCATCAGCTTCACCAAGGGATGTTACACGGGTCAAGAAACAGTAGCTCGCGCTAAATACCGTGGCATGAACAAACGTGAAATGCGCATAGTTTCTGGTCCGACTGCGGAAGTGCTAACACTAGAGAGCCCTATTGATCTAGAGCGTAGCGTGCGTGAAAACTGGCGTGGTGCAGGTCGGCTGATCAACGTATATCAATTTTCTGACAACCAAGCGATTGGTCTAATGGTTCTGCCGAACAACCTGGATGACGAAGTTCAACTGCGCTTGACTGCCCAACCGGATCAAATCTGGAATATCCTGCCACTTCCTTACAGCCTTGACGACGAGTAATTACGTGGAAACACTGATTACACAATGGCTCGATCAGCAGCAGGTAAACTATCACCTGCTGCTGCAAAGCAAGCCAACCACCAGCATCGAAAAAACCGCACAAGAGCGAGGTATTTCCCCCTCTCAAATGGTGAAATGCATTCTACTCAAAGACATGGGCAATCAATACGCCTTAGCTTGTACGACTGGTGATCGCTCGGTAGACCCAAAGAAAGTGCGCTCAATTTTAAATTGCCGCCGAATGACTTGTGTTCCGCTAAGTGATGTAGAGTCCATCACTGGTTTTAAGGTAGGTTGTGTTGGCCCGCTTGCATTAAAGAGGCACATGCCGATCATCTTTGATCCTTCGATTCAAAACAATTCGACGGTGACCATCAGCTCGGGGGATCGAATGGCAGGTATTGCTCTGGATCCCGATGATCTCATAGCCCTAAGCGCGCCGATCATTACAGAGATCAGCCGATGATCAGATCTAAGCAGTAACTGATCGCAAAGTCACATTCCAGTTTTCACTGGATACATATTTAGTGTGAAGTTCGTCATAAGATAAATAGATCAAGGTTAAGTATTTAATCAAAATTAAAGCATAATTAGTCACAAGTAAAAAACTGCGTTATTGTGGTTTTACTGACTAGCCCCTAGGCAAATCAGTACAAGTGAATCCACTGAGTAACATCAGTATCCACTTTTGTGTAATACATCTGTGACTATTCGCCCGTTTTAGACGGGCTTTTTTTGTCTTAATTTTACAATTTGATTACACAAACAAAAAAATCCCGCCTATTCTTATACTTGTCACATTAACACTATTTAATACCGAACAGGAAAGTTCACGGCAGCTCACTACTCAGTATTATTTTAGGGATGAGCTCACGTAAAAATAGATATTTACTGTAGAAAGTGCTTAAAACAGCACAAATATCTAATTAATGTCAATGCTACTGCATATTACTCCATGCTTATCACAATTATTTTTCCAGAGTTTTTCTATAATGTGCAGGCTAGGTAAATATAAGGATAATTAAGAATGAGACTGTTTAAGCGCTATACACCGAGTATGATTGCTAAACATGTAAGTCGACTTTTCAAAGGACGAATATACATTTACGGCGTAGGGAAATTTGAGTTTGATAACGGCAAGTTAGTCCTGCCAGATCGAGCAGAGCAACGCCACTTTCAAACAGTGAAAGAAATAAATAGTGAAATTATGAAGCTACGCTGTGCTTACGCATAATCTGATTATCTAGACAATTCAAAACAAAAAGGGTTGGCTTATACCAACCCTTTTTTCGTATCAATGACTCTACGAATCATCGGTACATTAAGGCGTTATCGATGAGTCACAAGGCGCTTTGCCAAATCAGGAAGATTACCCGCAAGGCCCAGAGCTCGCCTCATAATTTCATCTTTTGCACCAGGCAACTGACCCGCAAGCTTCATACCTATGCCACGAATCAGCTTCTTAGCTGGGTTATTGCCTTCAAACAGATCTTTAAAGCCCTGCATCGAAGCAATCATCTTCGCCGCTTCTGCTTTTCTCCAGCGCTCATAACCGCGTAGATTGCGCTTGGTACCAATGTCTTCACCAACAGCCCACAGCTTTAACAGCTCTTGTGCTAGACTGGCAGCATCTAACAAGCCAAGGTTAACGCCCTGCCCTGCAAGCGGGTGAATGGTATGCGCGGCATCCCCTACTAGAGCTACACGCTCTACTACGAAGTCTCTCGCGTATCGCATGCGCAGCGGGAACGCAAAACGCTCGCTAACCACTTCACACAAGCCTAATTTAGAGTCGAACTCAGCTGTTAGCTGTTTATTAAACTCCGCATCCGACATAGATACGAGCTTCTCGGCACGATTAGGCTCATTGGACCAAACAATCGAGCTCATGTTACTCGGTTGCATTGGTAAGAATGCCAACGGACCCTGTGGCGTAAATATTTGACGAGCCACACTATGATGCGGTTCGGCAGTTTTAACATTAGCAACAATTGCACTGTGGCCGTAATCCCAATGTGTTAATGGAATGTCTTGCTGCTTGCGAACCCAAGAATTGGCACCATCTGCGCCAACGACAAGCTTAGCCGTCAGTGCTTGACCATTGTCTAAAGTCAGCCATGCTTCGCTTTCACCAATTGCCATTGTTTTGCACGTCGCTGGCACGTATAAACTGACGTTTTCTTGCTTTTTAACCTGTTCAAGCAACGCCAATTGAATCACACGGTTCTCAACAATATGACCTAAATTAGGCTGCGCTAACCGCGTTGAGTCAAATTCAATACGAGCGAAGCTGTCTTGCTCCCACACTTCCATCGCTTGATAAGGTGCAGCACGTCTTTGCTCAATTCCCTGCCACGCACCTAGATTACGCAAAATCACTTCACTAGAACGGCTCAATGCAGAAACACGTACGTCAGGCAGTTCATTAAGCCCTTCGCTTGGTGCCTTGCCTTCAATTACAACCACTCTCAGATCACTGTCTTTCAAAGCTGCTGCAAGGGCTAAGCCAACCATGCCTCCACCAACAATTGCGATATCAACACTTTGCATCATTATTTATCTACCTTATCTTTCTACTAGGCCAAGCGTGTGACGCAAAAGTGGACCTTTAAGTGGTGGAAGGTTATCCATAACAGCTAACCCAAGGTTGCGCCCGATACGAGCGGTTAAAAAGTCATTTGAGAACAGGTGTACTAGGCTCGATGTCAGTGTAATCGTTGCCCCTCTGTCCTGTTCTCTACGTTTTCTAAAGTTAACAAGACCAGTGTATCGACCAACATCATCCAACTGAGTACACAACTCTTCGGCTAAAGAAGCCACATCACGAATGCCGAGGTTAAAGCCTTGACCCGCGATCGGGTGAAGAGTTTGAGCGGCATTGCCGACAATCGCAAATCGATGAGAGATATTTTGCTGACGATGACGAAGAATCAGAGGATAGCTCGCACGCTTACCCACTTTCTCTAAACGGCCTAATCGCCAACCAAAATCATTCTGCAGCTGTTCAAGGAACTGGCTGTCGTTTAAAGCCATGACTTTATCGGCTTGTTCTGGCGGTAAGCACCACACTAGCGATAGACGGTTGTCCGTCATTGGTAATAAAGCAACTGGCCCATGATGGGTAAAACGCTCAAAGGCACGACCTTGATGCGGCTCGCTCGCCACAATGTTGGCAATGACAGCCACTTGCTCAAAGTCATGCTCGCTCAACGAAATATTCAGTTGTTGACAGCAGATAGAGATCGCTCCGTCAGCTGCAACCAACAACTTAGTAGTAATGGTTTGCCCGCTGTTTAGGTCAATAGTCGTCAGTAAATCACTACGCTCAATTTTCGCTACTGAGTCAGGGCACAACATCGTGATGCTCGATTCAGACTCCAGCTTTTGCTGATAGATTCGACCGACATCCGCCAACTCGACCACATAACCAAGCGCATCAACCGCAAGATCTTCGCTGTAGATATCAGTCATTCCTGCATGCCCACGATCCGAGACATGAATATCTTTAATCGGGGTTGCTACTGGAGCGATCGATTGCCACAACTGCAATGAATCAAGGATCTGCACTGTGCCATAAGACAAAGCAATAGAACGAGAATCAAACCCAGGATGAGCTTGATGATCAACCTGATAAGGTTCCACTACCGCAATCGATAGCGAACCTTGGCTTAGGTGATTCAAGGCAAGCGCCAAAGTCGCCCCTGCCATCGCCCCACCAGCAATTACAACATCATACTGAGCCATCATAACCTCAAACTGGCAAACGATTAGTGAATGGTTGGAGCTACATCTTCAGATGGGCGTGCACCAAATTCAGCATGAATGGTTAATGCACACGCTTTGACATGCTCAATAACGTGCTCTAGAAGTTGCGCTTGCTCTTCTAGGTCATCATCTTCATCAATGCCTAGCTTTGCCATCTCTTCAAGATCAGCCAGCGCTTCTTTAGTGCCTTCCGACGCCTTATTTAACTGAGCGCCAACGAGTCCTAAACCAGAGATAAAGTGGTTGATCCAATCAGACACACCGTCAGCTAAATCAAACAGGCTCGCACTTGCGTCTTCATCAGGCAGTAGCATAGACAATTCCATACCAGAACCAGTGATCTCACTAGTGGTTACTTTCAATGTCGCTTCCGCTAAGGTTAATGCGCGATCCGGCCAGCCCATACCTTCATTGGTGTAATCAAACATCAGTGGTTGCCAGCTCTTATCTGCTAGGCTTAAGCCTCCGCTTAACATACCCGTTAATAAGCCATGCATCTCAGCAGGGGTTACGGCTAGACTTGCCGATTGAAGTTCAGTCGCAACCGTTAGGTAGTCAGGTAAAGTCGTTTCGCTCATCAGATAGCTCGCTCAATTATTCTTTATATCGATAGTATAATCGTACCACTTCACCCCCATTCTGGTAAGCATCGATACCTAGCAATTGAAGGATGACTGACTACCAATTGTTCAATTTGCTGAATTACTGTGTGCTCAAGCTCTCATTTACAAACAGTCACTCTGAAAAGCTTGAATCTTAATAGCGGTTTACCTATAGTTTCTCACTCAGAGGAGATTGCTTCCTCATCGGTACTTGCACTTTTTCTTTCTCAAAAAATGGCGAAGAGCAACAGCCTTAAAATAGCGCGTTAAAGAGTTCATCCATCATGAGTAATCAAGCGGTAGACGTTGAAATATTAGGAAAACTGACTCGAGTAAATTGTCCAGCAGGGCAAGAGGAGTCATTGATTGCAGCGGCGGCCGATCTTGATAATCGATTGAAAGAGATGGCTGAACGTACTAAAGTAACCAATGAAGTGAAGCTGCTGACTATCGCAGCTCTGAACATTTGCTATGAATTACAAACCAAGAAGTTTGAAGCAAATGACGAACAAAACGCACTGACCGAGCGAATGGAACAGCTCACAACATCGCTTTCAGATGTTCTCAGTAAGGTTAAGCACGGACAGCAATAGCGTACACAAAATTTACCCTGGAGTGTTTGTCAGAGGATTCACGTCCCCGAGCCGATAAGCAATCCCTAAGGGTTAGTACTTGAGTGCTATTGAGCATGCTCGGCCCGACCGAGAAGCCTACGGTAATCATTGCTGATCCGCCTTGAACTCGCAGGTTCAAGGGCCATCTATTCTCAACGGCACTTTGGGGTATCCCTTCTTATGAAGACGCTCACACGCAGCGAATTTCGCAAACAAATCCGCATCAAACGCAACTCCCTATCTAGCGAACAACAAACTCAATCCAGCATAGACCTAGTTAAGCAGTGCGCTCAACTTGATGATATTCATTCAGCCCAACATATCGCACTTTATATCTCTATCGATGGTGAACTTGATAGCCAACCTTTAATCGAGTGGTTGTGGGCGCAAGGCAAGCAGACCTATTTACCTGTATTGCACCCCTTCTCTGACGGGCATCTGTTGTTTTTGCACTACTCTCCGACGACCCCAACCGTATTGAATAAATACGGCATCGTTGAACCACAGCTTAATCAAACGTTGGTTAAGCCTTGTCATCAACTCGACCTGATTCTTACACCGCTGGTTGGTTTTGACTCTCATGGTCATCGGTTAGGCATGGGTGGTGGCTATTACGATCGTACTCTGGCGAAATGGTTCAAGACAGGACAAGGGGCAACCCCAATTGGTTTGGCTCACGATTGCCAACATGTCGATACCCTACCGATTGAAGAGTGGGATGTTCCGTTACCTAAAATCGTTACTCCAAGTAAAACTTGGCAATGGGAAAACAACCGTTAAAGCGCTATAATCGCGCCGCAAACGTTAACCTCGATACTCAAACGTTAACTCAATACGCGAACGACTAATTCAAAGCGCAAGATCTTACTCAGGAGAATGGCATGACTCAAGATGAAATGAAAAAAGCAGCTGGTTGGGCAGCACTTAAATATGTTGAAGAAGGCAGCATTGTAGGTGTTGGTACTGGCTCTACAGTAAATCACTTCATCGACGCACTGGGCACAATGAAAGACAAAATCAAAGGCGCAGTTTCAAGCTCTTTTGCTTCAACGCAACGCTTAGAAGAGCTAGAGATCAAAGTGTATGAGTGTAATGATGTTGCTAAGCTAGACATCTATGTTGATGGCGCAGACGAGATCAACCCAACTCGCGACATGATCAAGGGCGGCGGTGCAGCTCTAACTCGTGAAAAAATCGTAGCGGCTATCTCTGATAAATTTGTATGTATTGTTGATGGCACGAAAGCCGTTGATGTACTGGGTAAATTCCCTCTACCGGTAGAAGTTATCCCAATGGCGCGTTCATACGTTGCGCGTGAGCTAGTTAAGCTTGGTGGTGACCCGGTTTACCGTGAAGGTTGTACAACGGATAACGGCAACGTGATCCTAGATGTTTACGGCATGGCGATTGAAAACCCGAAACAACTAGAAGATATCATCAATGGTATCGCTGGTGTGGTAACGGTTGGTCTATTCGCACACCGTGGCGCAGATGTGGTTATCACAGGTACACCTGAAGGTGCAAAAATCGAAGAATAAATAATAGAAGATTGAGTTTTTCTGTTACTTCATCACATACGGTACCCAAGGGCGCCGTTTTTTTTGCTTTTTAACTGTAAAATTATGTCTTATTCGGTAATTTTCTTACCCAAAACATTTTTTTTTTGTTACTTTATTGTTCAGAAGACGCACAGGGAAAACGTTTGTCTCCTAACAAAGTGGTGAATTTGTTCCCCTTTCAGCCATTTTGTAGCACGTGCGCCGCATTTGCCCAACCTTTCCATTTTAAGGACGAGAACAATGGCCAAAGTTTCACTGGAAAAAGAAAAAATAAAAATTCTACTTCTAGAAGGTCTTCACCCTTCTTCAGTAGAAGTACTTCAAGCCGCTGGTTACACAAATATTGAGTACCACAAAGGCTCACTACCTGAAGATGAACTACTTGAAGCAGTTAAAGATGCTCACTTCATCGGTATTCGTTCTCGCACAAACCTTTCCCAAGAAGTGATTGATGCTGCTGAAAAATTAGTTGCTATCGGTTGTTTCTGTATCGGAACTAACCAAGTAAACCTTGAAGCAGCTGCAAAACGTGGTGTACCTGTCTTCAACGCACCATTCTCGAACACGCGAAGTGTTGCTGAACTGGTTCTTGGTCAGGTTCTATTGCTGCTACGTGGCGTCCCAGAAAAGAACGCTCTTGCGCACCGTGGCATCTGGAAAAAGAGTGCAGACAACTCTTACGAAGCTCGTGGTAAGCGTTTAGGTATTATCGGTTATGGTCACATTGGTACTCAGCTGGGTATTATTGCGGAAAACCTAGGTATGCGTGTTTACTTCTACGATATTGAAAACAAGCTTTCACTGGGTAATGCAACGCAAGTTCACACCATGACTGAACTGCTTAATAAGTGTGATGTGATCTCTTTGCACGTTCCAGAAACTAACGAAACCAAGAATATGATGGGTAAAGAAGAGTTTGACCGCATGAAGCCGGGCGCAATCTTTATCAACGCTGCACGTGGTACTGTGGTCGATATTCCAGCCCTATGTGGTGCACTTGATTCAGGTCACTTAGGTGGTGCGGCGATTGATGTGTTCCCAACCGAACCGAAAACCAATGCTGACCCATTTGAGTCACCATTGATGCAGTTCGATAACGTGATTCTAACTCCACACGTTGGTGGTTCTACTCAAGAAGCTCAAGAGAACATCGGTGTAGAAGTGGCAGGTAAACTGGCGAAATACTCTGATAACGGTTCAACGCTATCAAGTGTCAACTTCCCAGAGGTATCGCTGCCATTGCATACGGGCACCTCTCGCCTATTGCACATTCACCAGAACCGTCCAGGCATCCTGACTCAAATCAACACCATCTTCGCTGAAGAAGGGATCAACATCGCAGGTCAGTACCTACAGACTGCAGCTGATATGGGTTACGTAGTGATAGATGTTGAAGCAGACCGCTCTGAAGAAGCCCTGCTGAAACTAAAAGAGATCGAAGGCACTATCCGTGCTCGTCTACTTCACTAATCATCGAATTCGATATTAGAAAAACAAAAAGGCTCTCATTGCGAGAGCCTTTTTAATATTTGGGCTATGGTAGGCAATTAGATCATGATGATCTAATTACTCTTCAAGCTGATAGATCACATTTACACGATCACGAATAGTGATCGTTGAGTCTTCATAAGAGTTCGACTCCGTTCTCGCATCCATCGCCATAGAACGCATTAGTACCGGCTGAGAAGACTGTGCGTTGTAATCAACACGCCACACATCGCCGAGCTCACGCTCAAAACCAGTCGCTAATGATTTAGCTTTTGCTCTTGCATCTTTGATTGCTTCTAAACGCGCTTGCTCTTGATATTTTGCTTGGTCACGCACTTGCAATTGGATGTTATCGATCTGGTTAATCCCTTGAGCAATAGCCATATCCATATACTCATTAAGATTCGATAAATCCTTAACTTCAACCGTCACATTACGTGAAGCTCGGTAACCGACTAACTCCGGCTTGCCGTCTTTCGGGTAGTGATATTGAGGGGCTAGATAAAGGTTAGAACTATGAACACTCGCCTCATCAACCCCTGCTTTATGCAGATTATTAAGGAAGCTCGTCACCACTTTATCAACAGTGATCTTTGCTTGCTCTGCGGTCATCGTTGACTCTACAACTCTGACTGAAAATGTCGCCATATCTGGCGTCGCCACCACTTCACCGTAACCGGTCGTCGAAATGTGTGGAAAAGATGGCGAATTAGCCAATGCTGAGAAACTTACAGCACTTAGGGCTGCTATAAGAGAGGTTGCTAACATCTTTGGTACAAACTTCATGGGGGGGAGACCTATGCTAAACAAATGTCTTTTTATCATAGAGTAATTTGCCGTTTATCCAATCTAAGCACCGCACTTCTAACAGAACTTTGACGCTGAAAAAACCACCAGCTCACTGTGGTAAGTGTTCGTGAGCAAAACTCAAGATCGCTTGCGAGATCTCTTTAAGTACCCCACTTTCAAGCTGCCAATGGTGCCAGTAAATCCTATAGGACAATAAAAACCCGGGTGTAATATCAACCAACGAACCCG
Source organism: Vibrio sp. Isolate32 (assembly GCF_022397955.1). GTDB lineage: Bacteria > Pseudomonadota > Gammaproteobacteria > Enterobacterales > Vibrionaceae > Vibrio. The sequence continues at coordinate 48,820 of NZ_JAKEUQ010000003.1, read as the reverse complement.
ATTCTAGCTCCTCGATGATCTGTAACCTTGGAATCAAACAGTAGGCAACACCCGATAAGGCCAAACGCACAAACGCTTCTGAGCTGCCAACCGTATGGTTGATGACACTATCTCTAGGCACATTAAAATGATCATGCAGAAACGTCTTATGTAGGTCATCGTATTGATCATAAGACACTGCTGGAGCTTTTCTCAATGTGGTGTAGTTGACCCCTTCAGAGAAGTAGCGCTTATGAAAGTCTGGACTTGCCACACACACATAATCCATGCGACCAAGGTAGTCGGCACTGCAACCAGTAATCGCTTGAGACTCCAAACTAATTGCACCTGCAACTTCACCACTTTTGATCTTCTCTATAGTTCTCGATTCGCCATGAATAGCGAGGTTCAATTCCACTTGGCGCGACTTCATTACATCCGACAAAGCTGGCAGTAACCAAGTTGCTAGGCTATCCGCGTTGGTAGCAATGGATATTGATAGAGGCTGATTACCATCTTGATTCAACAGCTCGGGAACGAGTTCATGCTCCAATAAACGAACTCGACGATATAAGCCTAGTAACTTTTTACCAGCCGGGGTTGGCCTAGGTGGGTTTCCCCTTACCAATGCAGGTTGAGCGAGCCACTTTTCTAGCTGTTTAATGCGCTGCGATACCGCTGATTGGGAGATATATAACTGCTCTGCCGCCCTTTCAAAACTGCGTTGTTTAACCACGGCATCTAGCGCTTCTATCCATTTGTAATCCAAACCACGCATCACTTTGCTGCCTTTTTAATCAAACCTTACACTACATTAGCAACTCTAATAATGGATTAAAATCATTAATTATACTTATCAAAAGGAGCGGAGTATCTTCCCCTTATTACCAGCATGTGTCGTTAATTAAATAGGAGGTTAAAATGAGTTTTTGGGTTTTATTACAAGGTTTTGGTCTAGGGGCAAGCATGATTATCCCTATTGGCGCACAAAATGCGTACGTCCTAAATCAAGGGATAAAGCGCAATCACCATTTAACCACAGCAACGATTTGTAGCTTGCTCGATACCTTATTTATTTCGTTAGGCATCTTTTGTGGTGGCGCTATCTTGTCGAAAAATGAAGTACTGCTCACTTCAGTGACACTAGGTGGTATCGCTTTCCTGACTGTCTATGGTTTGTTGTCGCTGCGTAGTGCTTTTAAAGCACCATCAGACAAGGAATCAAAAGGTGAAATATTGGCTCGTGGTAAACGCACTGTCATCCTAGGTGCATTGGCAGTGACCGTGCTAAACCCTCACTTGTATCTAGACACTGTGGTTATCTTAGGCTCGATTGGTGGTCAATTTGAAGGTAACGATCGTCTTGCCTTCGCTTTGGGGACAATCCTTGCGTCTTTTGTGTGGTTCTACTCGCTCTCACTGGGTGCTGCAAAACTTGGCCCAACACTATCTAAACCAAGTGTTAAGAAAGGCATTGATATCGCTGTTGCGACCATGATGTTTGCCATCGCAGCCGTACTCGCTAATGGACTTATTGAGCAGTATTGGTAGAAATAGTCTGAAAATATAGCTCCAAGAAAAAGGCGGATAACCTAAGTTATCCGCCTTTTATTCAACTTGTCGAAGCTTTATTAGCCCTCAACTTTGTTCATGTGAACATCCATTTGTGGAAATGGGATTTCGATACCTTCTTTATCCAAGCCTTCTTTGATTGCTTGCATTAGGTCGAAGTAAACACTCCAGTAATCAGCAGTGCTAACCCATGGGCGAACCACGAAGTTAACTGAAGAATCAGCTAGCGTGTGAACACCAACTTGAACACTAGGTTCTTTCAATACACGCTCGTCAGATTCACAGATCTTAGTCAAAAGCTTTTTGGTCTTTTGTAGATCTGCACCGTAAGAAACACCGATCATTAGGTCGATACGACGTGTCGCATGACGAGAGTAGTTAGTGATTGGGCTACCGATAACGCTGCCGTTTGGTACTACAACCATTTTGTTATCAGGCGTTGTTAGAACCGTTTGGAAGATTTGAATCGAATCAACTGAACCTGCAACACCGCCAATTTCTACGTAATCACCAGATTTAAATGGACGAAATGCAACGATAAGCACTCCAGCTGCAAAGTTAGACAACGAGCCTTGTAGTGCAAGACCAATAGCTAAACCAGCCGCACCAATTACAGCAACCACAGATGCAGTTTGAACACCAAGGCGACCAAGAGCTGCAATCAAAACAATAACAAACAACAAGTAACGAACTAAAGCGTGGATGAATTCCACAACCGCTTGGTCCATTTTCTTCTTCTGAAGAACTTTAGACACACTATTCGCGATGGCTTTAATAACAAAATTACCAATAAGAAAAATTAGCAGTGCTGAAATGATGTTTACACCGTATTGAATAAACAATTCCGAGTTACTCATTAACCACTGTTCTGCGTGAGACAGACCATCCACAAGTGGAGTCTCAATCGCTGTCGAACTATCAGCCATAATTTGCATCCTCTATATAATATGCTTCAAGCTTAACCGCCTTAGGCCAAACTTACTCAACAAGAAAAACGTTTAATTTACGCCAAGTTATTGTTTTAAAAGTAAGCTAAGCTAGGTCCTTTTTTATAAACTGAACCAAGTTCAGTTTTTCGGCACGATATCCTATCTTTGATAGATTGCAAAGTCATATTTATGTAAGCTCTTGAATTATTATAACTTACCGATAAACACAAATACCGATAACTAAAAGACTACGAAATTTATTCACAGTAGGCTAGGTTTTTCACATATTTAATACAAGTTTTTATCAGGCATAAAAAACCCGCTCAATGAGCGGGTTTTTAAAACTTAGAAAGTACTTAATTCAAAGAATTATAGTACGTCTACAGCGTTAAGGTCAGCGAATGCTTTCTCTAGACGAGCAACCATTGAAGCTTGACCAGCACGTAGCCATACGCGTGGATCGTAGTACTTCTTGTTTGGAGCAGCTTCGCCAGTTGGGTTACCGATTTGACCTTGTAGGAAATCGAAGTTGTCAGCAGAGTACTGACGGATACCGTCCCAAGTTGCCCACTGTGTATCAGTATCGATGTTCATTTTGATAACACCGTAGCCGATAGACTCTTGGATTTCTGCTTCAGAAGAACCAGAACCACCGTGGAATACGAAGTTTAGAGCGTTAGGTGCGATACCGAACTTCTCTGCACAGTATGCTTGAGAGTCACGTAGGATAGTTGGAGTAAGTACAACGTTACCAGCTTGGTAAACACCGTGTACGTTACCAAAAGATGCAGCGATAGTGAAACGTGGGCTAACAGCCATTAGTTTCTCGTAAGCGTATGCTACGTCTTCAGGAGAAGTGTAAAGCTCAGATGCGTCCATATCAGAGTTATCTACGCCGTCTTCTTCACCACCAGTACAACCAAGTTCGATCTCGATTGTCATATTCATTTTAGCCATGCGCTCTAGGTACTTAGCACATGTTTCGATGTTCTCTTCTAGAGACTCTTCAGAAAGGTCTAGCATGTGAGAAGAGAATAGAGGCTTACCAGTTTGTGCGAAGAACTCTTCACCAGCGTCTAGTAGACCGTCGATCCATGGAAGAAGTTTCTTAGCAGCGTGGTCAGTGTGCAGGATAACTGGAACACCGTAAGCTTCAGCTACAGCGTGTACGTATTTTGCACCAGCTACAGCACCAAGGATTTGTGCACCTTGACCTTCAAGTTTAACGCCTTTACCAGCGAAGAATGCAGCGCCACCGTTAGAGAACTGAACAACTACTGGAGCTTTAACTTTAGCAGCTGCTTCTAGTACTGCGTTTACAGAGTCAGTACCAACAACGTTTACAGCAGGAAGAGCAAATTTGTTTTCTTTTGCTACTTCAAATACTTTCTGTACGTCATCGCCAGAAATCACACCAGGTTTTACAAAATCGAAGATCTTAGACATGGAAATAGTCCTATTTATTCTATCGTTTTAAGATTAAAAAACTTAAGTTCAAAAACTTGCAATCGTTTGCTCACAACTTGTGCCATTCTAGCAAAAAAGTGTGATATGCAGCAAACGTTAAAAGGCGAGATTCGCATCTCGCCTTTCTAAATCAATTATGCTTTAGCACGCTCTTCAAGCATTGCTACTGCAGGAAGTACTTTACCTTCAACGAATTCAAGGAAAGCGCCACCGCCAGTAGAGATGTAAGAAACGTCAGCTTTGATACCGAACTTGTCGATAGCTGCTAGCGTGTCACCACCACCTGCTACAGAGAAACCTGCAGACTCAGCGATTGCTTTAGAGATACCAGCTGTACCCGCTTCGAAGTTTTTGAATTCGAATACGCCTACAGGGCCGTTCCAAAGGATAGTTTTTGCGTTGCCGATGATTTCAGCTAGTGCTGCAGTTGAATCTGGGCCAAGGTCGAAGATCATGTCGTCGTCTTGAACTTCAGAAACGTGCTTGATTTCAGCTTCTGCGTTTTCGTCGAATGCTTTAGCACATGCAACGTCAGTTGCTACTGGGATAGCACACTCTTTCATTAGCTTTTGAGCCGTTTCAACTAGATCAGCTTCGTATAGAGACTTACCTACGTTGTGGCCTTCAGCTGCGATAAATGTGTTCGCGATACCACCACCAACAACAAGTTGGTCAGCGATTTTAGATAGAGACTCAAGAACAGTTAGCTTAGTAGATACTTTAGAACCACCAACGATAGCAACTAGCGGACGCTCTGGGTTATCCATTGCTTTGCCAAGAGCTTCAAGCTCAGCAGCAAGAAGAGGGCCAGCACATGCTACAGGAGCGTGAGTACCAACGCCGTGAGTAGATGCTTGTGCACGGTGAGCTGTACCGAATGCGTCCATCACGAAGATGTCACATAGCGCAGCGTACTGCTTAGAAAGTGCTTCTTCGTTCTTCTTCTCACCTTCGTTGAAACGAACGTTTTCAAGAACAACTAGTTCACCAGCGTTTAGCTCTAGGCCGTTTAGGTAATCTTTAGCTAGCTTAACTTCGCAGTCTAGTGCGTCGTTTAGGTAGTTAACTACAGGAGCTAGAGAGAACTCTTCGTTGTATTCGCCTTCAGTAGGACGACCAAGGTGAGAAGTAACCATTACCTTTGCGCCAGCTTCTAGGCAAAGTTTGATTGTTGGTAGAGATGCTAGGATACGTGCATCTGAAGTTACTTTACCGTCTTTTACTGGTACGTTTAGGTCAGCACGGATAAATACGCGTTTACCTGCAAGTTCCAGGTCAGTCATCTTGATCACAGACATGATTTGTCCTCTCAAATTTAAATAAATATAAAGTTTTGGAAACTCAGCAACCCTGCTAAGCCTATAAATTATTCAACTGGTAATTCTTTCACTACTGATAATATGTGGACACTTAACATTTATTTCAAGCTAAAAAATAAATAATCCGCACATTTGCTTCTAGGTCTTACTTCTTGCCTTCAGAAGCTTGCATTGCAAGAACCGTATCCAGCATTCGGTTCGCAAAGCCCCATTCATTGTCACACCACACTAGCATTTTCACTAGGTGGCCGTTGCTCACTCGAGTTTGAGAACCATCAACGATTGCGCTATGGGGATCGTGATTAAAGTCGATGGAAACGAGCGGCGCTTCAGTATAGTCAACTATATTATGTAATGTACACTGGGATGCATTAACAATGGTTTGATTTATGTCATTAACTTTCACATTTGCATTAATTGTGACACTTAAATCCATCGCTGTTACGTTTACCGTTGGTACACGCACAGAAATCGCTTCAAACTTGTTAGAAAATTTCGGGAAAATTCTTTCAATACCTTTATGTAATTTAGTATCGACAGGAATAATGGACTGGCTTGCAGCTCGAGTACGACGCAAGTCCATGTGATACGCATCTATAACTTGTTGATCATTCATTGAAGAGTGAATAGTCGTAATAGTACCGGACTCGATGCCAAAGGCGTCATCAAGAACCTTAATGATAGGGACTATACAGTTGGTGGTACATGAACCATTGGAGACGATTCTGTGGTCTGCTTCGATGGTATGGTGATTCACGCCGTAGATAATGGTGTTGTCTAGGTCATTAGCGCCCGGGTGTGAGAAGAGCACCTTTTTTGCACCAGCAGCAATATGCGCGAGGCCGTCCGCTCGGCAGCCATAAACACCGGTACAATCGAGAACGATATCCACCTCTAAGTCGCGCCAAGGCAACAACTCGATATCAGCAAGGTGCAAAATACGAATCGTATCGAAGTCACCTTTGTCTTCCGCACCGAGACCATGATGAACATAGATGTGTTCTTGGTCGTTAGAAATCTTCTTGCCGAAGCGACCGTGACTGGTGTCGTATTGTAATAGGTGTGCCATAGCGTCAGGCTGAGCCAGCTCATTGACTGCTACTACTTTGATTTGTTGGCTTTTACCACTTTCATAAACAGCGCGTAATACGTTACGCCCTATTCGTCCAAATCCGTTTATCGCGACTTTTAGCATAGTTCCGTACATCTAACCAAAATTTCGTGCAACAGATAATAACTGAATCCTACCCAAAAGGCATTACTTGAATAACCCCGTTGATTTAAGACAGGTTAATCTGTTGCTAGTAGAGATAAGCCTAGAAGAAAACGAATCCCAAAGACAAAAAAACCGAGCTCAACGCTCGGTTTTTCTCTCATTATACAGTTAGCACGAGGCTAACAATCAATGATTAAGCAAGAAGCTCTTTTGCGATGTTTACTACGTTTTCAGCAGTGAAACCGAACATCTTGAATAGCTCACCTGCAGGTGCAGATTCGCCGAATGTTGTCATACCGATGATCTTGCCACCGAAACCAACGTACTTGTACCAGAAGTCAGCGATGCCAGCTTCGATAGCGATACGAGCTGTTACGTCAGATGGAAGTACAGATTCACGGTACTCAGCGTCTTGCTTATCGAATGCGTCAGTTGCAGGCATAGATACTACACGTACCTTCTTGCCTTCAGCTGTCAGCTCAGCAGCAGCGTTAACCGCTAGTTCAACTTCAGAACCTGTAGCGATAAGGATTAGCTCTGGCTTACCTTCACAGTCTTTCAGGATGTAACCACCCTTCGCGATGTTAGCTACTTGCTCTTCGTTACGCTCTTGCTGTGCAAGGTTTTGACGAGAAAAGATTAGAGACGTTGGACCGTCTTTGCGTTCGATAGCCAGTTTCCAAGCCACTGCAGACTCAACTTGGTCACATGGGCGCCATGTGCTCATGTTCGGCGTTAGACGTAGAGAAGCCATTTGCTCAACTGGTTGGTGAGTTGGGCCATCTTCGCCAAGACCGATAGAGTCATGCGTGTAAACTTGGATGTTCTGAACTTTCATCAGAGCCGCCATACGCATTGCGTTACGAGCGTATTCCATGAACATTAGGAAAGTAGCGCCGTATGGTACGAAACCACCGTGCAGAGCGATACCGTTCATGATAGCCGTCATACCGAATTCTCGTACACCGTAGTGGATGTAGTTACCAGAGAAGTCGTTCGCTTCAAGCGACTTAGAGCCAGACCACATAGTCAAGTTAGAAGGCGCAAGATCAGCAGAGCCGCCCATGAATTCTGGAAGCATAGAACCGAACGCTTCTAGTGCGTTTTGAGACGCTTTACGTGAAGCGATGTTTGCAGGGTTAGCTTGAAGGTCAGCAATGATTGCGTTTGCTTTCTCTTCCCACTGTGCTGGAAGTTCACCGTTAGTACGACGTTTGAATTCTGCTGCTAGCTCAGGGTAAGCCGCTGCGTATGCGTCAAACTTCGCGTTCCATGCAGCTTCTTTTTCTGCGCCCGCTTGTTTCGCATTCCACTCAGCAGCGATATCTGCTGGGATTTCGAAAGGACCGTGTTCCCAACCAAGCGCCGCTTTAGTTGCTGTGATTTCATCAGCGCCTAGTGGAGCACCGTGACAGTCGTGAGTACCCGCTTTGTTTGGAGAACCAAAACCGATGATAGTTTTAGTACAGATAAGTGATGGGCGAGGATCAGCTTTAGCCGCTTCGATTGCAGCGTTGATAGCTTCAGGATCATGGCCGTCTACTGCTGGAATTACGTGCCAGCCGTATGCTTCAAAACGCTTAGGTGTATCGTCAGAGAACCAACCTTCCACTTCACCGTCGATAGAAATACCGTTGTCATCCCAGAAAGCAACCAGCTTACCAAGACCTAGCGTACCTGCTAGCGAACATGCTTCGTGAGAGATACCTTCCATCAGACAGCCATCACCCATGAATGCATAAGTGTAGTGATCGACGATATCGTGGCCTTCTTTGTTGAACTGTGCAGCCAGTGCTTTCTCTGCCATCGCCATACCAACAGCGTTAGTGATGCCTTGACCTAGAGGACCAGTCGTTGTTTCGATACCAGGAGCGTAACCGTACTCTGGGTGACCAGGAGTCTTAGAGTGCAGTTGACGGAAGTTTTTCAGGTCTTCAATTGAAAGCTCGTAGCCTGCAAGGTGAAGCAGAGAGTAAATCAACATTGAACCATGGCCGTTAGACAGGACAAAGCGGTCGCGGTCAGCCCACTCTGGGTTTGCTGGGTTGTGGTTCAAGTGACCACGCCAAAGAACCTCCGCGATGTCAGCCATACCCATAGGTGCGCCAGGATGGCCTGAATTTGCTTGTTGAACGCCATCCATGCTAAGTGCGCGAATTGCATTGGCTAGATCTTTACGAGAAGGCATGTCTGCTCCTGAGTACATAAGCGATTTAAAAAAGAGATTGATGCTAAAGTTTTCATTTTTATTAGCGCGCATATTCTCTCAAACGACTTTAGCGACTGCAAACGTTTTACTGGCATTTTAACGGTCACTTTTCGCAATTTTCGAACATTTACATCACTTAGTAATACGTTATCTCGACCGATACACAAACGTTTAGTTATGACATATCATAAAAAAGAGCTTGTAATTCGACCGCTGGAATTTAGAATAGCCGTCTAGATGTAGAAACACCTACAAAATATACTGTATTTAATGGCGGCGCTTCCTAGCTTGCGACGCCTAAAATTAGCACCTAAAACTAAAAGTGGAGCTCTCATGGCTAAGCACCTATTCACTTCTGAATCTGTTTCAGAAGGCCATCCAGATAAAATTGCAGACCAAATCTCTGATGCTGTTCTTGATGCCATCTTGGAACAAGATCCAAAAGCACGTGTTGCTTGTGAGACTTACGTTAAAACCGGCATGGTTATGGTTGGCGGTGAAGTAACAACGTCTGCATGGGTTGATATCGAAGAAATCACTCGTGAAACAGTACGTGATATTGGTTATGTTCATTCTGATATGGGCTTTGACGCTGACTCTTGTGCTGTTCTAAACACAATCGGTAAGCAGTCTCCAGACATCAACCAAGGTGTTGATAAGGAAGACCCTAAAGAGCAAGGCGCAGGCGACCAAGGCATCATGTTTGGTTACGCGACTAACGAAACAGCTATCCTAATGCCAGCTCCAATTACTTACTCTCACCTTCTTGTTAAGAAGCAAGCTGAAGTACGTAAGAGCGGTAAACTTGACTTCCTTCGCCCAGATGCGAAATCTCAAGTTACGTTCCAATACGACCAAGGTAAGATCGTTGGTATTGACGCTGTTGTTCTTTCGACTCAACACTGCGATTCAGTAACAACACCAGATCTACGTGAAGCAGTAATGGAAGAGATCATCAAGCCAGTACTTCCTACTGAGTGGATCAACAAAGACACTAACTTCTTCATCAACCCAACAGGCCGTTTCGTAATCGGTGGCCCAATGGGTGACTGTGGTTTAACTGGTCGTAAGATCATCGTTGATACCTACGGCGGTGCAGCACGTCACGGTGGCGGTGCGTTTTCTGGTAAAGATCCATCAAAAGTTGACCGTTCTGCAGCATACGCAGCACGTTATGTTGCGAAAAACATCGTTGCTGCAGGCATGGCTGATCGTTGTGAGATTCAACTGTCGTACGCTATCGGTGTTGCTGATCCAACATCTATAATGGTTGAAACGTTTGGTACTGAAAAAGTAGCTCACGAAATCATCATTGAAGCCGTTCGTCAAAACTTCGACCTACGCCCATACGGTCTTCAAGAGATGCTGAACCTTCTTCAGCCTATCTACAAGCAGACTTCTGCATACGGCCACTTTGGTCGTGAAGAGTTCCCTTGGGAATCGACTGACAAAGCAGCAATCCTTGCGGACTTCGCTGGCCTAAAATAATTTAGCCACTGCGATTTGTTTCTTTAAAGCCCTTACTGCTTAGTAAGGGCTTTATTTTTATGTACTTACCGAACTTTCACTCACAATACCTTTCCCCATAGCCCTTTTTACCGTTCACCACTTAGTATAAAAAGCCGCTGAAAATTTGTGTTTTCTAGCACTACTGACAATAGTTAAGGTAACTCCTAAGCGATGAAGCTCACATTTAACTTAAATTAATTCAGTCTGATAACACTCGTTAAATGCACGCTAGAACAATAACTGGGATGACAGAGAGCAATTTAGCTCAACACCATAACTCTCACACAAGCCACATCGATGAGCCTTATGGAATTATAACTAGGACGTTATTTAACTAGGGGGATCTATGCCTCATTCCGCACACAAATCAGAACTGGACGATAAAAAACACAAGGTCAGCGATAAGGATTACGCTCGCACCATTCCTTGCAACCAAATCAGTATTTCCGCACCCTTTCATTGGTTGTCACTTGCTTTACATGACTTAGTGAGAATGCCGTTAATCAGTGTGTTTTACGGTTTGTGCTTTATGGCAGCGGCAATCGCCATTGTTCAACTTGTCCAATGGCAAGGAACACACTTGGTCGTGATGCCAAGCTTGATCGTGTATATGCTAATAGGACCGTTCCTTGCTCTGGGCTTGTATGATGCAGCTTGGGAAAGAGAAAAAGGGCACAACGCTAGCCTACTGCACTCGATGAAAGCCATCACACGGAACTCTACCCAACAATGGGCCTTTGCGATTGTGTTAATGGTCGCGATGATATTCTGGATGCGTATCGCGGCATTATTACACGCGCTCTACCCTTCAGTGCAAGGCGCACCATTGACTGAGTTCGCTCCCTTCTTAATCACGGGTTCTGTGATTGGTTTTGTTATCGCTAGCTTGATATTTAGTATCTCTGCTTTCTCTATCCCATTAATGATGGAACGACGCGTTGACGTGATGAGTGCAATCTTCACCAGCTTCAATGCGGTGAAATCAAATATCCCTGCGATGGTCGTATGGGCGAGCATTATCTGTGCCGGCATTTTGGTTGGCTTTGCCACCTACGGCATCGGTATGATCGCCACCATGCCTCTACTTGGCTACGGTACATGGCATGCTTATCACGAAATCATCAAGAAAAAACATCACGTCTAAGTAGTCGCCAGACTAACGAGCAATGTTATGATGAAACCTCAGCTAAAGTGCTGAGGTCTTTTTTTGGAGTTAACAACGTTTGTCTTACACCCCGCAACAGCACAGAGTAAATAAGAAACTGGCCGAATGCCTAGCTATCGCCAAACAGCATTTCTCTCGTGAATTTCCACACCCAACTATCACCTTCAAGTTAAGAGGCAAAGCGGCGGGAAAGGCCTACCTTCAGCTCAACGAAATTAAGCTCAACCACGTACTATTTTCTGAAAATGAAGACGCCTTCATCAACGAAGTTGTGCCGCATGAACTCGCCCACCTAATCACGCATCAGGTTTTCGGACGTGTTAGGCCTCACGGAAATGAGTGGAAATACGTGATGGAAAAAGTATTCAACGTGCCGGCCAGAACAACTCACAGCTTTGAAATCGCTTCAGTTCAAGGGAAAACCTTTGAATATCGATGTGAGTGCACCACTTACCCATTATCAATCAGACGACACAACAAAGTACTTCGAAATCAATCGACCTACCGCTGCCAGCTGTGCCAGCAAACCTTAGCTTTTACGGGCACTCAACTAAACTAATGACGGATTGATTGATTCTTTCACACAAATATTACAGATAGATCTATCATTTAAGTGCTAGACTGATATTTATCATACTTTTATCAGTCTTTTCCTATGAAAAAACTCACCCTACAGTCATTTGGGCTGTCTGTGTCTTTTTACTTATCGATAGTATTTGGCCTACTGGTAACTCAAAGTGTTTTAGCTACGCCACCGAGCTCGTTCTCTAAAGCAAAAAAAGAAGCCGTGAAGATTTACCTTGATCACCCAACGTCATTTTATTGTGGCTGTGACATAACATGGAAAGACAAAAAGAAAGGCATTCCAGACCTTGACGGCTGTGGCTATCAAGTGCGAAAGCAGCAAAAACGTGCCAGTCGAATTGAATGGGAGCACATCGTTCCCGCTTGGCAATTCGGCCACCAGCGTCAATGCTGGCAAGATGGCGGGCGTAAAAACTGTACCCGCAATGACAAGGTGTTCAAATCCATGGAGGCCGATCTTCACAACTTGACGCCGGCGATTGGTGAGGTTAATGGAGATCGCTCCAACTACAATTTCAGTCAGTGGAATGGTGTGGATGGAGTAAGTTATGGCCAGTGTGAAATGCAGGTCAACTTCAAGCAACGTAAAGTAATGCCGCCAGACAGAGCGAAAGGTTCTATCGCACGAACTTATCTGTACATGAGCCAAGAGTACGGTTTTAAGCTATCTAAACAGCAAACCAACCTGATGATGGCGTGGCATAAACAGTTCCCTGTCAACGAATGGGAATGTACTCGTGATGAGCGTATCTTTGCCATTCAAGGGAATCACAACCCATTTGTATATGAAAGCTGTAAGTAATAGCCAGTAAAATAAAAGGCCCTTGTTACACAGGGACACAATCACTTTTAATGATCTATTATTAACTTTAATTTTCTAAATCTTCTAGATAACGAGTATTGTCACTAAAACCAGTCATGGACTCAGACGAAATAATTGATCGTGATTCAGGATTCACATTCATTATTTTTTGACTTGAACACCAACCCTGCCCAACTCTCAACATTTCAGGGGCTGCAGGAAGAGAAGCGAGTTCAGTTCTAATCGTCAATTCTGACTTACCCAATATACCACTAGCAACAAACACGGCTCGATCTCGAACACCGTTATCAGATAAACGAGAACGTTGGCCCCACTGTACTTTCCAGTCGTTACATGAATAATCTTCTATTTGTGGGATACTAATAAAAGCGACATCAGACAAAGCGCGGTACTTTTTGTACATCATGTAAGCTTCAAAAAGCATAGCCACATCCTCAGCAGGACTTGAGTACGAATAAAATGCCGCTGCTTTATCGGCCTCAAATTCATACCCAGCAGCCTCTCCAGTGAGCAGCCTGATTTCGTTTGTCATGGAATCACCTCGAAAAGCGATTTTAGCTGCTTTATCCAGAAGATTCGAACTTAAAGGGTCTCTCTCAATAAGCTCATTGTTCAATTTTTTTAATGGGTGAATATAATTATCTATATATCCAGAGGAAGGAATTTGAGTAAGATCGTGCTCTTGTAAGAAATCATTCGCGTGCGCTAATTCATGAGAAAGAAGTCTAAATAATCCTGGGGCGATATGACTCGCATCTCTCGATTCATTCTGTAACGATGTGTAGGTATTTGAATAAGATACGTAGTTATTTGTCGTTTCATGGACGTATCGTTGAGCTTTATCAAATTGAAATTCTGTTTGAAAATCATTTCGATAATCTTCTTGCTTATGTATGGAATCCCACTCATTTTTACTACGCCACACATACTTAGGATCTATGTACATTGATGCTGTAGACGTTGTATAAAATGATGGACGGATATCATAGCTAATCACAATACTGTTCAATGGTTTGAAAAGGTTCAGTAAGTCTTGATCATTAATTTCTTCTAATGCTTCAATAAAACTATCAGCCATCCATTGGTGAGAAACCACCAATCGTTCCCGTACCTGCTCAATAGTCACGTTTACTTGGTTAAAACCAAGAGGCTTTATTAACGATAAATCACAAGAGTTGTTTGTTAAAAAAGCTCTTGCACATTCTTCAATATCCTTCGACATACTTGTGGTTTGGTAAGTCGAAACAGACGCTAAACTTGGCGTTCCGTTCACATTAGGTGACACGATACTAGCGGGAACATCGGAAGATGAATCCGATCCACCACCACAACCCGCCAAGAGCAAGCCACTGACTGCACACGTTAAAATAGAACGTCTTTTCATACAACACATAGATAAAGCCTTTATCAATCATACTTACATTTAATCGGTTGGATTATATTTATTGGCTTTATAAATCTCAAACTCTAAATCATAAGGATAAGATCTCTCGCCTATTTTTGTTCGCTACTTGTTTTTTCTTTACTTAGCATCCATGTTAGGCAGAGACAAAATACCCAAATGAACATATTTATAGGTTTACCAGCATGAGAATCCCTCGTATCCATCATCCAGAACGCATTCATCAGCTAGGTTCACTCGCTTTAGGCGAAGATGCCGCGGGTCATGTTGGTCGTGTCCTTCGCATGAAAGAAGGTCAAGAAGTTCTTCTTTTTGATGGCAGCGGTGCTGAATTTCCAGCGACAATCACTGAGGTATCAAAGAAGAATGTCACGGTTAATGTTACTGAGCGAATCGAGCGCAGCAGTGAATCTCCATTAGACTTACATCTGGGACAAGTGATTTCACGTGGCGACAAAATGGAGTTCACAATCCAGAAGTCGGTTGAGCTTGGTGTAAACACCATCACTCCTCTGATTTCAGAGCGCTGCGGCGTTAAACTTGATACTAAGCGCTTCGAGAAAAAACTCGCGCAGTGGCAGAAAATTGCTATCGCAGCATGTGAACAGTCTGGCCGTAACACGGTTCCAGTTATTCGCCCAATCATGCAACTTAAAGAGTGGTGCAGCGAACCAAGTGAAGCATTAAAGCTGAACCTGCACCCTCGCGCAAAATACTCTATTAATACCCTTCCAGAACCCATCAGTAAGGTACGTCTATTGATTGGCCCTGAAGGCGGACTGTCCGCTGAAGAAATCGGCATGACAGAACAATACAAATTTGAAGAGACGCTACTCGGCCCACGTGTACTTCGTACCGAAACAGCAGCTCTAACCGCAATTACTGCCTTACAAGTCCGTTTTGGCGATCTAGGCTAGGAGAAGAAAATGATCAAACTTGGCATCGTAATGGATCCCATTTCATCCATTAACATCAAAAAAGACTCTAGCTTTGCCATGATGCTTGAAGCTCAGCGTCGTGGGTACGAAATCCATTACATGGAAATGGATGATCTACACTTAGATCAAGGCGTAGCGATTGCTGATACAAAGGTTGTTGAACTAAAAGAAGATCCAAACGCTTGGTACGAGTTCAAGTCAGAACAGACGATCGCTCTAGCTGATTTAGATGCAGTGCTGATGCGTAAAGATCCTCCGTTTGATACAGAGTACATTTACGCGACTTACATTCTTGAGCGTGCAGAAGAGAACGGTGCACTCATCGTGAACAAACCACAAAGCCTACGTGACTGTAACGAAAAGCTATTCACAGCTTGGTTCCCTGAGCTAACGCCAACGACTATCGTGACTCGTAAAGCGGAGAAGATTAAAGAGTTCCGTGAGAAGCACGGTGACGTGATCCTTAAACCACTGGATGGCATGGGCGGCGCGTCTATCTTCCGCGTTAAGGAAGGCGATCCAAACGTATCAGTCATCATTGAAACACTGACCAACCACGGTCAAAACTACGCAATGGCACAAACCTTTGTTCCAGACATCAGCAATGGTGATAAGCGTATTCTTGTGGTTGACGGTGAACCAATGCCTTACTGTCTAGCGCGTATTCCTGCAAAAGGGGAAACTCGAGGTAACCTTGCTGCTGGCGGTACCGGTGAAGCTCGTCCGCTAAGTGAGACAGACTGGGCTATCGCAAGAGCGGTTGCTCCTGCACTAAAAGAGAAAGGCTTAATCTTTGTTGGGCTTGATGTTATCGGTGATAAGATGACTGAAATTAACGTGACTAGCCCTACTTGTATCCGTGAAATTGAAGCCGCTTTTGATATTTCAGTTACGGGGAAATTAATGGATGCAATTGAGCGTCGCGTTAACACTAAATAGCCTAAACTAAAGAAAGCCTTTGCGATTGCAAACACTGAAGTAATAGGCACAGAATAAATGAGCGGCTTTACACCGCTCTTTTCCCTTTACTGAGAATACACTGGCAGGAGGCTCTATGAATTTAACGAACCACTTTCTGGTTGCTATGCCCGGAATGAAAGACCCATACTTTCAAAACTCGGTGATCTACCTTTGTGAACACAACGACGAAGGCGCAATGGGCTTAATGATCAACGCTCCTATCGATGTCACTGTCGGCAGTATGCTTAAGCAAGTTGAGGTTGATTCTGAACAACCGAAATCCAATCAAGCAAGTCTTGATAAGCCAGTATTGAATGGTGGGCCAGTCGCAGAAGACCGCGGGTTTATTTTACATAAACCTAAAGGCAGCTATCAATCCAGCATCAGCATGACAGATCAAATCTCGGTGACAACCTCAAAAGATATCTTGATGGTGTTAGGTACCGAAGATGAGCCGGTACACTACTTGGTCGCACTTGGCTATGCTGGATGGGAACCGGGGCAACTGGAAATAGAACTGACCGAGAACTCATGGCTAACCGTTGAAGCGGATCCGAAGGTCATCTTCGATACACCGATTTCAGACCGCTGGAAAGTCGCCGTGCAGATGTTAGGCATTAATGCGGCTCAGCTCTCAGCAGAAGCTGGTCACGCCTAGCTCAAATCAGCAAATAAACTCTCAAACACAGATAAATTTGGAAGCTCCATGTCAAGAACAATTATGGCATTTGACTACGGTACGAAAAGTATCGGTAGTGCGATAGGACAAGAAATAACGGGCACAGCAAGCCCTCTGAAAGCTTTTAAAGCCAATGATGGCATCCCAAATTGGGACGACATCGAAAAGCAAATCAAGGAGTGGCAGCCGAATCTTATTGTGGTTGGCCTTCCCACAGACCTTCATGGTAAAGGTCTAGCAGCCATTACACCTAGAGCAAAGAAGTTTGCCAATCGCCTTAAAGGGCGTTTTGGTGTCGATGTTGAACTTCATGATGAAAGACTATCGACCACAGAAGCAAGAGCTGAACTATTCAAAATAGGTGGCTATAAAGCACTAAGCAAAGGCAATATCGATAACCAATCCGCCGTTGTTATCCTAGAAAGTTGGTTTGAAGCACAATATTCTTAGTAAAAACTCATCGATTAAAATTTGAGCCAACTTATGGCCCCACACGAACTTCACGCCGTAGTGCAAGAGCAATTCATAATAAGGGCGTGGGAGTTTATATGAAAATATTTCTAGCAATCTTCGCCGCTGCATGCAGTTCAACAGGTTATACTTGCGAACAATATCCGACTTAAATTAAACGAGAGAAAGAGTGTAGCTACTCGAACTACAACAATAGTAATTATAATCAATACCTTATACACTTATCAAAAACTCTTCTAGAGCTAACACTGATTATTTAAGTAGTTTACTGATCAGTTGAACGGTCCTGCAGATAGAAAACCTTATTAGACGTTTACTTCGAAAGATGGGAAATCGGAAATAGCTACGGAGAAATTAAGCATGACACGCTTGACAATCAGATTCTACTCAAGAGCCTGCCGGTGGAGAGTGTTGAGCAAGAGATATGGGGCACTCTAATTGCCTATAACCTAGTACTTTTGAGATTAGTCGGATAGCAAAAGAAACCAATGTATCACCACTTGGAATCAGTTTCACGATAGTACTTCGTGACATTCAAGATGAACGGGTGTGGTGTGCTATCGCTTCTACGGGTTCACTGCAAGTCATAAGAGAGCGCGTAAAGCGTTACATCTTACCAGAAAAACAAAAACGGCCCAAAGCTAGGACCGTTCGTATTAGTAAAACTCGCTATACTGTTCGTTATAAGCACATTATATGATAGGTGTTAAGCCCTTTGACTGGCTTTTTTATTATCCATTAAACTTTGGTATTCAAAGCTAAGGCTTAGCCTCGACCACCTTTAATCGCTTTAATAATTTCAGTGGTAGAGCAACCATCTTCAAAGTTAAGTACTTTAACTTCACCACCGGCTGCAATCACTTCCGCACCACCAGCGATCTCTTCAGGTTTGTAGTCACCACCTTTTACCAAAATGCTTGGTAGCACTTCAGAGATCAAACGTTGAGGTGTATCTTCAGAGAAAGGAACAACCCAATCAACCGAACCTAAACCTGCCAATACCGCCATACGGCGATCGGTAGGGTTCACAGGACGACCTGGACCTTTCAAACGCTTAACAGACTCGTCGGTATTAACCGCAACGATCAAACGATCTCCAAGTTCAGCTGCGTGATTCATGTATGAAACATGGCCAGCATGCAGAATATCAAAGCAGCCATTGGTCATCACGACCTTCTCGCCTTTCGCACGAGCACGTTTCACCGCTTCAACTAATGCGGCTTCTGAGATCACACCATAGTCTGTATCTTGGCTACCGTGAATTGCTTCCGCTAGCTCAATCGTAGACAGGGTTGATGTGCCAAGCTTACCCACTACCACACCTGCAGCAGCGTTTGCCAGTGCACACGCCTCGTCTAGTGGCTTGCCAGATGCAACGGAAGCCGCTAATACCGAAATAACTGTATCGCCAGCACCTGTCACGTCATACACTTCTTTCGCTTGGGTTGGTAGGTGGAATGGTGCCTTGCCTTTGCGTAGTAGTGTCATACCATGCTCACTACGGGTCACAAGTAGTGCATCGAAATCAAACTCTTCAATAAGTGCGAGCCCTTTTTCGATCATCTCTTCCTCATTTTTTACCTTACCAGCAACAAGCTCAAACTCCGCCATGTTTGGCGTAAGTAAAGTCGCACCACGGTAACGTTCAAAATCGGCACCTTTTGGATCGATGAATACAGGTACATTCGCTGCGCGTGCTTTCTGAATGAAAGCCTGTACGTGCTCCAATGCCCCTTTCGCGTAATCTGACAAGATAACCGAACGTACATTTGGCAGCGCTTGCTCCATACGAGATAGAACCAGATCAGGGTCGGTGTTTTCAAATTTGTCCTCAAAATCAAGACGAATTAACTGCTGACCGCGGCTCATCACACGCAGTTTCGTGATCGTTGGATAGTCTTCTAACTCAACAAAATCACACTTAACCTTTAGTGCACCTAGGGTGTTTTTTAGCACCTCAGCAGGTTCATCCTTTCCAGTCAAACCAACGATATGAGCATGACCACCAAGCGAAGCAATATTCATTGCAACGTTAGCAGCACCGCCAGGACGCTCCTCGTTATTTTCTACTTTTACCACGGGCACAGGTGCTTCTGGTGAAATACGGCCAGTCGGACCATACCAGTAACGGTCAAGCATGACATCACCGACAACAAGAACGCCTGATTGGCTGTAGTCAGGTAGAATTGGTTTCATTATGGATCTCCAAAAATCGAATCTGGCTAAAGTCTAGCACACTGATTACAGTGGCTAAACCATAGAAAAATGAGTAAAGCCTATCTCGATAGGCACTGTGATAGCTAAGCGAAAGGAAAGTTACGCTTCCATCCACTGCTTCCATGCTTGAACCACACGTTCTCTTTCCATTTCGAACTTATCAATCGCCACATCCGCATCTAGGTTGAGGAGATTACGGTGATGTATTTCATCACGTAGCGTAGTGTACGCGTGAGTCAATGCCATGCCTTGTTGCTCGTCCATAATCCCTTGTGATAACAAGCTCTCAAAGATTCTGACATTATCACACCAACGTGTCAGTTTTGGCTTCTCGTGGCTGTAGCGTAACACCAAGTATTGCGCCAAAAACTCAACATCAGTAATGCCACCAGCATCCTGTTTAAGCATGAATCGATCGGCTTTTTTGCCGCCAAGGTGATCTCGCATTTTTTCTCGCATATCAACGACAGCTTTCTTCAACGTTGCTTCATCACGCATCAGACACAACACCTCATGACGTGTTTTATTGAATGCGGAAGCCAATTGTTCATCACCGTAGATCATACGAGCTCGAGTCAGTGCTTGGTGCTCCCATGTCCATGCATCGTTATGTTGATACTCATCAAAGGCATCGGTTGGGCTAACTAACAGACCCGAAGCACCCGATGGACGCAAGCGAGTATCGACTTCATACAAGATCCCCGATGCGGTTCTGGTCGAGAAAATATGAATAATACGCTGCGCCAACCTTAGATAAAATTGGCGTCCATCAATCTCCTTCTTACCATCAGTATAGATGTGTACTGGACAGTCGTGCATAAACACAATATCGAGGTCTGAGTTGTAACCAAGCTCCCAGCCCCCTACCTTACCGTAGCCGACAACCGCAAAGCCGCGACCTTCACGGTCTTTAAGGTGAGTAGGCTCACCAAACTTAGCCGCCACCTGTAACCAAGCTTGGTTAACGCCAGCTTCAACAATCGCTTCAGCTAAGTAAGTTAGGTGATCACTCACCTTCATAACTGGCAGCACACCTGCTATATCAGCCGCAGCAATTCTCAGGATACAAGTCTGCTTAAACTGACGCAGGCCTTCCATCTGCTGCTCCATGTCGTCTTCAGGAATACGAGCAAGGTAATCACGTAACTCTGTCTTGTAAGACTCGAGCGGCACTGGGTTATAGAGCTGTTGAGGGTCGATAAGTTCATCTAATAGAATTGGGTAACGTCCAAGCTGTTCTGAGATCATTGGGCTCGCAGTACACAAACGAACAAGTTGAGTCAACGCGGCAGGGTGTTCATCGAGTAACTCAAGATAAGTGGTACGCGTGACAATTTTATGCAGTAGATGAAGTACGCGCGATAAGCCAAATTCAGCGTCTTTAGCGGTATATAAGGCCTGAAAGACTTTCGGCATCAGTCGATTGAGAACTTCACGTCCACGCGGGCCAAGAGTTTTCTTAGCGATATCCGCTTTAAATTGAATGATGGTTTTCGCCGCTTCTGGCGGGTTGGCGATAGCAATATCATGCTGCAATACATGCTCGATAACATCCGGCTTATGGGCCATATCCCACAACTCGCTAAAGTGACTCGCGATTGGGTTAGCGTCCTCTTCATCAATCCCAATCAGCTCTTCGAACACGTTATGTACGTTTGCCATATGGGCACGAGTTGCAGTAATCAAACTCTCCCAATCACTGAATTGCATGGCAACGGCAAGCTGAAGTTGTTCTAACTCACCATCCGGTAATGTCTGGGTTTGCTTGTCAGCCATCGCCTGTAACACGTTCTCTAGACGACGTAAAAATAGGTAAGCATCGCGCAAGTCAGCTACTTCTTGGGGTTCTAGCAGATGCAGAGAGTCAATGGCGGTTAAGGTCTCCAAAAGCCCTCGCCCACGTAGGCTAGGCTCACGACCACCACGAATCAGTTGAAAGACTTGTGCAATGAACTCAACTTCACGAATACCGCCTGAGCCGAGTTTGATGTTATTGGATAAACCACGGCGACGCACTTCACTGCTGATCATCGATTTCATACGGCGCAGAGATTGAATCGCACTGAAATCGATATAACGACGGAATACAAACGGGCGTAGCATCTTGCGCAGCTCTTGATATTCTGGGTACATTTCACTACCCATAACACGCGCCTTGACCATGGCGTAGCGTTCCCAGTCTCGTCCTTGCTCTTGGTAGTAATCTTCCAGTGCAGCGTAGCTCATTACCAAGGGGCCACTCTCACCAAACGGACGTAGGCGCATGTCGACTCGATAGCAGAACCCATCAAAGGTTTGTTGATCGAGCGCCTTGATAATACGTTGCCCTAAGCGAGTAAAGAACTGTGCATTGGCAATACTGCGTCTTGCACCTTGGGTCTCACCATTTTCAGGGTAAGTAAAAATAAGGTCGATATCAGAAGAAAAATTGAGCTCACCTCCACCAAGCTTGCCCATACCAATGATAAGCATCGGTTGTGCTTCACCCTGTTCATTACAAGGTGTGCCCCACTCTTTACAACAAATGTCGTACTGCCATTGATAAGTCTCGAAGATCATCGCTTCAGCCAACATAGAGAGATGACTTAAGCTCTGTTCAAGCTCCCAAAAGCCCATAAAGTCACGCCATGCAATATAGGTCATTTCTCGGTTGCGGAATTGACGCAGCACTCGTTGGCCGCTCATTTCGTCAGTGCAATCAAAAAGCAGTTCAGCCAATCGTCCACGATACCCCTCAGCACGCTCCTCACATTCCAACATATCCGGTAGAGTCATCGATAAGGTCGTATCACGTTGTAAGCAATCACCAATGAAGCAGCTTAATCCTAAGACATGTTTAAGGTCTTCAATTAGCAGCTCCGGCCAAGCATTAATGGCTTCACTTTGGTGCTCTAATAATTGCTCAAAAGCTGACTGCGAATGAGTGACGAGTTGAGAAGGCAATGGCATGTTTCTTCCTTGTATAAGCTGCGCGCGAACAATCAATTTGTTGGGTCAGTTTTTCAATAACGAGTTTTTATAGCTAAAGATAAGTTATACCAAAGTTATGCCAATAAAAAACGCCCACATTAGTAATGTGGGCGTTTTATCGGTTAACTTATCGAGTTAGGCCTTTCTCTCTAGAAAACAGGCATTAATAACAGGGATTGAGAAATTAAGGCTATACCTTAAACTGCTTGATCTTACCGTCGAGCTCTTGCGCGTTGCTTTCCATAAGCTGAGAGGTTTCTAGAAGCTCACCAACCACCACAACCGAAGCTTCAACAAGCTCGCGAACATTGGTCAGGTTAACACTCATCTCTTCCGCAACGCTGCTCTGCTGGCCTGCTGCCGTCGCAATTTGGAAGTTCATATCATTGATTTGGTTCACTTGGCTCACGATGCCATCAAGCTCAGAGCCGGCATTGGTTACAAGATCTACGCCTTCAGCCGCTTCAACAACACTCTTTTCCATCAGCTCTACCGCAGAGTTAGCACTGCTTTGTAGATGGCTGATCATGTCTTGAATCTCGACAGTTGCTTGCTGAGTACGCTGTGCAAGGTTACGAACCTCATCAGCAACGACAGCAAAACCACGACCGGCTTCACCTGCACGCGCTGCTTCAATCGCTGCGTTTAATGCCAATAAGTTGGTTTGCTCTGAAATACCTTGGATTGTACCGACAACGCTACCGATTGAATCAACGCGCTCTTCAACTTGGTTTACGGCTGCCGCAGATGCTGCGATATCTGAAGAGAGTTCACTCATTTTAGATACAGAGCCCTGAACGAACTTCTGACCCGTCAAGGCTTGGCCTGATGCTTGTTCAGTAAGAGAAGAAGCGCTTTGTGCATGTTCAGCAACTGTTTGAACGGTAGAGGTCATTTCACTCATTGCCGTTGCCAGTTGGTCAATCTCGTTAAACTCTTCTTGAGCAGACTCTTTGGTCTCTGACATGCTGATGGTCATCACTTCTGTTAGAGAAAATAGCTCATCAGAAGAAGCCAGTTGCGCCTTCACCATATCATGCAGCTGAACTCGTGTTTTTTCTAGCTCACGTGCTACATCGCCGTATTCATCTTTACAGTCCATGTGAATCGGCACAGATAGATTCTTGTCGGCCATCGTTTTGATAGCATCACTGAGGTATTGAGTTTGACGCAACATCACACGAGCCGCCGCCAATAGAAGAACCACAAACACAATGATCATCAAGCCTGTCTGCCAAGCCACTTGAACTAGGTAAGTCTCGTAATGCTGCTGTGCAACCTGCGCATTATTCGTTGCAGCGAGCAATGAATCATAAAACGTGCTCGCGTCCCATAGCTGTTTAGAAATGAGCAAGATGGTACTGAACACCATTAGCATGATCATTTTCGGAACGAGACGAACGTCAGAGATTACCCTTTCCCACGGCTTGAATGACAGTTTAGTCATTGTCAGTTCTCCATTAACTCTTATATATTGATGGCTTCTATACCCGCGAGATGGCTGATTTAGTCAGGTTCGCGATTTATTTTGAGCCTCGTATGAATGTTAAATAGTATCAAAGACACACCTAAGCCGATGAACTTATTATCACTGATTCTCTCTTTCTTAGCGTTATTTGTGATCTCTGGCTTGTTGTTTGCGCCTATCGATAAAGAATCGAAACAAGTTCTTATCGGCCTCGACTTTATAATCTGTAGTATTTTTCTTTTTCAGCTCATCATTGATCTATTCAGATCACAAAATAAGAAAGAATACCTCAAAGTACACTGGATCGACTTCTTAGCAAGTATCCCGATGATCGAACCTCTTCGTTTCGCCCGTATTTTTCAAATTCTGCGAGTCATCTTAGTTCTGCGTTCGAGCAAACGTATTTTCAGAGAGTTGTTTCGCAATAGGAAAGAGACCACTTTCGCTTCCATCATTCTGCTTTTGGTGATCTTACTGACGATCGGTGCTGGCACGATTCTACTATTGGAACACAAAGATCCTAATGCCAATATCACGACCGGACATGATGCATTATGGTGGGCTTTCGTGACCATCAGTACCGTTGGCTATGGTGACCATTATCCAGTAACCACTTCTGGTCAGTTGATCGCATCGATTGTGATCATCTGTGGGGTTGGGGTGTTTGGTATGATCTCAGGCTTAATCACCTCGCTAATTACCGAGCCTACCGACCTTCAAAATCAACAGTTAGAAAACAAAGAACGTAAGCTGGATAAGATTCTAGAAAAGCAACAACAGATACTAGAGCGGCTCGAGTCGCTTGAACGACAAACCAAAAAATAGGGCCAAGGCCCTATTTAAAAATGGATGTTAGTCTAGAGACTAGTCCTGCCAGTACGGCTCAACTTCAACACTGATTTGACGAGTCTGCTCCATCGCATGCAGAATCGAAACTTCTTGGCGAGCAAGCCAACGCTCTAGCTGATCTTTCTCATCACCTTCTAACTTATCAGTAAGTGGCTGTAAGGTTCGCAGCATCAACAAATCGTCAATACCTTGCACCATATCGGCCCATGGCAAGCGGAAGCTATTTCGTTCAGCGTCATCATACAAACTCGCGAAACCAACGCCAGAATATAGGTTTCGCATCAAACGGTATTGCTGCTCAATATACGCTTGACTTGTCATCACTCGCTCTGGCGGGAAAGCTTCCATTAAGTCTGCCCATGTACGATCAAGTTGCTGCACAGAAAACCATTCGATACCACGACCCATTTGCTCACGCGCTTTATCGTCCAAGAATGGCTGCCAACCTCGGGTAAGGATCCAACGGCTTAAATCAAGCAGAAGACCTGTGTAGCGAGCTGAGCTCAATAGCGTCAGTAACTCTTCACGATCAGGCAATTGCTCTTGCATCTCTTTTAGCTCAACCACTAAGAACTTACGAGCATCAAGCTTACGCAGAACGTGGCCTTTATCTTCTAGCAAATCCTCAAAGTGGTCATAGCTTTTTAGCCAATCCAACTCTTGTTCTAACCATTTCAACTCTTGGCGCAAAATCGCGCTAGCGCGTCTTGGTACAATGCCACCGTATATGGTGAAAGTCTGGCGGATAAAGCTCAGTGAATGGCTGATCTCATGAAGGGCTTCAATCGATTGGCGCTCGGTGAAGATTTGCTCGTGGTAGTGCCAATGAGCTAGAGCATGCTCTAAAGATTGAATGAAACACGATTCAACGGTATCACTTTTGTCAGTATCAACTAAGGTCAAAGGAGTGACTTCATCTCCTTGATAACCTTGAGCAAGGCGGTAACCCTTAGCAGCTTTACTTAGGTTACCCAAACGCATGCCACCTTGATCACAGAATTGACGAGATAGGGTAAAAAGAGCATCCGTTTGACCTGATTTAAGTTCGAGTTCAACCTCGCAAATAGGTTCTTGCAGTTCACCTGATTCAACGAAGCCCTGGTCGAATGCGACCTCGACTTGGCTACCGTCAGGCATGCCAATCAGCCACTGCTCTCGTGTGAAGTTAGTAGAGAAGAGTGGAGTAAGCTCGGCTTCCAGTGTTTCGATATCTTTACCTTCAGGCCAGATATCTTCTGGATGCAAGGCAAGCTTGGGTTGGTTGCTGTCGTGTTCTGCATTGTATTCAGGCCTTTGGTGTAAACCTGCAACAACGCGACCAGCTGTCTTTACCGTTTGTACAAATACGTCATCAAAGCGTCGAATGCGCAAGCCGGTATCGTGCTTGCGTAGCCAGTTATCAGGGGTGTCAAAGTAGATGTTACCTAGCTCACGACAACTGTGCTGAAGTACTTTAGTTTCAGCAATTTTATTGCATAAAGTCTCTGAAAAATCAGGAGAAACAAAAAACTTCAGTTCTATCTCGGTTTCCATAGTTATACCTTTCTGTGAAGATAGGGACAGGATATTGCCAATTTTCAAAGTCGGCAAGTCAGAAATATCGCCCTTATGATGATCTAAAACAGTTTTAATGAGAGATTGATTAGGTTAACATGCGCGACTTTGTAGCCATCGCTTAACATTTCACCATGAATATGGTGTATGTTGTTTTAAGGTTATTATTTATTAGGTTGGATGACCATGCCAGTAAATACAATTATGGGGTTATTTGCAAAGTCCCCAATTAAACCTTTGCAGCGTCACGTAGTATGCGTGAACGAATGTTGTTCTCACCTAGTTAATTTCTTTGAAGTTTCTTCAAAGGGTGACTGGGAAAAAGCAGCTGAAAT
Organism: Vibrio sp. Isolate32; assembly: GCF_022397955.1. GTDB lineage: Bacteria > Pseudomonadota > Gammaproteobacteria > Enterobacterales > Vibrionaceae > Vibrio. The sequence goes on along the minus strand of NZ_JAKEUQ010000003.1, from coordinate 22,204 downwards.
TCGAGCTCAGATTTCTCACCTTGAGAAAGAAGCTGACGTACTAAAACGTGAAATTCGCCTTAAACTTCCTCGTGGTTTGTTTATGCCTGTTGATCGCACCGACATGTTGGAGCTATTAACTCAGCAAGACAAACTAGCAAACCTAGCGAAAGACATTGCTGGCCGTGTATATGGTCGTCAACTTGTCATTCCTGCTCCAATGCAAGAAAACTTCATCGCTTACGTTAAACGTTGTCTAGATGCAGCGAACCAAGCACAAAACGTAATCAATGAACTAGACGAATTACTTGAGACTGGCTTTAAGGGCCGTGAAGTAACACTCGTTGCTGAAATGATTCATCAATTAGATGTAATTGAAGATGACACGGACGCGATGCAGATCGAACTGCGCCAACAACTAATGGCGATTGAAGGCGATCTGAATCCAGTTGATATCATGTTCTTATACAAAATTCTTGAATGGGTTGGTGGTATTGCAGATCAAGCACAGCGTGTAGGCGCTCGTCTTGAAGTAATGCTTTCTCGATCTTAAATCATACGCTAACTATATAACGAAGAGCATTTTTTAACCAAACCACTTATGCGCTGAGTATTTCTCTCGCTGAGCGGTTTTTTGCGTCTAAATTTGTTCCGCTTGTTATCAAACAACTAGGTATTACGATGGATATCCTTGCTAACTACGGCACTGTCCTGATTATTGTTGCAGCAGCTTTCGGTTTCTTGATGGCTATTGGTATTGGTGCAAATGACGTTGCGAACGCAATGGGCACCTCAGTAGGCTCTAAAGCTCTAACCGTTAAACAAGCGATCATTATCGCAATGATCTTTGAATTCGCAGGTGCTTACCTTGCGGGCGGCGAAGTAACAGACACGATCCGTAAAGGTGTTATCGAAACGTCTCTATTCGCTCATCAACCAGATGTACTTGTTTACGGCATGATGTCAGCACTTCTTGCTGCTGGTACATGGCTACTTCTAGCTTCTTACATGGGCTGGCCTGTTTCTACGACTCACTCAATCATCGGTGCAATCATCGGTTTTGCTTGTATTTCTGTAGGTACTGAAGCGGTAGACTGGAACAGTGTTCAAGGTATTGTGGGTAGTTGGATTATCACACCCGTTATTTCCGGCTTCTTCGCTTACGTGATATTTGTAAGTGCTCAACGACTGATTTTTGATACAGAGAACCCGCTATTCAACGCGAAGCGCTTTGTACCGGTATACATGTTCATCACAACGATGGTGATTGCACTTGTCACAATCAAGAAAGGCCTTAAGCACGTTGGTCTTCACCTAAGCAACATTGAAGCATGGGTTTGGGCTGCTGGCGTTTCTGCGCTTGTTATGATCGGCGGTTACCTATACATCCAGAAGAAATTTGCTAACCGCGAAGAAGACCACGGCTTTGCCGGTGTTGAAGGCATCTTCTCTGTACTAATGGTTATCACAGCTTGTGCGATGGCATTTGCACACGGTTCAAACGACGTTGCGAACGCGATTGGTCCACTGTCTGCTGTTGTATCAACCGTTGAGCACATGGGTGAAATCACAGGTAAGAGTACTATCGCATGGTGGATTCTTCCTCTAGGTGGTTTTGGTATCGTTGTTGGTCTTGCAACAATGGGTCATAAAGTAATGGCAACTGTTGGTACTGGTATTACAGAATTAACACCAAGCCGTGGCTTTGCTGCACAACTTGCAACTGCATGTACTGTTGTACTAGCTTCAGGTACTGGCCTTCCAATCTCTACGACACAAACACTAGTTGGTGCAGTATTAGGTGTTGGTTTTGCTCGTGGTATCGCAGCACTAAACTTGGGCGTTGTACGTAATATTGTGGCTTCTTGGATTGTGACACTGCCTGCAGGTGCCCTACTTGCTGTTGTGTTCTTCTACGGAATTCAAGCTGCGTTTACTATGTAATCGCGACTGCGTTAATGAATACTAGCGTCAGAATAGTGTGAGCTTCAGTAACGATATGTAAATGCCATGTCATTATTGACTCAAACGCACAGAAAGGGAGGCTTTGCCTCCCTTCTTTGTTGCACCGCATAAAGAAACTAAATATTATTTGCTCATTGAGGCTGACTCATCCGCCTACCCAACTTGAATCGTTAAGGGATTTACTGTGAAAAAACTGATTAGCTTAGTTTTGTTCGCAATGCTTGCGGCTCCAGCTGCCTTTGCACAAGACCGTTATATTGCTGACAAACTATTTACTTATATGCATTCTGGCCCAAACAACACCTTCCGTATTATCGGCAGTGTTGACGCTGGTGAGAAGGTTACCTACCTGCAAGCAAACAAGAGCACGGGTTACACACAAATCCAAGACAACCGTGGCCGTAAAGGTTGGGTTGAAAGCAAGTTTGTAAGTACTAAAGAGAGTATGGCTCTGCGTATGCCTAAGCTTGAGAAAGAACTGACAGAAGTGAAAACTAAGCTGGCTAACGCACGTCAAACTGCAGACAGTGAAAAAGCAGGCCTAGCAAGTTCTCTAGATTCTCGTAATAAGCAGATTGCTGAACTAGAACAGAACTACAGCGAAATTAGCCAACAGCTAACAAGCTCTCAAACAGAAAACCGTGAACTACGCGCTAAGCTAGACACGCAGAAAGATGACCTACTATTGAAGTACTTCATGTACGGTGGTGGTGTTGCTGGTATTGGTCTACTTCTTGGCCTTGTTCTACCACACATTATTCCTCGTCGCAGAAAGTCACCAAACGGCTGGGCATAAGCCTATCGTTTGACTGTTTTGCATTACGCAAAGTAAATTCAATATCGAATATCCAAAAGGAGCACCTAGGTGCTCCTTTTTATTTATCTATCCGTTGTATCAAAGCTGTTGTGGCTATATTTTTAGGTTAACCTTTCCACTCATACAACGCAGGAATCTCAATCTTCTGCTGGTTAAACTCAACAACCACAGATTGCGGCTTGATCTCTAGCAGTTGAACATCGTTGCCGATCCAATCGCCCTGTGACACCTCTTGCCCATTCACTTTGACCCAACGCTTGTTCTCACTGCTTGAATACATATGGGTTTGTAAATCGAGCTTAGGTAATACGCCAGACAAACTGTTAACGTGATTTTCGAGCTCGATCACTTGAGGGTCCATCTGACTTGCTGGTCGCGAATCCATTGGCTCAGGCGCACGTGGCTGCTCATCCATAATCGCTTCTAGCTTCAATGCCAAATCAGGCGGTAACTCGGTCAAATCCAAGCCTTGTAGCAGGTCGCTATCTGATTGCTGATAATTGCTTTCATCGTTCACATCAGGTCCAACTTCAGGCTCAGCTAATGACAGCTCTGAATCATCGACCGTTCGCGCAGTGCTCTCGGCAGTGACTACCGGCACGGTAACGCCAGCAGAAAAGTTAGTGCTATCAGAATTAACCAGAGCATAAACCTCTTGGCGAGGTAACGATTTTAGCGTCTTTCTTGTCGGCGCAGGGCGCACCACAAACAGAGGCTCATCTTCGACTTCTTCTTCGACATTCAAATCAGCCGTTTCGATATCCTTGGCTTGAACAGGCTGGGTCTCTGATTCTGAACTCGAACTAATAGCAGCTTGGTTAGCCGTTTGCTGTTGATAGTAAGATTGATACACCAAGGCACCACCTACCAACAGAGAAGGCACAAGTAAAACAAGCAACCCCATAGCCAACGACGAACCGCGTTTGTTGCTGATACCCTTTGCTGAACTCGGCACTTGATGGTTTTGGTAGCCCTTGAAGCTAGATTTGTCTGAGGACTGATTCAACTCATGCATAATGCGTGACATTAGCTCGCTCCTCCGCTTAATGACATTAACTTAGGAGAATCAAGCTGAGCTAATCTTTGTAGCCTCGCTAAAGTTCGTTGACCAGCAATACCGTCGACCGACATGCCCTGCCAAGTTTGAAATGCTTCGACTTTCATTTTTAATTCGTAATCAAATACATCACTACCAGATACAACCTCTCCAAGAACCTCAGAAAGCAACAAATCAAGCAAAGCGACAGCTTCACCCTGATAACCCTCTTTCAGTGTTTCTCGCAACGGCTGTTTCCAAATCGCGACATAATCACCATGCCAGACCTGCTCAAGAGACTGCTTCGGCATGACTACCAGTTTTTCGTTTACCAGTAATTCGACAGCATCTTGTGATGCGCCATAAAGCACCGCAAACACAGGTTCTTGCTCTACATCTAAGTTCAATACCACAGGAACGCCTAACTCTAGAAGGTCATCTAAACTTGCTTGTTGTTGTTCACATACAAAAACACTTTGTGGCTCACTCAAGCATAAACCGTCACGCAGGGAGGATTGGTACCCCCAAAGCGTATATAAATCCTTAATAGCCAGCGAGCGGTTAGTCCCTTGCATCAAGTGTTGCTGAATATGTGCCGGTAGTGCGAACCTGTCTATCTCAGACTCAGCAACCACCTTAGGTGTATCCGCGACTAACGAACGCTGCATCTTTACTGAGCTTAATGTTTGGGCTTCATTCGAAGGTTGGATTGTTAGCCATGAATCAATGTAGGTTGGAGCGAAGTGAAAGGTCGCCATAGCTAGCGCAACACTCAAGGTAGTAGCACTCGCATATTGAACTAGCTTTGGTAGCGCGTTCGCTACTCGAGGTTTTTCAACATGGTAAACCTTGGCTTGAAACGCCATGATCTGCTGACACGCTTTGTTGACCGTGTCATTGCTCGGTGTTTGCTCTCCGTCATGAAACGCTAGCTGAAGCGCCTTATCACACACCAAGTTAATCAACCGTGGAATACCATGTGTATATTGGGCGATCAGCTTAACGGAACGATTCGAAAACAGCATCTGCTCGCCACCCGCTGTCTCTAGACGAAACGCGATGTACTTGCCGGTCTCTTGAATATTGAGAGGCAACAAATGGTAACGCCCTGTAATACGCTGAGCTAATTGACGCAGTTGGGTGGTCTGCAAATGCTGTTGTAATTCAGGTTGGCCAACCAGTAATACTTTTAATAACTTGCGACTGTCGGTTTCCAAATTCGTCAAGAGGCGTAGCTGTTCCAACACATCGGCAGCTAAGTGTTGAGCTTCATCTATCACCAATAAGGTTTGAATACCTTCAGCATGGCTATCCAGTAAGAAATAGTGAATCGCCTGACTCAGCTGCTTGAGTGATGCCTGTTGTGGATAGTCGATCTCGAACTCATCACAGATAGCTTCAAGCAAATCAGTGTTGGAAAACGTAGGGTTGAGTATAAGGCCAGCTTGAGTGTGGCTATCAAGAGAGGACAACATCGCCTTAGCGACCGTTGTTTTACCTGTTCCCACCTCACCAGTAAGCATTGCAAAGCCCCCACCCTCACCTAAACCGGCTTGTAGGTTCTGCATCGCCTCTTGGTGGCGCTGACTCAAAAACAAGTAGCGAGAATTTGGTACAATCGAAAATGGCATCTCAACGAAGCCAAAATATTCCTTATACATGTGCTGCCCTATAATTACGATTAATGGAAAGTACCATTGCTTGCCGTAAAGTCCAGCAGTGATAAAACATTTCGAGGTGATAAGTTGCAAATATACGATAGCCTACCAAAAGAGAATGGGCTACAGCGCTATCTAGTCGGTGGAGCGGTGCGCGATAAACTACTCAATATTGATAGTTATGATAAAGATTGGGTGGTGGTCGGCAGTACCCCCCAAGAGATGGAAAGCCTTGGCTTCACTGCAGTGGGTAAAGACTTCCCAGTATTCTTGCACCCAAAAACCAAGGAAGAACACGCACTGGCTCGCACTGAGAGAAAATCAGGCTCTGGTTACACAGGCTTCGAATGTTACTTCGCGCCAGATGTTAGCCTGGAAGAAGACCTCATGCGTCGAGATCTAACGATCAACGCCATCGCTCAAGATGATGCAGGCAACCTTCACGATCCTTACCACGGCCAGCAAGATCTCTCCGATCGTATTCTTAGACATGTGTCCGATGCCTTTGTCGAAGATCCACTTCGAGTGCTGCGAGTGGCACGCTTCGCTGCCAAGCTTCACCATCTTGGCTTTACCGTCGCCCCTGAAACTATGTTGATGATGAGTGAGGTCGTTGAATCTGGTGAACTCGCCCATCTTACTGCAGAACGAGTATGGCAAGAGTGGCAAAAATCACTCAGCACGCCACATCCAGAAGTGTTCCTTTCGGTGTTGAGAGAGTGCGGAGCATTAGGGGTTGTTTTGCCAGAGATTGACGCTCTATTTGGTGTTCCTCAACCGAAAAAGTGGCACCCTGAGATCGACACGGGTATCCATACTCTGATGGTTGCTCAGCAAGCAGCGCTATTAAGCCCATCGCTACCCGTACGCTTTGCTGCTCAAGTGCATGACTTAGGTAAAGGAGTTACACCTGAAAGTGAGTGGCCAAGCCACAAAATGCACTGCCACACAGGTGTTAAGATCATCAAAAAGCTATGTGAACGAGTCAGAGTACCTAATGAGTTCAGAGATCTTGCGCTGTTAGTGTGCGAGCAGCATTCTAATATCCATCGTGCAGGTGAGCTAAAGCCAACCACCTTTCTCAAAGTTCTCAACAAGTTCGATGTTTGGCGCAAACCAGAGAGGCTCAACGACATTCTACTTTGCTGCCAAGCTGATCACGCTGGTCGCAAAGGATTAGAAGATCAGCCATATCCTCAAAAAGCGCGTTTTGAAGTCGCTTACCAAGCGGCACTTCAAGTCGAAGTGAAAGCAATCATTGCTGATGGTTTTAAAGGCAAAGACATTCGAGAAGAGCAAGAAAAACGCAGAGCTGCCGCGATTGAGAGCGCCTTAGCAGAACTCGCGACTAGTTAATTGTTACCCGCACTAACTAAAACACATAAAAAACCCGCGACTAAGCGGGTTTTTCGTTTCAACCTGTCGTGTGCTAGATAAGCACTTTCTACTGCATCATTAAGAAGGCAAACAGGCCACAACCTAAAATCAGGCGGTAGATAACGAATGGTGTCATACCCATACGAGAGATCAGCTTCAAGAAGAAGTGAATGCAGATGTAAGCACTGATGAAAGACACCGCAACGCCCGTTAGCAGTGTGCCAACGTGGATTGGATCGCCACTGGTCACAAGCTTAAGGCCTAAGTAACCACCAGCTAAAGTGATGATTGGGATAGACATTAGGAAAGAGAATCGAGCTGCCGCTTCACGAGTAAAGCCAAGGTAAAGTGCTGCTGTAATCGTAGCGCCTGAGCGAGAAGTACCAGGAATAATTGCCATAGCTTGAGCAAGACCAATAAACAACGCTTTTTTCCAGCCCGCTTGGTACTCATCATCACGTAGGCTTGAGTTCTTATCCACCCACCACAACAACAAACCAAAGACGATGGTCGTTGTCGCAATTACCCATGCACTGCGCAGGTAAAGTTCAACAATGTCCTTCATCATCAGGCCAAAGATACATGCCGGAATCGTCGCAAGGATGATCATCCACGCCAATTTCGCTTCTTTGCTGCGGTCGCCCTTAAACACTGAGCCGAAGAATGCGCTCAACAACGAAATCACTTCTTTACGAAAATAGATCACGACTGCGGCCAAAGTACCGACATGGACCGCGACATCAAAAGCCAAACCCTGATCTTCCCAGCCTAAAACCGCTGATGGAAGGATCAAGTGTGCCGAACTGGAAATAGGTAAAAACTCAGTAAAGCCTTGCACCAACGCCAATATAAACGCTTCAAAATAACTCATTACTTACCTTTAAAATTATAGTGTTATATCTACGACAGAGAGCGAGTCTAGTTGCTGCATCTTCTGCCATATTTCACTGACGGTTCTTCCGTCTTGCGGGATCACTCTCGCAGGACAAAGATCATAAAGTGGTTGTGTTACAAAAGGATATTTATAGATATCACTGCGTGGTAACTCTGGAGCAGACTCAGATATCTCATCGCCAAACAGTACAATATCAAGATCCAAATTTCGATCCTGAAGCTTGTGTGCATCTTGCGCACGCCCCCATTTGTACTCAATTTTACGAAGTTCTTGTGAAAATTCAGTCAATGAAAGTGGCGTGTCGAGCTCTATCACAAAGTTATAAAATGGATGGCTATCAAAACCGACAGGCTCACAGTGATAGATTTTAGAGCATTTAAGGTTAGTCCCTAACGATTGAAGCTCTGTCCATGCCACCTTTGCATGCTTGTCGCGGTCTATGTTCGTGCCAACACCAACATAGGCGATGGTCATGCTTGACCTCGTTCGATGATCACACCCACCGCTTTTGCTTGAGGAACCGCACCAGGCTTCGCTAGGTGGATTTTTACCCAAGGAACAGAGAACTGAGTCATAATGAGCTCTGCGACTTCTTCAGCAACACGTTCTACTAGTAGAAAACGGCCATTCGCAATGTGATCGAGTACTGCAGTGCTTACTTTCGAATAATCCAAAGCATCAACCACATCATCACTCTTGCCTGCTGGGCGGTTGTCATGAGCCATTTCAATATCAAGCACCAGTTTCTGTTTGATCTCTTGTTCCCAATCGTAAACACCGATCGTTGTAATTACTTCTAGCTGCTCAATGAAAACTTTATCCAGTGCCATGACTTGTCCTTTTAGAGGTCGGATACCCAAATTTGGGAAAAAAACGTATTATTTGCGTAATTCGAGATATGATATCAATTACTCTTGGATTGAGCATTATTTTCCCATCGTTAGGCATATAACCGTTAAAGGACAGACATGACCCCATCGGCACTTATCATGATCATTGCTGCCTATTTGCTAGGTTCAATCTCTAGTGCGGTGTTGATATGCCGAGTCTTAAGGCTTCCAGATCCTAGAACGGTGGGCTCCAACAACCCAGGTGCGACCAATGTATTACGTGTCGGTGGCAAAGGTGCCGCTGCAGCAGTATTACTTTGTGACATGTTAAAAGGCACCATTCCAGTCTGGCTTGGTTACTTTCTCGGTATCGACTCAATTATCTTAGGTATCGTTGCGATTGCAGCTTGTCTTGGTCATATGTATCCGATCTTCTTCCACTTTAAGGGAGGTAAAGGCGTCGCAACAGCACTTGGCGCTATCGCTCCAATTGGATTCGACCTAACCGGTATGATCATGGTAACTTGGCTAGTGGTAGCGCTTTTATTTCGATACTCCTCTCTGGCTGCATTAGTGACCGTGCTGCTTGCCCCCTTCTATGCTTGGTTAGTCAAACCGCAATACACCCTGCCCGTGGCGATGCTATGTTGCTTGATCGTACTGCGTCATCACCAAAACATCCGCCGCCTACTGGACGGCAGTGAACCAAAACTCGGACAAAAAAAATCGGCTTAACCTTACATTTAAAGTTAAACCGATAGTTTTAAGAGGCAAGAAACCTATAGCAGGTGCTTACCTAAAAACTCTTTCAACATAGTGTTTACAAACTCTGGCTGCTCTAACGAGCTAATGTGTCCCGCGCCAGGGATCACCACTAATTCACTACCCGAAATACAATCATGCATCAGGTAAGATTCAAGTACCGGGCGTGGTTTATCTTCCTGGCCAACAGCAACCAATACAGGTAACGCAAAGTTCTCTATCGTTTCAATCATGTCGCGACGTCCAAACACCATACGACCAATTCGAGCTACTTGTTCTGCTTGCTCGCCCTGTAATGCCGATAACTGCTGTGTAAAGCCTTCGACCAAAGCTGGCGTGTTAGTTTGTGCATCATTAGCAAAGAACAGTGGCACAACCGCTTCTACTATCGGTTGAGGAACCATCTTAGTTTGAGAAATCGTATCTAGCATGCTGAAGTATTTGGCGTGTACGACTTCTGGCTCTAAGCCGACGAAAGTGTCCATCAGTACCAAAGATTTGATACGTGCCGGTGCTAGCTCCGCAAGCTCAGTGCCCCACATACCACCAACCGATAAACCCACCACAGAAAACTCTTCGATGTTTAAATTGTCAAGCAGTGCCAGAACATGTTGAGCGTAGTCTTTTAAATTACACATAGCACTCGGTGCCGCTTGAGACTCACCATGAGACCATAGCTCAGGCACAATACAACGGTACTGAGATTTTAACGCTTCAACCTGTGGCTTCCACATCGCACGATCCCAAAGATAGCTGTGTCCTAGTACAACAACTGGGCCCTCGCCTTCGTCTAGGTACGCCATCGATTGATTATCTATAGTGAACTTGTTCATCTTCTTCCCTAATCTCTATCAGCAATTGTTTATCGACATATAGTCGGTAAGCTTAGATATAAAAACGGCCGCACTAGGCGACCGTTTATCGAAACATTTTGATGTCTTACGCAATTGGCTCGAGCTGGTCAATAGGCCAACGCGGTGTGGCATGAACAGACAAATCAGCCGTTTCGCCATTCTTCAAGCGCTGCATACCCGCATAAGCGATCATCGCACCGTTATCAGTACAAAACTCAGTGCGCGGGTAGTACACCTCGCCACCAATTTTCTTAGCAAGTGCTTCAAGTTCAACACGTAGTTGTTTGTTTGCACTTACGCCACCAGCAATCACTATACGTTTCATGCCCGTCTGTTCCAGGGCACGCTTACACTTGATTACCAAGGTGCCACAAACCGCCTCTTGGAACGCATACGCGATGTCGGCACGAGTTTGTTCGCTATCGTCATTGTCACGAATCGTGTTCGCAGCAAAAGTTTTTAAGCCCGAAAAGCTCATATCCAAGCCCGGACGATCCGTCATTGGACGCGGGAACTTAAAGCGACCCGGCGTGCCTTTTTCAGCTAGTCGAGACAGCAAAGGACCACCAGGGTAATCTAAGCCCATTAGCTTCGCCGTTTTATCAAACGCTTCACCTGCTGCATCATCAATCGATTCACCAAGGATCTTGTATTCACCAATGCCTTTCACTTCGACCATCATAGTGTGACCACCCGAAACAAGCAGAGCGACAAACGGGAACGGAGGTGGGGTATCTTCTAGCATTGGAGCAAGAAGGTGACCTTCCATGTGGTGAACAGGCACCGCTGGTACCCCCCAAGCGTAAGCAATACTGCGACCAATGGTTGCACCAACAAGCAGCGCACCAACAAGGCCAGGGCCAGCAGTGTAAGCCACACCGTCGATATCTTTAGAGGTTAGGCTTGCCTCTTTAAGAGCCGCTTTGATTAGCGGAATTGTTTTCTTCACGTGATCACGTGATGCCAGCTCAGGAACTACACCACCGTAATCGGCGTGCAGCTTTACTTGGCTGTATAATTGATGAGAAAGCAGGCCCTGCTGCTCATCATAAATTGCGATTCCTGTTTCATCACAAGAGGTTTCAATACCAATAATGCGCATAATTTTCTCGGCACGCTTTCGTCTAAAATGGGAAATTAGCACAATATTACCCTGCCTAAGCTCTTCAAACAAATATTGTACAGACTATAATCGACAAAGTGCTTTACAAAGCCACTCTGATCGGATTAAAATTCCGCACCATTTTTGATCAAGCTGGTTAGAGACCACACTTAATCGAAAGTTGTCTACGGATAATTTTTCTGATTTGGTCATCAGTAGCCAGCGATAATGAATAACCCCTGAGGTGAAAGGCATATGCCAATAGTTAAAGTACGTGAAAACGAACCGTTCGACGTTGCACTACGTCGTTTCAAGCGCTCTTGTGAAAAAGCAGGTATCCTTTCTGAAGTTCGCCGTCGCGAGCACTACGAAAAGCCAACTACAGTTCGCAAACGCGCTAAAGCAGCAGCTCAAAAGCGTCACGCTAAGAAGCTAGCTCGCGAAAACGCACGTCGCGTTCGCCTGTACTAATAACTTAATCCATAAGGACTGAGTTATGGCTCTTATTGAACAACTCAAAGAAGAGCAAAAATTAGCGATGAAAGCCAAGGACAAACCGCGCCTTGGCACTATCCGTTTAGCTCTTGCTGCTGTAAAGCAACGTGAAGTCGACGAACAGATTACTCTGAGCGATGACGACATTCTTGCTGTACTAGTAAAAATGGTTAAACAACGTCGCGATTCTGTTGCTCAATATGAATCAGCTGGTCGTCAAGATCTTGCTGACGTGGAACAAGCAGAAATTGCTGTACTTGAAGGCTTCATGCCTCAGCCGCTTACTGAAGAAGAAGTAATCGCACTACTTGATAGCGCAATTGCAGAAGCTCAACCTGCGGGCATGCAAGACATGGGTAAAGTAATAGCTATCTTGAAACCTCAAATTCAAGGGCGTGCAGATATGGGTAAAGTTAGTGGTTTAGTTCGTTCTAAACTCGCTTAATCCCAAATCAAATTGCAACAAGCCGTGCAATCCTTCGGAACGCACGGCTTGTTTGTATCTGTAACCTATTCAAACTATTATTATACACACTCTCAGTTAGTGCATTTTTCTAAGGTTTTATGGCAGGACACATCCCGCGTAGTTTCATCGATGATCTCCTAGCGCGTCTCGACATTGTCGACATTGTGGACGCACGCGTGAAACTTAAGAAAAAAGGCAAAAACTATGGTGCTTGTTGCCCATTCCACAACGAAAAAACCCCTTCTTTTAGCGTAAGCCAAGAAAAACAGTTTTATCACTGCTTTGGCTGCGGTGTGCACGGCAATGCTATCGACTTCATGATGGAGTTCGAACGTCTCGATTTTGTCGAAGCGATTGAAGAGCTTGCCTCTTTCTTAGGCCTCGATGTCCCTAGGGAGCAACGCAGCGGCGAGATATCAACAGCACCAAGAGCCAACAGCGAACAAAAACGTAACCTCTACGACTTGATGGGTGGCATCAGTAATTTTTACCGCTCTCAGCTGAAAATATCGGCCAACAAGCCTGCGATTGATTACCTAAAAAATCGAGGCCTTTCTGGTGAGATCGTCCAGAAGTTTGGTATTGGTTATGTGGCCGATGAATGGGACTTGGTTCGTAAGAACTTTGGCCAACAAAAAGAAGCCCAAGACATGCTCGTGACTGGCGGCATGTTAATAGAGAATGATAAAGGCAACCGATACGACCGATTCCGTGGACGAGTGATGTTCCCGATTCGCGATCGTCGTGGTCGTGTAATTGGTTTTGGTGGCCGTGTCTTAGAAGATGGCACACCTAAATACCTAAACTCACCGGAGACGCCTATCTTCCATAAGGGTAAAGAGCTATATGGCCTTTATGAAGTGTTACAAGCCCACCGTGAACCACCTCAAATTCTGGTGGTTGAAGGTTACATGGATGTCGTGGCTCTTGCGCAATATGGTGTAGATTACTCGGTGGCTTCACTAGGCACCTCAACAACCGGTGACCACATCCAGATGCTGTTTAGACAAACCAGCACTGTGGTTTGTTGTTACGATGGTGACCGGGCTGGTAAAGAGGCTGCATGGCGCGCACTAGAAAATGCACTTGAGTACCTAAAAACAGGTAACACGCTCAAGTTTCTGTTCTTACCCGATGGTGAAGACCCAGATAGCTATATCAGAGAAAATGGCAAGGCCGCTTTTGAGCAGCTCGTCCAAAATGCAACGCCACTGTCGACCTATTTGTTCGATAACCTGATAGAAATACACAAACTGAACTTGGGAACAACCGAAGGAAAATCGGCACTGCGTGCGCACGCTAGCGCCTTAATTAATAAAATTCCTGACAGTTATTTCCAAGAGTTGCTCGAAAAATTATTGGATGAGCGAACTGGATTTGATAACCAACTGAGACGTGCTCGTGTTCATACACAAAATCCGACACCTCAACCGCATAAGGAGCTCAAGCGAACTCCAATGCGTGAAGTTATCGCTTTGCTTATCCAAAATCCGAGCTATGCTGATATGGTACCGGATTTATCAAGTGTCAAAGCGTTACCATTACCTGGACTAAGTTTATTCATCGAAGTACTTGATAAATGCCACGCGCATCCCCATATCAACACCGGCCAGTTATTAGAGCACTGGCGAGATAATAAACATGAGGCTCTTCTGTCTCGTCTAGCGAGCTGGGAAATCCCCCTCGACGAAGACAATCAAGAAGACATATTTTTAGACTCATTGGACAAAATACTTGCCCAGTGCGTTGAAAAACAAATTGAAAACCTGCAGGCCAAAGCAAGAAGTGTCGGTTTATCAGCCGAAGAAAAAAGGGAGCTACTAGCTTTAATGCTAGATCTCAAAGCGTAACCCTGTTTGATTAGTCAGCATTTAATAAATTTGTTAACATAATTGGTTTGCATTTGAGAATGCAACGTCCTTCACCAGACCTGAAGTTGGATATCATCTATGGATCAAAATCCGCAGTCACAGCTTAAATTACTTGTTATTAAAGGCAAGGAACAAGGCTATCTGACCTACGCCGAAGTAAACGACCACCTACCTGCAGAAATCGTGGATTCTGAACAGGTAGAAGACATCATTCAAATGATTAACGACATGGGCATCAAAGTAGTTGAAACTGCACCTGATGCTGATGATCTAGCACTTAATGATGACGATGCCAATATAGATGAAGACGCAGCCGAAGCTGCAGCTGCTGCGCTTTCAAGCGTAGAAAGCGAGATTGGCCGTACTACTGACCCAGTTCGCATGTACATGCGTGAAATGGGTACTGTTGAACTACTGACTCGTGAAGGCGAAATCGACATTGCGAAGCGCATTGAAGATGGTATCAATACCGTTCAACTATCTGTTGCTGAGTACCCAGGTACTATTCCGTACATTTTGGAACAGTTTGACCGTGTACAAGCAGAAGAGATTCGCTTAACAGACCTAATCAACGGCTTCGTTGACCCAGATGACGATGGCACAGCTGCACCAACAGCAACTCACATCGGTTCAGAACTTACTGAAACTGATCTGGAAGACGAAGATAAAGAAGACGCTGAAGACGACGAGGAAGAGGAAGAAGATACAGGTATCGATCCAGAGCTTGCTCTTGAGAAGTTCACAGCGCTTCGCACTAGTTACCAGAACCGTCAGCTAGCGATCAACGAGTACGGCCATGAAAGCCCGAAAGCAATACTTGCAACAACAATGATGCAAGACGTATTCAAAGAGTTCCGTCTAACACCAAAACAGTTTGATTACCTAGTAAACGAACTGCGTAACTCGATGGATCGAGTACGTACTCAAGAACGCCTAATCATGCGTCAAACGGTTGAGTACGGCAAAATGCCGAAGAAATCTTTCATTGCTCTATTTACTGGCAACGAATCAAGCGAAGCATGGTTAGATGAAGTACTCGCTTCTGATAAGCCATACGCAGAAAAGATCAAACGTCATGAAGGTGATATTCGTCGTTCAATCCAGAAACTGGACATGATCGAGAAAGAGACCTCTCTGACAGTTCAAAGCATCAAAGATATCAGCCGTCGCATGTCTATCGGTGAAGCGAAAGCTCGTCGTGCGAAGAAAGAGATGGTTGAAGCGAACTTACGTCTAGTAATCTCGATTGCTAAGAAGTACACAAACCGTGGTCTACAATTCCTGGATCTAATCCAAGAAGGCAACATCGGTCTGATGAAAGCGGTTGATAAGTTTGAATACCGTCGTGGTTACAAGTTCTCTACTTACGCTACATGGTGGATCCGTCAAGCAATTACTCGCTCGATTGCCGACCAAGCTCGTACTATCCGTATTCCGGTTCACATGATCGAAACGATCAACAAACTAAACCGTATCTCTCGTCAAATGCTACAAGAGATGGGTCGTGAACCACTGCCGGAAGAATTGGCTGAGCGCATGCAAATGCCTGAAGACAAGATCCGTAAAGTACTGAAAATTGCTAAAGAACCAATTTCTATGGAGACACCTATCGGTGACGACGAAGATTCGCATCTAGGTGATTTCATCGAGGATACAACACTAGAACTTCCTCTAGACTCTGCAACGGCAACCAGCCTACGCGGTGCAACTAAAGACGTTCTTGCTGGCCTAACACCTCGTGAAGCTAAAGTACTGCGTATGCGTTTCGGCATCGACATGAACACTGACCATACTCTTGAAGAAGTTGGTAAGCAGTTCGACGTAACTCGTGAACGTATCCGTCAGATCGAAGCAAAAGCACTGCGTAAACTTCGTCACCCAAGCCGCTCAGAAACTCTGCGCAGCTTCCTAGACGAGTAATCACACGCATTGATGTGATTGGATTTTAAGCACAATTAAGAAAAGGTGAGCTATGGCTCACCTTTTTTGTACCTGTATGATTTAAGTGGCTAAGATATAAGCGGAATTGCTCCATATAGTATCTAGACACCACTGCATGCTTCCCCTATAATCTATGCCCTATGGCCCCTTAGCTCAGTGGTTAGAGCGCACGACTCATAATCGTTCGGTCCCCAGTTCAAATCTGGGAGGGGCCACCAAATTAGAGAAGCCAGAACAGTTCATGCTGCTCTGGCTTTTTGCTTTTATAAGCTCGCTATTCTTTATGCCCTACTCATTTCAATACATCCCTGAATGAGTGAACTCCACAGTACACAATCCCAATTGCCTCTCTGTGACTAAGCTTACTTTTCTTTTCTAAAAAAATCGGCAATATAGTTGTACATAAATTACTCAATCATTCAGGGAAGAAACATGAAAGACGAAACACTCTCGATTCACTTCGGCTACGAAACCGATCCAACCACTAAATCCGTTGCTACCCCTATCTACCAAACTGTCGCCTATGAATTTGACGATGCTCAGCATGGTGCTGATCTGTTCAATCTAGAAGTACCAGGCAATATCTACACCCGCATTATGAACCCAACCAACGATGTGTTGGAGAAACGTATGGCTGCGCTAGAAGGCGGTATCGCAGGCTTGGTGTAAGTGCGGGCAGTGCGGCAATCAACTATGCTATTCAGACACTGGCACAAATCGGTGACAACATCGTCTCAACACCTCAGCTTTACGGTGGTACTTACACCTTGTTTGCTCACATGCTGCCAAACCAAGGGATTGAAGTTCGTTTTGCCAAAGACGACAAGCCAGAAAGCTTAGCTGAGCTAATCGATGAAAAAACCAAAGCGGTTTACTGTGAGAGTATCGGTAACCCTGCGGGTAATATCATCGACTTAGAGCGTATTGCAGAACTTGCTCACGTACAAGGTGTGCCTATAATTATTGATAATACGGTGGCAACACCAGTTCTGTGTAAGCCTATCGATTTTGGTGCCGACATCGTGGTGCACTCACTAACCAAATATGTTGGTGGTCACGGAACAACATTAGGTGGCGTGATTGTCGACTCAGGCAAATTCCCTTGGTCGAAGCACAAAGATCGCTTCCCTGTATTTAATCAACCAGAACCTTCTTACCATGGTGTGGTTTATACCGAAGCCTTTGGCGAGGCTGCATTTATTGGTCGCGCTAGAACGGTTTCCCTGCGCAATACAGGTGCAGCACTGTCGCCAATGAATGCTTTCATGCTAATGCAAGGCTTGGAGACGTTATCGTTACGTATGGAGCGACACACAGAGAATACATTGAAAGTGGCAGAATACCTCAGCCAACACGAAAAAGTCAGTTGGGTAAGTTATGCCGGTCTGCCTGATTCGGAATTCTACCCACTCGCTGAAAAGTACATGCAAGGTAAACCATCAGCCATTCTATCTTTTGGCTTAAAAGATGGTTATGAAGCCGGTGTCCGTTTCTATGATGCGCTGCAAATCTTCAAGCGCTTGGTAAACATCGGCGATGCGAAATCTCTCGCATGTCACCCTGCTTCTACGACACACCGTCAGCTAAACGAAGCAGCACAAAAGCAAGCCGGTGTCTCACCAGAGATGATTCGCCTCTCAGTAGGTATTGAGCACATCGAAGATATATTGGCGGACCTAGATCAAGCTCTTGACGCTTAATCAAGGTAAGTAACAGCAAGCTATTAAAGTGCAAAGTCTACCAGTTAAAGTAAAAATGTGATCTAATCGAGGTCATCGAATTCTTGCAGAAAATAGCTATGAGTAGACTTAATAATACAGATTTTAAAAAGCTAGCAAGCGAACAAAAAACCATTCAAATGAAGGTTCGCTTGCTAGGAAGTGTTGACCTTTCATGAGTGTTTTTTGAACAGCATGGTAAAGGGTTATAATTTGCTTCGCCAAAAGTAAAACCATAACCAATACCATGCCAAGAACAATGCTAACTGATATTCGATGGGAACTGCTACTCCAAGTTATGAAAAGTACAGGTCGTATTTACGATAAAGCTGAACATCGAATGACATTTGAAGGAATACTTTATCGAATGAGAACAGGTACTCCTTGGCGAGATCTACCCTCTGAGTTCGGAGAGTGGAGTACCGTTTACAGACGATTTAATCTTTGGTTAAAGAAATTTTAGATAGGCTTTTCAGAAGGTTATCTAGCATGGCTGATTTTGAATGGGTCTTTCTTGATGGCTCTATAGTTCGAGCGCATCAGCATAGCACAGGTTCAGCTACTGAAAGCTCAGAGCAAATAGGAAAAAGTCGCGGGGGCAACTCAACCAAAGTTCACTTAGCTGTGGATAGTGGTGGCCTGCCGATTTGCTTTGATTTATCAGAAGGCCAACGCCACGATATAGTGCATGCCGAAAGCTTAGTTGAACAACTCGATGAAGTTAATACCATCGTTTGTGATAGAGGTTATGATAGCGAACCTTTCCGTACTTTTGTTAAGGAACGTGGCGGAGAAACGGTAATTGCTAAACGCAATTACGGACAAGATATAGACAAAGACAGTATGGATTGGTGTCTATACAAGTATCGTCACTTGGTCGAAAATGCCTTTGCGAAAATTAAGTATTATCTGGCTATTTCAATTAGATATGACAAGTTAGAAAGGAATTATGCCAGCATATTATCGCTGGCATTCATGTTGATGTGGCTACCGATGTATTGTTGAACGCGAAATCTACAGCAAAGTTCAACACGCCCTAGTCATAAGACTAGGCTTTCTAATAAGTGCCAGAGTGGCCGGGGTTGCGAGCAACCTGGACTCTTTCGGCCGAAGGGCGAACACAATCATTCAAAAGTAAAAAGCCCAAGCAGTTATGCTTGGGCTTAGTATAAGTGGCGGAGTGGACGGGACTCGAACCCGCGACCCCCGGCGTGACAGGCCGGTATTCTAACCAACTGAACTACCACTCCGCAGTGTCTATTCAGCTTAAAGCAATTTGAGCCTGACGATGTCCTACTCTCACATGGGGAGGCCCCACACTACCATCGGCGCTATTGTGTTTCACTTCTGAGTTCGGCATGGAATCAGGTGGGTCCACAATGCTATGGTCGTCAAACAAATCCTGTTGTTAACTTGATTAATCAAATCAACTAAATCATGGTGCTGATACCCAGACTCGAACTGGGGACCTCACCCTTACCAAGGGTGCGCTCTACCGGGCTGAGCTATATCAGCAATTCAAATATCGTTTAAAACGATTCTGAAAACTTTTTCTTCACTTTTGAAAAGTGAAAATAAATTTGAAGCCTGGCGATGTCCTACTCTCACATGGGGAAGCCCCACACTACCATCGGCGCTATTGTGTTTCACTTCTGAGTTCGGCATGGAATCAGGTGGGTCCACAATGCTATGGTCGCCAAGCAAAATTTTGCTTTTACTTCCAGTTTTAAACACTGAAGGCAAAATAATCTGGAAAGCTGTTTTTCGTTCTCTTCAAACGCATTCAAGGTCTGTCTTTCTATTGAGTCCACAAAACCCCTTGGGTGTTGTATGGTTAAGCCTCACGGGCAATTAGTACAGGTTAGCTCAATGCCTCGCAGCACTTACACACCCTGCCTATCAACGTCGTAGTCTACGACAACCCTTTAGGACGCTTATAGYGCCAGGGAAAACTCATCTCAGGGCTCGCTTCCCGCTTAGATGCTTTCAGCGGTTATCGATTCATTCAAGGTCTGTCTTTCTATTGAGTCCACAAAACCCCTTGGGTGTTGTATGGTTAAGCCTCACGGGCAATTAGTACAGGTTAGCTCAATGCCTCGCAGCACTTACACACCCTGCCTATCAACGTCGTAGTCTACGACAACCCTTTAGGACGCTTATAGCGCCAGGGAAAACTCATCTCAGGGCTCGCTTCCCGCTTAGATGCTTTCAGCGGTTATCGATTCCGAACTTAGCTACCGGGCAATGCCATTGGCATGACAACCCGAACACCAGAGGTTCGTCCACTCCGGTCCTCTCGTACTAGGAGCAGCCCCCTTCAATTTTCCAACGCCCACGGCAGATAGGGACCGAACTGTCTCACGACGTTCTAAACCCAGCTCGCGTACCACTTTAAATGGCGAACAGCCATACCCTTGGGACCGACTTCAGCCCCAGGATGTGATGAGCCGACATCGAGGTGCCAAACACCGCCGTCGATATGAACTCTTGGGCGGTATCAGCCTGTTATCCCCGGAGTACCTTTTATCCGTTGAGCGATGGCCCTTCCATTCAGAACCACCGGATCACTATGACCTGCTTTCGCACCTGCTCGAATTGTCATTCTCGCAGTCAAGCGGGCTTATGCCATTGCACTAACCACACGATGTCCAACCGTGTTTAGCCCACCTTCGTGCTCCTCCGTTACTCTTTGGGAGGAGACCGCCCCAGTCAAACTACCCACCAGGCACTGTCCGTAATCCCGATTCAGGGACCAACGTTAGAACATCAAAACTACAAGGGTGGTATTTCAAGGACGACTCCACCACATCTAGCGACGCGGTTTCAAAGTCTCCCACCTATCCTACACATGTAGGTTCAATGTTCAGTGCCAAGCTGTAGTAAAGGTTCACGGGGTCTTTCCGTCTAGCCGCGGGTACACTGCATCTTCACAGCGATTTCAATTTCACTGAGTCTCGGGTTCTGCGACTCTCGTCTGCTCCATCCGCAAGGGACTTCACTGATAAGAGCGTACCTTCTCCCGAAGTTACGGTACCATTTTGCCTAGTTCCTTCACCCGAGTTCTCTCAAGCGCCTTGGTATTCTCTACCCGACCACCTGTGTCGGTTTGGGGTACGATTCCTTACAATCTGAAGCTTAGAGGCTTTTCCTGGAAGCATGGCATCAATGACTTCACTACCGTAGTAGCTCGACATCGTATCTCAGCGTTAGTAGCGGTCCGGATTTACCTAAACCACCCGCCTACGTACTTGAACCTGGACAACCGTCGCCAGGCCCACCTAGCCTTCTCCGTCCCCCCATCGCAATTGTAAGAAGTACRGGAATATTAACCYGTTTCCCATCGACTACGCCTTTCGGCCTCGCCTTAGGAGTCGACTTACCCTGCCCCGATTAACGTTGGACAGGAACCCTTGGTCTTCCGGCGAGGGAGTTTTTCACTCCCTTTATCGTTACTCATGTCAGCATTCGCACTTCTGATACCTCCAGCAGCCCTTACAGACCACCTTCAACGGCTTACAGAACGCTCCCCTACCCCACATACCCTAAGGTACGTAGCCGCAGCTTCGGTGTATAGCTTAGCCCCGTTACATCTTCCGCGCAGGCCGACTCGACCAGTGAGCTATTACGCTTTCTTTAAATGRTGGCTGCTTCTAAGCCAACATCCTGGCTGTCTGAGCCTTCCCACATCGTTTCCCACTTAGCTATACTTTGGGACCTTAGCTGGCGGTCTGGGTTGTTTCCCTCTCCACGACGGACGTTAGCACCCGCCGTGTGTCTCCCGGATAGTACTTACTGGTATTCGGAGTTTGCAAAGGGTTGGTAAGTCGGGATGACCCCCTAGCCTTAACAGTGCTCTACCCCCAGTAGTATTCGTCNAACCTTGCTACTAAAATTAAGTCGCTGACCCATTATACAAAAGGTACGCAGTCACACCACGAAGGTGCTCCTACTGCTTGTACGTACACGGTTTCAGGTTCTATTTCACTCCCCTCACAGGGGTTCTTTTCGCCTTTCCCTCACGGTACTGGTTCACTATCGGTCAGTCAGTAGTATTTAGCCTTGGAGGATGGTCCCCCCATATTCAGACAGGATATCACGTGTCCCGCCCTACTCGTTTTCACTGATTATGATGTGTCGGTTACGGGGCTATCACCCTTTACTGCGAGACTTTCCAGACTCTTCACCTGCATCATTAAAAGCTTAAGGGCTAATCCAATTTCGCTCGCCGCTACTTTCGGAATCTCGGTTGATTTCTCTTCCTCGGGGTACTTAGATGTTTCAGTTCCCCCGGTTTGCCTCYTGTTGCTATGTATTCACAACAAGATACTTACTTATGTAAGTGGGTTTCCCCATTCAGGAATCCCAGACTCAAAAGGTTATTACTACCTAATCTGGGCTTATCGCAAGTTATTACGCCTTTCATCGCCTCTGACTGCCA
>NZ_JAKEUQ010000029.1 GCF_022397955.1 Vibrio sp. Isolate32 | reverse complement strand
GTGGTGGGCACAAGTACAGGAGAGTGGAATTAAGCCATTGCAAGAGTTCGCACGAAAACTGAGTCCTTATCTTCACGGCATTATCGCATCGGCAAGTTATCCGCTTAACACCTGCACATTGGAAGGGATAAACAACAAGATAAAACTAATCAAGCGAATGGGATATGGGTATCGAGATACAGACTACTTCTTCTTGAAGATAAAAGCGGCTTTCCCCGGAAAGCCGCGATGAACCTTTTTTAGTCTAGTGTTAACCTAAAAATTACTTGAATTATGGTAAAAAGGTTCATCGTGGGTTAGCGGGAACTAAAAAAGCCCAAACCAATGTGGTTTGGGCGGATACAAGTATGGGAGTTAATAAGGAAAATGCAGTAATTAAGAAAGCAGAGAGAAAAACAAGTTTGGCGTCCTGTTAAACTTCTAAATACTCTGTTTTCTACTTAATTTATGACTCTCCATTTCGGATTCAGTTCCCAGAAAATTCATTAAATTTTTCTTTTTTCTTAAACCTCCCTCGATTCAATTGGTTAGTGACGATATTTTCATACTGGTACGACCAATTTGTGAAAGTGTGATGTTGCTTGCTTGTTAAATAAATGTTCTCGTCGTATATTTCAAACAGTTGTTTAATACGAGTGATTGAAATGGCACCAAGAAGTACAACCAAAGATAAAATCTTAGACGTAGCTGAAGGCTTGTTTGCTGAGCATGGTTTTAATGACACCTCTTTACGTACTATTACGGGCAAAGCGAATGTCAATCTAGCATCAGTGAACTACCACTTTGGCGATAAGAAAACTCTGGTTCGTGCAGTACTCAATCGCTACTTGGAAGCATTTATGCCTGCATTGCAAGATGCACTAGTGAACTTAAACTTGAACGAAACGTATTCTATGAGTGACGTGTTTGAGTCTTTAAGACAGCCACTACGAGCACTGAATGATGTGAGGCCTAATGGTACTAGCCGATTCATGTTACTTATCGGCAGAGGATATACGGACGTACAGGGGCATTTACGTTGGTTCATTACGACTCGTTATAGCGAAGTACTGACTTTGTTTACCAGCTCAGTAATGAAAGCTAACCCGAACCTCACTCAAGAACAGTTATTTTGGCGTTTGCACTTCACCCTCGGGACTTGTGTATTCACCATGGCTTCCAGTCAGGCTCTCGTAGAAATTGCAGAGAATGATTACGGGAAGAAAATAGATGCCAAAGCAGTGGTCGATATTTTAATTCCATACTTGGCCGCTGGCATGTCAGCAGAAGAATAAAACAATAAAAAGCGAATAAATTCACAACCAATATAGTGAACAAAAGGATCTGAACTATGAGCTCTCTAAGACAAAAATGGGTAAGTGACCCAGCTTTTAAACTCTTTAAAAAAGTACTACCACCACTATCTAGCACTGAGAAAGAAGCGATGGAAGCGGGTAGCGTGTGGTGGGACGGAGAGCTGTTCTCTGGTAAACCAGATTTCACTAAGCTGCACCAATACCCAAAACCTCAACTTTCGTCAGAAGAGCAGTCTTTTATCGAGAATGAGCTAGAAACCTTGCTTTCTATGCTTGATGACCATCAGATTGTGAAAGAAGATCGAGATCTTCCAAAGGAAGTTTGGAACTTCTTACGTAAAGAGCGCTTCTTTTCGTTGATCATTTCTAAAGAGTACGGCGGTAGCGAATTTTCAGCACACGCTAACTCAACGATTGTTACTAAGATCGCAACTCGTAGTATCAGTGCCGCGGTTTCTGTAATGGTTCCTAACTCACTGGGTCCAGGTGAGCTTCTATCTCACTATGGTACTCAAGAACAGAAAGATTACTGGCTGCCACGTCTTGCTGACGGTACAGATATCCCATGTTTCGCACTAACTGGCCCAGAGGCTGGCTCTGATGCCGGTGGTATTCCTGATGTCGGTACTGTGTGTATGGGAATGCACGAAGGTAAAGAAACACTGGGTATCAAGCTTAATTGGAACAAACGCTACATTACGTTAGCACCAGTGGCAACGGTGCTTGGTCTAGCTTTCAAACTGCATGATCCAGAAAAACTACTTGGTGATAAAGAAGACATTGGTATCACTTGTGCGCTTATCCCTGCTGATCACGAAGGTGTTGTGATTGGTGAGCGTCATGACCCACTTGGTCTTGCATTCATGAATGGTCCAACACGCGGTCACGATGTGTTTATCCCTATGGAATGGCTAATCGGTGGCGCAGATTACGCAGGTAAAGGCTGGCGTATGCTGGTGGAATGTCTATCTGCAGGTCGTGGTATTTCATTACCAGCACTGGGTACAGCAATGGGACACCTAACTGCGAGAACAACAGGTGCATACGCATACGTTCGTAAGCAATTTGGTATGTCGATTGGTAAATTTGAGGGCGTTGCAGAGAGTCTAGGTCGTATCGGTGGTTTAACGTATCTACTAGAAGCAACACGAACTCTGACGACGACATCGCTTGATATGAAAGAGAAACCTGGCATCGTAACGGCTATCGCTAAATACCACATGACAGAAATGGCACGTACAATTCTGAATGATTCAATGGATATTCACTCTGGCCGTGCAATTCAAGATGGCCCAATGAACTACTTGGCTGCACCTTACCTAGGTATTCCGGTGGCAATCACAGTAGAAGGTGCAAACATCCTGACTCGTAACCTGATGATTTTTGGTCAAGGTGCGACACGTTGTCATCCATACGTATTGAGCGAGATGGAAGCGGCAGCTAACCCAGACGAGAAGCAAGGTGCGAAGGACTTCGATAATTTGTTGTTCAAGCATATTGGTCACGCGACTAAGAACACGTTCGGCGCGTTTGGCGCAGCACTGACTGGCTCTAAGTTCATTAAAGCCGATATGAGCGGTCCAACAAAGCCGTACTACCAAGACCTGACTCGCTTGAGTCGTGCGCTCGCAGTAAGTGCGGATTTCGCAATGCTTACACTAGGTGGCGAACTTAAACGTAAAGAGCTTATCTCGGCACGTTTAGGTGATGGTCTAAGTTACCTATACATGGCGTCTGCAGCGCTTAAGAAGTATGAAGACGAAGGTCGTCAACAAGCTGACCTAGACTACGTGCATTACGCGGTTCAACACTGTTTCCATAACGCGGCTAAATCGCTACAAGAAGCGTACAGAAATTTCCCGAACAAGATGGTTGGTAAAGTACTTAAAGGTCTAGTGTTCCCTGTAGGTAACCACTTTGAAAAACCAAGTGACAACCTAACGGTACAACTGGCGGAAAGCTTGATGACTCCGGGTGCACACCGTGAACGTCTGACTCACCTTTGCTACATCGGTAAAGAAGAAGAGGATAGCGTTGGCCTAATGGAGAACGCGTTCAATGCGATGTACAGCATTAAGCCTCTTGAGCGTAAGATCTTCAAAGCGGTGAAAGAGGGCAAAGTAGCTCGTAAAGGCTTACTGCAAGATAAACTTGCTCAAGCACTGGCGGCAGATGTTCTTACTCAAGATGAAGTTGACCAAATCATTGCAGCAGACAAACTACGCTACGCAGCGATTCAAGTTGACCACTTCAGTCATGACTTTAGTGAAACTTTGACGCGAAAAGAGTTAAAACCTAAGCTAAATAGCGTTGCTTAGATAAAGAAATGACAAAAGGCACCTAATAAGGTGCCTTTTTTTGTTTTTGTCGTAGAAGTCGCAATAGACGCGTTAACAAATGGTGACTGAGTCAGCAAATATTCGTTGAGTGCTCCAACCACTTGCATTTTCACCACATTTTTACAGAAATTAGATGCCATTTGCGTACGAAACTTTTATCCTTAACCTGATTTTTTAAGGAAGTTGAATATGATCATCAAACCTCGAATTCGCGGATTCATCTGTACTACAACACATCCAGTCGGTTGTGAAGCTAATGTAAAAGAACAAATTGCTTACACAAAAGCTCAAGGCCCAATCGCAAACGCACCTAAACGTGTACTAGTTGTTGGCTCTTCAAGTGGCTACGGCTTGTCTTCACGTATTGCGGCTGCATTTGGTGGCGGCGCTTCAACTATCGGTGTTTTCTTCGAGAAAGCCGGTACTGAGAAAAAGCCGGGCACAGCTGGTTTCTACAACTCAGCAGCGTTCGACAAGCTAGCTAAAGAAGAAGGCCTGTATTCAAAAAGCCTGAACGGCGATGCTTTCTCTAACGAAGCGAAACAGAAAACAATTGATCTGATCAAAGAAGATCTAGGTCAAATCGATATGGTTGTGTATTCACTGGCATCTCCAGTGCGTAAAATGCCAGAGACTGGCGAAGTGATTCGTTCAGCTCTAAAACCTATCGGCGAAACGTACACATCAACAGCTGTTGATACCAACAAAGACACTATCATCGAAGCAAGTGTTGAGCCTGCATCTGAAGAAGAAATCAAAGACACTGTGACAGTAATGGGCGGTGAAGATTGGGAACTTTGGATCAACGCTCTTTCTGAAGCGGGTGTTCTAGCTGACGGTTGTAAAACTGTTGCTTACAGCTACATCGGTACTGAGCTAACGTGGCCAATCTACTGGGATGGCGCGCTAGGTAAAGCTAAGATGGATCTAGACCGTGCAGCATCAGCGCTGAATGAGAAACTAGGCCAAACTGGCGGTACTGCAAACGTTGCTGTTCTTAAGTCTGTTGTGACTCAAGCAAGCTCTGCAATCCCTGTTATGCCTCTTTACATCGCTATGGTGTTCAAGAAGATGCGTGAAGAAGGTATTCACGAAGGTTGTATGGAACAGATCTTCCGTATGTTCAGCCAACGCCTATACAAAGAAGACAGCAGCGCTCCAGAAGTAGATGAAGTGAACCGTCTACGTCTAGATGATCTTGAGCTTCGCGAAGACATCCAAGACCACTGTCGTAACCTATGGCCTCAAATCACAACTGAGAACCTAAAAGAACTGACTGACTACGTAGAGTACAAAGAAGAGTTCTTGAAGCTATTCGGTTTCGGTGTTGAAGGTGTTGATTACGAAGCTGACGTTAACCCAGTTGTTGAATTTGATGTAGCTGATATCTAATTCAATTTATCGAATCTAAACGAAATAGGCGCTCATGAATATATATAGTACCTTAAACTATGTATAATGTGTATTAAGGCAGAGAAATCTGCCTTTTTCTTGCTCGACACGCAACATAGGACTATAGTGTATTATGTGTTTAACATGTACACGGAAGGTTAGTTTGTCATCAGTAAAAGTTAGAGCAACGATTGTAGAGGACAATACGGGCATCAAAAGCCAACTGCCTATCTTGCTAACTGAGCAAGGAGAGTTAAGTACGGTCACAGACTACCTACTCAAGCTAGAGGCAGACGGTGTGAGTAACTCCGTCATGAATGGGTTTATTCAAGCAGTGTCCTTGTTGCTGGATTATATGGAAGCAAATAGAGGATTGTTTGACGATCCGAAGTTGCTCTTTCAGACCTTTTCTAAGCGATTGTATACAGGAACGATTGGTGAGGATGGACTTGACCCATCAGGTTTGTATTGGGTGCCAAGTTCAACCAGTAACGTGAATAAGCATATTCATCGATTGACGGCATTTACAGATTGGTTGGCAAACAAGCACGGCACTGCGTCCATGAATCCCTTGCGTAATGCTACCCCGCATGAGCAGCGATTGAATTACGCTGCATGGTATCGCAAAAACCAAAACGATTTCCTTGGTCATATCGAAGATAAGACCGTCAATAAAACCATCCGTAAGGCGCGAACTATTAAGGGGCGCACACCACTCACCAAAACCGAAGATGACGCCATCGCCTTTCCTGAAAAGCATTGGGAAGATTTTTATATGAACGGCATTGGTGGCGCAAGCGACCCACGAGTGGCACTCAGGGATAAATTAATACTCCTGCTCATGCACGGTGGCGGATTACGCGAAAGCGAGGCTTTAACCCTTTGGGTGACAGATGTGTTTGAAGACCCCTATGAGCCAGATAGTGCAATCGTTCGAATTTACAATGAAGTCGATGGCAAAGCTCCAAGTGACCCTGAAGTTCGTTCTAAAAATCAGAATAGAGAAACGTACTTGAAAGAAAAGTATGCGCGTATCCCTCGACAACGAATGAAAGGCACAGCACATCTCGGCTGGAAATGTCGCGTTGTTGACCATAAAGATAACTACATCCGAGTCTGGTGGTTTCCAACCGACTACGGCAAGACATTTATGGCTCTTTGGAAAAACTATCAAAAGTATCGCGCCAGCATCGACTGTCACCATCCTTATGCGTTCATTTCTTTTCATCACAGCGCGTTAGGCAATCCTTACACCATCAACGCTTTTCATGATAACTACGCCAACGGCTTGAAGCGCATAGGTTTAGAGCCAAACAAGGCAGAAGGCAAAGATCCTCACGGGCATCGACATAATTACGGCAGACGATTAGAACGCGCAGGACTATCCCCCTTCTTGATTCAACGTTGTATGCACCATAAGTCCCTAGACTCACAAATCCCCTACACAGGAAAAGGTCAGCAGGAACTCTCTGACGAACTGACCCAAGCCACACTGCAACTGGCAAACCCCGAATCCAAAGTCAAAGCACTCGACTGGAAAGCTCTGGTTGAACATGGTTTTGATGACATCGACCCACAAGGGTACTTCACGGGCAAACATCCAAAATTGAGAGGCAAATAATGGCGAGAAAAAATGACGGACGTTCATCGGATTTAACCTTCTCATGGATGTTGACCACACTTGGTGCGGAGTGGCAGCAATGGCAGGAACTGGCTGCTGAATGGATGACGACACAAACCGCTAACATTTCTGAAAAACAAAAATCTTTGACGCGTTTTTTTGAATCTTATCTTACTGAATGTGCGCCTTACGCAATCGGTAATATAGATTTGTTTTTTAAGGGTTACTGCGGGCATCGATGCTCTAGCGAAGAGCTAGAAGTGCTAATAAGAAAAACGGTAAATGACTCTAACTACATTCAAAATTTGGTGAACTTTACTTGTGATTTCATTGATTACGTTATTCAACATCATTGTTCTGTCGAGGATGATAATGGCGATTTAGTGCCTGCATTTGAAAACCCACTGAGTAAAATCAAGCGTAAAAATTTGACTACTGAGACCGTGCGTAATCCGTTGCCGTATCGTTACATTCAGGACTTGCGCCAAATCCTTTCTCCGTTGCCTGACAAAACTGGACTCACAGTCATTGAACAAAATCTCAAGGAAGATGAGCAACTACTTCCAGCTTATCACTATCGACATTTCAAGGACTGGACATGGGCGCAGCAGCAAACAGGGCAAAGCGTAAACAGCACTGGTGGTGACTGGTTTGAAGTCGAACCTAAACTGATTGATAAAACCGACCCTGACTGCGTGTGGCGCACCAAAGATGTAACTCGCAATGGCAATAAAGTAACCCTTCACCAAATCTGGTCGCCCGTCAAAGCAATGGTGATATTTATGAAACTCCACCTACCATTGCGTACCTATCAGGTGCGTATGCTAGACAGTGGAGAGGCCGACACATGGCGCTATGAGCAAGGTCAATGGATACTTAACACCAAACATGATTTTGCACTTGGCAGTGAAAAACGCCCGTTCGGAAAAGGCATCTTCCGCCGTATTCACGACACCATGACTGGACTGCATTCAACAGGTCTATACATCAACACCAACAAAACCGCCGATCAGAACAAAGATGAACTGGAGCGGGGTTACATCATCCCTTGGCAGAACGAAGAAGTGCTGTACTGGCTGGAAAAACTACGCAACTGGCAAGAAAAGTATAATTCGATAACAAAATCTACCGACTGCACCACACTGCTGAGAAAGCACACGGGTACAAAGAAATCGGACAAACAGCTAGAAAGTATGGGCGAGACTGCTTTTTTGTTTCGTGATGTCTCTGCAAGTGGAGAGGATAGACACAAACCAATTACAGGTGACGCAAATATAGCGCCTTTCTGGTATCAACTCCTATTGGCGTTAGAAAATCACCTCGCAGAGCAAGGCAATACCTTGGATAACGGAGAACGTTTAAATCTGGTTGTGGACTACCCAGAGGGTACGCCAGAACGAAATAAGGTTGCCACACTCTTTCCTTTACACAGTTTGCGAGTCTCACTAATCACGGCGTATACAATGGATACTCAATTGCCACTACCTGTGATTTCTAAGCTATTGGCAGGGCATACACGTCTGTTGATGACCATCTACTACAACAAAATTACTCCATCCGTGATGGCAGAAAAAATGGAAGAAGCGCATGACGCACTGGATGTGAAATCCAAGCAGTCGGTGCGTAATTTCCTCAAAGATGCCTCTATGGAGCAAATTCAATGCAAGATGGTCTATCATAGCGATGATAGCATTCAGGCGGCATTAGCTAACCGCAATCCAATCGGTTGGGAAGATCGCTCGTGTGGATTGTGTTTGGTTGGCGGTAACACCGTCAAATCGGATGAAGTCAGTACCCTTGGTGGTTGCTGGAACGGTGGTGAGTTGATTAGAGAAGCAAAAGCCGCTGCAAATCGCATTTACGGCAGCGTACCCCACGGTTCTGAAAACTGTATTCGCTGCCGCTGGTTTATTACTGAAGCACGATACCTGCCTGCGCTCAATGCCCACTTCAACCAACTGAGCTACAAAGCACATCAGGCTGCGAACCTATCTGTGGAAATTGAAGGTGAGCTGGAAGCCCTCAAAGACGAACAGTTCTTTTGTGAAGAGCAAGGCAAGCCGTTTATCAAACACGATGAACTGCAAGCCCTACAGCGCCGTTATGAAAAACAGCAAGTCGAAGCCGATGAATACACAAAAGACTGGATAGCGTGTTTTGAGCTTATCAGCAAAATCATTCGTGTCGAAGAAGCCAGAAATGAGGACGACACCAAAGATAAACTGATTGCGGTTGGCTCTGAGCAAGATGTCAGTCATGCCTTGAAGTTTATTGAAACCGACTCTGAGTTGCTGCACCTATCGCTGCTTTGTGACGATGCAGAATTCTATCCCGACTTGCAGGATGAACTGCGTAAAACACCTGCCATAGAAAAGCGCTCACGCAAGCTCAGCCGTGTGCTGATGAAAAAGGGCTTTGAGCCGATTTTCATGGAGATGGACGACAAACAGCAGCTCATCGCTGCCAATGCCATGCTGCGCCAAATGGCAAAAATCGCCGACCCAGACGACAAACTTGAAGGCTTCCGCAAAGTGGCGAGCTACATCGAAGCGGGTGAATACCTGACCGATAACAAGTTGTTTTCCGAGGGTATTAACGCACTGACGGATAAAGCCATTAATCTAGATGGCATCGCACTACCGAACTTATTGGAGGACTAATGGAACTCGATATTGATGTCATTCTGGCGGACTTAAAAGATGGCAAAGTACCTCGCACGCAGCAAAACCTCGATAAGCTCAACGACACGCTGAAAGCCTATGCGGAATCAGGTCAGCGCGATTTCTCCATTACGCAAATTGGGCGAGTTTCTGCCGAAAATGGCGGATTGGCGTATGAGGCTTTGCGTGCTACCCGTAACAAGCACTACCGAACACTCATCGAAGCATGGGCGGCAAAGTACAATACCAGTACCAAAAAACCGCTATCGAACACCTCACGGTCTAAATCCATCCCTGCGGATAATAAACTGTTAGAGCGCATCCCAGACCCTGCGGTACGCGCCTTGTTTGGTCAAATCATTGCCGAGCGTAACCGTTACCGCAAAGAGGTTAATTTGCTCAAGCAACACGCCAATATTACCATCGACAAACGCCCTGTGCGCCAGTTTGACACCACCGCAGAACCAAGCGTGGAAGTGCTGCCATCCCTATCAGGCGTACTCACCGAATCAGAGAAAAAAGCCTTAGCGTATGCCATTTCTGATGAATGTATGGAAAAGAACGACTGGCAAACTACTCAGGCGGGGCAAGTAAAAGACAAGGAATACAACTGTGAAATATTCCCTAGAGGCTTTGTCACAGGACTTCGCAAACTATTGGGTGAGGTAGATGACTAATGGCAAGTGGGCAGCAGAAAGCGCAACAAAATCTTGAGGCATTTGAGGTCTGGAAAGCCACACAGACCGACGACGACTTTAAACAAATCGTGTTCAGAGGTCAGCTTAATCGAATCGAAGTAGCAAAAGGAATTGGTTGCGGCAAATCGGCGTTAAACCAAAATCCTGCCCTCAAGAAAGCACTCAAAGCCTTAGAAGATGAGCTGCGCGGTAAAGGCGTACTGCCACCGTTGACCGACGCTGCCAAGAAGAATGAGGGCAAACCTCAAGCCTACGACAACACAGCAAATCGAAAGCTTCTCGATTCAAAGCGGGTGTCGTCATTAGAAGCTGAGAACATTGAATTAAAAGCCAAGGTCAAGGAGCTTGAAAAGCGACTTGAGCGCTTTGGTGAGCTATCTGAAACCTTATCCGAAATGGGGTTGATGCCACGATGAATACCGCTTTGCATGAAGACCAAATGCGTGTAACCAGTATCCCTTATCGCTCGACCAAGATGGTGATATTCAGCGGTGTACCGCTGGCGAAGGACTCTTACAAAACCAATAGTGGGAAGTATTACGTCACCATCAAAGCCGACCCCGATAGCATCCCTGTGCTTCCAACGCTGGGTCAGCATTGGTCAGTCAAAGGCGCTCGCCAGATAGAAAATATGGCGATGGGTGATTATGTGGTGCAGCAGCACACTTATGAATCACCCAAGCATATTGAATGCACTTTACCCGAAACAGGTGAGCAACTGATACGCTTTATCGCCAGAGAAAGTGACTTTAAAGGTATTGGCGAAAGCAAAGCTAGGGCGCTCTGGCAACTCTTGGGTAAAGACTTCCATGCCACACTGAGAAATGACACCCCAGAGTCCAGAAAGCGTCTGACATCGATTCTGAGTGAAGATTCAGTGGAGGCGCTCTTTAAAGGGTACGCCAAATATAAAAATCTGGCACATTGCAACTGGATGAGCGAGCACAACATCCCCGCCAGTGTGCAGCAACGGCTGCTCAAGCATCACGGTGAAGCCTCCATCGATGTTATCAAGGATAATCCTTATGCTCTCATGGGCTTTGGTCTTTCGTTCAGTGCCATTGAAGATATTATCAAGGTAACGGATTTTAAGAGCGATGTTGCGAAGGATGACCCAAGAAGGCTCAGCGCTGCTCTGGAATCTTTGAAAGACAAAACACTAGTTGCTCAGGCGTTCAAAGCGGGGCACGACAAAGCGCAGTACATTTTAAACCCCGACACGGGAACTTATCATCCCACCGCGCAACTCCTGATGGAAAGTGTCGTTGCCAAACGGCTAAATACACTGATTAAACGAAATGACTTGTTTGATGAAAACGCCAATGCTGCGTATTGCTCTGCGSTTGCRGAGCTTCCCTACGAMYTAACSMSTAAACAAATCGAAGCCGTCACAACGTGTCTGGATAATTCGGTAAGCTGTATTACGGGCGGTGCAGGAACAGGCAAGACAACGGTACTCAGAACGGCACTCAGGGCTTACCATCAACTTGGATTTGAAATACACGCCGTGGCGCTCAGTGGTCGCGCTGCAATGAGACTTCATGAGTCCATCGGTTTTGTTACCTCAACCATTGCCAAATTGCTGCGTG
The DNA here is from genome assembly GCF_022397955.1 of Vibrio sp. Isolate32. Taxonomy (GTDB): domain Bacteria; phylum Pseudomonadota; class Gammaproteobacteria; order Enterobacterales; family Vibrionaceae; genus Vibrio. Next base: position 30,116 of record NZ_JAKEUQ010000029.1, on the reverse strand, counting down.
AAGACCCTATTGAACCCAGTGTCGATAAACCCAATCACCTACTGGTGATTGATGAGGCAAGCATGATTGACTTGCCAACCATGTATCGTCTTGTGAATCACATTCACCCCTCTGTACGATTGATATTCACTGGCGACCCCGATCAACTTCCACCCATCGGCTGCGGCAAGGTGTTGGCAGACATCGTTGAAGCAAAAACGGTGGCGAATACGATGCTAGACATCGTTAAGAGACAGGAAGGTTCAACGGGTATCCCCGAATACTCAAAGCTCATTAATCAAGGTGTGACGCCTGAGCAATTAAGTACAGGTGCAATACGCTTTCACGAAACCAGTAAAACAGACATTGCCAAAGTCTGTTGTGAGCTGTGAGCTTTACCCTGGCGACCCCGATCAACTTCCACCCATCGGCTGCGGCAAGGTGTTGGCAGACATCGTTGAAGCAAAAACGGTGGCGAATACGATGCTAGACATCGTTAAGAGACAGGAAGGTTCAACGGGTATCCCCGAATACTCAAAGCTCATTAATCAAGGTGTGACGCCTGAGCAATTAAGTACAGGTGCAATACGCTTTCACGAAACCAGTAAAACAGACATTGCCAAAGTCTGTTGTGAGCTTTACCAACAGTGTCCTGAAAGCAGTCGCGTCATGGCTCCAACCAAGGCACTCGTATCAGAAATCAATAAACTCACCCAACAAGCCGTTAACCCAGATAGCACTAGCCTTGAGTTCGAAATCAATGGTGATAAGTTCTTTTTGCCACTTCGCATGAATGATGCCGTGTTATTCACGCAGAACCATTATGACAAAGGCATTCAGAACGGCTCACTTGGCACACTAACCAACGTCAAACCTTCTGGTGATAGTTACGGTGAAGTGACACTAGATACAGGTGAAAAGGTCGAGATTACACAATCTGTACTCGATTGCATGGAGTTGGGTTACGCAATCACCCTACATAAAGCTCAAGGGTCACAGTTTCCGCGCATCATCATCGCTCTGCAAAACGGAAGAATAGTCGATAAAGCATGGCTCTATACGGCAATCACGAGAGCTGAAAGTGAAATCCATATCGTTGGTAGTAGCGATGATATGAAGCGTATCACCGAGGCACCTAGTCACTCTTATAAGCGGAATAGCTATCTGAAAGAGCTGCTGGGTTAGCAGTTTCAAACTCGTTTTTGCCCCATTATTAGTTACAGCCCAAATTGTTGACTCAGACAATTTACTAGTTTTAATATACAAAAAGTAATGTGTGGAAAAAACGCAAAACCTGCCCCCAGATTGAAGAGCAGCTTCAAAAAATATCAAGGTCGAGGTAAATAATTATGGATACAACAAAAAGTTTTAGGCTGTGGAGCAAGGAAGTATCCAAGCCGCAACGCGCCATTACATGGCTCTTCCTAGTTATGACGGTGCACATGTTCCTTGACTCATTTAGTTTATTCACAGATTCTGAATTTCTGGTCGACCAAAGTTACTCTAAAGACATGCTATTTGTATCAGTATTTGCTACTGTGATATTGATTTTGACCGTGATGCATTTGCATGATAAGGGACTATGGAAGATTTATAAGCAACAAAATAAACATCCGATACTCGCTAAAGGCTCGCTGCTGCTTTCGCCCTTACTTGTCTGGGTTATGCTGCATCTGTATTTCTCGAAGACACTCCCAACCATCTATACAATAGTCAATGGGCAACCTGTACAGGTAAAGGAAAGGCTGATTAAAAAAGACGAGAATCGCCGATACCATTGCAATATTAGGCTTGAGGTCGAGAGGACGGCCACCTTCGTTTATTGCATTTCGAAACAGACGTATTCCCGCCTGCCTGAAGGCGAGTTTGAGGTGACGCTCATAGGGAAAAAGACAGAAGCAGGTATATTGGTGGAAGAGGTCTGGTATCAAGATGAGTTTAGATTGTAAATGTAGAAGTCACCTACAATTGATCATAAGGTTTGGACGTTACAATACTCCAGCTAATCTGGTAAACGTTAAATTCGTGATTCACCAAACTCATTTATGTCCAGAGGCTTCATAGACCTGAAGTTTTACTCATGGCGCTTTTCTAAAAAGTGCCAGCTAGCTCAGATCTGCCCCTTTTCGTGTTACCACACATTTTTACCCATGCCGACAACCCACGATTTACCCTACTTTTGCTATTGTATAAGTTGCAGTGCATGAAATAAATGTGCTTTTAGCGATGTAATTGGCTCGTTTATCGAGAGCTAATAAATGAAACGTCTTAGATATCAGTAAGATGGTTTCGGTAGCCAGTGAGATAATGTGCCAGATCAAAAGACTAAAGTGAGTTGGCTTGTTTTGTTTGCAGTGGATTTTCATGAAATTGATAAGTATTTCATTATAGATTAAATACCTATGCGTTTTGGCATTCACGTATTTAAAAACGAACCAGCAGATTATTAAAGGTGTTATGTTTAATCAATCCATATAGGAAATACAACTATGCCAACTGTACGCGTAAATGGTCAAGATACCGGTGTTGATGCAGACGATGCTCGTGAAGCCTTTCGAAGGTTAGGTGAAGCTATAAGAGACGCGGCGGAAGCTGCTGACCCAGATGATGATGTTATTGAGGTTGAAGTTCCAGATACAAGCGATATTGATCCAGAACCAGAGCCAGAAGATGACCCAGATGACTTTGATTTTGATGAGACAGGCTATTTGGCACCCGGTACTGATCCTGACTCAATACCACCACACCTACTACCATATGTGCGTGGAATAAATAATAGAGATATTCGAATTGCGGAACTAGAAAAACGACTTACGGAGGCTTCTCTTGAAAGAAGAAGGCTATCCGATTTTCAAAATGCAGTGTTAACTGGTAGGACAAACGTATTAGTTCGCAATCGGAACTGACAAGGAGCAAGTCAATGCCACTAAAAAAAATTGACCGGGGGCATAACACGTGGCCGCAAAATGAAGGGTATTGGATGTTGTTTGTGGCTAGAGACTATGTACCAGGCCATGCTTTCATAGTGTGGGCTACAAGAAATCGAGTTAATAATACTTGGAAGAGTTTCGAAGGGTACGGATTGTATCCAGATCCAAGTGCCCCCTCATCGAAAATAGCTTTTGGCACGGTGCCTGGGGGCGTCGTAATGGAAAACATCCGCAGCTTAAATGGAGCTAACAATGGAGTAGCTGTAGCTGTCACTAAACAGATGTATGACTACTCAAAAACTAATGTTTCTGCAATCTCTGCGTATCCTTCTGATTATAATCTGTACAATAAAAACTGTGTTCATTTTACAGATTTAGTGGCGAGGAGCATTTCATTGATAACTCCAAACATTGATGATTCTCTGACTCATCCACAATCATATATTTCTAAGTTGAGGGGTATGAACAATTAAACATAATAATCATATCCACTCGGACATCAAATAGAAGCGCCCGGTCCTTGTGCTTCTATTTGATGCCGGTGATGTGAGGCGTTACTTTTCTATACCTAAGCTAATCCTTAGTTTTCTAATTTAGTAAAGTTACTGACTCATTTATGTCCAGAAACGTGTCACAAGCGATGGTCAAGAAATGTGATGGTCAAGAAAAATCATAAATGCCTAGCGAGTAGTGAGCTGCGCGAGCGTCAGGAGTGGCTTTATTATTTTACTTTACCATCATGTCCCTTAAGTACCCTTTTGGCAGGGTGATGGTTTCACGCAGTGAGACCATCTCCTTGCTAAGCCTTCAGGGACAAAAAAGCGTACACACTATTATACATGGTATGTACGCTTATGAGTTCCATAAGAAGCATTTCTATTAAAGGGCTGTCACTCACTCACACGCGAATAGACATACTTTTTACTATATACTCCGATGTGCGGGGCTTTTTTGTATCTGTAGTAAAGTTAATTGCATGGGTTAGGTATGTTGTCATTCCCTAAAGCGAGGCACGAGCGTAATAGAGAATCTTATGCTCAGAGGTAATAGTGAAAAGATGGTTGGAAAGAGATGCGCTCTACACAGTGCAAAGCGCAAATTTGATTCTAGCTGGTGGAGTGTTTACGAAAGGTTAAACAAACGCTTTAAACTATGAATAAAACCGGATGGCTTATTCTCTTTTTGATAGATGTTCAAGCCATCGTAGAAACTCGCCATGAACTCAACACGGACTTCATCGTCTGTGCTTCTTGATAAGCGAGACAGTAGCTTGGCGGTCGCTGCCGCGTGATCATTAGCTAGGCTGTAATCCATACCTAGTCGACCTTGAATGAACAACCATAAATGCGTTACTAACTTTAACTGCTGAGAGTTAGAGTTTTGAAACTTGTCGCTATGCTCACTGCCTACCGTATTATCGAACACACTTTGCATCGCTTCGCTAGCGTCTTTATTGTTCTCAAAACGATAGCTGGCATCGATATGTTCTTTGGTCAGTAGGCCAAGCAGTGTCTGACGTGCTGAATTATCAGGCTTATTCTCACAAGCGTGTTTAAACAGAGCGTGGTTTTGGTCGATAAAAGACGAGAGCTCTTTCTCGAAACCCGTCGCAATCGCAGTTACTGAATCTAAACCTGACTCTTTCAAGCAAACGTGAAGTTTGGTTCTAGCTTGTTGGTTTTCTTCAAGCTTTTGCTGATTACTGGTTGGAAGCTCAGTCATTACTCTGTAGCTCTTCCCACGTAACTTCAGCTGATTGCGTGTCGCTATTAATGAACGCAGAGTTGCCCGTCAGCATAACTGAAAGGTCCATGGTACGCTCAGTCATTGCGGCTAATTGCTCAATACCATCGTTGTCTAGACGAACAATTTGGGCTTTCAGGTAACCGAATTTACCTTTGTTCTGCTCCCACCAAACGTTTGATTTAGTGTTGAAGCTGAACACACGAACAGACTTTGATAGGCGAGTGGCTTTCTTAACACGTTCTGTGTCAGGTTCGCCCACATCGATCCACTCAAGGATCTGGTCATCTAAAGACTTCTGCCACAAATCAGGTTCTTCGATAGTCGACAACCCTTTAGTAAATTGAAGCTCCGGTGAAGCATTGATACAAAATGCCATGATACGAGCCATCATACGCTGTTCTGTTTCAGAAGGGTGCTGTGCAATCGTTAGATTAAAAGAGTCGTAATAGTCGCGGTTCATATCAGTTAAAGAGATACGAAACTTGTAGATTGTCGGTTTAAGAGCCATTGGTGCGGTGTCTTAGGTAAAAATAGTGAAGGGGAATCTTACCTTAAATCTCTGAATAGCGGGTAAAAAAATAGCCAGCAGAGGCTGGCTATTTTTAGAAAGCTTTAAAATACTAAATTAAAGTACTTTGATGCTGTCAGCTTGTGGGCCTTTTTGACCTTGAGATACTACGAACTCAACTTTTTGGCCTTCAGCAAGAGTTTTGAAACCTTCGCCAGTGATTGCAGAGAAGTGTGCAAATACGTCTGGACCGTTTTCTTGTTGAATGAAACCGAAGCCTTTAGTTTCGTTGAACCATTTTACTGTACCAGTAACTGTGTTAGACATGATGTTATCCCTAAAATTAATTTTTATAGTGAGCCAATTGTGGCACTGATAGCGTGGAAAAGTTTATTGCTATTGCGTACAACACAACGGGGTTACTAGTAATCCAACGAAATGTTTATATACAAAGAACTTTCTTTCTAGCCGGAATCGAGTCTAAATCAAATCAGGGGATAGTCAATCGAATACATAGGGAAAGGTTGCAGAAACTTGGGGGTAGTCAAACTTTGCATTCCTTAAATATCATGTAGTTACAGTTGTATGGTGATTTCTTGTCGTTTTTGTGAAAAACATAGGTAAGTTTGATGACAAAATTAGAGTGGTTGCACTGTTTTTACATATTCTGCTTTCGGAAAAGAAAGCCGCTAAATTGACCTGAAGCCCCGTATTTAACGGCTTTATTTATAAAATCATCTAATATTTATGCTGATTGTTTTAATGGTGTAGCTACCTTTTTAGACGGTAAAGGTTGCCATTGTCAGTACTAAAGAAGATGTCACCATCTGGTGAGGTTTCGATGTCTCTGATTCTTTCGCCTAAGCTTTCTAGAATACGTTGCTCGTCAGTCGCATCACCTTGCTCATTGACCGTTACTACATTGATATGGGTAAGTTTAAGTGCACCTGCTAATAGTTTTCCTTTGAGCTCTGGGAACTTATCCCCTTGATAAACCACTAAGCTGCCGGGGGCGATTGAGGGAATGTAGACCTTTTTAGGCGCTTCGATGCCTTCTTTGGTTTCAGACTCACCAACGCTGATTGGCCCCCAATACTCTTTACCATGAGATGTGACAGGCCATCCGTAGTTGGCACCCACTTTTATTAGGTTAATTTCATCACCACCACGTGGGCCATGCTCAATCGACCATAACTTTTTGGTAGGGAAGTCGTAGAACAGCCCTTGCGGATTTCGGTGGCCATAGCTCCAGATTTCGTTGAGAACTTTGTCGTCGTTTACAAATGGGTTGTCGCTTGGTGTGCTCCCGTCTACATTCAAGCGCAATATTGAACCTGCATGAGTTGAGGTATTTTGCCCGTTATCTCGATCTCCACGGTCGCCAATCGAAAAGTAGAGGTGGCTATCATCGAAGGTAATGCGACTGCCAAAGTGACGTCCAGTGTCGGTTCTCGATTCTGAAACGAATACATCTTGCCAATTAGACACTTCACCATTTTTGTAATCAGCAGAAGCGAGTGTGGTTACACCTTCGTCATCGATGTTTTTGCTGTAAGTAATATAGAGTTTGTTTTCTTCAAAGGGCGAGAAGGTGATATCTAATGCTCCGCCTTGGCCTTTTGCCCACACATTAGGAAGTCTAAAAAGTGTGCTCTGATCACCCGTTTTTAAATTAACATGTTTGATCACACCTTCTTTTTCTGTGACTAGCATGGATCCTTCTTCAACATAGGCGAGCCCCCATGGAATCTCGAGCCCATCGGTGATCTTCTAAGCTTGCCACGCAAAAGCCGTTGTTGAGGTAAGGGGACCAGACACAGCAAGTGCCAAAGCTGAGGTGAGAATACGGTGATAAGTGTTCATTGAAGTCCCTTCATTGTTGCGATCTAGTGTTAGTCTAGCGTGTGTCAGTGACAGGCGGAAAGTTAAGGTGTGTGAAAAGTGACTATTCACATATTTAGTTCAGCCAGTGTTGTATGATTATACGAGCTAACGTATGTTTACCCTGCGACAGTCCAATCGATCCTTTCGGAGCACCATGAATATCATACCTGCAACATTCTCTCTATCTTCTATATCTCTATGTTGTGAGGTTGATAAACCAAACCTTTTGACTACGTGCACAGCCTCATGAGCCGTCGATTTGATTTTAAGTCAATCTTACTGGCGTGTTTGGTCATCAGTATCGGCCAACTCAGTATGGGTTTGGTATTTCCTTCTTTACCTTGGATCGCAAAGGACTTTGATGTCTCGCTAGAGCAAGCTCAGCTGTTGGTGAGTGTCTACCTGCTAGGCTTCGGACCTTCGCAGTTTGTTTATGGTCCAATTTCAGATGCTTTAGGGCGTAAAAAGGTACTATTGAGTGGCTTACTACTCGCTATGCTTGGCTTGTTGATGATCATCTTCTTCAGCCATTCTTTTACCAGTATGGTGATGGGGCGCTTCCTACAGGGGTTAGGTACAGGCTGTTGTGCTGTATTGGCTCGCGCTTCCACACGAGATAGATTCAACGGGGCTGACTTACCATTAGCGATGTCTTACATTGCGATGGTTGCGTCGATTACACCTCTTATTGCGCCCGTCATCGGTGGCTTTATCAACTTCCACTTTGGCTGGAGTATGGTGTTTATCTCGCTACTTGGCTATGTCTCATTAGCTTGGGTCGTATTGGCGTTTAAATTCAAAGAAACCGTTGTACAGCTGTCGCCAATTCCCTCCCCAAAGAAGATGGCATCGCAATACAAAGAGCTACTTACTTCCCGCTACTTTATGAGCTTTGCGAGCATTGGTTGGCTTAACTTTAGTCTCATGATCACCACGGTGTCGGTGATGCCATTCATCATGCAGAACCAAATCGGAATGACATCCGATGAATACGCGATGTGGGCGGTTATTCCTGCGTTGGGTATGCTTGGCGGGACAAGTTTGTGTAACCGTATCCGTCCAATGTTAGGTAATAAGAAAACACTGTTATGCACGCCTGTGTTACATATTTCGGCAGCGTTGTGGCTTTTCTTTTGCCCACTTGAACCGCTTTATCTAATGCTAGGTCAGTTTTTGATGATACTGGGGAATGGTATCGCGTTACCTTGTGCTCAAGCTTTGGTGATGTTGCCTTACAAAAAGAACGCAGGTGCAGCGGCTGCGATGTCGGGAGGCGGCCAAATGGTTGTGTCTTCGCTGGTAAGCATGGGGTTGGTTAAACTTGGTCTTGGCGAAGCGTGGCATTTGTCATTGGTTATCGCACTATTCACTGCGATTACGTTATTGAATATTTTGCGTGGCTTTAGTAGCCAAGAAGCCAGAGACGCTCAGCTTAGCTAGTGAAATGAGTTATCGAATCTAAACTGAAAGGCCACTGACATGAAGAATTTCAATAGCCTTTTTAATGCTCTAACGGCTTTGGTTTCATTTGCCGGGATATCTGCTATTCGCAAACCACGGCGACTTTCTCACTGGCTGCAGTCTTAGCTGGGACCGGATGGTCGATCAGTCGAATAGGGGACTCATAGAGCTCAGATAAGGCCTGTTCATTAAGTAACTTATCAGCGCTGCCTTCAAAGGCGATTTTACCTTTCTTTAGAGCGACTCTGTGTGTCGCGTAACGCAGTGCAAGGTTCAAGTCGTGCAGAATCACGATGATACCAACGTCTTCTTTCTTATTGAGCTCTGACAGCAAACCCATCAATTGGAACTGGTGATGAACATCTAGCGCGGATGTTGGCTCGTCGAGAATCAATACGGGAGACTGTTGGGCGAGCAACATTGAAACCCACGCTCGTTGGCGTTCACCGCCGGATAAGTCATCCGCTAAAGCTTGTGAAAACTTGGTAACGCCTGTTCTATCCATAGCTTGTTGGATAATGGATTGATCTTCAGCGTTCCAACGGCCAAACGCGCCTCGCCAAGGAAAACGTCCTAAACGAACCAATTCTTCTACCGTTAAGCCTGCCGAAGCAGGGAGCTTTTGAGGTAAATACGCAATATTCTTGGCTAAGTCTTTGCTTTTGAAAGAAGAGATAGAAGCGCCATCCAGCTTTACTGTGCCGTGATCAGGTGTCATTTGACCTGAGAGCAAGTTAACCAGCGTTGATTTACCAGAACCATTGTGACCAAGAACGACCGTAAGTTTATTGGTTGGAATGGAAAGCTCGTCAATTGAGAGAATAGTGCGTTCGTAACGAACTATTTTTATATTTGAAAGCTGAAACATGTCAGTCCTGGATTTTTAGATTAAGTGATAGTGATAGTGTTAAGCGGTTTTCTTATTGTCTGGGTGTCTAGGGCAATCGTCACAATATTTTCTAGAGTCACACTTGTAGACTAAGCAACAACTGACCCTAACGAGCTTAAGCAACCCTGTTGTATCGTCGACTTTGAGGCTGTCTAAGTGGTTCTCTGGTAGTTGGCACGCTGTTAACCATAGCCTTGCTTGCTCAGTGATGTACTCATTAGTCAGGCTTTGTTCGCGCTGTTGCAGTTTGATCAAACAACCCAACAGTAGATCTGCGAGTAAATGGTTGGTAAACCCCGGGCGAATGCGTGTCCACTCGCTAATCTGGCTGCGGAAAAACTCTGTAAGGTCCAGTATGGCTTGACCCGCATGTGGGATTAGCTCTTCTGGTGTACCGTGTTGGTGATCACCATTAAAGAAGCGGTATCCTGTGACGAATTCTTTATACCTAAACTGACCGATATTCTTGATATCTGGCAATGAATGAAGGCCATAGATAGAAACGAAGGTGACGTAGATTGGCTGCCAGCAAACTAGATCCCAAGTTCGGGTTAACCAATAAGCTTTACCTGCTTCGGAATGGTTTTCCGCTAAGCCATCGTAAACGCGCTTTATCTCGATGTGGCTTTTGTCATTTGTGATGGCGATACTTTTGCTGCTCAGAGAACCATAACTGCCTTTTTAAAGGCGAAATCTGAACTCATCGCAAGCTGCGTGCTAGGGGCGTTGTTGCTTTGTGTGACCGATAGTTTGGCGATTTTCTTGGCGCAATGGTCATTGGATATGATTCCTACAGGAACGGCAACTGCGGTGATTGGTGCACCAGCTTTGATCATTATTGCTCGTAAGCAAATGTCAGCTCAGGATCAGCTATTTTTCTCGATGCCTAAAGGGCCAAGGTCTATTTCACCTCTGGCTTATTTATTAAGGGGGGCGATGATCTTCGCTTTACTGGCGTTGAGTACAATGTCACAGCCAGCTTCTGATATGGGCTACTTTGTTATACCAGATTCATTTGAATGGTCTATTCGTTGGCCTAGAATGTTAACCGTAATATTCGCTGGCGGCGGTTTTAGGCCTGATTTTCAGTAGCTTGTTTATGGGATACTCGATTCATTCATTAAGCCCGTGGGTAGCGTTTTTAGGCAGTGCGATTGCCTTATGTTTGTTGCTGCTCCTTGGTAAAAAGCATCAGTTTGCACTTTCGATTCTCATTCTCACTGGTATCTCATTGACCGCCGTGTTGGAGGCTTTAGTGCAATTTTCTCTAACACGAGTCGGCGAGGGGAAATACACTTTATTGGCTTGGTTGGCAGGCTCTACGTATCGTGTTGAACCTGATACCGCGACGATCATGGCTTTAGTTGTCACCGTTTGTATTGGTGTTGCCTTATTGCTGAGCCCTTGGGTGACGCTAATTGCAACGGGTCGTCAATTCGCGAGTGCTAGAGGGCTGAATATCAACATCGCCTATGTGGCTCTGTTGTGTATTGTCGCGGTTTTATGTTCGATGGTAACAACCACTATGGGGCCGGTCGCTTTTGTTGGTCTACTGGCTCCACATATCGCCGCTATGGTTGGTGCTCGCTTGGTTCGAGAGCAGATTATCTTATCGTTTTTGATTGGTGCTGCACTGATGCTATTCGCCGACTGGTTAGGACAAGTGGTGGTGTTCCCAGCTCAGCTTGCGGCAGGCACGTTGGTTTCTATCATAGGCGGAAGCTACTTCATCTTCTTGTTGCTGAAATCTCGGAGAGCGTAAGTGAAGGCCCAGCACTTTGTCTGCTGAAATCAGTATTAAAGGTAGTGATTGATGTTATCTATCGCTGCCTTTTTAGTTTGTATGCGTTATTCAACCTGAGCGTAAAATGATCAACCTAGCTCTCGCTTTTGATACGCAAACTTTGCATATGTTAACAAGATGTATGACGCTAAGGTCTGACCACTTAGTTGAGTAGCCCATATGACCGACCTATCTCGTATTACTTGTTCCATTGATGAAAACCAAATTGCGACGGTGGCATTAAATCGCCCTGATAAGCTAAACGCCATTGATATGGATATGTTTCAAGGCGTTAATGACATGGTTAAGGCGCTTAAAAACAACACGGAAATTCGAGCTGTGATCGTGAAAGGTAATGGAGCTGATTTTTGTTCCGGACTTGATGTGAAGTCGCTGCTGAACAGCAAATCTGGTGCGATGAAGCTTTTGTTTAAGTGGTGGCCAACACGTCCTAATGCCGCGCAGTATTTCTCGGTTGGTTGGCGAGATATTCCATGCCCAGTTATCTTTGCAATCCATGGCCGCTGTTGGGGAGGTGGCTTGCAATTGGTGAGTGGGGGGGACTTTAGAATTGCTAGCCCTGATGCGAACTTTTCTATCTTAGAAGCTAAGTGGGGCTTGATTCCTGATATGGGAGGCGCAATAGCCTTTCGAGAGCTAATGCGTAAAGACCACACTCTAGAAATGGCAATGACCGCTAAGGTGATCGACAGTGAAACCGCAAAAGAATACGGGCTTGTCACAAAAATAGCCGAAGACCCGTACGCGGAAGCTTATGCTTTGGCATTGGAGTGTGCGAATCGGTCACCAGATGTTGTCGCCGCCAATAAAAAGCTCTACAACAAAACTTGGTGGTCTAGCCCTGGTGTCGCGTTATTCTACGAGACTTGGTACCAAATCAAAGTCGCGTTAGGTAAGAACAGAGCGATAGCAGCACAGCGTGAAATTCATCCTGATAAACCACGCGCCTACTTAGCAAGAAAGTTCAAATAACGTTTGTACAGGAATAATCGATATTCCCTTTGTTTATAGGGTCTTGCGGTAACCTTAGAGTAATTTTATGTCTAAGGCTAAATGAGCATCCTGATGAACAAAACTTTTACCTACTCTCTAGCTGTCTCCGCTATCCTAACTAGCTTAAATGCGTTCGCAAGTGGTCTATTTTTACAAGAAGCTGTTGTCGCCAACGCGGGTACTACGGGTGCTGGTGACGGTGTGTACACTCGTTCTGCAGCGGCGATGTGGACAAACCCTGCCACTATGTCTCACATGGGCGAAAGTAAGACGACCATCAACACAATGGCGTTCGATCTTGAGATGAAATATCAAGACAACGGTGATAAGCAAGATGGTAAAGCTCACTCAGTGATGCCTTCATTTGGCGCTTTTCACGCGCACCAAGTGACTGACAAATTACACCTTGGTATTGCACTTGGTGCCGTTGGTGGCTCTAGCGTTGATTACGGTAACGAATGGGCAGGTCATCTTTTACTTCAAGATATTACGCTTACTGCGATGCAAGTTAATCCATCACTGAGTTACCAACTGAATGACCAGTGGTCGGTTGGAGCGGGTGTACAATTAAGTTGGGCTGCATTACAGCAATCATCTTATCTTTTTACAGCTAAGCAAAACACTGATTGGGCTTATGGCTACAACCTAGGTGTCATGTACACACCGACAGACAAGCTTAAACTGGGTGCTAGTTATCGTTCTAAACTCGAACATGAATTTAATAATGATGTGAATGTATTTACTGGCGGCCAGCGTTCATTAAATACTGGTATAGATGTACCTGAAATTGTTGATGCCAGTTTGAGTTATGCATTTAATACTCAGCTTGATCTATTAGCTAGTGTGCAATTTCATCGTTGGAGTCAATGGGATAGCACTGTTTTAGATTTGGGTACAAACCCAAATGGTGGCCTTCCAATTAATCAAACACTAGTGCGCGATTGGGACGATGTATGGAAGTTTGCAGTTGGTGCAGATTACCAACTTAACTCAGACTGGCGCTTAAAAGCTGGCTTCTCTTACGAAACTTCACCGCAGGATGATCCGTCAATGCAATGGGTTGATCTTCCAGTGGGTGAACAATATCGTTACTCGGTAGGTGCATCTACCTACTGGGATGATATCTTGATTGACGTGTTCTATGAATATGCAGAACTAGGTTCAGTGGAGATGGATCGCTATGGTCGATTCGGTAAGGTTAACCTGTTAAATGGCTCATTCGATGGTCGTATCCACTTTGTTGGCGTTAGCGCGACCTTCTAATGACATTACGTAATCTACTCGTTATTGGTGTGGCAATACTGGGTTCAACGGGTGCTTTGGCTGAAGAGAAGCACCCAGATGATCCAACCAAGATTGTTACTAAAGCCGGCTTTGCCTACAACGAAGAGCTCAAGTTCTCTGGCTCAATTGGGCTCGACGAAGCGCGAATGATCAACGCTCGTGTTAATGCTGACGGTGAAGAGTGGCGAGTGGGTGGTTCTTGGTTATTGCCTTTGGGAATCGTCAACTTTAACTTTAGTCGTTCTGAATACGACAACGATGCTTATAAGAATAACTACAGTATCGGGACATTTGTTCCACTGAGTTACTTTGACATCGAGCCTTTTGGTTGGCAAATCTTCCCAATGGCGGGTTACAGCTATAACGATGGTGAAGTAGCCGTTTTCGATGATGAAAATGTCGGCTCGGATTATGTGTTGATGCCGAGCTCAACACATGGTGGCTATGTTGGTGCCTTCGGCTTAAAAACGATTACTGACGAGTGGTCGATAATGGCCTTTGGTGGGGGCTCAAGGGGTTCTGATGATTATTCAGGCCACTGGACTGGTGTAGGTGCAAGCTACAGGTTGACTGATGCACAGTCGTTCAATTTCTTCACTATTTTTTCCGAGGATGACTTTGGTGAAAATAACAGTGTCGGTGCTTCTTACACCTACGAGTTTAAATAGTTTTTCTGCGTATTGTCTTAAATAATTAGAACTGAGAGTAGGCTTATCTATTGGGTAAGCCTACTCTTAGAATCTATTATAATCCTTTCTTTGTTGGTAATAGTTGCCTGTTTCTTATGTGAGAGTGCCGTTCTCTTAATCTAGATTAAGTTTTACCTGCGATATTCTCAGTAGTATCCGCATCAATCAGTGCTCCGCTAGATGGGGCAGTTGCGTAACACGATTGAGTGAGGATTAGATTTGAGTACTTTGTTTGTAGAAACCCGCCTTGGCACCATGACGCTTAAAAACCGCTTTATGAGAAGTGCGACGTGGGAGAATATGGCGACAGAAGATGGCCATATGACAGATAAACTGTACGCTATCTATGAAGAGTTGGCTCAAGGTGAAGTCGGCCTGATCGTGACGGGTTACGCGAACATCGTGGAAGAAGAAAAGCCGAATGCGGGCATGATGGGGATGTATAACGACTCGTTCATTGCAGAGTATCAGAAGCTGACTCAACTGGTACACGACAACGACTCTAAAATCGTCATTCAATTGGCTTACGGTGGCACCAAAACCACACATGACCTTGGCGAACGAGTGATCTATGCACCAAGTGAGGTTCCAGAAAAAGGAACTCAAACACTAGGTAAAGCGATGACCAAAGACGAGATCGACTACATTGTTGATGCCTTTGCTCAAGCGTCTTTGATAGCGCAGAAGTCAGGTTTTGATGGCGTTGAAATTCATGCCGCTCACACTTACCTGATTAACCAGTTCTTAAGCCCTTATTACAATCAACGTGAAGATGAATACGGCGGTAGCTTAGAAAATCGCATGAGATTTTTGTTAGAGATCTATACCGCGACGCGTAAGCTGGTGGGCGATGATTTCCCTATCTTGGTTAAGCTTACAGCTTCGGAGTTTTTTGAAGGTGGCGTCACCTTTGAGGAAACACGTATTGTGTGTAAAAAGCTTGAACAAGTGGGTGTAGATGGCATTGTCGTGTCAGGTAATATTCATGGCAAAGCAGATGCTATGATTGGCGAGTCGCACGATGGTTTTACCATTCAAGCTGAAGGCTACTTCCATGAGTATGGTCACGCGATCAGCCAAGACATTAATATCCCAGTTATCACGGTTGGCGGCCTAACGGATTTTGATGCTATCGAAGCGATTGCAAACAACACGGGCATTGAATACTTCGCGCTTTCAAGACCGCTGCTTTCTGAACCACATTTAGTTAAGCGTTGGAAAGAAGGGGATAGAAGCCCTGTTAAATGCGAACGATGCTCTAAGTGTCGTACTAAGCGCGGTAACTTTTGCGTGGTGAACAAAGACAGAAAAGTACAGCTTACTCGCATGTAGTCGCTGAACCCGGCTCCAAGCGAGAGCCGAAGTTTATAGCTGAGTTTAAGTTTGAGCCTGTGTAATACCACAGGTTCAGCTCACTTTTCCGTAAGATAATATCAAAGACTATTTATGTAATGACGTGCTATTACAGGCATGTGATTTGCGGCAGTGGAGTAGGAGGCGAGTCTATACTGTTATTTACTAGAGTTTGACTTCGCTGGAATAAGTGCGGTGCCGTTACTTACTAAAGTATTACTTGGTTTGACTATATTTTATGTAAGTAATTGAAGGGTGAACGAAATTTTTGGAGCGTGCAGCGGGAATCGAACCCGCATCATCAGCTTGGAAGGCTGAGGTAATAGCCATTATACGATGCACGCACACTGTCTTATGAGTAAGAGTGATGCATTAAGAGACTTGGAGCGTGCAGCGGGAATCGAACCCGCATCATCAGCTTGGAAGGCTGAGGTAATAGCCATTATACGATGCACGCACATCGTCTTAACGAGTTTGATAATGCCACATCTAACTGAAAACGAAACCTTTTTCTTCCATTTTTATTCTAAGTGCTCGCATAACCACCACTCCGCTAGTTTTTCAATCACGTCAGCTATTTCGTGGTTGCATAAAGTGTGACTAAACTCTCGTTAAGCGCTCTGTGCTATAATTTAATGAGTACCGCAAGTTTGGGCGAAGTTTAACCTTGGTTTATAAAGCGCCGCATTGTTTGCTCTTTATTCGGTATTTAACCTCTGTTCTATGAATAACCTCGTTAACATGGGCGGAGTTTTTGAGCAGGTTTGGCGTCCCGCTTATAACAATATAGATACATAGATTTAACTTATGAACAATTCTTATTATTCATGAGTTTAACCCTAAATGAGTAGAGTCATTCGTGCTTTTGAATGTTCGCAGAAAAAAGTAACGAATTTAGTTGATAAATCACGCAAAAACCTCGTCATTTCGTCTATCGTCTGGTACATTTGCCGCACATTTTGTTTCCCCTAAAATACCCATGCCTTCTCAGTACCGAATTAACAAAATTGTTGACATTGGCGATACACTTCACCGCAGTGGTTGTGCTCCTTATAAGCTTGAAAAATATACACAGCATTATGCTAAAAAGCATGGTGTAGATGTAATGATTCAAGCAACACCGACCGCGATTAACTATCAATTTCCAGACGATAACAATGCCGTTATTCTCAAACGTCTAAAGCCAGCTTCAATCAACCTGAGTTTGTTGGCAAATACCATTATTCGTATCAATCAACCAAGCAGTGAACCTGTCCCTGAGCCCGTGGGTTACTCTAAATGGGTTACCGCATTGGCGAATATGGGGATTCCACCTGCGTATCTAATGTTGGTCGGCAGTACTTTAGAAGCGGTAGGCTTTTCTGCGTTACTTGGCTTGATGGTTTGGGTATGCCAGCAAGTTCTCCATTCACGCCGCGCGATTGCGGTTGAATTCATCTCTGCGCTATTAACCGGTATTGCTGTGGCGTTTTTGGCAAGCACAGGGCTACCGATTCCGGTATGGGCATTATGTATTGCCTCGATCGTTTTGTTTGTTCCCGGGTTATCCATAGCCAATGCATTAGAGTGTTTGGCTTTTAACGATTTAGTCTCTGGTACCAGCTTACTAGGGCAGAGTGCCTTAACACTGATAAAACTGTTTGTCGGCATCATTATGGGGCTCAATATTGGTGAGGCCGTGTGGGGACAAGCGGTATCCATTGATTACACCAATGCTGTGCCGACTTGGATGCATATTTCCGGTTTGGTGCTGATTTCGGTCTCTATCGGTGTGATGTTTAATGCGCGTCCAACCGACATTCTCTTAGGCTTGCCAGTTGCAGTTCTCGGTATGTGGGGCCCATTCTATCTGGGTTTTGATAGTGGTTGGGTCGTCGGCACTTGGGTAACGACGGTATTAATTACACTCTACGGTACTTGGATTGCGAAGAAGATGGATCTAACTGGTTCTATCTATATTGTTCAAGGGATCATTATCTTGGTTCCGGGTAGCCGTGTTCTGGTGAGTGCCAGTCAATCGGTATTTGAACAGTCTATCCTACCGATTCCGAGTATCGGTTTATCGGCATTATTTATGTTCTCTGCAATTGTTGCAGGCCAAATCACCGCATACTCGATTTACTCGCCAAAAATCGAACGTTGATCCGTTCCGCTTTTCAAGTCTTTAAACAAACACGGCTTAGCGGCCAGGGTGAGATCGTGAACGTTTTTTAATCAGAGTCATGATCGATTTGACGAACACATTTAGCTGTGATCATATGCTCTCTTTTTAGGGAGAGCATCATGCCCATTGCCACTTCAAAGAACATTTTCAAACGATTACCGGCCAACGCCAAGGTGTAAAGATCACATATTGCCTGTTTGACGTTCTTTTTGGCTCGCTATGCGCGGTGATTGCAGGTGCGAAAGGCTAGTTTGATATTCGTGACTACATTCTCGGTCATCATAATTGGTTTAAGCCTAATCATGAATGAAGATGCGTGCTAGACATACAAAGAGCACTGTACAGATAATTTGTTATGCCTACTTCATATGAGCTGAACATGCGCCGAGAAGAGCCAACCAAGCTAAGCATTGTAGGTAAGCAAAAGCGATACATGATGAATACATCCATGCTAGGGGCTGTATTGAGTGATGGTTTTAGTCAGAGGGTGAAACCATCACTCATGCGGTCACCCTGCCTAAACGCCGACAATTATATCGGCGTTTTTATTTTTTAGTATTAAGTATTGATTAAACGACAAGTTTACATACCATATTAAATGTCGGTATGGTGCTCTGTAATTTTCTAATTAGAGGTAAGTTGATGTCTAAATTAGCCCAAGACATCAAGTCGTGTGAATTGATCTTGCCTCATACTGATGTTGCTTCCGGCCAGTCTGAATTCAAAATACCCCAGTAGTGGTTGAACCGTGTGGCTATCGCATCTCATCATCTAAGAACCCGATGGAGCTAGTGATTCAGTTCGCTAACACATTATCTTCCTTACTACGGCAACAAATCGTTCAAGAACTACAGCTCTGCCAAGCTGGATCATCAAAGTATTGATTGGCTGGTGGAATGCCTAACCAGAAAAGCCGATGAAGAGTTCGAAGTTGAGTTTTTGCTCGTTAGGCAATCCGATTGAAAGATAAGTCATATTGTTTGGTACATCTTACTGCATTGGATATACAAAGAGTTATAAGTTGCTTTCTTTCTCTGCTTTGACTTTACTGTTAATGGTCTTGAAGTGACGCCACAACTTACCCATTTCTAGTGTCATATCCTCAGTCGAGAAGCGGTAGAGTTTTATTTCAGCGGTGATCGGTGAAATCGTCTCTGAAAACCTCATCAACAAACCTTTATCTAGCTCTTCTTGGACAAATCCCTCTGGCAGCCAGGCGACCCCATGGCCTGATAACACCATTGATTTGAGAGAATGTGTAACAGCGTTTTCGTAAACGACATTAAAGTTACAGAGGCTTTGAGCCATGGAGCTATGCTTTTCTAATACTTGCGCGAAGAAGGTATTTGATGGGTAACTGAGTAAAGGTACGTTCGAGTTCTTGCGATCATGATAAAGCGCAGAGCCATCTCTTTTTGTGGCAACTAATGGTATTAGGCGTTCATGTCCAATGATCACCGACTCAACCTCAGGATTCGGTACGTAGAGACGACTTCCCTTGAAAGAGAGACCGATAAGAAAGTCCGAACGATTGTCGATAAAGGCCTGAACTGAATCATGTAAGTTATTTGGACTGACATAGACTAAGAGTGTTTTAAACGTATCGGTGTATTCGTTAATCATCTTGTTCACAACATATTCTGATAATGAATGCTGGGTGTGAAACGTGATCTTTGTTTCATTATTGTTAAAATTATTGACGGTTTCTAATCTTGCGTAGTCGATCTGCTGTTTTAGGTCGTTGGCATGTTTAAGAAAACGGAATCCTGCTTTGGTGAAGGTGGCTGGGTAGGTATTTCTATTTACCAAGTCAGTGCCGACCCATTCTTCTAATAGCTTGATTCTTCTCCCAAAAGCGGGTTGAGTGATGTTTCTGGCTTTTGCGGCTTGTGCGAAACTTCCATACTGAGATAAGGACAAAAAATCCTCAATCCATTTTAAATCCATTTCCATTATTCCTATAAATAAATGCATTTCCCATACAATCTGTTAAACAAATAGTAACAACCCTATAAGGATAAAGCATTATCTTTCGAGTGATATCACGGGCTACTGTAAGTGCGTATTCAATAAATTACTAATTAAACAGTGTAAGGAGAACTGAAATGCATTTAGCGCGCTACCCTCGTTTGAACTTTGCTTATTTAGATACGCCATTAGAGTTAATGGAAAACCTAACAAAGGAACTCGATGGGCCAAATATTTGGATTAAGAGAGATGATTGTACTGGGCTTGCAGGAGGCGGAAACAAGACCAGAAAGCTTGAGTTTCTAATGGCTGATGCGGTTGATCAGGGGGCGGATACCATCATTACTCAAGGTGCTACTCAATCGAATCACGCACGTCAAACCGCAGCTATAGCGACAAAACTGAATTTGGATTGCTTTGTTTTACTTGAAGACCGCACGTCAAGTGAAGACCCTGATTACAAGTTCAACGGCAACGTGATGCTTGATCAGCTGTTCAACGCAAAATTATCTAAGTATCCAGGTGGTACAGATATGAATGCAGCAATGATAGATGTCGCAGCAACGTTGCGTGCAGAAGGCAAGAAGCCATACATCATTCCAGGCGGTGGCTCAAACCACATTGGTGCGCTTGGTTACGTAAATTGCGCACTAGAAATTCTAAAACAAAGCAATGATCAAAACCTTAAAGTTGACCATGTCGTTCACGCTACTGGAAGTGCTGGTACGCAAGCAGGGCTAGTTGTGGGGTTTGCCTTAACGAATAGTCAAATCCCAGTACTTGGTGTGGGCGTTCGTGTCGATAAACTAACGCAAGAAGGCAATGTCTTTAAACTGGCCGAGCGCACCGCAGAACATTTAGGCGCGGCACATGCGGTTAAACGTGAGGATGTGGTCGCGAATTGTGACTACGTTGGCGAAGGTTATGGAATTCCAGCACCTTCAACGATTGAAGCGATCAACATGTTCTCTCGCTTTGAAGGGATTTTGCTAGACCCTGTGTATTCAGGTAAAGGTGCTGCTGGCTTGATTGACTTAGTGCGAAAAGGTCACTTTAAAAAGGGTGAGAACATTGTTTTTGTTCACACCGGTGGTGCACAAGCATTATTCGGTTATCGCGATAGCTTTGACTTCCCTAATTACGAGTAGTGCGTAATGGGCTGGAATTATAGCCATGTTATCCAAGTCTTTACAACGACTGAATATCGCTGCTGTCTATCTCACGACAAATGAAAAGCGTAAATAAGTCGATTGATGATTTTATGGTTATAACTCTCAGCTCGTCGCTGACGTACTTTCTTAGCTTTTGAAACCAATCACATTAAATACGGAAATAAAATGGAATTTATTAAAACAGCAGTTAAAAAAGATCAGGCAGTAGGCAACGACCAACAAATACGTGCAACGGTTGAAGGTATGTTGAAAAGGATCGAACTTGAAGGCGAAAGTGTAGTTGCAGAGTATGCCCAAACGTTCGATGGTTGGACTTCTGACTTCGTACTGACTAATGAAAAGCTTCAACAGTTAATAGAGTCGGTGCCGCAAGATGTAAAAGACGATATCGATTTTGCGCACAAACAAATCAAACGTTTCGCAGAAGCACAACGAAATAGTCTGACGGAGTTTTCGATTGAAACGGAGGAGGGTGTCACCCTTGGGCAGAAAGTGATGCCAGTGCAAGCGGCTGGTTGTTATGTTCCGGGTGGTAGATATGCGCACGCAGCATCAGCTTTGATGAGTGTTGCGACAGCTAAAGCCGCAGGAGTAACTAATGTTATCGCGTGCTCACCACCACGAGGAGAAAGCATCAACGCCGCCGTAGCGTATGCAATGCACGTTGCAGGTGCTGACATCATTTTAGAAATGGGTGGTGTGCATGCTATAGCGACGATGGCAAATGGACTGTTTGGGACGCCAAAAGTCGATATTATCGTTGGACCGGGAAATGCATATGTTGCTGAGGCAAAGCGTGCGTTGTTTGGGCCAGTTGGTATCGATGTGTTTGCTGGTCCTACAGAGTCTGCGATTATTGCAGATAAATATGCTGACGCTATGACGATTGCCGTTGATTTGGTTTCTCAAGCCGAGCATGGCATTAACTCCCCTGTGTGGTTATTTACGACATGTCGAGAAATCGGTGAAGAAGTATTGGCAATTATGCCTTCTGTTATTGCAGACATGCCAAACGCTGATGTTTGTGAGGCTTCTTGGCGTGATTACGGTGAGATCATTTACAGCGAAGACAAAGAAGAACTAGCTCGAATCAGCGACGAATATGCTTGTGAGCACCTTCAAGTCATGACTGAAGATCTTGAATGGTGGAAGAGCAACCTGAACAACTATGGTTCTCTTTTCTTAGGGGAGGGTAGTACGGTTACTCATGGCGATAAGTGTTCAGGTACAAACCATATTCTCCCTACCAAATGTGCTGCTCGATACAGTGGTGGTTTGAATGTCCAGAAGTTTATGAAAGTCCTAACTTACCAACAAATTAGCAACGAAGCTAACCTCGTGTTTAGTGCGGCTGGTTCAAGAATATCAAGGACTGAAGGGATGGAAGGGCATGCTCGTGCTTGTGATTGGAGATTAAGAAAATACTTCCCTGACATGGAATGGGACTTCGAAGTTTATCAACAGCAATCGTACAAGTCCGAGGAAGTGTAAATGAAAACGTTCACCAAATCTTTCACTAAACAAGCTGCAATCCCTGAAGAGGGAATCGCGTTAGCTATAGATGTCATGCGAAGTGGACGCCTGCACCGCTACAACGTTGAGCCTGGAGAAAAAAGTACCACAGATCTACTGGAAATCGCGTTTGCAGACTATATGGGCATGGAACATTGTTTGGCCTGTGCTTCGTGCGGCTATGCGTTGCACATCGCATTACGAAGTGTAGGTGTAAGAAGCGGTGACTTAGTTCTTTGTAATGGTTTTACCTTAGCCCCAGTACCAGGTGCGATTCACAACGCTGGTGCTATTCCGGTGCTTGTCGATATTGATGACAATCTATGTATCGATTTAGACGATCTGGAGCTAAAAGCGAACCAAAGTGGAGCTAAATATCTATTACTTTCTCACATGAGAGGTCACATCGCAGATATGGATAAAGTGATTGATATATGTCATCGGTTCGACCTGACGCTCATTGAAGACTGTGCACATACTATGGGAGCTAGATGGGATGGTAAATTGAGTGGAAGCTTTGGTGACGTTGCGTGTTTTAGTACTCAAACATACAAGCATATGAACTCAGGTGAAGGTGGCTTATTAGTGACGCCTCATAAGACAGTAATGGCAAAAGCTATTATTTTCTCTGGTTCATATATGCTTTATGACCGTCATCATGCGGCGCCTAAAGCACATGAATTTAAAGATATTCGTTTAGATACACCTAACTACAGTGGCCGGATGGATAATCTAAGAGCTGCAACATTATTGCCACAACTTACCCGTTTAGATGCTGACTGCAAGGATTGGAATTTACGCCATGACATCGTCGCTGAAGTGCTATCTAAATCTAGCAAAATCAAGCTTACTCAACGCCCAGATAAAGAGCAGTATGTTGCAAGTTCAATCCAATTTAATTTACCACAATTAGAAGTGAGTAAGTTTCCCTTATTGGTAGAGCGTTGTGCAAATCGTGGTGTTGTTCTTAAGTGGTTTGGTAGTGATACACCAGAGAGTTACACCAGCAAATACGACAGCTGGTCGTACTTAAACGATGACTCTCGACTTAAAAATACTGACCAGGTGCTACGTACACTATTGGATATGCGTTTCCCCCTGACTTTTGATGAACAAGACTGCGGGCTAATCGCTCAAATTATTGTTGAAGAAGTGGAGTCGATATATGACTAATCATCTTACTCCAGGGGTTATTGGGGGAATGGGGCCAGAAGCTACGATTGATCTAATGTACCGTGTGTTTCAACAAACCATTGCGGACGATGATGAAGGACATATTCGCTTGCTTGTCGACAATAACCCCAAAGTCCCTTCACGTATCAAAGCCATCATTGAAGGTAATGGACAAAGCCCAGCCCCTTGCATGATTAAAATGGCAAAAGGTTTGGTGAACCAAGGTGCAGACTTCCTCGTGATTCCTTGTAACACTGCACATTTTTACTACCGTGACGTTGCTGAATCGGTTGATGTTCCCGTGATTAACTTGCTTGATATTACCGCGCAGCAAATGCTGAACGAACAGTGTTTGAAGGTAGGCTTATTAGGTTCTACCGCTCTACAATTAACCAATATTTACGGTGATGTATTCAAGCAATATGGTTTAACGCCGACTTACCCGGCCCCAACTTATCAGGACGAATTGATGTCTTTAATCAAAGCGATTAAAGCAAAATCGTTCACTGAAAACGATTTGAGTATTCTCCATACGCTACAGACACATATGGCATCTAAAGGTGTTGATTGTCTGGCCTTAGTTTGTACGGAGCTATCTGTAATCAAAGACAAAATACAATCCGAAGTTCCTATATTCGATACAGTAGACATTCTATCGAAGGAAATTATTGAACGCGCACAACTAATAAAACCAAACCTATAAGGGATTAAACAATGAAAAAGACACTTATCTTAAGTACAGCAATGTTGCTCTCGTTGTCTGCACATGCTGCAAAGTGGAATATTGCAATTGGTGATGGTGCTGGCTCTACTCAAGAAGTCATCGCTCAAAAGTTCTCTGAAATATTGATTCAAGAAACTGACGGTAAGATAGAAACTGCACTATTCGTTAATGGTCAATTAGGTTCTGAGCAAGCTACGGTGAATGATGTTTCAATGGGGCTTTTAGATATGTCGGTTGTAGGGAGCTCTAACCTTGCGGCGTTATCGCCCGCGATTGGACTATTTACATACCCTTATATGTTTCACAACATTGAAGATGCAAAAAAAGCACTTGAAAGTGATGTGACAAAGAAAATAGAGAAGGACGTTCTAGCACAAGCAAATGTGCGTATTGTGTCTTGGACATATTCAGGTTTTCGCCGCTTAACAAACTCCGTTCACCCAGTAACTAACATGAGCGATCTAAAGGGGCTTTCAGTTCGCGTACCGAAAAGCAAAGTCATTTTGGATACGTATAAGTCGTTAGGAATAGGAGCGACGCCAATTGCATGGAGTGAGACATTTACTGCACTTCAACAGGGTGTAGTGGATGGCCAAGAAACACCATACGCAGCGATACAATCAATGAAGTTCGGTGAAATTCAAAAGTACCTGACCGAGACCCATTATCTTTTCCAAATCGAGCCTGTATTGATGTCTGAGAGTCTTTACCAGTCACAAAGTGATGCCGTTAAACAAGCCATTGACAAAGCAGGCGATGAAGCAGAAGCCTTCAGCTACCAATATCTGATTGATACAGAGGATCAAATCAAGAAGAACCTGATTGAAAACTACGGAATGCAAATCAGTGAACTTGAAGATGAGCAAGAGTGGATTGAGAAGCTACAGAAAGAAGTGTGGCCAAAATACTTCACTGAGGTAGGTGGAAAAGAGCGAGTTAACGAATTGCTAAAAGCAATGGGACGTGACGCTCTATAAATCAAAACCAAGCATTGATATGGGGAGAGTGTTCTCCCCATACCTGTGACAGGGAAGTAGTATGTTTAATAATGTTATCGAGAACTTAGAAAACTATATATGTCGATTTCTGCTTATTGCATTTACCTCGATTTTGTTTATGCAGATTATAGCTAGAGAATTGTTTGGGCATTCGATCAGTTGGAGTGAAGAGTCAGCTGTATATCTTTTTGTGTGGTTTGTCTTCTTTGGAGCAAGTAGAGCAATCAGGATTGGGGCGCACAACAGAATCGACTTTCAATATAAATACCTACCTAGAAAAGTGGTCACATCATTTAAGATTGGTTCTGAACTGTCTTGGTTGGTTTTCAACTTGTATTTCTTCTATCTGAGTTATGACTTCGTTTTCAACAAAATGAATTTGTATTGGAAATCTCAAACTATTGGCATCCCAATGAAGGTGATCTACGTGATCATGCCAATAGCATTTTTCTTAATGACACTCAGGCATATTCAAGTAAATGTAAAAAAAATCATGGCACCAACTGCCGTAAATAGTGAAGTAGAATCAGAGCAAATTAAGGAGATAGTATGATCCCTCTGAGTATCACGTTTGTCTTATTTGCGACTTTCTTCCTGCTTTTAGTTATCGGTGCACCAATAGCTGTCGCTCTTGGTGGAGCATCGGTGCTTTCATATCTTCACTTGGATCAAAACCCAATAAAATTAGTGCAGTTGGGATTCAATGCGATTGGTTCGTTTCCGTTGATGGCTATTCCCGCATTTATTTTTGCTGGCGCGATTATGGAAGCAGCAGGAATTTCCAAACGTTTAGTGCATATAGCGGAAACACTGTCAGGCTCGTTTACTGGTGGTATTGGCGCATCGACGGTCGTGGCGTGTATTTTCTTTGGTGCGATCTCTGGATCGGGACCTGCAACGACAGCGGCTGTTGGCATGTTGATGATTCCTGCAATGATAAAGCATAATTACGGTAAAGATTATGCTGCCGCTATGACCGCCGCTTCAGGGGGGCTTGGAATTATTATCCCTCCGTCAATTCCCATGGTTATTTTCGGTATTTCTGCCATGGGTATCGCAGCACCATTTAGCGCTATTTCGGAATTCGGAAATTTTCAGTCTGTATCAATCAGTAAAATGTTTGTCGCCGGGGTTATCCCAGGCTTGATAATGTCGCTTAGCATTTTGATATACAACTTTTGTTACTGTAAGAAAAATAAAATCGAGAAAAGTAACCACAAATGGTCACTCAAAGAGTCGATTCAGGCGAGTAAAGATGGCGTTTGGTCGCTTAGCGCACCTGTCGTGATTCTTGGTGGCATATATACAGGTCTATTTACGCCCACGGAGTCAGCCATAGTTACGATATTTTATGTACTCTTTGTTGGCGTTTTTATCCATAAAGAACTGACTTGGGGGGAGTTTACCAAGTGTATTGATTCTACAGCTTGGTTGTCTGGACGTATCATGCTGATACTTTTGACTGCGACGGCATTTGGTCGTCTCCTCGTTGAAAATCAAATCCCAGTAGTTATTGTAGAAGCGTTAACGTCTATGACGACTAACCCTTATATTATTTGGCTCGTTATTATTGGGATCCTGTTATTTGTCGGTATGTTTATGGAAACATTAGCAGCAATAATGATTCTGACACCGGTCCTACTACCGGTAACCTATGCATTAGGGATCGACCCGGTTCATTTTGGCGTTGTAATGATATGTGCACTATCTATAGGATTCTCTACACCACCTTTGGGAGAGAACTTATTTGTAGCATCAGCCATTGCTGAAACGCCATTTGAAAAAATAACAGCTAAAGTTACACCTATTGTTTGCATTGCTGTCGTCGCAGTGATAATTGTTGCGTTTGTGCCACAGATTTCTCTCTGGTTACCGAGCTTATTCTATTAAAACATAGAGTTATGAGAAGCGCTGTCAAACTATGACAGCGCTTTGTTGTTGTCTTACAGTCTGTAAGCGCAGTTACGATAGGTAAAATTAATGAGTCATATAACGGCTTTATTCCACAAATACACTCACCAGATGTCTGAACAATCGAAAGGCATAGCTGCCTCGATACTTTGTTCTATGCTGTTTGCTTGCATTCCAGCCTATGTACAAATCCACCCAGACATGGGGCCAAGCTTAATTGAAGGCGGAGATAGTCACTGGCTTGCTACGCAGCGTATTATTTGGAGTACCATACTGTTCTTTATCTTATTGTTCCTCACTAAGCGACTGCCGCTGCTTTGGGAGTCGTTGAAAAAGTGGCGTAAGTGGCCGAAATACATAACTTCAGCTGTACTGGTTGCGCCGCAATATTGGTTGTTCGTTTGGGCTCCGGCTAATGGAGAAACCTTAAACCTCGCGCTAGGCTATTTCACCATGCCTATCGTGATGATTCTTATCGGTTGTTTTTATTACAAAGATAGCCTCTCTAAGCTGCAAAAAGTCGCGTGCTATTTTGCCTTGGCCGGTACTTTATATGCCTATGTGTGGGCATCAGGTCTGTCTTGGGTGGTATTAGTGGTGGCGCTTGGCTATCCAATTTACTTTATGTTTCGTAAAACCAATCCAATGCCAACCGATATTGGCTTAGCGGTTGATCACATTATGATGCTTCCTTGGGCCATCTTGTCGATGTTCTACCTTTATCCGGCAGAGCATTTTATGAACTTGCAAGCTAGCTCCTACTTGTTCTACCTTGGCCTCGCGATAGTGTCTGTTACGCCAATGCTGCTTTATCTATTTGCTTATTCAAAGCTGCCAGTGTCTCTATTTGGCTTAATGGGTTACGTAGAGCCAACTTTTATCTTTATTGTGGGACTGTTAATTGGCAACAGCGTTCGACTGTATGAAGTGCCGACTTATCTATTCATCTCTTGTGCGTTAGTCGTTGTGGTAATCGATGGCTTTAAACGAATTAAGGCCAGTAAGAGTCTTAAACGTGAGCAGTTTTAGAGTCCCACCATAATTTCCATTCAAAAAACGCAGACAATAATGTCGGCGTTTTTATTTTCTTACGAACACTCTTGATCATACTTACCAATCATCATGCTAAATGAAAAATTTGAACGAATACCTCGGTTCGACAGAAGATTCATATTAAAATGACAAGTAACACACATATTCGTTTTAGGTGTTGTTTTTTTCTACGTTAAATTACGCTATCGAAAATTGGTTAGATTTATGCTCGCTAAGCCAGGCAAGAGCCATTAAAATGGAACAAATTCTATTTAAATGAAGTATTAACGTATGTCTTTATCTTCTTGCCCACAGTGCCAATCTGAATATGTCTATCAAGACCAAAACAACCTAATCTGCCCTGAATGTGCCTACGAATGGAATCCAGAAGAAGAACGTTTGGAAAGAGAAGCTGCGCGAGTGAAAGACGTTAATGGCGTTGTGTTAGAGCCCGGCGATAAAGTCACCTTCATCAAAGATTTAAAAGTCAAAGGCAGCTCTAGTGTGCTAAAAATTGGTACCAAAGCTGTGATTCGGCGCATCAATGAAGGTAAAGATCATCAGTTAGATTGCAAACTGGATGGTGGCGGTGAAATGTTAGTAACCGCGAAATACGTGAAAAAACAGTAATCTATATTTTGCACGATTGTCGTGAATGTTCAATTCTTCACTTAGCTTTTTCGCCATACTCCCTAGAACATTAATGACACTGGGTACTAAATGATGATTAGAGAATACAGCACAGCTGACACCGATACCGTTTTAGATATTTGGCTTGACGCTTCCATCAAGGCGCATGACTTTATAGCGCCTGAGTTTTGGAAGTCACAAGTGGGCAACATGCGTAATATCTACCTTCCCGCTTCACAAACCTATGTTTATCTGATTGATGGTCAAGTTTGTGGTTTTTATTCGCTCCATGAGGGTGTATTGGCGGCGTTCTTTGTGAGCCCAACAGAGCAGGGGCGTGGTATCGGAAAACAACTCATGACACATGCCAAGCTGCAGTGTCCGAATATGTCTTTGAGTGTGTACCGAGAGAATCAAGCAAGTATTGGATTTTACCTTTCCCAAGGCTTTGAAATTGTTCGCGAACAAGCTGATGAACATACAGGGCATCAGGAGTACTTCATGCGTTTAGCTTATCCGCAGCCATACTCAGACAAGCATTAAGTAGGAATGAAAACGACATGGATATAGTCAAAGCCGATTTATCGCATTCAACAGCCTTTCATCATTATGTGAATGCTTGTGCTGAAGATGGGCTCGATATCTACACTGGCATTTCCGATAGCAGTGATGCCTATTTAAAAAGACGTATTGCTTATTCTAAAGGTGAAGCATTGCCTGAAGGTTGGACTCCAGCTTCTACCTATTTTTGTATAGATTGTGGCGAGATCCTTGGTGTTATTCGAGTTCGTCATGGAACGACTGAGTACATCCATGATGTCATCGGACACATAGGCTATGAGACTTTGCCCCAAGCGAGAGGGCGAGGTGTCGCTAGCTATATGTTGTCTTGGATACAACATCACGCGTTAATAGAAAGCGCTATCATTACTTGTGAAAGTGGCAATATCGCTTCGAAGAAAGTGATTGAGAAGTGCGGTGGTCGGTTCTTGAGTGCATTTTATTCAGAGCAAGACAGACACGAAGTATTGCGATATCAACTAGACCCTAAATAAACGTAAGCGCTCCATAAAACCCGCATTCTAATCGCCTAGCGCGAAGAATAAGATCAAGTCTCCAACCATGAGGAGATTTGAAATGGGAAAACGACACACTAATCAAGAATGGCAAACGCTCATCGCTCAGTCTGAATCGAGTTCATTGTCAACGCTTGCATTTTGTAAGCTTAATGAACTCAATCCCTCGACGTTTTATGCTAAGCGCCAGCAACTCAAAAAAGCAGATGTCTCTCAAGGCTTTGTACGGTGTACGG